>CAWIJH010000004.1:0-122446 GCA_963836455.1 uncultured Verrucomicrobiae bacterium
TTGGATCTCTCCTCGTGATGCGGCTCCGGAAAAACAAGCGCAACGCCATCGAGGCATGCAGCGGAGTTAACCGCAATTTTGCAAATGGGGAATAGCAAGCTCCAATTCCCTTTCTCCTTCTGCCGATGTCCATACCCTTCAGCAATCACTCGATCGGTGTTGTCTTGCCGTCGAACTTTGAACCCCAGCCAACCGCGTCCACATTCTCGAATCGAAGTGACCCAACGAGTGTCTGAATAGACGTCAGCGGTGGCTGAAACGTGCTCTCGCTCTTCGAATCAAGAAATTTCTCCATCCGTGTCAAATATTTCAAGTAATCTCCCTCGCCCAGGTCTTCGCCGTTCTTGTCTTTGATTAGACCATTTTCTTCGGTGCGCGGTAGATCGGGATGACCAACATCAAAATGCGCGGACACCGCAATTTTATTAACGGCACTGATTCCTTCGATCTGGTAACCAAGTCGCGCCCCAACCGCGTAATTGCTTGCGTCTTGCGAGTACTGTACGAGGAAGCCGATGCTAGAACCCCACGAAAAGTCCAGGTATCGCACATGGCTTAAGAAATACTGCGCAGACATCTGATTCTGAATTGTGGGGATCTCCTTTGGCATGCCGTCGGGATAGTGCTGTGGAAGTGGCGGCCGATCCTTGAGTATTCTCGCTAACGCAGCCGCTCTTTCGGGAAGCTCTGGATAAGCAATTGTGAGATCCTCTACACTGCGATCTTCCAGTGGATAAAGCTTAATGGAACCCGCGTATTGTGAATCCACATAGAACAGAAACAGGAGGTTTGCTGGATGTATGTTGAGGCGATCATGGGGGTTAGGAAGAGCTTCCTTCTTTAGCTCTACAATCTCGACCTTCGAGAACCTAGAGGTGTCGTACGTTAGCGATACGCCGTCTTCACTAACGGTTTTCGGTGCCGCAAAAGCCGTAACCGGAAGGCAGTAGAAGATGCCAAAGCAAGTTGCCTTGACATTCCAAATTTTCTTAGACGCGCGTTTTGTGCGCTTGATCCTCATCGTTACGGAGCTGACGGGTCAGGTTTGCTGTGAAGCACGTTGCTGGTGTGCTCGGCTGCCTTATCCTTCTGAATCGCTGGTTTGAAATCAGATCTGGAAGCCTTTGGATCATACTGCTTGGTCGCATTCACCACCGCCCAGTCCTCTTTGTGTGTATCATATTCGCGAGCCTGAAGCGAACCCGTCTGACTTTTCCATTGATCGAGAATGATCGCCTTGCCAGTATTATCATCCCAGCCAATCTTGACCCCGGTGTGATTGATGATCGATGGGTCTTTTTCGACGGCTTTGGCATCGTACTGTTCGATGCTCTTGTTTGGGTAAACGCCATTTTCCCAACGCCGAGCAACTAGGGTCCCATTTGGAGTTTCTTTTGTCAGCGGCGCGCCGCGAGTCCAGCCGTTGTGTCTAGCCGCAGGCGCGTCGTGCAAAGTGCCGTCAGATATTCTTGTACCTGTTAGGAATTGTGCTGCTCCAGCGCATTGACGAAGGTCGCCATTTGTTTTGTTGACCACGTAGCTCCCAATGATGTTGGAGACCACAACATCACGTCGCATTACAAAATGATATGTCCCATCTCCGTTCGACTCAGCATCACGCCCCATCGGGTCACTAAAATCAATGGGATCATTGTGGCAGTAGCGGAATAGGTTGTAATCGACCGCGTTAACACCCTTGGGGTCTTCGCTCATGAACCGGCCCAAGAGCGGATTATAAGCTCGGGCACGGTATTCATAGAACCCGAAAAGATTTGAGAATTCTCTTCCGGTAAACATAAACCGATTGCTCACAATGGATACACTCCGCCCAGTGTTGTTAGGTGCCAGGATGAGCGGATTACCGAACACATCGTATCTGTATTTCTCGATAATGTCGCCATTGCCGTTGACCAGGCGCGTCACGCTGCCTTCGTGGTCCTGTTGGTAATAGAAGGTCCGGAGGTTCGGGTCTGTCAGCGTGGGGTCGTAGCGCATTAGGGTCTCGTCAATCCGTTTCCCATAAAGATTGTATCCCACCAGTCCGCCAGTTGTGTTATACTCCAGAATCGGTCGTTCGCCGTCGTAAATGTAATACTTCCTAACTCCGTCAACTGTGCGTTTGACGCAACGGCCCAAAGCGTCATAGGCCAATTGGTAAGTGTGGTTGGGACTGACGGTCGAAACGCCGACGAGATGTTCATCCTTCATGTATGTGTAATTCACATTCTTGTAAGAAGTCACTTCATGTTGACTTCCGTTGCTGATCGGGTCGGCAGCATTATTGATGGTAATGGACCCGTATTGGTTAACATTGTTGGGCGTATAGACTGTGATCACTTGACCATTGTCGTTAGTCCCCAGCCGGTTACCGGCTTTGTCATAGACGTAGGTCACTGCGCGCTGATAAGTTTGGGTGTAGTCCGGCTGCATTCCGAGGGAAAGAAAATCTTCCGGTGTTTTCTCTTTTGCAGGGTCGTCTGCAGGCACAGTTGCGCCTGCGTCCGGCCCCATGGCGCCGCTTACTCCGTACATTACCCAAAAGAGTTCGCCATCCAGGTAATAACCAAACTGATCTTGTAAGTTGTCTCCTCGCGTGACTGAGTACAGCTGCCCATTGGGATAATAGGAGTAGTCTTCAAATTCTTGTGGAGTGTATGAATTGTTGTTCCTCTTCAGCTCTACTTTGCCAATACGGTTTAGACTGTTTGGATTATAGAATTGATCCACCGTTGCGGTGTTGCTCAGAAAACCACGCCGCTGGGTTTCGTTCGAGGCATTGTCATAATAATACTGGTAATGCGGATAGGTCAGTCCGTTGCGAAGGATTTTTTCAAATCGATCCATGTCGTCGTATCGGAAAGAATAGTCGTATCCGCCCCCAGAAACCCCAGGGACATAGATGCGCGTTGGTCTTCCATTCCCGCCCCGTTGCGTTACGTCATATTCGTAAGTGACGTCCTTTCTTGCCAGGCCCTGATTCGGGCCGTCCAGATCTTGTCGATCCGACGTGAGCCGGCCAGCGGTGTCATAGTCTCGATGAACATCGGAGATGTAGTTGATCCACCAATCTCCGGTCCCATTCACCGCTCTCCGAACTTGGCTGCCAGCGTCGAGTTCGTAGTAACGCCATTCGGACAGGTCGCCCCATACCTCGAAATACTTGCGGTTGCGATTGTCGTAACCAAAAGCCAAAGACGAGCCGTCCACTGCTTTGCGCGCATACATATTACCTGCATTATCATAGCTCCACTCTTGCGTATGCCCGTTTTGGTAAGTCATCCTCTTCAATCGATCCGATGCATCGTAGTAGTCAAACGTTGTCCAATGATCGGGATTGAGATCGCCTTGGTTATCATTGGTCAGCGTAGCCTTGTAGAGCGTGCCTGAGGGATTATATTGAAACCGCGTAACAAGGTTAACTGCGGAGTAGTTTTGGCCCGCTGGACTGTATGGCATAATGTCCCAGATCACCCGGTCCATCGCGTCATAGCCTTTGTGTTCCACGGAGCTGTCGGGACGAGTAATGTATGTCAGGTTACTCGCATCATCATAGGTAAACGTTGTCAGATGCCCCTGCGCATCCCAGACTTTCCATTTGCGGTTGCGAACATCGTATTGGGTCGTCGTCGTATAGGATGCCCCACAGGGTCCGGAGCCGCGTGGATCAGTCACGCAGTCCAGGTTCCCGACCGGATCATAATGAAACCAAGTAGTTCGCCCAGTAACGCTGGAAGAGGTCTTTCGCCAATTCTGGTCGTAAACGTTGTGGGTCTTAACTGCTGTAGGCAATGTCACCCAATATGGCGAGTTGCTGGTGTGCGGGTAACTTTGTCCGCCCTCAGTGGGCGCATAATCATAAGTTGTTGTCTCATTCGCCCTGGTTACGCTCTTCACTCGGTTATAGCCGTCATAAAGATAAGCGGTACGCTCACCCAGTTCATTCCATTCAAACCGCTTGTTCCCCCACTGATCGTACGTGGCTGAGTGATAGCGGTTGTCAGCATGAGTGACGACGGTGACCAATCCACGGCCTGGGCACGGCTGAAGGCTGGCGTTCAAGTCGTATTGGTATGTCTCTGTGGCCACGTAGCCTAGCCAATTCGCCGGCATGGTCGCTTTTTTGACCCGATCAATCCAGCCGGCCCTCCCGTCCGCAGCCGTGTAATAATCGTAGTGCGTGTGTGGCTCGGCATCGCTGGCAGCGGAATTCATAGTCGGCTCCCATTGATCGATCAAGAGGCCGCGAGGATCATAGCGATAGTGCACATAGGCATTATTCTTGAGTCGGTGTCTTTTAACCTGACCCAGTGCGCCGTTGCCGCACTGCGCATCAGCGTGCGCCTGATCGCAATAAATGAACTCTTCGTGGGAGGCAGGCGTGTTCTGGTCCGAAGGATAATCGATTTGACTGATGCGGTGATTCCCGTCGCGATTGGTGATAGTTGTATGACCGTTCTCATCTCTGATACTGTGGATGTAATGACCGTCCAAAGCACTAGTCTCTGGGTCGTATGTGTATTGGATGTAGCTGCTGCCGTCGGGATGAGTGATTTTCTTGATCTGCCCTATGCCGTCTTGGGAGGGTGGATTCCCTCGTTCGTAACTCGTCGTGTGAAGATTGGCGTCTCGAACCGAATTGATATACCAATTTGAGTCATATCCTATGTGTGTACTGTTTCCCTGAAAATCGGTGTAGTCCGTGAGCATTTGCTGCGGAGGATTGTTCTCCTGGTAGTCGGTGCATGGGTCACACTCATTGCCCTGGCAGAGGTGAAACTGAGTATAGTTAAAGGTGCGTTGCGGTCCGTCACCACGCGTTTCGGTAAACTGGTAGGGTAGCGAACCGCCTGTGGGATGCAGCGGCAGGTCGGGCTCGATCTTGGAAACCAGAGGGCCGTTGGGCTTGAATTCCTTCGTTATCACGCCGTGCGGCCCGAGATTCTGGTATTCATAAGCGATTTGGCGCATCGGGCCGTTATACCGTTTATCATTGCAACCCTTGAGCAGGGGATCGAATTTAAACGTGTACGGCGGATAGGTCGGGCTGTCGGGAACATTGTCGATCCGATACGAGTAACTTGCTGTGGTATTATCATCGTAAGCCACGCCGGTTAGCATCCTCCTGATTACATGCTCACCAGTGCTGGGAACGACACCGCCAGAATCAACGCGCGTATAAGTGTAAGTGACCCTCTCGCTCAAATGCCCCTGGCCATCGTAAGCCTCAACCTTTTGCAGCAGTTTGTTGCCGTAGGCCGGATCGGTATAGGCCTCCGTCGTACCGTAAATGAACTGCAAGTATCGTCCGCCTGGCTCGGTCACCCTCGAGACTCTGTTCTGATTATCGCGAGTAATGGTCGTCCGCAGGCCATAGGGATCTTCTATGTAATCAGCGAAGCCGCCGCCCGAAAAGTGAACCCGCCCTCCATCCGCAAGCCGCCATATCCCACCGTTCTGGTGCCGAATCTGATTCCCATCATCCCAACCCTCGGATACTCCAACCGGCTTACCGCAGTAGAAATCATGAACATTGCCCTGAGACGAAATGACCTTGTAACCATTGCTCCACAAGAGCCACGAGTACTCGTGGAACCAGCCGGGGCTAAGATCCACTGAAGCGTCCCAGGTACTGGCTGCTGCGGCTGTTGTAATAGCGCCTCATCTTTAGCCCGTACTTTCCCAAAGCCCCAGGGACATCGATATCAATTATTGGGCCTCGAAGGGCATTGTGCGAAAGCGGACTGTACGAACAGCCTGTCGTGACATTGTCGATCACGCCGGTCACGCCGATTGGTCCATCATAATTTGTTGGCAGCGTGTCTGGCGTCTCAGGCTGAACCGTCGCTGGCGCGCCGGCGTAATCCGGCTCAGGCTGGACCTCTGGAACATCGCTCGTGTCAAGAGCCATTGCCGTGTTTGGCGTTTCGATCATCGCATCGGAAAAATCCTTCATGCTGCCTGGCGGAGGGTAACTCTGGGCAAACAGCTGCACCGGCATCGCCGCAATACTGCCTATGAAGAGCGTAACCCACAGAGAAATGACGGCCTGCACGTTAATTAATCTTTTTTTCATATTTTCACTTAGCGCGGAGGATAATCGGACAGCCGACCGGTTGTCTGTCGGGGTTGATCCCTGAATTTTTGTCTTGGCCTATGTCCGGATTTTACCCTACAAGACGGCTGCAAATCCCTCAGACGTGCGCAAACACCGGCATAAGCGGTCACGCAGTGAGAACGAGCTGCCTTCACGCAAGGCTACAGCGCACCGAGGAGAGACTGATGGCCGGGGTCAGCGATCCCGGCTACCGACAAAAAAACACCTGACAGAAGAACCCGACGACGTGTCAGGGAAACGTCTGACAAAAGCAAAAATACTCGTCGTTCATCGAACAGGCTTCGTTCGCTCCGGCGTGCTCTCGTTAATTGCCAAAAGCATGCAATTTATGGCGTGCGGCGAAACGGACGAAGCGCCTTTGGCCCGGGAGTTATTTCTGCGGCACAAACCCCATCTTGTTCTGATTGGATTGAGGCTCACTGGTGCCGACGGGATCCAGTTGATCAAAGAATTCCGAAGCCTCGATCCAGCAGCTGCGATACTTGCTCTTTCCGAGCAGGCTGATGCGTTTTCGGCTCAACGTGCGTTCCGCGCGGGTGCACGAGGATACTTGAGTACCGAGGACGCCCCCGAACTGCTCAGAGCGCTCGATGAAATCTCAACCGGCCGCCCGTACGTAGGTGCAAGTGTGTTGCCGCTCATTCTAAGTAGTTTCGCAGGCGGCGCTAAAAGCGTGGGCAGCTCTGATATCAATAGCCTGAGTAATCGTGAGCTGGAGATTTTCTCTTTTATTGGCAGAGGTCTCGGAGTTTCGGAGTTAGCGAATGAATTGAATGTAAGCGTCAAAACCATTGAGACACACCAGATGCGTATGAAGGAAAAACTCGGAGTGCATAGCGCCGCTGAGTTGCGACAAAAAGCTCGGGAGTGGCTAGCCAGATCCGCAGTGAATCGAATACGCGAAGAACCAGACTTTGAACAGGTAAACGGAGCGCCGTTTCGTTGCTTTTAAAAGGCCGCGGTCGGCGCCCGCGGCTACAGCAATGCCGTACTCTGGCTTGCTGACGCGAATTGCTCGTGCGTCTCAATCACGTGACCCGCTGCATCGTAAACGCGAACCACGGCGTCATGTGAGCGGCTGAAAAACTTGGCGTGGTCGATTGCGTCAGTGATTGCTTTTTGCCCGCGATACCACATCGGACTATAGGGAAGTGCATCACTGACTAGATCGACACCATGTTTGTCAGCTCGTGGCCGAATTTCGTAAACATCTGTGCGAATCGTCGATCTCTTAGACCGTCGCATCATTTGCCATTTAGCTTTCAAAAATGATTCTAGGGACGCGTAGTTGCGCAAGGACGATTTCGTTTGTTGGGAAGCAGGGGTGCTTCCATTCCAACTTATTCTACGGAAAACGGCAGAACGAAGTTCCGGAAAAACAGCTGAACGGCAGTTCATCGTTAATTTGTGATTGAACGCCGCGACCCGTTCCTTGTTTGCTAGCGCGCACCGTTCGCAATTCTGCACACAAAAATTTGTGGCTGAACGTTGACGCGGTTCGCATATTGCCGCGTCAGTTCCTGCCCGACAGCCGTGGCGCGGGCTTGATCACATAAGGCGACGATCGCCCCGCCAAATCCGCCCCCAGTTAGCCGCGCACCACAAACGCCTGGTAGAGTCAGGGCGATGTCGACGAGCATATCAAGTTCAGGGGTGCTGTTTTCGAAGTTTGTTCGTGAACTTTCGTGCGATTCATTCATTAGCGCGCCAAAACCGAGACCGTCACCGGCGGAGAGAAAGTCAAGCGCTCGCCGGACCCGCTCGTTTTCGCCAACGATGTGAGTGGCACGACGCAACAATACAGGCGGCAGATTGGATTTTTCGAGCGTGGCGCGAGACGCATCTCGCAGAGTCGGGATGCCAAGGGCATTGGCGGCCAACTGCGTTTCTTTGCGCCGCTGATTATAGAGCCCACTGGCGAGTTGCCGGTTACTACCTGATTCAGCAATAAGCAGCGCAAACCCGCGTAGAAATGGGATCGTTCGGACTTCCTCGTTTCGGGCATCGAAGAAGACAGCGTGTTCTTCACGGCCAAAAATCGAACAAACTTGATCCAGCAAACCGGACTGAACACCAACAAACGCATGGTCGGCTCGTTGACATAGCTTGGCAATTTGCAGCCGTGGCAGTTCCGCCCGGGACAGTTTTAGAAGAAAGAGCGCCGTCGCTACCTCAAGGGCAGCGGAACTGGCAAGCCCGCATTCCGCGGGAAGATCTCCATTAACTCGCGCGGAAAAATTCGGGATTCGAAGACCCAAAGAGTCGAGCTCACTCACGACACCAAGCACATAGTTAGCCCAAGGATGTTCCGTTTGCGGATATAGCTCGGCCCGGCGGATCTCCATGCTTCCCATCCTGGCGGAACTGATTCGGATCAGCCCATCTTCTCGACGTCGACCAGTCACGGTCAGGCCGCGGTCGATGGCAGCTCCTAGAACAATACCCCCATTGTAGTCTGTGTGATTACCCAGAAGTTCGACCCGGCCGGGGGCGTAAGCTTCTGCATGCACGATCACGAGATTATTCCACAATCAGGGCCCGATGGAATTGAATATCGTAAACAGGTCCGCCATTTTCTGCGCATTAGACATTCCCCCTTGGCTGCGTGGATAGTTGCTCATGGCTCGCGGTCGCTTTCGTCGCGATGCCATTGATGCTCTCCGTAAGAATGGTCGCTTCCTTTCAGCTTGCGATGGCGACGTTCGACTGTTCTTAATTGTTGAAAACGGCGAGATGAACGGCTCCGCAAGCAAAACTCTGTTCTGGTGGGCGATCATCGCACAGGTTGTCGGAGCCCAGGTGTTTTTCTGGGACGCGCTTCCTGATTACCGGGAGTTGACTGCCGGAGAAGTCGTGGTCGGTACGCCTGCGGACTTTGCTTTCGCTGTGTTTGGCCTTGTGGTAATGCAATCGGCCTATTGGTATGCGCGCCGTCTTCAGCCTCAAATCCGGTTCCGTCGTCGGATTGTGTTGGGTCATGTCCTGCTTTGTGTTAGCGAGGTCAGTTTCTTTTTCGTCAGCGCGCTGGCGACGGTGGCCATGTTTGATCATTGGAGGCGATCGCAATTCGTCTTCTGGAAATTGATGCTGCTGGTTTCGGCACTCTTCGCCTTCTTTTGCTATAAACGTCAGCTCGCAAGTGTTGGGGACGCTCTGCTGGAGACACAACCCAAGGATGCCGGGAAAACAACGATCGAACCGCAAGGAACCGGCAAGCAATGAAAAAAATTGCCGCCCGCAGCTACAACGATGTGGTTTTCAGAATCTTGTGTGCGCGCGCGTGTGCGTACATCCGCACTGTCGCGCAACTAGCGAAAGTTGAAGTGACGCAAATGCCCCGCCCTGCGTTCGCTCGTTAATTGGGGCAACGGATATCGGAAGTTTTTTGCTTTATAACCTTAAAACCATCGGGCGTCACCTTATGGTTTTTATTAAATTGATAGCTTAGGGTGTACTCAACGCTAAAGCGTTTGAAAGTGCATCCGGGGCAAGGGTCGCCTTGGCCAGGTGGATTGGGATTACCGGTAACGAAAAGCTTTATCGTGCACGTGCCGGTACCGTAAACCCCCTTGACCTTATTTTGCGAATCGATGTTGTTCTTAACGTCGTTAATCGTGATTGTCCTATTTGCCATATACCGACGCTGAGTTGTTTTGCCAATACCAACCCAACACTCACCACTGTTTGGGCATTTGATTTGGCCGATCCCCTTTGCTAAATCTCTGTCCACAGGCATAAAGAAGCGCTGGCCAAGAAACTGCCCAAACCCGAACTTGAGACTCATTAGGCCGCGTATGTCTACCATCTCACTGCCGCACGGGGAAGGGACTTCCCTTATAGAATTAATAAAAAATTCCTTGTGGTTAGGGGTTTCATCCTGCGCCCCCATCGCAGGTATAGCAAAGCAGGCAAGCAGGAGAGGGATGAAAAGGAGAGCAAGCCGCGAAGGCGAGCGGTCCATTGATTTTTTTAAGTGTGGAGTTGTCATATTTTGTTTTTCTTGTTGAGGATGGATGTTGAACTGCATTTAACTGCAATCCAGTTCCACGCGGAACCAGGAACCGTCCTCACGAGGCGCTTTTGAACGGCAGGCGCTCGCTTCGGCTGACTCGGGGCTACAGTTGGACCTGGGGGATCGCGCTAAACGATGTCTCAGCGAGGATTCAGCCCCTGCGGCTTACTCAGCCGTGCCGAAGAGATGAAACTTTCGGATGACGTAACCAAGCAGGCTTTTATCTGACCCGCGATAGCTCGTCGAGCTATATTTCACGGGCTCCGCAGTCTTCCAGGCGTTCTGCCCGATCGGAACCGCGGTCGGCGCCCGCGGCGATCATTGGAGCCGATCGCAATTCGTCTTCTGGAAATTGATGCTGCTGGCTTCTGCTCTCTTCGCCTTCTTTTGCTATAAACGTCAGCTCGCAAGTGTTGGAGACGCTCTGCTGGAGACACAACCCAAGGATTTCGCGAAAACAACGATCGAACCGCAAGGAACCGGTCAACCATGAGAAAATCGCCGGTGGCGAATTTTTCGGGTTTGGCAAGTTTGGACTATCGCTGACCGAAACCGTGACCGTGCTTGAAATCAGGAACGCACGGTTTTCTCGTTGGATTCCATGGGTCTCGAGGCCTCGAGCAATTTCATCAGGCGCGCCTCGTAAGAATCACACAACGGAGAATCGCCATTTGGCTGGATCCATTCGGGATGTTGGACCCGCAGATCATTGCGGATCTGTCGCAACAGGGCTGAGTAAGTGTGGATTTGGTGGTGCATCGTCGGTGATTCGGTTGAAGCTTCAAGTGTGTCGAGGGAGGATTCCCTGTCCTGAAGTCCGACGGATTCGTCGACCCGCGATGATGCCACGCGAGCGCGCCAATAACCAGGTTAAGCTACTCCCAAGCAACCGATGCGCCTGCTGGCGTTGTGCGTGACGCTGAGTTAATTCGATCACCTTGCGACGCTGGTGTTGTAGCAAGGCAGCCAGCAGTCCGCTTTGCGTAAGCGTCGCGGTGGATTTCGCAATGTAGTTTTTTCTGTTTTTCATAAACACCCTCGATCCAAGGTTTGACAATGCTTCTGACAAATTCCCACATACGACTTTGGTTCTATCTCTTTCGGGATAGGACGCAGCCTTGCGACGCTGCTTGGTCCGAACTCCTCGCATTGCTGTTTGAATTTCACGAACTCGGCCTCGGCTCTTCCCTCTGTGGTCGGGTTCACTTCAACGCCGTTGTCATCGCGTTAGCCAGCGACAAAGCTGCAGTGATTACGACTATTCCGAAGGCGACGAGCTCGATCAAATTATCTGGGCGTTCTGTGTATCGATCACTGAAGAAACGAAAGAGCTCGAACGCGCAGCGAATTGGTGGTTTTCATCTTTACAGTACTCCTTTCACTAATGAGATGACGATTTGCATGCGGTAAAATGGACAACTATTTGGGTTGCCTCGCTGAATCGCAAAAAGTAACGCTGCCGTCACTTTGGCAGCCGTACGACCGTATTTCGGTGTCCCGTTTTGAGAATTCAGGCTAATCACATAAGGTCACCGCATGCGCAGGACCCTATGTGCGGCAATTTTTCTCGTATCACTGACATGCATCGCGAACGGCGCGCCGGTTTCGGAGGCTGATCTCAAGAACCTCCTGGCCTCAATTCGGCAGAATCGGATCACCCAGGCCGATTTTCAGGAACAACGAATGATCCGGTTGATGAAAAACCCAATCCTGAGCTCGGGAAAAGTTTGGTTCCAGCCGCCTAACAAATTCCGGCGCGAAGTCAAAGGCAACTCACCCAGCCTGACCGTGAGCGATGGCCGTCAGCTCTGGATTTATTACCCCAACTTTAAATCGGCGGAGCGTTATCCACTGGGTAAAGGGTCGCCGCTCGATTCCACAGTGGCAGCGATCAATTCGTCATTGAACCTGGAGGACGTTGAAAACAATTTCCAGATCAGCGCGGCAAAGGTCGAGAACGGATATGAGCTACGACTGATGCCACGTGCGGCGTCAATGAAACGCGTATTTCAGAAGCTCGCTCTACGGATCAACGATCAGTTGCGGGTGGAACGTACCGACATGCTGTTACCGAACGGCGACCGGATCGTAACCACGTATTCGGATCAAACACATGGGCCTGTTCCGGCGTCAATGTTCGAATTTACACCACCAGCCGGCACGGAAGTTTCGACACCTCTTGGGAAATAATGCCACTTTCGTTTTGCGATATGCGAGAGAAAGCGCGGATTCTTTCCGTGTGTGCGCGCTTGTTGCAACACAGCCCAACTCCAACCGGCTAATTGGTCGGCGACGGGGAGGCCGGCAAGGGTGACACCGCGTAGATCTGATCGAGCACTTTTAACATGAGAGCATTGGCGGTCGGCTTTTCGTCAAGCGATACTGTCAGATTGGTCCAGACCACGAGGGTCATTTGGTTGTTGGGGTCATAGCCGATAAACGAGTTGTATCCTACCGTCTCGCCGCCGTGAAAATAGACCGTGTTCGGTCCCCAGCGCAGTTGGCTGATGCCGTACCCGTACCGTTGGCCATCGGGCTTGCTCGGGTCCTCAGGTTGCAAGCTGTCGAGCCAACGGCGCTGAGATGCGGCGTTGAGTACCCGACCGGCAACCAGTGCCTGGATCCAGGTGGCGATATCTTTGGCCGTGGAGATGGCGCCGCCGGCCGCTGTAGCGAAAGAATGGTTCACGTCCGTGTAGTCTTTAGGCAGGAGGGTGCCGGCCCGGGCGGCGGCTTTGACCTCGGGCGTGTAAGGCGGTGAACCCATTAAGGCAACCGACGCGCTGCCATACAGGTAGCCATGCGAGTAGGGATCGGGGATGGTGTTCACGGAGTTGGCCGGGAGGATGGTGTTTTGCAAACCGAGCGGCCCGAACAACCGGTCTTGCATCGCTTGGGCCAGTGGCCTGCCATCGACCTTTTCGATAATGAGGCCGAGTAGTGCATAGTTGGTGTTGCTGTATTCGAAGGCCGTACCGGGCGGGAAGTTGGGTGGGTGCGCGAACGCGATGGCCAGCAATTCGTCCGGGGACCAAACCTTGGTCGGGTCACGGTCCAGGCTTGCCGAGACTTCGGGGGCATTGGTGTAATTGTAGAGGCCGCTACGCATTTCCAGCAGCTCGGCGATGGTGATCTTGTCGCCGTTGGGCACTCCCGGGAGATACTTCGAGACTCGATCGTCGAGACTGAGCTTGCTCTCCTGGGCCAGTTGCATCGTCATCGCGGCCGTCATCGTCTTGGTATTGGATGCGATCCTGAAGTGGGTGTCGGCGCTGGGTGGGCTTTTAGCGCCTAGTAACGTAGTGCCGTAAGTAGCTGTGAACTCGCCCTGGGGTGTGCGCAAGAAAACTACGGCGCCGGGGATCAGGAGTTCCCTGGCGGTCGTGTCGACCATGGCCTGCAGTGCAGATTGGTCAATTGGCTTGAGCCCCGACGAGCCGGCCGTGGAACCAGGCCGGGAGCACGCTGCCAGGAGAACAACTACACCGACTGCCAAGCTCGCACAGGCGCGTATGGGAAATTCAAACGTCATTTTGTAGCGTGAGGCGCATTGGCAAAAAGGCTATGCCGTGCGCCTGCATAATAGCATCGGTAGGAACGAAGCCGAACGAACGGTACACAGGCACTGCGTTCAGGCTTGAATTCACTGTGAACTCAGCGACCGGTCCAGCCAGCAGTGAGATCTGTCGCGCCTGTTCCCATAGCGCGCGGGCGATGCCGGTGCGCTGATGCGCCGCGGCGACGAACAAGTGGAAGAGGTGGGTCTGGTCCCGCATGGCGACAAAGCCGACCATTTGCCCTTCCAGCTCCGCGACCAGATACGCATAGCGGGGCGACTCCAGGTACTGGCGTTCAGCGTCCTCGGAAACCGAAGCGAGATACTGCTCAGCTCCGGCACCGTTAGGCTCAAGAGTGAGGATCGGCTGAAAGCTGGCGATCAGACTCGCGACAGCATTCGCGTCGCCGGGATTGCCTGGACGGATATGCATGGCGCCTAACGAGAAAGAGATTGCATCTTGCAACCTGTTTCTTGCTCCATCGATGAAAATAATGGGTTAAAACGCTGTAATCAGTGGCTTTCGGTGCCGGAGCCCTTACGAATGAATTTATGACAACTTATGCAGCTCAATGTCATCTGCCCGTAGGCAACAGATGCGGCGTCCAGGTTTTTCTGCTCACTAGCTTTCATCAACTCCTGAGCGTTGCGACGGAATTCGTTGAGGAATAGCTCGTATTCCGGCACCTGGCGTGAGTACCAGTTCGTTTTATTGCTGAGTTCCACAAGCTTCTTCGCGTTGTCCGCTACGAGCCCGTAGTCCTCCAGCGTTAACCCAACCAGCACCTGTTGCGAATAAGCCACCTTCTGCCGCATAGTTTCTTTAACGCCCGATTCCTTCTCTGCCTGAGTATAGGTTGATTTAGTGCTGGCAAAGAGGGACGCGAGAATCAATGGCGCCAGAAGAAAGGGAGAATTCAGTTGTCTGCCGAGTTGCACGAGGACTTCCCCTCTAATCCCGCGATATTAGCAAGCAACGGTGATCCCGGGCAATGGAAAAAAGTGAACTCACCACTCTTTGAAATCGCCACTGTCTTGAACCATGCGCCTCCTTGCTGAATGCCGCCGTTTGCGCGTCAGTTGGATCGTTCGCTCCGGAAAAATAAGCTAGGAATTGAAAACACATTCCAAACTCGATCAAGCGATGCAAATGTTCCGGCTCACTTCAGCGGAAAAGCGAGTCGTCGTGTTTGTTCTCGCAGCGTTCGTGGTTGGCGTGGTCACCAAATGTTATCGCGATACGCATCCCTCGCCTCCTCCGGCCCAATCTGAATCCCGGTAGGTCGGGCGATTGGAATTATTTGCGAAGCGCTGCGTTCCCGCAGATGATTTCAGGGTGGCCGACCACGTTGACGCTTTCATAAAGCAGATTTGTGAAGTTATCGTAGGCAAGAACCAGGCGATTAAACTCGCAGTAGCCTGTTTGCTTGCGCGTGGTCATCTTTTGATCGAAGACATCCCGGGCGTCGGCAAGACAACGCTGTCCCAGGCATTGGCCCGCTCGCTGGCGCTGGCATTTCAGCGCATCCAGTTTACCAGTGATCTCCTGCCCGCCGATATCCTTGGCAATTCAATCTTCGATCAGGGCAAGCAACGCTTTGTGTTCCATCGCGGTCCGCTTTTCTCGCAGATGGTGCTGATCGACGAGGTGAATCGCGCCACCGCCAAAACGCAAAGCGCCCTGCTGGAAGCGATGGAGGAACACCGGGTCTCCATCGACGGGGTGACCTACGAGTTGCCGGAGCCGTTCTTTGTAATCGCAACGCAGAATCCACAACATGCGGTTGGCACGTTTCCGTTACCCGAATCGCAGCTCGACCGGTTTCTGATGCGGATCGAGCTGGGCGTTCCGGACCGGGCCAGCGAACGCGCGATGCTTCTGGGGATGGATCGACGCGACATGCTCAAGGAATTGAAGCCGAAAATTAACCCGCGAACATTGATCGAGATCCAGGATAATGTGCGAAAGGTGCACGCGTCCCCTGCTCTGCTCGATTACCTTCAAGATCTGCTTGATGCGTCGAGGCAACGTCACGCCACCGGTTTGTCACCGCGCGCGGGCCTTGCGCTGCTCCACGCGTCCCAGGCTTGGGCGCTGATACACGGACGCGACATGGTTCTTCCCGAAGACATTCAAGCTGTGGGGATCGCGGTCATGGGACATCGATTGGGACACGACATCGAACAACCCGGCCAGAGCGGACGCACGTTTGCTGATAATCTGCTTCACAGCGTGCCGGTTCCGTGAAAGCGCGAAAACTTCCACTCGTTTATCCAACTGCAGGCTTTGCCGGCCTGCTGTTCGTGCTAGGCGCAATGTGGTATGCGGCGGCGAGTCAGAATAACGTGGCAGTTTATCTGCTCTTTTTCGCGCTTAACGGCAGTATTTCTGGTTTCGATTCCGCATACTTTGGTCAATCTCGCGGGCGTAACGGTGACACTCGAATCCGTGCAACCGGCGTTTGTAGGCCAGGAGATCTCGCTGCCGCTGGAGATCATGAACGATTCCCGCGCAACCCGCCATGGAATTGAGCTGGCTTTGTCGAGCCCGGACGGAGCGCGCCAACGGATCGATTATATTCCAGCTCGCAAGGCAGCCCGGATCACGTTGCGGTTCCCCGCGCGGCAGCGCGGCCAGCATAGTGTACAAACATTATACCTAACGAGTGCTTACCCGCTGGGCTTCATTCGTTTCTTGAAGAAATTTGCGTCTTCTCACAGCTACATTGTTTATCCCAGGCCGGCGGGCGAGGCCCGCCTGCCGTTAAGCTTCGTGCGGCGGCACGACGGCCGGCCACTGACTGAGTTTGGAGAGGGCGACGATTTTGCGGGAACGCGCCCCTACGTTCATGGCGAATCTCAGCGTCATATCGATTGGAGAGCGGTAGCCCGCGGGCAGTCTCTGATGACAAAACAATTCACAGCTGAGGCGGAGGGTGTCGTGTATCTCGATTTTTCTGCGCTCCGGTCCGCTGATGTGGAAGCAAAGCTGTCGCAGCTTGCGCTTTGGATCATTGAAGCAGAACGCGCACGACGTCCTTATGGTCTTCGTCTTCCACACACAGAAATTCCGCCGGCCGTTGGGCAAACGCATTTTCATCAGTGCCTGCGCGCGCTCAGTTTGTTCGAAACAGACTAACGAGCATGAGCAAGAGCCTACCAACGACTTCGACTGCCGATCATGAGCATGAGTAAGAGCATGAGCATGAGTGAGGGTACGAGGGATAGAAGCATTCCACGGCTCCCGCTGCTTTGGCTGGCGGCTGCATTACTCTTCACGTTGCCTCCAATGTTTGGATCGCTCGTGAGCTGGGTCCCGTGGGTTTTTCTGCTCGCGCTCGCAATGAAATTCTGGATGGAGCCAAGAGGTTACCGTCTTCGCTTTGCAACTTTGAAGCTGCTGCTCGCAGCCGCGGCGCTCCTCGCGATCTTCGCCAGTTATGGTTCCCTGAAAGGCGTTGAGCCGGGCATATCTCTCCTTGTTGTTCTCGTCGCTCTCAAGATTCTGGAGGCCCACACGGCGCGCGAGTTTCAAGTGATGGTGCTCATGGGATGGGTGCTTTGTCTTTGCGGTTTTTTTCTCTCGCAGGAATTTGAGATTGCCCTTTCTCTGCTGACCGCATTCGCATTGCTGCTCGTGGGGTTGATCCAGTTTCATCGCGGATCGTCACCCGGCGCGTTATGGCCTCCGTTGGGAACGGCAGGCAAAATTCTGCTTCAAGCCGCGCCACTCGTCGTCCTGTTATTTATCTTGTTTCCGCGAATCAATACCGGCTTACGCTTTGATCTTCACGCCGGCAGTTCGGCAAACACCGGCTTTTCCGAGCGACTCGCTCCGGGCGATATCGCGGCGCTTGCAAATTCGTCGGCCATTGCTTTTCGCGCGGAGTTTCCCGGCCGCACCACGATGCCACCCGGTCCCATGTATTGGCGCGGCGCAGTCATGTGGCACTGCGACGGTCTGGAATGGCACGCCCCGTACGTGCCGGTATCGATCACTTCCCGCGACCGCGGAACCAGGCGATTTCCGAGGGGAAATACGATTCGCCAACGCATTACGCTCGCCCCGCATGGCGCGCGCTGGATGTTTGCACTCGATCGGCCATTTGAAATCCCATCCGGTGCGATCCTGGCGCGTGGTGATTACCTCTGGAGCGTTCAGACTATTCGAAAGGCGCGCCGATATGAAGTTGTTTCGTCTCCCGGGACCACTGGAAAAGAATTGACGCAAGGAGAACGGCGGGAAGCGCTCGAGGTTCCGGCATGGATTAGTCCGGCTGTGCGGGAGCTGGCGCAATCCTGGACGACGCAGAGCTCCGCTCCGCGCGCCGTAGTGAATAGCGCGCTCCAGTTTTTCCAGTCGGGTTTTCGTTATTCGTTGTCGCCAGGGCAATACGAAAGGAACGACCTGGAACAATTTCTCTTTCATCGACGGATCGGTTTTTGCGAACACTACGCCGCCAGTTTCGCCACTTTAATGCGACTGGCGGGAATTCCTGCACGGGTGGTGGTCGGATATCTGGGCGGTGAGTATAACGATCTGGGCCATTTCTTTCTGGTGCGACAAGCGGACACGCATGCCTGGTGCGAAGTGTGGCTTCCAGAGAGCGGGTGGACGCGAGTGGATCCCACCACCGCGGTTGCACCCGGACGAGCGAGTCTCGATCTAAACTCATTCCTGGAGAGAGACATCGCTTCAGGGCAAATGGAAGTTCGCCAAAGCGCACTCGTCGCGAAGCTGGCGCGGTCCGCGATTATTCACCAACGTTCGCCTCGCCTTGGAGACACTCAGTTATGAGTGGGATACTCGGGTGCTGGCTTTCGACGCAGACGTACAAGAAGTAACGCTGGACTCCATCGGGCTCGCGAACCGTGGACCGTTCGTTCTGATCATTGAAATCCTGATTGTCGCAGTCGCGCTGCTCGTAATCTATTTCGGATGGATGCAATTGCGCACGCGCTCACGCGCCGACCGGGTAAAGACGCTGTATGAGCATTTTTGTCGAAAGGCGGCTCGCCTGGGCGTGCAGCGCGATCCATTTGAAGGGCCATCAGATTTCTCAAACCGGGCCGCACTGTTGTTGCCTAACGAATCGGAACGCATTCGCCAAATTTCCAATACGTACATTGCACTGCGGTACGCGCCAGAGCCCGCGGGCGCAGCGCTCGACAGCTTCGCGAGAGAAGTTCGCGCGTTTGCCGTACGTCGCTAAGGAACGCATGGCCTCCCGAAAAACCTGAGGGTTTGGCCTCGCTACAAATACTCTTCGGGAATTGGATCCGCGACGCTTTCCTGCTGCCAAAAGATATTAACGATCCACCAACGGTTGCCATCGTAAAACAGCTGGATGGTGTTAATTCCGCGACTGAACGGCTCCGGATCGTCTTCGTCATGTCGCGATTCATACGTGCTCCAGACATGAGCGATGTGTCCGAATTGTTCGGTGCGCCGTGCAATTTCTTTTTCGAAAAATCCGTGCTCGGCAAAATACGGTTCCACGCGCGCGATGAAACCTTCTACGTCCAGTATTTGAGGTGCCAGACCGTCATTCGCTCCTGGCTTGGCGGTCGGAATTAGACGCGCACCTGGATAATACAACGACCGTTCGCGATCCCAATCGCGCTTCTTCCCCGCCGGACCCGAAATCACATCGTACGCGGCCGTGATAATCGCATCGATCGAGGTGACATCGGCGGGATTAGTGCTCGACGTTTTCATTTCAAATATTGTTACTCGCCCCTTGCCGTTAGTCGCGTGTTACTCGCCACGCTCGCTCGAGTTGAAACACGCAATTTTTCAATCCGGCTTCAAAATTTTCATCGCGGCATTATGTCCGGGAATCCCGCTGACCGCACCACCGCGACAGGCGCTCGATCCACAGAAAAACACATTCTCGTAATCGGTTTCCACTCCCCAAGTGCCGACTTGCTCTTTGCGTTGAGCAAAGGGAAAGGTTGGCGCGTTCTGGAAGATGTTACCCTGGAACATCCCCAGCGCGTCCTCGATATCGACAGGACTCTTGCTTTCGATACAGAGGCTGCCATCTCGAGCCACTGCCAGACAATCCTCCAAGGGTTCGTCCAGCCACTGATTGATGCTCTCGATGAACTTTTTCTCCGCATGTTTCCGCATGGTTCTATTGTCGCGCGCAAACAGGTTCCATGGCGCATCCAGTCCAAACAACGTCATCGTCTGGAAACCTTTCTCCCGAAGCTCGGGGGAAAGAATGCTGTCATCGGTCAATGTATGGCAATAGACTTCGCATGGTGTTTTGTTCGGTAGCCGCCCCCTGCACGCTTGATCGTAGCTGAGATTCATTTGTTCGTAGCCTTCGTCGCTGTGAAAGGTTCCGCACCATGTCTGAGCCAATTGATATTTTTTAGCCTTTAATTTCGGCAATCGCCGCAGGAGCATGTTGATCTTAAACACAGAACCTTCATCCGTGGCATCCGGTTGGTATAACTGACCGATGTACCTTGCCAACACGTTGCGCCCAAAGTTTACCAGAAGGTATCGCGCCTCGACGGTTTGTTGTTCTCCGTCCTTGTAAAACTCAACTGTACTCCCCTTCCCGGCCAGGCCAAGCGCGCGAAGCTCGACATCTGTCAGTATTTCCGCGCCGGCGTTCCGCGCTGCCTGCTCCAGTTCACTTGCAACAACGCCCATGCCACCGACCGGCACCTTCCATTCCCCCGTCTTGTTGCCAACCAGGTGATAAATGAAACAACGATTCTGCAGGAACGACGGATCGTGTGGATGCGTCAGAACACCAATCTTTGCGTCTGTGAAGACAACACCGCGCACCAGGTCGTTCTGCAAATACCGCTCGATCGCCAGTCCAAGCGGTTCCTCGACCAGACAGCGCCACGCTTCGCGCGAAGCATCATCGGCATCAAAACGACGCCGGAGATCTGCCTTTGCAATCAGCGGTTCCAGCATGGTATCCCACACCTTCTCGGCAAAAACGCGCGAAAGATTGTAAAACGCTTTCATCTGCTCGAATTCCGTCTTGTTTCCCGTCAGTTCGAACATCGATTGCCGGCTTATTTCTTCGTCCACGTTGCTCAACAACAGACCATCGTCCTGTCCGTGATTCAGATAAGGCGTAAACGACGCCGTCGCGCGGCGGCGCAATTCAAGATTCAATCCGAGGTCGCGGATGATTTTCTCCGGGAACAGACTGACGAGGTACGAATATCGCGACAGTCGCGCATCATAATCGGGAAAGACTTTCTGCGAAGTCGTAGCGCCGCCGATGTAGTTGTTCTTTTCCAGGAGCAAAACACTCAGGCCCGCGCGTCCAAGGTAGCTCGCTGCTACAAGACCATTGTGTCCTGCACCGAGAATTACGACATCGTACTGCGATTTCATTTCCAATTTCGTTGCGAACTCACATGGTTACATCAAACGTCGCAAAGCAAACATCAAATTCGCCCGTAGACGAATTCGCTGCGGCGAACGTTTCCTGGCGTAGGGACTTACTTGCCGACCGCGCGATCGCAATCGTGAGCGAACGTGGCGCGACCGCGGCTCAAAAATGGGGAGAAATCGGCAACCAAAAGGCAACAACTGGCCGCGCCTATCGTGAGACAACGGGTTCTTTATCCGTAACAACACCGGAGCTAAAAATTTCCCTTTCTCACACATTACGACGAGGGCTTCGCTTTTTATTTACCGGGGGTTCTTTTTAGCGAATAATTAAAAGAGCCCGCTTGGTGAGTGCTGCGCCGACCATCGGAATTAGCGGACAAAATGCTATAGCGGGTGAGACGACGCGGCCACTCGCGAGCATGGCCGCACGTGCGAGCGCTACAACTCTTTATTCAATGCGAGCTTCGCTTTTTGTTGTCGCTCGGCCGCATCCGCTCCGCGCATCCGCATTTCTTCGGCTGTCAGAGGGCCCGCACTCTCTTTAGATCCGGGCTGATCTTGATTCCGGGTTGCGGGCTGCGCTTGTGGCTGGTTCTGCGTTAAGTGTTGAGGTGGTGCGGCCAGTGCGTTCGCAGTGATACCGCTGTTCGTCTGCTGTACCCGTGGCGCTTTCGCTACTTTCGGTAGCCGGCGCCGATTATCCGTTTGAGTCCGAGGTGGTGCGGTCGCAGCCACGAGAGTATGAGTCAATTGCACCGGCAGTGCTTGTACCGTTTTCGGAAGTCCGTCGGGAATAATTTGCACGACTGCTCCCACGGGAACGCGATTGTACAGCTCCGTTACGTCGCTCGATTTCATCCGAATGCAGCCATAACTGGCAGGGCGACCGATTGTTTTCTCCTGCGGTGTGCCGTGGATATAGATGCCACGCTGAAATGCATGCGCGTTTTGCGCTTCCAATCCACGCAACCAGATGATGCGCGTGATCACTGGGTCGCGACCAGGAGCATTTGGCTGCAGAATTTCACCGGTTAACCGCCGTTTGTGGAAGACGGCGCCGGACGGGACGTTGTCACCGATTTTCTTTTCGACTGCGAGATAGCCAATAGGAGTTGTCATTCGTCCCCAAGAGTCGCCCACACCAAACATCGACGTGGACACCGGATATGTGGCCACTTTCCCGCCGTTTTGTACAAGCATCAGCTTCTGATCGCGGACGCTTATTATAAGCTGATGGGAAGGGTCGAGTTGCGTTGCGAAAAGCGCTGGAGCAAGTGAAACCAAACTTAAAACCAGAGCGAGGGCTCGAAACATGCGCACCTTTTTGCGCGAATGATGCCGCTTCCAGCCGGTGCGTCAATTCAAAAATCGCGCCTTTGCCTTTGAAAACTCCGGTTACATTGCTGACTGCGTTTGGCTTGCCATACCACAGCCGACCGAATGGCGCGCATCGGAAAAGTCGCTCTTTGTTGGTCCGCCAGCGCAACGATGCCTCAATTCGCGGCAAAGGCCGATCGAACGCTGGCGAGAAACTCGTCGCCACACTGAGGCTTGATGAAAAAACTTGCCGCTCCCGCTGCCAACGCTTTCCAGCGCACAATTCGATCGTCGTTTGCAGTCAGGACAATGATCCTGGTCGAAGGTGAAATCCCACTAAGTCGCCGTTGGACTTCCAAACCATCCATACGCCGCATCCCCATATCAATTACCACTACCCTGGGATGATGAATCTCCGCATGACGCAGGAAAACGTCCGGGTCGATGAACCTTTCTACCTCCCAGCCTGCCGACGCGAGAAGGCGGCCGATCGCTTTCAGCACCGCCGGGTCATCGTCGAGCAACCAGACCGTGGAAGCAGATCTAGCCACCAGTCCTTGAAGCCAGGGGCTCATGGGAGGCGGCGCTCCTCAGGGGTTGTGAATTGCCGCGTATTTCTTGTCCGCTCGCTCCGGGGAATAATCCCGCCCGCGAGCGCGACTTCGATACCCTTGGCGATTAACCGCTCAGCTGCCTCGGCGGGGTTCTTCCCGTATAAGCCCGTGGCTACAAGCGCAGACAAATAGCCGTGCACGAGAGGAGTTGTCGAGACGGTAATTTGAACGGATTTTACAGCGTTGGGTTTTCGTGCCATTCTTTTGCCATAATAATGGCATTAATTCATTTGCAAAGCTTTTTATTTCAGAAAGGAGGAACAACATGAGGCAGGTGGAGAGACAACAATTGATCGAGCTAGGAATACTAACGCCAGACTGTGACCCGAGGATTAGTCCATCACAAAAGGTGTCCCCGGAGCGTAAACGAAACGTCAGACGATGGGTGAAGGAGAGGGAAGCTATGTCTGGAGTTCTTCTGACCAGGATCTTGGAGCTCCTAAAAAGAGCTTAAAAAAGGGAGGAACAATTCTCCAGCTCGATTTGTAATTGCGGCGAATACTAGGCCGCGCCCGACTCCGGCACCGCGCCCGTAGTTGGTTTGTGTCTTTGAGCAAATTGCAGTTCTACTTATTTCACTACCGGTGGCAGAAATATGATGATAATTGTCGTTGCTGCCACCCATTCGCCTTGTGAACTTGAGTGTCATGAATGCACAAACAAACATCACAAATCGAAGATTACTAAATCCAACAGCAGAACTCGGCTTGCTGGCTGCGATTACGCTTCTGGTTCTGGGTGAACTGTTGGGCTCAAATCCCGCTAAAATTCCCAGCGCCTCTGAAGGCAATCATGCTGTAGTCAAAGCAAACCCGCTCAAACCGCCGGCCCAAGGCAGCATCCCTGTTGCGTTTCTTATTTCGGAAGGCGCACAAGTGATCGATTTCGCCGGGCCGTGGGAAGTTTTTCAGGATGTCGTGGTTCCTGGACGGACAGATCATCCTTTTCGTCTTTACACCGTGTCCGAGTCAACGGCGCCTATTCATACAAGTGGCGGGATGAAGATCGTCCCTGATTACACCATTGAAAATGCTCCTTCGCCCAAGGTAATCGTTATTCCGGCCCAAAGTCGGCCAAGCGAGACAACGCTGGAATGGATTCGTAAGTCGACAAAGACTACCGATGTGACCATGTCGGTTTGCACTGGCGCCTTTGTGCTGGCGAGAACCGGACTCTTGTCAGGCAAAGCCGCAACCACATATCACGGTGCGTTTGTTCGTTTCGCTAATGAATTTCCGGATATCGACCTCAAACGTGGGGCCCGGTTCGTCGAAGATGGCAACCTTGCCACCGCGGGTGGGCTTTCCTCCGGAATCGATCTTGCGCTCCGCGTGGTCGAACGCTATTTCGGCCGCGAGGTCGCACAGAAAACGGCCTATGATCTGGAGTATCAGGGCCAGGGCTGGATGAATTCGGAATCCAATCAGGTTTACGCCGCCGGACCTGTTTCCACAGCTGAACATCCCGTGTGTGCTGTGTGTGGAATGGATGTCGATCCGGCTACAGCTCCAAAAGCAGTCTTTAAACGTGCGACCTACTACTTCTGTTCCGATGACGACAAGAAAACATTCACCGCTGCTCCAGATAAATTTGTGAATACTGACAGGAAAAGCTTGTGACGTTTGATAAGCGGCAAGTGGAGAACGGATATTGCGGCCCGACGCGTTTTCCTCCTCTCCTCTTCGATCGAGGAGAGGATTAAGGTGAGGAGTCGATGAATCAAAGTCCGTCTCGCACAACGCGCCGCATCATCTTCGTGGCCGCGCCCGGCACCGAGATCCTCGACCTGGTCGGGCCGTTGCAAGTCTTTGCTCGAGCGTCGGAAATCTTCGTCAGACAAAATCCGGGCGCGTCCCCAATCTATTCAGTCGAAGTAGTGACTGCTTCCCCTCACCGCTCATTTGTCGCGAACTGCGGCGTGCGAATCATGGCGCACAAAACGTTTCGCGAGCTGCGTGGAAACATCGACACCCTGCTGGTAGCAGGGGGCAGCGCGATTGAGAACGACGAACTAAACGCCGAAGTGATCCGATGGTTGAAAACCATCGCTGGACGAATTCGGCGAATCGGGTCCGTCTGCACCGGTGCCATGCTGCTGGCGCGAGCCGGTTTGCTCGACGGCCGTCGCGCCACAACGCACTGGAACTGGTGCGAGGTTTTGATCCGCCGCGCGCCGCGCGCACACGTCGATCCGGATCCAATATTTGTTCGTGATAAAAATGTCTATACCTCCGCTGGCGTTACGGCAGGAATGGACCTTGCCCTGGCACTGGTTGAAGAGGACTACGGCTCGCGATTGGCGTTGCACGTGGCACGCAATCTGGTGTTGTATCTGCGCCGGCCCGGCGGACAATCGCAATTCAGCGCCGCGTTGTCGTTGCAATTGACCGACCGGGAACCATTGCGCGAACTGGAGTCATGGGTGCTCGATAATTTAAACAAACCGCTCGCTGTGCCGGCGCTGGCGAAACGCGTGGCAATGAGCCCGCGAAATTTCGCGCGGATATTCACCAAAGAAATGAAAACAACGCCCGCGAAGTTCGTGGAGCGTCTTCGCGTCGAAACTGCTCGTCGCCGTCTGGAAGAAAGCCAGAACAGCATGGAGTCGATCGCAAGCGAGTGCGGTTTCGGAAACGTGAATTCAATGCGCAACGTTTTTCAGCGCACCCTGAAGATTCCTCCGGGTCAGTACCGGCGCCACTTCCGACACGTGAAACGCCGACCAAAAGCACAGAGCAGAAGTTAACGACAGGTTTAACGCGATTTCTTCGCCACCGTTGGCATTTGGTCTTCCAGAATTAAGCAAATTCTGTCTCGTTTTTGTAAGGGATGGCTAAGCGCGCCGACGTTTTCGGCACGTTCCTTTTTCTAGTTTTCAGTGTTTCGAATCGGGCCGTAAGTTGCAGGGAACGAATGAATTTTGGCAACTTCTTCGCCGAGCTCAAGCGGCGCAACGTTTACAAAGTTGCAATCGCTTACGTCGTTGCCGGTTGGGCGCTCACTCAGGGAATAGCGCAAGTCTTTCCTGTATTCGACGTTCCGAACTGGATCGTTCGGCTGATTGTTTTCTTAATTGTGATCGGTTTTCCCATCGCGCTCATTTTCGCGTGGGCGTTTGAGATCACACCGGAAGGGATTAAACGCACCGAAGAGGCCGACGCCAGACTGACATCGGCGCGGCCGGTCAAGCGCGCATGGATTTATATTGTTGTTGTCGGCATCGCCATCTCACTTTCTTTGTTTTTCCTTGGTCGTTACACCGCTGGAAACAGAGTAGAAACGTCCGGCGGCAATAAATCGATCGCCGTTTTGCCGTTCGCAAGCTTGAGCGATGACAAGAACGACGCCTACTTCGCCGACGGGGTCCAGGACCAGATCCTGACCAATCTGGCCAAGGTTTCTGATTTGAAAGTCATTAGCCATACCAGCGTGCGTCAATACAAGACCGGCGCCGAACGCAACATGCGCGAGATCGGCCGTCAGCTCGGCGTCGCTTACATCATGGAAGGTTCCGTCCAACGCTCCCGGGATCGTCTTCGTATCAATGCAACGTTAATCGACGCTCGCAAAGACACGCATGTCTGGGCCGAAACCTACGATCGCACCGCGGCCGATTTGTTCGCGATTCAAAGTGAGCTCGCGCAATCGATCGTTACTCAGCTAAAAGGAAAGCTTTCGCCACAGCAAAAGGCGCAGATCGAGGAGCGTCCAACCCAAGACCTCGACGCGTTTGAGCTTTATCTTCAAGCTAAAGCAATCATCGACAGTTATATTAATGCGACCGACGTGCGAGCGGCACTGCTCCAGGCGCTCAAGTCGCTCAACGAAGTAATCAGCCGCGACCCGAACTTTGTCTCCGCATATTGTTATGCCGCACGCGCGAACGATCTCCTTTTCTTTTTCGATCTCGACCCAACCCCGGACCGCATTTCCCTTGCCGATGCAGCGATAAAGACAGCATTACGACTTCGCCCCGATTCCGCTGAGGCGCATTTCGCCCAGGCCGATTATTACTTCCGGTGTCTGCGCGACTACGAACTTGCCCAGAAAGAACTTGCGATCGCGCGGCCAGGTCTGCCGAACAGCTCTCCCTTCTTTATTCTCTCCGGTTACATCAGCCGCCGCCAGCAACCATTTTGCAGACGCCGAACGCGATTTCTCCACGGCCTTCGCCCTCGATCCGCGAAATCCGAATGCCTATAATCTTCTGGCTGATACGTACGTGCTCGAACGCCGCTTTCCTGAAGCGATTCACGTCTACGATAATGTGCTTTCTGCGGGCGAGCGGACCCCGATCGTCCTGTTCCGCCGCGCCTCATGCACGTTGTCGGGAACCGGCGACACAAGGCCACTCCGCGATATTCTTGCAAAATTTCCGGACATGGAATTTGCTGGCGGGCAGACGCCGGCGCGCGTCTGGATGGCAATGCTGCGACGGCAATTATGCCGAAGCGGAACGAGTCCTCGCCGCTTCGCCTCGTCAAGACTTTCAAGATATCGACTTCAGTTTTTATTATCCGAAGAGCTGGTACCAAGCAATGGTCGCACGCGCGAAAGGCGATTCAGCGCAGGCGATCGCTGCGTTTCGCGAGTGTCGAGAAATTCTGGCGCAGCGATTGATCGTCAAACCAGAACATGCGCGGACTATTGCTGTCCTCGCTCAAGTTGACGCGGGACTGGGCCAGAAAGATTTGGCAATCCGGGAAGCGCAACACGCGATCGATCTGATGCCGATCTCGAAAGATATTTACGATGGCGCGTTGGTCCTGGAAGGTCTCGCCCAGGTTTACGTGTGGAGCGGCGACCGCGATCGTGCCATCGAGTTGGTACAAAAACTCGTGAGCATGCCCGGTTACACCAACTACGGTCGCCTGAAATTGCACCCGCTTTGGAGCCCACTCCACGGCGATCCACGATTCGAGAAAATCGTGAACGCTTTGGCTCCAAAATAAATTCGCTCACTTGTTCTACGTTCAGTTGCTAGTTCTGCCTTTGCGTAGTCAGTAAGTGCTGGAATCATACCCTCGCCAAGTTTCATTTTGAGTTCGATCGAGCACTCATGTTCCCGAGCTTTATAGCACCTGGCGAGCAGCAGGCACTCGCCGGGCGGCGGAGAGTAAGTATAACTTACTGCCGTGTCTGACAACCCATCGAGCAAGCCGCCGCTGGACATCGCGCATGTCTTATTCATCGACATCGTGGGCTACTCGAAGCTGCGTGTTCGCCAGCAGACTGATGCGTTGCACGAACTGAACGCGATCGTTAGCAACACGGATGCCTTTCGTCACGCTGAGGCTGAACGAAAACTGCTCCGCCTGCCTACCGGCGACGGAATGGCGCTGGTCTTCCGAAACAATCCCGAGGCGCCGCCCCACTGCGCACTTGAGATTAGCCAGGCGCTGAAATCTCATCCCCACATTCAGCTGCGCATGGGTATTCATAGCGGCCCAGTGCAGGAGGTAACGGATGTGAATGATCGCACCAACGTAGCAGGCGCCGGCATCAACATGGCGCAGCGGGTAATGGACTGTGGCGATGCCGGCCATATTCTGCTGTCCAAGCGCGTTGCTGAAGACCTCGAACACGACGATTACTGGCAGCCGATGCTTCAGGATCTCGGTGAGTGTGAACTGAAACACGGAGTGCGTGTACACATTTGCAATCTGTACACAAGAGACCTCGGAAATGCGCAACTGCCGCACAAGTTTAAGCCGATGCGAGAGCCACACGTCACAGCGGCTACCAGGCAGAGTTCTGCCGATTCGACGTCTCCGCCCCCATCGGGACTGGGTCGCCGTAATTTCGGGGCAATGCTACTCGCCGGCGCGGCGATCTCGGCGTTGTGTGCGTACTTTTTTTTGTCGCATTCAGCTCCGGCAATTGTCGACAAGTCAATTGCTGTCTTGCCATTCGACAATTTCAGCGACGACAAAGAGAACGAGCATTTCGCCGATGGTGTGCACGATGACGTGCTCACTTCACTCTCGAAAATCGATGATCTTAAAGTGATCTCCCGAACGTCGGTCATGCAATACCGGGCAAAGACACATAACATCCGTGCGGTCGCGCAGGAACTCGGGGTTTCAGCGATTGTGGAAGGCAGTTTGCGCCGTTCCGGCAATCGGATTCGGCTGGTCGTGCAGTTGATCGACGCGCTGCATGATCGCCACATCTGGGCGCAGGAATACGACCGCGATCTGACTGATGTATTTGCCATACAAAGCGCGCTCGCCCAGGAGATCGCGGCGCAACTGAAAGCGAAACTTTCTCCGGTTGAAGCCACACGCATCAAGGAGCGGCCTACAATGAACAAAGAGGCGTACAACCTCTATTTGCAGGCCCACGCGATGTATAGCTTGCCCGAGGAGACGCTCGACACGCTTCAGCGGGTCGAAGAACTCTACCAGAAAGCCACGCAGCTCGATCCATCGTTCACTCTGGCCTTCGCACGGCTTTCCCATATCGAGAGCTGGATCTACTACCTTTTTGATCCCACGCCTGAACGATTGGCGAAAGCAACTACTGCAGCCACCGAAGCAATGCGTCAACAGCCGGATTTACCCGAATCTCATCTCGCGGCCGGATATGTCGCCTACTACGGAAACAGAGATTATGCGCGGGCGCTCGCCGAATTTGAGATCGCCCGGGCCGGGCTCCCTAATGATCCGGGCGTCTTTGTCGCAATTGCGTCCATCGAACGGCGGCAGGGGAAATGGAAGGAAGCCACAGCGGATTTCGAGAAAGCTGCGTCACTGAGTCCAGGAGATCCAATTGTAATCGAAAATCTGGCGCTGACCTACGAAGCGGTGCGCGATTTCGCGGCCGCGGCAAAAACATTCGATCGTGCGGTCGCTCTCGTTCCGAATTCGTTCGAAGCGAAATCGCTGCGCGCACGAGTAGAGATGGAATGGAAAGGCGATTTGACGCTCATGAGAAATTTATTGACGTCCCTTCCGCCGAATTTCGAATCGTTCGGCACGGTGGCATTAGCTCGATTCAACCTGCATTTTTTTGAGAGAAACTTTGATGAAGCGTTGGCAGTTTTGCGGCGCAGTCCTCTGGAAAATCTCCACGGGCAGACGAGCACGCCATTGCCCAAATCCTTTCTCGCGGCGCAGGTTTATCGTTTGATTGCCAGTCCAGAGAAAGCCCGCGCCGCGTATGATAATGCGCTACCTGTCGCCATGCGTGCCCTTGAAGAGAGTCCGCAGGACGCAGCGCGGCATGCACTGATTGGCCTGATCTACGCCGGCCTGGGCCGCAAAGAGGAGGCGCTCCGGGAAGGAGGTCGTGCTTTGGAATTATTGCCCGAATCTAAAGACGCAATGGACGGTCCGGTCCTGGTGGTTTCAATGGCGCGCATTTACGCGATCACCGGCGATGCAGAGCATGCGATCGATCTTCTCGAGCACTCGCTACAAACACCGGCTGGTTTGACAGCGCACGAGTTCCGGATGGACCCGACTTGGGACGTGTTACGACAGAATCGGCGGTTTCAGAGGCTGATCAAATAAGGCGAAGGTCGCTCAGAATTTGGGTGCTTGCAGTCGTTAGCTTTTCGCGCCGATTTGCAGGACGACACGCTACTGGGGTGCACGCCATCTGGATCATTAATCTATTTTTGTACCTCGTGATCGCCTGGTGGATCTTCTATCGATGGCGCAATCAGCAGCCCTGGACGTTTTATCTGTTTGTTTTTGTGCTCATCTCGCCAACGGTCTTGTATTTGGCGTCACTCTTATTGTTTCCACGCGAAAGCGACGTCGATCGTGCCATCGATTACAAGACGCACTACTACGCGAATCACCGCGCGTTCTTCATCCTTTTCGGGTTGTTTATGCCGGTCGATATCGTTGATTCGCTGTTGAAAGGCGTCGCTCACTTTCTTGCCCTGGGACCAGCATACTTCGCCAGTGGCGTGCTCTACTTCGCCGGTCTGATGACTGCTGCAATCACGCGTAACCAGCGCTACCACGAGTTCTACGCGATCTTTTTTCTCCTCCAAACCATCGTCATCAGCTTACTCATTTTTCAGACGCTCATGTGATGTTAGCAGCCCTTCGCCTGCAGCATCGGTAAAGGCTCCGTAAATGAACTACACCTTGAGAGACGGTGTCCTTATATTAGAGAGGGTTTTATTCTCCCAGCTCGATGAGAATGTCATTCTTGCAGAAATGTATCGTCGTTCTGCTCGGTGTCGCGATCATTGGCGGGACGATGTATTTCGCACGTATCGTATTTCGCCCGATGGGGCTGGAAAGGTACAAGTCGATTCCCTGGGTAACCTATGTTCATCCCAATGTAAAAAAGCTAAAACAAGCCCGGGTTTTGGTTCGCGAAGGGAAATTGGACAAAGCGCGTGACATTCTGGTCCGGGCGCTTCTAACCGCTCCGATTTCACCCGTTACTCGCGAATTGCGCGACCTTCTCGGCGAGGTCAACACACAAATCTTTTTCTCGAAAGAACCTTCAGCTCGCAAAACCGAGTACACCGTGAAACGCGGTGATGCGCTCGCTTCAATCGCTCGAAAGCTCAAGTCGAGTACAGAAGCGATCCTTCGTGTCAACGAGCTCGATTCCACACTGATTCGGCCGGGAGAAAAGCTTCTTGTGCCGCAGCTCGATTTCACCATCACGATCGACCTTCCGCGCCAACGGGTGGTTGTGCATGACAGTCGTGGTTTTTTTACTCAGTATCCGATCGCTTCGACGGAGCTGCCGCCAACGCGGGAGTCCACGATCCAGACAAAAGTTGTGGCGAAATCGTTTTGGGAAAATGGCAAGCCGGTGCCGCCAAGCAAAACACTCCAGAAAGAAGGCATTCCTCGAATCAATCTTGGGCACCCAGGCTACGTGCTTTATGGCGTCGACGAAAGCAGTGACACCGACACTTCCGAAATTGCAGTCGAAGCAGACGATAAGGAGGGAACACCGAATTCTCCGGATGCGAATCGCCCGCCTCAGGGAATTGCCATGCTGAAGGATGACATTACTGAGATCGAGTTGCTCATCCGCAAGGGAACACCGGTAACCATTATTCGTAACCGAGAGTAAAGCCGCACACGAATCCAGCTATAAATAAGGCTGGGGCATTCCTTCTTTCCAGATATCAGCCCAGCTCGCGAGCGGTCAGAATATTCGTATTCCCAGTCAGCTCTTCGCTGCCATATCAAGAACGACACGAAACCGCGCTTTGCCGCTCATCATGCGGTCATAAGCTTGAGCTGCTTGATCGAGCGGAAAAATTTCGTTCATCGACTGCACGCCATTGGACGCGCTGAACTTGAGCGTATCCTGCGAGTCGATCGACGTCCCCGAGTACCAGCCTTTCACGGAACGTTGTCCGACGATGAGTAGAATCGGATCGACGGAGAGCGGGCCGGCCGCGCCGATCACCACGAGCGTTCCGTTAGGTCCAAGCCCGCCGAGCACCGCCGCCATCGCGTCGCCGTTGGTTACCGTCGCGATGATAACTTTGGCGCCACCTAACTTGGTCAGTTCCGCCGCCGGATCCGACGATTGACTGTCGATGTAATGCTGCGCGCCGAGCTTTTTCGCTAACGGCTCCTTGTCTTTTCCGCGCGCGATCGCCACGGTGTTAAATCCCATCTTGGTCGCGAATTGGACACCGAGATGGCCCAGTCCGCCGATCCCGAGCACGCCAACAAGGTCGCCCGGTCGTGCAGGGCTGTTACGCAACGCATTGAACGTTGTGATTCCAGCGCACATCAGTGGCGCGCCGGCGACTGAGTTCAAATCATCCGGCACAGACGCCAGCGCTTTCGCCGGTGCGGCCATGTATTCGGCATAACCGCCGTCGAAAGAGATGCCGGTTGTGAGCAATTCCACCTGGCAGGCAAAGAAATCACCGCGCCGGCACGGATCGCAATGCCCACAATGCGAAGCGTGCCACCCAATGCCGACCCGCTGACCAGATTTCCAATCCGGAACGTCGGGCCCGACGGCATCGATCACACCAATCACCTCGTGGCCGGGAATTCTCGGAAATTGGATCCCGGGCCAGAGTCCATCTTTGGTTAACGAGTCGCTGTGACAAACGCCACACGCTTCCACTTTCACTCGGACCCAGCCTGATTTGGGTTCCGGAATCTCCCGCTCCACAACTTCCAACGGTCCCTTCGCCTTTGAAACCTGCACCGCGCGCATTTTCTTGGCCATAGTTTCTCAATCGCTTGTTCCCGCAAAAAGACAAGGCCAACGAGAAGGAGCTTCGCGATGCAATCAACATGCAATGAAGACAATCGCGCTTTCTGATGGCGAACGTGTAGCCGTGCTGGGTCAGGGCACCTGGCGCATGGGCGAGAACGCGCGAGCGCACAAGGATGAAGTCGCTGCGTTGCGACTCGGAATCGAGCTCGGCATGACACTGATCGATACCGCGGAGATGTACGGCGAAGGCGGCGCGGAACAAGTTGTGGCCGATGCGATCGAGGATCAGCGCGATCGCGTGTTCGTTGTTACCAAGGCGTATCCGCATAATGCCTCACGCACCGAGTTACCAAAAGCATGCGAGCGCAGTCTCAGACGTCTCCGAATCGACGCGATCGATCTTTATCTTTTGCACTGGCGAGGGAGAAACATGCATCTTGAGGAAACAGTGGAAGCGTTCGAGAAACTTCGGGCCACTGGAAAAATCAAACGCTGGGGCGTCTCGAATTTTGATCTCGATGACATGAACGAACTTTGGTCAGTCGAAAAGGGCAGGAACTGTGCCGCCAACCAGATTCTTTACAATCTCGCCAACCGCCAGATCGAATTCGATCTCCTGCCTCTTGTCCATCAACCCCCAACTCTAACCTATCGACCGATCATGATGGCTTACTCTCCGGTTGGCCACGGGCGCGGTTTGCTCGAGAACGCCACGCTCAAGAAAGTCGCGAAGCGCCATGAACGAACCACATCGCAAATCGCGCTCGCCTGGGTGCTTTGTCAGCCAGGAGTCATAGCGATTCCAAAAGCGAGCAACGAAAAGCATGTCCGTGACAACGCGCGATCAATCGAGATCAAATTAACCAGCGAAGATTTCGCCGATCTTGATCGTGAATTTCCGCCACCGAATTCCAAAGGATCATTGCCAATGTTGTGACCGAAGCCCCTCTCCGTGGAAACGATCGGTCAGAATTAACCTTGACACAAAAGTCGGCTAAAGCGTACAACCGGGCTACTTGTCGTCGAAAGGATACACCCTATGAATGCTTTCCGAGGTTCGTTCTTCATCGCCTGCATTGCCGCCGTAAATCTTGCTTCGAACGTCGTTGTACCTGCACGTGCCGATGTCGTAACCGACTGGAACAACGCCGCGCTGGACGCGATTCGCGCCGGCAACACGCCGCCACCAATCGCCTCGCGCGCTCTGGCTATTGTTCACGCCTCAATCTATGACGCGGTCAATGGCATCGCGCGCACGCACGAACGTTATCTAGTTCCAAGCGTAGCCCCTGCCGGTGCGTCACGGTCAGCCGCGGCCAGTGCCGCCGCACACAAAGCACTCGTCCATCTATTTCCCGCGAATGCCTCTAATTTCGACGCGCTTCATGCGGCGATTCTTGCTGGAATCCCCGACGGGGCTCACAAGCGCGCGGGGATCATTTGGGGGGAATTCGTCGCCACCGTGATACAGTTCGCCCGCGCCAATGATGGATCCAATGCTGTCGTTTCGCCACCCGGCGGCAGCGGTCCAGGTGTGTGGGTGCCGACTCCGCCGGCGTTCCTACCCTATTTGTTACCGCAATGGGGATTCGTCGTGCCGTTTGGAATGAACAGCAGCTCTCAGTTTCGGCCACCGGGTCCGCCTTCTCTCGATAGTCAGCAGTACGTTGCGGATTACGAGGAGGTCAAGGAGCTCGGCGCGGCTGTCGGTTCCACGCGTACAGATGACCAGACTGAGATTGCCTTGTTCTGGGCGGATGGCGCCGGCACCGAAACCCCGCCCGGTCACTGGAACAGCATTGCCCAGACGATTGCCGACGCGCGAGGCAATACACTGGAAGAAAACGCGCGGTTGTTTGCTCTGTTGAACATCGCCATGGCCGATGCTGCCATTTGTTCCTGGGACGCCAAATACACCTTTGATTTCTGGCGGCCGGTGACAGCGATTGCCATCGCCGAACCACAACTAAACTGGATGTCATTCATCGTGACACCACCGTTCCCTGATTATACTTCCGGCCATAGCACGTTCAGCGCTGCGGCTGCGACTGTGCTTCCACTGTTTTACGGTACAGAAGATTTGCCGTTCACAACCGGCTCCGATTTTCTGCCAGGCGTGTTCCGCAGTTTTTCGACGTGTCTCGATGCAGCGGAGGAAGCGGCAGCGAGCAGAATATATGGCGGGATTCACTTTCGATCGGCAAGCGAAGATGGGTTGCAAGCGGGTACCAGTATCGGCGAATGGACCGTTACCAATTATTTGCAGCCCAACAATCGCAGACAATAGCAGCCGACCGACAAACACGCTCCCGACGTCACCTCGGTCGTTGGTGTCTGTGTCCAGCTTGAAAGGCATTGACGTTTCATCGAAATCCTGTCTCGATGCGTCCATGAAAATAAGAGCGGTTGGATTGACCCTGGTGTTTTCGTTTTTCGGAGCTGCAGTGTGCCTCGCGGCCGATCCACAGGCGGGGACTTGGAAGCTGAACGAATCGAAATCGAAGATCACACCTGGCACCTTGAAAAACACACAGGTTGTTTACTCAAGCATGTTTGGCCAGGTGAAAGTGAAATCGGACGGCATCGACGCGAATGGTAATCCGATACATGTCGAGTGGTCGGGAAAAGTCGATGGGAAAGACTATCCCGTTACGGGCGACCCGAATTCAGACACTCGCTCTTACACGAAGGTCAACGATCGGACGCTGACGACAGTCAATAAGAAAAATGGCAAGGTCAGAGTCACAGCTCAGATTGTTATCTCAGCCGATGGCAAAAGTCGAACCATCACCGTGACCGGGACCACTCCGAAAGGGAAAAAATTCAACAACGTCGCCGTTTACGACAAACAATAAGAAGACGCATTTCTGCTAGCCACACCAAAATCTCGCGGAATAGCGTGGCCTGCATTCAGAATAACGCCGAAACTTGGTCTCGAACTCGTTGTTGGTTGGCCAATCTAATTGATTGTTTGAGAATCACTCGCGGCTCGGGTTTGCTCACCTCAAGCTGCAGCGCGCCGAGTTCATAGTTTTCAGCCACCCCGACTGACCCGGGCGCACCGGCGCGCGGGCTCAGCGCGCCGGCATTGCACCTCCCCACGCCGAGGGCGACAGGTCGAGTGGAGTGAGCAGCGACGGGGAAACGTTCGCCTTCATTTCCGTTCCCGCCGGAGTTGTCGGCGGTGTGCCTGTGACGCGAGCCAGGAATCCGTGGGCGATGCCGGAAGCATCGACGTAACGACCACAGATAACCCCCTGGTCATTGATACCGCCAAGCGATGTAAAGGTTGATCCGGGAAAATCGAAAGTGAAGAAGTTATTTGGCGGGACAAAGAAGAGTCCATGAGTCGCGCCTGAGCTGTCCCCATATCTGCCGACCACCCAGTTCTTATCGTTAAGTCCAAACAGGATTGTCGCAGTGGAGCCGGAAGGATCGATCGGGAAGTGCAACGCCCCACTGGCGTCCCGGTAGTAACCGTGAACGATTCCTGACCCGTCTATATAGTATCCCACCACCAACTGGTTTGAATTATTGAGTTCGTAAGCAAAGGTCTGGATAGCTCCCGGGACGCTAAACGACGTTATGGTTCCGCCAACGCTGACGAACCCCTGGTGGATCCCGTTGGGGCCTGTCAAAGCAAACGCGCCGGCAAAGTCGGCGGAATCGTTTATACTATGCACAAGGGTGCTGGCCGCGCCGGCAATATCGTATTCTGTAAAGGTGTTACCCGACAGGAAAAAACCGTGAAAGTTGCCATCGCTGGCGGCGTAGTCACCGCAGACTGTGCGTGAGTTATTGATGCCTCGTCCTTCGGTAAGACCCACGGTATCGTTAGGGTCGACGATCGGGTCGCTAAAGCTACCATCGCTGAACCGGACAAAACCGCGCGACACCAAGTTCGAATCGAGGAAAATGCCAACGATGTCGCCTCTTTCGTTAATCTTTTGCGGGAGGGTCGAATTTCCGGTGCCGGGATAATCAAAAGTGGAGATCACTTCGATAGAGCCCGAGTTCGCTGCTTGCTGAGCGAACGTTCCCATTAAAGGGAACAGGAATAGAACTGCCAGGATGCTGTTAAATATGTGTTTTGGTTTCATGATGCTTATTTCCGCCTTAATTGAATTGCCCATTCCTAAAACGCGGACCTGGCAAAAGCACAATATCCACTTCGCGAATTTCGATAAGGCCGGTTTGCGTGTTATGTGGTTTGGTGGGGGCGCTTTTGACTGTTCTCGTCTCCATGCGTGATCACTCCTCCCTCTTATTTGAATCCACGCGCGCCCCGCGGTGCATCAAACGGCCAATGCCAAACCCTGCAATCAATTCCAGGCCTTTTTACCGCAACCGCATCCTTATCGGCGGCCTGATCCTCTATGTCTGTGCCTTTGCCATCCTTTTACGGAACAAGAGCTTCGACTCCATCGGCGCCGTCGTCGTGCTCATCGTTTTCGGAATTGTGTTTCCGCTCCTCGCCTGGATCGCCACTCGTCGCGCCATTCCACTCTCGATTTCCATCACGCCGGGCAAATCCCAATTAATCGTCTTAATCGGATACATTATTGTCTTGTCGGCTTACCTGGTCGGCGGTCCGCAGTGGATTGATCAGCATCTTCCTTCCTCGTGGATCGATTCCGCGCGGACCAGGTTTTTTATCACGTTCGCAAAGAAGCTTGTCGTTTTCGTCGTTATTCCTCTCGCGATCTTTAGATTCGGTTTCGGTTATCGGCTTCGCGATTTTGGAATTCAAAGCGAGAGTTTACGAGCGCTTCGTGGCAGTCATTTACCCGTTGTCGTTGTTGTGGGCGGCGCTTTCGTTGCTTTCCAATATTTTCTCAGCGGCGGCGGCGCTGCCTTCCGACATGGACAGTTTTCCGTTAACCAACTGCTCGTCGGTCTCCCGCTTTGCTTCATTTGGCTTTTCGCCGAAGCCGGATTAGTCGAAGAATTTTTCTTTCGCGCCCTGGTCCAATCGCACCTGGCCGCCGCGTTCAAATCTGAAGTGAGCGGGATGGTGCTGATGTCGCTGATCTTTGGTTTGGCGCACGCTCCCGGTTTTATTTTCCGTCGTGCTGGCGAAGTTGAAGGACTCGGCTCAAATCCCAGCGTGCTCGACGCGATCGCCTATTCGATCGTTGTCCTGGCAATCAGCGGAGTGACTTTCGGTGTGATCTGGGCCCGAACGAAAAACCTGTTCGCTGTGATCCTCATCCACGCCGCCGGCGATCTCCTGCCAAATTTCGCCGGATTCGCTCGGACGTGGCTGTAGAGCGAGCACGTCAGAAATCCGGATAGAGGTCCTGCGAATCAAGGTCTCGCATCAATGTTAAATGCTAAAAAAAGAGCTGACCCGAAATCGTGTCCGAGCCAGCTCCGAGGCATCAATGTTCTTATATCGACTTAGTATCGGTAATAGCGTTGATGATTCCGATGGTGGCGGTAGTAGCGGTGTCGCCCGTTGTAGTAGGGGCGCCCGTTGTAATAACCGTAGTACCGATAAGGCCGGTAGTATCCGTATGGATAATAACCGTATCCATACGAAGGATAGTAACGATACCCATAGCTCGGATAACCTACCCCGATTCCCACCGACACCTGCGCGTCAGAACGCTGCACAGGTACGAAAGCAAATCCGCATGCCATCAATGCAATTAACAGAACCTTTTTCATTATAGTATCCCTTCTTTCTTTGTTGTTCTGCGAGGGACGACCGCCCTTTCAAGGATTCCCCTGGACGCTTAATAAGAATATGCGCCCCCTCTATAGTACTATCGGATGACCGTGCCTTGGTGGTCCCCTTTTAAGGGCCAAAACAGGATCGCTCTTTAATGGAATCAAAAATTAGCGCCCAGAGGACGATCCGGATCGAGATGATTCGAAGCCAGCCAGTCACGGTTGAAAAGCGTTGATTGATATTTATGGCCCGAGTCGCAAAGAACGGTGACGATTGTTTGGCCCGGTCCAGATTCATTGGCGAAGCGCACCGCACCCGCAACGTTGATCCCGCTTGATAAGCCAAGGAACAGGCCTTCTTCGCGCAGAAGCTGGTAGACGATCGTTAAACCAGTTTGATCCGGAATCCGATATGCTCGATCGACGTTAATGCCTTCGATATTCTTTGTGACACGGCCTTGCCCGATTCCTTCTGCAATCGAATCACCGTCGTTCGTCTCCAGGTTGCCATTGGTAAACCATGACCACATCGCCGCGCCGTATGGATCAGCGCAGACGATCTTGATCTCCGGATTTTGTTCCTTGAGATAACTGCTCACGCCAGCAAGTGTGCCGCCAGTGCCGACTGCCGCGACAAACGCGTCAACTTTTCCTTCAGTTTGTTTCCAGATTTCGGGGCCGGTGCTGCGATAATGCGCCTCGCGATTTGCTGTGTTATCAAACTGGTTTGCCCAGAACCACGCGCGCTCCTTGGCGAGGCGACGCGCAATATGATTGTAATTTTCCGGATCCTTGTACGGCTTTTCCGGCACCGCTTTGACCTCCGCGCCGAGTGTACGGAGCAAATCCATTTTCTCCGGCGACTGATTATTCGGAATCACAATAACGGTGCGATAGCCTCTGGCGCGCCCAATCACCGCAAGACCGATTCCTGTGTTACCGGCGGTTCCCTCAATGATCGTTGCGCCTGGTTTAAGTCTGCCCGCTGCCTCCGCGTCGGTGATGATTCCGTACGCCGCTCGATCTTTCACCGAGCCGCCCGGATTCATGAATTCCGCTTTCCCCAGGATCTCGCATCCGGTCAGTTCGGACAGGCGTCGCAATCGAATCAACGGCGTGTTCCCTACGTATCCGTCGATGCCCGAGTATTTCGCAGTCATCTAAATTGAATCTCCCTTCCCAAAATGGTTAAGCCACTTCTCCTTTTTCGATAGCCGCTTTTTTGCGGCGCTGTCGATTATGCCGACGACTGCTTTAGCGCGACAGCTTCGGCTTGTATCAGCGTTTCAACCCAACGGCGTCACGCGCACGTTATTCGTAGCGCAACGCAAACATCGGATCGACTCGCGTGGCGCGCAGCGCCGGAATGTAGCTGGCCAGCGCGGCAACGCCGATTAACACAATCGAGATACTGATGAAGGTTAACGGATCGGTGGGGCTGACGCCGAAGAGCAGGGTCGCCATCACGCGTGTCAGAACGAAAGCAGCCACCAAACCGATCGCTACACCCGTCAAGACAAGCCGTAACCCCTGTCCGACAGTCATTTTCAGGACATCGCTTCTCTGCGCGCCCAGCGCCATGCGGATGCCGATCTCGCGCGTCTGCTGAGCAACCGAGTAGCTCATCACGCCGTAAATTCCGACCGCCGCAAGAACCAGCGCCAGACCAGCAAAGACTCCGAGCAACAACATGCTGAAACGCTGCCGCGCCACTGAATCAGAGACAATCTCTTCCATGGAGCTAATATCGGAGACCGGTTGGTCTTTATCGATCTCCCAGACCGTTTGGCGCACTGTTGCCGCCAGGCTTAGCGGATCAAAATTTGTGCGAACCACCAAGGCACGCGGCTCGAAAAATTCCGCCTGCTGGTACGGAAGATACATCTGAGGTTGCGGTTCGATTATAAGCTCAAATTGCCGGACATCCTTTACTACTCCAACCACCGTCAGCCATGGCCGCGGAGAAGTGGATCGGCCGACCTTTAGATGTTTGCCGAGGGCGTTCTCACCCGGCCAAAAAAGACGCGCCGTCGTTTCACTAATCACAACTGCCGGCGGCGAGTCAGCCTTATCTCCTTCGGTAAAGACACGACCCTGAAGCAACGGGATCGACATTGTCTTGAAGTAGTCCGGACTAACGACTCTGGTTATAACAATTGGTACCCGGTCCGGTGAAGGATCGACGCGTCCTTCAATTGCGACTCCCACAGAATTTCCCGCGCTGGTTAAGGGAAGGTTGGTCGCGACAGCGGCCGAAGCCACGCCCGGCAAAGTTCCCACGCGACGAAGTAGCTCATCGAAGAAAATCGACCGGCGCTGTTTATCCGGATAACGCGTCTCGGGCAACACAATCTTCATCGTCAATAAGTTTTCGGAGCGAAATCCAGGATCGACGTGGCGCAAGTGAAAAAAGCTGTTGATCAAAAGACCGGCACCGATGAGCAGAAGAAACGATACCGCTACCTCGCTAATGATCAGGAATCCGCGAATGCGATTACCGTGGTGTCCCGCGGCTGAGTCGCGTCCCCCTTCTTTCAAAGTGTCGTTGAGATTCGAGCCGGCCATCTGGACTGCGGGCGCGAGACCAAAGAGCAACCCCGTTGTGATCGAAACCAGGATCGTAAAGAAGAGCACTTTGGTATCGATGCCGATGGCCTGAACCTGGGAGATGTTCGGCGGAATAAAACGCTTCAGCAGATCGAGTCCGACAATCGCGAGAACCAAACCAACGCCACCACCCAAGGCCGAGAGCAACACGCTCTCGGTAAGGAATTGGCGGGTCATGCGGGAGCGGCTGGCGCCCAGGGCAAGACGCAACGCGATTTCCTTTTGACGAACGGCGGCACGCGCCAGCAACAAGTTGGCGACATTTGCGCAGGCGATAAGCAAGACGAACGCGACCGCACCTAGTAAGACAAGCAGAGCCGGTTTGATATTGCCTACCACATGTTCGTGCAGCGGAGTAATCACAGCGCCAATGCTCGTGTTCGTTTGGGGATATTGCTGTTGCAGCCGCGTCGCAATCGTCGTCATTTCTGCCTGCGCCTGTTCCAAGCTGGTGCCCGGTTTCATGCGCGCGATCACCTCGAGATAATGGTTTCCGCGTTCACCCGCTTCCTTAGCGGAGAAGGCAATCGGAACCCAAAGCTGATCTGTGCGGCTCGGGAATTGGAAACCTTTCGGCATGACCCCGACCACTGTGAAACTTTGGCCATCCAAATTGATAGGCCTACCGACAATGGCCGGGTCAGAGCCAAACCTTCGTTCCCACAGGCCATGACTCAAAATGACGACATGATTTGCGCCGGCCTGATCTTCTTCCGGCAGGAACGCGCGGCCTAGCTGGGGTCCGACTCCGAGCAATTGAAAAAGGCTGCCGGAAACGCGTTGGCCATCAATTCTTTCAGGTTCGTCCGTGCCAGTAAGGTTAAAGCTGATCTCGGTCATGGCGGCCATGCCTTCAAAGACATGGTTCTGGTCGCGCCAGTCGACGTAGTTTGCGGCCGCGGGTGTATCACGCGGAAAACCTTGTTTCGAGTTCTCCTCCCACACCATGACCAGGCGCTCTGGATTTTTATACGGCAACGGGCGCAGGAGCACCGTGTTAACAACGCTAAAGATGGCGGTGTTGGCCCCAATGCCCAACGCTAATGCAATGATGGCGACAATTGTGAACCCCGGATTTTTCAGCAACATGCGGATGCCGAAACGGAGGTCCTGCAACAAATCGCCCAACAAATTTGTCTTTTCATTTCCCAGCGTGAGCGGTTCATGCTGAACGTGTCGCTCGACTCGCTTCAATTCCCGAGCGAGCAGATCGCTCTCAGCCAAACCAGCCAGAGCCGCTCCGTATGCTTCCTCTTCAGTTGCACCGCGACTGAGTGATTGCTCGTATTGATCGTCGAGGTGCTGTGACAATTCCTCAACGATCTCGTTCTCACGGGCCGGCGATAATTGAAGCGCTTCGACTCGCTTTCGGATTTCTTCTTTGAAATCAGGCATGCGCAATTCCGGTAATGCGATTGATCGCGCCGACGAATTCCTGCCAGCCATCTCGTTGCGCGGCCAAAACTCTTTTGCCGGTTGGTGTCAGGCGATAGTAGCGCCGTCGACGCTGTCCCGCCTTCTCTACCCATCGTCCCCGAATCCAACCCCGTTTTTCGAGTCGGTAAAGGAGAGGATACAGCGACGCGACGTTGAATCGCAGGACTCCGCGTGAACGCAGCTCGATCAGCTGGCCGATGTCGTAGCCATGCCGTGGCCGATCTTCCACCAGTGACAGAATCAACAACTCCGCGCTGCCCTTTTTCAATTCGCGATCGAGCATTGGTGAAGACATATATGCTTATGACATATATCTGTGGACAACCCAACAGTCAAAAAGAAATTCACAGCCTGGGGGCAGGCCGGCTCCAGAGTTCCGCTCCAACTCTTCAACCGTCGAAGACCTACCCGGTCTTTTTCGATTTTGTTCTCAGCGCGAGCCGACTGGCCAGGGCATTGAGGATTTCCGGGTTCCCAAGCGCCCAGGCATTATCAATCGTTATTCTGTTGAAGCGCCACTTGTCGCCGTCGCGCCTCAGATTGCAATCGTAGCGATTCATCAATAATGCGTATTCCGATCCACGACGCGAACCCTCGCGCGGCAGGAAATGCTGCGACAAAACGTAGGCATACAACGTAGCTGTATCATCGACAATCTCGATTTGGAGATTGCTCACACTGTGACTGGTATCGAGCGGACCGATCAATGGAAGAACCCCGTTCAGAATAGCGTTGCGACCCGTCAGTAGTGGAAAATCGATCTCGAGTTTTCTTCCCGCCGGCCTGAAATCGAAACGGCAATCCTCCGTCACCGCCGACGCCAGCGAATCGGCATCGCCGTGGTCGAGACCAAAGGCGTAACGATGCAATGCGTCGGCATGGGCGAGGTCTATCTCCATTACCGCAATTTCGAAGCAGGAACAGGCCTAACGATGTAACGCGGCGAGCGGAATCGCTTCATGGTGTAGGCGGACGATCGACAGCCAACCGCGACGACAAAGCGGATAGTTTGCGCAGTTAATGGCCGTGGCGGCTACTGCGTTCGATCAGATGATTGACTCGAATTTTTCTCGGCCCTATTCTTTTCCTCAAAAGCTGTTGGATGCAGGCAATTCGAGACCGGGAGGAACTATGCGCAAGATCAAAAGTTTCAAATGGCTGCTCTTTTCAATCCCAATCCTTACGATCAGTATCGTGATCGTCTCGCTGTTCGGGGAGGATTCGCCACGAACGCCTGCGCCAGCGCAAAAATCGAGCTATCTGCCAGTCGTAGACAAAGAAAGTTTTTCCACTGTCCGCAACCGCATGAGCGAGGCGAAGCCTGGAATAATGAAACGACAGATGGATTTGCTGGCAGAACGTTATGACCTAAGTAACCGTCCGGCCAAGGGAGCGGTAATGGATCGCAGCAAACCGCTTCAGGAGGGTGTGCGAGTGAAATTGCCGGCAGGTGTGACTTGGGCCCAACTCGCTGAAATGACCCCGGACCAGATCCGTGACAAGAATCTCTTTCCGCAAGGATTTCTGCCTCTGCCCCATGCCAACCACCCCGAAGGGGGCATGGTCTTTCCGAAGTTTGAGATTCAGGAACTGATAAAACAAGAGCAGCGCGACTTAACTCGCTTCGACCTGGACTTCGATCTTCCCGAACACTTTCTCCCGGAATTTCCGCCTGCCATCTATCTGACATCCCGTCCCGATCTGGGCGACGTTTCAAAAGGAAAGCTAGTCACGATTGATAACTTCTATGAGATCTTTAACGGCATTCTCAATCCCAAACAAATCGAGGGACTGAGACTGTTGCTCACGCCCTTCCCGCAACAACAATTCAATCAAACAGATGACCGCCGTTCGGAAAAGGCGAGCCGCGGTGTGACCTGCTTTGATTGTCATGCGAACGGTGGTTCAAACGGGGCATTCCATCTCGTTGGCGATATTCGGCCGCAAGAGTTTCGCCACCGGATTGAAACACCGGCATTACGCGGTGTTAACATTCAAAGGTTATTTGGCTCGCAGCGAGCATTGAAAACAGTCGAGGATTTCACGGAGTTCGAGCAGCGGGCAGCGTACTTCGATGGCGATCCGGTCATCGCCACTAAGAAAGGTGTGAACGTCTTGGAACGCGGCAGCCAGGTTCATTTTATGGCTGAGTTTCAGGAGCTGCTCGACTTTCCTCCAGCTCCAAAGTTGGCCTGGGATGGAAAACTCGACCCTAAGAAGGCTAGCCCTCAAGAACTGCAGGGGCAGGAAATTTTCTTCGGCAAAGCGCAATGCGCCTCTTGTCATACGCCTCCGCATTACACGGACAACTCCATGCACAACCTGCAGGCCGACCGCTTTTACAAGCAGCACTTGGTTAACGGAATGATGATGGCGTCGGATGGACCGATAAAAACTTTTCCGCTACGAGGGATCAAGGACACGTCTCCCTATATGCACGACGGCAGGCTACTCACGCTGGAGGACACGGTAGAATATTTTAATTTTGCTCGATCGGAAATTGACCGAGCAGGAAAAGGCGGACGTAGTGGCCTTTCTGCGAACCTTGTGAGATTTGGGGCGCGTTTTTTCCAAGCGTCGCCTACAGCTGCCGAAAACAGGCACCGGCAAGGTCCAGAAGTATGTCCTTGGCGGCAAGCCCGCGATTTCGAAGCAGTGACCAGCCTAACGATGTGGCTATTCTAATGATTCACCCCAAGCCGAAAAGAATTCCGCTTCAACTCTTTAACGTTTTAACTTTTTAACCGGACTTGCAGCGCGTCTGCGTCTGGTTCTTTCTACCCAGTCTTTTTCGATTTTGTTCTCAGCGCGAGCCGACTGGCCAGGGCATTGAGGATTTCCGGGTTCCCAAGCGCCCAGGCATTATCAATCGTTATTCTGTTGAAGCGCCACTTGTCCCCATCGCGCCTCAGATTGCAATCGTAGCGATTCATCAATAATGCGTATTCCGATCCACGACGCGAACCCTCGCGCGGCAGGAAATGCTGCGACAAAACGTAGGCATACAACGTAGCTGTATCATCGACAATCTCGATTTGGAGGTTGCTGACACTGTGACTGGTATCGAGCGGACCGATGAATGGAAGAACTCCGTTCAGAATAGCGTTGCGACCCGTCAGTAGTGGAAAATCGATCTCGAGTTTTCTTCCCGCCGGCCTGAAATCGAAACGGCAATCCTCCGTCACCGCCGACGCCAGCGAATCGGCATCGCCGTGGTCGAGACCAAAAGCATAACGATGCAGTGCGTCGGCAATCTCGAATCGATCGTGAGCTAATTGGGCGAGGTCGGTCTCCATTTATCAGAACGTTCGCTGATCCATTCCGATACCCTGAGGTGTTGTCAAGATCGCGCCAGCGCGTCGATCTGTATTGATGGCCAGTTGCAGATGCGATGTCTCGAAGTTTTGCACAAATTGTTTCAGTTCGTCCAAAAGTTCTTGTTCTGTTCCGGTTTCTTCTGCACGCGAATCGTTAGCGGTCGGCCTCGAAAAACTGCTGCGCGAGCACCATACCGATCGCCATCGTTGGCACGAAGACCAATGCTTCCAATCGAAGCGCGCCGAGATTGGCAAGCGAAGGTCCGGGGCAAAAGCCACTCAGACCCCACCCCACGCCAAAAATCGCAGCACCAATCACGAGCTGGCGATCGATCGATGAAGATCCAGCCGTAGGCAGTTTCAACCTAGATGCCGCCTTGCGCAGGATAAACATCCCGAGCCCGTAGACTCCGACCGCCCCAGCCATAACAAACAGCAAAGCTGGATCCCATTTGCCGAACACATCGAGAAATCCGATTACCCGCGCCGGATCGGCCATCCCGGAAATGGCGAGCCCTGCGCCGAAGAGAGCGCCGGCGACGAGAAAACCGAAAACCTTCGCTGCTTTCATAAGACCACTCGGTTGTAGACAAGCACCGTCATCATCGCGACAGCCACGAAAATTAACGTTGCCGCGATCGAATCCTTCGCGCCCATCCCGACGCCGCAGACGCCGTGACCGCTGGTGCAACCTCCGCCCAGGCGGGTGCCGAATCCGACGAATAACCCCGCGACCGCCACGACCCAGAGCGGCCGCAAGGGCCGAAAGAGCGCGGCACTATCCCAAAGAGAAAAACTCAAGGCAGCGCCACCAAGCAAACCAATCAGAAATACCAATCGCCACGCTTTATCCGGAGTAGCCGGCACGAGGAGACGACCAAACACTCCGGAGATACCGGGAACTTTTCCGCTCAGCACCGTCGCAATCAGGCTGGCGAATCCAATGAGGATCCCGCCCACCAACGCATGCAGATAGGTGTAATGATCCATCGGGGGTTTCTTTTCACTCTCAACTCTAAACAAACAAGCCTCAACCGATCCCTCGAATTTGCGGACACGGTGGGAATGGGATCCACTTCGGAGCAGCCCGCGATTTCAAAAAATCCGCGCCAGTGCCGCGCCTTTGTAGACGGCGTGCCCTCACGCCGTTGAATTGACAAATGAAACGAAAAACGGCCTGAGGGCAGGCCGGCTCCAGAATTTCGCTTCAAGCCTTCAACCCCGTAAAGGGGCGTGGCCCCCACGGGGCTTTACGCCCTTTAACGCTTCAACGTTTTAACGCTTTAACTGTTCAACTCGTCCGCACCAAATCTTCAATCTTCTTCCACTCCTCCGCACTGAGCTGGAGTTTCTCGGCTGCCATGTTCTCCTCTAGATGCGCGAGCGACGATGTGCCCGGGATCGGCAACATGACCGGCGATTTTTGCAGTAACCAGGCGAGCGCGAGTTGCACCACGCTGACGTTGTGACGTTTCGCTTCGGCTTCCAACGGATTGCTCGTCTTGCTCAACGAACGGCTCCCGCTCCCGCCAATCGGCGCCCACGGAATGAATCCCATCTTTTCTTTCTCGCAGTAGTTGAGCGCGTCCTCCGACTTGCGGTCGGTGATGTTGTATCGGTTCTGGATGCTGACAATCGGCATGACCTTTTTCGCCTGTTCGATTTCCGCCACTGTCACTTCCGATAATCCAACATGCCGGATTTTGCCGGCATCCTGCGCCTTTTTCAGCGCGCCTAACGATTCTTCGACCGGCACCTTGCGATCGATGCGATGCAATTGATAAAGATCGATCCGCTCGAGTTTCAATCGTTTGAGACTTTTATCGACGCATTGTGCTAAATACTCCGGCCGCCCGTCCGGCACCCATTGTCCCGGACCGGGCCGGGTGTTACCGCCTTTGGTCGCAATGACCAATCCTTTCGGATAAGGATACAACGCTTCGGCAATGAGGAGCTCATTCGTTTCCGGACCGTAAGCATCGGCGGTATCGATGAAATTGACGCCCAGCTCGACCGCGCGCCGCAAAACTTTCTTCGCGTTCTCGCGATCAGGCGGCCAACCCCAGATCCCCTCGCCCGTCAGTCGCATCGCCCCAAACCCGAGCCGGTTGACCAAAAGATCTCCGCCCAATTGAAATGTGGAATCTCGCGCCTCCGGAATCGCCGCCAGAATTCGGTGTAATCCGCCTGTCAGAACTCCAGCTGCACTTGCGGAAAGTGCCGTCAAAAATGTTCGTCGTGTTACATCGTTATGCATCGGATTTCCCTCCTACTTGTTCTTAATTCTGACTTCCTACTTCTTACTTTCTTAGGCCAGCTGCCCCCGCGAGATCACCTCCAAAAACGTTCTTCGTCTCATCGCAGGTAAAATATGTTGCCGCGAGCAACGCTCAACTCCGTAAAGGAGCGTGGCTCCAACGGAGCTTTACGCTCTCACCTGTTCGCCAAGGAACGAACCCGCCATGGTGGGTCGCACCTAGCGTTACCGAAGGCGGAAACTTACGCCGAGCCGAATTGCCTTCCGATGTAACGATTCAACGGTCCAACGCACCGCCAGGCTAATATCGAATGCTTGAGATTTACCCTTGTTCCCCCTACGTGCAGCTCCGCAGAAAAGAATTCTGCGCAGGAACTTTGCCAGTTTTCGTCAGCTCTAACATAAGACCTTGGTCCAATAGGAAATGCCGTTTTATACCTGCTATTCTCAGTGACCAACAAAAGAGAGTTACAATGGAAAACCCACGCAAAAGAACGACGGTAGCCACGGCAGCCGGCGGCGATGGGCTGCACGTGTTTGACCATCAGCAGCAACAAACGTATGCGTTGAACACGACGTCGGCCCTGGTGTTACAGCATTGTGACGGCCGGACCACGCCCGAGCAATTGAAGGAACTGCTGCGGCAGAACTTCAATGTGTCGGGCGCCCAGGCAGAACAGTTGACCTGGCTGGCGCTGGATGAACTAGGTAAGGCCAACTTACTGGAGGCCGAGGTAGCGCGCCCACGCCCACTGTCCTCAAAGCTGACGCGCCGGCAGATGTTGACGACCTTTGCTACGGCGGGGGTTGCCCTCGCTGTCGTGCCGATCGTCGCTCTGGTTACGACGCAAGCGAGGGCCGAAGCCCTTCCTGCAACCCCCAACGGGGAGCCAATGATCTATTTCTTAAAGGTAAGAGAATTTATAGGAAGTCTTATTGAAATTCCTGCGACGCCAATCCCTCCTCCTTCTCGTCCTACTCCTACTCCTTTTCCTCGTCCTCATTCTCCTGATCTTCAGAATACCACGACCGATTCGAAATATTTCGCAGGGATCGCAAATATTTATGTTCCAGGCGATGATCAGCACAGTGTTGGTCGTTGTTCGGCATCTTTTTTATGCTTCAAAAATAATGACAGATTTTACACAGACATATCGAACTACATTTCAGTCGATAATGGATTAATCGTATCGTGGCTTACACCAACAACTCTGATTAATTTAGAGCTTGATAGCATAATTAACGGAATGGTAACTGAATGTATCGTTGTGGCTTCAACAAAAATAGGTCCAAATCCATTTTATGGGGAAACATTTAATTTGGTAGTATCCTCAGAAAGATCTGGAAGAGAAATCAAGTTTGAATTTACTAACATACCTAGTTAGTTCGACTCTTTAGTTGCGAGGGTAGTTATCGCTTTTTCGAAGCGAGGATCGTTAGAAATTGGGTCCCAAATGGGATCGCGTCGCAGCGCCGCGACGCACATCCAGCCGTTCAAGAGGTAGCAATCGTGGGAATGCCGGACGAGCGCTGGGGGCGAGGCGCCCCATGCGTTTGTCGTCTTAGAAGCAGGCGTAGCAGCGACGGAAACCGAGCTGCGCAATTACGCTCGTGATCGTCTGGCGCACTTCAAGTGTCCCCAAAAAATTCACTTTGTACCAGAACTGCCAAAAACAGCCACCGGCAAGGTCCAGAAGTATGTCCTTCGCGGCAAGCCTGCGATTTCGAAGCAGTAACAGGCCTAACGATGTCGCTATTTAAGGGGTGGCCCAAACCCGCGGTGAGCGATAGCTTCCCTTCCGCTTTAGTGTTTCGGCGGATCACGTCAGCGGGAACTCGAATGTCAAATGTTGAGATCTGACACCGTTTTTCCCACCAGCCCGAAATGTTTTTCTCAAGAACGAATCGTTCGTGCCGTCGCATTGACCACCGTTGTTGCTGCGGTGAATCAGTATCAATAATAAGCTCTGACCCCTCGCTTCCCTCCGGGAATCACATGATCACCGCCGCTTTCAACGCATTAGTGTCGCGATTTTCCGCAAAGAAGGACACGAGATCTTCGAGGGAGATGCGCCCCCCGATCAGCAACTCAGTTGGCACTGCTCCATTGCCGAGAAGTTCGATCGCCTGCCGCACGTAACTGGGTCGATGATGAAACACACCGAAGAGCGCGATCTCATTGTAATGAATGCGATGCGTTTCGAGCTCCACTTTTGCTCCGGCTGCGCAACCTCCGAAAAGACATACGCGCCCGCCTTTCCGCACCATCGCAACACTCAGCGACCAGGTCTCTGGTTTACCAACTGCCTCGATTACACCATCGGCGCCGCGATGGCCGGCCGTTCGGCGACGCACCGCCGCGACTGCATCTGGTTCACGGCTAAGATCGATCACGTCGTCCGCACCGGCCGCAGTAGCGAGGCGAAGCCGTTCCGCGTTTCGACCAATCACAAGCACGCGCGCACCCGCCGCTTTGAGCGCGCAAATTAAAAGCCGCGCCATGTTGCCGGCGCCGATCACGGCAATGGTTTCGCTCGGTTTGAGCCGCATCTTATCGACCGCATGCAAAGCGCACGCGAACGGTTCGACCAGCGCGGCCTCAGCGAAACTCAAATGTTCCGGTAACGGATGAACGTTGTGCCGCGTGATCTGCGGCGGGACGCGAATGTATTCGGCATAAGCGCCGTTGAGCAGCTCGAGATTTTCGCACAGTTCCGTGATGCCTTGTTCGCAGAAGAAACAATCGTCGCAGGGCGCTGAGTTCAACACGACGACTCGCTCTCCTTCCCGCAGCCAGGTCACTCCTGCGCCGACTTCGCTAATGATTCCCGCCATCTCATGTCCGAATGGCGATGGCGTGTGTGCCAGCAAAACCGGGTGACCTTGTCGATAGGCTTTGAAGTCGGTCCCGCAGGTAAGCGCCATCTTAATCTTCACGACGACTTCGCCGGGGCTGGCTGAAGGAATTGGCGTTTCCATCAAACGCAAGTCGCCAGGTGCGTAGAACATCACCGCTTTCATCAGCGCATTCATCTGGTCACTGGTCACTGGTCACTCGCGATGGAGTCATGATCGCCTTGAGAATCGTGCGGCTTTCGATCGCAGCCAGCGCCTCGGAGAACCACTCCAACGGAAAAGTGTGTCCGGTCAATTGCGATACGCGCACAGAACCATTCGCCAGCAATTGCAGCGCTTCGCGCAGATCATCCGGCGAAGCTGAATACGACGTCACGATATTGATTTCACGGTAATAGAGCTGATTCCAATCGAGTGTGACATCGGAGTCGGGATGGAGACTGGCAAAGACGAGGCACGTCCCGCCTGCGCGTAACCACGACAACGCCGTCGGAACAAGTGGCGGATTTCCCGCAGTTAGCAAGACCGCATCAGCGCCACGACCGTTCGTCATCGAGGCGAGCGATTCTTCGAAATCGGGTTCGGAGCCGGCAAATGTTGCGGTCGAGCGTAACGAGTCTGCTAATTCGCGGCGTGCTGGGTCGAGATCGAGGCCGATACACTTACCACCCGCGTGGCGGATCAATTGCATGAATAGCAGACCGATCGAACCTAAACCAACCACAACGACGACATCCGACGGTTGGATTCCAGCGCGCTTCACCGCGCGCACGCAGCAAGCCAACGGCTCCATGAAAGAAGCTTCGTTGTCAGTCAGACTATCCGGAATTGGAAAGGCAACGCTCTTTACATGCTCTACCGGCACACGCACAAACTCCGCGAATCCACCCGGATCGAGATTGGTTTTTTTGAACTCCGCGCACATCGAAATATTTCCATGGCAACAGTAATGACATCGGCCACACGGAACGTGATGCGCTACGACCACGCGATCGCCCACCTTAAATTTCGCAGCGCTCGATTCCACCACCCGGCCGGCTACTTCATGACCCAGGACGACGGGGTCTTCCATTCGTTGAAAACGAATCTTGTGAACATCGGAGAAGCAGACGCCGCAGGCTGTGACTTGGAGGAGCATCTCGCCCTCGCTTAGCAAAGGCCGCGAAATCTCCTGCACGCGGAATCCGTTATCTTGAGAAACCAGCACTTTCATCGTCCGTGGCTTGTCACCGGTCACTTGTCACTAATAACTTCTTCCACCGCTTTGCGAAACAAGCGCCTTCATCGAGAGCGTTCTTCGATTAAGTCCGCCCGGTGGTGGGCTTTCCTCTCATCACGCAACGTCACAAGGCCAAACTCAATGCGCCAAGTGAAATTTGTCCGATGACACAGGGATGTAAACAGCTGGCGACTCATTTCCGAATGAATTCTACGCGCCTCTTGGGTCGTCGGACAATCTAGAGGAACGGGATTTCTGCGGCGTGGCGATCAATAGCGAAACGTGGGACACGCTGAACCCGGACGGAACGAAAACGCATTTCGAATTCGAGTTGACTCGCGAGGGTCGCTAGAAATTTTGCGAGAACGTTCGTTTGACTTCAGGCGCGACTGACATTTGCGCCGGCATCGAACGAGTGAACACTGCGCGCTTTCCGCAATGCTGACCGTTTCACAACTTTCAAAATCTTTCGTTGGCCGGGCGCTCTTCGATGATGTAGGTCTCGCCGCGGCGAGTAAACTCGAGTCAGATCGGTCAGGGACTGAGGCAGGTGCGACCTAAGACGGGTGAAAACCGATTCTGCGCCGGGGCGGCTGGGCGGAGTAATGAGTTGCTTGATCGCTTCGAAGACCACCGCGAATTGCTCGTCGTATTTCTTTTCGAGCGCTTGGATCTTGCGAGCGAGATCGCGATTCGTGTCCATGAGCCGGCGCAACTGCACGAATGTGCGCATGATGGCGATGTTCACCTCCACTGCCCGAGCGCTGCGCAGAACACTTGAGAGCATGGCGACACCCTGCTCGGTAAAGGTGTACGGAAGGTAGCGGCGTCCCCCCACGGCCTTTCTTTGAGATCACAATTTGTGATCTCAAAGCTGAAGCGCCCCGGGCGTCATCTTTGTCTGAGATCACGATCTGTGATGTCAAAGCGTCGTACTCCCTGGCCGAAAGCTGAAACATGAAGTCCGCTGGGAAACGTTTGCGGTTTCGCGCCACCGCCTGATTCAGGGCGCGCGGCTCAACGCCATAAAGCATCGCAAGATCCGCATCGAGCAGGACCTTTTCTCCGCGAATGAAGAAGACGAGCTGAGCGACATTTTCCGGCTTCAGGATAATGGTCATTCTCAGTTCAGTTCCATCCGGAATATGGGCAGCTCGCCACTGTGGCGAGGATCGCTCAATGCAACGCGTGCCTGGGCATTAGCTGAAGACTCGTTAGCTAGAGGTGCAACTGCAGTTGACTTCGGCGGCGGCGGCATGAAAGCGCAGAAGGTAGCAGAGATTTAGCTATGCGAGGAGCGGAAAAAGCGAAGCGGTCAACCCAGCACTTGGAAGGTCAGGTTCGCTGAATTTCATCCAGCGGGAGCCAGATCACAGAAAGGAGTGCAATCCGTGCACAGGGACAACGGCTACAGATTTTTCCTCGTTCCTGATTTCCTGATTTACTCCTGCGAAGTTCGTTGCGGCGAGACACCGCAACCAGCACGCGAGACGCATGCGCTACCCAGACGAAGGCAAATTCACTTATGATTCGTGGTTAACGCGTTGCGCGAGGCATGGAATAAGTGAACACTGCGCGCTTTCCGCATGCTGACCGTTTCACAACTTTCAAAATCTTTGTTGGCCGGGCGCTCTTCGACGACGTGTCGCTCCAGGTCAATCGCGGCGATCGGATCGGATTGGTCGGCCCCAATGTCGCTGGCAAATCAACGGCTCGAAGATAAACCGCCCTGGGTTACGATCGACGAGTCGCTGCCCTTGTTTCCGAAGAGCTCGAAGACTTAGTCAGTAAAAGTTCGTTTCGGCTAGCAGGTGAAACCAAGTCGCCCCGTCGACTGCTCCCCCGAATTATTCCGAATTCTCTGCAGAAGATATGCACAGAGAAACGCAATCGGCGCTAAGCACGACTCACAGAACGCGCCGACGATCTCAATATCAAGATTCGGAGGAAAATTATGAAAACGATCAATAAATTCCCAGTAGTGGTCGTCGTCGCCGCGTTCATCTGGACAGGATTGGTTCGGGCGCAGGCGAGCGAACTACTCTTTTCACAAATGTCGGATGGCCAGTCAGCCTACGGTCCGAGCGAGTTGTGGACCCCCGCCGGAGTTAACAGCGAAGTGGCCGACGACTTCGACGTAGTCGGCAACATCGATCGCGTTTTTGCCAGCGGCTTCATTTGGGGCGCCGTCAATTTTCAGGGAGTGTACGTGCGCTTTTACGAGTACGGAGCCGATAACAAGCCGGGCGCGTTACAGAGGCAATATTTTCTGAACACCGGATTCAATGCCGGGGAAATTGATGTGCCGCTGTCGCCGCCATTCACCGCCACGGGAAGACATTTTCTCTCGGTGCAGCCGGTCATCAACTACTGGTATTGGTGGAGTTCGCACTCGGGTGCGCCGCGGGGGCAGGCATTTTACTTTCGCGATCTGGCGGCCGGGCAGACGCAGTGGCAACATGGCGACAATCTGAACCTCAACTGGAATGCCGACGTGACTTTTTCACTGTACGGCGCGCTGACCGGTCCGGGGCAGATCAGTGGTTTATCCACGACCACGCTGGCTCGCAGCGGTTATCTGGAAATTTTCGGGTCGAATTTCGGTAGCAGCGGGACGGTCTTAATTGGCGGCATCGCTGCATTTACCGCCAATTGGGAAAGCACGCGCATCGTCGCGTATGTGCCGGAAGCGGCAGCGCTCGGGAGCGTGCCGGTGCAGGTGATCAACGATTCGGGTCCGAGCAACATCGTGAACCTGACTGTCACTACGCGCCAGCCTACCGGCCGCGTGAACTGGCGTTTCCGTATGGACGGTCCGTATGCGAGCGTGCGGCCGGTCATTGCCGCTGATGGCACGGTTTACGCCATCGATGTGTTCGGCCACCTCTACGCGCTCACGGCCGACGGCGGATTGAAGTGGCTCGTCCGCGGCGCGGGTGATAAAGGTGTGGCCATCGGCACGGACGGCGCGGTTTACGTCGCCTCGGAGAATTTCATCAAGGCCTTCAACCCAGACGGCACGGCGAAATGGACATTTGTGCAGAACCCGCGCGCGTTAATTTGCCTCGGAGTTTCTGTTGGCCCGGACGGAAACATCTATTCAGTCGGCACGCAAGGTATGGGCGTGTTTTCGCTCACGCCGGCCGGCGCGCTGCGTTGGACGAATACCGAACTGTACACTCGGCCCCCTATCGACTACGCCGAGATTGTGTTCGGCCCAAACGGCAATCAGCAGCAGTTGTATTTCTATGCAAACCAGCATCTGCGTGGATTAGGCCTGGACGGTTCGTCCGTGTTCACAATCCCGGGAGGTTTGGCCCAACTCAATCCCGGCATGCAACCCACCGTCGGACCTGACGGCAGTGTCCACACGGTACTCACGACCTATTCGCCCAGTGGCAGTCAACTGTGGTTCTTTCCGACGCCGTACCCTTACAACGTCTTTACACAGGCTGACGTCGGTTCCGATGGCGTCCATTATTTTGTGCAGAACTTGAGTCAGTTGTTCGCACTCAACACGAACGGCTCTGAGCGTTGGCATGTCACGCTCGCGGACCACGTGGGCGCTCCTGTCGTCGACCCATTGAACACTCAACTCGTCATAGGGAGCGCAGAGACGCTCGATCATGCCGGCTACATTCTCTCGCGTAGCGCCAGCGACGGCCACGAACTCTGGCGCGTCCTGTTGCCAATGGAAGATGGCTTCAACCAATTCGTGGACACGCGCGCCCGTTTCACCGCGAATGGTTTGACCGCCTATGTCATCACGGCCACCGCCACGGGTGATAACAATACGAGTAAGTCCTTTGTTTACGCGCTCAACGCGAGCGTCACGAGTCCGACGCCAACCGCTACTCCAACTGCCACACCGACAGTTACTCCAAGCGCGACACCAACTGCAACGCCAACTGCCACTCCAACAGTTACTCCGACAATTACACCAACAGCGACACCAACTGCTACAGCGACGCCAAGGCCTAGCGCTACTCCAACAGTGACTCCAACCTCAACCCCGACAGCCACGCCTACACCGACACCTACCGCTACCCCAACAGCAACGCCGAAACCACGCCCGACTCCGCGGCCGCATCCGACCCGGTCGCCGTAAAGGATCAGGATCAGTGGTCAGTATCAGCGATCAGGCTCGCGCGACAATCCGCCTTCGTTTGATTTGAGAAGCGACAGGAAGCGTCAGACGTTAGCCAAGTCGCAATCCGGGCAAGCGGTCACGAGTTCGAACTTCCGCACCGATCTGGTAGCCGATGGAACAATTAACGCCTCCGACCTTGCGCTCGTAAAATCACGCTCTGGAACAGGAACCGCGCAACTTCGTTAAAGACCGGGGCTGCCAGCGTCAGCACAAGAGACAACGCCAGTTTCAAGATTAAAGGCGGCCTCGGCACTTACACGATCCCGACGAGAAGCAGACAAATCAAATGCCATCCGCTACCAACGCGCCGAGCAGCAAACCGATATTGTTTGGATTTGCCATCGCGAAGTTATGCAGCTCTAGCGCGCCACTTCTTCCTGCCGAGGTGCACGCGAAATTCCGTCGGTGATTGGCCAAAAACGCGTTTGAACATCCGGTTGAACTGCGTCAGCGACTGAAATCCGACGTCATAGGCGATCTCGCTAATCCGGCGATTCGGATTTAAGAGCTGTCCCTTGGCGTCTTCCAATCGCACTCGGCCAAGGTAGTCGGTAAACGTCAGACCAGTCGTCTTCTTGAAGACTTTGCAGAAGTAAGACACGTTCGCGCCGGATGCTTGCGCAATGGTCGCCAATGAAATCGGCTCCATCTTGTGTTGCTCGATGTAATGGCGCGCTTTGCGGACCAGCAGCGGCTCGGCGTTCTGTTTCTCGAGCACGATTTGGTTGATGAGGGTCGAGAGTTGCTCGGCGAAAAACGTGAGCAGCTGCACGATCGCGCTGTATTGATCCTTTGGGATAATCGGCGTGGTCTCCCACGCTTTGCGGATGCTGCCGGTAAATGGCACACCACATTCCCTCAGCCTGGCGGCGACGCGGGCCTTGTCCGATAGGATGGCCGAGCGGCGCAAGATCTGTCCGATCCGGAGAAAGCCGATTGTTTTTTCGCCGAGTCGGACGGGCACAGCCGTCTCAGTCAAACCGAACGGGCAGATCTCGGTGCACGGTATGGCGCCCGTGTGCCGGATAATGTCCGCATGCGACTGCAAACACACGGCCAGCGTAGCCCGCCGCTGCGCGAGGAGAGCGCAGAACCGATTCTCGCGGGCTTTCTGGTGGGGCTCGAGTAGCCAGTATTCCAGAGGCCGTAAGGCCAACGCCAACCCGGTCGCTCTAGTGAAGACATTCTCGTAATCACGAAACAAGCGCGAGTGCAGCAGCGTATTGATCAGTTGCTTGTTGGCATTATTGGTGGCGCCTGGCAGCGTGGTGTCGGTCATAACCTCATAACCCCAGAGTGTCCTAACGCTGTGGCGTTGCTGGAACCAGCCGCCAAAGGTAACCAGGTTGTTACTTCGGGGAGTCGTAGTGACGCCCGCCCTGGCTCGCAATTGCTTCGGATTTGGTGAGCCGAAGTGGCAGATTAATGTCGAAGCGGGGAAAGATTCTTCCTCCTTTTGCTACTGCGGCAGCCCTTCTCCGCGACAGGATGTGCACAGAGAAAGCCAATCGGCGCGTAGCACGACTCGGAGAACGCGGCGACGATCTCGATATCAAGATTCGGAGGAAGCATATGAAGTACGTTCGATTGTTCAGTCTCGTCATATCGACTGTGTTCTGGGCCAGCGCCGGCGCGCAAACCTTACCGCAGTTCAACATCGTTAAGCCGAGCACGACTGGCGTGCCCGGTGAAGAAGTGCGCGTCATGAAGTTTGATCCGGCAGGCAATTTATGGATCGCCGGTCGGTTTTATTTTTGGGGCGAAGCTGGTCTGGCGATGCTGTCGGCCGATCAACTCGATCATCAGCCATTGCCCGGCGGCGGGTTCGATACCGGCGCGTGGAGGGTTTGGTCGAGCGTGCATCATCCGATTCCCTCGCCTTACATCAATGACATGGTGTTCGGTGCCGGTGGAGTGATCTGGATTGCAAGCGACGGCGGCTTGACGCGATTCGATCCGGCGGCACCGACAGAAGAGCAGATGTGGTTCACTTACACTCCGGCAAACTCGCCGTTGATCCTCAACGACGTCCACTCGCTCGCGCTGGACAGTCACGGCAACCTGTGGCTAACCAACGTCAGCGTGCAGTCGTCAAACGGCGCGCTGTTTCGGTTCAATCCCGCCTCCAACGTGTGGACGCCGTATCGGGTGGGCCAGGAATTACCGTGGAACCCGCCGTGGTACAACATAAACTCCGTGCTCGTCGGCGCTGACGATCGGGTTTGGCTGACGCACTCGGTTCTCGGCGGAATGGCGGAATTCAACGGCACTTCCTGGGTACTGCACGACTCGCCGTATCAGATGGACGCAATGCTCGCCGACCTTCAAGGCAACATCTGGGTCAGGACCTCGCAGTACGGCCTCTTCAAATGGAATGGAACGAGTTGGCAGAACTGGCCAACAGTGGGCGGCACGATCACGATGACCGGCTTAGGCAAAGATCGGGACGGCGTTGTCTACGTCTCCACCTGGTACGGGGGCGTTTACAAAATGATCAACGATAATCCGGTCTTCTTTGTGGATGCGGACAACATCCCGCGAAACGTAGTTGGCCGGCCTAACGGAGACATTTGGATCAGCAATTACGGCGGCAACGGCACCCTCGGCACAGTCCGCCATTACACCGCCAACGGCCAGTTGCTTTCGCGCATGAACACCTTCAACAGCGGCTTGCCGGATTACTTCATTGATCGAATCACGCGCGACAGTGCGGGCAACATGTGGTTCGCCTGTGGCGAAGGCGGGCTTTCACGTATGCTGGGCAGTAACGGCGCTCCGGACGCTGCCACGCACTGGCGTAACTGGGGTAATCACAATGATCTGTCGGAACCATATCCGTGGGCGGGCAATGAGCCGATGTATTCCGTCTTCGAAGACACCGGCGGCATCTTCTGGATGGGCGGCAACGGCGTCGGCCGGTGGGATTCTGCCACGGGTCAATTTACCGGCTTTTGGAATTGGCAGAACTCTAACCTCGATACTTCTGGCCACTACGCTATCACCAAACGCGCAGGCACGACATGGGTGGGCTCTGGTGGCTCGGGCGTTTACTGGTTCGACGACATTAACTGGAATCACGTGACGCTCAGTCCGGGTGGGTATAGCTACGCGCCCAACAACGTAAAATCCATGACGGTCGACACCGACAACAACTTGTGGGTGGCCTCGGAATATGGTCTGCGGAAATTCGAGGCGGGAAACAACACCACATTCACTTTATACGACACGAGCAATACGCCTCTTACGAGCGCCGGAATGACAGACGTAGAGGCGGACCCCAACGGCGGCATCTGGGTGGGCACTTATGAGGGATTCGCGCGATTCGACGGTACGACTTGGACGCTTTACAACCAGGCCAATACCGGAATGCCTGGCACGGTTGTCGCTGACGTGGCGCGTCGTGCAAGTGATGGACTTATCGCGATCGCAAGCAATCAAGGCAGCACTTTTCCATACACCGGCGGCGTCAGCACCTTCGACGGCGCGACCTGGACTCACTACACGCCGGAGAATTCGCCATTGACTCACTGGCAGGTGGTAGCAGTTGAATTCGATGGCAACGGAAATCTTTGGGCAAGCGCCATGAGCGAAGGTGTTGTGCAAATCATGACTGGCGAGCCGACGGGAACACCCACGCCAACACCAACTGCTACTCCAACTGCCACACCGACAGTTACTCCAACTCCGACTCCAACAGCAACGATAACACCAACACCCACGCCATCGGGCACACCTACCGTTACTCCGACTATTACTCCGACAGCAACGCCTTCAGCCACACCAAGACCTACTCCGACGCCCAGAGGTACTCCACCATCGCGGGTTCGCCCAACTCCGCGTCCGCGCCCGAGTCCGCCGCGGTAAGGAATCACGATCAGTGGTCTGAGTGGTCTGTATCGGCTTGCGTCTAAATATTTAACGTTTGTTTTCGACTGCGCTCAGGAAGATGTCGATCTTCGAATAAAGTGATGTCTGATCGCGCGACAGGAGTTGCGCGGGGCATCGAACAAGGGGACACTGCGCGCTTTCCGCAATGCTGACCGTTTCCCAACTTTCAAAATCTTTCGCTGGCCGGGCGCTCTTCGACGACGTGTCGCTCCAGGTCAATCGCGGCGATCGGGTCGGATTGGTCGGCCCCAATGGGGCTGGCAAATCAACTTTGTTTGCCCTTCTGCTCGGTGATGTCTCGCCCGATAAGGGAACGATCGCGATCGAGAAGAACGCAACCATCGGATTTCTTCCGCAGGAAACGGCCGCCGCTGGAGACGAGACCGTGCTCGAACTTGCTCTTGCGCGTTTCACCCGCGCTTGTGCACGCGCAGAAAGTGATCGCCGATTACGGAGCACGATCATGAGCATGAGCATGAGGCCGCTGACGCGGCATATCACAATGCGCTCCATGTTTTTGATGAGCACGGCGGGTGGGAGCTCGAACCAAAAGCAAAACGGGTCCTCGCCGGACTCGCTTTTCGCGAAACTGATTTCGATCGCCCAGCACGCGCCTTAAGCGGCGGTTGGATCATGCGCGCTCATCTCGCGCGCTTGCTCGTGATGCAACCCGACCTCCTTCTGCTGGACGAGCCGACGAATCATCTCGATCTCGAATCGCTGCAATGGTTCCAGGAATATCTGCGAACTTATCCGGGCGCGATTGTCATGATCTCGCACGATCGCGAATTTTTGAATCAGCTCGTCGGCAGCATCATCGAGATCGCGCACTCGAAACTGGTGCGTTATCGGGGCGACTGGGACAGTTATGTCGAGCAGAAAGCAGCGCGCGAAGAACAACAGCTCGCCGCTTACAAAAATCAGCAGAAAGAAATCGCATCGCTGCAATTGTTTGCCGATCGATTTCGCGCCAAGGCAAGCAAAGCATCGCAAGCACAGAGCAAGCTGAAACAGATCGATCGCATGAAGAAAATCGCCGCTCCCGTCGCGCGCGGAAAGACGATCAAGTTCCATTTCCCGCAACCGGTGCGCAGCGGTCTGCGCGTGATCACGCTGAAAGATGTCGATCATGCCTATGGCGATGTCGTTGTTTATCGCGGCATGCAATTTCATGCCGAGCGCGGTCAACGCACCGTGCTTGTCGGCCCGAATGGCGCGGGAAAATCGACTCTTCTCAAGTTGCTCGCCGGGGTATTGCCGGTGCAGCATGGCGTGCGCGAGCTCGGACATAATGTGCGCACAGGTTATTTCTCGCAGAACCGAATCGACGTGCTCAACGCAAGCCATACCGTTCTCGACAGCGCCCGCGACATGCCCAATCCGGTATCCGAACAAACCGCGCGCACTGTGCTCGGTTCTTTTTTGTTTCGCGGCGACGATGTTTTCAAGACCGTCTCAGTTTTGAGCGGTGGCGAAAAGTCGCGACTGGCTCTGGTCAGGATGTTGCTCGATCCACCGAACCTTCTGCTCATGGACGAGCCGACCACACATCTCGATGTCGGCTCGATCGATGCACTCATCGGCGCGCTCAAGCAATATCACGGGACACTCATCTTTATTAGTCACGATGTTCATTTTATCCGCGCCATCGCCACAAGCGTTCTGCACGTAACTGCAGAAGCGAACCGCACGGGTGGTAAACTGACCTTCTACCCCGGCGATTACGATTACTATCTGGACAAATCAAAGGCCACATCCGCCAAAGCGGGCCTGGTAGGGACGGACCGCCGGGCCGTCCGACTGACGACCAGCGATAACGGCACCCAGAGAACGGGCGGATTGCGCGAACAGAAAGCGCGGAAGCGTTTGGAAGCGGACTCGCGTAATGCGATTGCCAAAGTGAGACGCGAAAAAGAAAAGCGAGTGCACGAACTCGAGATGAAAATCGCGGCGCTGGAAGCGCAACAGAAAGAACTAGCCGCAGCGCTGGAAGATCCGGCGGCTTACACACCGGGCGGCCGCGCCATCGCGATCAATCGCGATCTCTCCGCTTTGTCCCGCGATCTTGCACGTCTGACGGCAGAATGGGAAAGCGTCACCGCCACTGTAAACACGTCTTAACGACGAGAAAAATTGAGTGTCGAGGGGCTTGCTGCGCCTCTACACCGAGCGGCCACCGTCAATCGACCATGGCGACAGTTTTTCCTCTCTCTACATTAGAGAACCCGGGGGAAACGGATGTTCAGCTTAATGCAAATGTAGAGAACCAGGATCGCGCCAAGTGTGGAAAAAATGAGGCCGGCGGGATGAAATCGTCCGGTTGTCGGGTGCGAAAACATGTGCGTAACCGCGCCGCCGATGATCGACCCGATGATGCCGAGCACGATTGTCCAGAAAATCGTCATGTGTACGTGCATGACTGATTTCGCGATAACCCCCGCGACCAACCCAACAACAATGTACCAGATTAAATGAATCATATTTTTCCTCCGTTGTTTTCCCGCAGAAAGTTGTCGAGTATGGCCGGGCGTTTCACGATCGACCAGACTTTTTTTCGAAAGAGGAAGGATTAGCTCATATGGTCGGATGCTTGCGTTGCGCCTCAACTGGAATCGATGGCGCCGAGGGCGAGTAGACTCGCGCAGCTATGAAAACTCCACTCCATTGTGTCAGTGTCGCTTCGTTTCTCTTGCCCGCCTGTTGTTTTGCTGAAGCGGTCACCATCGGGTAAACAGGCTGAGACGGCCGCGGTCAACGACCGCGGCTACAGGTAGGAAGTGAGATGTTTCAGAAGCGTGGTTAGCGACCCGCCTCAGACAGGCTACAAGTTTCTAACTTACTGATTTAAAATCTAACCGTTGCTTCGCATCCGCGGCAACGCCAGCACTCGCGGGCTCAATCACTTCTGGTGCTTGCATCCAAACGGCCGAGCTGGCGCATCTAACGTGGGTATGACAAAGCGAGGGATCATTTGGTTTTGTGTGTCGTCTGCGGTTGTTGGCAGTCTTCTCGCAAGTGCGAAGGCCGACCAACCGAACGTTGAAGGAACCGTAATCAAAAACGTGACCGTCATTTCTTCGGAGCGGTCTGCTCCCCTCACCCATGCCTCCGTCGTTATACGCAATGGACGGATCGCAGAAATCGGGACTGATCTTGTCGCGGGTCCACACGCGAAGCAGATCGACGGTCGCGGCGGATTTTTGATACCGGGTCTGATCGATTCACATGTGCACGTCGGCAACATGGGCCCACTCGATGATGAGGCGATCGAGAAGCATCCCAATTTGCTCGAAGCGTATCACGCGCAGTTGCCGCGATCCTACCTGGCATTCGGGTTCACGACTCTGGTCGATCTCGATCTGAAGCAGAAGACGCTCGCGTGGTTTAATGCTTCACCGATCCATCCGAACTTTTGCAGCTGCGGTCGTGGCGTGCGGATCGTCGGTGGCTATATGGCGTTGCAGCCGCCGAAAGATGCTGTCGTGGCGGATGGCCTGAATCTTGTTTTTGAACCGGAGCAGGCGAAAAATTGGCCAAAGAATCTCGACTCAAAAGATTACTCGCCAGTCCGCGCGGTTGCGCGAGCACAAGACGCCGGCGCGATTTGTCTAAAGACTTTCATCGAACCCGGTTTCGGCGGCGCGGCGCATTGGCCGGTTCCGCGACCTGAAACATTGCTCGCGCTCCGTGACGAAGCCAAACGGCACGGGCTCGTCTTTATAATTCACGCGAATGCACTGGAAAGCTGGCGTGCGGCATTGAACGCGCATGCCGACGTGATCGCCCACGGCTTGTGGCATTGGGCTGGTGATCAGCTCGACGCGACGCCGCCGCCAGAAGTCTACAAAGTGATTAAAGCCGCCGCTGATGCCCGTATCGGTGTTCAGCCAACTTTGCGATGCACCTATGGTGATTTGTCGATCTTCGATAGATCATTGCTCGATGATCCGCGACTCGCGGAAGCGTTACCACGTTCTGTCGTCGCGTATCTCAAGAGCGATGAAGGAAAAACCGCACAACGCGCGATGACTGATGAGTATCGGCAAGCCATCGCAAATCTTTTCGGGAACAATGTCGATCCTTTCAAAGCAATGTCAGTTGGCCCGAAGCGCGCACTTGCGACGCTGCGGATCATGTCGGCGGAAAATGTGAAACTTTTATTCGGCACCGACACTCCATCGAACCAAGGAATTGGGAATCCACCGGGATTAAATGGAATGCTTGAGCTTGAGCACTGGGCGGAGACGGGCATTCCTCTGTCGCGAATCCTGCGCGCCGCGACGGCCGATAACGCAGCAGCGTTTGGAATGTCGGATCGCGGTACGATCGAAGTTGGGAAACGCGCTGACCTTTTGCTTTTGCGGAAGGATCCGCTCAAAACGGTCGCCGCTTATGATTCAATCGACGCAATTTTCTTAAATGGCGATGCAATTCCGCGCGCGTCCCTGTTACCGAAGAATTGAGCAAAAGGTAAGACGTAAGAAGGGCGGCTGCGACGGCCGCCGTGGCCTAAAGTTGAGGTTCCAATTGCGACGTGACAAATCCGAGTCGAATCGACGGCGCACCGGAGCGCGAGTAGAGTCGCGCCGCCATGAAAACTTTCAGTTGTGTCGCTGTCGTTTCGGTTCTTTTGCCGTTCTATTGTTTTGCCGAAGCGTTCACCATCGAGCAGGTGCTGAGCGCGCCGTTTCCTTCGGGCCTAACGAGTGCAGCGCATGCGCCGCGTGTGGCCTGGATTTTCGACAATAAAGGCGAGCGTAACATCTGGGTGGCGGATCCGCCTGATTTCGTGCCGCGCCAGGTAACGCACTACAAGGGTGATGAAGGTCAGTGGATGGCGAGCGTGCGGCTGTCGCCCGACGGCAAAACGATTGTTTACGCGCGCGGCACGGAGTTGAATAAGGAAGGAACATCGGCAAATCCGCTTAACCTGCCGAAAATGCCAAAGCAGCAGGCGTGGGCAGTCAATGTGAGCGGCGGTGAGCCGCGCTTGCTCGGTGACATCGGTTGCAGTGAAGAGGGCTGCGAAGATCTCCAGATTTCGCCCGACTCGAAAACCGTAGTCTGGCCGGCGAAGAAACACATTTGGATCGCATCTCTCGACGGCAAAAAGAAAGCGGAGCAGCTCGAGGAGTTGCTCGGCGAAAGCGACACGCCCCGCTGGTCGCCGGATGGAAAGCGAATCGCGTTTCGGTCGAATCGCAAGGACCATTCGTTTATCGCCGTCATTGAGCTGGCGACGAAAAAGATCACGTATCTGGCGCCGAGCACGAATCGTGATGCCGGCCCACAATGGTCGCCAGACAGCAAGCAAGTGGTGTTCATTCGCCAGCCGGGCGCGCAATTTAAGCGTCCGCTAATTCCAGAGTTCCCGCGGCCGTGGTCGCTCCGTATCGCAGACGCGCAGACGGGTGAAGGCCGTGAACTATTTCGCAGCGGCACCACCATGCAAGATTCGTTGCCCCTGTTCGCCTTTGAGTCGCTCAAATTCACCGACAACGGCCGGATCATCTTCGCCTCGGAGAAAGACGGGCGAAATCATCTCTACTCGATTGGTGCTGATGGAGGAGCGGTGCAGTTGCTTACTCCAGGCGATTTCGATGTGGAGGAGGTCACGCTGAGCAGTGATCGAAAGAGCATCATCTACACGTCCAATCAAAACGATGTCGATCGCCGCCACATTTGGCGGGTGAGCGCGACCGGAGGTGATCCGCAGGCCCTAACGAGTGGCGAAACCATCGAATGGAACCCAGTCGAAACGAGCGACGGCAAACACGTACTATGCCTCGGCTCAACCGCGACTTCCCCCGCCATGCCGTATCGCGTTACGACCACCGGACGCGAGCTGATCGCGAAGAATCTGCTTCCGGCCGGTTTCCCCGAGGCGCAGTTAATCACGCCAAAGCAAGTGGTGTTCAAAAGCGAGGATGGCCTCGAAATTCACGGCCAACTATTTACGCCAAAGAACCAGAAGAAACGCGGACCCGCTCTCATCTTCACGCACGGCGGACCGATCCGGCAGATGCTGCTTGGATGGCATTACATGCAGTATTACCACAACGCCTACGCGATGAATCAATATCTGGCCAGCAAAGGCTACACTGTGCTTTCGGTGAATTACCGGCTTGGGATTATGTACGGCCGCGCATTTCATGACCCGCCGAACTCTGTCTGGCGCGGCGCGTCGGAATACCAGGATGTTGTGGCGGGCGGCAAGTTTTTGCAGGCGCTGGAGAACGTCGATCCGCACCGGATCGGATTGTGGGGCGGCTCCTACGGCGGAACGCTCACAGCGATGGGTCTGGCTCGGAACTCGGATCTTTTCAAAGCCGGAGTCGATTTTCATGGTGTCCATGATTGGGCGACTTTTCTGCCAATGTGGGTGCCCGAAAATGTGGACGCGGCACCGGACGTGAAGGAAGCGCGCGACCTCGCGTTCAAATCTTCGGCGGCCGCAAGCGCCAACTCATGGCGCTCCCCGGTGCTGTTCATTCACGGCGATGATGACCGGAACGTGCCGTTCCAGCAAACGACGGATCTGGTAGAAAAACTGCGGGCCCAAAACGTCGCGTTCGAGGAGCTCGTGTTGCCCGACGAAATTCACGAGTTGCTGCGCTGGAACGATTGGGTCCGCGTATATCGCGCCACTGTCGAGTTCTTCGATCGCAAATTGGCTGCCTCAGACGAACGGCAATAGCCCGTCGCCGGGGAACCCCCGGTCAGCCTCACCATTGAAAAATCCGCTTCACCGATTGCGTGACTCGACAATGGTCAAATGCCCAGAGCGCTCAAGATTGCGGAATATTCAGTCACAAACGCGGTGAGCTGCGGATGAGACGCTTCGAACTTTTCCACGGATTGTTTCAATTCTTGCGAAAGTTTCTTGAGATGTTCCGGGCGTTTTTCCTGACGCGTTGCTTCGTGCGCCGAAGCCTCAACCAGACGAGCAATGGTCTCGGCATGCTCCTGGTGTGTTTGGGAAATCTCCTCGAGCGCCGGCTTCAGTTTCGACAGTGTCGCTGATAATTCGGCCTTCTTGTCCGCCGGAATATGATCGGCAGCGGCAACGGTTGATTTGGTCTTCTCGATACGTTCAGCGCTCATAGTGACAATCTCGACAGCATATTGAGAACTATTTGGGTGTACGAAGGTACGCGCAAAGCTTTTCGTACAAGGCGAGCTGAATACGACGATCGTCCTCAGTAATTTCATTCACCTTAAGCTGGTCGGCAGACATTTGCCCAAGGGCATCGCGGAGTGCTTCGACACGCTGCAGCAATTCATCGCGGCTGCCCTGAAGGAGATATCCAGGCGGAATGTTGCTTGCGAAGGAGTTTGCAAAGGCGACAACCTTGACGCCGGGTCTTAGCTGATATTGTGGGCCACCCGCTAATATCGGCGTTTTATCGTCATAACTCGAATACTCGATCGTAGCTTCGTGAGGATTGGTGCCAGGACTTCGCATCACCGATAGGACGTCCACAGTCGCCCGTGCTTTGATGTCGAACTTGGTTCGCGTGAGCAGACTCACTTCTCTTACAGAGCCTACGTAAACGACAGGGGCCTTTCTCCGGACAGCTTCTATGAAGCTGCGCATATTGGCCGCCGTCACTTGGCTCGTATCGGTCACAACGAGGCATACCGAGAAGGCTAACGGTGCGAAACTCTTTCTGCCACTTTGATTAACGACATGATTTCCGCGGCATTGAGCGCCTTGGGTTCCCCTATTTGATTAAGGCCGCCGCTGAGAAACACCACGCCAATGGCTTCGAAAACCAGCGCGATGAGCAGAATCAAAATAAATTGTCACAAATGCTGATACCGGATCAATTCACCTTGTCGATTCTCCAACGACGGATTTCAACTGAGCGATGAGGACGTTGAACGCCTGTTAAGCTCATCGAGCGACGGCGGCGAGTAAAGCTCGGCATCGCTAACAAGATGTTGCCGCCACGCAGTTGTTTTCGAGGACACGAAAAAATCCGGAAACGATCGACGGACTGGCGTAACTTCAATGCGACGAAGATCCCAAGCCAGATTGCAGTTGCGCGGTGGCAACGTTCTGTCCACGCTCGCGATGGTGAAGGAAGCGGCCGAGCCCGGGATTTTGCCTGCGACGAGCGTCGCTCCCGATCCGCAGGCGCCGATTCCAAAACAGATCCGCTACATCATCGGCAACGAGGGATGCGAGCGCTTCAGTTTTTATGGGATGCGGAACATTTTGACCGTTTTCCTCGTCTCATCGCTGCTTCTTTATCTACCGGAGGCGGAACGCGCCCGGGGCGCAAAGGACATTTTTCATACGTTCGTCATCGGCGTTTACTTTTTTCCGCTGTTGGGCGGTTGGCTGGCCGACCGTTTTTTCGGCAAATACAACACCGTTTTGTGGCTGAGCCTGGTTTATTGCGCCGGTCAGGCGTGCCTGGCGATGTTTGTTACGAACCGCCTGGGATTTTATATTGGGCTCGGGCTCATCGCGCTCGGCTCAGGTGGGATCAAACCATGTGTGGCCTCGTTTGTCGGCGACCAATTCGACCAGACGAACAAACATCGCGCGAAAGTGGTGTTCGACGCCTTTTACTGGATCATCAACTTCGGCTCGTTCTTTGCCTCGCTTTTGATGCCGATTTTCCTCCGCCATCTCGGGCCCGCTTTTGCGTTCGGCGTTCCCGGCGTGCTTATGTTCGTCTCCACCGCAATCCTGTGGCTCGGCCGCAAGCAATACGTCATGGTTCCGCCCGCGCCGTCAAATCCCCATTCGTTCGTGCGTGTTTCGTGCAGTGCGATCATTTCCGGCTTGCGCGGCCAGTTGCTCGCAGTGGTTGCCGTGGCAGTCGCAATTGGATCTTTCGTGCTCATCCCGAAGTTCGGATTTGTCATCGCGGCCTGCCTCGCGCTCGTGGCCCTGATTGCGTTCGGCGGTCTCGGCGTCTGGCTGCAGCTCGATAGCGTGCGCGAAAAACATCCAGCGGAAGCGATCGCAGGCGTGCGTTCGGTTTTGCGGGTGCTCGTGCTTTTTGCGCTCGTCACGCCGTTCTGGTCGCTGTTCGACCAGAAAGCGTCGACCTGGGTGTTGCAAGCAAACGACATGACCAAGCCCAGCTGGTTTCAACCCGCGCAAATGCAAGCACTGAATCCGGCGTTGGTGATGCTGCTCATTCCATTCAACAACCTTGTGCTTTATCCCGCGCTCAGGCGTTTCGGATATGAACCCACTGCGTTGCGGAGGATGACTACCGGCATCGTGTTTGCAGGTCTCTCGTGGATCGTGGTCGGAGCGATGCAACTGGTGCTCGACCGCGGCAATGCGTTCACGATCACGTGGCAAATGTTGCCGTATGTCTTGCTCACGTTTGGCGAAGTATTAGTGGCGGCCACCGGACTCGAATTCGCCTACAGCCAGGCGCCGCTCTCGATGAAAGGGGCGATCATGGCGTTCTGGAATTTGTCGGTGACGATCGGCAACCTTTGGGTGCTCATGGCAAATGCCGGCGTCCAAAACGCCTTGGTCACGAAATTCATCGCATCAACTGGCTTCGGCGTGACCGCTTTTCAAATGTTCTTCTTCGCCGTGTTCGCCTTTGTCGCCGCCCTCGCGTTCGGTCTTGTTGCCCGCAGTTATCCGGTCGTTGATCATTACCGCAAACTCACGAGTTAGTGCAAAAGTGAATGTCGTTTGAGCTTCAACCCCACTTAAAAGGCGAACTGATCGAGCTTCGCCCGCTCAGGCGTAACGATTGGGACGAGCTCTTTGCGGTCGCATCGGACCCGCTGATCTGGGAACAGCATCCGGAAAGCGATCGTTACAAGGAAGACGTGTTCAAAGTCTTCTTCGAAGACGCTCTGGGATCCGGAGGAGCGTTTGTCGTTGTCGATACGAAATCTCAACAAATCATCGGATCGACCCGGTTCCACGGTTATGATCCGGAGAAATCCGAGATCGAAATTGGATGGACATTTCTGGCGCGAAAATATTGGGGCGGGCGATACAACCGAGAAATGAAACAATTGATGCTCGCGCACGCCTTCAAGTTTGTTGAGAACGTCGTTTTCTTCGTCGGTGAGAATAATATTCGGTCTCAGAAAGCGACGGAAAAGATCGGCGCGGTTAAAGGCGGGACGGCGAAAAAGGTTTATGGGAACCGTCCGGCGTCACTCAACGTAAAATATGTTATTAGAAAACCGCTTACAAAAGCCGATAGTTGATTGCTGCGCTTGGAGAGAAGAATCACGGTCACAAGTGTTCGGCAAGTTGTGAAACGAGCAGGCTGTACTACCAAATTATAAAACTTGCAGATTTCTTGTTGACGAGTCGTGGGAATCCCTTATCTTGTGAATCCCGCGAAAGCGGACCGATCCCTTGCATGGGTTTGGTGTTCTTCTCTCGGCTTGAGACAGCCGATCTTGGTCGGATTAATGACGAGGGTCGAGTATTGCCTTGTACCGGAGAGGATTGTAGATCTTTGACAGTTTGGTCGTGGATTTCGAATAGAGAAATCCATCGATGGACATAGATAGTCAGCAAACATTGAATTGTGCGTTATCTGTCGATCTTTTTTGAAATAAAGATTCAGATCGGACAAACGCTGTTTCGGATGGGGTGCAGCCGACATGGCTGCCACCACTGAAGAAGCAGGAATGAAAGTCAGATCACAAACTTTCGGTTTCCTCACGGGAACCGAGTCGTTTTTAACGGAGAGTTTGATTCTGGCTCAGAACGAACGCTGGCGGCGTGGATAAGACATGCAAGTCGAGCGAGATTTTTTTCTGTAGCAATACAGGGAAACGTCTAGCGGCGAACGGGTGCTTAACACGTGGGCAATCTGCCGAGAAGTGGGGGATAGCTCGCCGAAAGGCGAATTAATACCGCATGTGATCAGAGTGGACATCCATTCAAAATCAAAGTCGGGGCAACCTGACGCTTCTTGAGGAGCCCGCGGCCTATCAGCTAGTTGGTGAGGTAACGGCCCACCAAGGCTTTGACGGGTAGCTGGTCTGAGAGGACGACCAGCCACACTGGGACTGAGACACGGCCCAGACACCTACGGGTGGCAGCAGTCGAGAATTTTTCTCAATGGGGGAAACCCTGAAGGAGCGACGCCGCGTGGAGGATGAAGGTCTTCGGGTTGTAAACTCCTGTCATTTGGGAACAATGCGTAAATATTAACTGTATTTACGTTGATAGTACCAGAAGAGGAAGAGACGGCTAACTCTGTGCCAGCAGCCGCGGTAATACAGAGGTCTCAAGCGTTGTTCGGATTCATTGGGCGTAAAGGGTGCGTAGGCGGCGCGGTAAGTCGGGTGTGAAATCTCGGGGCTTAACTCCGAAACTGCATTCGATACTACCGTGCTTGAGGACTGGAGAGGAGACTGGAATTTACGGTGTAGCGGTGAAATGCGTAGATATCGTAAGGAAGACCAGTGGCGAAGGCGGGTCTCTGGACAGTTCCTGACGCTGAGGCACGAAGGCCAGGGGAGCAAACGGGATTAGATACCCCGGTAGTCCTGGCAGTAAACGGTGCACGTTTGGTGTGGGAGGATTCGACCCCTTCTGCGCCGGAGCTAACGCGTTAAACGTGCCGCCTGGGGAGTACGGTCGCAAGATTAAAACTCAAAGAAATTGACGGGGGCCCGCACAAGCGGTGGAGTATGTGGCTCAATTCGATGCAACGCGAAGAACCTTACCTGGCCTTGACATGCATCTCTAAGTTGGTGAAAGCCAGCGAGTCCCGAAAGGGACAATTTGCACAGGTGCTGCATGGCTGTCGTCAGCTCGTGTCGTGAGATGTTGGGTTAAGTCCCGCAACGAGCGCAACCCCTGTGAACTGTTGCCACCGAGCCGAGAGGCTCGAGCACTCTGTTCAGACTGCCCCGCTTTAACGGGGAGGAAGGTGGGGACGACGTCAAGTCAGTATGGCCCTTACGGCCAGGGCTGCACACGTACTACAATGCCCAGTACAAAACGATCCGAGACCGCGAGGTGGAGGAAATCACTAAAACTGGGCCCAGTTCAGATTGAAGTCTGCAACTCGACTTCATGAAGCCGGAATCGCTAGTAATGGCGCATCAGCTACGGCGCCGTGAATACGTTCCCGGGCCTTGTACACACCGCCCGTCACATCATGGAAGTCGCTTGTAGCCGAAGTCGGCGCGCTAACCGCAAGGAGGCAGCCGCCTACGCTATGAGCGGTAACTGGGATGAAGTCGTAACAAGGTAGCCGTAGGGGAACCTGCGGCTGGATCACCTCCTTTCTAAGGAGAATTCATCGCCTTCGAGTCTCCAGATTCGAAGAGCGGTTGAATAGGTCGACGGCTAAATCCGCGGAGTGAATCAATTGATCACTTCCCGGACACGCCGTGAAGACTTTGGAATCGAAAGAGACCAAAGCTTCAAAGGAGATCACGGTAACGCACAATTCAGTCTTTGCTGCACATCGACTGCAATGCCGGATGACGACTCGTTGAGAATCGACATCCGGCATTTCTGTTTTGGCAAACAACCGCGGATCACGCAGATGTCACGAATGGGGGAGCGCACGCGCCATCGCGCGGTTTGTCATGTCGAACGAAGTCGAGACATCTCTTACTCTCCCTGCTCCCCGGGGGAGTTAAGTTCGCGCTTAGCCAGCGAATCTCGTCACCGGCTTTCTGCCTTCCTCAGCGTCGTGAAGATCTACCCACGTCTGAATGTCGTCGCGATCTCCAAGGCCTGACCGCTCCTTAGCCGCGTGCAGATCGGCGCTTCCGTCATCTCGCCAGCCACGTTTGCTCAGAAATGCATTCCAGGTCGCGATCTCCTCTTCGTTAGGTCGCCGGCCGCGCTCGAAACACCATTCGAGAATTTCCTCATCTGATCCGCCTTGGAGCGTTCGTTGGGCAAGCTCATCGTAATTTACCCCGAGAAATCTCGTGCAACGGGCGTCAAACATCGTCGGATCTTCATCGACACCAGTAAAATAGTCTGGCGGCAATTCGCCTCGGGCTTTTAGCCGGATTTTGTCCAGCATCCGCGCAAAATAAATCAGGCCTTTTGTTTCAATATGATCGCTACAAGGATTCTGAGTTTGCATAGAAAAAGCTTCTGACCCTGCGCTAAAGTGTCAACAGTCCACTCCGTACAAAGTGGCCAGACCACTTCGACCAGAGCTTGCGGTTATCACCAGTTTGCTTAAGAGCACAATTCGAATCGTGAAGAAAAATTCAGCTAAAAGGTCAGGTAAGAAGCAGCGCCGCCGCCATTCGATCATGGCTTTTGAAATGATTCGGTTGGATCGCGCTTCAGATGAACCGCTACATGAACAGCTTTACCGCCAGATTCGCGACGAATTGGTTTCGGCAACCTTCAACAGCAACTCTTCCCGGCTCCCCTCCTCTCGCGAACTTGCGATCGAACTAAGAGTATCGCGCTTCACTGTAAACGTCGCTTTCTCGAGGCTTCATTCGGAGGGTTATCTCCACTCCAAAGTCGGATCGGGCACCTTTGTCGCCGAACCGTTGCCTGAAACTTTCCTGAGTGCGCGGATTGCAAAAGCAGAACCACATATCGAACGCCCGCCTCGCCTTTCCGATCGCGTAAAAGATATTCCGGATCGGCGAGCCGGAAAACAGTTCGATTTTGGAATCGCAGGTCCACCGGGCGTCACGTTCGTTCCCGCTGTTGCAGCGCTGGACGAATTTCCAATCGAAATATGGGAACGACTCAGAGCAGAAGTCCTGGCAAAAAAGGGAGCGCACTTACTCCAGTATGCTTCAAGTCGCGGCGACCCCGACCTGCGCAAAGCGCTGGCAACTTATTTGTGCGATCACAGAGGTGCGCGCTGTCATCCAGACCAGATCATCATCACGGCTGGAACGCAGCAGGCAATGATGATCAGTGCAATGGCTCTCGTAAATCGAGGGGAGGTTGCGTGGATCGAGGACCCGGGTTTCTACCAAGCTCGCCGGGCCTTTGGGTTCGCGGGGGCAACCGTTGTTCCAAGACCTGTCGACCGGGAAGGGATCACCATCACGCGATCGTCGAAACGGCGCTCACCGAAAATCATCTACGTCACTCCATCTCATCAGTTCCCGCTCGGCATGACCATGAGTCTCTCGCGAAGAACGGCATTGATCGATTTTGCTCGCACCTGTGACGCGTACATTTTTGAGGACGACCATAACTCCGAATTTCGTTATACCGGTCCCCCACTCCCTTGCTTACAGGGGCTCGATAATGCCGGCCGTGTCATTTACGCAGGAACAATGAGTAAGATCCTCTACCCATCCTTGCGCCTGGGTTATATTCTGGCGCCGGAGCAGTTGGTCGAACCGATGATCAAGATTCGCGCCGTGATGGATCAACACTCTCCCGCGATTGATCAGGCGACGCTGGCTCGATTCCTGACCGAAGGATTTTTCCTGAGTCACATCAAGCGGATGCGGAAACTATATTCTGACCGAAGAGAATACTTCATCGAACAATTCAACAGTTTGTTGAGTAAGTACTTTACCCTGGAAATTCCGGAAGCTGGGTTGCATTTCGTTGCCTGGCTTCGACGGAAAACAGACTTGCCATTAATCACTCATGTCTGCGGTGAGATCGGTTTCAGGCCGTCGCCATTATCGTCCTGCTTTATCAAGGCACAGCCGGAGCCAGCGCTCACTTTCGGATTTGCCGCATGGTCACGTGCGCAGATTCGCGAAGGCCTCAGCAAGTTCGCGGCGGCGCTTAATTCGAAATTGAACTAAACAATTCCGCAAATCCGGAATCACCCGGCCGGGACTCTTTTACCGATTCGCCGCCGTTCATTTCGCGATTCTGGATCCTGCGAAGAACCTTTGATTCTCCGCGCCGGAATCGTCAATCAAACTATGAACTAGAAGTGAAATGGCTCGTACGAAACGTGCCAAGTGGCTCTGGTGCCCGCCTAAGGCCAATCCCTAAAGTGTGGTCATGAAAACTCAACAAAGAAGACAAATATGATAACACAATTCACAACCAAAAACCCCAGCCGAATTCTTGTCACTGTTCTGATCGCTGTCTGCTGCGCTGCGACTCTGGCGCCCGTGCATGCACAGAGGCCGGAAGCAACAAAGGCGAGACTGCACTATCAGGTATCGACCCTTCCCGATTTCGGCGGCACGAGTAGCGGCGGAAATAGCATCAATGACCAGAGCTGGGTGGCAGGCTATTCCAGACTGCCGGATAGGAACCGGCACGCTACGCTGTGGCGAAACAGTTTGCTCTCCGACCTCGGCACACTTGGCGGACCAAACAGCAGTGTCACATGGAACGTGAAAAATACGGCGGGAATCATCGTGGGTATTTCCCAGACTGCCGACCCGGAGCCATTAGGGGAGGCCTGGAGTAGCGCGTTTTTCTACAGTACGCCTAACAACGTCGGCTATATCAACCTCGGGTTCGTTTGGGAAAACAACCAGATGAGGGGATTGCCCAATTTTCCTGGAGGAAATAATGGCTTTGCCACAGGAGCCAACAATTTGGGTCAGGTAGTGGGCTGGGCGGAGACTGGTGTTCATGATCCCACGTGTTGCTGCACCCAAGTCCTCCAGTTTCTCCCAGCCGTGTGGGACCTTGGATCAGGAGACCAGATCCACGACCTCCCTTTGATCTCCGGCGACACCTCAGGAGCCGCCACGGCGATCAACGATAATGGTCAAATCGTGGGCATCTCCGGAATCTGCGACCAGGCCGTTGGAAGACATACGGCAAAACACGCCGTGCTTTGGGAAAATGGCACTGTGACTGATATTTATCCAAATCCGCCAGCCCCGTGGTGGAATACGCCGACGGCGGTCAATCAACGAGGCGATGTAGTCGGGTTTGCCGGCGACCCCGCGTTTGTTGGAGGCGACGTCTTACACGCTTTCATGTGGACCAGAGAGGATGGCATCCGACAGCTAAAACCTCTGCCAAACCGTACACCAAAACATGTAGACAGTGAGGCCTACGGTATTAATGAAGCGCGGCAGGTAGTCGGTGTCTCATGCGACGCGGACCTGGTTGATTGTCGTGCAGTTATTTGGGATCACGGCAACACACCAACAGATCTAAACGATTTCAAAGGCAGCTATTCTGGCTTTCTCGCACTTGCGAAAGACATAAATAACAAGGGAGAGATTACGGGCAGAGCTATCGACCCAACTACGGGCTCGTTAATTGCCTATTTGGCGGTACCTGCAGGGGGACATTAACCAAAGGAAAAACAGGACCGCGTCTCGAGCACCCGAACGCAGCGTCGATCGTTCGAGGCGGACAAATACCGGATGCCGATTCGCAAGATCGGCATCCGGATTGGCATTCCCCGAAACTGCAAATGTGCGGCACCTGTGCGCTCCCTTATTTGCAATCCGCGATCCACAATCTAAACTCGACAATTCACAGGGGGCATAGCTCAGTTGGTAGAGCGCCAGCTTTGCAAGCTGGAAGTCAGGGGTTCGAATCCCCTTGCCTCCAGTCTTCACTCGCGTCAAAGAGGAGAGTGAAGGCTGTCGCGCCGTAGCCGTGGCGAAGGCGAACCTCCGAGATGCGATCAGCGAACCGTGATCCGCGATCAGAAAAATGACGCGGACCGCTTGACCGATCACCGATCACTGATCACTGTTCAGTTCCGCGAAGGGGGCCTGTAGCTCAGTTGGTTAGAGCATGCGCTTGATAAGCGCAGGGTCACTGGTTCGAGCCCAGTCAGGCCCATTTCCTCTTTCGGTGATCAAAACTGAAAGTAAACAAATGGCACCTGGCCAGTAGCGGGAAACAGCTCGAGCGCCAGAAAAGCGCAAACGTACGCAGGAACCTGAATGCGCGCCGGTTGAAGTGCGAGACGGTCAATAAATTGAGTGCGTTCCTGCGCCACCGCCAAGAATAGCGAAATAAAAATCAGCACGATCGTTCCGGTCGTTAGCAAAAATTCACCAGGGATGTGCTGAAAACCAAATAATGCACTGAAGACGTACCCGCTCGCTTGAAGCGTCCTGGGGCGAAAGAAAGCCATACTTACCGTGCAGGAAAGAAACATCAGAGCAACGCTAAAGGGTACGAAGTAGCGCTTTTTCATAACCGTGGCGATTGCTGTCCCTTTTGCCGCCCTATCGAAAAGACGGTACCCAATCAACAGGATCCCGTGATATGCTCCCCAGGCTACAAAAGTCCAGTTAGCCCCATGCCATAGGCCCACCAGTATCATGACGATCATCAGGTTTCGGAACAACACAAAGTGCCCTTTCCGCCCTCGGCTGAATGGCATGAACAAATAATCTCGGACCCAGGTCGACAGGGTTATATGCCACCTTTGCCAGAAATCGGGCGGATTTCTGGCCAGGAATGGCCGCGCAAAATTAAGCGGGAACTCAAAGCCCAGCAGCTTGGCGCAGCCGCGAGCGATATCGGTGTAACCAGAGAAATCGAAAAACACTTGCATGAAGAACGCGATGCAACCGGACCATGCGGCCAACCAGCCTGGGTGCGCTGCCGGATCATTGAAATATCCATCGGACACGACGGCGAACCGATCGGCAAACACCATCTTCTTAATCAGACCGGACAGAACAAGAATAATGCCGCTCTGCACCATAATCGCCGCCGGACGTCGCCAAAATTGGATTTGAGAGATAAATTGCCTGGCCCGAATGATTGGACCCGCAATGAGGTGAGGGAAAAATGCGATAAACAGCGCGTAGTCGACGAAGTTTCGTACGGCCTTCATCTTCCCCCAATAGACATCGATGGTGTAGGAAAGACTGGCAAAGGTGTAAAAGCTGACGCCTACAGGGAGAATAATTTGCAAGACAACTGATGACTCCGGCACGTGAAGCAACCGAGCCAGCGAGCCTGCGAAGAAATCGTAGTATTTAAAGAAACCAAGAATGCCGAGGTTAACTACAAGGCTAACAATAAGTAACAACTTCTTGCGCCGGCCATTGGCTGTCTCCAGCAGAATTCCCAGGTAGTAGTCCACTACCGTCGAGGTAAGAATCAACACGATGAATCGCGGATCCCACCACATGTAAAAGATGTAACTCGCACCCAGCAACAAGAACTTGCCGACGCGAAACCGGACGCTGTAAAACAGCATCGCTACGATCAAAAAAAAGATCCAGTATTGAAAGCTGTTAAATAGCATCGAATAACTCGGTAATGACTAGTTGGCTTCGTCCAATCGCTTGTTATTGAAACCATCGCTAATGGCTCTCCCGATATCTGAGCCGGAGTTGTTTGACGGGAAGCGATTTGCTACCGGCCCTGAGTCGCAGTGAACACGCCCGCTCGAATTGACCGACCCCAGTCGCCCGACTAACTCAGTTACCAGCGTTTCGGTAAATCGTTGCCGGCCCTTTGAATTAAGGTGGTACCCGTCAAAGTAATATTCGGGTTTCTCAAGAAAATCGAACGTTTGTTCGGGAAGAGAAAAAACGGTCCTCTGAGTTGTAATGATAGGAAAAGCAGCGTGGAATGTCATCGAAGCCCCCGGGAGCCCGGCAAATGGACCGCGAGGCACCGGCGTAAGGACGATTTCGGTCGAACTGGCCGAATAACGATTCAGGATTCGCTGGATCCCGTCGCGCTGCATCCTCAGGAAATCTTGTGTTTCCGATTGGGATGGCTTCACGAGGCTATCTCTGATGGCGTCTCGCTGAGCCTCCGTTAATCCCGGTGGAAAAGTTATCCGACCGGTCTTGGGGTCGTAGAAAGTGCCGACGATATCGTAATCCCGGCCTCTATAAACATCGCGCGCTTGAAGTCTCTTGGGCTCTTGCTGGACGCTTCGTATACGCGCGATGGGATGTTCGAGAAAGTCGACAACATCGCTCTGGAATGCCGAGCCTCTCAGTATGCACGCTGTAAATGCTCTGAAGCGACCCGACCATCGCTGAAAAGCAGATGCAAAGTTGAAGCAATCTCCATAGCGCAAAAGTGGAGCTGCCATGGAAATCCTCAACGGGTCGGCGCTGTTTGGTTCAAAGCCGATGCCATAGGGAACCACAATCGCCCAGTAACGGCGTCTCGTAGGATCGACTTCTCGCAGCATATAGTCCCATATGTTTACCGCGGAAGCAGGTTCCGTGAGATTTACAAACTTGAATCCATCGAGAGAGCTGAGTTTGTTGGCAACCACTGGAGAAAATCCTTCCGCCATTCGCGAATCGCCCAAAACCAGCACCTCTTTGAGGCCGGATGAGGCGCGACTTTTTTCGGCTCGGGTAATAGCTGCCATTCGCCCCGCGTAAGAATCGGGCGCCAGAATCGAGGTGTACAGGTGGGTATGAAACACAACGCCATCGAGACAAAAGAAGATGGCGATGCCGAGCACCAGATTTCGCGCAATGTGAAGAGGGTTAGGCGATGTAGCCGGCTCAAGGGGAAATTTCGTCCGCACCGGTCCCGTTGAGCTCAAGTAAAGCGCGCCATACAAGACTGCGAGAAGAACGGCAAGCAGCAGCCAGCGTTGTCCCTGTGATAATTCTGTTCTTTGAGGGGGAGTTTCGAGTTCTGTGGCGATGCCGGAAACGGTTACTGTGGAGAGTAACGTCCGCCGGTCAGCATCCCCGTACAGGTCGAAAATATAATTGCCCCTCCGAATCCACGGGATAACGCGGCTACCTTCGTTACCGGCAGCGACAAGAACTGGCGGCCGGCCATTTGCCGTGACGAAAACAAAACCCTTCGATCCATTGCCCGTATTCCAGGCAATATCGGTGCTGGCGAAATCATTACCGATTTTAACGCGCTCTGGCGTGGCTGTAATGATGGGCGCTTTTCTTCCATCGATGCCTGTTCCGCCCTCTTGTGTGACCCTTTCTGCGACACATGGGGATACCGAAAAGACAACAAGCCAAATCCCCATCGCAGAAAACAGGGAGGGAAGAGCTGTCATGACCCAAGGTCTGACCGTCGCAGACGATGACAAAGAATTGCCGATAATCCTTCCTATCATGGGACGAACATTAGGATTTCCAAAGTGCAACGCCGTTTCTGACGTTTCACCGCGCTGTATTACCTGGTACGATTGAATCTTCCAAAGGAGCGCGTCGGAAAACCTGAAACGAGAACGCGAATAGATGTAATCCTTCAACGGCGATCAGCATACACGCCGACTATTTCATTAAGTCTCCGAGAAAGGCAAGCCACACGAAAGGGTGCCTTCAAATATTACGACTATGCTCCTATGGATCCGCAGGCGTTTTTTCGAGCCTGATTGAACGACTCATTCGAATTATCGAGGCGATTACCAGCCCTAGAACTGCGCCACTACTGTCGATCATGATGTCCCGGACCGAAGCGCCACGAGACGCGACGAACGTTTGGTGAAATTCGTCTGTGGCAGCCACAATCAGAGACATGCCCACGACACTCAGATAGAGAATCGGTATCGACCCCTTGCAATTCGTAATCAGAGTGGCCGCGCGAAGTAAAAGCAGCGCCAGAATGGCGTACTCGCCCACGTGCGTGCACTTCCGAACGATGAAGTGAATTGACGCCAGCGTCTCCGCCGAAATATCCGGGTTCAGCCAGCGCAAAAATGGAACAATGAATCGGGACGTGTGCTCGGCCGACATCAGATCGGTCGAGCCAAGGAAAATCACGCCAACCCATACGATCACAGGCAGCCAGTTCTTTAAAAAGCGTCGCATTCCTAGAGCATTCGTGTCAGACGCCAATTAAATAAATGGCGTTTGGCAGAAACTCCCTGCAAATTTACCAATCTGAAATCCGCAATCCGCAATAAGTCGACCAGCCGCGGCGGACAATCTGCAGCTAAGGCCGGTCCGGTTCGGACTCCCCTCACCTTCGAGGCCATTTTCGTGGAACGCATGTGGGGCGGCCGGCGTCTTGAATCTGAGTTCGGCAAAAAATTGCCGCCGCAAAGACCGATCGGGGAATCATGGGAAATAGTAGACCGCCCCGAAGCACAGAGCGTTGTGCGCGACGGACTGCTGCGCGGGAAAACTTTGCATGAGCTGTGGACTCAATATCGAGAGGAAATCTTCGGAGACGTTCCCGATTCTCCACGTTTTCCGCTGTTACTGAAGCTTCTTGATGCTCACGAAAAGCTTTCATTACAAGTCCATCCGCCTGCAAAGTTTGCTGAGAGATTAGGAGGCGAACCGAAAACCGAATTTTGGTATGTGGCAGCGGCTGATCCCGGTGCTGAGGTTTATCTGGGATTTGGTGAATCCATCACGCGAGATCAATTCGAGAAGGCGCTCCGCGACGGTACAGCAGCCGATCACGTTCACAAAATCCGCGTCAAAACAGGCGACGCCGCCTTCCTTCCGGCAGGCCGTCTTCATGCTCTGGGCGCGGGTAATTTGCTGATCGAAATCCAGCAGAATAGCGACACCACTTATCGCGTATTTGATTGGAACCGCGTGGACGACGCGGGCAAGCAGCGTCAGTTACACATCGATCAGGCGCTGCAATGCATCGATTTTAGTGACGTTCGACCGCGCTTAGTGGAACCCGAAGGCGAACTGCTGCTGCGTCACAACCTGTTCGAGATCCGGAAGTGGGATCTCCATTCACCGCGAGAGATCGCCTCTCGCGGCGAGTTCGCAATCGCTTGTTGCCTCACCGGCTCTGCGCGCTGTGCGGGCGTCGGTCTCGGACCCGGGGAATTTTTCCTCATTCCAGCTTCGCTGCGCGACCGGCAACTCAAGCCGATCAGCAATGGGACAAGCCTCTTGCTGATCACGATTCCAAAATTGTAGGGCCTCCGTCGCGGGCGCAATCCGTAGCCGCCTGAGAGAAACAGCCTGTAAAATTAAGCCTGAATCCAAATACGCCGCGCGATCTCGTGATTTTTGACCGGAATTGTATTCATTTTTTGCGGCTGCTTAGATTCTTCTCGCACGGTTGAGGCAATGAAAGTACCGGCTCCGCACAACGCGAAGCACAGCAAAACGATCGCGATTTTCAGGGTCAGGGACATGAATCGGCTCAACCTTTGCCTTCACTCCAGAGCTTCTCCCAATCGTCGCAAGTAAGTAAAGCTATAAATTCCAGTACTGTGTCCGTCAGCCCACCGCGGCTGCAATGCGTAGCCGCCTACAGGGTCGAAACTGACGAGCTGAAAACTCGTATCGGTATACGTCACCTGTGGCCGCGAAATATGACCGAGCACGTCGGGCTCGCCACCACATCCTGCACAAGGACACGCACGTCGCAGCATCTCTAGCTTGAAAAACGATTCCGTCCCGTCATTCCAGGATATGGCAAGCTCATCTCCTATCTGCTGCATGTTTGTGGGTTCGAGGCGCATCAATCCTTCTGCCGTTTAGGTCGCTCGCCGAAAATCGCCGTGCCCACGCGCACGAGGGTCGCGCCTTCCTCGACCGCGATCGAAAAATCCTGCGTCATTCCCATGGAAAGATGCGGAAATTTCACATCGAATTCTTTTTCGAGCGAATTGCGCAATTCGCGCAACTGCACAAAGAATTTCCGGGAGCCTTCGGCTTCTTCCGCGAGCGGCGGGACACACATGAGTCCCTCGATCGACAATCGCGGTAGCTCCAGAAGAGATCCTATTTCGGCGTGTAGAGTTTCAGCTTTAAAACCAAATTTGGTGCCCTCCCCCGCCACGTTTACTTCCAGTAACACGCGCGGATGTTCCCCCTGCTCGGCTGCGATGCGGTCCATTTCCTGCGCCAGCGCGAGCGAATCGACTCCGTGAAAAAGTTCGAACAATGGCAGTGCTTGCCGGATCTTGTTTTTCTGGAGATGTCCTACGAAATGCCAGCGCAAGTTTGACGGTAGCTCTGGAATTTTCGCGCGGGCTTCCTGAACCCGGCTTTCGCCAAAAATGGTATGCCCGGCCTCGACTGCTTCGCGTACTTGCTCGGCTGGGTGCGTTTTGGTGATTGCCACAAGCTCAATTTCATTTACTGGGCGACCGGTTTTTGCGGCTGCTTGCGCGATTTGGTCCCGAACGCGCTCAAGATTTTCGACGATCGAGCCCATGCAGAATTGTAGGTCATGCGCTTCGCCTGCCAATGAAAATCGGGAAAAGAACAGTTCCACTTCACCCTAAATTACCTGGCGCGACTATGACCACCGTTTCCTGTGATTATTTACTCGCCAATCGGAGTGTAGTCGGGCAGAACCAGTCGATCATGAAACGCTACTCACTTCTACTCGGAATCATTGTTGCAGCAATCGCCTGTTCCAGCTTGCAAGCGCAGGAAAAAGCTGCCCTCCAGCCTAATGTGACGGTGCTCAGCATCCTTCAGGGTAACGCGGGCAAAGCCGTCGAGTTGCACCTGAGATCCGGAGAAAAGGTCGGAGGGAAAGTCGGCCAGGTAACCGACAACATCGTTTATCTTTCCCATCTGACCGGTGCGGAGTTTTATGACGCCTTCGTAGATGTGAAAGATATTTCAGCGGTGGTGATTCGTGCGGCTGGCAGATAGCAATCGCCAGCGCGCAGCGATGCAAGCGACGAGGCTACGGGACGAAACTCTCGACTGAGGAGAAACGCGACGAATAGAGTTCCTTAAGACGCCATAGACGTTTTGGATTGTCACGGGCAGTGGCTAACAAAATACTGCCGTATGAAATTCACTAAGAACATCGGCATGGTGCTGCTCGGGGTCTATCTGATCATCGACGGCCTTTTAGGATTCGGTTTAAACCTCGGACCGTTCATCTTTCTTTTGTACCTTGTGGCCCTCGCCGCTGGAGTCCTTATTCTGATCGGCAAGTAGATCCGCAACTTTAATTCGGCATCCGATGCATTAGCTTTGGATATTGGCTGAACTTCTACTCCACTAATTGCTTCATTTGCGACGCAAGCTTTGGTCCGATGCCTGCTTCTTCATGTTTGAAATAAACGAAGACTTCGAGCCAGTTTGATGCCTGTTCCCGCACGAACTGAGTCCAGCCTTCGACGTCGCTCTGCACGTAATCTTCGCGGCGTAACCGCAGGTATCCGTAATCCGCGGTGACAACCTTTGGCGTCTCCAGTTTTTCGGTGTCAGCGATACACAGCGCGGCGCCACGTGCCCGCAATGTTTCAAAGACCTCGTCGTCGAACCATGATTCGTGACGGAATTCGAACGCAGCGCGCATTTCGCCAGGCAGACCATTCAAGAAAGCGCCCAGCACCATCGTGTCCTTCTTGAAAGTGGGCGGGAGTTGAAACAACACCGGCCCCAGTTTTTCGTCCAACGCTGATATCACATCATGGAAATATCGCAGCGTATCCGCGCATTCACGCAGCTTTAACCAGTGCGTGATCTTCTGCGGCGCCTTCAATGCAAACCGAAAGTTCCCAGGAGTTAGCGTCTTCCAGTTATCGATCGTCTTCGGCGAGGGAATGCGATGAAACGTATAATTGATTTCCGTAGTCGAAAGACGTTCGGCGTAAAACGGCAACATTTTCGCCGCCGGCAAATCTTCCGGGTAAAAGTTCCCCTTCCACTCGGCATACTGAAACCCTGATGTCCCAATCCAAAATTTCATATTAGGCGCGAAAAAGAAGACTTCTCCAAGTACACGCGGGCTTCAAGAAGCACGAAAGGCTTTTTAAGCGTCCGCTCCCAAGGCCGCATTCGATGTTAGTACAGCGGCGTGTTCTTTTTTGACCCGTTGGATTCAAACGGAAAGAAGGAACTCTTACTCCGCCGCAACTCAACTAAGAAGGAGGGAAATCATGAAGAAGATGCTATTAAGCATTACGCTGGCAATGGTGGCATCGTTTGCATGGGGGCAGACCACGCGGCAGCCACTCATGAATGAGCGACAGGTACCGCAGCAACCGCAGCGGCAGACAACCACCACTCAGACAACGAGTACCACTGAAGCCACGGGGACAATCACGGAGTACACTCCGGGAAGCGCTATCGTGCTTAGAGAGAGTTCGGGGCCGGTGAGTTATCGTTTCGGCAAGACGGTGACCTATGTGACACGCGGCGGCAGGGTCTTGGACGAAGCGACCGTGAAATCAAAAATCCGAGTGGGCGTCCCAGTCCGGGTCCATTATGCCGGGACAGGCACCAACATGGTTGTTGATCGCGTGATCCTCGATGAGGATTAATATCTAAGCTCGTTTGTCTCCATCGCGCCTTTCTGTTCTGCCCTGGCGGGTAGGAGCAGAAGGCGCGGTTTGTCTTGAGTCGCAAATCATGTTGCGTTCGGTCTAAGGGATGTACCAGGGAATACAGGCAGCCAACCCATGTGAGTAGTTCGATCAAGTTGAGTGAAGATTGTTCTTCGTTCCGCGTTCGTCGCCGTACTAATTTCAAGCGCGGTTCTGCCAGCAGCGGGCAGAAAGAAATCCAGCCACTCACCGTCTCCGAGCAAAGCCGAAGTCGAAGCGGCCACTCGACTACAAGTGTTTCTCGACCGTGCCAATTTCAGCCCTGGCAAAATCGATGGACGCTATAACGATCTTACGCGACAAGCACTCGCCCTTTATCGGGAGTCTCGTGGAGAACAACCGCAAATTCCACCACAACGCAACACCAAACCAAATGTCGCTCCGGACGTCAGCGGCCTTGATTTCGCCAGTGCGGAGCCTGTATTGATTCCGTATACCGTCACTGACGCGGATCTCCAAAGCATCGGCCCGTTGCCCAGCAAGGTAGCTGAACAAGCAAAACTAAAATTTTTACCCTACCGCGATGCTGCAGACGCACTCGCGGAGAAGTTTCATAGCGATGTTCACTTTTTGGAGCAGCTAAACCCGAGCAGAATGAAAACAATCAAGTCCGGCGACCAACTTATGGTTCCTAACGTCGAACCTTTTGATCTCGCTTCAGTAAAAAACATCAAGCCGGGCAGCGAGATCAGCTCTCAGGCGGCTAATGAAATGGAAGATCAACCGGGACCGCAAACTCCAAATCCAGGCGAAAGTGCAGGTGCACCGGGAAATGTCGCAATTACAATCGACACCAAAACAAACATACTCGAAGTGCGCGAGGGCGAAAAGCTTATCGCGACCTATCCGGTCACGGTCGGCTCCGCGCATACCGCCTCGCCTATCGGCGAGTGGAAGGTGCGCGGGATCGCCAAAATGCCTACGTTTCGTTGGGACAAGGAAATGCTCAGACACGGCAACCGCAGCGCCAATTTTTATCTACTCCGACCTGGCCCGCGAAATCCCGTCGGCGTGATGTGGATCGCGCTCGACAAAAAAGGGATCGGTATTCACGGGACCAACGATCCGGCGTCGATTGGCCGCGCTGCCAGCCACGGCTGCGTTCGTCTGGCTAATTGGGATATCGTCCGGCTTGCGACAAAAATAAAACCGGGCGACAAGGTTTCAATTCATTAAAGTTCGGCGATGAACGAAACGGGCGCCGCTCGCGCGTCAAATATCCTCCACCAATGGGTCCAATCGGAAAGCCTGCGAAAACATTGCTACGCAGTTGCTGATTCGATGAAACATTTTGCGAAATTGCGCGGCGAAAATGCCGATCTTTGGGAAGCCGTTGGCCTGTTGCACGACATGGATTATGAACGCCATCCAAATCTTGAACACAGCCCGACCGAAGGCCATCCATTCGTCGGCGTTGCATGGCTGCGCGTCCACGGATGGAGCGAAGAAGTCTGTCGCGCTATTCTGTCGCACGCGGATTACGCAAACGTCTCGCGCGAGACGGCACTTGAGAAAACGCTCTACGCCGTAGACGAACTGAGCAGCTTTGTCGTAGCCGTCGCACTCGTTCGTCCCACAAAAAGCATTCAAGATGTCGATGTACGCGCTGTAAAAAAGAAAATGAAAGACAAAGCGTTCGCCCGGGCCGTAAACCGCGAGGACATCGTGCGTGGCGCCGAGCACCTTGGAATGCCACTCGACACTGTCATCGCCGAAGTGATTACGGCGTTGCAGTCTGATGCGGAACGCCTCGGCCTGTAGGAAACCGTTCACTAAATACTGTCACCAGGACCGAACCGGTATTGGTAATCCATGTTCTAGAGCTTTTCGGCAACGATTTCGAGCACCAAGGGCGTAATCATCAGCGCATTCGGATTTTTCTCCGCACTGGCGAGATCGTCGCGAACCTTGTCCGCGAATTGTTGATCGATCCGTCCCATTTCAATCAGGCGTGGAAGATAAGTTTCAATGAAGGTTGCCGGCCATTGCCACATGTAGTCAGTCGGACGCACACAAAACAGGTGCGGTCTGGTCGAACGAATCGTGAAACCGTTCGCCGGAAGCAGCGTAGCCAGGACTACCGCTCCGTCGGGCTCACCGCCCGACTCACGCCATGTTGCGATCACATGTTCGCGGAAGCGCTCCTGATTCGCCAAACGCGGAAAGAAATGCCACGTTTCGTAATGGCCGTATTCGTGAAAAATGGCCACACTCCCTGTGCGCATTCCCTCCCCGAGTTTTTTGATCAGGACCGCAGGATCACTCACAAATGACATGACCCATCGGCACCAGGAAAAGTCGTAATTTCCCCTGGGCAATTCACCGGTCATTAAATCGAGTTGATGAATCTTCACATTTTCGAGCGACCGCGCACGAGAAGTCTGTTCCATCGCGCGGATGAAGTTCTCGGAACGTTCAAGCGCAACGACTTCACCGGTTGGTCCGACGATTTCCGCAAGATCGACAGCCGCGTACCCAGGGCCCGCGCCCACATCGAGGACGCGTTTGCCCACGGTGATACCGGCTCTCTGCCAGCAATCCAAAACTACCGGACGCCAGACACGATGTTGCAATCCGAGTCTTGCCAGTTCCTCAGTGTGAGTACCCAAAACATAATCGCGATCCACTTGAACATGCTAAACGTTCGCAAGCATGGATGCATGGACGAAATTCAGGCGCCAAATTCAACCCAGTCGGCATAAACGGTGCAATCGATCCATTCCATGCCAAACGTCAGGCTGGTGTTTTTGTGCATTATCCACGACAATACAAGCTGCACTTACTCATGGAATACGAGATTCGACCGCTTCTCGCCAACGACGAGCCGATCCTCCGGGAGATGGTTTACCAAGGACTGTCCTCCGTTGGTAACCACCAACCTTCACGAGAGATCCTGCAGCGGCCGGAGTTCGCGCATTATGCAGACGGTTGGGGTCGCGCAGGGGATACTGGATTTGTAGCACACGACAAGAAAAACGGATCAGTAGTTGGCGCGGTTTGGCTACGCAAGCCGATCGACGAGCCTGATGCACCGCCGGAACTCGCGTTTGCAGTCAAACCGGAGCAGCGCCGGCATGGTATCGGCACGGCTCTCCTGACGCAATTGGTCCGTGCGAACCCCCATGAGTCAACAATTTCAGTCAGCTTCGTTGCAGGCAAACCGGTTTTGCGCCTTTACGAGCGCTTTGGATTTAAGATTACGAAAGAAGGATCGAACGCGATCGTAATGCGAAGGCACGTGTAAGGGGCTGCCTCGACAAGCGCGAGCGGGAAGCATCTCTTCAACCGCGCCGTCGAGAGCAGCTCAAGGTGCAAATATCAGCAGCACAAAAACAGCGAAGAGGAGCAGGTGAACGCAACCCTGCAGGATATTTGTCTTTCTGCTCGTAAACGTAACCACACACACTGCCAGCGTTAGCAGCAACAGCGGCAGGTTGCCGCCTTGTACCCCGAGCGTGACAGGGCGCTTCGTGACCAGGCTGATAACCAGCACGGCGGGAATTGTGAGTCCGATGGTCGCGAGCACAGAACCGAGCAGAATGTTTATCGAACGCTGCAATTGATTGCGCAACGTGGCTTGCATAGCGCCAATTCCCTCCGGGGTGAGCACCAGGGCAGCGATCATTGCGCCGCCAAATGCCTGAGGCATGCCAAATTCCTCGATGCTGTTGTCCAAAGGGATGGCAAATTTTTCCGCCAGCAAAATCACGATCACCAGATAAAGGAGCAGCATCGGGGCATGAAAAGCAGCCGATTGGACGTGCAGGAAGTGATGAGCTGAACCTGCAGCCTCACCTGCCTGCTCTGATTCCATAAAATAGCCGCGATGCCGCATCGTCTGAATCAGTAGAAAAATCGCGTAAAGAAATAGCGTCACCACAATGAGAAAAATCTGCTGCTCGGTGGAAAATGTTGGACCACCCGTAGTGGTAGTGAAGTTTGGCAGAACCAGGCCCAGGACGGCCAGCGTCATGATCACGTTTAGGTAAGAGTTGACGCCCTGCAGATTAAAATATTGCTCGCGGTGGCGCAGCCCGCCGATCAGCAGGACTAGCCCAACAAACCCATTGAGAGCAATCATGACCACGGCAAAAATCGAATCCCGCCCAAGCGTAGGATTGTTTTCGCCGTGTAGCATCGCTGTAGAAATCATCACGACCTCAATCGTGATCGCAGACAGCGTTAAGATCAGAGTTCCGTAAGGCTCGCCCCATTTGACCGCAAGGCAGTCGGCGTGCCGCGCAACGGACACCGCAGACCAAAGAATAACGGCAAAAAGCCAGAGGAAGACAACAATCAATCCCACCGGATGCGCGACGATTTCCACCAACCGGTTTCCAGTACCCGAAAAAAATTGATGCGGTGCCGAGACCAACGAACACACAAAGTTCGCCCCGAATGAGAGTGCTGAAATTCCCGTCGCGTTTTCGATCACGGTGAGCCGACACGAGCGCGATGATATCCGCGGCATTGGAGTGATGCAATCGGCGGATGGACGACGTGAAGCCATTTGCGTCCCAAAAAATTAAACCGTATGGAACGGATGTGAGCGACGCTGTCGATAATAACTGGACCACCAGAGCAGCGGTGAGCGCTTTCCTCGTTATTGTGCTCGCATCGTTCTGCTCGCCGGGTCTGCAAACTTTGCATAGCTCCACAGCAGGGGCCCAGCAACATCGCGAGCAATTTAAACACAAGGGGAAAATTAATCTCTGCGTCCTTGCCAAGACTCCGACGAAGGTCTGCGTTCGAAAGGGCGGCGCGCAACAACCAGCTCAGATTTTTTATTCTGCCGGGGATATTTCGTCGCGTCGCATCAACTTCCCTGCGTGCTCGCTTGGCCCGCCTAGAATTCATTCAGGCATTGGTCGCGGAAGCCTCACGCTTCGCGAACGCGCCCCGCCGGTTTAAAGCTGCTTCCGGATTGTCGGCGCTGTTAAGTCGCCGTCTTCACCGGCTCGCCCGTCTGCAACGTCAGTCGTTTGCGACAACGCGTGTACGACAATGGCGCGCCAACGATCTGTGATCTGGCATCAGGCTGCTGGATCCAAACCCTTTAAGCGCTTAACTATTTATGACTCCTGGATTTACTTTTTTAGCAGGCATTTCCTTGCTTGTTCTGTTCGGTTGGTACTTCGCGACAAGCCGCGCCCGCCTCAAACGCATCCTGGGCACAATCCTCACCGTGTTGCTGGTCGCGTTTTGCGTCTCGACGCTTTATCCACCGGACAAAACCATACGACTGGGGCTTGATCTGCAAGGCGGCACATCCTTCCTGATTCGGCTCAGCCCGGAAGGTGAACGCTCGATCAGCGCCGATACTCTCGATCAAGCAGTCGAGGTGATTCGGAAGCGTGTCGATCAGTTCGGCGTGAGCGAACCGGTCATTACGCCACAAGGCGCCGACCGGATCCTCGTACAAATTCCCGGACTCGCTCCGGAGCAGATTGCGGCCGCGCGGCAGCAATTGGCCCAGGTAGCGAAGCTGGAATTCCGCCTTGTCCATCCCGAGAACGATCGGCTGATTGCACAGGTCAGAGAAGGCACTGGTATGGTGCCGGCAGGCTACCGCATCGAAACACAAAAAGAGATAAGCGAAGAACAAGAGGTCAGAGAGGAGCTCCTGGTGAAAGTGCGTCCCGACCTCCTCGGCGACCGCGTGCGAAAAGCCTTTCCCACTTATGACGAGCAAGGCTGGGGCGTTGCCCTCCAGCTTGACCGCGAAGGCGCACATCTTTTTGGACAATTAACGGAAGCCCATGTCGGCAAACGCTTCGCCATCGTGCTCGACGGCAGGGTGCAATCCGCGCCCGTGATTCGCGAACCGATTTATGGCGGTCATGCGTCGATCACCGGCGACTTCACGGAAGAAGAGGTACGCAATTTGGCGAGCGTATTGGAAAATCCGCTGCAAACGCCGGTGACCGTGGAAGAGGAACGGAGCGTTTCCGCGACGCTTGGCTCTGATTCCATTCGTAGTGGCATTTACGCTGGTTTGATTGGTTTGGCGCTCAGCTTTCTCTTCATCATAATCTATTATCGATTTGCCGGCCTGGTTGCCAGTATCGCGTTGATTCTCAATCTTGTACTGCTCTTCGGAGCGATGGCGATGTTCAACTTCGTCCTGACGCTGCCGGGAATAGCCGGCATCATTCTCACAATCGGCATGGCTGTGGACGCGAACGTGTTGATTTACGAACGACTCCGGGAAGAACTGGCGACTGGTAAACCGATGAATCTCGCCTTGAATGCCGCGTACGACAGGGCCTTCAGCGCGATCTTTGACTCGAATGTTACGACACTCATCACGGCGTTAATTCTCTTCTGGAAAGCAACCGGGCCGGTCAAAGGTTTCGCCGTCACACTCACAATCGGCATCGTTGCATCGATGTTTTCCGCGCTGCTTGTGACGCGCAATTGCTTCAACTGGGCAATCGCGAGTGGCGTTCTCAAGCGCGTCACCATGTCGAATCTGATCAAGGCAACGAGCTTTGATTTTCTGAGCAAACGGCGTCTGTCAGTGGGGATATCTGCTCTCGTAATTCTTGTCTCAATCGTCGTATTTGCCCTGCGGGGCGAAAAGAACTTCGGCATCGATTTTAAGGGTGGCGACCTGCTCGTGCTGGAAGGGCAAAAGAAGGTGGACGAAGGCGACGTCCGCACGGCGTTGAAGCAGATCGATTTGGAGGAGAGCGTCGTTCAAACGGAGAAATCGAGCGGGAAAAAATTCCTCACCATTCGCAGCGCCCCGGGCACGAGCGATCGAATCGAGAAATTGCTCGACGAAAAATTTCCGGAAGCGAAGTTCCGTGTCGAGCAAACGGACAAGGTCGGCAAACTTGTCGGCGACGAGTTAGCGCGCAACTCCCTGATCGCCCTGGGCCTTGGAATCATCGGTATCTTCATTTACGTGACCGCGCGATTTGAGTTCGCGTTTGCTCTGGGCGCGATCATCGCCTTGTTGCATGACGTGATTTTGACTATCGGCGCATTCGCCTTGTTCGGTCGCGAGTTGTCTCTGATTATCGTCGGCGCAGTGCTAACGATCGCTGGCTATTCGATCAACGATACGATCGTAGTCTTTGATCGGATTCGAGATGGAATGCGCGCTACAAACGGGGGCTCGCTGCAGTTCATTATGAATCGCGCAATTAACGAAACGCTCGGCCGCACTATTTTGACCGGCGGAACCACACTGCTTTCCACGCTCGCTCTTTACTTTTTGGGCGGTCCGGTGCTGCACGATTTTGCATTCACGATTCTTGTTGGCATCCTCGTGGGCACTTACTCGTCGATCTTCGTCGCCTCTCCAATCGTGCTTTGGTCGTCGCGCTGGACAGGGAAGAAACAACACGAATCACAACCCGAGACGCCGTTGGCCGTGCACTGATGCACGCTCGCAGTTTTTACGGGCAAACGTCGTCGCCCAGAACGCATGGGCCTAACCGTGCCTTGAAATCCAGCATTTCAGAGGACTACTAATTTAGCAGGTGCATGAAATCCCTCTAATCACGACCATCGCGCTCGCGCTTAGCGCAGCGCTGCTCTTCGGACTACTGGCGAAGCGGCTCGGGCTCTCGCCCATCGTCGGTTATCTCGTCGCGGGTGTCGTAATCGGCCCCTACACACCCGGCGTTGTCGGCGATGCGAAGATTGCGTCCCAGCTTGCCGAAATGGGTGTGATTCTGCTGATGTTTGGCGTCGGTCTGCACTTTAGTCTGAAAGACCTGCTCGCGGTGCGTTCGATCGCGATCCCCGGAGCATTGGGGCAAAGCACCGCAGCTACGATCGCCTGTACTGGGCTCGCGGTTGCGCTCGGTTGGTCATGGCAAACGGGATTGATCCTTGGGGTTGCCGTCTCCGTTGCCAGCACTGTCGTCTTGCTCCGCACGCTCATCGATCACCGCAGCCTCGACACGCCTGAAGGACACGCCGCCGTCGGCTGGCTGATCGTGGAAGACATAATTACAGTGCTCGTGTTAGTCCTGCTACCCCCGCTTGCCGCGACCGGCGGAAATGGAACGAGCCTTTGGCAAACGATCGGAATCGCAGTCCTGAAGCTCGCCGTTCTCACCGCAATCGTGATCCTGGCTGGCGCGCGCTTCGTTCCGTGGCTGTTGCTGCGCGTTGCGCGCTTCCGTTCGCGTGAGCTCTTCACGCTTTCGGTGCTCGTAATGGCCATTTGTGTGGCGACAGTTTCCTACGTCGCCTTCGGTGCCTCGTTGGCGTTGGGCGCATTTCTTGGCGGCATGGTTGTCGGACAATCGAAAGTCAGCGATCAGGCCGCCGCGGATGTCCTGCCGATGCGTAATGCATTCGCGGTTCTTTTTTTCGTCGCTGTCGGGATGCTCTTCGATTACCGTCCGATCCTTGAATCGCCGGGACTCGTTATCGGAGTACTCGCGATTATTCTGATCATCAAGCCGCTCGCCGCGCTCGGCATTGTCATCATCGGTGGACATTCACTAAAGACCGCGCTGACTGTTGCGGGTGGGCTCGCGCAAATCGGCGAGTTCTCGTTCATCCTCGGCGATACGGCCCACTCGCTTGGTCTCATCCCTGGCAGTGGTAACAGCGTGTTCGTCGCGGCGGCCGTTGTCTCGATCAGTCTCAATCCGCTAATTTTCAGTCGAATGCTCGCACTCGAACCGCTGCTCGCCCGGCGTCCCCTGCTCGCGAAGTGGCTGGCCGGCCGCCGTGAGAAGCTCGGAGCTCGCGCGAACGAAATCGCCGCGGAACGAATGCAGGACCCCGGTGCGATCGTGGTCGGCTACGGGCCGGTCGGTCAAACGGTCACGCGATTGCTCGCCGAGTTTGAGATCAACCCGATCATCGTCGAGACCAATGTCGACGTAGTCGTGGAGCTGCAACAGCGGGGCAAGCAGGCACTTTTCGGCGATGCTTCGCGGCCGGAGATTCTTCATGCCGCCAGACTCGACGCCGCCGCGTACCTGATTGTAACGGTGCCGCACGCAGACATCAGCTTGCGCATCATTCAATCGGCACGCGAAGTCGCGCCCCTGGTTCGGATCATCGCCCGCGCCGAGTATATCAACCAATCTGATGCCTTCTTGCAGGCAGGCGCGGCTATTATCCGCTACGACGAAGCCGAATCCGCCGCAGCCCTCGCTGAGGCTCTGCTGCAAGACATCGATGTGCCAGCGGAGCGAATCGACGCGCTGGTAAGCGCCATCCGCAACGAACTCGCTCCGGCACGGAAAGGTCTAACTATTGAAAGCTGATTACGGCGCTCCACGCATCACCGCGTTGGCAAGCTCAACGCGAATGTGCCGAACCAGCCCCGCGCTACGTTCCTGTCACTCTTTCTTTTGAGCGAGCGGCAGAAATTGTTCGTGCGCGACTTTGCCGTCTTTCACCTGATAGATTCCCACCTCCGACATCTGCATTCGTTTCTTCGACTCTTTCTCTGTCACATCGATATCGAATTGCACAACAAAGGTGTCGCGAGCCACAAACGGTCCGCCAACTTTCACGCTGTGCACTTCCATGTTCTTCTCCCACCAATCGGTTTTGCCCCGCACTTGATCAATGCCACGCATTTCCGCCGGCATGTTTTCCATCTCACGAGCCTCAACGCTCACAATGTCTTGAGCATAGAGATCGTCGAGCGCTTTCCTCCATTCGCTTTTGCGGCAATAGTTCACCAGTTTTGTCGCGACTTCTTCTGTACTATTCATTCTACCTCCATATTTTTGATTCAGAATTGTTCAACCGATATTTGTGTAACATTCGCGATTCGCAGTAACTCTGTAGAGGCCGCAGTGTCCGGGATCATTTCGCAGGCGACACGCCCGCCACTGCAGTCCTCACCCGCCCGCAATGGCACCGATGATTACAAACGGCTCCGATCCCTTTGCAATGGCCTCCGGCAGCGGTGCATCAGGCGATTCGTGCGACAGATCTTCTCCACAGGCAAAAAACCGCACCAGCGGCCGGCGCAGTTGAGTGACGTGATCGCGCATCGTCCCACGCAGCATGGGATAGCGAGTTTCGAGCTCGTCGAGTATGGACCGCTGAGTCACAGTCGAATTAACGTCGAGTTCTACGTCGCCATTGACGCGCGCCAACGTGCGCAAATGCGGCGGCAAAACAACACGAATCACGGCAGCGTTTGCACCTCCACGGAAAGTACCGCCGGCAAATCGCGAACGATTGGCTTCCAGCTATCGCCGGCGTCCGCCGATCCGTAAACCTGGCCGCCGGTAGTTCCAAAATAAATGCCGCACGGCTCGAGCGAGTCTACAGACATGGCATCACGCAAAACATTCACGTAACAATTGCGTTGGGGCAGGCCTTTGGTCAGCGCTTCCCATTCGTTCCCACCCGTCCGGCTGCGATATACGCGTAGTCTGCTGCTGGGTGGGTAATGCTCGGAATCGCTCTTGATCGGTACGACGTAAATTGTCTCCGGCTCATGCGCGTGCACGTCAATCGGGAAACCGAAATCGCTCGGCAAATTTCCGCTGACTTCCCGCCACGAATCGCCGCCATTATCGCTGCGCATCACGTCCCAATGCTTTTGCATGAACAATGTATTGGGGCGTGTTGAATGCATCGCGATCCGATGGACGCAATGGCCGACCTCCGCAGCTGGGTCGGGAATATATTCTGAATGCAGCCCGTGATTGATCGGCTTCCACGTTTTTCCGCCGTCATCGGTGCGAAACGCGCCTGCGGCCGAGATCGCCACGTAGATTCGTTTTGGATCTTGCGGATCGAGAAGAATTGTATGCAGACACATGCCGCCCGCGCCCGGTTGCCATTTCGGGCCGGTATCGTGTTGTCGGAGACCTGACAATTCGTTCCAGGATTTACCGCCGTCCTTTGATTCAAACAACGCTGCGTCCTCGACACCGGCATAAACATGCTCGGGATCATGCAATGACGGCTCCAGATGCCAAACACGTTTAAACTCCCAGGGATGCTGAGTGCCGTCGTACCACTGGTGCGTGCCCGGTAGACCGTCGTAAACAAATTTATTGCTCTCGCCTTTCTGCATGCCGTCAGGACTTTTCAATTCGTCCGGGCTGCTCCCGGGCGTGTTCCACTTTTTTCCGCCGTCATCGGAACGTTGAATGATCTGCCCGAACCATCCACTGGTTTGCGATGCATAAATTCGGTTCGGATCCACAGGCGAACCTTTTACGTGATAAATTTCCCAGCCCGCAAAATGCGGACCGCTCACTTTCCATCGTTTGCGCGCGCCATCCGCTGTCAGGATGAACGCCCCTTTTCGTGTACCAACCAGAACTCGAACTTTGCTCATATTTTTCTCCTATCTATCTCATGTTGTCATTTTGAGCGAAGCGAAGAATCTCTGATTCTTCTGAATTGGAGCACTATCCAGAGATGTTTCGCTCCGCTTAACATGACAACCGTCAGTTATTAGATGCTTTTTTGTGATCGAACGCATCAGGCACAACGTCCCAACCAAAATAGACTTCTACACTGACAATCTTGTTGTCCTTAATTCGCAAGATTTCTGTGTTGCGCCCCTTGTCTCCATTCGGCTTGGTCATTTCATAGGTTACAACGACTTCATCGTCGTGTTCTATGAACCGCAAAAAATTGAACTGTTGACCCTGCCCGGCTCCAGGCCAGCATCTTGCGAAATATCCAGCACGATCAAGCCCCACATCGAGCGGACTGGAGAAAGTAAAATCCTCGGCAAGATGCTTCTCAAAAAATTTCCGATCGCCTGCAGCAAAAGCTTCATATGATCGCTGTGCTAAACGGCGTGGGCTGAATTTCGGCATTCGGCTTGTTAGATCCGGTTCTGCGCTATCCGTGCGTTGACCAGTTTTTTCACCAGTGCCAGCGGCAGCGGGTTATCGGGCGAGAAGCGAATTGTGCCCTTGCTAATCTGAAAACCTTTTAGATCGCTCTGAAATTTTCTCAGCGTCGCGGAACTGCCTGGATAGAACGAGCAGTGATTCGCCCATGCGCCGAAGAAAACCAGCGAACGTCCATTCAGGCGAAACGCAGGAATTCCATAACTGATGCACTCCTCAACCCGGGGCGCGGCCGCGCGGATCGTCTTGCGAAGTTTCTCGAGTGCGATGCGTTGATCAGCGTTTACGCCTGCGAGGTATTCGTCAATCGTTCGCGGCTTGGATCTCATTTTCCTGCGTACGCTTCCTTTAGCGTTTCGATGTCGATCTTCTGCATTTGAAGCATCGCCTTCATGACCCGTTCGGCCTTCTTCGCGTCCTTGTCGTTCAACATATCGATCAAAACCGTTGGAGTGATTTGCCACGACACGCCGAATTTGTCCTTTAGCCAACCGCACTGCGATTCCTTTCCGCCGTCTGCCATCAGTTTCTCCCAAAAATAATCCACTTCCTTTTGGGTCTCGCAGTTCACCACAAACGAGATCGACTCGTTAAATTTAAACTCCGGACCGCCGTTGAGCGCAGTGAATTTCTGGCCGGCGATCTCGAACTCAATAGTTAGGACCGATCCCACCGCTCCCCCGGCGGCCTTTGCTGACGCCTCATCGTAGCGCAGAATTCTGCAGACTTTGGAATTTTTAAAAACGGAGGTGTAAAATTTCGCTGCCTCCTCGGCTTGGTGATCGAACCACAAGAATGGTGTAATTTTTTGCATCTTTTTTGATTTGTGTTCTTAAACCTACAACGAACGAACGACGACGTTCAGGTCAAGTTCTTGAAGATCAGTTGCGTGAATCATTACCCAATTTTGAGGTGAATTATTCTAAGCACTTAATGTCCGCGACCATCTCGGATAAATCATTGTTTAACTGATGTCCCCGTCCATCGAAGACCCGGATGGTCGCCTGGGGCAATTTATCTTCGTAGAGCGCAAGATGTGCAAATGGCGCAACTTCGTCATCTCGGCTGTGATAAAAGAAGATTGGTGTTCCTTTCGGCAATCTTGACGGGAAATCCTCCGGCAACGCCACTGCCTCATATCCCTTATATCGCCAGCCGTCGCCGCCCCAATACGGGGTCGCAATTAGAAACAAACCTGCAACGCGCGTTTCAATCTTTTCTTCGGAAAGGTATTTCAAAAGAAAGGAGCCGCCCAATGAATGCCCTGCTAAAATCACATTTCCCTTCATCGAAACCAGTTCCTTCCTGATTTGCGGCCTCCAACGCTGATAATCAGGATCGCTCTCCTTCGGCATTTGTGGGTAGCGCACTTCATATGTGCTACCCAAGTGCTTCTGCAGAGATGCGACGAGTCTTTTGTCTTCTTTGTGCGCTCCCGATCCTCCACCCTGGATGAATAATATTTGTGGTCTCACACCTCTGTTTCCCTACGTCACGTTAGTGTCCGAGGTCTCAAGCTGGAGATAAACTCCTCTCCATGTCCGCCGCACCAAAGTCCCGCCACTAACGCATGAAGCCGGCTGAAATTCGTGCCTCTATTCTGTTGTTGGCAGCGGCGGATACTGCTCGAACTTCGGGATGGCGGGATCCATTTTGTCCCACGGTTGGGCGTCCGAAACGAAAATGTCCATTTGCGGCTGAAACCAACTGGAATCATCGAGGCTGCCCGCCAGGATTCCGATAAACGGCGAGTCCCCTTCTTCAAATTCGCCTCCAGTAATTCGGGAACCGCATTCGGGACAAAAACCGCGTTTATGTTTTCCCCGTCTGATGCTCGGCGTGAAATGGTAGCGCAATTGTCCGCGGGTGAATCGAAATGCCTCTCGCGGTAGCAACATGCCGGGAGCGAATCCGCCCCCGGTCGCCTGCTGACAATCGCGGCAATGGCATTTAAACATCATGATTGGCTCAGCGGTCGATTCGTAACGAATCGCGCCGCAAGAGCAGCCGCCGGTAAAAGGTATTTTCATGTTCATTTCCCCATCTTTTGGTATTCGCCAGGTTGTTAAGAGTCCTGCTCCGATCCTGTCTCATTCCCCTGATGTAATCATTGTTCTTTGGGTCCCAGGAACAGACCGCCATTAACGTCGAGGGTCTGTCCTGTAATCCAGCGCGCATCGTCAGAGGCGAAGAACGCCACTACGTCGCCGATGTCGGCTGGCCCTCCGGGACGACCGAGCGCTGTCATGGCGGTGACCCGTTCCACCGCCTCAGAATCTTTGTCCCGGATAGAAGGATTCATATCTGTGTCGGTAATCCCAGGAGAAATCGTATTCACGGTAATATTTCGAGAGCCTAACGAGTTCGCCAATGATCGGCCCAGCACATTGAGCGCTCCCTTGGTCATCGAATAAACAGTCGCCGGCGTGGCAAACCAGGTAACCCCTGACGAAATGTTGATGATCCGACCGCCATCGGGCATAAGCGGCAACGCTCGTTGAATGATGAAGAACGGTGCGCGCACGTTAATCGCGAAAATGCGGTCGAACTCTTCGGGAGTCGTCTGGTGGATCGTAATCTGAGGAGCCACAGCTGCGTTGTTCACCAGAATATCCAATGGTCGGCCTGCCAAATCTTTCTCGAGTTTGGTGAACAACGTGTCGATGTCTCCGTTTACGCCGAGCTCAGCCTTCACGAGAAACGCTTCCCCGCCTGCTTGTTCGATTGCCTTGAGTGTCTCCTTAGCGGCTGCGTCGTTGCCGCCATAGTGGATCGCAACCATTGCGCCATCGGCTGCCAATCGCTGCGCAATTGCGCGGCCGATGCCCACGGGAGCCTCCCGTGATTAACGCTGATTTTCCATGAAGTGAGAATTGCATACTTCCTTTTCCTGAAAATTTGCTGCGTTTGGATGTTCTCCCTACCGGGCCGGCGCGACGTCGAGGGAAATTGTCGCGAACGGACCGAGGCCCATCCCAATGATTTGAAATCGAATGAAATCTCCCACCGCTTCCACAAGTTGTGCGCGCTCAAGTGCACCGCAATCTATACCGACGAAGCCGAGTTCCTCGGCGAGCCTTTTCACCACCGATTTCGCCTGCTCGTCGTCGGAGCACATATAGACAGAGACAGGCTTCCGCGCCGGTTCATCCCGGTCGAGCTGAATGACCTGAGACGCCATCGTGTTAAAAGCTTTGACCACGCGCGCTCCGGGCATGTCTGCGGCAAGTCTTTCGGCGTGCGAGGGAACAGGAACCGTGAAATGAATACCGGGACGATTTTCAGGGTCGGGAATATCGAGCCCGAGTATCGCGCTGTTGTTACAATCAATCACGATCTTGCCGGAGAGCGCCTGCGGTTCTTTGAGCAGACATGAAGGAAAGTAATCGCGAACAGTATAAAGGACTACCTCTCCAAATGCTGCGGCTGCGTCAAAGTCGCCCGCCTGCGTGGAGGCGGAGCCATCGGCCGCAATAGCTTTAGCCTTTTTCGCGTCTCGGGAGCCGAATAACACCTCGTGACCGGTGCGCGCCCAGCCGAGGCCGAGTGCCTGTCCCATGTTTCCTGTGCCGATGATTCCGAGTTTCATTCCATTATGGCTGCTTCGAGTGCGTATCCGACTCAATGGCCGCCCCTACTTTCTTTAATGTTTCAGCGAACGCGACAGCGTACGCAAAATGGTCAACCAACCCCATGATCGCGTTTCTCGGGCCTGACTTCCAGTCGTTGCTGCTATAAAAAGCGTCTTCAGATTTTTCCCTGTCTTCCAAACTTTTAAACCGGCGGATAACATAATAGCTGTTCGCGTCATGCAGTGAGGGCCCATAAGCAACCAGGTCAAAATGCCACTTTTTTAAAAGCGGCACCGACTGGGTCGCGTATACCTTGTGGAATTCATCCCTCCTGCCCGGTTTTATTTCGAGCGTGAGAATCTCGAATACCTCCTGTGATGCAGCAGGACTAGCCAAGGCGCTGATTTGTTCCTCTGTCCCCGTTGTGCGTTCCGTTTGAGCGAACAGCGTGACGGCCATTGCACTGAGGGCAATCGATAGCCCCACTGCAAACAACAGGTAAGGTCGATGACTGCACGTTTTCAAAAGTCACGGGAAATGGATTGTATATTTCGCGTCGGCATCCGGCTCAATGAGTCCAAAGACATTTCCAGCCGGATCCTCCGCGTAAGCCAGCCAGCCGACATTCGGGATCGCCATCTTCGGCACGCAGATTTTGCCGCCGCGCTGCTCGACTTTTTTGATCGTTTGATCAAGCGACGAGACCGCGATCGTGTTCAGCGTTCCTGCGCTTTGCCCTTGGCGCGGTCGAGTCATGCCGCCATTGATCCCTGGATCTTTGTCATCACCGGTCGTGATCAGCCAATACTCGATTGGCCCGCCTTCGAACTTCTGAAACTTCCAACTGAAAACATCCTGGTAAAACGGACGGACCACTTCCGGATCCTCCGTGTAAATCTCAAAATGAGTAATGCGATTCATCATTTGCTCCTTTCGTTGTACGCCGCTCAATATTGGTCGTGGCGCCGGACCCAATCCATCGTGGAATCTGGGTTTTCGTCGCGGCCTTTCGGCACTAGATCGAGAAAATTGTAAGTGCCAACCAGGATGTCGAGCCCGCGGCCGTAGGTCGAATAAGTGTGAAACACGTCGCCGTCTTCATCTTTGTAAAACACACTTAAGCCCGGCATTTCATCGCTTATCAGCTCATCTGTTCCATAGTTGTAGAACATCTTCCTCTTCGTCTTTTCCTCTTCTGTGGCCGAGACGTGGTAGTGGAAATTGAAATCGGTGTCATGCGAAGACAGCCACTTGAATCGCCACCCCATACGGTTCTGGTAAGATTGAATCTCCGACAGTGGTGCACGCGAGACCACGACAAAGGTCACGTCGCGATGCGGCAGATGCCAGTTGGCGCCATCAAAATGATCCGCCAAATACGAACAGCTCTTGCAACCTTCCGTCCAACCGGGGCCGAGCATGAAATGATACACAATCAATTGACTACGGGCGTCGAAGAGATCGGCCAGCGTTTCTTTACCCTCAGGTCCGTCGAAAACGTAATCTTTTTCGACCTTAACCCATGGCAGTTCGCGCCGATGGCGGCTGACTTCGTCGCGCAACCGGGTCAGGTCTTTTTCCCGCGTCAGCAAATCCCTTCGAGCGACCAGCCACTCGGCTTCTGATACGACTTTAGGATTCGCTTCGCTCGCAATTGTTCTCGGTTCCAATGTCTCGGTTTTCATTTTGTCTTGTTTCGTTTATTTGATGATTTCGGTTGGGTTGATCAAAGAATCGTCTCATGGCGAACGCAGCCAGACCGCCCGTTGAAGTCGCACCAGTGCGGTCAGCATCACGGTCGATATACATACAGGGCACGTGGATTGTGAGTTCAACTTCAATAAATACGACGAACCAAACAGCGCGTTTAGGACACGATTGTTCAATATCCAGTCAATGAGCGCAAATAAGACCACTTTGATTATCTCGGCAGAAAGGACAGTGAAACTAGTCGTCTTTTGAAACCGGAAGGAACGGCCTGAGGGCAGGCCGTCTCCAATGTTAATGGTCAACGGCCTCAACGCGTCTCGGAACTTTTTAACTGTATTAAATAAAATCATTCTTATGTTGTTCCAGGGAAAGTAATAATCTGTGGATTGGCGTGATCAAAAGCTTAGGCTTCGACGATAGTTTTGAATCCGCCGTAAAGCATGCGCTTCACATCGAAGGGCATGGGCTTTGACATTAACTTCGCTAATCGCGGATCTTTCATGACCTTCGCGTTGACGCTGTCGCGATGTGCACGGGACTTGAACACAATATAGGAGAACAATATCGTCTCGCCGGGCTTGGTCTTGATTCCGCGCGGAAACGGCTTTCCCATTTTGATGTTCAGATCGTCGCCGGCACACTCGCGGAATTCGAGCGCGCCGTGGTCTCGCCAGATTTTGCCAGCCTTCTGTGCCCCGCGGCGGTAGTTCTCCAGGTTCTTCTTCGGAAGTGGGATGACAAATCCATCTACGTAATGAGCCATAATTAATTCCTTTGGTTATTGATGTTTCTTACTTGTCCTGGGGTCCTGATTCCTCACTATCAAGAAACCTCTCGATCATCGGCACAAGGAGAGCGGTTCGCGACGGAATCGCCATGTGCTCTGTGCCAGGCAGAACTGCAAGCTGCGCACGCGGAAGGAGGTGGAACAACTCGATCGCGCCTTCGGGACGCATCACATCTCGGTCACTGCTCACGACCAGCGTCGGCGCGTTGATCGAGTGAATCATCTCGTCAGGGACGTCGTTGAAATCACGCATACGGTTGCGCGCCTTGTAGAAAAACGACTCCAGATTCTCCGGTTGCGGCGCTACCCTGCGGTACGCTTCACGCAATTCCACGGGCATCGCGTCTGGCTGCGCGGTTTTCATTGATTCCCAAAACTGCGGATCAGCCCAGGCGCGCTTCATCAAGGCTGTGATCACGATGAGCCGACGAACCAGTTGCGGGTACCGGATCGCCACTTGCAGCGCAATCGTGCCGCCGTTGCTGAAACCGAGAAGGTCGGCACGGTCGATATCCAGATGCTTCAGTAGTGCAGCCGTGTCGTCGGCCGATTGTTCGAAACGGAACGGCCGATCCTCGATATCAGTTGTGCGTCCGCAGCCTTGCTGCTCGAACGCAATGATCCGTCGGCTGCGGGCAAGGATCGGTAAGAGATGGCCAAACGACGTCTCGATGGTGTCGCCGCCGCCATGCAACAGCACCAGAGGCATCTGTCCCATCGGACCGTGGATCTCGTAATACATCTGAAAGCCATTGACGAGAGCGTATCCGGTCTGTTGGCGTGTACTGGAGTGCACGATAGCGAGATAACCATTCTGCAATGAAAGGGATTGAACCTTTCGCTTGCGTGAGCTGCCGAGTGGGGTGTCAAACTTGCGCAAATTGCGCTTCCGCCCGGATGTCCGCGGCAATAGGACACTCGCCGGCGACGGGTCTGACTTCTACACGAATGCCGTATGGCAAGCCGGGACATTCTTTTGCAATGGCAAGCGCTTCATCCAACGTGGGGACGTCAAGAAGGAAATAACCGCCGATTGCTTCCTTGGATTCGGCGAAAGGACCATCGGAGACGATACGGTCCTTGCCCGAGACGATTTTCCCCTCGCGTTCCAGTGGATTTCCAGCTACCGCTTTGCCTTCTTCGGTTAAGCGCTTGAACCACGCCATCCAATTGTCCGTGACTTTTTGCAATTCCTCCGGCGAAAGACCTTTGCGCAGGTCATTGCCTCGAAATAGCAACATATATCCGTTTTGATTTTGGTTTTGTGTACTCATGTTTAGTTTTCGTAGTTATTGGTTGATTGTTTTTTGTTGGCTTGAAATACGACGAATTAGCAGGCGCTTTTGGGACTCATTATTTCGCATTCGCGTCGCTCTGCCAAATTCCAAACGAGTTTCCCTCGGTATCCTGACACACAGCGAAATAGCCCATCTGCAGTACCGCTGTTTTCGCCAGACAGATCTTACCACCGTGTTTCTCGATTTTTTTGGAGAACTCGGCTACCGAATCCACGCTGACGTAGTTGACCACCGGCTCTTGTGGTTGTTCACGTTTCTTGATTCCGCCGTCGGGCGTATCGTCGCCGCCGCCAGTATCGACGTGCCAATACTCCTCCGGCCCTGGGAAGCGCTCGATTTTCCAGCCAAACAACTCACCGTAAAATTTTTTGGCGCGCTGCGTATTATCGGCCGGGATTCCAAACCAAACGATGCCGTGAGCTTGATTCTTCTCTGATGGGCTCATGATCTTTCTTTTCTATTGATGAGTGATTTTGAGATACGACGAATTAGCAGTGCGCCGGTTTAGGACTAATTATTTTGCATTCGCGTCGCTCTCCCAAAGTCCAAATGCGTTGCCCTCGGTATCCTGGCAGACCGCAAAATAGCCCATCTGTGGCACAGCTGTCTTTGGCATGCTGATTTTACCACCGAGCGTCTCGATTTTTTTGGAGAATTCGGCGACTGAATCGACACCGACATAGTTCGTAATAGGCTCTTGCGGTCGGTTGCGCTTCTTGAGCGCGCCGTCGGGCGTATCATCCGCGCCACCGGTGTCAATGTGCCAATAATCGCCTCCTCCGGGAAATGGATTGATCTTCCAGCCAAACAAATTGCCATAAAACGCCTTGACGCGTTCCGGGTTGTCGGCCGGGATTTCAAACCAAACGATGCTTGCTGCTTGTTTCTTCTCTGAAGTGCTCATGTTTTGCCTTTCTATTAATGTGTGATTTGGAGATACGACGAATGCGCCCGCCGATTCAGGACAAATTTATTCTAGAATCCATCCCACACTGTCATTCTGATCCCGCAGTCGCGGGAGAAGAATCTCGGATCATTTTCTGAACGGCTCCTGCGGAAACAATCAGAGATGTTTCGCTTCGCTCAACACGACAGGCGCCGTTCAGGGATGCCTGGTTGCGAGATTGCGCTGAGCGCGTCCCAGTCCATCTCTGTGTTATACCACTGGTGAATAGTTGGTTGCTATTTGGGTTCTTCGGCAACTTTGAGAACAATCTTGCCGCGCGTGTGACCAGTCGCGATTTGTTCCTGGGCCTTAATTGCTTCAGAAAGCGGGAACGTTTGCGACACAATCACTTTGATTTTCTTCTGGTCGATTAACTTGCCGATCTCGGCGAGTTCGTCCGCATCAGGCTCCACACTGATGAATTTGCCGCGAATTCCGCGTCTCTCGAGTTCAGCCGGGTCCGGGCCCGGGACAATCGACACAATGAATCCGCCTTTCTTCACCACTCCATAGGAGCGCTTTAGCGTGTCCTCGCCGAGCGAATCAAGCACAACATCGACATCCTTTACGATGTCCTCGAACTTTTGTTTCGTATAATCGATCGCCACATCTGCGCCTAGTTCTTTGAGCAGATCCTGGTTTTGCGTCGACGCAGTGGCGATCACCTTCGCCCCGCGCGCCTTAGCGATTTGAATGGCAAACGTTCCGACACCACCCGATCCGCCGTGAATGAGCACGGTCTGGCCCGTGCCGAGTTTCGCGGTGTCGATTAACGCCTGCCATGCGGTTAAAGCGACGATCGGCACTGCGGCGGCCTCGAGGTGAGTGAGCGACTGGGGCTTGGGTGACGCTTCCCGTTCAGTTGCGACGATGTATTCAGCATAACCGCCACCATCTTTCAGATTGGTATATGCAAATACTGAATCACCGTTCTTGAACTTCGTGATCTTCGGGCCCGCCTTCTCCACCACGCCAGCGATATCGGACCCGGGAACGAGAGGCAGCCTTGTCCCGAAAACCTTCGCGAATTTACCCGCGCGAATGGACGCATCGATGGCGTTCACCCCGGCCGCGATCACCCGAATGAGAATCTCATCATCCTTTGGCTCGGGCCGTTGAATCTCTTCGTACTTCAATACCTCAGGGCCACCGTACTCGTGCGCGACAATTGCTGCTTGTTTCTTCTCTGACTTGCTCATGTTTTTCCTTTCTGTTGATATGATTTTTGGATACGACGAATGACCAAGCCCACTTGGGGCAACCTTTCTGACTAGGCCGTCTGGCCGTCAACGCAGTGCTGCAATCGCTTCAAAAGGAACGCTCTCTCTGATTTCGTTTCCGCGAGCTCAAACGATCGTCGGAACTGCTCGGCAGCGGCTTGCAGATTACCCGACCTCATTTCGAATTCGCCGAGTACCGCATAGAGCAGGTAATAGGAATTCAGTTTACGGAGATCGCGAACGTCTCGCACAGCTTGCAGACCCGCTTTTGGGCCGTGGATGTTCCCGACAGCAACCGCACGATTAAGAGCCACGACCGGCGACTGATCGAATTCAGCTAATCGGTCGTAGAGCAAAAGGATTTTCTGCCAGTCGGTAGATTTGTAATCCTTCGCTGCACAATGACAGGCGGCGATCCCTGCCTGAAGATGATATTCGCTGAGCTCGTCGCCTGCTGCCGATTTCGCAAAGTGAAACATTCCCCGCGCGATCATTGCTTTGTTCCAGCGTGTCCGATCCTGCTCTTCCAGGCGGAGCAGATTGCCCGCACCGTCCAGGCGCGTCGGATTGCGAGCGGCATTGAATAGCATCAAGGCCAAAAGGGCATGTGTCTTCGGCTGATTGCCGGCCGGATGCGCGACCAATAGCTCCGCGAGGCGAATTGCTTCTTCACACAGCTCCTCGCGAACAAGGTTTTCTCCGCTCGAGGCTTTGTAGCCTTCGTTGAACAACAGGTACAGCGATTGCAGAACATTATCCGATCGCTGCTCTAATTCTCTGCCCGCGGGAATTTCAAACGGGATCCGCGCCTGATGAATTTTTTGTTTTGCCCGGGTCAATCGCTTGGCGATCGCGGCGTCCGTGGTTAGAAATGCGTGACTTATCTCCTCGACACTGAAGCCGCACAGCGTCTTTAACGCGAGTGCGACCTGCGCTTCCGCTGGAATGGCCGGGTGACAACAGACAAACATCAATCGCAAACGATCGTCGCTAATCTCGTCTTCCGAGAAAATCGCTTCCCCGGGCGCGGCGCCGTCGCGATCCATCAGTCGAGTGATTTCTGCCTGCTTGTTCTGAAATACCTTTCGTCGGCGAACCACGTCCAACGCGAGATTACGCGACGCGCGCATGATCCAGGCCGAGGGATTTTTCGGGACTCCGTAGAACGGCCAGGTCTGCAACGCCCGCACCAGCGCTTCCTGAACGACGTCTTCCGCGAGATTGAGATGTTCGATGCCAAAGATTCTGGTGAGAATGGCAACCATCTTCGCCCCCTCGTGACGAAAAAGATGTTCCACTATGCAGGATACTTCAGGTGATGCTTGACCAGTGTTTTTCAAAGGCAGGTCCCCCGCGCAGGCAATCTTGCCTGCGTGAATTATCCGCGCATCAATATTCGCAGACAGAATTGTCTGCGTCACTCACTCAGATCCGTTCTTCTTCCAAGTCGTACACGTCGAACCAGTGATGCACCACTCTGTTACGCGGAATGAACTGCTGAATATAATCTTCCATATACTCCTGGAGCTCCAAAGGAAGATCGCTCAAATGGAGGTCACGTTCTTTGTTATTCCACGCAATGATTTCTGCACGTGGGCGTTTCTTGGCGTGATCTCCGATCCACTCGACAATCTCATCGTCGGTGGCGCCGGCGGCAACGAACGACCGAAAGTCATCATATTCAATTTCGGCAAACTTCAGCCAGCGTTGATCGAGCGGACAGTTGGAATGGTACTCCCCTTCCCAGCCTGCGAGCACTGCGCGGCATTTGTCCACGGCTCGCGCCGCCAATACGTAGCCAGCGAGTGTTTGTCGCGGGCTCCGGGGAAATTCTTTCCCATCGCGCAAATCGCGCGCCAGCAATTTCACTTTTTCGAGGTTCTTATTCATAGAGTTTTCCTTTTTCATCGTTCGCCATATGCTCGATATCGTTGACCGTGGTCGTCATCGCGCGCTCGCTAACTGTGACAAAGCGCTTTTCCATTTCCTCGGGCGCGACGCCTGCATAACTCCAGATCACGCTCACTCCCGGGATGTTGATATTTGGAAAGATGTCCGTGGACATTCGCGTGATCGTCACCACTCCGACCAGCACGATCAGAATGGCCATGACCGTAAAGCTATACGGCCGCCTCAGAGCTAAGCGAACAATCCACATACATCTCAGGAATGCGAATGAAGCCGCGCATACTGCCCGGTCGGGCCGCGTATCTCACGCAGATGTTTTCTGTGGCGTAAAGCGACAGGGCGCTGCCGCACTCTCCCTCCGTCGCGGGATGGCCGGGATCGCAAACGTCCATTCATCACTTGCGTTTTAGCGTGCGGCTGCACTCTGCCGCTTTCGATCGTCTTCGTTAGTTTTTGCCAATAAGCGGCAACTAGCTCTTCTCGATCCGGAAACCTCTTCATGCTGTGTCCTTCCCGTTCTCAACCAGCCTTTTGAAATTACCCAGGTATTCCTCCACTCGGTGCGAGAGGCTTGGGGGATTGAAAATCGAACGGATCTTCAGGGTCACTTCGGTTTCGCCTTGAGAACGTGGCTCGAATGAGACCACGCCTGACATGAAACCATTCGACATCGTGCGCCATGCAATTCGGCGGCCGGGAATTTGAAGTACGATATGGAACACTCCTTTTTGGTCGCCGCTGTTCGGATGCCAACTGTAGGAAAAGTGTGTGTCATCAATTCTGCGCACATCCCGCAGCGGCGTGACGAACTTGGGAAGGTCCTCGAGATGCGACCAGCGCTCGTAGACACGATCAACGGGTGCCTTCACTACGATAAAATGTTGCGCGGCATTCATTGCCGCTGAAGCTGTTTCCATTGCGTAAATCAGGGCGTTAGACGCTGAAGCGCGCGTAACTGCTCCCTCGAAAACGCGCGGTTCCATCCGTCGGTAAAGTTAAAAAGAGCCATATTCAGGACGAGCATCGGATCATGACGTCTTCGGAAGCGCCGGGGAATCTTCGGCAGTTTGGCCCGTGAAATGGTTTGTGGTTGTTTGATTTTCATCTCTGTTAAAATTTTTGTTCCACACGCTAGGCAACTTCGCGTCGCGCTACCACAAGGCGGTGGGAGGATTTTTCGGTGCTTCGCAGGGGAGACCGGATAACACCTCTTTCGAGGGAGGAAACAAAAGTGGCGTGACAGCGCTGGTTTGTTAGACTTATGGCATCTACACGCGGGCGCAACCTCCGCCTGAGATATGGATCTAGCACTGACGGCGAACTAACTCGTTATGAAATCAGAAGCCCTGGCTGCCGAGTCCGTGCACAGCACCAGCGTCCTTTCGCCGCGTGTTGAACTTGCTTCGCCTGCCGGACCTTGTCGGGGGGCCGATGATGAGGAAAGCGCGGCAAAATATCTGTTTCAGTTATCCCGCGATGTGATCCTTTCTCTGGATCGATCCGGAAGAATTCTCTGCATCAATCGGCGCGGAATCCACCTGAGCGGTTATTTAGAAACCGAACTCCGCGGAGCAAATATTTCGGAACGCCTCCTCCTTCCTGAGGATCGCAAAGCGATCAACCAAATTCTGGATGACCTTGCACATGGGAATGTGCGTGAATACGAGATCCGCTGGAAAACAAAAGACGGTGAGATTATTCACTTTGATGGCGTCTCGGTTCCGCGCCTGTCAGAAAATGGCGAATTTTTGTCCACGCTTTGCACCCTGCGGGACGTGACCGAACGTAAATGCGCCGAAGAAAGGCTGCGTAAGAGCGAAGAGAAATATCGAGACCTAATCGAAATTTCACCCGACGCGATTTATGTCGTCGACGCCAACGGCGTATGTGTTTTGGGAAACCGCGCGAGCTCTGAGCTGGCCGGAATTCCCGAGAACGAGCTGGTTGGCACGCCCGTCACCAACACCTATCTGCCGGAAGAACGCCACGTGTTCCGTGAGCGGCTCGAGCAACTGAAAACCGGCGGTACGCTGCGCTACGAGAGAACGTTCGTGCGCAAGAACGGTGAGATGGTCCCTGTGGAAGTGTCTGTTACCGCGATACGCGGTGGATATTTCCAGGCAATTCTGCGAGACATCAGCAAACGTAAACAAGGCGAAGCTTTGCTTGCCGGGGAGAAACGGCTCCTCGAGATGGTGGCAAAGGGAGATTCACTCTCCTCTATTCTCGATGCCATATGCCGTCTGGTCGAAGAATTGTGCAGCGGATGCTTGTGTTCGATCCTTTTACTGGATTCGAGTGGCAAACGGCTCTGGCACGGTGCCGGACCGAGCATTCCAAAACCATACGCTCAAGCAATCGACGGCTTCGTCATCGGACCAGACGTGGGTTCGTGCGGATCGGCCGCCTATCGTGCACAGCAAGTGATCGTTTCAGACATCGCCACTGATCCCCGCTGGACACGTTTTCGTGACGAGGCCGTGACGAATGGCCTGAGGGCCTGTTGGTCTACGCCGATCTTCTCCTTTGAAAACAAGGTCCTGGGGACCTTTGCCATGTACTACCGCGAGCCGAGGTCCCCTGCTCCGCGGCATCGGGACGTCATCGAACAGATTACTCATTTGGCCAGCATCGCCATTCAGCGCAAGCGAGCCGAAGAAGCGTTGCGCGCTTCGGAGCAACTCGCCCGCGGACAAGTGGAAGCACTCACCTACAGTTTGGACGTCCTCGCCACTGCGCCGGCGCCGGATAAGTTTTTAGGTCAAATGCTTAGCACAATGGGTCGGCTCCTCACCGCGCAAAGTGTGATCCTCTGGTTGCTGGATGAGTCGGATGATTCACTTGTTTTGCGGGCCTGGGCCGAAGGCACAAACTTTGCGAAGGCGGATCCGGAGCATCCGTTCGTCAAAAATCCTTTGTCCTGGAAGCAGGACCGCGGACTTCGTGACCTGTTTTTTTCCGGAGTGCCGGTGGTCTGTGAGGACGTGGAACATGATCCTGATGTCGAACCGGAGCTTCGCAAATACTTGAATTCCGGAGGAACGAAGAAATTCCTCAGGATTCCGACGCTGGTGGGCGGTCGCGTCAGGGGGTTTATCGGACTTCGCCATGGTGAGCGGCCAAGCTATCGGCCGGAAGAGATCGAATTGGCACAGGCGCTCGCGCATCAGGCCATGCTGGCGATTCAACTAAATGAATTTGCCGAGCAAAGCCGTCAGGCAGCGATCCTGGAAGAACGAAATCGAATGGCGCGCGACATCCACGACACACTCGCGCAAGGGTTCACCGGCGTAATTGTGCAATTGGAGGCGGCTGAGGACGCTATTGGCTGTTCCCGGCGCAAGGAAGCGAACGAGCACTTGCAACGCGCCGCTGAGCTGGCACGACGCAGCTTGTCCGAAGCGCGCCGGTCGGTCCACGCGCTCCGCCCCGAAGCTTTGCAAGCGGGAAACTTTTGGGACGCGTTACAGGGAATCGTCAAAAATACAACCGCCGGGACCGCGCTTCACACGAGGTTCGAATTGCACGGCCAGCTCCGGGATGTTCCGCCAGTTTGGCAGGAAAATTTGCTGCACATCGGGCAGGAAGGTTTGACCAATGCACTCAAGTACGCGCACGCGCGCAATTTTGAAACGAGATTGATGTCCGATTCAAAAGAACTTCGCTTGGAACTTCGTGACGACGGCGATGGATTCGAAGTCAACGCCCGACACGACGGCTTCGGCCTAGCCGGAATGCGCGAGCGCGTCGAGCAAATGGGCGGCAGCCTAAAGATCACCAGCGCGCGCGGCAAAGGCACAAAACTCGTCATTACCCTGCCCTACAACGGCGAATCGAGACCGTGAGACCCAAAAAGAAGCCTGCACGCAAGACCACAACCGGCGCGCTTGGCAGGAAAGCTGCGTCGCCTCCAAAACCTTCAGGTAAAAAATCACGCATTAGAGTTCTCATCGCCGATGACCACACCGTGGTGCGCGAAGGTTTGGTTTCGTTGATTCAACGCAAACCGGACATGACCGTGCTAGGCGAAGCGAAAAATGGTCGTGAAGCCGTCGATCTTTGGAAGCAGCATCGCCCGGATGTGACCCTGCTCGATTTGCGGATGCCCGAACTGGATGGTGTCAGCGCAATCAAAGAAATCCGCGATCAGGACGAGCACGCGCGGATTCTTGTTCTTACAACCTTTGACGGCGACGAAGATATCTTCCGCGCAATTCAAGCCGGCGCGAAGGGTTATCTGCTCAAGGACGTACCACGCGAAGCGTTGATGGACAGTATTCGTCGGGTCAACGCCGGTGAAACCTGCGTCCCAGTCCATCTCGCGGCCAAGCTGGCGGAACGCGTTAGTGGCGAAACATTGAGCTCGCGCGAGGTGGACGTGCTTAAGCTGATGGCCCAGGGGAAAAGCAACAAAGAAATCGGCGCGGCGCTATTCATCAGCGAAGGAACGGTGAAATCACACGTCAAAGCGATCTTCGCCAAGATGAATGTCATCAGCCGCACCGAAGCCGTGGCCAGCGCGACCCGGCGTGGCCTGATTCACCTGTAAATCGCAATAGAAAAACTCTATTTTTATCGCGCCAACAGAACATCAACCAGTACAAACGAAACCATGAAAAAATCTAATTCGACGAAGACCATAGAACTTCTTCACAGGCGTGACGCCCCACTGGAGACACGAACTGACCTCACACCTTCGGCGACGAAGGACATCGCCGCGGCGATGAACGGCATCCTGGCGGACGTGTTCGCACTCTATATGAAAACGAAAAATTTCCACTGGCACATGAGCGGTCCGCATTTTCGTGACTACCATTTGTTACTGGACGAACACGCCGACCAACTTTTCGCAATGACTGATCCGATCGCGGAACGAGTTCGGAAGATTGGAGGACTTACGCTGAGGTCGATTGGTCAAATTTCTCGCACTCAGCGAGTGCTCGATAACGACGCAGAGTTCGTCGACCCGCTCGACATGCTGGCTGAGTTAGCTGACGACAACCGGACGCTGACCGCGCGGCTTCGCGAAGCACACAACGTGTGCGATGAGCATCGTGACGTTGCTACCACGAGTTTGATCGAAGTTTGGATCGATGAAACCGAGCGACGCGCGTGGTTCCTGTTCGAAGCAACACGCCGCGTGAATTGATCTCGCAAGCCATTTCATAAATGTCATCTGAGCGAAGAAGAATCTTCGAATCCATTTCTGTGCGGAGCTCACCAACTCTTCTGACTGCTCTCGATAACGTTACCCCGAGCACACAACAACAGACGTAAAGAACAATGACGAATAACACCACTTTCACTCGTGGCCTCCACATGCCCATCCTCATTGCGCTGATCTTGCGCCTCTACAGTGGGAGCGGTGCGTTCGCGGCAGATACGCTCACGAGCGAACACAATGGCGACCGTGATACCTCTTCAAGACCCGACAAAATGAACATTCATATCGGTCCTAAAATCTTCACTGCCACACTCTACGACAACCCAACGGCAGCCCAATTCAAAGCGATGCTTCCTCTGACTTTGGAGATGAGCGAGCTAAACGGTAACGAGAAGTATTCTCATTTGCCTGCCGATTTTCCCGCGAATGATGTAAACCCGGCAACCATTCAGGCGGGCGATCTTATGCTTTGGCGGTCTAACAGCCTGGTGCTCTTCTACAAAACCTTTCGGACCTGGTACAGCTATACAAAGCTTGGGCGACTAGATAATGCCTCGGAACTCGCGACCGCAGTGGGCTCGGGAAGTGTAACCGTGAGATTTGAATGGAGCGACGGAAGTGAGCCACATGGCCGGTAAAGCCGCGAGGGTAGCGGTCGAGCATCGCGGGAGCGATCGAGATACAATTAGAGCGAAATGACAACTTACCTCGCGCTTCCCGTTAGCGGATCCGAATCGCCGCAACCGAGTACTAAGTCAGAAGGAACTGGATGATGAACAATCCTCTCGACTACAGCGGAAAAGTGGCACTCGTCACAGGCGCCGCAGCAGGTATGGGATTGGCGACGGCACAGGCGTTTGCAGAGGCGGGCGCAGCCGTCGCGCTCGCCGACTTCAAAGAAGATGCGGTAGAGACGGCAGCAGAGAAGCTCGCAGCCGTTGGTCACAAGGCAATCGGCATTCGTTGCGATGTGAGCGATGACGCCCAGGTAGCCGCTATGGTGGAGCGCACCGTCGCCGAGTTCGGCCGACTCGATGCCGCTTTCAACAACGCGGGCGTAATGGCTCAGATCGCATTGATCGCCGACAGCCCCCGCGACGAGTGGGACCGTGTCATCGGGATCAACCTTCGTGGTGTTTGGAGTTGCATGAAACACGAACTGCGGCAGATGGAACGACAGGGAAGCGGCGCTATAGTTAACAATGCTTCGGTCGGCGCATTAACCGGCAACCCCGGAATCGCATCCTACATCGCATCCAAGCATGGCGTGATCGGCCTGACACGAACCGCGGCGCTCGAATACGTCAAGCGCGGCATCCGCGTGAATGCGGTAAATCCGGGCCTGATCGACACGCAGATCGGCCACGATGTCTTCAAGGGGGACGAGCAAGTGTATTCCGAAGCCGCAAAGAACGTTCCCATTGGACGCGCCGGCAGACCGGAGGAAATCGCGTCAGTGGTCCTGTGGCTTTGCAGTCCAGGGGCAAGTTATGTCGTGGGCCATGGCCTAACAGTGGACGGCGCGATGACGGTGGTGTAACGCGGCGGTCGAAACCCATTTATTAGATGACTTCTACTAACGACAATGGAGGCTTCATCGGCAAAGTGAACCCGGTGGGAGACAAACAACCTGGCTCGCCATGTTTTTTTTGTGGAATGCCGCGAGTAAAATCCTCGGCAGTTTAAAACCAAACCAGTTTTGAAAACGAATTCTACCTAGGAGATTTGGATGTCCGATCAAAGCGAGGGTGAGGAAAAGCTTGAAGAAAGGCGCGGCGAATCCGGCAGATCGACGCGGCGCACTTTCCTGTCGCGCTTAGGAATGGCCAGCTTATTGGCCTCGGCCGGGCCGATCGGCCCTGCACTCGGAGAACGTCAAGGGAAAGAGCAATCGCTCTCATCAGAGTCTAAGGACGCAATTCCCGTTGGCCTGCGTGTGAATGGAAAGAAATACGATTTGCGAATCGATCCGCGCACAACGCTTCTGGATTGTCTCCGCGAACATCTTCATCTCACTGGTTCGAAAAAGGGATGCGATCACGGTCAATGCGGCGCGTGCACCGTGCATATCAACGGCCGGCGCGTGAATTCATGTCTTTGCTTTGCCGCGATGTATCAGGGGGACGACATCACAACGATCGAGGGGCTTGGACAACCGGAAAACTTGCATGCAATGCAGACTGCCTTCGTTGCGCACGATGCCTATCAATGTGGTTATTGCACATCCGGCCAAATTATGTCGGCCGTGGCGTTATTAAAGGAACCGTGTGGACCGGATGACGTCGAAGTGAAAGAGTTCATGAGCGGCAACATTTGTCGCTGTGGCGCCTATCAAAACATTGTGAGCGCGATTCAGAGTGTGCGGCAAAACGCCAAAGCGCAGAAACCGGCATGAAAACTTTCGAGCTCACGCGCGCCACCGACAATTCTCAAGCCGTTTCTGCGGCGGCGAAGACGACGACGGCACAACAGGGAGCGGAAATTCGCTTCATCGCCGGCGGTACGACGCTGATCGATTTGATGAAGTTGAACGTCGAGACGCCGCAAAAGCTCATCGACGTAAATCATCTGCCGCTCGGCAAGATCGACAATCTACCGGACGGCGGCCTAACGATTGGCGCGATGGTCCGCAATTCGGACCTCGCGTATCATCCGGTCGTTCGCAAAAACTACGCGGTTCTTTCCGAAGCGATCTTGAGTGGCGCGTCGGCCCAGCTTCGTAACATGGCGACCACAGCCGGTAACCTGTTGCAACGCACACGCTGCATGTACTTCCGCGACACCGCGACTCCTTGCAATAAACGCGAGCCAGGCAGCGGTTGTGCCGCAATTACCGGCGTTAACCGAAGTTTGGCGATTCTCGGTACCAGCGAACATTGCATCGCGACGAACCCCTCAGACATGAACGTAGCGCTGGCGGCGCTCGAAGCGACCATTCACATCCGCGGGACAAAAGGCGAACGCAGTGTTCCAATCAGTGATTTTCATCTTCTCCCTGGGGACACGCCGCATCGTGAAACCGTTTTGGAGCCGGGCGATTTGATTACACACGTCACGTTGCCGCCGCCTGCGCCGGGCAGCCGGTCGCTCTATTTAAAATTGCGTGACCGCGCTTCCTACGAATTCGCTCTCGCCTCCGCCGCGATCCTAGTCACGGTTGCAAATGGAAAACTGACGCGTGCTCGCATCGCACTTGGTGGAGTGGGCACAAAGCCCTGGAGGTCGACAGAGGCCGAGCGTGAATTAACAGACCAACCTCCGACGCCAGCAGTTTTCCAAAAGGCCGCGGATGCTGCTCTGCGCGATGCAAAACCTCAAAGCCAAAATGGCTTCAAGGTAGAGCTAGCCAAGCGCTGTCTGGTACATGCCTTGAAACTTGCGACGCAAAACGCCTAACGAGTCAAACCTTAGTTATGCCTGAAAGCGCACAGACGTCGGTTATCGGAAAACCGCAGCCTCGCGTTGACGGTCCGCTCAAGGTCAGCGGCCTGGCCATGTATGCAACTGATCACCATTTTCCCGGCTTGCTCCATGGAGTCCCGGTTGAAGCGACGATCGCCAACGGCCGGGTGTTGAAGCTGGACACGGCTGCGGCCGAAAAGATGCCCGGCGTGCGGGCGATTTTTCATCGTGCGAAATATCGGAAAAATCTTTCGTTCGGTTAAGGGAAAAGGCATTGAAGGCATTTGTATAGAGCGACGCCCGCCGTTAGAGGACGATGTCGTTCGTTACTACGGGCAATACGTAGCGCTCGCTGTCGCGGATACTTTTGAAGCCGCCAAAGCTGCTGCCGACGCGGTCCTGGTCACCTATGACAAGCAGAGGCCAAACGTCGAGACGGATCTCAAAGCCGACAATGATCCGGAAGTCGTTGAAACCTCGTACGGACCGGAGAATCGTCTGCAAAGCGAGCGCGGCGATCCCGATGGCGCTTTCGCCAGTGCGCCGGTCAAGCTCGACCAAACCTTTGTCACGCCGTCGGAAACGCATAACCCGATCGAGTTGCAGGCCGCCACCGCAATTTGGGATGGCCCAAACCTCACACTCTACGAGGAGTCACAATCAATCTTCAACATGCGCGACGTACTCGCGCAAATGTTCGGTTTGCCGAAAGAGAACGTCCGGGTGATCACCAAGTTCGTTGGCTCTGGTTTCGGCAGCAAGTTATGGCCATGGACACATTGCCCGCTCGCCGCCGCCGCGGCGCGGCAGCTTGGCAAACCAGTCAAGCTTGTGCTGAGTCGCAGGATGACGTTCCAGTCGGCTGGCCATCGCGCGCGAACTCAGCAGCGCGTGCGGCTCGGCGCCACGCCCGAAGGCAAACTCGTCTCGCTTCAGCACGATTATGTTTACGAGAGGTCGATACTCGACGGCTACCACGAGAATTGCGGTGAAGCGACAGCGTTCCAATACAGCGTACCCAACTTGCGAGTACAATTCGGACGCGCCAAGCGCAATATCGGCTCACCGTCCGACATGCGCGGTCCCGGTGCCGTGCCCGGACTTTACGCGACAGAGTCGGCGATGAATGAATTGGCCGATCAGCTCAAGATCGATCCTGTGCAACTTCGCGTGCTGAATGAACCAAAGATCGATGAATCGTTAGGCATTCCGTTTTCCTCGCGCCATTACCTCGAATGCCTCAAGGTTGGAGCGGAAAACTTCGGCTGGTCAAAACGGAACTCCGAGATCGGCTCCATGAAACGCGACGGATTGATCCTCGGGTGGGGAATGGCCGGGGCTGCGTGGGTCGCGGCGCGATTTCCAGCCGAGGCAAATGTACAGCTGCGGGATGATGGCACTACGCGCGTCGCCTGCGGCACCCAAGACATCGGCACCGGCACTTACACGATCCTGGCGCAGCTTGGTGCAGATAAGGCCGGCGTCCCACTCGACAAGGTCGAAGTCGCGCTTGGCGATACAACGCTTCCCGAAGGTCCGACTTCGGGCGGTTCGATGGCAACAGGATCGGTAATCCCAGCAGTCTTTGCCGCCGCTGACAAGGCAATTGAGGCGCTGCTGACCGTGGCGACGACCACCGCAGGATCGGCCTTCGAGAAGCGCAAAGCTGAAGAACTTGCCTTCGAAGGCGGCCGGGTATTTGTGAAGGCGAATGGTCCTGCTGGTGGCGTACACTTCGCCGATTTGCTAAGACGCGCCAACCTTCGACTCGTGACAGGCAGTGGCAAATCCGAAGCAACGTTCGGTGAGAAAAACCCGAAGTTCTCGACGCACTCATTCGGATGTCACTTCGTCGAGGTCACATGGCAGCCGGAGATTGCCCGGTTGCGCGTCAACCGCGTGGTGACCGTCATCGATGCGGGGCGGATTATCAATCCACTCGCGGGACGCAACCAGATCGAAGGAGCGGTCGTGATGGGTATCGGGATGGCACTTTTGGAACATACCACTTACGACCCCCAAAATGGCGCCCCGATCAACAGCAATCTGGCCGACTACATCATGGCGGTGAACGCCGATGTGCCCAAGTTAGAGGTTCATTTTCTTGATTACCCTGACAAGGAAATCAACCAACTTGGCGCGCGCGGGATCGGTGAAATCGGTTTGGCCGGTATTGCTGCGGCGATTACGGCAGCGACATATCACGCCACCGGCGTTCGTGTGCGCGAACTGCCGATCAAGATCGAGGATCTGCTGAAATCGTCAGTCTTGGCCTAACGAATGAAGGCATTGCAACAGATCATTCAACGCGTCGCAGAAAATCCTGCGCAGTCATGGGCCCTGGCCACATTAGTTCAGACGCAAGGTTCTACTTACCGAAAAGCGGGCGCTCGGCTATTAGTCGACCCGGACGGCGGTACGCTTGGTGTTCTGAGTGGCGGTTGTTTGGAGGAAGAGATTGGCCGCCAGGGACGCGACGTCATTCGCGATGGTTCGCCGTTGCTGCTTTCGTTCGACACGAGACGGCTATATGGATGCGATGGCCGGCTAAAGATTCTGGTCGAGCCGCTTCCTCCGGCCGGAAAAAACGGCAACCTCATCACTCATATCGGTCGGGCCCTTAGAGAACGGGAGGTTTGCCGCGTCCGCACATGCTTCGAAGGCACCAAGCTGGGTTCAGAAATTCTGCGCTCTGAGGTTCTTCTGACCGAGCGCGCTGGCGTATTCATCGAAACGCTGGCGCTTCCGCTCCGCTTGTTACTATTCGGAGCCGGGCCGGAAATCGAGCCTGTCACGCAACTCGCCACAACTCTTGGCTGGATGGTCGAGCGTTTCGGCCACCCGTCCGAACTCGCGCAAGATTTCCGAAGCGATACCCAAACCGCTGCCGTCGTGATGAATCACAATTTCGGTCGCGATCTTCTTTCGCTCCATCGACTTCTGCCGCTAAAACTCCGATACGTTGGATTACTCGGACCAAGAAAACGTCATGGCGAAATTTTGGCACAGCTAAGCGAACACGTGTCCTTCGATTTCAATGGTGGCCTCGACAATTTGTTCGCGCCGGCCGGCCTGGACATCGGTAGTGAGGCGCCCGAGGAAATAGCGCTCTCGATTGTAGCCGAAGTTGAGGCTGTATTGTCCGGTCGGGTGGGCGGTTTTCTGCGAGAACGTGGCGCTAATATTCGTACCACGGCAACCACCGCCAGCGGAGAGGCGGCATAGTAGTCCGATGAGTGTGGCCGCGGTCGTTCTCGCCGCCGGTGGTTCGATCCGCTTCGGGAAGCCAAAGCAGCTCGCGATTTTTCAAGGCGAACCACTCGTTAGGCGTATTGTTACTGCCGCAAAAGATGCTGGATGCGCTCCGGTGGTGGTCGTCGTTGGCGCAAGTGCGGCACAAATCACACCGGTGCTGGCCGGGCTTCCGGTTTCGATTATCGAGCACCCAAACTGGTCGAACGGGTTGGGCTCGTCCATCGCTGTCGGTGTAATGCATGCTGCCAGCATTGTCCCTGATCTCGACGCGGCGATTCTACTGGCGTGTGATCAGCCATTCGTGAACGCAGTCATGCTCAGGCAACTCATTCAAATGCACCTGGAAAATAAGAAGCCCATCGTCGCTTCTGCTTACGCTGAGACTCTTGGGGTCCCGGCGTTGTTTGATCGATCTTGCTTCGGAGACTTGCTGCAGCTCACGGGCGATAGCGGAGCCAAAGGAATCATTCTTGCCCGGCGAAACGATGTCATATCCTTCGATTTTCCCGCTGCGGCGGTCGACATCGACACCGCTGCGGATTATGAAAAGCTTAATCAAATCCCTGGCACGCCCCTAACGAGGTTGGACAATCGACAAAAATGATTGTTTACGGAATGCGCGACAGGATCGTGGCTTAAGCATGACTAAAACACCATCTCGTATATATGCATGGTTGTAGCCATGGCGCTGTGTCGCCGTGCCGCCAGAGACAACAATGCTGGAGCGCCTCGACACAGCGAGGCGGCTACAAGGTTAATAATGAATATCTCCCGGTTAAACTTTGCTCATCTGCCAACGGCGATTGAAACCCTTCCGCGTCTGTCTGACGTTTTGGGAGGGCCGCGTTTGTTGATTAAGCGCGACGATCAAACCGGGCTCGCTTTTGGCGGCAACAAGACTCGTAAACTGGAATTCCTGGTAGCAGAAGCGCGTGACCAACGAGCGAAGACCTTGGTGTCTGGCGGGGCACTGCAATCCAATCATTGCCGTCAGACTGCAGCGGCAGCGGCTCGATTCGGTTTTAAGTGTATTCTGGTCCTAACGGGCGAAAAACCGGAACACCCCTCTGCAAATCTATTGCTCGACGAATTGTTTGCGGCGCAGGTCGTCTATGTTGCCGAGCGTAAGGACCGGGACAGAATCCTGCAGGAGACATTTGATCGCGCTGCCAAAGAAGGATTAAAACCTTATCTCGTTCCGTATGGAGGTTCGAGCGAAACGGGGGCCTTGGGTTATGCATTCGCGATGAAAGAACTCGTGGAACAAAACTGCCACGCCGACTGGATCGTATTTGCGACATCTTCTGGCGGAACGCATGCCGGACTTCTGCTGGGTCAGCGCATGTTTGGGTATAAAGGTAAGGTGCTTGGAATTAGTATTGATGAAACGGAAACGTGGTTGAAAGAACATGTCTCAGAGGTGGCATCATCAACCGGCGCAAAACTAGGAAGGCGCGTTGACTTCAAACCAGATGAAGTATTGGCAAATGACAACTATTGCTCAGCAGGTTATGGCGTATTAACCGAGTTAGAGCGGGAAGCGATTCGTTTGTTTGCAACGTATGAAGGTCTCTTGTTAGACCCAGTCTATACGGGACGTGCCGCGGCAGGGATGATTGACTTGATCCGCAAGGGATTTTTCAAGAAGAATGAAACTGTGTTGTTCCTACACACAGGCGGACAACCAGCATTGTTCGCGGATCAATACGCGAACAAGATT
>CAWIJH010000005.1:0-165386 GCA_963836455.1 uncultured Verrucomicrobiae bacterium
AAACGCGAACTGAGATGGAGACTGCAACGCTGCTTTCGACTCCGCTCAGCAGACGCCGAGCGGTCCCGCTGAAGTAACAGCTGTAGTGGCAGGCGTGTCGCCTGCACTTTGGAGAACTCGTCTTTTCGCAACGGGCAGAGCTGCCTCTACAACTTTCCGTGTAACCTCGCGCCGGATTTTACGCTTCACCTCAGTGAAGGGCCGGAAATGACTCCCTCACGATGAGGAGCCAGAGAAGGCCAAAACAAGAAAAGGAAATTAAATTTATGAACCAAAAAAATATGAAAACCCTCCGTCGTTTAACAGGAAATCACGCCTTCTTTAACGTCCGCGTTTTAATTGGTCTGTTTGTGTTCCTGGCCAGCGTCTTTCCAGCGCTCGTCGTCAGGGCGAATCCACCCGTTATCGAGACTATTCCCCCACACCCGGGCCCTCCTTGGTATGCCAACTTCTCCGCGGACTTCATCCCCACCGACGACGGCATGGTAGGAATTGCCTTTATCCGGGAGCCATCCTGCATTCCCACCGACTTCAACCTCCTCCTTCTGTTCGACGTGCCCGCCGCTTGGGGCTGTGAACTCACCGTTGAAGGCAAGCTCTGGTGGTACGATCCGGAAACCGACCCCTTTCCGTTCCAAGAGCGGTACTACGGGCTCGGCGCAGTGCCCATCTACTTCGTGGACGAGGCCGAGTTAGCCGCCGCCACTCAGGACGGCGTCCTCACGATAGGAGAGCTTCAGGCGCTGCCCTCACTGCTCATTGGATTCGCCGACAACTATCTGGACGTAGTCCACAACTCCAACCAAGGAGGGGCAGGGAAAGGGCACTCGGTCCTGAATGCGAGCGGAACCATCCTGCAGAGTGGCCTTCCGTTCTACTTCCACTACACCGAGGAAATCGATTCGGACACCGGAGAACGCACATTACGTGTTCGGATCGACATCGGGTGAAATGCCACGCAAGGAGATGAAAGGAAATTAAAGTTATGAACAAACAAAACATGGAAACCCTCCGTCGTTTAACTGGAAATCGCGCCTTCTCACTCGTCCGTCTCACAATTGCGGTCGCCCTGCTTTCGGGAGCCGCCGCAGTGGCTTTTGTGGCCGCCTCGCCGGGTGACTCCCCTCAGCCCGATGCCGCCTCTAACATGAGGGTGGTGAATTGCGATCGCGGACAGAACCTCGGGGAAGCCTTGGCTAGGGCCCACCCGGGCGACACCATTCGCGTCACCGGGACCTGCGTCGAGCAGGTGAGCATCAAGACAGATCAAATAACACTGGACGGACAAGGGGCGGCAACCCTTGATGGCGGGGGCGGGCCCTTTGCGGAATTCGACGCCGTTGTCACCATTGACGGCGCCAGCGGCGTCACGATCCAGGGGTTCACAGTCCAAAACGGCCCAGGTGAGCATTCTTGGCACGCAAGGCGCTGCCTTCAGCGTGCGCAACACGACTGTTCAAGATAACGGTTTCACAGGCGTAGCCGTCCATCAGGGTTCTACCGCTGAGCTGACGGACTGCGGCCTCCTGCGCAACGCTGGTCCCGGTATCGACGTGTTCAACTCACTCGAGCGCCGTCCTCAAGGGTGCTATCCGCACCAATGAGAACGCAGAGCGGCGCAGAGATCAATGGTACGTCGATTATCGAGATCCGCGGCGCGCAAGTAGAAGCCAGTAGAAACGGGGGTTTCGGAGTCGGTGCCGGGAGCAACAGCCAACTGGCCGTCTTTGGGTTTGATGTCTCTCGGGGGAACACGTTCACTGCCGATGCGAACGGTCAGGGCGGTATCCTGCTGGGCGACTCCTTACTAAACGTCTTCACTGAGAGCACCATCGCCATTACAAATAGTCCTCTCGGGATCCAGGTCGGGGCACGGCATAATCGTCACCACTCCTGGGGTTGGTTCGTTCGTTATCGAAAACAACGGCGTCGGCCTCAACTTTGCTTTTGACGGCACCGCGATCATCCGTGGCGGGTTGATGGTGAGGAACAATGGCACCGGGGTGCGGGGCGACGGCGCCGGGGTCCTTACGTTCATTTCCATCCCACCGAACCCGTCCGCCATCACCGGGAATGGCCTCGATGTGGATCTTCGTTTCGGGACCCGCGCCACGATTCGATGGCGTTAACGTTGGCACTATTACGTGTGATTCGACGGTCTTAAGCCGCGGTACCACAGTGTGTCCGTAGAGAGTTAGAAGCAGCAATTTTCGGGGGGCACAACCCGTGAAAGCGGCTGGCACGATCTGCGCCCCCGAACCGTTCAATCGTCCCCGTTCAAATGTCGGCTGTTGCTTGCGCGTACCGGGCGCGTCTTGTTGTCATGTTGGTATGCGCTGCCGCACGTACAAAAAACACCGATCTCACTTGAGCGAGGAATTGATCGCCAAGGCGTTCCCGAACCAGCGGGATGGAATAGTGATCGCGACAAGATCGGCTACGATTTTGTCCAAAAGCTGTCCGACGATTGGCGTGCTCATGGTTGGATTTTGAGCCACTGCTGGCCGGAACAGTTTTCCGAGAGCCGTATTAACCACGAAGGGCACGAAGGATACAAAAGAATTTGCCACTGATATGATGGCTGGCCGCGTTCCAAATTAAACTCTAAAGAACAGGATCGACACAATCCGTCTCGATGCAGGCTTGCTATTCGCACGACTTTTTACTTAAATCGCAGTGTGCCTGCTGATGATCAGGTAACGTCGCTGACCGGGACTGGCGGAAGCGCGCAAAACGGAGCTCTCGCGTTTGCCACTACCCATTGGAGCGTAGTCCTAGCTGCGCAAGGTGAATCGCCAGCCGCGGACCAAGCGCTCGAAAAGCTTTGTCGCACTTACTGGTGGCCACTCTACGGATTTGTCCGCCGGCAGGGTTACAGTCCCGAGGAAGCGCAAGATCTTACCCAGGGCTTCTTTGCAATGCTGCTCGAGAGAAGAGACCTGAATGCAGTCCGCCGTGAGAAGGGGCGGTTGCGCTCGTTCTTTTTGGCGTCGCTCAAGAATTTCCTGGCCAAAGCGCATCGTCGCGCCAAGGCAATCAAACGCGGTGGGGGTCAGCCGTTGGTCCCACTGGAAGAATTGCTTGCGCGCGAACGCGCCGATCTCGAGCCGGCAGACAGCTTAAGCGCCGAGCGAATTTACGAACGCCGCTGGGCGTTAACACTGCTGGAACAAGTGCTCGCACGGCTGGAGGAAGAATCTCGGGTCGCAGGCAATCCCGCATTGTTCGAGCGGTTAAAACAAGTGCTCGGCGAGGAACCTGACCGATGCTCGCAGGCGGGGATCGCGCAAGAATTAGGCATGACCGAACATGCGGTAAAGCAGGCGTTTTACCGTCTGCGTCGGCGATGTGCTCTGTTGTTGCGCGAGGAGATCGCCAACACCGTCGCGGCGCCCGACGATGTGGAGGACGAATTGCGGCATTTCATAAGCGTATTACAGGCGTAACTTATGGGAAAATTTGGGACTGTACATGAATAGATGATTGATGAGATCAGATCCGCTTCGAAAAGTGCTGCCAGGGTCTGCGGAAAATGCGGGAGCAGGCTCTTCGCGGGCGCACTAGATGGCGTTTGCAGCGTCTGCCTTCTCAAGACTTGTCTTGGCGTTCTGACGGAATCCGGGCCCCCGGGCTCCGTGCACTCCGCAGACGTCCCAAGTGACTTCGACGACTACGAACTGCTTGAGGAAATTGGCCGTGGCGGTCAAGGGATCGTTTATCGAGCACGGCAGAAAAGTCTCGACCGCACCGTTGCTTTAAAAGTCATCGGACTCGGCCAGTGGGCCAAGAAAGCACACCTCGAGCGTTTTCGCCTCGAAGCAAAAGCTGCCGCCAGTCTCAACCATCCATGCATGGTCCCAATTTATGAGATCGGTGAGCGCGACGGTTGCTGCTACTTCAGTATGGGCCTGGTGGAAGGCCGCCAACTCGATGAAGTCATCAAACGCGAACCCATGGCATTTCGGCGCGCAGCTGAACTCATCGCCAAGCTGGCGCGCGCAGTCCATTATGCGCATGAACATGGGATTCTTCATCGCGACATCAAGCCGGGGAACATTTTGCTTGATGAGAAGGGCGACCCCCATCTTACGGATTTCGGCCTAGCGCGATTAGTTGAGACGGAAAGTGACGTCACCCGCACGGCAGAGGTCTTGGGCACGCCCAGTTACATGGCGCCCGAGCAAGCTGTGGGAAACAACGCGGCCGTAAGCAGCGCCACAGATATTTATGGATTAGGTGCAGTGCTTTACCAATTGCTCACTGGTCATCCGCCTTTTGCGGGTGGCACAACCTACGAAACCATTCGGCTCCTCCTGGATATCGAGCCTCGGCAACCGCGTCTCTTAAATCCGAAGGTGGATCGCGATCTTTCCACGATCTGTCTGAAATGCCTTGAGAAAGATCCAAAGCGCCGCTACCCGTCGGCTCTCGCGCTGGCCGAAGACCTCGATCGATGGCTAAAGCACGAACCGATTCGGGCCCGGCGCGTTGGAGTTTTCACTCGCGGGAAGAAATGGATGCGACGAAATCCAAGTGTTGCCGTAATGGCAGCGATGCTGGTCGCTCTGGCAGTCCCATTGGGCGTGATGATTTGGAAAACTGGCTCAGAGCGCGCAGGAGCATCGAATCCGATGGCCCCCGAGAAAAGCCTTGCAGTGCTGCCGTTCAGGAATCTGGGCACGGAACCAGAGAGCGCCTATTTCGCCGATGGCGTGCAGGATGAAATTCTCACGGACCTCGCGAGAGTTGCCGATCTGAAAGTAATCAGCCGCACGAGTGTGATGCCATACAAGAGCGGGATGGCGCGCAACCTGCGCGAGATCGGCCGGCAACTTGGTGTGGCGCATGTGGTGGAGGGCAGCGTTCAGCGCTCTGGAAAGCGCGTGCGGATCAACGTGCAGTTAATCGATGCCCGTAGCGACCGGCATATTTGGGGGCAGACCTATGATCGCGATCTGGCCAACGTGTTCGCTATTCAGAGCGAGATCGCGAAGACCATTGCCGATCAGTTGCAGGCCAGGCTTTCGCCACGTGAAGCGAGCGCGATCGAGCGTCCGCCGACAAGCGACATCAGTGCGTTCGATCTATATACACGCGGCAAAAAAAATGTTCAGTCTGCTTGGGGCGCTTTCGACGTTGAAAAATCGAATTTCCTGGAGGCAGCCGATTTGCTCACCCAGGCTGTCGCACGTGATCCGTCGTTTTTCGATGCGTATTGCCAACTCTTTGAGGCCCAAATCATGCTTTATTTCAATACTTATGACCATACATCGGCGCGCCTGGCCTTAGCGGAAGCAGCCCTTCAAACAGCGTCTCGCCTCCGTCCGGATGCTGGGGAAACGCATCTCGTGCGTGGGCAAAATCTTTATTGGGGGTACCTAGATTGCGACGGTGCTTTGGCTGAACTGGAACTTGCCCGGCAGACATTATCTAATGATGCGCGGATATTCCAGATGATGGGTCTTATTCAGTTCCGTCAGGGGCATTGGGAAGAATCCACAAGAAATCATGAGCGCGCACTGAAGCTGAATCCGCGCGATCCTGAATTCGTATTGGATGTCGCAGTGAATTATGGGTTAGCTCGGCGCTATGCGGAAGCAAAACAGGTGGTGCTGAATCACGAGTCGGCTTTCGCGTCCAATGATGCTCTTGCCAAAGTAAACCTGCAACTACTGCTTGCCCGCGGGGACTATGATTCGAAAGCCGATACCCGACCCTTGCATCGAACAATCGATTCAATTCGGGTCACGAATCCTAACGCCGTAAAGCGTAACGCTAGCCTTTGGCTTGAATGCGCCCTGGCCGAACGCGACGCAGCTGCTGCAAAGGAGGCCTTGATCGCCTTAGGCGAGAATCCAATGAGCTGGCTTGATGTTCCCTTAAATCGTTCATGCGTAGAAGGCGTTATTGCGCGCATGACGGGAGACGATGCAAAAGCGCGGGCGGCTTTTACCGCTGCACGCGCCGAGCAGGAGAAAATCGTTCAAGCTCAACCAACTTACGGCCCGGCACTGTGCGCGCTTGGTTTGATCGATGCCGGGCTTGGGCGGAAAGAAGAAGCGCTCCGCGAAGGGCGGCGCGCGGTTGAGCTTATTCCTGTGGAAAAAGATGCGTTCGATGGCATCGAAATGCGCAAGTATTTGGCGGTGATCGCCGCGTGGGTGGGCGAGAAAGATCTCGCCTGTGAACAGCTTGCCCTTGCGATTCGCCGCGCGGGCCCATTGAGCTATGGACAACTGAAGCTGCTGCCGTTTTGGGATCCATTGCGCGGTGACCCACGTTTTGAAAAAATCCTCGAAGAAGTGAAGCAGCCGGTCCCGCGGAAAGAACAATAGAAACTTGGCAATTACGGCCAACTCAAAGGCTGCCCTTCTGGGATCCTTGCGCGGCGACCCGCGTTTTGAGAACATTGTCGCCTCCCTCGCGCCAAAGGATAGCCACGTGACTCGTTAAAGGGTTGAAGCGTTGAAGCGGAAAAACCACGTGTCCAAACGATCCTAATCTCGGCGTTTGTGAAACCGCCGCTCCTTGACTCTCTATATTAGCGTTATTCGCGTGATTCGCGGGCTGAATCTTTTTGGGTTGCGGCGAAGCCGCTCCAGGCAATCCGCGGTTTTTATCTATCAGCCGGACGTACATCGACCACCATCACGCTCTGCACCGCATCATCCAGCCAGTACGTGATCGCGTAGTCGCCGATAATTTTGATCTGCCGAATTTGGAGCGAGGCATCTTTATCGCTGTAGTCGCCCTTAGTCCGCGGCCGCTCCCGCAAGCTGTAGATGAACTTCATGATCTGTTGCCTTTGACGGCCACTTTTCGGCACCGCTTCGAGCAGATCGATATTTAGATAAACTTGATAGGGCTCCACCTGCGCTTATTTGGCGTCCAAGCGCTTCTCGAACTCTTCTGGCGTTAACCAATGCGATGGGTCTTTATCGCCCATCCGGGCCGCCAAAGCCTCCTGATATGCAGCATCGCCGCGGTGCCGGAGGTGAAAAAGAAACGCAGTGAGCTCGTTCTGCTCCTGCGGCGAAAGCGTCGCGACGGTCTTCTTTAATTCCTCAACGCTCATTAGCCAAATCCTATCCTCTCAGTGCGGCATCCGTCAACCTACCTTCGTATGCTCCTTATCTGTGACATCAGGGTCTCCACGCCGGAGCGCTACAGCGAAGGCGGGTAATCCGGCCTGCTTCCCCCGCTTCAACGATTCAACGATTTTTACGCGGCGAAGCCACCCTTCCGTGTGACCTGTCGCGAGATTTCGGTCTGTACATTAATGAACAACCAAACAATCCATAACATGAATAAGCAACGCTCGGACTGTCCCGACCCCGACCACAGCATGACCCGCCGAAAATTTGTCGGCACAACCGCTCTCAGCAGTGCGGCGCTGCTAAGCGGAGGATTGGCTTCACTACTGCGCCCGGCTTCGGTGTTGGCAGATGAACCCTTTATTGAAGCCACGATTCCTCAGTTACAAGCCCTGATGGCTTCTGGTGAGCTGACCAGCAAGAAGTTGGTGAAGGGTTATCTCAGACGTATCGCCTCGTTAAACCCGTTGCTTCATTCGGTCATCGAAACCAATCCCAATGCCGTATCCATCGCGCAGCATCTCGATATCGAGCGTCGCAGGGGAATGGTTCGTGGTCCGCTCCATGGGATTCCTATTTTGGTCAAGGACAACATCGCGACTGCCGACAATATGCAGACGACGGCAGGCTCGCTGGCGTTGGTCAACAGCCGTGTGCTGGCTGACGCGGTAATCATTCAGCGGTTACGCGCTGCCGGCGCCGTGATTCTTGGCAAAGCCAACCTGGGAGAATGGGCAGACGCCCGTGGCTTTACACAAGTGTTGAAGCTTCCATTCCCCACGTCTCCCGCTGTCGGCTGGAGCGCGCGGGGCGGAAACACAGTCAACCCGTACGACTTGAGCTATACGTCGTGGGGATCCAGTTCTGGTTCGGGTAATGGCGTTGCCGCGAATCTGTGCGCTGCGGCGATTGGGAGCGAGACCGACGGGTCAATCACGGGACCGTCCGCGGTCGAGAACATCGTTGGTTTGAAGCCAACGCTCGGTCTTGTTTCGCAAGATGGGATTGTTCCAATCGCCCATGAGCAAGACACAGCGGGGCCAATGGCGCGCAGCGTCACAGACGTCGCGATCCTGCTCGGCGCTTTGCAGTCGCCCTTTGGCGAAGTGATCGGGCATCCGCTGCCCGATAACTATACCCAGTTTCTCCAGCGCGGTTCACTCGAGGGCGCCCGGATCGGACGCGACGTTCGCTTTTTCGATTACGCCTACTTTGGCAGCGGCATTCCGGGTGACGAAGAGACGGTTGCGTTTGCCGAGCACGCGCTGGAGGTGATGGAAAGTCTCGGCGCAACCATTGTGGACACCGATACAGGTGACGTGTTCGCCTACAAGAACGACGAGAGCACGGCGCTGCTGTATGAAATCAGAGCGCAAATCGCGGAGTACCTCGCCACGCTTACGCATACAGACTTGCGAACATTGGCTGATCTGATCGCTTTCAACGAAGCGCATTGCGAGCAGGAACTGGTTTACTATGGTCAGGAGATCTTTGAGGCATCGGAACAGTTCCCCGGTTATCCCGACGATCCGATTTACGTGGCCGCGCGAACCCATGCTCGGAATACAGCGCGCTCCGGGATTGATGACGCACTCGCCGCCGATAATCTCGATGCGATTGTAGCGCCACACCTGACCAACTCGGCCGGGCCGGCTGTGGCGGGTTATCCGAACCTGTCGCTTCCCGTAGGCATTCGCGATAATAGCAGGCCGGTTGGCATGCTGATGTACAGCGCCTTCCTGCATGAACCACAATTGATTGGCTTCGGCTTCGATTTGGAGCAGGAGCTAAACGCGCGGAGGCAGCCGCAATTCCTCGGTTCGGTGATTCCGCCGCCGAATGCCGACCTTTGCACCGGCCACCCCAGGGGCAGAGCCGATCTACCGCACCGCGGCATCTTCTAAGATTGCGACCCTTCGCGCTGGAGCATGCGAGCAGAATGACCACTCTGCTCGCATGACAGTTTTTCTCGGGTGTGGCTTCGCCGCGAAATATCGCGAGGGCGGGGTAGTTCTTTCCGTACCGCTAAAATTTGAAAAGATCGCCGCCTCCCTCGCGCCGAAAGAAAATTAACCACGGATTTCGCTGATAGCACGGATGACTGGGGAGCATACGCGGCTCGCGTGTTGGTTTCGGCAGCCTGCCGAAACATTCTTTTCTTGCAGAAGGCAACGAAGGAAACAGACACTGTTCCTTGCCCACAAATCACAGATGATTGCGGGCCCAAATTTTGCTTTGCAGTCGTATCAGAAATGATACACCTATGCAGTGCCGCGACCCTTGCCCGCCGTTTTCTTTCCGACAGAAACCGGGTGAGAGCCAGTGTGCGAATGGTTGAAAGATTTTGCCGAAAAACGAACGAAAGATAATTGGCTAGGATATTGTGACTGTGCAATTCCGCTGGCCGCTTGGCATGCCGCTTGTCGATCACTTGAGATCCGGCATCTGGGAAGTTCGCAGCAAGCTGCCGACATGGATCGCGCGAACATTATTTTTCGTGCACGAAGGCGAAATCGTCCTCCTGCACGGATTCATTAAGAAGACGAGAAAAACCCCGCAGGAAGACAGAGCTTTGGCTCTGCAGCGCAAAAATGCCTACATCAAAAGCAGCAAAAAGTAAGAACAAACATCGCGGCAGCAGCTTTGAGAAGTTCCTCAAGCAAGATGGATTGCTTGAGGAGGTTCAAGCCGCGGCGCTCAAGCGAGCGGTTGCACTCAAGTTACGCGATCTAATGAAGCAGAATAAGCTGACGAAGAGCGCAATGGCCGCGCAGATGCGGACTTCCCGCGCGGCTGTTCACAGGTTGCTCGATCCGGCAAACACATCGGTCACTTGGCCACACTAAACCGCGCCGCACGTTCTCTCGGGCGAAAAGTCAAAATCGAATTAGTACCGGCTTAGCGCTTATCTCAACGACGCGAAACGCGAAGGCTTTCGGGGTAGAGATTCCTGGCTCTCCTTCGTGTTTTTCGTGCATGGCGCGCCGAAGCGGAGCGAAGGCGGGTCTCCCCATTTTAACGTTTTAAGCTTTAACGATTTTAACGCGGCGAAGCGTGACCTGTCGCGAGATTTCGGTCTGTACACAAGTGAACGGCCGGAACGTCGCGAGATTTCGGTCTGTACATTAATGAACAACCAAACAATCCATAATATGAATAAGCAACGCTCGGACTGTCCCGACCCCGACCACAGCATGACCCGCCGAAAATTTGTCGGCACAACCGCTCTCGGAAGCGCGGCGCTGCTAAGCGGAGGATTGGCTTCACTTCTACGCCCGCCTTCGGTGTTGGCAGATGAACCCTTTATTGAAGCCACGATTCCTCAGTTACAAGCCCTGATGGCTTCCGGTGAGCTCACCAGCAAGGAGTTGGTGAAGGGTTATCTCAGACGTATCGCCTCGTTGAACCCGTTGCTTCATTCGGTCATCGAAACCAATCCCAATGCCGTATCCATCGCGCAGCATCTCGATATCGAGCGTCGCAGGGGAATGGTTCGTGGTCCGCTCCATGGGATTCCTATTTTGGTCAAGGACAACATCGCGACTGCCGACAATATGCAGACGACGGCAGGCTCGCTGGCGTTGGTCAACAGCCGTGTGCTGGCTGACGCGGTGATCATTCAGCGGTTACGCGCTGCCGGCGCCGTGATTCTTGGCAAAGCCAACCTGGGAGAATGGGCAGACGCCCGTGGCTTTACACAAGTGTTGAAGCTTCCATTCCCCACGTCTCCCGCTGTCGGCTGGAGCGCGCGGGGCGGAAACACAGTCAACCCGTACGACTTGAGCTATACGTCGTGGGGATCCAGTTCTGGTTCGGGTAACGGCGTTGCCGCGAATCTGTGCGCTGCGGCGATTGGGAGCGAGACCGACGGGTCAATCACGGGACCGTCCGCGGTTGAGAACATCGTTGGTTTGAAGCCAACGCTCGGTCTTGTTTCGCAAGATGGGATTATTCCAATCGCCAATGAGCAAGATACAGCCGGGCCGATGGCGCGCAGCGTTACAGACGTCGCAATCCTGCTCGGCGCTTTGCAGTCGCCCTTTGGCGAAGTGATTGGGCATCCGCTTCCCGATAATTATACCCAGTTTCTCCAGCGCGGTTCACTCGAGGGCGCCCGGATCGGACGCGACGTTCGCTTTTTCGATTACGCCTACTTTGGCAGCGGCATTCCGGGTGACGAAGAGACGGTTGCGTTTGCCGAGCACGCGCTGGAGGTGATGGAAAGTCTCGGTGCAACCATTGTGGACACCGATACAGGTGACGTGTTCGCCTACAAGAACGACGAGAGCACGGCGCTGCTGTATGAAATCAGAGCGCAAATCGCGGAGTACCTCGCCACGCTTACGCATACAGACTTGCGAACATTGGCTGATCTGATCGCTTTCAACGAAGCGCATTGCGAGCAGGAACTGGTTTACTATGGTCAGGAGATCTTTGAGGCATCGGAACAGTTCCCCGGTTATCCCGACGATCCGATTTACGTGGCCGCGCGAACCCATGCTCGGAATACAGCGCGCTCCGGAATTGATGACGCACTAGCCGCTGATAATCTCGATGCGATTGTAGCGCCACACCTGACCAACATGTCCGGGCCGTGCGTGGCCGGTTATCCGAACCTGTCCCTTCCCGTAGGCATTCGCGATAATAGCAGGCCGGTTGGCATGCTGATGTACAGCGCCTTCCTGCATGAACCACAACTGATTGGCTTCGGCTTCGATTTGGAGCAGGAGCTAAACGCGCGGAGGCAGCCGCAATTCCTCGGTTCGGTGATTCCGCCGCCGAATGCCGACCTTTGCACCGGCCACCCCAGGGGCAGAGCCGATCTACCGCACCGCCGCATCTTCTAAGATTGCGACCCTTCGCGCTTGAGCATGCGAGCAGAATGACCACTCTGCTCGCATGACAGTTTTTCTCGGGTGTGGCTTCGCCGCGCAATATCGCGAGGGCGGGGTAGTTCTTTCCGTACCGCTATAATGCGCAAAGATCGCCGCCTCTCTCGCCGAACGAAAATTAACCACGGATTTCGGTGATAGCACGGATGACTGGGGAGCATACGCGGCTCGCGTGTTGGTTTCGGCAGCCTGCAGAAACATTCTTTTCTTGCAGAACGCGACGAAGGAAACACACACTGTTCCTTGCCCACGAATCACAGATGATTGCGGGCCCAAATTTTGCTTTGCAGTCGTATCAGAAATGATACAGTTATGCAGTGCCGCGACCCTTGCCCGCCGTTTTCTTTCGGACAGAAACCGGGCGGGAGCCGGTGCGCGAATGGTTGAAAGATTTGCCGAAAAACGAACGAAAGATAATTGGTGAGGATATTATGACTGTGCAATTCCGCTGGCCGCTTGGCATGCCGCTTGTCGATCACTTGAGATCCGGCATCTGGGAAGTTCGCAGCAAGCTGCCGACACGGATCGCGCGAACATTATTTTTCGTGCACGAAGGCGAAATCGTCCTCCTGCGCGGATTCATTAAGAAGACGAGGAAAACCCCGCAGGAAGACAGAGCTTTGGCTCTGCAGCGCAAAAATGCCTACATCAAAAGCAGCAAAAAGTAAGAACAAACATCGCGGCAGCAGTTTTGAGGAGTTCCTCAAGGAAGATGGATTGCTTGAGGAGGTTCAAGCCGCGGCGCTTAAGCGAGCGGTTGCACTCAAGGTACGCGATCTAATGAAGCAGAATAAGCTGACGAAGAGCGCAATGGCCGCGCAGATGCGGACTTCCCGCGCGGCTGTTCACAGGTTGCTCGATCCGGCAAACACATCGGTCACTTTGGCCACACTAAACCGCGCCGCACGTTCTCTCGGGCGAAAAGTCAAAATCGAATTAGTACCGGCTTAGCGCTTATCTCAACGACGCAAAACCCGAAGGCTTTCGGGGTAGAGATTCCTGGCTCTCCTTCGTGTTTTTCGTGCATGCCGCGCCGAAGCGGAGCGAAGGCGGGTCTCCCCATTTTAACGTTTTAACGCTTTAACGATTTTTACGCGGCGAAGCGTGACCTGTCGCGAGATTTCGGTCTGTACACAAGTGAACGGCCGGAACTGATTTCTCAAAACCAGGAGTCAAAGAAGGCCAAACCAAGAAAAGGAAAAATTATGAAAACGTCTAATTGTTTTAATCCTATTCTATCACATCTGCGCACAAGTTTTTGTGCGCTCGCAATTGCCGGCGTGTTGTTGGTGTTTCCAAGCGCTGGAACAGGGCAAGACCTGCACCCTTGTGCTCATCGTGGAGACCGGGGGATTTCTGAGATCGTCGTGTTCGGTGACAGCCTTTCGGACCAAGGGAACTTTTTTGCGTTTGATATTGGGGCCGTGCCGCCGCCTCTGTACTACGAAGGTCGATTTTCGAACGGCGAGATCTGGATCGACGTGCTCGCAGATGTGCTCCTCGTCGAGCGGCCGACAGCAAGCGCGACCGGCGGGAAGAACTATGCGATTGGCGGTGCGGAGACTGGTCCGGGGTTCGCCACGCTCTTCCCGTTCGTAGCCAACATATCAGAGCAAGTGGGGGCATTCATCTCGGCCAATAACACACTGGATCCCCGAGCCCTGGTGGTCATTCGCGGCGGAGCCAACGATATGATCGCACAGGCCCTTCTCGAGCCGCCGGACGAAACGTTCTGGACCCCGGAGCGAGCGGCCCAGAACATCGCAAACGACATCAGGTCGCTCGCGACGGTCGGTGGTGAGCTCTTCCTGGTGCCGAACTCGGGTGGATTTGCGGATATTCCGTTCTTCAGGATTTATGGCCTGACAGCCGACGCTGAGGCCTGGCAGGCGGAGTTCAGTGCTCTTCTCCGAGCGAACGTGGCAGCACTCGATGACGAGCTCCGAATCAGCGTGATGTTCTTGGATGCCGATGAGGTTGCAAGAGAGATCATCGCTTCCCCCGCGGACTTCGGACTGACGAACGTGACGGATCCTGCCTGTCCTGACTGCGGCATAGGCCTACCCGAACCGAATGCTGGCGACACTGTTGTTCCGAATCCGGACGAATATTTCCACTGGGACCTCGTCCACCCCACTCGGACGGTGCACCGAGTCATCGGCCTGCGAGCTGCCGAGCTGGTGGATGCTGAGCTGAACTGCCGCCGTCCACCACAGAACTAGCGGGGTGCCGACGCGATCTGTCGTCTCATGAAAACAATTAACCTCAACCTCAATCTGAAAGGAACCTCGAGGTACATCCGCCACACGGGACGCTTTGTCGGAATCACCGCCCCGGGGTGATTATCGGATGGCGTTCGAGATCGTGGCCCCCGCCGACCCCCGGCTCGGCAACGGAACGGTTCTCATCGAGCCGCCCCATTTCCTCTTCGGGCCTGCGGGGCGCGATGGTGTTCTCGGTTTTCGGTTGCGGCGGAGCTGCTGTGGATAATCCGCGGTTGCCTCTAGAATTTTCAGTTTTTTGCAGCGCGGGGCAAAATTCTTCGAAAGAATAACTTTCACGGATAGCTCACGAAGGACACGAAGAATTTGCGGCAGCGGCGTCCCAGCAAGAGAATGCAGGCTTGCTTTCGCTGCGACTTTTTACTTGGATCGTAGCATGCCTGCTGATGATCAGGCGACGTCGCTGACTGGGATTGGCGGGTATGCGTCCCGCTCCAAGGGAAGCGCGGCGGCATTTACCACTACGCACTGGAGCGTGGTGCTGGCCGCGCAAGGCGAATCGCTTGCGGCACAAGAGGCGCTTGAAAAGCTTTGTCGCATTTACTGGTGGCCACTCTACGGATTCGTCCGCCGCCAGGGTTACAGTCCAGAGGCGGCGCAAGACCTGACCCAGGATTTTTTTGTAATGCTGCTCGAGAGACGAGATCTCAGTGCAGTCCGCCAAGAAAAGGGGCGGTTGCGTTCGTTCTTTTTGGCGTCGCTCAAGAATTTCCTATCGAAAGCGAATCGTCGCGCGAAGGCAATCAAACGTGGTGGGGGTCAGCCGTTGGTCCCGCTGGAAGAATTGCTTGCGCGCGAACGCGCCGATCTTGAGCCGACAGACAGCTTAAGCGCCGAGCGAATTTACGAACGCCGCTGGGCGCTTAGTCTTCTTGAACAGGTGCTTGCGCGGCTCGGAGACGAATATCGGGCCGCAGGCAGACAATCGTTGTTCGACCAGCTGAAACAGTTGCTGACGGAGGACACGGGCGCGCCGTCGCATGCGGAAATTGCTCGGGCATTGAGCATGAACGAAAACGCGGTCAAACAGGCGCTCCATCGTTTGCGTAGACGATATCGGTTCCTCGTGCGCGAGGAGATCGCGCACACCGTGGCGGTGCCGGAGGACGTGGAAGACGAAGTCCGGCATTTTATAAGCGTATTACAGGCGTAACTTAACGGAAAATTTCGGACTGTACATGGATAGATGATTAATCCGATCAGATCCGCTTCGAAAAATGTCGCCAGGGTCTGCGGAAATTGCGGGAGCAATCTCTTCGCGGACGCACCGGAGGGGCTTTGCAGCCTGTGCCTTTTCAAAACGGTTCTTGGATCGCTCCGGCATGCGGAGGATGAGGGAGCTTTGGAATGGAGCGAACTGCCCATGGAGATTGGATTCGATGATTACGAACTACTGGAGGAGATTGGACGGGGCGGTCAGGGTGTAGTTTACCGGGCGCGACAAAAAAGTCTTAACCGCGCGGTTGCTTTAAAAGTCATTGGACTTGGCCAGTGGGCCAAGAAAGCGCACCTCAAGCGCTTCCGTCTGGAAGCCGAAGCGGCCGCTAAACTAGACCATCCGTGCATTGTCCCGATTCACGAGGTCGGCGAGGCGGATGGTTGCTGCTATTTCAGCATGAATCTAGTGGAAGGCCGCCAACTCGATGAAGTCATCAGACCCGAACCCATGGCAATTCGGCGGGCAGCTGAACTCATCGCGAAGCTGGCGCGGGCAGTCCATCATGCGCATGAACACGGGATTCTTCATCGCGACATCAAGCCGGGGAACATTTTGCTTGATGAGAAGGGCGAGCCGCACCTTACGGATTTCGGCCTGGCGAGATTAGTTGAGACGGAAAGTGATGTCACCCGCACGGCGGAGGTCTTGGGCACGCCCAGTTACATGGCTCCCGAGCAAGCTGTGGGAAACAACGCGGGCGTCAGCAGCGCCACAGATATTTATGGATTGGCGCAGTGCTTTACCAATTGCTCACTGGTCATCCGCCTTTTGCGGGTGGCACAACCTACGAAACCATTCGGCTCCTCCTGGATATCGAGCCTCGGCAACCGCGTCTCTTAAATCCGAAGGTGGATCGCGATCTATCCACGATCTGTCTGAAATGCCTTGAGAAAGATCCAAAGCGCCGCTACCCGTCCGCTTTCGCGCTGGCCGAAGACCTCGATCGATGGCTGAAGCACGAACCGATTCGGGCGCGCCACAGTGGAGTTTTCACTCGAGGGAAGAAATGGGTGCGACGGCAACCAGCTGTTGCGGCCGTGATCGCATTGTCGCTTGCGTTGGCAGCAGCCGTTGGCTGGAATCTTTGGAAAAGTGAACTAATCCAGCGTGCTCCAGCGACTGGCATCGCTGTCTTGCCGTTTGAAAATCTGAGTAAAGAACCAGATAACGCCTATTTCGCGGAAGGCATTCAAGAGGAGATCCTGACACGGTTGGCCGGCATCGCGGATTTGAGAGTGATTTCGCGCACTTCCACACAGCGCTATCAGAGCAAACCTCGCAATCTCGCCCAGATCGCGAAGCAGCTTGGCGTAGCGAATATTCTTGAGGGTAGCGTGCAAAAAACGGCCGACCAGGTGCGGGTCAACGTTCAGTTAATTAACGCGCAAACCGATTCCCATCTCTGGGCAGAGACCTACGACCGGAAGTTGACTGACATCTTGGGCGTCGAGAGTGAGATCGCCAAAGGAATAGCCGACTCGTTGCGGGCTAGGCTAACCAGGCGCGAGGAGCAAGCGTTGGCAGTTAAGCCAACAAACAATCCGGAGGCTTACGATGCCTATCTGCGCGGCCTCGCTTTTGCAGCACGCAGCTTCTTCTCCCCGCCAAACGAACTTCTAGGGAAAGCCAGTGGTTTTTTTGAGCGAGCGATCCAGGTTGACCCCCATTTTGCCCTTGCTTGGGCCAGGCTTTCTCGCGCGAACGCGCAACTCTACTTTTACGGCACCGACACTGCTCTCGCCGCTCGGCGCGACACAGCGAAACGTGCTTTGGAGAATGCGCAGAAACTCGAACCGAACTCGCCTGAAACCCTGCTCGCCCTGGGTCATTACCAATACTGGGTGCTGCGTGATTATGGGGCTGCCAAAACCACGTTCGGCCGCGTCAGCAAAACGTTACCAGGCAACAGCGAAGTGCCAGGGGCCCTCGGCTTGGTTGCCCAACGCGAGGGCCACTGGGATGAAAGCATTGCCTACTTCGAGCGAGCCCTCGCCCTGGACCCACGTAATCTGGAGTTACTCACGAACGCGGCATCGACTTACGCGATGCTCCGACAATTCCCGGCTGCGCTAAGACTTTATGATCGGGCGCTGGACATTACACCAAATGATCCGGATGTGATGGCGGCAAAAGCCACCATTTATCAGGCCCAGGGCAACCTGCAAGAAGCCGCTAAATTGTTAACCGAGATAGACGTACAGACTCCGCATCAGCGTACCTTCGTGATCAAGATCAATCAGTTGAGGCTTGAACGGAATTATGCCGAGGCCATTCGATTGCTGGAAATCCGACTGGCTCAATACCACTTTAGTGTGGAATTCGAAAAGCCCCGTACTCAGGTCTTCCTGGCGATGCACCAGCGCGCAGCCGGCGATACCGCCGGTGCACAGGTTAACGCTGAACAGGCGCGCAAAGCCACGGAGCCGCTCTGTAAAGGTCAACCAAGTAATCCTCATTTTGCAGTACTCATGTCTGCGACTAATGCCGTGCTCGGCGATAAGGACTCGGCTCTATCGGGGTACGCGCATGCAAAGGCCCTTTTGACGAGTGCTAAGGATCCGGCGTCCGAGGTACGGTTCGCGGAACTCCTGGCGTTCATAGAAATAATGCTTGGTGAGAATGGCAGCGCGATCTCAAGTCTCACCCAGTTGCTACAAGCACATTATACTAGCGTGATGTACAGCCCAGCACCCATTACGCCAGCCCTGCTTAGGCTCGACCCGTTCTTTGACCCTTTGCGCACCGATCCCGCTTTCCAAAAACTCTGTGAGGAAAAGCAGGACTGAATGGGACAGCTTTTCGACGAGTTAAAACGGCGCAACGTTACAAGCTAGTCTCAATGGGTTTTTCAATTCAGGGTCCGACCTGACCTGATTCCCGAACACCTTCGCGTCGTTTGCTTCTGTCAAAGAACCGATCCGCCACATCCGGACAACCTGTCACGCCGAAGCCTCTCGACCGGCCGTAGCTTTAGGCGAACGCTGGTTGGCGAAAGCGGGTCTGCCCGCTTCACCGCTTCAATGCTTCAACGTTTCAACGCTTCAACGGTTGAACGATTCAACGCTTTCCAGACTTCCCGCGTAACCCTCCGCAAAATTTTGGTCTGTACAAAAGTGAACGGCCGGAACTGATTTCTCAAAACGGAGGATTCAAAGAAGGCCAAAACAACAAGAGGAAATCATGAACAATTCAAATAGTTACTCCAGAAAATCGATGACTCCAGAGACAGTGAAAGTGGAGGACAGAGCCATGTATAGCCATCGAAACCGGAAAGACAAATGTCTGCCGTTGTTGATCTCGTTGACGATGGTGGTCCTCGCGTTCTTGGCCCCGATGCCAGCCCCCGCCGCCACCTTTATTGAGACCGCCTCGGAGTCTTTTGGGACATTCGGTGCCGTCGAGTACATCCGCTACACGGGGCGCTTTGTCGGAACCACCGCCTTGGGCGATTATCGGATGGCGTTCGAGATCGTCGCCCCTGCCGACCCCGCGCTCGGCAACGGAACGGTTCTCATCGAGCCGCCCCACTTCTTCTTCGGGCCGTTGGGGCGCGATGGTGTTCTCGGTCGCGCCTTCGTCTTCGGTCACGGGTTCAGCTATGCGACGGTCGGCTACGCAACCGACGGCCTCAGCATTTTGGATCCGGAGGCGACCGACCTCGTTCTGGCCGGCCAACCGGTGGGGGACCTCGGCCCCGATCGGGTGTGGGATTTCGATATCCTCGTCCAATTTGTCCAGGCACTCACAAGCGACCCCTTCGCCGAGTTGGCCCTGGGCGCGATCGAACGCAAGGCCGGCTACGGCATTTCGGCGTCGGCGGACGCATGGCAGGTGGTGTTTCATCGGGGCGGGCAGGGCCTGCTCGACTTTACGCTGCTCGACCGTAACCTCTGGCAATTCCCAGCGGCACCTCCGGAGATTCTGGAAATCCTTCCGGAAGAGTTCACGCCCCTTACCGGCATCGGCAAGGTGCTCTGGGTCGAGTCCGAGGGCGACCTGCTGATATCCGCCGCCACCCAGCTCCGCCGGTCGGTGGTCGGCCCCAACGCCGATCCCGACAACTATCGCCTGTACGAGATCGCCGGTGCACCCCACTTCCCGCTCGACCCGCCCCTCAATCCCCTGGACTTCAGCGGCGTGGTGCGGGCGATGCTCCTCGCCGGCGACCAATGGGTGCGTGCCGGAACGCCGCCGCCGCCTAGCGTGTTGCTCGCGGCGGCCCCGCCGGGCGCCATCGATCCGGTCTACTGCATTCGAGACCGGCATCGCCCGCGACGCCAAATTGAACGCCTTGGGCGGCATCCGGTTCCCCGACGTGGAAGTCGGCCGCGCGTGGTTTATCGCCAGTTTGCTGGATTTCGAGATCCTTCCGGGTTTACCCGGGCTCGTCGGGGCCTGGTTCGATCTGCAATGCGTTCCTCTGGCCGACGGGTCACCGCGGTTCGCGAACCATGGCGATTACGTCGAGCGCGTCGTCCACCAGGCTAACGCACTACATCGCGGCGGTTTTCTCCTGGACGCCGACGCCGAGGCCCTCAAGCAGCAGGCCGCCGAATCCGAAGTGGGAAACCCGGCCGCCTGCGCGCAGTAAACCGCTATTTCTGTCCCGCACATGAAGGAGTGGCCATGAAACGAAATGATCGACAGCTTTCGCCGAAATGGGTCTCGCAAAATTGAAGGCAGAAAACTTGAAGCCGAACTCTCGATATTGAGATTAGGCAGAGCCTACTCCGGGAAGTTGAGGCGACGCAAAAGGTCCTTAAATCGCGAATCATCGCGGAGTGGATCCCACGCTGGGTGCACCTTGAGGTTGATCAACGGCGTAGCGCGGTCGCCATAAGCCTGCTCCAGCCATTGGAATGCTGCATCCCTCTCGCCAAGTTGCGCGTGAACCATAGCGAGTCGGACCGAGGGGGTGTTACCGCTTCGGCGAGCTTCATCCTTCAACCTTTGCAATTGCCAACTCCAATATCCCTCTCCGCCAGAGGTGGCACGCGCTTTCTCGAGAGACTGGATTTCATTCGGCTCATCGCCCGAAAGAGCCACATATTTTCGCTCGGTGGCTACCGCGTCCTCGTACCTCCCCTGTCGGGCATAGATATCAGCCATCAAGTGATAAGGCCAGGGAAACTGCGCAACCCTGTTGAGTGTCTTCTGATATTGTTCGAGGGCATCATCATGGAAGCGCCAATAGTCCAACATGCAACCAAATGACGTATTAACGTACGGATTGAAAGGATCCAATTCGAGCGCCCGGAGTATGTGGGTGCGCGCTTGATCTTGGTTTCCCATCGACGTCAAAAAAGTGGCGTGCAGGCAATGAGCCATCCACGAGTTTGGGTTCGAATGAAGCACCTGTTGAAATCCTCTCTGGGCTGCATTCCAATTCCAATCATAGGCAAAATCGGCGAAAGCCAATGCCAGTTGCGCTTCTACCACCGACGAGTCGATCTCCAATGCCTTCGAGGCTGCTGCTCTTGACTTTGGATACCCTTCGCGCGGCGAGACATATTCAAAGAATGCCAGGAGGTCGTAAGAGAAGGCCAGCCACGCGTACGACAGAGCGTACTTAGGATCCTTTGCAACGGCTTGGTCGAAATATTCCGCGGCCTTGCTAAATCCTTGTGGAGACCAACGGTTATATTCTTGCCGACCCAACAAATATGCTTCGTAGGCCTCTGGCTGAACGACATCTGCTTTACTCAGCTCGGCCCTGGTTTGCGGCGAGAGATTCAAGCGGATGTTGCGAGCCACTTCTCTGGCCACTTCACGGTGCACTGCTAAAATGCCGCTCAACTCGCGCTCGTAGGTTTCAGCCCACAGATGCGTCTGGTCGTTCACGTGGATGAGTTGGGCGCTAATGCGTGCACGATTCGCCTCTCTGCGAACGCTGCCCTCCATCACGTAATCCACACCCAGCTCGCAACCGATCTCCTTGACAGTTTTTTCTTTGTTTTTGTAGGTCCGCATCGAAGTCCACGCGATGACGCCCAACGCGTCCGGCTGGAGTCCGCCCAGGCGCGCGATCATCTCCTCCGTTAAGCCATCACTGAAATAGTCCTGCGTTGAGTCCGCGCTCAAATTTTCAAAGGGGAGCACCGCCAGCATCACTCTTGCCGGAGCACGCCGCTTGACCTCCGACTCCGGCTGACGCTGAGCCAGCCAAGAGTCCAATTCCGACTTGTAGGCGTAAACCGTGCCCTGCTTTCTGTGCAGGTGCCGGTGCACCGGCAAATTTTCCTCTCTTTCCCACCGCTGAACAGTCCGAACTTCGCGATTTAGATAAACAGCGATTCCTTTCCAAGACTCCAGCCGGCCGTCGGCGAGTGGGTTGCTGGAATACGGAATCGGCACGGAGGTTTCTCTGGGCATAGAGATCTCAACTGCTGCCTGAATTCTACTCCGCGTAATTTTCCGCGCAACGTCAGGCGAGGCTGCGACAAAGCACGCCATTGCCTTGATGTCGCGCCTTGTCGCTTGCGCAGCTAGCACGACAAAACCTAGTACTGCGCCATGAAAACAAATAAAATGATGAAAAATGCAAATATTCAGCTCAAAGCAGTAACCGCTCCACGTGGTAATCACGCGCGTTTCGCGATCGTTGGCACGCTTGTCCTCATCGCCCCGTTGTTGTTCCTCGCCCAACGGAGCGCGAGCGTTGAGACTCGGCGATTGCCAATCGGCCGGGCCGAAACAACGCTGCTCCTCGAGGAAGGGAATCGGCCTGAAGGTATCGCAGTAAGCCGCGACGGCCAGCTGTTTGTCGGAAATCGACAATTCACCGAAACAACCGTCACGAACGAGATTTTGGTCGTAGCGCCTGATGGCACGTCCGAGGTTCTGGCGACGCTGCCGTCATCTACGCCTGACCCCGCGGTCAATACAGAGGCACAGGGCCTGCTGGGTCTCGCGCTCGACAATGCCGGTAATATTTATGCCGCACTTGCTTCCGGCGAGTCAGGCACTCGCGGTGTCTGGCGCGTGAGCCGATCACGTCCTGGGGGCGGCGTCGAAATAGAGCGACTACAAGGGTCTGACAACATCACGTTTCCAAATGCACTGACCTTTGATTACGACGGCAACTTGTATGTGAGCGATAGCGTCGGCCATATCTGGCGCGCCCCTGCCGGAGGAGGATTTAGCCTCTGGCTAAGCGATCCACTGTTAGAACCTCTCCCGGATGATCCTTTCGGAATCCCACTGATAGGAGTTAATGGCATCGCGTTCAATGCGGATCAGGACAGCATCTACTTCGCCAATACCGAGCGAAGTATTATCGGACGAGTGCACGTCCAACCCGACGGTAGCCCCGGCACGCCTGAATTGGTGACAGCGCCTTTCGCCGTGCCCACGGCTGACGGAATCGCACTCGACGTGCACGGCGACATCCATGTTGTCCTACCTGGGTTCGCTTTATTCGGAACGCCACCGCTCGTCAAAGTGGACGCAGCAACCGGAGCCGTCAGCGCCACGGTCGTCAATCCTGACGATGTGGCCAAATTTGACGTTCCTCTCAGCATCGCCTTCGGCCGCGACGGGCTCGGCGTGAAAACAGTTTTCATAACGAATGGCGATCTTCCCGCGGTGCCGGGTGATCACAATCCGGGTGTTGTTCACGCCGGCGTGGGCGTGCCCGGAATGCCTTGAATGGATTTCTTTTCCGTGGTGGTTTTCGGCTGCGTGCGGATTGTGGTGCAACGCGCAGCCGTTGAGTGAGGTGCGCAGTTGATTCAATTCAGCGGTGGTAGAATTGGCCGAGGATCTCGCGAAACGATTGGCAGCATACCGTACTCTGCTTGTACTCTCGGTTCGCTGATTACGTTGCATTTGTGTTATTTTCCGGGGTGCGACGGATTACACCATTTCTGATTCTGGCTGCCATTGCTGCCAGCGGATGCGGACAAAGCGCGCCGCCAGCTGTCGATTTCGCGGCGCAGCGCCAGCGGATGGTCGAGCAGCAACTGATGACCACGCGGGATCAATGACCAACGCGTTCTTGCGGCAATGGCGAAAGTCCCGCGCGAAGAATTTGTCCCCCGGATCGAACGCGCTGACGCAGTTATGAAGACGGCCCCTTGCCGATCGGTTATGCCCAAACCATTTCTCAGCCGTATATGGTAGCGTTCATGACAGAGCAATTGCGCCTGAAACCGAGTGACCGCGTTTTGGAAGTTGGGACCGGCTCAGGTTATCAGGCGGCGATTTTGGCCGAGCTCGTGTCAGAGATTTACTCCATCGAGATCGTCGAACCGTTGGCGAAAAATGCAGAGACGACATTGCAACGGCTCGGCTATAAAAATGTGCATCTGAAAATCGGTGACGGTTACAAGGGCTGGCCGGAGATGGCGCCGTTCGACGCCATCATCGTGACATGCGCGCCGGACAAAGTTCCGCAGCCGCTCGTCGATCAACTTAAAGACGACGGGCGCATGGTTATTCCTGTCGGCGACCGATTTGCCCAGCAATTGTACCTGCTGGAAAAGAAAAATGGCCAATTGAAACAAAGTGCCACGTTGCCGGTGCGTTTCGTGCCCAATGACGGGCGAGGCGCCAAAGCAGAAGTGATCAGTGATCCGTGTGCGCTTCCTCCGTGCGGACAATTGACTCGATCACTGGTCACCGCTCACAGATCACTTTCACTTGATCGCCGCTAGTTTCTTCAGATCGACGCGTTTGACCCATTCCTGCAATTCCTTCGGGTCCTGATCCTGTAACTCGATCTGAACGAAGTAGCGATTGGCGATCATGACCCAGAGAGTGGAGTGCTTGCTTTCTTTCTCGAACGCTTCAAACCCAGGATTGCCATCGATGGTGACAGACTTGCCGTAACCTTCGCCGGATTCGTTGTTGCTATTCCAGGCAGCCGTCGTTGCATTCACGTAATCCGGGTTCGCTACGGAATCGAGTATGCTGATCGCCGCCGTCGGGACTTTGTCGCCCTCGCCCTTGTGATAATCGCGATGCACGTTCGTGATTCTGAATCCGCCGACATCTTCCGTCGATCCTTCCGCTTTATCAGCGCCCCAGCCTTGCGGCGGGTCCGGTAAAATGGGGAGCAGCTTCTGATAATTAACGGCGTCCGGCACGAGAATCGGTTCATTCTGCGCTTGCACGACGCCGGTCCCGAAGGTGATGAACAATGCGACGGCGAATAAACCTGTACTGGCGGCAGAGCCAAACCTCGGTCGAGGAACGAGAGCCGTCGATTTCATGCTAACCTCTTCTCTGCAAATTAGAGATTCCCTACACGATTGACTTTACAGCAGCTGTCAAGACGCTTGCGCGATAGACATACTCCAGGTTAATCGGCAATTTTCACTGTTTGTTGCCTCTCCCTTGTCAAGGGAGAGGGTAGGGTGAGGGTTGTTTTGGAAACTCACTCTATGGAGGATACCCCTCACCTCTGTCCTCTCCCCTCGCGGGAGGGGAGAGGCGGATTCAAGCGAAGCCCCTCCCTCCACGCTCACTGTGGACTGAATCCATCCGATGGATGGATATTCGCAAGGGCGAAGGGGATTACTTCGGCCAAGCTTGTGGCAGCGCTTTGGATTCTTGCGGTAGCGGTGCGGCTAATCTTAATCAATCAGCCCTACATCGATCATTGGAGTTGGAGACAAAGCGATGTCGCGGCTATTGCGCGCAACTTTTTCGAACACGGTTTTCGCTTCGGTTATCCGCAGATTGACTGGGCCGGCGGGTCGGCCGGGTACGTCGGAACAGAGTTCCCGATTCTTCCTTTTCTCGCGGCGATCTGTTACAAATTTGCCGGGATTCACGAATGGATTGGGCGTAGCCAGTCCGTGATTTTCTTCGCTATTTCGCTTCCATTTTTCTTTTTGCTCGTGCGCGAAATCTTCGGTAGTACGGCGGGAGCTTGGGCCACATTTTTCTACGCCTTTGCTCCGCTGAACGTCCTAGCGGGCCGCTCCTTCATGCCCGATGTGCCATCGCTTAGCCTGGGAATCATCGGGCTGTATTTATTTCTGCGTTGGGTTCGCAACCCAACGTCGGCGTCGTTTTATCTATCTGCGATTGCGATTTCCTTGTCGATCTTAATCAAGGCCACCAGCATCGTGATCGCCGCGCCGGTTTTGTATTTAGTTGTAGCCGAGGGCGCTGAGCTCGGCCCTGCTCGACGTGGTCACGTCCGGGGCAGCCGCGGTCAACGCCCGCGGCTACAGCTGGCGTTGTTCGCGGCAATCACGTTATTGCCTTCTGTCTTTTGGTATTGGCACGCGTATCAAATTGCCGAGAGATATTATCCTCATCATTTCTTTGGCGCCGGTGGAGTTCGGCTGGAAAGTTTTTCGTCGGTACTGGGACGTTGCGCAACAGACGGCGACGTCGAGTCTCACGCCGCTCCTGGCGATTATGGCGCTCATCGGGTTGCTCGTCGCGCCACGCCTGCAACGCTGTAGCACTGCGGGCAGGCCGCGTGGAAAATATGGCTGCCTTTTTGATTGGTGGCTGGTTGCAATGCTTTTGTTTGTTGTGGCGGTCGGCTATGGCAATCGCCATCCGTGGTACCAGTTGCCTTTCGTCCCGATTGCCGCTGCATTTGCCGGCGCCGGATGCGCTTTTTTGGGATCGAAAATTTCTTCGCGCGTTGCAGCTGTGACCTTGTCGATCTTGCTTGCAGGTTCGTTTGCAATACTGGCCTTCTTTTACGTTCGCCCTTTTTACGAATCATCGGCCGCACAACTTCGCGATGCCGGTCTGGAACTTGGTAAAATCACAGCGCCCGATGCATTGATTGTCGCCGCGGATATGGGCAACCCAACAATATTTTATTATGCCAAGCGGAAAGGTTGGCACTTTCTCGAGCAAAGTGGGATTTACGGTGGCAACCCAAAGGATAGCCAGCAAGCGATTGCCGACCTTGAGCGACTGCATCGCCAGGGGGCAACGCATTTTGTCTTTACCACGAACACATTTTGGTGGCTGAACTATTATCCTGAGTTAACGCAGCATCTCGCCGAAAGTGCGACGCTCGTCGAGGCGACTCCAGAATTTATGATCTACAAGCTCGCAGCCGAAGCCATAGATGTAGGGCATTTCGCGTCGCTCGGTTTTCTCACTTGTGTCATGATCGCGCGCAATGTCGAGACATCTCTGGAATTTAAAGGTGGCGTCTGGCAGAGATTCCCGACAATGCGCTGGGCTCCGCTCGGAATGACAAAATCGGATCCTTTAAAGCCTCGCCGTCAGCTTGGGTTGTTCGATGCCACCATGATTGTCATGGGAGGCATCGTTGGCGCGGGAATTTTTGCTAATCCGTCTGAGGTAGCGCATCGCGTTCACACGCCGCTGCTAATCCTTGGCGTTTGGGTACTGGGCGGTATTTTTGCGATGTGCGGTGCATTTATCTGGGCTGAACTGGCCACTCGTTTGCCCGCCGCGGAGGGCGGCCAGTATGTCTATCTTCGCGAGGCGTACCATCCTGCGGTGGCGTTTGTGTACGGGTGGGGATTGCTTCTCGTGACGCAGACCGGCGGTATGGCCGCGGTAGCTGTTATTTTCGCATCGTACTTTCGTGCGCTTACCGGAGTAGATTGGAATGACAGCGCAATCGCAGCCACGGTGCTGCTCGTATTGACTGGCATTAACTGTTTTGGCGCGCGCGCCGGCAGCAATGTGCAGAGCGTTTTCATGCTGTTACGAATCGCAGCGATCGCGGGGCTCGTGCTCTTCGGCTCTGTCCTTGGTGGTAGCTCTATCAAATCCGCGCCATTGCCACCCCCTCCGTTTTCTTTTGGAGTTTTGGCGAGCATTGGGTCCGCGATGGTTCCCGTTGCGTTTGCCTATGGCGGTTGGCAGACCTCGACTTTTGTAGCAGGTGAAATGCGCGATGCGCGCCGTGATTTATCACGCGGACTGCTGATGGGGGTGGCTGGTGTTGTGATCCTTTATCTTGCCGTCAATTTCGTGTGCCTGCGGGTGCTTGGTCCAGCTGGATTGGATGCAACGACGACCCCGGCCTCCGACGTCATGCGGGCAGCGCTTGGCTCACGCGGCGCGCAATGGATTGCCGCCGGTATCGCGATCTCGACGCTCGGTTTCCTAAGTCAAAGCATGCTAACGGGTCCGCGGGTGTACTATGCGATGGCGCGGGACGGGCTTTTCTTCGCAAGTGTCGGCAAGCTCTCACAACGATCGCGAGCGCCGGTAGTCGCCATAGTCCTTCAGGGTCTGGCGGCAATCGCCATCGCTTGTTCCGGGACATATGGTCAAATCTTGAACTTTGAAGTGACCGTTGATTTCATTTTTTTCGCGATGACAGCGGCATCGCTGTTCGTTTTGCGCCGCCGTCAGATTGGATCAAACACAGTGACTTATCGTGTGCCCGGTCATCCGTTCACGACGATTCTTTTTGTTTTGTCCTGTGTTGGAATTGTCGGAAGCGCTATCGTCGCTTCACCACCGAACAGCGCGATCGCGTTGGGTATCATGGTGGCCGCGCTGCCGGTTTACTATTATTGGAGAAGGTTCAGACGAGCAGATTCATGATGACGCACAAGTATTCCGACTACATGCATTGGTCCAAGACGCAAAGCCGTGCGCGGTTTAATCTCGCCACGAGTGGCGTAGCGCCTTTTCCGCTCCGCGAACTGCCAGTTCAATTGGAGACACTCGAAATCAACAGCAGCGACGACGGGTATGGCCATTTGCCTTTGCAAAAAGCGATCGCTGTACATCACGGTGTTGACCCCGACTGCGTTGTGGAATCTGCGGGCACGTCCATGGCAAATCATCTTGCCATGGCTGCGATTATCGAACCGGGCGACGAAGTCTTAATCGAGCATCCAGCGTACGGACCAATTCTCGATGTTGCCCGATATCTTCACGCGGACGTGAAACGTTTCCCGCGAACGGAGGAAGCCGGTTGGGCTGTAGATCCAAACGCGGTTCGCGCTTTCATCACGCCCAGGACGCGGCTCATCGTGATTACGAATCTGCACAATCCAACAAGCGCGCTTACGCCAGATTCGGTTCTGCGCGAAGTTGGCGACATCGCCCGCAGCATTGGCGCGCTCGTGCTGGTGGATGAGGTTTATCTCGATGCGGTTTACCAGCGGACGCCGCGAACGTCGTTTCATCTCGGTCCAGAGTTCGTGGTGACCAGCAGTTTGACGAAAGTTTACGGCGTCAGCGGACTGCGGTGTGGCTGGATCCTGGCGCGCCCGGACCTTGCATGGAAAATGCGCCGCTTGAACGATCTCTATAGCGCAACGCCGGTTTACCCGGGGCTACTTCTCGATGTCGCCGTGTTTAAACACTTGAACCGCCTTCGCGAAAAAGCGCGCCGGATCGTGGACGCAGATCGGAAACTTCTTCGTGAGTTTCTGGTACGGCAATCTGGCATTTCAGCGGTCTGGACAGACTGGGGCACCACCTCATTCGTGCAATTGATCGATGGCAACACTGATGAATTCCTAGAACGACTGCGTGCTGAGTTCGATACTTCAGCGGTTCCAGGTCGTTACTTCGAAATGCCTGATCATTTTCGCATCGGCATGGGCGTGAATACGGAAATGTTCGCCGAAGGTTTGAACCGAATCGGCCGCGCGCTGGTAAGCTGAGCTCTAACTCGTTCGATCTACGGGCGCGGGTGCGGTGTAGGGCGTGGTCTTGATCTAGGTGTGGATCTTGGACTCGGTGTAGGTGTCAGTGTTGCCGTAGGTGTCGGGGTAGGTGTGTCCGCGACGTAAGTGAACGTGCAGGTGAACTCGGAGACCGGTCTCAAGCAGCAGGTAATAGCATCGAAGAGAATATGTATTGTGTTGTGACCTGGAACCGCAGGAGAGGTATTGAAGTGGAAGGTGATCGTGACGAGTTTTGATACCGTGAATGAGTTCGCGCCGATGTTGTTTACCATGAAACCGCTCGCTTGAACAAGGTCGACGGGACAGCTCATTTGGACAGTGAAATCAGTCGGGGGGGTAAAGAAAGTGCTGCCACAAGGCGCGCTGAGTCATGTACACGTTTCTGTAGGTGTTACAGTAGGCGTTGGTGTCGGCTTGGATCGCGCGCAGTATCTTCCGCCGGTGTTCAAATAAAAGGGACCGATATCATTAAGTCCACCCCAGACAATCATTTCACTGCCGCTCCAGACTGCTGTGTGGTGGACTCGGCGTTCAGGCGCGTTGCTCGTTGTAGTAGCCATCCAGTTATCCGTGCCCGGGTTGTATCTGCCACCGGTGTTGAATTGTTTTAGCATGTCAGTCCCGCCCCAAACGATCATGTCACTGCCGGTCCATACTGCCGTGTGACTAAACCGGGCTCCGGGCGCGTTGGTCGTGCTGGTGGCCACCCAACTATTGGCGCCCGGATTATATCTGCCACCGCTGTTAATCCCGAAGTTCGAGCCATCATCACCCGCCCAGACGATCATTTCATTACCGGTCCATTTTGCTGTGTGAAATTTTCGGCCAGAGGGCGCGTTCGACGTGGTGGTGGCTGCCCAATTGTCCGTGCTTGGATTGTATCTGCCGCCAGTGTTGAAATAATTGACGCCATTCCATCCACCCCAGACGATCATTTCACTACCGGCCCAGACTGCAGAGTGATTGAGCCGCGCGGCGGGCGCACCGATGGTGCTGGTGGCGGTCCAACTATCCGTGCTGGGATCGTATTTGCCGCCGGTGTTGAATTCGACTTCATTCCATCCGCCCCAGACGACCATCTGACTACCGGACCAGACTGCCGTGTGAAAGACTCGACTAACTGGCGCGTTGGTTGTGTTGGTTGCCATCCAGGTATCAGTAGCAGGATTGTATCGGCCCCCTGTGTTCAAGCTATGGCCATCATCTCCGCCCCAGACGATCATTTCGTTGCCGGTCCAGACTGCCGTGTGACCACCTCGCGCAGAGGGCGCATTGACAGTGCTGGCTGGCTGCCCAACTATCCGTGCTGGGATTATATCTTCCGCCGGTGTTGAAATAGCTGCCACCGTAGCCGCCCCAGACGATCATTTCACTCCCAGTCCAGACTGCTGTATGGGAGCCTCGCGCAGCAGGTGCGTTGGTGGTGCTGGTGGTTGTCCACGTTTCGTCAATGCATCCGCCTGGCCGATCCGAGATTGTAGGAAGCCTATCGCTAGCAACTGCCGCTGCCATGCCATATGGCGCGCGGTGTGTCCGCGCTGGGTCGCGGAGATTCCGGGCGCACACTTAAGCTCGCCGTGAATTCTTTGGTCGTGCGCGTACAAATTTGTCACTAACCGCTCGGCTAGTACCGGTCTCGCCAAACACTCGGCGATGAGAAAGGGATCATTTCCCGAGCGCTTCGAAAGAGTTCGCGCAACACTTCGGGCTGCTTAGTCTGACTGCGCCATACGATCCATTTCAGCCTGTAACTGCTCTGCAGTGATTGGCCTTTGCCAGTAATCCTCGAGTGCCTGTGATTTGCGCAGATAATCCGCGACCTTCTTTTCAAGCTGCGCCTGAGAGATCACGGCATCGAGCGATGGCTTGGGATCGGGTCGTTCTTTTGGCCAGATGCGATGACGCCAGTAAACTTCCTCAATGGCTCGTTGGTAAGCTACACGCTCTTCAAAAGTCAGTGCTTCGCTGCCCACGGGCTCGGCGCTGGCCCAACGCGAATGGGATCGTAGACACACTGAATGAGCAACAGCAGATAAAACTCGCCTCGAATTAAGTGCGCCCTAACGGAAGGCGCTATTTGCTTTTGCATACCCTGCCAGTGGAGGCCCGATGCTAGCTGGGCCGTAAAAGAAATGTCGAGATTTTCGTTTCTTTTTCGGAAAAATGTTAAGGATAACGGTGGAGGCGAGCCCCAGTTGCGTCCGTTCGCGTGTAGTGGAGAATCAGCAGCAGAATGACGAAGCGCGACGATTTTGGGATTCGCCCGGCGCGCGTGAAAGATGTGCCGATGATTCTGCAGTTGATCCGCGATTTGGCGACCTACGAACGAGCGCCAAACGAGGTGACCGCGACAGAGGAACAACTTGTCGATGTTTTGTTCGGGGAACGGCCAGCCGCGGAAGTGCTCCTCGCGTTTGAAGGGCAATCGCCGGTCGGGTTCGCGGTTTTCTTTTACAATTTTTCCACCTGGCTTGGACGAGCCGGGCTCTATCTCGAAGACTTGTTCGTGAAGCCGGACAAGCGCGGCAAAGGCTATGGACGTGCGTTGCTGGTCGAGCTTGCGAAGATCGCGCGGGACCGAGAGTGCGGACGGATGGAATGGGCTGTGCTTGATTGGAACGAACCGGCGATCAAGTTTTATCGCGCGCTCGGGCGCCAAACCAATGCATGAATGGACGGTGTTTCGATTAACTCGTGATGGGATTGCGGGACTAGCGGACTCGGGGCGAGATCAACCAAGAGTAGCAGCAGGACAAAACGAGGAGCCAAGTGGCGCACGAAAGGACAAAGATCGAGGACTATGCGTTTCTTAGCGATACGCAAACCGCTGCTTTGGTGAGTCGAGACGGATGTGTTGATTGGCTTTGTCTTCCGCGGTTCGATTCGCCCGCGTGTTTCGCCTCGCTTCTAGGCGACACGAAAAACGGGCACTGGCGGTTTTTCCCAGAGGAAGAAGTCGTAGAAACCCGTCGCGGTTACCGTGGCGACTCGCTGATCCTGGAAACGGAAATCGAAACCAAGAGCGGCGCTGTGCGTCTGATCGATTTTATGCCGCCACGTGGCGACAACCCGGACATCGTCCGGATTGTGGAGGGGTTGCGCGGCAAAGTGTCAATGCAGATGGAACTCGTCATCCGGTTTGATTACGGGCAGATCGTGCCATGGGTGCGCCACCGGAATGGCGGACTGGAAGCAATCGCGGGACCGGATGGTTTGATCTTGCGAACGCCAATTGAAACACGCGGCAAAGATCTGACTACAGTTGCGGAGTTTACAGTTAGCGAAGGTGAGAGGGTTCCGTTCGTGCTCACGTGGTTCGCTTCCCACAAGAATCCGCCACGGGCTATCCACCACGAGCATGCTTTGCGCGACACGGAGAAGTATTGGCGAGAATGGTGCAATCAATTTCAGGGTGAGGGGAAATGGCGCGAAGCAGTGATGCGCTCGCTCATCGTGCTCAAGGGTTTGACCTACGCGCCGACGGGCGGGCTGGTTGCCGCGGCTACGACATCGTTACCTGAACAAATAGGAGGACCGCGCAACTGGGACTATCGCTTCTGCTGGCTTCGAGATTCTACCTTCGCTTTGCTCTCTCTACTGCGCGCCGGTTATCGCCAGGAGGCTAAGGGATGGCGTGAATGGCTGCTGCGAGCTGTCGCCGGTAGCCCTGCCCAGATGCAAATCATGTACGGCGTTAGCGGCGAGCGTCGGCTCACTGAAGTCGAAATTCCCTGGCTTTCAGGCTATGAAAATTCTGTGCCGGTACGTATCGGCAACGCTGCTTCGACTCAATTTCAGCTTGATGTCTACGGCGAGGTGCTGGCGACGATGTTCGAAGCCGATCGCGCTGGAATCAAAATGCAGGAGCCTGATTGGGCGTTGATGGTGCATTTGATGAAATTCCTGGAATCGAACTGGCAGAAACCGGATGAAGGAATTTGGGAGGTGCGCGGCGGACGAAAAAATTTCACGCACTCGAAAATGATGGCGTGGGTGGCGTTCGATTGTGCTGTAAAACTTGTTGAAGAATGCGGATGCGCGGCGGGCGAGCATCATCCTCGCTGGCGAAAAGTCAGGGAGCAAATTCGCGCAGAGGTTTGCGAGCGCGGTTACAACGCAGAGAGAAAGGCGTTCACCCAGTATTACGGTTCCGATGCGCTGGACGCCAGCCTGCTGACGATGCCACTGGTTGGCTTTCTGCCTGTAACAGACGAACGCGTCCGCAATACTGTCGAGGCCATTGAACGTGAGCTGATGGAAGATGGCCTGGTCTTGCGCTATCGGCCGCAGGAATGCGGCGTGGACGGGTTGCCGGGGCGTGAAGGTGTTTTTCTCCCGTGTTCCTTCTGGTTGGTCGCTTGCTGGCACCTCCTCGGTCGAAAGAAAGAAGCGCGCGAATTGTTCGAGCGCTTGCTTGATGTGCGAAACGACCTGGGACTTCTCTCCGAGGAGTACGATCCGCGAGAAAAACGACAGCTGGGAAATTTTCCGCAGGCATTTTCACACGTTGCGCTTCTCGCCGCCGCGCGAGTCCTTGATGGAGAACAGGAAACTGTGCCCTTGGAGGTGAGCGCGGCGGAATGGCAGTCTCAAGTCCGCCGGAGTGCAGGCGAAGGTGGTGAGCCGATCGATGGCCCTTGAGGAGGGAGCTCCTTCAGCCACGGCCTCATGGGCCGTCTCCTAGACAAAATCAGCGACGAGATTGACCAGCCACAGGTCCGCACACCGGACGGATTCGTCCTGCGGCGAACCGCTCGGTACAGCATTTGTAAAATCACTCTACGCCCGGGCCTCGCTGGAAGAAACAAGACACCGAACCAAATCCTCAATTGTTACAATCCCACAAAAATTTTTCCTTCGGTCCAGGACCGCAGCAAGGCCGAGCCGAGCAGCGCGCAATTGCTGTACAACCCGATATGCGGACTCCTCCGAATTAGTGGTTACGATGCGGCGGACATAATTGTGCAGCGGCTTGTTTCCATTCTGGTCGAGTAAAATATCGAGAACGTTGATCAGTCCGGCAGGTTCCCCTCCTGACGTAATCACCGGCAGGCGATCAAGACCGGACGAGGCGCTGAGCTCCACCGCTTCTCGAGTTGACGCATCAGGCGACAACGCGACGACTTTTGCCGAAGGCAGCATTACGTCGCGCACCTTGACACCGCGGAAATCGACTACGTTATGAATCATGGCGCGTTCTGTGGCAGTCAAGGAGCCTTCGAGCTCGCTTTGTGTGGTGATCTGTTTCAGGTCCTCGCGCGCTGCAAAAAGACGAGCGCGTTTGGCCGCGCGACCCGGCAGGATCAGCTTACCCAGCCGCGCTCCGAGTTCGAGCAATGGCGAGAACAGGAGCGATGCTAGTTCGAGAATGCCGGCGAGTCGCCCCAGGGCGCGAAAAGGGAATCGACGGAAAAGCGATTTTGGAAAAACAGAAAGCAAAAACAAATAGACCGGAAGCGCTATCGCTAGAGAGATAAAATACCCAGTGTAACCCCATGATCGGACTAACCCGCGCGTCAGTAGGAAGAGGCCGAGTATATCCGCCGCATTCGTGATGAGCAGAACGGTCACCAGCAATCGCTCCGGGTGTTTCAACAAGCGGTTTAACCGCACTGCCGCCGGCACGCGACGTTTCACATTTTGTCGCAATCGAATTGGATCGATTGAAAGCAGTCCGCTTTCAATCCCGTTGAAGAAAAACGAAACAATCCAGCAACAAAAAATGATTAAGCCGATTATCATGCCGCTGCCTCGAACGCTTTCGGAGTTGTTTTTTCCAGCAAGATTTCCTCAATTCTTTTGCGGCCTGCGCGACGCACGGTGATAGCAAGGCGGGGGATCTCCAATTTTGTACCGGCGGGCGGCAAATAACCCAACCGCGTGAAGACAAATCCGCCGATCGTGTCGATTCCTTCCGCGTCGATTTGAAAACCGAGATATTCGCGTAAATCGTCAAGGCGCGCGTTGCCGCTAACAAGGAATCTGCCGTTCCCTAGCGGCTCAATGTAAAGAGCGACATCATGCCGTGGCACTATATCGCGAAGGATCTCTTCCACGATATCCTCCATTGTGATGATTCCTTCGGTGCCACCAAATTCGTCAACCACGACGCCCATTCCCTGGGGACGGGTCAAAAAGAGCCTGAGTAGCTCCAGCGCTCCCATCGTCTCGGAGACGAAGGAGGGAGCGATTAATTTCTCAGTGTAAAATTCTCTCGGATCGAGCAAGAACAATTTCACATCAATGATGCCAAGAATTTGATCGGGCGTATCGGCGTAGACCGGGACGCGCCGATAACGATTCTTCTTCAAACGCGCGATTGCTTCCTCGTTCGTCAAATCATCGGGCAGCATGAAGCTATCAACGCGCGGCGTCATGCAGTCCTTTGCGGTTTTATCACCGAGTTTGATGATTTCTTGAATGATCTCGACTTCGCCTTCATATAAGGCGCCTTCCTCTTCACTCATCTCAAGGAGTGTCCCCAATTCCTCATCACTCAAACGGGGTCGAGGGCCCAGACGCGAGAGAGTGAAAAGGTCGACTACGCGAGCGCTCACGCTCTCAAGACCGCGGCCGATGCGGTCAAGAAGCGGTATCGATATCTGCAGGGCGAAGGCGCCGATCGTTGAGAGTCGATAGGGGACCGAAAGCGCGAGGAGCTTTGGGACTAGATCGCAAAGCAACACAATAATTGCGAAGATCGCAAAACCAGCAGCCCACTGCGGAATCCGCTCAGCCAGCGGACCCTCCCACAAGAAAAAGAGGCACAGTACGACCAAGAGTACATTTATTACTCCGTCGCCCAGGAGAAGTACATTCAGGACGCGACGCGGATTTTCCCGGAAAAGCTGCACGAATTTCGTCAGACTGACGTGATTTGTTTGCAAACGGCGCAATTGATGCGGCTTGAGTGAGAAGAGCGCTGTCTCGACTCCGGAGAAGAGAGCGGAACAGAAAATCAAGACTGATATGACCACCAGCAGGATGGCCAGGGTCACAGGTGACATTTCCTATATTGCCACAGCCAGACTGGCTGCGAGAAGTCAGCTGCGGGAGTCGGGCAGTGTTGTTGTTCCTCGAAGAAACTGGTGCGTGCTTGTTTGCTCATTATCTGAGCCGAGAGCAAATTAAGCCCTTCATGAGCAAAGGCGAGAGGATTTCGCAGTTCGTGGCCGAGATGGTTACCGAAGATGTCGATCCAGACCAGCGAGACATTGCAAGGCATCCGTTCTATCGCGCGTTTTTCCGTTGTTGGAATGAAAAACGTTATTACGAGGCGCATGATGTGCTCGAACAGCTTTGGCTCAAGACCAAATCACCCGATGCGGACTATTTCAAAGGTTTGATTCAGGCGGCTGGGGCTTTCGTTCATCTTCAGAAGCGGTTCGAACATCCACTTCATGCGAAATATAGCAGACGTTTGCCTCCCGCGGTTCGTCTGTTCCGACTTGCGGATAAAAACCTGTCCCGCTTCGCTCCGCGACATCATCGATTGGATGTGGCTGCACTGTGCCAACTGTTGCGTACATGGGCCGACCGAATCGTTGCATCTGACTACAAAACCAACCCCTGGTCGCCGGAGACGGCCCCAAAATTAAGATTAGATACGTAGGTAGGGGCGGTTCACCCGAACCGCCCGGGCGATTGAGGTCAATCGCCTCTACCTCGTGAAAATCAATTTCATACCGGCGACAAGGAGAACCGTTGCCAGAAAGAGTGAAATCGCACGGACAGCAAGACGCCTGCTACCCAGATGCGAACCTACAATTCCACCAACGATCGCGGCTGCGGTGAGAAAGAGACCCAGCGAAGGAATTGACCGAACCTTTGTATAGTAACCCACGAGCCCGGCCATAGAGTTCACCCAAATGAACAGCGCCGAAACCGCAGCGGCTTGTCGAATGTGCGCCCAGCGGCAAAACAGTAATAACGGTGTGAGAAAGATTCCGCCGCCGGTCCCAGTCAGCCCGGAAAGGAATCCAAGGCCTGCACCTGCGCTAATGGCCACGGGTCGCGAAGGGGTGACTGTTTGCGGCGGATCACCTCGGCGTAACACCAATCGCGCGGCGGAAAAAAGCAGCACAACCCCTATCAAGATTCGGAGAACCGAGGCAGATGGCTGAAGATAACCGCCCACGTATGCGGCCGGAATGGACAGCAGCGCAAAAGGCCAAAATAATCCCCATGAGAAATGACCGGCTCGCCAGAATTGAAACGTGCCGATAGAGGCAACCAGGATGTTAAGCACAAGCGCGGTTGGTCGAATAACCGTCGGTGCGAGCCCGAACAATGTCATCGTTGCGATGTAGCCCGACGCACCTGCATGACCGACTGATGAGTAAAGAAATGCGATCAGACCAACGGCGATAAAAAGAAGAACGGGATGTGTGGTGTCCACGAAATGACGAATGACGAATCACGAACGACAAATCAATGACGAATGAGGAAAAAAATGCCTGTCATTCCGAGCGAAGTCGAGGCATCCCGCTGCCAAACCGAAGAGCAATTTCACAGGATCTTTCGACTCCGCTGCGCTTCGCTCCGGTTGACGAATTGATCATTCGTGTTTCGTCATTAATTCGACATTCGACATTCGCTTGCCTCGCCGTAGCCCGGCGGAGGCGGGTGCTTCGTCATTTCCTTGGGGGATTTCTCGCGTTAATGTGGTTGGTGACATCGAGCGATACCTTTGCCGAGCCCAAGCCTGCGCGTCCTGAACACACGAACCGTCTGGCGCAGGAGAAGTCGCCTTATCTTCTGCAGCATTCGCATAATCCCGTCGATTGGTATCCATGGGGCGAGGAAGCGTTTGAGAAGGCGCGTCGGGAAAACAAACCGATCTTTCTTTCGGTTGGTTACTCCACCTGTCACTGGTGCCATGTCATGGCGCACGAGTCGTTCGAAAACGAAGAAATCGCCGCGCTCATGAATCGTGAGTTTGTGAACATCAAAGTGGACCGGGAAGAGCGCCCCGATGTTGACCGCGTTTACATGACCTTTGTCCAGGCGACGACGGGCGGTGGCGGCTGGCCGATGAGCGTCTGGTTGACGCCCGACCTGAAGCCATTTGTTGGTGGAACCTATTTTCCGCCGGAGGACCGATATGGTCAGCCGGCGTTCAGGACCGTGCTCGAACGAATCGCGACAGCTTGGAAAGAAAATCATGACAAAATTGTTGAGCAGGGTGGCAAGATCGTTGAAGCGCTGCGCGAATCTCAGTCGACGACAACTGCCGGAGGAAAGATCGATGCAGCGATCCTGGATGCCGCTTACCGGCAACTGGAACGCAGTTACGACTCGAAGGAAGGCGGTTTCGGGAATGCGCCAAAATTCCCCCGACCGGTGGCGTTCAATTTTCTAACGCGGTTTTACGCGCGTGATCCCAACGGCGAATCCGGCAAGCATGCGCTCGAGATGACTCTGTTTACGCTGCGCAAAATGGCTGCGGGTGGAATGCACGATCATATCGGGGGCGGCTTCCATCGTTACTCCGTCGACCGGTACTGGCACGTGCCGCATTTCGAAAAGATGCTTTATGATCAAGCGCAACTTGCAATCGCTTATCTCGACGCATTCCAGATCTTAGGCGACCCTCACCTCAGTCCTCTCCCTAGCCAGGGAGAGGCGGACGCCAAAGCGCCGGTGAGGGTGCAGTTCGAAAGGGTCGCGCGCGACATTCTCGATTACGTCGCCCGCGACATGGCATCGAAGGAAGGCGGCTTTTTCTCTGCCGAAGATGCCGACAGTCCTGTTGTAGCCGCGGGCGCTGACCGCGGCCATCTCGAGACGAAGGAAGGCGCATTCTATATCTGGACGGAAAAGGAGATCGATGCAGCGCTGGGGAATGCCGCCGACATTTTCGCCTTCCATTACGGGGTTCAGCCGCACGGGAATGCACCGGAAGGGAGCGATCCGCAGGATGAATTCCGCGGTAAAAATATTTTGATTGAGCGGCACACGATTGCGGAAACGGCACAGCATTTTAAGAAGACAGGAGAGGAAGTTACGAGTTCGCTGGCACAAAACAGAGCGAAACTATTTTCCATTCGTGCTAAAAGGCCACGACCGCATCTCGATGACAAGATCATCGCCGCTTGGAACGGTCTGATGATTTCCGCATACGCTCGCGCTGCCCGAATTCTGGATGAACCGCGTTACCTGGAAATTGCAAAGCGCGCGGCCAAATTTCTCAGGACAAATCTCTATGAAGAAAAGAGCAAATTGCTCTATCGAAACTATCGCGGCGGCCGCAGCGATATCGAGGGCTTCGCCGACGATTACGCATTCGTTATTCAAGGTCTTCTCGATCTTTACGAAGCTTCGTTCGATGTCGAATGGCTGAAATTCGCGATGGAATTGCAGGAGACGCAGGACCGGTTCTTTTTCGACGAGAAAAACGGCGGCTATTTCAGCACCAGCGGTAAGGATGAAAGCGTCTTTCTCCGAATGAAAGACGATAACGATAGCGCGGAGCCGGCGGCGAGCTCCCTTGCGGCCCTAAATCTTTTGCGGCTCGCACAATTTCGCGATGATAAACAGATTGCGGAGCGGGCGCGAAAAACGACCGACACGTTTGCGGCGACACTTTCGCATTTTCCCAGCGCCATGCCGCAAATGTTAGTGGCGCTCGACTACTCCTTAAGCAAGCCGCGCCAGATCGTGATCGCCGGTAGAAAGGATGCGCCCGAAACCAAAACTTTGCTAAGAGAGGTGAATACGCATTTTCTGCCGAAGACAGTTCTATGTCTCGCGGATGGCGCTGAAGGCCAGAAATATCTTGGCGGGAAGAATGAGGCGATGCGCACCATGTCGCCGATCGATGGAAAACCGGCCGCTTATGTCTGTGAAAATTTCACATGCAAAGCGCCGGTGACCGATGCGAGGGAACTCGCTGGGTTGCTTTCAAAATAATCGCCTCGCCTGCCAGCGGAACTTGTCTACGGCTCTGTGGGCCGTTTCTTAAACACATGCTTTCCCCGACAGTCGGGCACTGGCCACAGGCCAGTGGCTACAGCTCGGCCGCTATTTGCTTCCGGGCTTCACGGCCGGAATTTTCGCCAGATCAGGCGGGAGATTATCTGCGGGATAATTCTCAACGGTCATCTCAACCAGGCTGACGAACGGACAGCCAAAATCCGGTTTCGCTTCGCCGCTCCGATCGACAATCACTCCGACTGCGGAGACCACACCGCCATGTGCGCGGATGATATCGAGCGTTTCCTGCACTCGTCCGCCACGGGTCACCACATCTTCGACAACGACGAATTTTTCACCCAGCGAAATTTGAAAACCGCGGCGCAAGACGAGCGTGCCATCATCCTTCTCAACAAAGATGTGGCGTTTACCTAGCGAGCGGCCGACCTCCTGGCCGACAATGATTCCGCCAAGCGCAGGGGAGATCACCGTGTCGCAATCAAATTCACGTAATCTATCTGCGAGGCATCCACACACTTTCGCTGCGATCACGGTGTCCTGAAGAAGCAGCGCGCATTGGAAATATTCGCGGCTATGCAGGCCGGAACGTAAAATGAAGTGTCCATCCAGCAACGCGCCGGTCTTGCGGAAAAGGGCGAGAATGTCTTCGCTCATATTGTAGGGCGTTTTTGTAAAACGCCGTTTGAGGCGGCGTCTGACACAGACGCCCTACAATTATGCCTGGTCATCGTTGATCTAACCAGACGTGTCATACGCCGTTTGTCCCCGATCTCCATCCGCCATGGCAATAACTTCGATTTCCACACTCACGCCCTTGGGCAACGCGGCCACCTGGACGGTAGAACGGGCTGGAGGATCCTGCTTGAAATACGAACCATAAATTTCGTTAACAGTCTGGAAATCACCAAGGTTCGTAAGGAAAATCGTTGTCTTAACCACATGGTCGAAAGTTAAGTTCTCAGCTTTCAAAATGGCTGCGATATTGTCCAGTACGCGTCGGGTCTGGATGGCAATATCGCCGGGAACGATTTGGCCGGATTTTGGGTCGAGCGGAATTTGACCGCTGCAAAACAGGAAGCTCCCGCTGCGCACCGCCTGCGAGTAAGGACCAATCGCTCCTGGAGCTTCGCTTGTGGAAATGATTTTCTTCATGGGTGCGATCTTAGCTGCAAATTCAACCGGCACAATGACATGGTAGGGCGCGACCGCAGGCCGCGCCGCTGCATCGAAAACAGATCGGACGGCTCGGCGATCCGTCCCTACCAATAATTGATACTCCGGGAATCTGACCGATATTAACGGCTCAAATGGTTAGTTGGATTTTAAAGAAGATTCTCGGGTCGAAAAATCAACGCGAGCTAAGGCGGCTCGCGCCGAACGTCCGCCGGATCAACGAATTCGATGAGCAATTCAAGAGCTTGTCCGACGACGCGTTGCGCGCCAAGACCGCGGCTTGGAAGGAAGAGCTCTCCAAGATTCCCGACTTGCAAGACCAATGGAAAAAGCTCGATGAAATTTTGCCGGAAGCGTTCGCCGTGGTTAAGAACGCGGCGCGCCGGCTGAAAGAGCGGCAACAGACGTTTAACGTGTGCGATCAGCCCATGGTTTGGGACATGGTGCACTTCGACGTGCAGTTGCTTGGCGGAATCGTCTTGCACCGGGGCCGGATTGCGGAAATGGCGACGGGCGAAGGCAAAACTTTGGTTGCGACTTTACCGCTTTACCTGAACGCGCTCAGTGGCCGCGGCGCGCACCTGGTGACTGTGAACGACTACCTGGCGCGACGCGACGCGGAATGGATGGGGCAACTTTACAATTTCCTGGGGCTTACTGTCGGGTGCATTCAACACGATCAGGAACCGGATGAACGTCGCGAACAATACGCGATGGACATCACCTACGGGACGAACAGCGAGTTCGGTTTCGATTATCTGCGCGACAACGGCATGGCTACGACTCGCGAGCAACAGGTCCAGCGCGGCTATCACTACGCCATCGTCGACGAAGTCGATTCCATTTTGATCGATGAAGCCCGCACTCCGCTCATCATCAGTGGCCCGGCGACCATTTCCACACATCAGTACGACAAATGGAAACCGCTCATCGAACAGTTGGTTCGGAAGCAAAACATGCTTTGCAACCGCATCGCCAGCGAAGCGATCGAGAAATTTCAGCAGGGCGATATCGAGGCAGGCGGTCTGCTCATGTTCAAAGTGAAACTTGGTCAGCCGCGCAATAAGCAGCTTCTGCGCATGATGGAAGACCCGGACAAGCGCCGCGCTGTCGATAAAGCCGAGCTCTCATTTTACCAGGACACGCGCAAGGAGGAACTGTTTCAACTTAAGGAGGAGCTATTTTTCAACATCGACGAGAAATCGAATGAAGCAGATCTCTCCGAGCAAGGGCGCGCGTTTCTTAATCCTGATGACCCAAACGCATTCGTGCTGCCGGATTTGATTAGCGAGTTTACGGAGATCGATCTCGACCAGACACTCTCACCCGAAGAGAGAGACAAAAGAAAAGCGGAGCGCCAGCAACATTGCGACACTCAGGCCGAGCGGATCCACAACATCTCGCAATTACTGCGCGCGTACTGCTCTCTTCGAAAAGGATGTCCAGTACGTCATCGAGGATAACAAGGTCGTAATCGTTGATGAATTCACGGGTCGCAAAATGCCCGGTCGGCGATGGAGCGATGGATTGCATCAGGCGGTGGAAGCAAAAGAAGGAGTCCAGATCGACCGCGAAACTCAAACATTGGCGACGATCACGATTCAAAATTACTTTCCGGCTGTACCAAAAGCTGGCGGGAATGACCGGCACGGCCGAAACGGAAGCCGCAGAGTTTCACGATATTTACAAGCTCGACGTGAACATGATTCCGACCAATCAGCCGGTGCGGCGCACGGATAACAACGATCGCATTTACAAGACGCGTCGGGAAAAATACAACGCGGTCATTAAAGAGATCAGAGACGCTCATGTGAAAACTCAGCCCGTCCTGGTTGGAAGCGTGAGCGTGGAAGCTTCCGAGTTACTGAGCCGAATGCTGAAGCGCGAGAAAATTCCGCATAACGTGTTGAACGCGAAATTTCACATGCAGGAAGCCGAGATCGTGGCGCGCGCCGGTCAACCAGGCACGGTCACGATTTCAACCAACATGGCCGGTCGCGGCACCGATATTAAGCTCGGTCCTGGCGTAACGAGAGCTGGGCGGCTTGATGGTAATTGGCACCGAGCGTCACGAGGCGCGTCGAATCGATCGACAGTTGCGCGGACGTTGCGCGCGTCAGGGCGACCCGGGCGCGTCGCGGTTTTACGTCAGCTTCGAGGACGACCTGATGCGCAACTTTGGCGCGGCCGATCGAATGACGAAGATCATGGAGCGCTTCGGCCTCGAGGAGGGCCAGGAGCTCGAGCATCGATGGCTCAATAAATCGGTCGAGACCGCGCAAAAACGCGTGGAACAGCGCAACTATCTGATCCGAAAACGCACGCTCGATTTCGACGACGTGATGAACATGCAGCGTGAGGTGGTTTACACCTATCGCAACGAAGTCATCGATTCCGAGGAGCCGCGCAAACTCATCTTTGAAGTAATCGACGAAGCGGTGCCGGCGAAGGTGAAGGAATATCTCGATGTCGATGAACCGAATTACACCGGGCTCATCCATTGGGTGAACACGACTTTCCCGCTCGGTTTGACGAAGGAAAAAGCTCAGTTCGATACGCGCGCGGTTGATGAAAACGCGCAGTTTTTAGTCGAGAAGATCAAGGATGCGTACCAGCGGAAATCGAGTCACGAAGAGCCGACCGCCGTTAAAAGCCTGGAGCGCTACATCATTCTCAACGCGATCGATCGCCTCTGGCAGGAGCATCTCTATGCCATGGACGCATTGCGCGAGGGCGTCTATCTGCGTGGTTACGCGCAGAAGGATCCGCTCATCGAGTACAAGACCGAGGCTTACGACATGTTTGTCGAATTGATGGCAAACATTAAGAACGAAGTGCTGAACAATCTGTTCCGCAGTACTTCAAACTTGCAGGCATTCGAGAATTTCCTGGCAACCTTGCCGCAATTCTTGATGCGCGAACATGCGCCGACCGCACCAACTGCGAGCGCCGACGCGCGCATGCGTCAGCCCGTTGGCGCGATGGCCGGAGTTGCGGCGGGAGATGGCGACGGTGAGGGCGAGGTATCGATCGACCTTCCGGCGCGTCGTTCCATACCGAAAGTGGGCCGCAACGAACCATGCCCCTGCGGCAGCGGGAAAAAATACAAGAACTGCTGCGGGCGGATCGCCTGACAACACGTCGGGTCGTCTTAGTCTGTTATTGCGAGCGAAGCCGAGGAATCTCTAATTGCTTCGCAACTGTCGGTTGCGTCGCTGCCAATTAGTGGAACGTAAGCGAGTCAACAATTTGGTCGAACGCGGTGAGACTTGGCTGAAATTCATCGGGACGGCACGTTTCGACCAGCACGTAGTCTCTGTCTTTTTTTAGAGCCGCAGTGCTGGGTGCGTCACGCAATTCCGGCTCTTTCGCAATCCAGCCAGCGAGCTTCGGATGACCCACAGAAACCGAAGCGACGATGGTAAATCGATGGTCATACGTAACGCCCCAAACCTCATAGATCAGGTGACCATTATGTGGCACGTACAACGCCGAATCTAAGGCGATACGGTAGCGAAGCCAGCACGTCCTCTCCTTTCTGGTAGTGTTTCACTGATACCGACGTGCTAAATGGTGGATGTATTTCCAATGTTACGTTCGGCGACTGATCTGCTGCGCAAATTGCAGATGCGGTAACCATCACGAACAGTGCGAGGCGTGGACACATTTGTACCACTGGCTTATTTCACCTCGTAAGTAGTGATCTCGAGCGCGTGATCGTCGGGATCACGGAAATAGATCGAGTGCGAAATTTCGTGATCTTGGAATTCGAATTTGATTCCGCGCTTTTCCAATTCGCGTTGCGCGGCGAGAAAATTGTCACGGTCCGCGCGAAAAGCGAGATGAAGCATCCGAAGTTCGCGGTGACTTAGCGAGGTCGGCTTTGCATCTGAACTCGCGGGGAACAACGCAATTCCGGTATTTCCTTTGCCAATAAAAGTCGGTACGCCTTCCCACATGCCTTCATGAAGTCGCTCAAACCCAAGAACTTCGATATACCATTTTACTGACTGCTCGATGTCGCGCACGCCGATTGCTACGTGATCAATTCCTTCAAGTTGCATAAGAGGCAGAACTTACAGAACTGCTCAGATCAATAAAGGTGGAACGGTCGTTGCGGTCCTCAACGCGTTGGCATTCGACGCGGCTCTGCCGCCTGATTTTATTTTTGCCCAGCCGATCAAGCGATGTGTAATGGGAGACTGTGCCTTCGGCGGTTTTTTCTGACATCGCCTTCAGGAGAAGTCGATCCACCTTGCGAACTACAGCCACGCTTCAATTGTGCTCACGCGCCTCAATGCGGATAGTCTAATCGGTCGTCCAGCTTCCCTGTTCGCAATGCGTCGAGAAATGCCGCGTAGTCTTTGAGTTGGTGTCCAACGGCGTGCCAGACCACCTTTGGCTTCGCGTCATTCTTCGCGAGCTTGGCAACCAAAATGTGAAACGAGTGATCGATTCCGCCGCGCTCGTAATGCACGACGTAATAATCGCTTCCTACGGCTGCCCAAATCAGGCGTTTCCATGGGAGCGTCGGGTCCGTGGTGGCATCAGTCGCGTTCCAATTCTGGCCCGGGTCCGCGAGCTTGCCATTGTCATCGACACAAAGAGCAACAACTGCGGGTGGCAAATCCTTGGTGGAATGAACTTCGTGGAAGCGCGAAGCATCCAGTAACGCCTTCCGGTCTTCTGCGGAAAGTCCGCCACCGGACGGATTCGCTGCAGCGAACTTGGTAACATCCGCGTAGCACAAGCTCTGAATCGCGACAGCCAAAAGCAAGCAAAGGCTGGGACGTTTCATGCGCATCGTAGCACAGGCATCTCTGCCTGTGTGGCAACCGGGCGTCTCGCCTGGTAAATTACACAGCTTCTTCGGCAGGGTCTATACGATGCGTGCCGTGCCGCCTAACGAGCCAAGATGGCTGTGCTCCGCCGTTATCATTCTTCGTCGGTATATTCGCTTTCACTTCAATTCCGCCTTACTGAATGCCTCAAGCATTTGTTTCTCTGACGGCGGTTGCAGGACGTTATGGGCTGCAAAATCCTGGGCTTGCGGATAACTGCTGGCGCGAATGCTTTCGGCAGCTTTCGCCAGATCGTAAGGCGTATGCCGAAGCTGAAGTCGGGTCCAAGTAACAGCCAGTACGCACCTGATTCTCCAAACGGCATCCCCACGCTGCCAGCGTTCACCACTCGAGTTCTTCCGATCATTCGGTCGAACTGCATGTGCGTATGACCGCAGACGACTACAGCGACTTGAAGCGGTTCAAAGAGCGGCAGGAGGCGATCTTCAGCCGTCAACCGGGTGAACACCTCTGTTTCGCTGCGCGGCGTACTGTGGCAGAACAGCACCTGGCCGAGGCCGTCAATCTCAAGCTGGAGCGTTTTAGGCCAACCCGCGAGCACCGGCTCGAATTCTGGCTGCAGCTGTGTGGCAGTCCAGCGATAGATTTCGATAATATTTTCTGGAGGACGCGCGCCTGTCATCGTGCCCCAGTAAGTGACCGATCCGGTCCGCTCTCCCTGCCATCTGGGCCAGGATGGCCAGTTCGCCATTGCCGTGAATGAAGTGTGTGGGCAGATCGAGGTCCAGCAAACGCGCAAGCGTTTCGCGCGGCATCGGGCCGGGAACGACATCGCCTCCTACCACAATCTGATCAACGTTCGCTCCACGAACGTCTTCAAGAACAGCCTCCAGTGCCGGCAGATTTCCGTGAATATCATAGAGCGCAGCGACACGCATACCGCCCTTTCGGATTCAAAAACATTCCTGGTTTTCTAATTCTTACTTTTCCGTTTCCTCCTTGGCTGCGGATGCAAATTATGCCGAGCAAGTCGCACTGTCTCATTTGGCGCGTCGCCGTGCCATAGAGGATCATGGTCACAAGGATACTCGCAGCGAATAGACCGCCGCCGAAGTAAAGCCAAAGATACAATCGTTGCCCTTGCTCTGTCAGGATCTTTCGGGGCGGGATGCTGTTGGGTAAGCTCTGAGATGTCTTGGATGCTCATGACCTTATCGCGGTCAATGTGATGCTTCAGTCGGAAGTGGACGAAGAATGCGATACTGGAATGCCGATCAGGCCGAACCCGATTGGCCACGGAAACTCGTATTGGAGCGCGCATTGTTGATAGGCCTAACGAAACGGAGCTTCCCAGATAGAAGTCGAGTCGAATTTAAATTTGGGCTGATTAAGAAGGCGTTTCTGTGGTTTGCGGATCGTGGACCATGCCTCTCTTCGGTCCTTCTTTACATAGCTCATTCCAGGTAATTCAATCTGGTTCCGGATCCTCCATGCTGAGCATTAAGACGCGAGAGCGGGTTTTAAAGAAGATAGAGGCTCCAGCGATTTGTTAGGCGTTCCCACGGTCATTCTTCCGACGAGAGCGGAGTCAGTTGGGCTGAAACCGCTTGCCATCGCCCAGCCCGTCGGACTTACAGGTCGGTCCATCGAAAACGGTAAACGAATGGCGCTCCGTTCCGCGTCCCATGAAGGATCGAACGGCCGGTCGCTACGGCCGCATCGCCGTATTGCCGAACTTCAATCTCGTCCTGAACCGCCGATTCCACCTTGTCCGGGTTATGGCTTCGGTCAGCGATATACTGGGCGCGGCTTAGTATACGACCATTCTCCGCGATAAAGCGGAAGTCCTCGGCGGCGAGCCGTTGAAATATCGATGAGTCCTGTAACTCGATGGCAGATGTCCATGGCTTTTCGATAGCCATAATACTCTGCGCGTACAGCTTCCGCACCGGTTTGCTGCTTGGGAGCGCGACCGCACCCCGCGGTCACAAAAACAGCCGCAATGACTACCATCGCGATTGGTGGAATACTCTTCATATCGAATCCCACCGAGCTCATTGATTCGCCTAACGAGAAGTCGGCGAATGTTCGTAAAAATCACGAAGATTTCTCCGTCCAATCAATCACTGCATGACCACTTGCTTCCAGGCGGCGGCATGGGCGCGGACCGGGTAACCGAAGCCTTTGAGCGTAACCTCGCCCAGGTCTTCGAATTGGAAGCCTTTGCCGAGGCATAACTCAGCGATTGCGTTCGATACCAGGATTTGTTCCGGCTGCGCGTGAGCGCACAGGCGGGAGGCCAGTTGAACTGTTGATCCAAAGAGATCGTTATGTTGCTCGACGGGTTCGCCTGCTGCGGCCCCAACTCGGACCTTGAGCGCGCGTTCCGGGCTTGCTTGCGCGTGCTTGTCTAATTCGCGTTGAATCTGAATTGCGCATCGAACGGCCCCTGCCGTTGAGATGAAGCAAGCCATAATGCCGTCGCCAGTATGCTTGATCTCGCGCCCGCCGAGAGCGGACAAGGCATCCCGCACAATCGTGTCGTGCACCCCGAGCAAAGCCAGCGCCGCCTCGTCCCCGAGCGATTGAGTTAACGTCGTTGAATTTACAACGTCGGTGAATAAAACGGTTCGGATCCCTGGATCCCGCGCGTCGGCTCCGCCACCGGGCAGAATCACGGCTCCCGCCGCATTGGTTTCGAGACCACCTAGAAACCCTTCCGCAAGCTCGGGCTGTATTTCAATAAGCTTCTCCGCCACCATCCCATGCGCTTCACGATGCACACACTCTGCTGCCTCAGCGTTTGGCGCATGAACGAGGCAAAAAACTTTGCCCGTCTTTTCGTTGACCCAATATTTGCTGTATTCGACGCCATATTTCCGCTGCGTTTCCATATCCTTCGCGTGGGCTTTTGCGACATCTTCAGCGGTGGTTCCCTGCCGGGAGATTATGAATGTCCATGTATAATGGCATAGGCGAAGATTTTACCGCGATATTACGCGATGCAAAACGCTGATGTTCGCAGGGTGACTTAGCGTTTGGTAAACGACGCAGTAGCGCTCTGCCAGACGAATTAGCGTGGCGACCTGTTCATCGGTGGCATCGGTATCAAGATCGAAATTTAGGCGGATTTCTTTGAACCCAACCGGTGCGTCTTTGGAAACTCCGAGCGTGCCACGAAAATCGAGATCACCCTCTGCTTTGATCGTCGCGCCGCGCAAAGAAATGTTCAGAGCGGTGGCGACCGCACTTAGCGTTACGCCCGCGCAACCTACCAGCGCTTCGAGCAGCATGTCCGCCGAACATGCGCTGCGGCCATCGCCGCCTGTTGCCGGATGAAGTCCGGCTTCAACGCGCGCCTTTCCTGTTTCGATTTTGCAGGTGACGTTTTCGCCGATTCGCCCTTCTGCACGGAGCGTGACTAACGCTGTGTCGGGACGCTCCCGATACTGCGTTTTTAGCGGCGCCTGCAATGATCGTAGTTCGTCAGCGTTCATGGCTGGGATTTCTCGTTGGTCGGACTGTAGAGGCAGCCGTGCCGGCTGCAACGACAGGAAACCCTGCAGCCCGACACGCCTGCCGCTACAGAAAGACAACAAGCTTTCCGGCGCAAAGAAATCCGAATTGCGAATCAAGAGGCCGCGACTGGACCTGATTTTGTTCCAGTTGGCTTAATGTTTTGGTTCACTCGAAAGAAATTATCGGGATCGTATTTGTTTTTGGTCTCGACTAGCCGCTGGTAATTATCGCCGTACGTGTTTTTCACGCGTTCTTCACCTTCGTCGCCCATCAAAAAGTTCACGTATGCCCCGCCGGCGGAATAGGGATGAAGCGCGTCGTAGTAACTCTTCGTCCAGGAGGTAATTTTTTCTTTATTCGCGGCGTCGGGATCAACGCCTACGATCACCTGCGCCCATTTGGCATCGCGATAATTCCAGGCAGTATCGCGTTTGCCAACCCGTGCTGCCGCGCCGTCGATGGGATACATATGCATGGTGGAATGCATCGTCGGAAGCTTTTCACCGAAGCGAATGTGTTGCTTAATGGCGTCGTCGCTTAACTCATTCACGAAATCGGCGCGCCAGTACCACTGCAACCCCGGAGGATAAAGTGCGTCGAACATGCTTTGTAACGCCGGTTGCGGCAGAGGACCTACAAAATCGAGCGCAGGCTTTTTGAAATCGCGGATCGGCTTGAATGTCTCCTCCGCTTTCTCCTGGGGCCCAGCGTATGCCCAGACGATGCCGCACATTTTTTTCATGTGCAGATGTTCCGGGAAAGGCGCAGCGGGCGGGACGGTGAGAAATGCAAAGAAGCCATTCAAATCATCGGGCGCCGCTGGAATCAGATCCCGATACCATTTCATGACGTCGGCTGTTTCGCTCAATTCGTAGAGCATTGGCCCGCCATAGATCGTATCGATCGGGTGCAGCTTGAACGTGAAAGACGTGACGACCCCAAAATTTCCGCCACCGCCGCGAAGCGCCCAGAACAAGTCCGAATTCTCATCAGCGCTAGCTTTAACAAAATTTCCGTTGGCTAATACGACATCGGCTGAGAGGAGATTATCAATACTCAATCCGCATTTGCGGGTGAGATGCCCGATTCCTCCACCGAGGGTTAATCCGCCAACGCCGGTGGTAGAAATGATTCCGCTCGGCGTCGCCATCCCGAACACGTGCGTTGCATGATCGACATCGCCCCATGTGCATCCGCCGCCAACCGTGACAGTGCGCGCTTCCGGATCGACACGCGCATATTTTATCGGGCTCAGGTCGATGACCAGGCCATCGTCGCAAATCCCCAGGCCTCCCGCGTTATGTCCACCGCCGCGGATCGAGACAAGCAGATCGTTTTCTCGCCCGAAGTTCACGGAGCTAATGACGTCCGCCACGTCCGCACAACGGGCAATCAGCCGCGGCTTTTTGTGGATCATTCCGTTGTGGACCTTGCGGGCTTCATCGTAATCCTTGTCACCCGGTTCGATCAGTCCGCCACGAAGGTTTGCTTTGAAATCGGCAATAGAATTTTCGTTAAGCATATCAGGAAGCAGGTTTGTTTTCAGTTAGACTTTCGTCCTCTTCGACGCGATATGATAAGGGATTCACTCGGTGACTGTCCACGACGCAGAATGTAGCAACCAACTACTTTGTATGTAGTATCGCTCTGGCGCTGATGAGCATTCGTTATGGTCAATTCTGCCCTGTATCCAAAGCTGCCGAGGTTTTAGGGGAACGGTGGACGATTCTCATCATTCGCGAGCTTTTGCTCGGGACGACGCGCTTCACTGACTTTCAGCGTGCGTTGTCGCAAATCTCTCCGACTTTGCTAACCAAACGCCTGAACCAGCTCCAGGAATGCGGGCTTGTGGTTCGGAAAACGGTGCCCGATCAGCGGCGAACAGAGTATCAACTAATGCCCGCAGCCAGGGAACTCGAGCCAATCATCTTCGCTCTTGGCAAGTGGGGGATGAGGTGGGCGCGCGGGCAGATGAACGATGATGAACTCGACGTGGAATTGCTCATGTACGACCTGCATCGCCGGCTCGATGCTGCCCAACTCCCGGGTGGACGAACGGTAATCAAGTTCCTTTTCCGCGGTCTTCCAAAGTTTGGGCATTGGTGGATCGTGCTCGAAAATGGAGCGCGTGAGTTGTGCGTGGACAATCCGGGAAAGGAAATCGATGTCCTTTTAACCACGGACCTGCGAACGATGGCTCACATCTGGGCCGGTGACATGGAGATCCGGGCCGCGAAGAAGACCGGCCAGCTGCAATTAACAGGCAATCCGGTCTTAATCCGGACGGTATCTGACTGGCTGCGGCCGGGGCTATTCGCCCACGTGCGGCCCCACGCCGAAACTTTGAGCCCGGAACGCTCTGACCGACCCCTTCACCCAGCTCCGTCGCCAACGCGAACGAGAAAGCGCAGTTCGCCTCACCGTACGTTCAGGTAAACCCCGGTCGGTCTTGATCCTGGACCTGCGCAACTGACAATTGACCAAGACTACCCTGCAGCTTGAGGCGGCGTTTTTTCTTGAAGCGCCAATGCATTTTTAGCTAGGCTTCGCCAAGAAGACTGCGATGCTCCTACAGGACAAAGTTTGGGGTCGCCGCGATTTCCTGAAGCTGGTTGGCCAGGCGGGACTGGTTAGCGCTGTCCCGACGCTTGCGAGTGCTGCTGCGACGCTCAATCCCGACACGGTTTGTATTTCGATCCTGCACACAACGGATTTGCACGGTCATATTCTGCCAACGTCCGACTACGACGGAAATCCAGATCGCGGCGGTTTGGCGCGTTGTGCGACGCAAATCAGGCGCTGGCGGCGGAGAAAATCCCAACTCGATTTTGATCGATATCGGAGACGTGTATCAGGGCACTGACGTCAGCCTCCGAAACAAGGGCGCGTTGATGATCGATCTGCTCAATCATCTCGAATACGACGCCTGGGTCGTCGGCAATCATGAATTCGATTGGGGGATGGAGTGCTTCGAACGCGCAATGCAACAATCAAACATGCCAGTTCTTGCGGCCAACATGCTGATGGAAGGAAAATTGGCGGGGGAATTTCCGGATGCGAAGCACCCATTTGCAAAAATCAGCCCTTCCATTTTGAAGGAACTTGCGGGAATCAAGATCGCAATCATCGGTGTTACCACGCCGGGGATGCGGTTTTGGCTTTGGCCCGAATTTACCAGGGGACTTGATTTTCGGCATCCGGTCGGAGCCCGTTCGCCGCGCCATCGCGAGGGCGAAAAGCGAGGGGGCGCACGCAATTGTATTAACCGGTCATATGGGACTCAAGACGCGCACCGGTGGCGATGATTTTGCCAATACGGTGATGGCGTTGACGTCGGAATTTCCAGAAATGGCAGTGTTTATTGCCGGACATACGCATCAGGATATCCCAAGTCGGCTAACGAATGGGGTGTTGTTTACGCAGGCAGATCATTTCGGGATTCACGTGGGGCGTGTCGATCTTCTCTTCGATCGCAATTCAAAAAAGCTGATGCGCCGCGAAGCTATCTGTGAGCTCATGGATAATCGCCTCGGCTTTGATCCAATCATTCTTTCACGAGCGAAATCGCAACTGGCCGAATCGGAGGCCGCGCTATCCGAGCCGATTGGCGAACTCGCCGAGACACTGCGGGGTCGAAGTCACCCTGGCCGGCCGAGCGACGTCGAGAGGCTGATCGGAGCGGCAATCATGGAAACGTTGATGGAACGAAGCGTGCCGGTTGATGGCGTCATGCACGGGACGTTCGATGATAAAGCCGACCTGGTCGCGGGCACCAAAACGGTTAACGAAGTCTGGAACGTAATCCCTTACGAGAACTACATAGTGACCGCGCAACTCTCACCTGAAGAAATAAAGGTTGCGATGGAGGATGCGTTCGTCAGCCATGAAAAACGCAATCTGCTTGGCTTTGAGGTGAAAACAGAAGGTCGCGGCGACGACTGTAAAATCGTCTCGATGACCCTGGCTAACCGAGCACCGCTGGATCGCAACAAGAAATACGTCGTCGCGTTTAACAGTTTCGATGCACGCAGCGGTGGCCATCACTTCATGAAATTGCGCGCGTTTCTCGAACGGCCGGAGGCCAATTGTGTCCTGCATCCGGTGCAAACCCGTGATGCGCTCATTGGCTACTTTCAGCGCCACAAAATCGTGCGTCGGATCGCCACGATAAACCCGCTTGCGGTCGCGGCGTGATCAGTTCTTCTTGCAAAAACGGCGCATCCTGCTTGCCTATTCCGCCATGCGGCTCGAAACATTTTGCCTGATTGGTTTGCTGCTCACTACGGAACTTGGGTCGTCACAAACCGTAAAAATTGCGTCACCGACTCCGACACCGACGCCAGCACTGCCGGAGCTCCGGCCTGCACTGTTGGGGACAGGCCCCGATTCACTCATAAACAAGATCGACACTGCTGATTTGATTAAGAAGGGTCAGAAAGACGCCGCAGTCATGTTCTCCTGTCTTGTGGCCCCGACCGGTGATGTCGTTCGAAGTGCTTGTTATCGTGGCACGCGTGCATCGGAACTGCTCGAACAGGAAGTATTAAAACACCTGGCAAACGCGAAGTTTATTCCCGCGATTCATAATCATCAGCCCGTCATCGTCGTCTTTTACGGCACAGTGACGTTCGCGGTGGTGAATGGCAAACCGCGACTGCGCATCTTTTCCAATCAACAACTGGAGGAAGTGAAAAAGGAAAACGATTTCATCGATCCACAACCATATGTCGGTCCCGGCTCAAGATTCACCGGAATACATTATCCCGACACAGGAACGACAGTGATGGTGACTGGCGTTGTCGAACTTGCACTCGAGGTCGATGCTGTGGGAAATCTGAAGAACATCCGAGTCGTAACCGAGGACCCGCCGTATTTGCAGTTTGGCCAGGCGGCCTTGTCTGATTTCAATGGCGCAAAATTTATTCCGGCGTTCCGCAGCGGCAAACCGGTCGAGAGCAAAGTCACCGTGCCGATTTATTACAAGCCATCAGGCCAGAAGACTGGTCAGTGACCTGCTACGTCCGCAGGCTTGCGGCCGTTTATCGCTGACTTCAGGCGTGCCCCGCGATTTTCGGAGCGCGCTATTTTCCCGGGTTCGTGCACGCTTTGGAATTTTAGTTAATCAGATTTGTTCGTACAATTTTGCATGGCTCGTGGATTAGTGGCTGCGGTTGCGCTGTTGTCGGTCGCCTCCTTTGCTGCCGCTCAGAGCGCAGGTTCTAATACACGACCTCGTGCTTCGGATTTAGGACTGAAGGTGGGCATTCTCCCGACCAGTCACTTTAATGCCATCACAGATGTTCCCGGGGTTGAAGTGGGCCAGACGACAATTATTAGCGGTGAAAACATCCGAACCGGTGTAACCGCCGTTCTGCCGCATTCGGGTAATCTTTATCGTGAAAAGGTGCCCGGTGCGGTTTTCGTTGGAAATGGCTTTGGAAAGCTAACTGGCTCTACGCAGGTTGATGAAATGGGTGAAATCGAAACACCCATCCTGCTGACAAACACGGCGAGCGTGCCGCGGGTCGCAGATGCTGTGACGACCTACATTCTCACGTTGCCGGATAACGAGGATGTTCTGTCAGTTAATCCAGTGGTTGGCGAGACCAATGATGGGTATCTAAACGACATTCGCGGGCGTCATATCACGCCGGACGATGTGTTCGCCGCCATCAAGAAGGCAAAGAGCGGCCCGGTCGAAGAGGGGAATGTCGGGGCTGGCACCGGGACGGTGGCTTTTGGTTGGAAAGGAGGGATTGGAACTTCGTCGCGAAAGCTGCCTCAGAACCTTGGTGGGTACACGGTGGGGGTTCTCGTGCAGACGAACTTTGGAGGCGTCCTCACCATCACTGGCGCTCCGATTGGTCAGGAATTAGGTCAGTACCTATTTGGATAAGCAGCTGCAACAAGGCAGCGCGAAAGACAAAGCGGACGGATCATGCATGATGATCATCGCCACAGATGCGCCTGTCGATTCGCGGAATCTCAGGCGCCTCGCAGCCAGATCCTGGCTGGGCATGGCTCGCACTGGAAGCGTTGCCTCGAATGGCAGCGGGGATTATGCCATCGCATTCTCGACCGCATCACAATTACGGATTCATACTTCTGCAAAGCCGCCGACCCGACATGTCGAACTACTAACCAACGACGCGATGTCGCCGTTGTTTCTGGCTGTGATAGAGGCCACCGAAGAAGCCATCTATAACTCGATGCTTCGTGCAACGACAATGAGAGGGAATGGACACTCAATCGAGGCACTGCCAATCGATAAAACCATGGAAATACTGAGAAAGCACCGATCCATCAAGTAAGGAGGGCCGCGCTGGTGACCAAAATTGTGCGTACGTCTTTTTTTAAACGTGATCCGCTCACTTGCGCGCGTGAGTTGATCGGCACAGAACTGATTTGGGGCGATTGTTCGGGAATTGTTGTTGAGGTGGAAGCGTACGCAGCAATCAACGACGAGGCCGCGCATACCTTTACACGGCCGAGCGCTCGCAGTTTTATCGAGCGAAATCACGCCGGTGCCGCCTATGTCTATTTCAATTATGGAATGCACTGGATGTTGAACGTGCTGGTGAAAGGCGACGAGAACGGTTTCGTCCTGATTCGCGCGCTGGAGCCGAGACAAGGTATCGAACAAATGAAAAAACGTCGCGGACTCGATGACGTGAAACGTCTTTGCTCGGGACCGGGCAAGCTCACCCAGGCCCTCGACATTACCGATCGTCATCATGAAATGGATCTGTGCTCGGACCCGCGATACTGTTTCGTTCGCAACACAAAAACGCCTGCCGATGTGGTAGCGGACACGCGAATTGGGATCACACGATCTGCCCATTATCCATGGCGTTTCACGTTGCGCGGGAGCGAGTTCGTAAGTCGGGCTGCAAAGCCGTAGCGGCAAGAGGCGTCATATGGCTGCGCGTATGTGGGAGGGCGCGACCGCCGGGCGCGCCGCGCGTATGTGTTAAACACCTCAGCGTTTCGCTTCGCACAGCGAAGCGGCTACAGAGCATTGACTCAGTTGGCTGTTCATCGAAATTCTTGGTTTCGCATGAGTCGAAACAAACAACGTGTTTTATTGGGGATGAGCGGTGGGGTGGACTCCAGTGTCGCGGGATACCTATTGTGCGAGCAGGGCTACGAGGTCATCGGCGTTACCATGAAGGTATGGCCGCAGGATTGTATCTCGCGTGCGGAAGATAAATGCTGCGGGCCCCAAGCGATCGCTGATGCCCGCGGCGTGGCGCATTCTCTCGGCATTCCACATTACGTGGTTGATGAAGCCGACCAGTTTGAGCGATTGGTTATTGATTATTTCTCAAGCGAATACCGTGCTGGCCGCACGCCAAATCCGTGTGTGATGTGCAACGAGAAGCTCAAGTTTGGCAACCTTTGGAGCAAAGCAGCGGCTTTGGGCTGCGATTACATCGCAACGGGGCATTACGCGATCATCGAACACAGCGGAGATCATCCCGTTTTGCGAAAGGGCCTGGACGCGCGCAAAGATCAGTCCTATTTCCTTTTCAGTTTGCGTCAGCCGCAGCTTCGACGTGCCCTAACCCCGCTCGGCAAGATGATAAAGCCGCAAATCCGCGAAATCGCGCATTCGTTAGGCTTGAAAGTTGCCGACAAGATCGATAGCCAGGAAATCTGCTTCGTTCCTGGTAACGATTACAAAGCATTTTTGCGTTCGCATCTGGGCGAAAATGAGTTTCATCGCGGGGAGATTTACGACGTTGCCGGAAATTTTCTGGGCGAACACGGGGGAATTGAGCTTTTCACGATCGGACAGCGCAAGGGACTACCGGGGGGGGCGCCGCAGCCGCGCTATGTGGTTGATCTCGATCCGGCAACGAATCGCGTGATTGTGGGAGATGCTGACGATTTGGTGACGGACGAATTCGAGATCGACCGGGTGAATTGGAATTGCGAAATCAGCCAGGGGTTTCATGGAGGGGCGAACTCCTGTGAGCCCGGCGTCGCGGGAGCTCCGCCCTCCAACCGCCTCGAAGTGACAGCGAAGATCCGTTATAGCCACCCGGGAACACGAGCTACGCTAACGCAGCTCGAAGACGGGCGCGCCCATGTGCGGTTGCACAATCCGCAAAGGGCTGTGACTCCAGGGCAGGCAGCGGTGTTTTACGATGGCGACATCGTCCTCGGTGGCGGTTGGATTTGCCGAAGAGAGGCGATGAGCGGTGGCGAAACATTCAACCGATCGGCTGCGCCTGCGTTCGCCTGACCAATGGCGGACCAAATTTTGCTGGCCATCAGCACTTTTCCGGACGCGGAAACGGCCAGTCGTATCGCGCAAACGTTAGTCGAAGAAAAATTCGCCGCGTGCGCAAACATCATTCCCGGCTGTTCACTCGATCTATCGCTGGAAAGAAAAGATCGAAACCGCCGGCGAAGTCATCGTGTTTTTCAAGACCACCCGGGATCGACAGTCGACGTTCGAGGAAAAGATGCGCTCCCTTCATCCTTACGAAGTCCCCGAGTTGATATTTATAAAGATCGACAGTGGATCGCCGGATTATCTGCACTGGGTAACCGATAACTGTCGCTAAACTCCACAGCTTAAAGCCGTCGAGTTTTAAGTCGCATCGCGGCGTTTGTAGTTAAGCGTAAAGATGGTGACGCCGATGAGATTGGCCACCAAACTAACTCCGATCATTTTTGCCGCGAAAAGTAACCGGTTCGGCACATCAATGATTGGATAGATGGTGAAGAAGATGGCCAGCAGACATACGATGAGACCGCAACCGGCCGCGAGTCGCAGCCAGGAGCGCGCTCCGGATCGTATCGCAGCGGCGCCCACGATTGGGATCGCAAACATGACCATATAAACAATTCCGTAAAAAACGTTGGCGGCGTTGTCTACGATTTGAAATGCTTCCTGCAATCCCGCGCCGATTTGGCTCGAGATGGCGATCACCAGCGTAATCGCGCCGACAAACATGATTGAGTTGATTGGTGTTTTGTAACGCGGATGCAGACGCGAAAACCATACCGGCAAAAGGTGGTCCCAGCCGGCCACCATCGGTAAACGAGAGCTGCCCGTGAAATGTATACTCATCGAAGATATGGAGCGCACTGTCATCAGCAGGATCGCCACCGAAGCGATCGCGCCTGCGATTCGGAACGAATGCAGGCCAAGCCGCAACGTCTGTGGCACCGGACCAATTAAATCGATTTGATTATCTCCTATGAAGGCGAGCACCGAGCTCGTCCCAAGAACGAACATGATTGCGATGATCGGAGCAGCGATCATAACCGAGCGGCCGATGTTGCGCGCCGGTGCATGAGCTTCACCGGCCAGAATGCCCACATACTCAAATCCACTGAGTCCGCCAACCGCCAGTTTGCTGAAGATGTTGAAGCAATAAAAGAGCGACATCGCGGGCGCAGCGATTTGAAGCGGGCGATATGTGTTGAGATCACCGCGAGCGAGACTGATGAATGGCAGAATAATCAAGGCGCCATAAGCCAGGAACATGGCGAAGCCGCCAATGTTGTGCACCCATTTGCCTAACGATAGCCCGCGAAGGCCGGTCCAGCCGAGGCCACTGACCAGCACAAGACTGACGAGCGAGACACACCAGGGACTGTCGCGCATCCACGCGGCTGCGTCGCCCAAGGCATAGGAGATGTTTGTCGTGATGAACATGCCGCCCATGGCGATCACCATGATCGATAAAAGCCAGAGATTCCAAGCGACGATGAAGCCTGTGAATTCGTTAAAAGCGAGCTTTGCCCATTGGTAAATTCCACCTTCCAAGGGCATCAGTCTGCTCAGATAAATGACCACTGCGGCCTGCGGGACGTAGAAGAGTAAGATGGCGAGTAGCCAGAAAAAGAGATGCGACGCTCCAAGCTTTGCAGCAGTGCCAACCCAGCCTGAACCCACCACAAACACAATCTGTGTCAGCACGAGATCGCCAAGCCCGAGCGGCTTTTTCAGTGCAACGCTCTGTTCTTCGACGCTGCGTTCTGCGCGATCTAATTCAGGTGTCATCGTTGAAGCGTTTGAAACGTCGAAGCGGCGCCGCGAATCCTGTCATGTTGAGCGAAGCGAAACATCTCTGATTTTCACCCTGGCTCAGTGCGAAGAACCAATTAGAGATTCTTCGCTTCGCTCAGAATGACAAAGTGCCTTTTACGGTTTAACGCTTCAACGCTTTAACGGTGCAACGATCGGTTAATCGTGCTCGTGTTCGGATCTTTTCGGTGGTGCGGGTTCGTTTCGAAATTCACGATGACGAACTCTTCCGCCAGCGTAGCCAATGTAAACACCGCTTCCCAAGGTTACCGCCCCAAGCAAAACCACCGCCACAGCGAGCGGCACGGAGGATCTGGGCCATTTGATCGGCGCGGCCATGGCAATCGCGCTCAAAGCGACCAGCACATAGAAAATCCAGATGAGCTGCTCAGCCCGATGCATGTGTTCATCAAGCCAGGCTCCTCCGTTCTCGTCAGTCATCGATAAAACGCGGTCGTAACCTTGCTGGCCAAATTCGTAAACAGGCCAAGCCGACGCGGAGCTGATGAAGACGAGCGCCAAGGTTGCGATTTGAGCGCGGCGGCTCTTCAAAATCAAAGCGAGCACGAGACCGATCAAACCTATGAGCAACCCATAAACCGGCAATGGATTGAGCAACACATGAATGTATTCTGGCTGTCGCAAATCGCGCAACAGGGTCGCAACTAAGAGCATTCTGGCCTCCATCTTCCGGAACTACGCATTTGTCATGTCGAGCGAAGTCGAGACATCTCTAATTGTTGTCTGATCCGCTTCCGCCAAGAGATTTGATTCACTCACTCCCGTTCGCTCAGCCCCCGGCCTTCCCGTCCACGTCGCGGCTTCCCCAGCCGCTCCATTCTCCACTTCGGTCGGAATGACAGAATGTCGATCATAACTTGCCTTGCCATTGGGTACCGCAGACTTGAGCGGTTCGTGCTGCTTGATTCGGCAAGTATTTTTGCCAGTCAGCAATCGTGAAATGCCACCATTCGGTGCGCAATCCCCAAAAACCTGCATTTCGCATCGCGACCTGCAGCAAATGCACGTGTGCACGGACATCGGCATGAGGACCGAGGTAACGCCACATTGCGGCCGGCGTAAAATCGTCAAAATCACTGGGCATCCGCACCGGACGATTCCACGTATCGACTAATGTAGCATCGACGGCGACGCCCCAGCTGTGCAGTGATCCGACGCCAATTTCAGGATTGGCAACGTAATCATTGTTGTGTGACGTATGCCAAAGCTTTTCCTGCACGGCTACGGGCCGGTACGCATCCCAGATTTTCAGCCCAAATTGATAGCGCCGCAGAAACGCCTGCGCTGTGGCTAAACCCGAAGCGACTTCTGGTCGAGCGAGAGCACTCGTTCCATGAGGATAAAGCGGATATCCGACAAGATTATTTCGCCCCGCGTAACGCAGCTCGACAATGATTGTCGGATCGACCGATCGAATATCAACCAGGGGGGTGCCGGCGTTTGCGGCCAACGACGTGACCGCCAGTCCCATCACGGCGATTAGAGGAACGTTCGGGCGTCGCATTTGCTGGGTTAGTACGCTGTCACCGCCGGGGGAGCCTCAGTTTTTGCCAGACGCTCTAGAAGAACGCGAGCGCTATTTTCAGGGACCTCGAAACGCAATTCTAAATTTGAGGCGCTCGGTCTTTGGATTTCGGGCGGACGGGAGCAGAGCAACAGGTCCGAGTTCGGCAGACGCAGCCATTGCTGTGGATTATCATGCAAATTTCGCGCGATCTCGGCAGCACTTTTGGAGGAGTTCACTTTTATGAGCACTCTGGCTTTTACCGGATTTTGTAGATTGATCGCAAGACCCAGTAGTTGTGAAGCGTCAAGGAGTTCGCTGGTAAAGATCGGATAAAAAATACGTGAGAGATCGGGCGGATCGCGCGAAATGAGTCGTAGCGCGCTTTCGCGATCGAGTGCCTGGAAACGATCAAACAGTTGGCCCGTGATTTTCAGGTCCGGTTTCATCCCAAGACGCACCCGGACCAACTCCTCCACAGCAATCGGCGCTCCAACGGCCAGCGTTGCCGGGTCCGATCCTGGCAACCGCAAAATCAGGCGGTCGCTCCCAAACTGGCAGACCGCTAATGGCGCGCTTTTGGAACGCCTTATCGCCTGCGATTGCACGAATGGCCTTCGGAGCGGCACGGCGCGCTTCAACCAGGACGAACTCGCGCGTTTCTCCAGTTTCATTGGTTGTAATTGCACGAGTAATGCGTGTTGCATCCCGAGGACAGGTTCAATCCCGGAGTCGAAGCAGCCGCACCAACTAATCCGGGCCACAGTTTGGGCTGATCTTTGCGCCAGCGCTTTGCGAGGTCTGCCCGTTCAAATTGATCGGCGTTGATCGACAAAATCGTGTCGGTTTCCTGCGGGAGCCATTCCCGACCTCGCGGGGATTGAAAAATAACAAGCAGCGTGATTGCAAGCAGGAACAGCACCGAGAAAATGCTGAAATAAAATTTCCGCAGCTCCTGTTTGTCGATCTGACTTGAGAGCGAGGCCAGCTCTGCCTTGTGCGCCAAATGCCGATCGACTGACTCACGGCGGCGATGCGCTTCGGCCAGCAGATGCGGCGCGCTTGGCGGCGCAACGCCCTGCGCGGCAAGGTGCCTGCCAATATTCAAATACGCGGGATTTTTCCGCTCCTCGACCGTCTGGTGGCGTGCGCGTGCGTTGCGCGCTGCTTCCTGCTGAGCGCGGATGTTGTCACTCAATTTCCCGTCGCGCGCTTCAAACTCGCTCCGGGTGCGCGCAATATTTTTTTCAACCGCAGCAAGTTCCGCTTCCGCGGCATTCAATTTTTCCTTGGCCAAAGTCGCAGCCTCCGCGCTGCCAAGCCGCGCCCGCACCAGTTCTGCTCTCGCTTCCGGAAGTCGCGCCCGTCGTGCACTGATACTGGCAGATCGCGTTTCCAGGTCGGCGGGAGCCGGATCGAGCGCATGCAGATCGGAGAGTTGTTTCAAGAGATCGCGATCGGCGGTTTCGTTTTCCTGGATGCGTCGTTCTACGGCAACCAACTCGCGCTCGCAGACGTCAACGTTGCTTTTCGTTTGGTTGCGCTTTTGGACGAGCGGCTTTTTTTCCGCCTCTAGCTTTGCAATCGCCTCCGCTTGTTCGCGCGAATTTTGGTGCCGTTCTTCTTCGATCCTTTTTATTCCTTCTTCGATCTGTGCGATTCGGACTGCGACTTCCTTTTGTTCCTGCTCTAGCTTCTTAAGAGCGACGATCTCGTTGCGCAGTTCGGGAAAATTGGCCGCCTGGGTTGTGCCTTCGCGGCCCAGATTGATTTCGCTCTTCTGCAGGAGGCGCTTCTCATGACGAAGCGCAATGCGCGTTCGCTGACGCCGGATTTTCAATCCAATCTCGCGAAAGCCGGTGCCAATGAAACTCACGGTTGAACGCTACCCGAATGCGCGTTACGAAAAAGAAATTTCAGCGCGCATCTTTCTCAAATTGGGTCCCTGCGACTCACGCGGCAATTCGACCCGATGGAGTTATTCCTCCGATTCGGCCAATTTTGCCAACACACTGAAGTCTTCGAGCGTAGTTGTGTCGCCTGTAACTTGCGCGCCGCTGGCGATTTCTTTCAGCAATCGGCGCATGATTTTGCCACTGCGGGTTTTTGGAAGCGCTTCGGCGAAACGAACTTCGTCTGGTTTTGCAATTGCCCCGATGTGCACGCCAACATGCTCGCGCAGTTCCGCTTTCAGTCCGCCGGTGACGCTAACGCTCGCTTTCAGCGTCACAAAAGCTACGACACCCTGTCCTTTTAGTTCATCGGGTCTGCCAACCACTGCCGCTTCGGCAACGTGCGGATGGCTGACCAGCGCGCTTTCAATTTCCGATGTGCCGAGCCTGTGGCCTGCCACATTGAGGACATCGTCGATACGGCCAACGATCCAAAAATAGCCGTCTTCGTCGCGCCGCGCGCCGTCGCCGGTGAGATAATTGCCTTTGAATTCGCTCCAGTATTGCTGCCGATACCGGGCCTTGTCGCCGTAAATGGTGCGCAACATCGAAGGCCAGGGCCGGCGGATGATTAGCTTGCCGCCGACATTCGGTCCCACTTGCCGCCCTTTCTCATCAACAACAGCTGGATCGACTCCAAAGAATGGAAGGGTTGCGCTGCCCGGTTTGGTTGGAATTGAACCCGGCAGAGGAGTGATCATGATTGCGCCCGTTTCGGTTTGCCACCACGTATCGACAACCGGGCAACGCCCGCCGCCGATATTTTTGTAATACCACATCCATGCTTCTGGGTTAATTGGTTCGCCCACTGTGCCGAGCAGACGGAGCGATGAGAGGTCGTGTTTTGCGACCCATTGGTCGCCCCAGCGAATAAATGCACGGATCGCTGTTGGCGCGGTATAAAGAATGTTGACCCGATATTCTTCGATGATTTTCCAGAACCTGTCCGGTTCCGGCCAATTCGGCGCGCCTTCGTACATGACCGTTGTCGCGCCGTTGGCGAGGGGACCATAGACGATGTAGCTATGGCCCGTGACCCAACCGACATCAGCCGTGCACCAATAGATATCCTCATCTCGAATGTCGAAGACGTATTTAGTAGTTGAGTAAACGCCCACTAAATAACCGCCCGTTGTGTGAAGGATACCTTTTGGTTTCCCCGTAGAACCACTTGTATAAAGGATGTAAAGGGGATGCTCGCTATCGACAGGCACGGGCGGACAGTTTGCGTCGACATATTCCAGTTCGCGATGCCACCAGACGTCGCGACCTTCCTCCATGTGAATCTCGTTTCCTGCGCGACGGAAAACGATAACGCGCCGGACTGACGTGCCATCACGGAGTGCCTGATCAACGTTTTTCTTCAACGGCACAATTCCACCGCGCCGATACGAGCCATCGGCTGTGATCAGTGCGATCGCGCCGCTGTCGGCAATTCGATCTCGAATACTGTCGGCGCTAAATCCGCCGAAGACTACTGAGTGCACCGCACCGATCCGCGCGCATGCGAGCATGGCAACCGCGGTCTCAGGAATATTCGGGAGGTAAATGATGATGCGATCGCCTTTTTTTATGTTGTTTCGTTTCAGCACATTTGCGAAGCGGCAAACTTCGCGATGCAGCTGTTGATAGGTAAGCGTACGTTTATCGCCGGGTTCGCCTTCCCAGATAATCGCCGCCTTGTTTCGGCGTGCACTATCTAGATGCCGATCGAGGCAATTTTCTGAAATGTTGATTTTGCCTCCGACGAACCACTTCGCGAACGGCGCTTTCCATTCGAGTACCTTTTTCCATCTTGCGCGCCACACCAGCTCACTCGCTTCGCGAGCCCAGAATTTTGCCGGCTGGCGGATTGATTCTCGGTACATCCGCTGATACTGCGCGAGGGTTTTGATTCGTGCGTTTTTTGAAAAGTCTGTTCGTGGTTTAAAAACGCGTTTCTCAACCAGGTGCGACTCGATGTTGTCGTGCATGAGCAGTCCCTAATATGCCGAAGAAATTCTCAGGGCAAGCTGTTGCTGTAGCCACCGGTTCGCCGCAGGACGAATCCGTCCGGTGTGCGGACCTGTGGCCGGTTGAAATGAAAGGGTCGAATCGCTTTCCCGATGACTGGACGGCCCACAGGGCCGTAGCTACATCTAAGCGATGATCGAGCCGCTCAATGACGATTATTTCATGCGCGAAGCATTGCGACAGGCGCTAAAAGGATCCAAAGCCGACGAAGTGCCGGTCGGTGCGATTGTGGTGCGCGCGGGAAAAATCATTGGGCGCGCCTATAACCAGGTTGAGTTGCTCAAAGATGCTACTGCTCACGCCGAAATGCTGGCGTTAACTCAGGCCGAGGCTGCCGTTGGCGATTGGCGCCTGATCGACTGCGATCTTTACGTGACTAAGGAGCCATGTGCGATGTGCGCAGGCGCTCTCGTCCACACACGAATTCGACGTGTGATTTTTGGTTGTGCGGATCCCTCCGCGGGGGCTGCGGGAAGCGTGATCAATCTTTTGCAAATGCCCGGCTTCAATCACCGGTGCGATATCGCGTTCGGTGTTTTGCAGGACGAATGCGCGGCAATTTTGCGGGATTTTTTCCGTAAGCGACGCGAAGAACAGGACCCGGGTTCTCTCTAACGTTTCAGCCAAACCGATCCGAGCGCTTTCAATTTTTCTTTCCGCTTTTCGCGCGCGTGGAAATCCTCAAGAAGTCCTTCGGAAAGTAACAACCGCGTTACTTTTTCGATACGCTTCAGAGGGTTGGCTTCGCTTGACAAAGCGAAAATCCTCCTAGCCTCAAACAAGGAGGTATTCATTATGAAATCTAGTACTATTGGATTTTGGGCACTAGCCGCGCTGGCTGCGAGTGTGCTTGCCGCGCCAGCAGCGTACTCGCAGACGGAGCGTTTTTCCGCAAGGCTCAGCGGATCGGAGGAGGTCCCTCCCATCAATACGGCTGGCTCAGCCGACTTCGAGATGACGAATCAACAGGGCACGATCACCTTCTCGTTAACCTTCTCCGACTTATCATCGCCCCTTAGCGTAGCCCACCTGCATTTCGCACCCGGCAAGGTCGCAGGAGGCGTCATGATATTCCTGTGCGGCGGCGGCGGTCAACCGGCATGCCCGGCGACTACTGAAGGAACCATCACCGGAACCATCACGGCAGCAAATGTCACCGGACCCACTATTCAGGGCGTGAACCCGGGCGATCTTGACTCCGCTTTGGAAGCCGTGCGCGACGGTTTGTCCTATGCCAACATGCACACAGCAAACTTCGGCGGCGGCGAGATTCGCGGCCAAGTTCGTCGAGGCTCGGGGCACGGTAGAGGTGGTGATTGATTCCACTGCGAAGTGACCGTTAAACATCGCGTGGGCTGACTGAAGCCGAGTCGACTCACATCGATCTGACCGCAGTCAGACGTGTGCATTCATTTCGGTGAGATCATCAGCGAGTCTGCTGCGTCCTGGTCGAACCCGGGGATCAGACGGTGTGTTTCATGCGCCACAAAATCTTGAAAAGGGCGGTCATGGAGTCTCTCCATGCACCATGCACCATCTGAAAAGTTTTTCGCCGGAGCTGGAAAGCGTTCTGTTTCGCACACTCTTTCTCGGTTGTCGAGTCCCCTATGAATTTTGGTGTGGCGATATGGGACAATCATAAATTTTTGCGGTGATCAACGCAGATTCTGGGTTGACTGATTCGATGAATAGTTTCTAATTAGGCACTCTCTCGTCCTCTCCACGGCGTGTGATTCGGGGCAGTTTGAAAGTCGCCGGGTAATCACGCCATTTCGCGGAAATAGCCATTTGCTCCAAATATGAGAAGAACCCACGCTCCAACACCAATCGGAATTATCGGAATCGCCGGAGGACTAACGATCATGTCTGCTTTTACCATTGGAAATGTTGAATCGGCGACCCAGACCATCAAAGTTCCTGGTGCCTATCCGTATGAAGAAACGGTGCGCATTCCTGCGCCACCGACTTTTTCCGAATCACCAGTCTTACCCACGCCTGCTCCTTTTCCGTATCCTGAATCGGCACCCTCACAATTGGCTGCTCAGAATCATGATTCACGAACGGAAAATACCCGGCGCCCACTAACGCCGAAAGCTGTGCGCGAGGCAGCATTCAAATACAATGGAGTGCCTGATTTCTGGGAATTTCTGGCAGCACTTCCTGCTAATGTCAGTGTGTTCGATGCAAAGCTCGGAAGAATACGCACACTGGTAGAGGGAAGCCACGTAGTACGCAAAAATGTGACGTGGCTTCGTAAAAGTCAGCAAGCGCGTCCGAAAGCAAACGACCGAACCGTCGTCTCAGTCGAAGAACTCGGCACAGGGAATCCAGGGATTTGATCCCGCCATTCGTCGCTACGCTGCATTTGATCGGTAGGGCGATCACTCTGTGAGCGCCGCCGCTAAGCGTCTTGGGTCGTCACGTTTTAAACGAGCCGGGATTGCGATTGCGGTAGCTGTCCGGCAGAATCGTTCAACGATGAAGATGACCATATTTAAGGGTAGCGAGATCGAGGTAGAAAAAGAAATCAACAACTGGCTAAAAGCCGAGCGGATCAACAAAATTCGCCACGTTACGCATGTAAATTACGGCGCAACGGTATACATCACTGTTTGGTGGCATCCCTTGGATACAGGTAAAAATCCGTCGATGGCGCAAGGGCTGTCTTGACCGCGTAAAAACCCTCGGCTCCCGACGTGGTTTGGATGGCCACGTGAGGTCGCGAGACCTTTTACGTGGCGTGGCTGCCTCGCTAGGATTCGAACCTAGACAGAGAGATTCAGAGTCTCTAGTGCTACCATTACACTACGAGGCAATAAGGGGAAAAAGCTAATGCCAAATTAGCGTTAGAAAAATTGGAATTCCAATTTCGCAATCCAAAGCAGGAGCGAGAATGACGAATGATTAAATGACGAATGATCGTGGTGTCGTCTTCTCGTCGTCTCGGTTTCGTGCTTCTTTCGTCATTCGACATTCGCCTGCCACGCCGGAGCCGGGCGACGGCGGGTGCTTCGTCATTTCAGTAACACTTCTTCGCCTTCGCGCGCGCCGTCTACCTCAAGGTCTTTTCCTCTCTCTCGGATTAGTTGCCGCGCATCGTCCACCATGGCATCAAGCATTTTATCGTCATGACTCGGATCGTGATGAAAAAGTAGAAGCCGGCGGACTTTGGCGTCGAGGGCAAGCAAAACGGCGCTGGAAACCGAACCGTGTCCCCATCCGACATGATTTTCGTACTCCGCGTCGGTGTATTGCGCGTCGAGGATCAGAATATCGCTGCCCTGAAGAAATTCGACAAGACCGATTCGCTCCTCGGTGGCGGTCTTTTTCGCTTCTTCCGGACTCAGACCGTTAGCCTTCGCCGCATGTAAAAATCGGTAGGGCTCGTGATCCGGCAGAAAAGCGATTGAGCCGGCGCTGGTGAACAGGCGATAACCAGCGCAAACACCTGGATGATTTACGAACCTGGCGCGCACTTGCACTTTGCCCGCCGAAAACTCCATCTCGGTTAATTTTTTAATATCGATCGTGGCGGAAAGCTCGCGCATCGCGATCGGAAAAAATGGCGCCTTCATCGGTTCAGCCATGATTTTGCCAAAGCTCATATCGACGCCGTCGTAGCCGCGTACATGGATTTCATTTTTCTTTTCGTATGCCGGCGCAAAAAAAGGCAGCCCCTGGATATGGTCCCAATGAGCGTGCGTGATCAACAGTGAGAGCTTGATCGGCTGCGACTTGAATTCTTTTTCCAAAGCGAGCCCAAGGGGGCGAATCCCGGAACCGGCATCGAGCACGATAATTTCGCCATCGGCGCGCAGCTCGACGCAGGTGGTGTTGCCGCCGTAACGCAGTGTGCCCTCGCCTGGTACCGAAATGGAACCGCGCGTCCCCCAAAACTTGAGTCGTGTGGGCGAGGCTGAAACGCTAGGCATGGCGTGGAGAGCGCCCGACTTTGCCACGCGCTTTTGACGAAACCAAGCGTTTTTAACCTGCAATGGCCCGGAACTCGTATCGCCCGCGCACTAGAAGAAAATCGGGATGATTAAGATCGCCAGAATGTTGACGACTTTGATCATCGGATTGATCGCAGGACCAGCGGTGTCTTTGTAAGGGTCGCCGACGGTATCGCCTGTTACCGATGCGGCATGCGCGAAAGAGCCTTTACCGCCGAGATTTCCTTCTTCGATAAATTTTTTCGCGTTGTCCCATGCGCCGCCGCTGCTGGTCATAGCGATGGCGACAAACAATCCGGTGACGATCGTGCCCACAAGTAAACCGCCGAGCACGACAGGCCCTAGCGGTTTAATCATTGCGACTGCCACGACAAAAACCACCGGCAAAAGCGCGGGCACAATCATTTCCCGCAGCGCTGCTTTGGTCACAATATCCACACATGTGCCGTAATCGGGCGTGTCCTGGCCCGTCAAGATTCCTGGTTTCGCTTTCAACTGACGCCGCACTTCGCGCACAACCGCGCCCGCGGCTTTGCCGACCGCATCCATGCTGAACGCAGTGAAGATGAATGGCAAAAGTCCGCCGATAAAAAGCCCGATAATAACTTTCGGGTCCGTGAGCGAAAATTGGAATACGAACGGCTCGCCGTTTCGGGTGACGTGCGTTTTGAGTTCCTCGACGTACGAGCCGAATAAAACGAGGGCGGCCAATCCAGCCGATGCGATGGCGTAACCTTTGGTCACCGCCTTCATCGTGTTGCCGACGGCGTCGAGCTCGTCTGTTACACCACGGACTTCTTTCGGTAAATTGCTCATCACCGCGATGCCGCCGGCGTTGTCTGTGATCGGTCCAAACGAATCGAGTGAGATCACAATTCCCGCCATCGATAACATCGCCATCACCGCAATCGCGATTCCGTAAAGTCCGCCAAAATGAAAACTGAGCAGAATGGCGATGCCGATGAAACCGACCGGCAACGCAGTGGCGTGCTGGCCCACCGCTAATCCGGCGATGATATTTGTGGCGTGGCCGGTTTCCGACGCGCGGGCAATTTTTTGCACCGGCGCGTGATGCATCGATGTGTAGTAATTGGTAATGACCACGACGACTGCCGTCATGACTAAGCCGATTACTGACGCCCAGTAAAGTTGCGTAGGTGTGCGCGTCACACCGGCGATGTTTACGCCGTTTGGAAACAAATAATGTGTGGTCGGCCAGAATAAAATCGCGGAGACGGTCGCGCTGGCAACCACTGCGCCCATGAGAATATTCGCCGGTTTGCCCTTGGCGACGTTCACGAACACGACACCACAGATCGCGCCGAGCACAGAAATTCCGCCGAGCACAAATGGGTAAACAACCGCTGCTGGATTTCCTGCCAGCGTCAGCGCGCCGACGAGAATCGCACCGATCAAACTGACCGCATAAGTTTCAAAAACGTCCGCCGCCATGCCAGCGCAATCGCCCACGTTGTCGCCAACGTTGTCGGCAATCGTCGCCGGATTGCGGGGATCATCTTCTTCCAGCCCCTTCTCGATTTTGCCGACGAGATCTGCGCCGACGTCGGCGGCCTTGGTATAAATGCCGCCACCGAGTCGTGCGAACACGCTAATTAAACTCGCGCCGAGGGCGAGTCCCACCAGACTGCGAATCGCCACGTCATGTCCGACGATTTTGCTGGCGAGCATATAGAAGATCGAGACGGAAAGCAGTGCAAGACCGACCACGAGCAAACCGGTCACCGCGCCTCCGTTGAACGCGATGCGCAAGGCAGCGGTGCGCGAGTGGGTCGCCGCTTGGGTCGTACGCACATTCGCAATCACTGCGATGCGCATTCCAATGAAACCGGCTGCGAGGGAGCAAAACGCGCCGATTACAAAACCAATCGCCGTGGGATGATCTTTAAAAATGAAAAGCAGCACGAAGATGATCGCGGCGATCATGCTGATGGTGATGACCTGCCGATTCAAATATGCTTTTGCGCCTTCTTGGACGGCCGCCGAAATCTGACGCATCCTTTCGTTGCCAGCCGAGGAGCGCCTCACGATTGCGATCAAGCAGAGGGCAAACACCAGCCCAATTACGGCGCATACCATCGACAGTGGTACGCCCGAATCGAGAATCGTTAGGCCAAGTAAAATGCTCATGAACGTTCCGGCTGAAAGTTGGGGACTTTAGTAGGTTTTTATCCGCTCGCAATTCGTTATTTCTGCGTGCGTAGAAGTTCTGACCGAAGGTTTCGACGCATTGTAGGGCAAGCGCTCCGCTTGCCAGCGGCAGAGATGGGACCACCGAAGCTGTCGCCCCACAATCAGGTTTCGTCGAGACCAATTTGGTAGGGCCAATCTGTCCAATTTTTGACCAAGCCCGCCCGGACAGGATTTTCTCGAACGTAGAGCCACTTGTCGTGAAGCGATTCATCCGAACGCAGAAGGCGATCGAAACAACCGGGCTGCCAACTCCACCGTGAATTTAGCTCTTTGCGCATCCAGCGCTTTACTCCTCCCGAAAAATTTCCCAGCTTTGCGTGTCGATCTTGCGTCGGTGCGACGAAGACATGCATGTGATCAGGCATTAACAGGGCAGCAAGAACTCTCCAATGTTGAAGCTTTCCTATGGCCGCTTTGAAAGCGTCGAAGGCGGCATGATTTGCCAAGATGGACCGGCGATTTCAACCCAAATCGTGACGAAGTAAAGCACCGGTTGTTCCCATGGCAGCCAAACCGGTACACGCGGCGGATGGCCCTGGCGCCAAGTCTGCCAGGCGGAGTGCCTGCCCTACAACTCGAAAAACGTCCGCAAGCGGTGCAGGAACGTGGCGCTGTATTCGCGCTCTTTTCTGGCGTTCTGGCCGTGGGAAACCGCCTCTTTCAGCAGACCTTCTGTTTCCATTTTCCGTTTGGCGAGCAGTTCGCTAAGCCGCTCGAGGCAATCAGGCGAAGCGCGGAGCAGTTCTGCCATTACTGGCTTGCCAATCTCCATCACTTGGCAATCGGTCTGGGCGCGCACCGTTGCTGTCCGATGCTCGCCGGTGAGAAGAGACATTTCGCCGAAACAATCGGGCGCCTTCAAAGTAGCCACGGGAATGGAAGCGCCATTTTTCGAAATCGACACTTCTGCTGTGCCACTCAACAACACGAACATGGAGTCGCCCTCGGCGCCTTCCCTGATTACGCGCTCCCCGCGGCCGAAATGACTGACGTGGGACTGCTGCACCAGGCTCTCGATCTGCTCATCGGACAAACATTCAAACAAAGCTTCCGAGCGCAAAATCGTCCGCGCTTCCTGGTATTCTTCTTGTATTGGTGCTGGCACTTTGCGTTCCACCCGCAACGTGCGAATCGGGAAGGGGATGGTGATGCCCTGGCGTTTGAGCTCGTACCAGACATTGGTGCGCACGGAGTCGTTGGTTTCGTTGATCCGTGAATGATTCCCCATATAGAACTTGATCTCGTAGATCATGGCGGACTCGGCGAAGTCGACCAGAAACACTTTCACGGGGGGATCGGGAACAACATTTTTCGCGCTCTGCGCAGCACGCGCGAGTGCGTCTTTTACCCGATTTGGTGGGTTCTTGTACTCAACCCCAACGCGAATCCGCATAGCGTGGATCTCGGTCGGGTAATGGAGATTGACGATCTGATGACTCACCATCTCGTTATTCGGGATATCGAGATAGATATTGTCGTTTGTGCATAAACGAGTGGAACGCCAGTTGATCTCCCTTACTTCGGCAAACCGCTCACCCACCTGCAACCAGTCACCGACTTTGTAAGGGCGATTAATCTGGATCGATATGCCACCGATAATGCCGGCAAAGAAATTCTGCCCCGCAAATCCGAGAATGATCGCGAGTACTCCGGAGCCTGCCAGCAGTCCTTTCAACTGCGCTTCGGCATGATAGCCGTAGCTCAGAACTAACAGCAATACGATCAGAAAAATGATCCCGGCGAAAACCTCACGAAGAAAATGCGGGATTGGCGTCTGCCGTTTCTTTTCGAAATAAAAATCCCAGACATATCGATTTACCAGAGCGACTACAAGCGCCGTGCTCAACAAGATCACCGCTGCGCCAACATGGTTTCGCCAGGAGGCGTGGACACCATAAACGGCAATGGCGGCATAGAACGCCAGTATCAGGCAGAAAAGGCGAAACAACAGGCCAAGGCGCACTCCGGCGCGGCGCTTTAAGAATCGGCCAATGAATAGCGTGATAAAGAACGTCCCAACAAATACGAGCGCCGTAATCGCGTCGCGCTCCGCCTCAGACAGTGCGTTAAACATCGAGGCGGTAGTATATCAGAAGAGGACCGCTGGAACAGCACTTCTTGTGTCTATGGCGGCGCATGTCCTCACAAGACGATGCTGGTGCCCGAATCGTGCTCGTAATCAATTTCTTTGGGAGCGAGCACGATAACGAGCGCAAGAATCGCAGGCCTGGTTTATCAACGAGTTGAGGACAACGCGTTGCACCTTGGCTATGATCGCGGCGCAATGACGAGCCACGCCCAGCCTGCAAGAAAACAGAGACCGCCTATAGGCGTAATCGCTCCGAGCCAGCGAAGATTTGTGAGCGCCATCACGTACAGACTGCCGCTAAAAATAAAAATCCCGGCAAAGAGCAACCACCACGCGCCGCGATTGGCCGCGCCGTAAAGCGCAAGCGTCAGGAGCGCAAGCGCGTGAATGAAATGATAAAGCACCGCCTTGTTCCAGACCTCGAGCATTCCGCCCGCTTCCAATGTTTGTTTGAGCCCATGCGCCCCAAAAGCGCCCAAAGCAACCGCCAGAAAACAAAGTGCAGCCGCAATCCGAATATTATGTCATGTCGAGCGGAATCGAGAGATCTTGTGATACTTGGCAATCAAATTCCTTCTGAAGCAAGTTACAAATTTGATCCAATCCGACACCCTTCGCCAACTTGTTTCTTTAGGGGATTGCTAGAAGAGCGAATGCAACGACGAACCGGAACTTTATGACAATCGAGCAAGCATTGCTTTCGTTCACTTTAGCCGCTGGCTTGTTAACCATCACGCCCGGGTTGGATACAGCTCTGGTGTTGCGAACCGCTGCCGTGGAGGGTGGGAGACAGGCACTCCTCGCAGGCGTCGGTATCTGTTTCGGTTGTTTGCTTTGGGGCGCTGCGGCTTCTTTCGGATTAAGCGCACTGCTGGCAGTATCCAGTTTCGCCTACAACATGCTTCGGATCGTTGGCGCTACCTATTTGGGCTATTTGGGAATCAAATTGTTTATTCGCGCATTCGCTCCCACTTCTTCAAACAGAGCTGCCGAACCAGTCTTGCGAAAGATAAGGGCGGGGAGGATTCTCTATGGTTGAAACGTGGCTTGTTGACGAACCTTCTCAATCCCAAGGTTGGCGTCTTCTATCTTAGCTTCCTGCCGCAATTTATTCCGGCAGGCGTTCAGGTTTGGTCGTTCAGCATCCTGCTGGCGTCGATTCATGCGGCAGAAGGGCTTCTTTGGTTTTTGCTGTTAACAAACGCCACTGAATTGTTATCAGGCTGGATCAAGCGGCGTAGCGTGGTGATGGCACTCGATAGCGCGATGGGCGCAGTTCTCATAGCGTTTGGCCTTAAGCTCGCGTTCGACAAAGCGCGCTAAGCGGCGCGGTCAGGTAAATATTCTGGAGTGTGATTCAACTGTTGATTTACACTTTCCCTCATGGCGGCTTGGTTCTGGTATGCGATCGCTGCTGCTGTGCTCTACGGCGCACATCAAATCTTTACCCGAATGGCGGCGGATCACATTGGCGAGGGACTCGGAGGTTTCATTGTCGAAACCAGCGCTGCGTTCTTGATCTTAATTTACCTTGGAATTTTGTGGTTCAGCGGGCGCTGGAGTCAGAAATTAAGCATCGCCGGCATTAACTATTCGCTGCTTACCGGTATTTGCGTAGGCGCGGGAACGATTGCGTTCTTTCTGCTTTTTCAAAAAGGCGGTCCACTTTCTTCGGTTCCCGCGATTCTGGCTGGCGGCGCGGCCATCATGGCCATTGCGGGCATCCTGTTCTTCCGTGAAGCACCGTCGTGGCAGAGAATTGTCGGTGTCGCCTTTGCCATTATCGGCTTGTTTTTGCTGCGCAAGTAACATCACTTTGTCTTCATTTCGTAAGCAACTGCAATCCGACGTAAGCCATCACCTGTGTGTCACCGACAATTTTGTTGCGTAGCTTCTGCGTGCCCCCTTCCAAAGAGACAGAACGCCTTTGATACGTCCGCCGGGATAATTTCAGGCAGCAAAGTCGAAAACTGTTCCGATTCCGTTCGCTAGCGCTGCTTCATAAACGGCAGCCGCAGCGATGGCATCCTCAATCGCCACACCGGTGCTATCGAAAACGATAATTTCATCATCGGCGTCGCGGCCGATTTTTTGGCCGGCAACGATTTCGCATAGTTCCGCGTAAACATCTTCTTTCCGCATCAGTCCGTGAGCGATTGCATGATGCACGTCGCCGATCGCGCAAGATTGCTCCAAACTGTCTGCAACAACTTTGGCCGAGGCGATCAATGCAGGGTCGATTTCCTGTTTGTGTTCATCATCTGCGCCAACTGCTGCGATAAAAGTGCCGGGCCTGACATCTTCCTTGCGCACGAAGAATTCATTCGCTGTTGTGCACGTGATACAAACATCGCTCTTTTGAATTGCGCTTGCCAAATCACGAACAAGTTCGATGTCGATCTTCAGTTCGCGCGAAAGTTCCTTTCTGAAATTAATCGCTGCACGTTCGTTTACATCGAACGCATAGATTTTCGTCAGCGGTAGAACTAGTAGAGCGGCACGAAGTTGCGCCCGACTCTGCTGTCCGCAGCCGCAATCGTTGCAACAGATGAATCCTTTCGTGCAAGATATTTTGCTGCGACTGCCGACGCGGCGGCAGTGCGCTTAAGTGTAATATCGATTGAATCGAGAATCGCGAGCGGGAGACCGTTTTCCGCATCGAACACGACAATCACGCCTTGAATAGTCGGCAAACCGAAATGCGCGTTGTTGCCTGGGAAGTTGGCGTTGAGTTTTACAACAAGGTAGTTCCTGTCGCCCGGCAGCAATCCTGCTTTTACGTGCACGCCGCCGTCCGGGGCCTTTACCCCAAGAATTCCAGGCGCCGGAATTTTTCCCTGGCCTTGCAGACGAAAGACATTTTCAACCGCGGCGATGCAATCGCGCGGACTCAGCAGACCTTCGATATCGCTGCGACGCAGTAAAAGCGTTCCTTCAAATTGCATTCCGTCTTTCGATTAACTGGGAAATGTCGGTGCCAGGCGTTACTTCAACCGGAGCGTGTCCAGGACGAAAAATCCTCGCTCCCGTTTCGCCTTTCAGAGTGACGTTACCATCGTTGCATAACAACCAGGCACCTTCGCGAATGCCCACGACCGGAGTATCGTTTTCCTCGAGAAACTGCAGAATTCGTTCTTCCTGCGTTTCTCCCATGTGGGTGGAATTCGGGTCGGGATCAAGATAGTGAGGACTGATCTGAAACGGCACAAGTCCCAGGGAATCGAACGAGCGCGGCTGAACGATTGGCATGTCCTTCGTCGTCTTGATTGTTGGACCCGCAACATTCGCACCAGCGCTGCTGCCGATGTAAGGTGCTCCGCTGTCTACTTTCCGGCGAATCGCTTCGATGAGGTCAAGATCCTGCAGAGCCTTTAGCAGGCGAAAAGTGTTGCCTCCGCCGATAAAAATTGCGTCGGTCTCCTCGACAGCCTGTGTGTGGAACAGCTGTTTCGTGCGCGGATTGGACCGCATAGCCCATATCACGAAATCCCTTTCTAACGGTGGCGGTGTAGGCGTCCCGATCATGCAACGCGAAGGGAAAAAATAGTACGCGTTGTGCGCCACCGAGGAAGCTCCTTATCTCAGATTCGACATGATCAAGATAGCCTCGGCCATAAACAGTCGAGTTGCTTACGAGCAATATTCTATGGGGTAGCCTCATGCGGTTTTGCTCGGCAAGAACGCGTTTAATTATGCAATGGTGAACTGACCCCAAGCAGACCACCGATCAGAAACCCGCCTTTGATAGCTTGGGCTAACTCTTTGGCTGTGCCTCTGCCCCAATAATGAAAAAACATGATTCGGGGCTCTTCGTGCGTCATGTGCTGGTGAATGGCGACAATGTTGATTTTTTCTTTGAGCAATGATTTTAAAACCGGCTGCAATTCATCTTCCGTCACTGCGAAATCTCCATCAACGATTGCGTTGTCATCGCTGCCAGCGAACGCTGCCCATGTGTTGACGCCCATGTTGTTGCCGAGGGCGACGCCATGCATTTGTGCAGGGCGACCGAACGTGAATTTTACCATTCCGTCTTTTGACTCGCCCTGCCCCCCAAAGATCTCGTTAAGAGGTCCGGGCGTAACCGAACTTTTTTCCGGTAGCGGTTTACCGCCGAAAGAATCTTTCGGCTGCGGATTGGCTCCGCGAGTTTGTTTGGTGCTGTCGTAAACTTTTTTCACAGCGCCTGCCAATTTGTCAGCCGTGCCTTCGCCTTCGATATGCATGAAGAAAACTTTGGGCCGATCGAAAAAGAAATGATTATGAAGTGCCGTTACGTTGAGCCCGTTGTCGAGCGCGGCTGACATCGCGGCGCTGACTTCGTCTTCAAAGAGAACTGTGTCGCCCATGACCATGGCGCCGTTCTGAGTCGGGGTGAACGCGGCCCAGGTGCCAAGACCCATGAAAGGAGGCATGGTCCATCCATCAATAACGACTTTCACGTCATTGCGCGGAAAGGTGACTTTATAAACGCCCTCCTTCTCGTTCATTTTTCCCTTGAGTCCGGTTAGTTCATCGATTCGCCTCGTGTCCAGATCGACAGCCAAAGCGACGCAGGCAAATCCGAGCAGAATGGTGCCGCAAAGAATCTTTTTCATGGGAAGCGCTTTAAAGTCGTTCGAATCGCCGCCGGCTGCGCGGATCTGGGCGAACCGGCAGCGATAGGATTGCGTTATTACTTCTCTTCCTTCTCGCCCTTTTCCTTGTGTTCCTTGGCTTCGTCGTGACGGCTCACGACTTTGCCGTTCGCATCCATTTCGACGCCAATTTGCTTGCCGTTTCTCTCGATGACGGCTTCAAAGTTGGCGCCCTTTTTTCCCAGCGGATAATCGTTCCGCCTTTTGCCTCAGCCTGAGCAGCTTGCTGCACTGCTGCAGGTACATCAGAGCTGCTGATAGTTTGTTCTTCGTGTTCTCTTTCCTTCGCTTGCGTGGCAACACCGAATGTGAGTCCGGCACTTACCAGCGCTATGATGATTAGATTAGCTGTCTTCATGATTTTCCTACACCTCCTCGATTTACTGTTTGCTTTATGCTCTTTCGAAGAGGAAACGCACGTTGGATGTAAGTGCAAATACTATTTGCAATATCTATTACATCGTTCAGCATGAAAAGCCATGAAACCGGCTTCGTGGCTGTTGCTGCTGTTCAGCCTCCCAACGAATCGCAACACAGAGCGAGTAGCTGTTTGGCGACGTCTGAAAAAACTGGGCGCCATCCAGTTTACGACCTCGACCTACCTGCTACCTGATCAAGCAACGCAATACGAACAGTTCCAATGGCTCGCCCAGCAGATTCGGGATTATGATGGCGATTCCACCCTGGTTCGCGCCCAGGAAATCGAAGGTCTGACCAAGGAGAAAGTCGTCGCGATGTTCAACGATGCGCGCGCAAAGGATTATGCCGAGCTACGGAAATCACTCCAAGGCTTCATCACGCGTCAAAGGAAAATGGATGCAGAAATGGCTACGGGAGAACTTGAGCGGCTTACCCGCCAGTTTCGTGAAATTCGCAAAATAGATTTTTTTGATAGTCCGCGCGGGCACGACATAGCGATGCTCTTACGTCGCGCTGCAGGGCCAAGGCGCGCGCGACAACCGGAAACCCTCGACGCCAGGCAATATCAGGCGAAAACCTGGCTGACGCGCCCGCGGCCGGAGATTGACCGCGTGGGATCCGCGTGGCTGATCTCGAAGTTTATTGATCGCAAACCTAAATTTGTTTTTGCATCCAGTGCAGACGCTTTTTCAAACGCAATTCCATTCGACATGCTTGACGTGGAATTCTCGCATCACGGGAATTGCTGCACGTTCGAGACGCTCATCAGGCGTTTTGCCATTTCCGACAAATCGCTCGCGAAGATCGGCGAGATGATCCACGACGCCGATTTGGACGACGCGAGATTTCAACGAGTGGAAGCGGCAGGAATCGATTGCATCCTCAAAGGTTGGGCGAAACAAGGATTATCTGACCAAGAGATTTTGCGACGCGGCTTTGAATGCTTCGATGCACTCTACGCCTTTCTGCAACGCCGATGAACCGTGAGTCGAAAATTGTAGCGGCAGATAAACAGGGTTATTCCGACGCAGGCCATCAGATGCCGTCATGGCGCGAAGTGTTCCTTTATTTTCTCTTTCTCGGTTTCGTCAATATCGGCGGTCCCGTGGCGCAGATCACCATGATGTTCAATCACATGGTGGAAAAGCGGCGTTGGCTCTCGAAGGATCGTTTCGTCAAGATCATGGCTTTCTGCCACATGCTTCCGGGGCCAGAAGCGCTTCAACTTGCGATCTATGTCGGATATCTGAAAAGGAAGCTTTGGGGCGGCATTCTGGCTGGTCTTACTTTTATTCTGCCGGGGGCAGTCGTGATGGTCGTTCTCAGTTGGCTGTACGTTAAATACGGCCAACTGCCGCAGATCCTAAACGCCCTCTACGTGCTTAAACCAGCCGTGCTCGGCATCATCGCCGCTGGCATCATCAAACTCGGTCGTGCTGCCATTCGGAATTTTTTTCTGGCAGTCCTGCTCATAGGCGCATTCGCAGGCATGCGATTCGCTGAAATTAACTTTCTACTGATTCTTTTAATAGCCGGCGTTTTAAATCTAATTGTTGATCAAGGCTGGCCACTGCTCAAAAAAACCGCGCCGACGTTACCGGCCATGATCGGTGGAATTGGTCTGCTGGTTCCTTTTGGCGATTCGCGATTATTTCAAGTTGCCTGGCTGTTTCTCAAAACGGGACTACTGAGTTTTGGCGGCGCCTATGCATCACTTGTTTTCGTGCAGCGCGGCGCAGTTGCACAATATCATTGGCTTTCAGATGGCCAGTTGCTGGACGGCGTCGCCCTTAGCGTCGCAACGCCCGGGCCGTTCATGTTGTTCACAGCATTCGTCGGTTATCTCGCCAGCGGCATCCCCGGAGCAGTGTTAGCAACGTTCTTCGTCTTCTTGCCGTCATTCATTTTTGTAATTGCGGGTGCGCATTATGTCGAAAAACTCAGGGAGAATCGTCCGATTCAAGCCTTCCTCGCCGGGGTTAGTGCCGCAGTCGTGGGTGTCATTGCAGTCGTATCGCTGGATTTGATTCCCCAGGCGCTTGTCGACTGGCCCACTGTCGGTATCGCGGTGATTTCCTTTCTTCTGATCGCTTTGCTGAAGCGGGATGTCGCTTTGGTAGCTGTCGGAGCAATGCTTGGTGGAATAATCTACTCGAGCATTCGCGCGCTCAGTTGAAACTGCCGCCCGCCGTTAGCGACGACGGCTGCGGTCGCCTAGAAAGGCGAAGGCGGCGAAGAGGATGTCAAAGACAATCCATCTTCGCCGCGCTTCCACCCCAAATCGCGTTTAGGAAAAACGCGATTCCACCCAATGCTTAGTATTTCGCGCCATTTTCTTTGTGCTCTTTGGCTTCGTTATGTTTGCTCAGCACTTTGCCGTTGGCATCCATTTCGATGCCAATCTGCTTTCCGTTCTTTTCGATCACGGCTTCAAAGTTGGCGCCCTCTTTTTCCCAGCGGATAATTGTTCCGCCTTTTGCTACGGCCTGCGCAGCTTGCTGCACCGCCGCAGGCACATCAGAGCTGTTGATAGTTTGCTCTTCGTGTGCTTTTCGTTCGCCTGGGCGACAACGCCAAGTGCCAGTCTGGCGCTCACCGCTCCTGCTGTGAACAGATTTTTCATTTTCATAGTTGTTTAGGTATTGACTACCAGCAATTCGATATCGTTCGAAACTGATTGCTCATTGGCGCGGAAAAAAGCGGCAAGAAAGATTGACGTCTTAGCCGATTAGCATCGGATGTCAGGCAGAACCCGACAAGCGAGTGCACTCTGATTCGTAGGCCCCGATCAATTCCAGGATCTTGGATTGAAATGAATTCTGCGCCGCGTAAACGGCGCCGATTCCTTCAGCGAACGGCTTTTGCTTGAGCTCCTCCTCAATCGTCAGGCTGAGTTCAGCCAGCTTTTCGATATTCGCTCGTGAATGAAACTCCAGTTCTTTAAGTTTGGAGAGGACTACAAGCGATTTCTCCAGCTGCGTTGGTTCTACTGGTTGAGTTGGCTTTGCAACTTCGGCCTTTGGAGGTGTGCTCTCGGCGACAGGTGCAGCTTTTTTTTCGGTTTGGACGTTCTTGGCACGCTGCGACGGAACAGAGCCAGACTTTGAAGCATGCTTGTCCTTATGATGCTTCTCCTGGCTGACTTTCTTGGCGTGCGCGACGTTTCGTGGATCTCCCATCAAGTTATTGACGGCTCTCAAAGGTTCACCGGCTGTATATTCCCGGTGGATTGCTCAGATCTTCGAGAGTAAACGATCCCTACGCGCATTCTGGCGATCGTCGCATAAGCGACTCCACCGCCCTCAATGCGCATCCCGCTCGTCATTAGACCAGTCCGCTTACCTGCCGACAAGCGCTGCTGGACTGGCCTCGAACTGATTAGTATTGGCCGCTCTTTGCCTTTTTCTCGGACTTCTCAGGATGAGTGCCGAGGAATTTGCCACTGGTGTCGACCCGGATCGCCATTTCCTTTCCGTCCCGATTCACGACCGCGTCGTAGCATTCCTTCCCCTTGCGAGTCTCCTTTGCGACTCGAAGAATCTGATCGTTCCCGGCTTTTTCCTTGATAGTGGTTTGTGCCGGGGACGGCACGTCCTTCATGTCTACAGGAGTCTCCTCCTGCGCCAGGGCCGCTGGTCCGAGCATGAGCCCGGCACTGACAGTTATTGCGGCAATTAGTCTTGTTATCTTCATGGGCTGATTCCTTTTGCTGAGTGTTTACCAAGGTACGGTTCGAAGATGAACGGTGGTTTACGCGTAGAGAAATGATCGCGCAACGCGACGTGCGCAGCGTGGTAGCCAGACATGCCGTGAACACCGCCTCCGGGCGGAGTGGATGAGGAACACAAATAGACTGTTTTCAACGGTGTGCGGTAAGGAGTGGGACTAAGAATCGGGCGCGCGATTAATTGCCATAGGTTCGCCGCACCGCCGTTGATATCGCCGCCAGCCAAATTTGGATTCGATTTCTGAAGCTCAGCCGCACTCATTTTGTGGCGAGCAAGAATGCAATCGCGAAAACCAGGAGCGAACCGCTCGATCTGAGATTCGATGCGATCGGTCATGTCGATTTCGCAACTGAATGGAACATGGCAGTAAGCCCAGAGCGTGTGTTGTCCGCGAGGCGCTCGAGTTTCATCAAACAGACTTTGTTGCGCGACCAGCACAAACGGACGCTCAGAAATTTTTCCGCGTGCGACATTGCGTTCAGTTGCTGCAATTTCATCGATGCCGCCGCCGAGATGAATTGTTCCGGCGCGATGGCACGCGTCGGCCTTCCACGGAATTGGTTCCTTTAGCGCGTAATCGATTTTGAAAATTCCCGGAGCATGCCGAAACGATTGTAATCGCCTGCGGTACCTCGCAGGGAGTTCCCGTCCAGCGATACGCAGGAATTCCCAGACGGAAACGTCCAGAAGAACGACCCGCGATTTCGGCAGATCGTTCAGATTGTCAACGCGATGATTCGTCTCGACCTTGCCGCCGAGTTCACGAAGGTAGTCGGCGAGCGCGTTTGTGATTTGCTGTGAGCCGCCCCGTGGAATCGGCCAGCCTACTGCATGCCCCGCAAGCCCTAGTACCAACGCAAATGCAGATGAAACAAGGGCCTCCAAAGGAAGAAATGAGTGTGCGGCGATTCCAGCGAAAAGCGCGCGGGCCAGTTCTTGTTTGAATAACAACTTTGCCAGTATCGTTGCCGGACAAATCGCTGGGATCGCGAACTGTGCCAGTGCCACCGGGTGCCGAGGCAAATGCATAATGGGTTGCAGGAACTCGTTAGCCAATTTGTTCCAATTGCGCCCGAGCGGCTTCATTAGACGACGATAAGCGCGTGAATCGCCGAAAAGTCGTTCCGCCGTAAAATCGATGTCCTGATGAAGGCAGGCCGCAGAACCGTCATCGAGTGGATGCGCCAGTGGAATATCAGGTTGAATCCATGAGAGTCCAAATCGCTCCAACGGCAGAGTTTTAAAAAACGGCGAAGCTGCCGCAAGGGGATGAACTGCCGAACAGACATCATGCAGAAATCCTGACAACGTTAGCTCTGCCGAACGTGCGCCGCCGCCAACCGTGGCGTTCGCTTCACAAACGAGAACGGAGCATCCAGCGTGCGCCAGCGTGATCGCGGCCGCGAGACCATTTGGCCCCGAGCCAACCACCACAGCATCGTGTTCAGTGGGCATGTTGGAAACTTCGAGTCGGTTATGCTTTCGACTTTGATTATCTTTTGTTGCGCAACATATGCCATCCACGATTCCTGGGGGCTAATCGGAGCCGCAATTTTTCTAGCGTCACAAAGATTGATTCGTCTCTAAATGGGATATTCAGAAAGCGGGGCAAGTTCATGCAATCCGTTTCTCCATGGCACATCGATCTGTTTATGAAAGGCAGGCTCGATGGAACCAATTGGACGAAAAACGTGGGCGATCCCTGAAGGGTATATCCCCGGCAAAAGTCACGGACCTGCGCCAGAAATGACGAGCCATGAAGCCTGCTGTATCCTCAACGCCTAAAAAAAGGACGCACACGTTTACGCTCGCGGAATTTCTGCAGAAGCATGCGCCGGACTATGAACTGCCAAAACTTCAGCGGACGGCAATTGTGCACGGCCATTGCCATGAGAAAGCTGTCTTGAATTTCGACTGCGAGAAAGCATTGCTAAAAAAAATGGGATTGGAGCTGAAATGCCCGGACACCGGCTGTTGCGGGATGGCAGGCGCGTTTGGCTTTGAGAAGAAACATCTCGATGTGTCTCTGGCTTGTGGAGAGCGGGTTCTGCTTCCAGCGGTTCGCCAGGCCACGCGCGACACGTTGATCGTTGCGGACGGGTTTAGTTGCCGCGAGCAGGTGCGTCAGATGAGCGATCGCGTGCCGCTGCATTTTGCGCAGGTCGTAAAAATGGCGATCGACGAAGGACCGCGAGGGCCAGCGGGAAATCTCCCGGAGCAAAAATACACTAACCACGATATCCCGATGTGGTCCGCGGCGAAGGCCTTTTTAATGCTGGCCCTTGCGGTTCTTGGACCCATCGCAATAGCGAGACAACTAGGCAAAGCGAGGCGAACCGAATGAGTCAACGAACTAAAGTCGTCGTTATCACTGGCGCTTCGGCGGGAGTCGGGCGCGCAACAGTTCGAAAATTTGCAAAGCATGGTGCGCGTGTTGGTTTAATGGCACGTGGCCTTGAAGGACTTAAAGGAACGCAAAAAGAGGTCGAAGAATTGGGGAGCAAGGCGCTCGTTTTTCCAGTGGATGTCGGCAATGCCGATCGCGTCGAAGCAGCAGCAGCACAGATCGAAGCCGATTTGGGCGAGATCGATATTTGGATCAACAACGCAATGACGTCGGTCTTTTCGCCAGTCAAGGAGATGACGCCTGAGGAATTTCGGCGTGTGACAGAAGTGACTTATCTGGGTTGCGTTTATGGCACGCTCGCTGCGTTGAAACGGATGATTCCTCGCAATCGCGGAGTCATCGTGCAGGTCGGCAGCGCGCTGGCGTATCGCGGGATTCCTTTGCAAGCGGCCTATTGCGCCGCCAAACATGCCACACAGGGCTTTTGCGATTCGCTGCGATGCGAGTTACTCCACGACAAGAGCAATGTGCGAGTGACGATGGTGCAATTGCCCGCTCTAAATACGCCACAATTCGGTTGGGTAAAAAGCCGTCTCCCACGCAGGGCGCAACCGGTGCCACCGATCTTTCAACCGGAAGTCGCAGCCGAAGCGATTTATTTCGCAGCGCATCACCCGCGTCGCGAATTTTATGTGGGCCTGCCCTCGGTGAAAGCGATCGTTGCAAACAAGATCGCGCCTGGTTTGCTGGATCAGATTCTGGCGCGTTCCGGCTACGATTCGCAGCAGTACGACGGTCCGGAAGATCCAAATCGACCTGATAACTTGTGGCAACCGGTGCCGGGCGATCACGGCGCCCACGGGGCTTTCGACGAGCGCGGGAAAGACTGCAGTCCGCAATTATGGGCTAGCGAACATCGCGCCTTGATTGCAACCGGTGTGGCAATGCTTGGCATTTTGGGCATGGTCGCCTTTTTTAAAAACAGTGACAGCCGCCCCTGAAGCTAATCGCTTTCTCGCTCGGCCAGAGTCTAATCACGTTTTTGCTCCCCATCATTTCACGACGTAAAAGGCGCCGAGGATTACGCCGAAAATTATATGCGCAAGCAAAACCGAGATGGGCGTACGAATGCCGTAGTGGATACCGAAAAAGCCGGGCGGTTCGAGCTGGCGCACAACTGTTGGTCCGTATTGCTCGTTAGCCATTCGCGAATGCAAGGCCGGCAAGATCGGGAGTGCCACGGCGAGAACGAAAATCGCCTGCACGATTCCAAATAGTCCTCCCAACCACCAGGTGGATCTTCCCAACGATTGAAATGCCGCCACGTACACCAGCGAGAAAATCCATCCATTTGCAAAATGTAGAAGAAATCCAATAAATTTTGCCCGGTCGCGATCCGGCGTAAAAATTGTGCCGAGCAGATAGGGAATATTCATCCGGGTCATGCCAACGCCCTGGCTCAGGGCGAGAATCGACGTGAGGATCACGGTGCTGGCAAATCCCCATACCAACCAACCGCTCCAGTTCATGATTCGAACTTATGCGTCCGTTCTTCACTGTCACGCAGGGCGAGAGCAGCATTGATCAAGCCCAAGTGGGTGAAGCCCTGCGGAAAATTGCCAAGCGCAGCACCGGTCTCGGGATCGATTTCTTCCGCAAAAAGATCGACGTCGTTTGCATAATTCAGCGCGGCCTCAAAAACTTTTGCCGCTTCCTCAAGACATCCACTGCGGGCAAGAAAATTTGCTTCCCAGAAACTGCAAAGAGCGAAAGCGCCCTCGTGTCGATCCCTGCTGTGTTGGTTGCGATACATCAGCCCCACCTTCGGAACTAATCGCTCGTGGATACGCTTGTATGTTTGCTGCATACGTAGCGAAGAAGCCTCTTCGAGACCGTGATAGGCTAGGAGCAGGGCACTCGCGTCGACCTCCTCTCCACCGCAAGTCTGCGTATAGGCCTCGAGCTGCGGATTCCAAGCCCGCGTTTCTATTTCTTCGCGAATGCGTTCTCGCTCCGCTTCGCATTTTTCAACTGCGATCCCATTGAGCTGGCCGCGTGCTTGCATTTTAAGAATTCGATCGAGGGCGACCCAACCCATCAGCCGTGAATGCGTGTGGTGGCGGGGCTTGTCGCGTTCCTCCCATATTCCATTATCGGCTTCTCGCCAATGCGTACAGACGTACTCGGCACATTGGCGTAGCATCTTTTGCGTTTCGCGATCGAGCTTTTTGCCTCCCCCAATGAAATGTGAGACTGCCTCTACCACTTCGCCGTAAATATCCAATTGCAGCTGCTCGATCGCGGCATTTCCGATTCGCACCGGACGAGAACCGGCGTGACCACGCAGGTGCGTTAACTCATGCTCAGGCGGCGGACGTTCTCCGAAGACATCATAGAGAACGCGCAATTCCGGGCGAGTGAGACGTGTGGCGTGCAGTAACCAATCGACAAATGCCGCGGCATCGTCCGTATAACCCAAACCAAAAAGCGCATGTACCGTGAATGACGCATCGCGTAACCACGCGAAACGGTAATCCCAATTCAAATCGCCACCTACACGCTCGGGCAAGGATGTCGTAGGCGCGGCGATAATCGCGCCCGACGGCGCATAGGAAAGAAGCTTCAGTACTAGCGCGCTACGAACAACTTCGTGCTCATAAGGTCCGTGATAATTGGACCCAGACGCCCACTCACGCCACCATTGGATCGTCAGATTTAGTTTCCGCACAACCAAATCGTCCAGTGGCGGGAGCACGGCCGGACCTTCCGCCGAAAAGGTGAGCGAGAAAGCAATTTTGTCACCAGCCTCCAGCCTGAACTTTGCTGATAGACCTTCGGCGTCGGAAACTAATTCGACGTCGCTCCGCAACGCGAAAATGTTTGCTCCAGCTTCGATTCTCCATCCGAGTTTGCCAATCTTGTTAATTTTGGGAGAGCTGCGGCCGTAATTGAGTCGCGGATTAAAGTCGACAACCAATTCCATCTTGCCCTCCACGCATCTTATCTGCCTAACGAGTTCGTGTTCCGCCCAGAGCTGTCTCCTTTTTTCTTCTTCGGAAGTCACCGGCATGAAATCGATCAGAGCGATCTGGCCTGATTTGTTCGCGAAGGTGGTTTCGAGAACATTTGTCTTCTCAACGTAACGTCGAGAAACATGCGAGTCTTCGACGGGACGAATGCTCCACGAGCCGCCACATTCTGGATCGATGATCGCCGCGAAGATCGAAGCGCTATCAAATCGCGGCCAGCAAAGCCAATCGAGTGAACCATGCTTTGAAATCAACGCTGCTGAACGCCCATCTCCGATGATTGCGTAGTCTTGGATCTTTGAAACTTCCGCAGCCATGGCCAAGGAGTCTACCGGTGCGCTCAGGCTATTCAGCTTTTATGAAACTGATGTCACCGCTCCGTTCCACACGCGCGACCTTTATCTTCGAGAGATCTTCAGTCGCCGCGTCGAGCCGCATATCTTCTTGGAGATCGTGTTCGGAAATATGGTTTAGACTCATATTCTTGTGTTTCAGCTTACCATTTTCTACCAGCACGACTGCTTTGCCTTTAATTAGGATTCCAAATCCATGTGAATAGTAGGCAGCGAGTGCGAGGAGCCGGTGCAATAATACAAGAACAAATCCAGCACCCAAGGTAGGCAAAAAAGAAGCTGATCCGTTAATAGCGCGCGCCAACACTGACGCAATGATCACTAGTAGAGTAGCGTCGAATGCAGTTTTTTCCGCAAGGGAGCGCTTACTGCTCACGCGCACCATTACGAGAGTCGCGACGAACACGATAACGCCCCGCAACGAAATCTGCAGAAATGTTAATTCTTTTGGTTCCACGCCCAAGCCAAGCAACCCGTTGAATAATTGTGAGATTGTATTCATAGCTCATGATTCTATCGCCGAGAGAATCTCTTGCGCGCTTATGGTAATTTTCCGGGAAGAAAGCTAAATCCAGTCCCGGGGTGAAAATCGTTTCTATAAACGGAAAGTTCGAAACGAAGTCAACAATGGCACGAGGAAGCAAAAAGAAATACACGTCGAAACAAAAACGAAAAGCATCCAAGATCGAAAGGGGCTACAAGAAACGTGGCGTGAGCAGTAAAGAAGCCGAACGTCGCGCGTGGGCGACCGTAAACAAATCAGATAAAGGTGGCCGGAAGAAGGGTGGAGGAGGCCGCGGAAAAAGGCGAAGTAAATCCAGCTCCCGCAAGGGCGGAAGAAAAGACGGTCGCCGATAGAGCCCCCTACCTAACGAACGTTGCCACGGTAGTGACAAAACAATTACGGTTGTAGGTCCTGAGATAACTCGAGATCGTGGTTCGCCTCCGGATAGCCCTTGCCCCGCGGGTTACCTATCTTCTGGTAAACACGAAGATGACTGGAGGACTCGTCTTGGGCGGGATATTAGCCATTTACAACAGTACCACCGTTTGGATGCAAAATCTGGCCTGTCATGTATGAAGAATCGTCGGATGCAAGAAACACATAACTTGGCGCGACTTCTTCTGGTTGACCAGGCCGGCCGAGCGGAACATCTGATCCAAACGTCTCTACCTCCTCGGGTGGAAAAGTAGACGGGATTAACGGCGTCCAAATCGGACCCGGCGCGACGCCATTTACTCGGACCCTTTTATCAGCAAGCGCCTGTGATAGCGAGCGAGTAAAAGCCGTTATCGCCCCTTTCGTTGAAGAGTAATCGAGAAGGTGCGCGCTACCCTTATAAGCCGTGACTGAAGTTGTATTGATGATCGCACCGCCTTTGCTCAAATATTTCATGGCTGCCTTTGTCATGAAGAAGAACGAAAAAATGTTCGTGCGAAACGTGCGCTCCAGCTGCTTTTCGGTTATTTTCTCGATCGATTCCTGTGGGTGTTGTTCCGCGGCGTTGTTGACCAAAATGTCGATCTTGCCGAGTTCCTTTACAATTTGTCCGACCGCTTTTCGGCAGAAGCCCTCTTGACCGACATCGCCTGACAGCAGCAAGCATCGGCGTCCGTTTTCTTCAACCAGGCGCTTGGTTTCATTCGCGTCCTTGTGCTCTTCGAGATATACGATTGCGACGTCGGCGCTTTCTTTTGCAAATGCGACGGCAACTGCGCGGCCAATCCCACTGTCGCCGCCGGTAATGATTGCGACTTTGTTCCGCAATTTTCCGCTGCCGCGATGTTTTTCATCATCTGACCTGGGTCGCGGCTTCATTTCATGTTCGCGACCCGGCCGCCGTTGTTGCTGTTGACGTGGTTGAAGTTTCTTTTCCTTGGGCATGGTTCTCCTCTGCCGCGCAAATCGTGACGCTACTCTCAGCGCCGACGTTTGCGTGTGCGTGCCGCTTTCTTTGCGGCGGCCGCGCGGGACGTCGCAGACCGTCGTGCGGCAGCCCGCTTTGCATGCAGTGAGAGCGCTCTCTTTGATGCTGACCCGCGGCTCTCGCGTTTCAACGCGCCCTTCGTGGCACGCGAACGTTTACGCGAAGGCTTCTTTCGGCTTCCAGCGCGACCCTTGCTCAGGTCGTGTTTAGCTTGCCGTTTTGTTCGTGCTTTACCTCGCTTGGGCGGAGGCAACTTGACGCCAGCCCTCCTCGCCTTGGAGAGCCCGATGGCAATCGCCTGTTCCGGCGACCGCGCACCATGTTCTCCTTCTCGAATATGCTCCATTTCTTCGCGCACGAATTCTCCCGCTTGGGTGCTAGGAGATTTGCCTTCGCGCTCGTCTTCACGCGCTTGTTCAATTGTTTCTTTTTCTGGCATAACAAGATTGTTTCGCCGCTAGTAGGTCACTTGGACGTTACTAAGACTGTGACTGCCTGAGGTGAGAGCGCGTCGTAGTCGCAGTAATCGAATTGGGAGTGATCACGTTTTCCTAGTATCGCGCAGATTTCTGATGCGATCATGGGCAGCCTTGATGTCTGTGTATTGACGCGAAACAAGCTCGTACAAGGGCTGCGATAGATCGTCGTCCAGGGCCTTTTTGTATTCTTCCACTGCTGAGTCTTCGCCTCGTTCGCATTCCGCCAGGATTGCGTGGTCGTCACCCCTGGTGACAACAGATTTCAAGTTGATCCAACCGCGATGTAACGCGCCGGCGGCACTACTGTCCGTTTCCGGCTTTTTCCCCAGGCTTCGCACCTGACTCTGCAGGTCTGTTGCGAAGCGCGAGCGCTGCTGGGAATATTCGGTGAAAAGCGATTTCAACTGCGGATCTCTTACAGCTTCAGAAGCTTGCCTGAAGCCTTCCTCCCCGTCTTTAAGCGTTTGAATTAAATCGTCGAGTACTGAAGTCGTTTCTTTTTGGTCTTTCATACCAATATAGTCGCTTCCGGCGCGGTCTGCGCGTGTTGGATTCTTTAGATTGAAGGTATGCCCCGCGGCTTCGGCCCTCCGAATCGTTCATTAGCAGTGTGCGCACGGCTAAAGTCCGCGTCTGCAGCGAACAATGAAAGATGGAGAACGTTCCTTATTGGATCGATAGCGCGCCTATCAAGCGCTTCCCACGGCTGCAGAAAAACATGGGTGTTGCCACAAAGTTAAGACGAGGCGACGGCATGAGAATCGGTTCGCACGGAAAAAAACGCGTGGTTTTCCAGCACCGAAATGGCAAGGTCCACAAATTGTCGCCTGTTTGCACGTATCTTGGCTGCCTTGTGAGATGGAACTCTGCTGAATCAACTTGGAATGATCCTTGTCATTGCTCGCGTTTCAAACCTACTGGAGAAGTGATCGCCGGCCCCGCCGAAGAGGGGCTGGCATCGATCTGAATTCTGCGCAGACATCGTGCCATGAAAAAGCTAGACTCATACCTAAACGACCATCTGGCCGGATCTGTTAGCGCGCTGGAACTCACTGAACACTGGGCACACCTGCACGACGGCAAGCCATTGGGTGTCTTCTTTTCTCAAATCGATACGGAAATCCGAGCTGATCAAAGTGTATTGCGCAATCTAATGCATGGCCTGGGTGTCGGAGAAAGCAGCCTGCGGCAGGCAGGCGCGTGGGCGGCGGAAAAGGTTGGTCGCGTGCGATTGATGATTGCAGGCGGTGATCAGGGAAGCCTCGGACTGGTGCTGACTTTGGAAGGGCTTATAATGGGAATTGTCGGGAAAAAACTCCTGTGGCGCTCGTTAGCGGCGGCGAATTTGGCAGAACTGAGTGGCTACGACTTTCGAGAACTGGAGGGTCGCGCCGAACAACAAATTGACCGAATTGAAGCCGAACGGATTCGAGCGGCGCAGCTCATGTTTGCAGATAAGGCCGGCTAGGGTTGATGGTCGCGATGCGGACACGCGCAAAAAGGGCCAAGAAACAAAAGCCCAATGGAGCAGTTCTTGTTGTAGACCCTGCGGATAGCGCCGAAGAAGCTGGGCTGCGCTACGTCGGCGATGATCGGCCTGGCTACAGCCGAAAAGCGAACGGCAACGACTTCGAGTACTTTGACACAGAAGGGAAACGAATTCGGGACGAGCAGCGCCTTCTTCGAATTAAACGCCTGGCGGTTCCGCCAGCATGGACACACGTTTGGATCTGCCCGTTGCCAAACGGGCACCTCCAGGCAAGTGGCCGGGATGCGCGCCGACGGAAGCAATACCGTTACCACGAGCGTTGGCGTGAGATACGCGACGAAAATAAGTTCGCTCGCCTCGCAGATTTCGCCAAAGCACTGCCAAAGATTCGGCGTCGAATTGCTCGGGACATGAGATTGCCTGGTCTCCCGCGGGAAAAAGTGCTGGCGACTGTTGTCCGATTACTCGAACGAACTTTCATACGCGTCGGCAACGAGGAATACGCGCGCGAGAACAAGTCGTTTGGGCTAACGACGATAAAAAATCGGCACGTCAAAGTAAAGGGAGCGCATCTACGTTTTCGATTTCGCGGAAAAAGCGGCCGGCAACACGAGGTGGACGTAACGGATCGACGAATTGCGAAAATCGTTTCGAAGTGCCAGGATTTGCCGGGACAGGATTTGTTTCAATATGTGGAGCAAGATGGCCAAGTCAGGGATGTGACATCCCAGAATGTAAATGATTATTTGCGCGAAATAACGGGCGCGGATTTTACAGCAAAAGACTTCCGCACATGGGCCGGAACGCTGTTGGCAGCAATCGCTCTCAACATGCAAGAAAAGTTCGAAACTAATAAACAGGCAAAGGCGAACGTCAAAACTGCCATTTGTGCAGTGGCAGAGCTTCTGGGCAATACGCCAGCAATTTGTCGTAAATGCTACGTGCATCCTGGCATCGTGGAAACTTACTTGAGCGGCAGGCAAATTGTTGGACTCGCCGACGCGATCAAAACACCGGACAACATCAAAGTCCGTGCAGTGGAGCGGGCTATCTTTAAGTTTCTTCGTGCGGCGTAGCGCGGGAGTTAACGCGGGCTAAATGTAGAAGTCAGCCGGAGAATACTGTGGTGCGGACCTTGTACCTTGGACTCCGTTGGTTGCCTTCGACGCGACGGGCCGGTAACAGACCGCTCGATCTCAAGCGGGCCGAGGTGCCCGAATCTTAACCACGCAAAAGCGCGAGCGATTTGCCTTCGCGACGTTCTACCTGGTCCATCGTGCACTGACGGGGCTTTTTATCGGGGCGCCAACGAAGAAGCTTTGTGCCGTGCCGAAATCGGCCACCAGTAAAATGGTCGTAGGCAACTTCAATCACGACTCGTGGATCGACCGGTTCCCATTCGCCCGTGCGCTCTGTGCTCCAACGACTCGGCCCCCCAGGGGCGTCGCCGGTAAATCCCGGTGGTTTTTTCAGTGCTTCAAATTTCTTTGTTAGCTTTGGACGTTCTGAGGCTTTGAAAGCAGATGTGAATCCCACATGATGCAATAACCCGTCATCGCCATAAAGCCCGAGCAACAGTGAACCGATGACGCGGCTTGCGCGCGCGTAACGAAATCCGCCAACAACGCAATCGGCCGTTCGGATTTGCTTTACCTTGACCATCGCGATGCGTTCTCCAGAAGCGTAGGGAGCCTCCAGTTGTTTTGCGACGATCCCATCAAGGTCGCGACCAGCTTTCTTAAACCACTCGGCGGCGGTCCTGTGATCGGTAGTCGCCGGAGAGAGGCGCAGATTTTTAGCGGACCTGAAATTCGAACGCGCGAACTTTTCAAGAAGTGGCCGGCGTTCGCGCAGCGGTTGCTGTAAGTAAACTTGTCCATTCGCCGCGAGCAGATCGAAGACGACGTAGGTTGCTGGATGGGCTTTGGCGAGTTTCTGAACGCGACTTGCCGCCGGATGCAGACGCAGTTGCAATTCATCAAATGAAAGATCGCCGCTAACCGGGACTACAAGTTCGCCGTCGAAGACGATTTGCCGTTCAGATAATGTGGCAAGGACGCCAACGATATCGGGAAAATAACGTGCAAGGGGCTGACCGGACTTTGACTGCAAAAAAATCTGCTCGCCATCACGAAACGCGACACAGCGAAAACCGTCCCACTTGGGCTCGTATTGCCAGCCGCCACCGGTCGGAATTTCCTCGACCAAACGCGCTTCCATGGGTGGTAACGGCGGTTTTAAGAACATTTTCTGGCGGACTTGTAGGGGGAAGTATTGCCAATAATAGCTTCGATTCCAACTGTGCTACCCCGAGTGGCTACGTCGTTTGCCTTTTCTCTTTTGTGTCATCCGCAACGCTATTCCAGAAGACAAACGCGTATCGGCTTTCAGAAATTTCTTCATGAGACCGAGCGCGGAGTCATTCTCCTTCTTTGTATTTGATACGGTGCAATCCGAAGGCACGAACAAATTAAAGTCGCGCATATACGCATCGTTCGCTGTAAAAAGGACGCAAAAGTTCCCAGCAATACCGGTGAGAATTAGACTTTGCGCTTCCAAGTATCGTAGAAGGGTCTCAAGGGTGGTGGAAAAGAACCCTGAATGCTTTGGTTTGAGCACGAAATAATCGTTTTCTTCGGGCCGCAACAAGTTCACGATGTCGCCACCGCGGCCTTTTCGTGCACAATAGTCGACAGTGCGTCGAAAGTCGGATTTCCATTGGCCGAAATTGTCATTCACATAAACCACTGGTACGCCTGCGTTCTGCGCTCGTCGCTTCAAGCGAAGGAGAATTCGCGCCATTGGTCGCGCATGTTTCAGCAATTGATCTGCCTCGGGAAAATCAAAATCATTGATAACGTCGATTAAAAGCAAGGCGAACTTATGTTTATGTGGTGCGCTTCCGTGCAGATCGACATTTTTTTCTGGCATGGCTTTTCTCCAAGGACAGGGACGAGATTTGTTGTATTGCCGCGCGGTCTTGTCATTTTTGAAACTCAAGAATCTGATTCATTAACAATGTGACAGCGCTAAAGCTGAGCCAACTCAGGACCCATTCCCCCCAACTGAGATTCATTCCCACTAGCCAAAGGATCAAGCAAACCAGTGCGCTTGCAGAGAGAGAAAAGCAGAAGATACAACTAAGCCATTCCTTGGCTGAGCCGCGACCACCCGGCATTGCATTGCGAAGACGCTCAAAAACAGCGAACGGGCCGCGCTCCTTCGTGAACAGATGGCTCAGTCTGAAGGTTGCTAACGACCCTAGCATGAAAAGGAACCAGCGCATTTGTCTCTACTCAACAAAAGCGGAAAAGGCCCGTTCTCCGCCGATCGTTCCCTTCGGAGCAATCGCACCCCTAGGGCGAGCGCTTAGAACAGCCCGAGGAGTTTGAGGACGATCACGATAACAACAATCACTCCAATTATGTAAAAGATATTTCTGTTCATGGCGCACACTCATACCAGATCGTGCGGGCAATGGTCAACACATATCGAACCTTTTGTCAGCCATCCATTGAAAATTCGCCTAACGAGTCGACGCAGCAGGAAGGAAAATCTCCGGCCGTGTCGATTCCCTGCGAAAATCATCAAATAGTTCCAGTGTGATCTAGATCTAGATTTCGTGCATCGAAGCCGCTGAGCTCTCGCACTCGACCATCACGGTTCGCGCTGAAGATTTCCTTCTTTACTATCTAGCTCGTCATTTTTGAATGTGAACATGGCGAATTTCTTGCCATCTTCGTACCGGTAGGTCGTTTTTTTAAAGATCATCATATCCTTCGTTTCGGCTGTAGTGGGCGGTCCGAGAATTCTCTCCACCTGTGCTTTGGTCATTCCGGTAGTGATTTGATCGTAGTTACTGGGTGTCAATTTTGATCCTGTAACAACGCTGCGATCACAACTTACCGCGACTAACAGGCATGCGAGGAGCGATAATAAAATGCTTGTCTTAGGGAATGTCATAAATCGAATGTCATTTTCTTGTGGGTAACCTATTTACGCGGCTGCCGTCCGGACTGGCTGTGGAAAAGATAAAGTTATCGGGCAGGCGTCACATGTTATAGGGCTTTATCCGATCAGACGATCAGCCGCCGTCCCTATTGTGCGATTTCATAAGTCAAAGCAGGTTCCTGCCACACCAAGAATTCAATCAACGAAAAACAATATGCGTTTCACCGATAAAATTAAACAAGCAGGTGCGACTGGATACATTTTACTTTGGCTTCTCGGAATTCCGATTCCGATTTTGCTCCTGATCTTTCTGCTGCGGGGTTGCACATAGAGATTTAATGAAGCGGATTTATTAAAACAAGACCGGGTCGAACAAGACCAGCGATTAACACCCACACATATGAAATTAGAAACACTCAAAGACCTATACATTCATGAACTGAAAGACCTATACAGCGCGGAAAAGCAGATTGTAAAAGCGCTGCCTAAGATGGCTAAAGCTGCTAGTAACAAACAGCTTGCGGCGGGTTTCGAAGAACATTTAGAGCAGACGAAGCAACACGTGGCGCGTCTTGAAAAGATTTTAACGAGCCATGATGAGTCGACCCGGGGCCCCAAGTGTCAAGGCATGGAAGGTCTCCTTAAGGAGGGAGAGGAAATGATCAAAGAAGATGCTGAAGAGGACGTGCGCGATGCCGGGCTAATTGCTGCGGCGCAGCGCGTTGAGCATTATGAGATGGCCGGTTACGGGTGCGCTCGGACATACGCCGAGTTACTAGGGGATCCGGATAGTGCGCAGTTACTCCAGACTACCTTGACCGAAGAATCAGATACAGACAAAAAGCTAACAGACCTCGCCAAATCCATGATCAACATAAGGGCTAAATAAATAAAGCCGGTGGGCGTACTGGTTGCGATCAGTAATACCGCCCTCCACAAACTCAAATGAAAGGAACCATGAAACGAACTTTACTAGCATTAGCTGCTCTCAGCGTGGTTAGCCTAGCGGCATTGGCTGACGATGAGAAGGCGAAATCCGATAACACGGCAACAAACGAGCGCGATCGCTCCGGTGAAACCAAGACTTCCGGCGACCAGTCAAACAGTTCCGTCGATTTAAAAACTACCCAGGCTATCCGGCAGGCGCTAATGAAAGACGACGAGCTTTCAACGACTGCGAAGAACATCAAAGTCATTACCGCCAACGGGCACGTTACACTCCGCGGACCCGTTAAGACTGCGCAAGAAAAAGCAAAAATCGATCAGCTTGCAAAATCAGCGGCTGGCGGCGCCCAGATCGACAATCAAGTCGACGTCAAAGGATCGAACTAACAAACAAACACACACAAACGAAAGAAATTATTATGTCTAAATCAGTATTCGGTATTGCAACTACACACGGCCAGGCTGAACGAATTGTTCAGCAGCTCCAAGGTCAAGGCTTCGCAACCTCGGAAATTTCAGTGCTCATGCCCGACACAGGCGGCACACGTGACGTCGGTCACGTTAAAGCGACAAAAGCGCCGGAGGGCGCAACGACCGGTGCAGCTACCGGCGGTGCCACCGGTGGCGTGATCGGATTGCTGGCAGGAATTGGCGCGTTGGCAATTCCCGGCGTCGGTCCGTTTATCGCCGCGGGTCCAATTATGGCGGCGCTTAGTGGCGCGGCCGTTGGAGCGGCGACCGGCGGTGTGGTCGGCGGTTTAGTCGGTCTCGGCATTCCGGAGATCGAAGCAAAGCGCTATGACGAGAAGTTGAAAAAGGGGAATTATTTGATTGCCGTGCACACGGACGAAAGCGAAGACGTTGATCGAGCGAAGGATATTTTCAAAACGGCCGGCGCTGAAGATATCAGCACCGTCAGCGAAGCATCGGCACCGAAAGCTTAACAGATGGTGAAGATTGGGGAATTTTATGGATGACAAAAACCAAATGGACCAAGGCCCTGCGGTTCCGCCGCAGACGCAAGAAGAAGCGGAGCGTGGAGTGACGCATGCGCGCAAGGCGACGGAAGACCTCCGCTCGGCCGCAGGCGCGATGGTTGATGAATATCGGGAGCGCGGCAAAGAAGTATTGGATGACGCACTCCATCGCGTACGCAGTTTTCAGGACGACAGCGAGCAATACGTCCGCCAGAACCCGACGAAGGCGGTCTTTGCGGCGCTCGGAGTCGGCTTCGTGCTCGGTTTGATCTTCCGTCGTTAGAAAGGGCCGGCGATTTGCGGGCGGCTGATATGCCGCTCCGCAGCGCCTTATGCGGGAGGTATAAGGCCTTGGTTCAGGGTTGTGCGTCACGAACCAAATATGATGACCATGCAGGAGGAAACACTTAGGCCACAGGAAAAACCGCGAGATGTTTTTTGCGTAGTGAGCGATGCTTTTCGGCTTTTTGCGAAGCGCTCATCCAGCATGCTCGGTAGCGCTTGGGCTTTTGCGACCGCTATTCTCATTATCCTCATTTGGGGACTAACCGGCCCCATGTTTCATTATTCGGACACCTGGCAGCTTATTATTAATACCGGGACGACAATTGTTACTTTCCTGATGGTCTTTCTCATTCAAAATACGCAGAACCGTGACGCTAAAGCGGCTCACCTGAAACTAGACGAATTGATTCGCGCGCTGAAAGGCGCTCGAAATGAGCTTATCGATCTTGAAACGCTTACCGATGAAGATTTAGCCAGCCTGGAGAAACAGTTCTTGCGAGTTCGCAAAAAAGCAGAACGCAACGGAAACGATCGTGGCGGCAAGACCCGGTCGAACCATTCTCAACGCGCGTCCAAGGGGAAGGCTATTTAGGCGCCCCACTAAACTTTTCCTCCATAGGCTAGTGATTTGTGCCTAACGACATCCGCTTACCGGAATTAAAAGTTGGGGTCATAATCAATACCTCAAGCGGGGGCTGCGATTTGGAATCCGAGCAGAAGATGCTCAGCGTTCTGATGGGTGCGGGCCTTGTTGAGCCGAAAGTGTGGTGTGGCGAGGCAAAAGAAATGGAGCGGTTTTTTGCGGAGGCAGCCGGGCAGAAGCTTGAACTGCTTATCGTGCTTGGTGGCGATGGCACCATCCGCACAGCTGCAGAAGCATGCGCCGAAAAGGGATCCTATCTCATTCCGCTTCCCGGGGGGACGATGAATATGCTTCCTCGAGCGTTGTATGGAAACGTGTCGTGGGAAGAGGCGCTCAAAAAAACGCTTACTGCGCCCTCAACAAAAGTGCTTTCCGGAGGTCGGGTTGCGAATAAACGATTTTTTATTGCCGCCATTGTGGGAGCACCTGCGCTTTGGACGCAACCCCGCGAATCTATGCGGGAAGGGAATATAGCTGATGCTGTCAAAAAGGGGAGCGTCGCCTTTCGAAGGATGTTTGAAACTAAGGTGCAATATCTTATCTCAGGCGGAGCAAAGGGGGAAACTGAGGCCGTGGCGCTTATCTGCCCGTTGGTATCGGAAGAAATGTCCGATTCGGAGCAAGCGCTTGAAGCCGCGATCATCGATGTAGAAAGCGCAGCTGAGGTGATAGGCCTTGTCACTACTGCTGCGTTTGGGAAATGGCGCGATGACAGAAATATACTTCTCACCAAAACAAAGCGCGTAAATGTGCAATCAACTAAAGAAATTCCTGCGACTCTCGATGGAGAAAAGGTAAATTTAGGCAGGAGCGCGGAGATTGATTTTGTCTCCAGAGCACTCACGGTTCTCGTGCCTGCGAGGTAGGTGTGCCGGCTCACTTTCGGAGCGAGCGCTCTTTCTAAATTGCAGTTCCAAGGCTAAATTGCCGATGACACTAAAGTCGTCGCCTTTTTGGCATCCATATTGTGAAGCGCAGATCAACCCAGAAATCCGCCGCAACCGTCTCAATCGACCTTGCTGGCGAACGCTGCCCCAGCGGAGTCGAGGGACTGGACGATATCCTTGCGGGTGGGTTGCCGCGAGACTGCTTTTATTTAGTTCAAGGGGACCCGGGCTCTGGCAAGACGACGCTGGCGCTTCAGTTTCTCCTCGAGGGACTACGGCGAGGCGAGAAGGTCTTTTATATCACGCTTTCCGAGACCAAACAGGAGTTGCTCAAGGTGGCGCGATCACACGGCTGGTCGCTCGACAAAATCCCGGTGTTGGATTTGTCCGCCGTTGAGAATCTGCTGCGGCCCGAAGCGCAGACAACAGTGTTTCATCCATCCGAAGTCGAGTTGACGAAAGTCAGCCAGCTACTGCTCGATGAAGTGCGCAAGGCGCAGCCGGCACGAGTCGCCTTCGATTCGCTTTCCGAATTCCGATTAATGGCCGAAACCGCTTTACGCTACCGGCGCCAACTTCTGACGCTCAAACAGCAGTTCGCAAAATTTGAGAGCACCGTTCTTTTGCTTGACGATAAGATGAACAAGGCAGGGGTGATCGACCCGCACGTGCTCAGCCTCACGCACGGCGTCATTGACATGGAACAACTCTCGCCCGACTACGGAACATCGCGCCGCCGGTTGCGCATTTCGAAATTACGGGCCGTAAAATTTCGGGAAGGCTATCATGACTACATCATCGCTACCGGCGGTTTGCGCGTTTTTCCGCGTATGATCGCCGCTGAGCATCGTACCGATTTTCGGCACGGGCCCCGTTTCCAGCGGCATCAAGGAGCTGGATGCCTTGTGCGGCGGTGGGCTGGATCGAGGGACAACCACCCTGATACTCGGCCAGGCTGGCACTGGCAAATCTACTCTAGCTTTGCAATACGCTGTCCAAATGGCCGATCAAGATGAACGCTCCATGATATTCACGTTTGACGAAACGCGCAGCGTGATGCTGAGCCGAGCCAAAGCGCTGGGTTTCAACTTAGAAAAAGCCATCGAAAGCGGTACCATTACGGTACAGCAGGTTGATCCCGCCGAACTTTCTCCCGGCGAATTCGCCGTTCGTATTCTGCGCGGCGTGGAGGCGGGTTGCAAACTCGTCGCGATTGACAGTCTCAACGGTTATCTCAACGCCATGCCGGGCGAGAAATATTTGAACAACCAGCTGCACGAACTCTGCACCTGTCTCAACCAGCAGGGTGTCGTCACGATCCTCGTTTTAGCCCAGCATGGATTGGCTGCCGCCGCCGAGGCGCCGGTGGACCTTAGTTATCTTTCGGATACCGTGGTAAACCTGCGATATTTCGAGGCCTACGGAGAAGTGAAACAAGCTATTGCGGTGGTTAAGAAGCGTAGTGGAGGGCATGAGAAAACCATCCGCGAATTCAAATTGATGTCAGGCAAAGGCATCGTTATCGGCGAGCCGCTAAAACAGTTTCAAGGCGTGCTGACGGGCGTGCCCGTCTTCCGTGGTAGCGAAAAGCAAATATTGAAGGGTCCCTGAAAGTACGATGCAATCGCTGGGCATTCTCGCGCGGCAGTGAACGGTCCGTCGATGAATGATGCCACTCACGACGAACGCGCAATCGCGTCGCGAATGCACAACAAAGACGAGCGCGTGATTATCATTGCGCCTGTCGGACAGGATGCCGAAGCCATGGCGGCTTTGCTCAACGCCGAAGGTTTTGAAACACAAATTTGTAATGGGTCAGATGAATCCCGACAGATTACGGACAGAGCAGGCGCGCTACTGCTTACCGAGGAAGCGCTGGAATCACCACAAGGCTCGCTTCTTTTGGACGTCCTTAAAGCGCAGCCGCCCTGGTCCGAATTACCGCTCATCATTCTCACAAGCGGCGGCGAATCGCGCCGGGCAGGATTACTCAATTTGGCGGCTGCGGCTGCTGGATCTGTAACGTTGCTGGAGCGGCCTATCAGCACCCTGACGTTAACGCGCTCGGTGCAGGTTGCATTACGTTCCCGCCGCCGGCAATATCAAGTGCGGGATCTCGTCGCCCAGCTCGCGAATTTAAACCAAACGCTCGAACGGCGAGTGGCGAAGCGCACTGCCGAAGCGGTCGAACAGGCACAGAAACTCCGCCTCCTATCGGCCGAATTGTCGCTTGCAGAGGAAGCGGAGCGTCGGCGCATAGCGGAGATGCTGCATGAAGACCTACAGCAATTACTGGTGGCGGCACGGATGCAACTTGCCGCGCTGTGCAGAGCTCGAGATTCCGCCCAACAAGAAGCGATCGCCCGCGAAATTGCCGATGTACTCGAGCGTTCGTTTAAGTTAACAAAATCTCTCACTGTGGAACTCGCGCCGCCAGTTTTGTACCGAGCACGGTCTAGCCGCAGCGCTTGAGTGGCTCGCGGCTGAAACAGCTAAGAATTACAATGTTGAAGTCACGGTAGAAGCCGATTCTTCAGCGAACCCGAAAGCCGCAGATGTGCGTATTTTCCTGTTCAGAGCAGTGCGCGAGTTGTTGCTAAATTCGGCGAAGCACGCTGGCGGCAGTGCCGTGCACATCACGATGCAATATGGGCGGCCAGACAAGGTCCGCATCATGGTCGCGGATGACGGGCCTGGTTTCGATCCTGACTCGCTTGACGATAAGCGAACTGGCTCCCAAACCGTTGGTCTTCTTAACATTCGCGAACGTGTAAGTGGTTTCGGGGGCAAGTTCCATATCGATAGCGGCCCCAAGCGCGGGACCCGAATCACCCTCTCGCTCCCTCGCGGCTCCGACACGTAGGTCAGGTCAGCCGATAGCGTCAAGGTGACAGGAACGTACTTCTCGCCAAAACAAAGCAGTTACCTGTGCAATCAAGCAAAGAAATGCCTGCGATGCTCGCTGGAGAAAGTGTCAATCTAGGCATGCGCGCCGAGATCGATTTTGTCTCCCGCGCACTCGCAGTTCTAGCGGCGCTAAATAAGTGCCCCGCGGTCCGGCGGCATTTGCCTGTGTCCACATTTTGCGACAACCATAGGCGCGCCCGCGAGCGAACCCTCAATTGGAAGGTCCTTTATCGTGGCACAGCAGGACGGCTCAAACACGTCAGAATCGCTTGTTGGCAATGCCTCCAGTCTGTTAAAACAAACCTTTCAGGAATGGTTACAGGATAAAGCGCCGCAACTAGGCGCCGCGCTTGCCTATTACACCGTGTTTTCACTCGCGCCCCTGATTCTCATCCTGCTCGCAATCATCGGTTTCCTTTTCCGCGATGATCCGGCAGGTGCCTGGAACAAAATCACGCAGCAGATGAGCTATTTTCTAGATCCAAGCGCTCTGCAGGTCGTGCAAAACATTGCTCAAAAGGCCTCGCAACCTGGCAAAAGCGTGATCGCCACGATCATCGGCGTAGCGCTCGCGCTTTTTGGAGCAAGCGGTGTTTTCGGTCAGCTCCAGGATGCCTTGAACACGATCTGGGGGGTGAAAGCTAAACCGGGCACAGGTATTTGGGGATTTCTGCGAGCCCGCTTTCTCTCGTTTGCGATGGTTGCCGGAATCTGTTTCCTGCTGCTGGTCTCGCTAGCCATCGAAGCCCTCCTCAAAGGATTCAGCCACTACGTGCAATCTGTCGTGCCGGGTGGAATTGTGATCGCGTTGACCGTTTATCTCGTCTTTGACTTTGCGGTCGTCGTTCTACTCTTCGCGATGATCTTCAAATTTTTGCCGGACGTGAAAATTCAATGGCGCGACGTTTGGATAGGTGCCGTGATGACTGCGATATTTTTCGGCATCGGAAAATGGGCTCTAGGCTTGTACCTCAGCAGCGGAGCAGCCGGTTCCGCATATGGAGCTGCTAGCTCCCTCATCACGCTGTTGCTTTGGGTCTATTATTCATCACAAATCCTGCTGTTTGGCGCTGAATTCACCCAAGTCTATGCAGATCGAGCCGGCCGTGGCGTCGAACCGTCTGAGTACGCGGTGCGTATCCAGACGAGCGAAGTCGAAGTCGATTAAGGCAATCGCGTTCAGTTTTTATCTCGCTCCACCTCTGGCGGGATTTCGAATCTCACCAACAATCTGCGGAAAACCAAAACCGCGATGCCATGCGAATGAATGGCGGAGATTATGATTCTACGTCATGCAACATTTCGGAAGTCACTATGGTACGAATCCGCCTTTTTTGGAGGGAACGCCCATTTGGCGATTTGTTTCAGGAAACTCATACACTGCGGGAATAGGGAACAAAGGGAGGGGAGATGCGAATTGCTCAAGTTGCGCCGCTGATCGAAAGCGTCCCTCCCAAACATTACGGCGGGACGGAGCGGATCGTCTCTTATCTTACGGAGGAATTGGTCCGCGCTGGACATGACGTAACTCTTTTTGCAAGCGGCGACTCAATTACACGAGCCAGGCTTATTGCGGGATGCGGCGGCTCGCTGCGTCTCAACAAGGGGTGCGTGGACCACTTGGCGCATCACTTGGTAATGTTAGATCAGGTATTGGAGCACGCTCGCGAATTTGATGTGATTCATTTTCACACCGACTACCTTCATTTTCCAGTCTCTCGGTATTTGCCTGTTCCTCATATTACGACACTACATGGCCGGCTCGATATTCCAGATCTGGTCCCCGTTTACGATCGGTTTCGCGATACACCTGTTATCTCAATTTCGAACGCCCAACGGAAACCTCTTCCTTGGGCGAACTGGGTGGGAACTATTTACCATGGGTTGCCGCCAGAGTTATTTCCCTTTCAGCCAAATCCCGGAACTTACCTGGCTTTTCTTGGACGGATATCGCCAGAAAAGCGAGCGGATCGAGCGATCGAAATCGCCAAGCGGGCAGGAATGCCACTCAAGATTGCGGCCAAGGTTGATCGGGTCGACAAACGCTATTTCAAACGGGTCGTCGAGCCGCTACTGAACGCTTCCCATGTCGAATGGGTTGGCGAAATTAGCGATCAGGAAAAGGGCGATTTTCTAGGGAATGCCTACGCGCTGCTTTTTCCCATCGATTGGCCCGAACCATTCGGTCTTGTGATGATTGAGGCCATGGCGTGTGGGACCCCGGTAATCGCATATCACGCTGGCGCTGTGCCTGAAGTGATAACGGAAGCCCAGACCGGATTTATTACGAAGGATCTGGAGGATGCAGCCGAAGCAGTTCACCGCGTTGCGGAACTCAGTCGCGCACATTGTCGAAAGATATTTGAAAAGCGTTTCACGGTCACACGGATGGCAAGGGATTATGTCAAGATATACAGACGCGTGATTGACCGTCGTATGAGAGGGATTGATCGCTGCATCGAATTGTCACGACGCGAGATTAGGCGCCGCAGACCAGCTTTGGAAAATTCTAAAATCTAACACGCGCGTCTCCACAGTTAGCGGCGTTTCTTTCTTGGCCTGGCGCCTAAAAACGCGCTGTGTCGATAAAAACTGAGGAAAAACTTAAGAATTAAGAAAGGAAAATCGGATTATGAAGCTGAATACGTTACAAAAACTTTACACCGACGAACTACGGGATCTTTATAACGCAGAGAATCAACTGTTGAAGGCATTGCCCAAAATGGCAAAAGCTGCCTCGTCCGAGGAGTTAAAGGAAGCTTTCGAGCAGCACTTGGAACAAACCAAAGGTCATGTAAAAAGACTTGAACAAGTTTTTGAAGAGCTTGACGAAAAACCAAAGGGTAAGATATGCCGTGCCATGAAAGGCCTTATTCAAGAGGGATCGGAAGTTTTAGAGGAAGATGGCGAAAATTCCGTGCGTGATGCCGGTATTATTGTTGCGGCTCAGAAAGTCGAACATTACGAAATAGCGGGTTATGGTAGTGTTCGCACCTTTGCGCATCTGCTCGGTCAGAACAAAGCTGCAGAGCTTTTACAAGCCACTCTGGACGAAGAATCGGAAACAAACGAGGTTCTCAACAGGCTGGCGGAAAGCGTCATAAATCCAGAAGCCGTGAGGGAGACTGAGCTGGCGGGAGCGAGTTCCGATCGATAATAGAATTGCCATGGGAAGAATATCGCTGAAAGGATTGCTGGGGTTGAGAGTCCTAAGAAGATCACTTAGCTACTAACAAGGAAAAGCCTTTTGTTTTAGTTTTAGTTACCCTTACTGCTAAGATTTGGCCCTAGGTCGTGTAACTGTCCACCTAGGGTCGGTCGGCGATGGGACGCTAACCATTTATAGTTCTTTTCCTTTATGGTGACGGCTAACAGCAAGATTTTCAAGGCCAGCCGACCGTGTGGAGGCGATTTCAAAGTGGCTGGATCCGATCGCGAGTCGCGACAGGATCAGTCAGAAATCAGTCAGACTATAACAATGAAAGGTGATATGGAAGGACAACAGAATCCAAACGAACCAGGCAAATCTAATCCCGGACAAGGCGGCCAGCAGCAAGATCGCGAGAAACAGGAACGTGAACGCCAACAGCGTGAGCGCGAAAAGCAAGGTGGCGGCCAGCAGGGCGGTGGCGGTCAACAGGGTGGTCAGCAAAGCGGACGATAAACCTGGTTATCTTGAAAAAGAAAGCGGCGGGAGGCGACTCCCGCTGCTTTCTTGTCTGTGCACCACTAGAATCACGCGCTACCGCTTTTAGGGGTTCTATTAACAATTGTACTACGTGATGTTAAATGGAACCGATCCCCACCTGGTTGAACACCTCGTCAACTCGGTCAAACGCGAACCTCGCGGATTGATCGTAAAGTTACCTAAGTCTAACGCCTCTTCACGCGACGTCCGCGGCCTTTGCGCCGCGCTCGCGAGATGGACACTTTTCGCTGGCGCGCTTTTGCTGTTCGTGACTGCCGCGTTTTCTTTTTCTTTGCAGATTTGACGCGCGAGCGTCCGCTGGTTTTGCGCGATGCAGCGCGAGGCTTTTTCTTTGGATATCGCTTAAGACTTGATTTCGCGACTCTCGCGATGCCTTTGACGGCCCCGCGGGCTGGCCGCCCGCTTGCATCGGGCTTTCCCGCGATCGCGCCTACTACTCCCCCCACGACCGCGCCAATCGGACCAGCAACGCTGCCAATCGCAGCGCCAGCTACCGCGCCGGCAGTTTGCTTTGAGATTGGGGGAACCTGGGCGTCCCCAGATGATTGGTTTTTTCTATTTTTTTGTCGATTTGGACGATCGGACATAAGGCCTCGGTAATTTTGGTGTGGCTTTATATAATCGGATTCCGGAGCAGATGCAGCCGTAATGAACTCAAAATCCGCTTCGAGTGTCAACGAATGTGCAAGTGATTCTTACAACATTATCGGTGCCATCTTGGGCAAACAGCTAGTTAGGATTTTGACCTATATGCCAATCGGGCGTTCGCCTGATTGTGCGGCGGTAGGTACGAAAGGACCGTTTCGTGATGAGTTATTTTTCTTCGATCACGTTATCCGACGAAGAAAAGCTGTTTGTCTTGCGACGACTCGATCAGTTCCGGCAGTGGCACTCGCTCGATCAAAAGCGGTATTGCCTTGTTTGTGGCGAGATGATCACAGGGCGAGAAATCCAGGTGATTGAGAGCGCACGTGGCGAGACCCCGCTGCGCGTAGTTTGTCCAACGAAACATTGCGATGCAATGACACTCGAATGGGTTCTGCCAACTGAGGATGTCTTGATAAAGATTGCAATGGTGGAGGCTGAGCGCGGCTGGCTTCGCCTGGTGAGGCAGGCTGGCCGAGCCATTCAGTCTGGCCAAAAACGAAGGAATGTTAATGGCATCGGCAGACCCAGATTTAAACCGAAACCCGGATAGTGTTTGCAGTAGAGTTGATGTGTAGGTCCCAAAATACACTCCGATCCCATTGAGCATAGATGGCTCCTACACTCGATAACGTGGAATCCAACATTGACGCTTCCGACGACGCGCACGAAGCGCAAGAGGTAGAGTCCCGCGCCCGCTTACGCGTCGCTGAGTTGTCGCAGCGACCTTTCGATATCAGGTCGATCGCCCTCACTGGTCTGTTTATCCTGGCAGTCTTCTACACGATTTACTTCATGCGCTCGGTGCTGCTGCCGCTCGTTCTTGCGCTCCTCCTCAGTTATCTCTTAAGGCCGATAGTGCGGGGACTCGCTCGATTAAGGATTCCACTGCCAGTTAGCGGTGCGCTCCTGCTTATCGGATTTTTTGGGCTCATCGGCTATGGAATTTCAGTGCTTGCCGCGCCCACGGCGGGCTGGCTTGAAAAAGCACCGGCCGGTTTTACAGAACTGCAACGAAAGCTCTTGCCCGTAAGAAAATCGGTAGCGCAAGTTGCGCAGGCGACCGGGGAAATCGAAAAACTGGCTTCAGCAAATGCGGAAACTAGAGTTGTTGAAGTGAAGCGGCATCCCCTTACTGAGATGCTTTTCGTGCACACACCGGAGTTTGTTGCCAGTGCTGTTCTGTCGTTAATTCTGCTGTATTTCCTGCTCGTTTACGATCAGACCTTCATTGCCAAGCTGGTCAAGCTGCTGCCGACACTTTCAGACAAGAAAGCGGCAGTTGGCATTGCGCACGATATCGAATCGCATATATCGCGGTATCTCTTCACTATCACAGCGATTAACGTTGGCCTTGGATTGGCCGTCGGATCGGCTGTGGGCCTGCTCGGTCTGCCTAACCCCGTAATGTGGGGCGTGATGGTCGCGCTGCTTAATTTCGTTCCTTACTTGGGAGCTCTCACAGGAATTATCTGCATGACGATTGGCGCCACTCTAAGCTTTGATAGTCTGGGGTACGCCCTCATCTTTCCTGCCGCCTATCTCTCTCTAGGCGTGTTAGAGGGCAGTTTCATTACTCCATGGATTATGGGACGCTCCCTCACCCTGAATCCCGTCATCATATTGCTTTCCCTCACATTCTGGGGCTGGATGTGGGGAATCGTTGGTATCATTCTGGCCGTTCCAATCCTAGCCGCCTTTAAGATTTTTTGCGCACACATCAAACCGATGGAACCGCTTGCAGAATTTCTTAGCTGATCTGACTCCTTATGGAGAGATTGTGTCCTTTGGTTAATGTTACAACACGATGCTCTTCTAATCGACGGATTGCTAAGAATCCAAAATACGCGCGGGGTCATCCGCTGGTGCGAATTATCCTTAAAAGGAGGTGAGAAGATGTTAGGTTGGGCTGTAACATTTCTAATAATAGCCTTGATAGCAGCGGTACTGGGGTTTGGTGGGATCGCAGCAGCTTCGGCGGGAATCGCGAAGATTCTGTTCTTTATATTCCTGGTGATGTGCGTGATCTTCTTTGTTATTGGCTGGAGAGGCAGAGGAGTGCCATAATAGACGAGCGACTGTTAGCTCGTTGGAAGGCATAAGTATTTAACGCGGGTTGAGTTGTACCGCTCGCGGGGCTTGAATTTTAGCGAGCTTGAATCGAAAACTTCGCTATGATCCTAGCTCTGTGCGCAACTCCTCCAGACCAGAACAAAAAGCACGATCGGAATCAGAAAACCAAGCCAAAGCAAGATGCGAACTGAGATTTCACGCTTTGTGCGAGGCCGAATCATTTGCCCGTTAGTTCCAGATTTGTCATTGCACTAAAGGCTTCGTTTGCAAGGCGCTGAGTGGTTTTAACTCACTGTGGTGTGGTGCTCGAAGACTCGTTTTTGCCAGAGCTTTGTTTCTCAACGAGGGGAGTAGTTGTACAGCAAATGCGCCCTTACTATTCCCGTTGCCGGCAGAACAGAAAGGGCGCGATGGAGACAAGCGAGATTAGCTTTTGCTGTTAATCCTCGTCAAGAATCACCCGATCAACCATCACGTTGTCACCTGTCCCAACATAGTGAACCCGGACGGGGATACCCACTTTAACTCTGGTTCTGACGGTATCTTCATCCAGGACTTTGCCGCTCCGTGTCACGTAAGTGACCGTTTTCCCGAAACGGTAAGTCCGCGGTCCGCTAGTTTCTCTTAGTACTATCGTGTTCCCCGGAGTGTACTCCGTGATCGTGCCGTTGCCTTCTGTTGTGGTCGTTGTTGTTGTAGTCTCCGAAACCTGTGCCCAGGCAAAGGGGGCCACAACTGCCAAAACTAGACTGATTAATGTTTTTTTCATTGTATTCTTTCCTTCTTTTCCCGCAGGGCGAAATACTCCAGCCAAGGAGTTTCCCTAAGGCTGGAACACGGCCCTACTTTCATACACATGTAATCGGGCGCAATCCTTCATGCGGTCGCCAAAGCAATAGGATTTATCGTTTCCGCGCGCTGCAGTTTCGTATCTGTCGCACCCAGGTTTTCAAGTCGAGAGTGGGCATGAAATTGACAATTCGTTCTGCTGGAATTTTCGCTCGCAATGCAGCGGCGAGGCCCAGCTCAATAAACTCCAATTGCCACGGGTGATGCGCATCTGTGCCTAACGAAATGCGTGTTCCCTGCTTTCGCGCGATTTTGAGCAAGTCAACATTCAAATCCTGTCGGTCGGGATAGCAGTCAATTTCCAACGCCTTGTCGAGGATCGTAGCTTCAGCAAAAACGCGTGGCCAATCTGCTCTTAAACCAAGTCGATAATTATAGATGCGGCCGCGTGGATGACCGAGAATTTGGATGTGCGGATTACGTAGAGCGGCAAGATAACGCTCGGTTCGGTCTTCAATTATCCGCAGAGAAGAATGAAACGAGCCCAGCACAAGATCCAAAGAGGACAGAGAGGCCGGCGACATATCTCCTTCGCCGTGTGGATTAAGGTTCATCTCAACAGAGCGAAGCACAATGAGTCTTCCGCCCAACTTCGAGGTCAAGGCATTGATCTTCGCTATCTCGAGTCCCTGCTTCCTCAACGTTGGTTCATCGATCCCACCCGCAATCTTCAAACCTTTGGAGTGATCAGTGATTGCAATATAACTATAAGGCCGCTCGTTTGCCGCATCGGCCATCTCTGCGATTGTGCCGGATCCGTCGCTCCAGCGCGTGTGCATTTGCAGATCGCCGCGCAGCTTCTTCGACCACGAGGGTCCCAGGGCAAGTAACCGCCTTGCTTCAGCGAGCGAAATGAAATCACGGCGGATCTCCGGGATCGTCTTGCTTGATTGGGGCGGCTTATCAAGCCAGCCTCGAATTCGTTTCTCGATAAACGGGCCAATTGAGCGCAGTTCAGTCAGCGATCGGTTTTGCGCGGCAACTTGAGCTACCTCCTCCGGCCACAGAAACGCGCTGCGAGCGGCTCGGCGAAACGCCCGTGAGAGAATACCGCTCTCGCGCTCAGCCTGTCGGGCAAGTAACTCGGCAACGTCGGTGTTTGAGAGCACACCTAAGAATCGATTTGGAGAGGATCTCCAGCGGCTTTCCGAATCATCGGGTCGACCAGCAGGGTCGTTGCACCCATTTCTTTGGCCAATGCGATTCAATAATTGATGGCCGAGACGGCGGAAGAAATTTCACAAAGACCCGAAATTCGCAAGGAACTCCAACGGGCCACTGGCGAAAAACGTCCCGAAACGGTCAGGGCGCGCGGCAGAGACAAGTTCTGGTTTATCGTACAGGCAGTTGCCTTACTCGCTTGCGTGGCGGTGTACTTTCTCGTCGGCTCCAAGTTAATTCCATTGCCGCAGGCAAGCGCCGGTGTGGTCGTGCGAATTGTACGTAGCGCCGCGCTAATCGTGATTCTCCTGGCCATCGCGCGAACTATTTCCGTGTATGCGCTGGGCCGGATCGAGGACTCCTCCACTCGTTTTACCCTTCAGCGTGTGATGCACCTGGTTGTCGCGCTGGTCATTGTAGTTATCTCCATATCCATCATTTTCGTCAATTGGTATGGAGCGCTTGCCGCGCTCGGTATTGGCTCAGTTATCATCGGCCTCGCTGTACAAACGCCGATGAAAAGCTTCATCGGTTGGATTTACATTCTTGTACGCCAGCCTTTCAGGGTAGGCGATCGCATACAAATCGCCGAAGCCACAGGCGACGTAATTGACGTTGGATATCTTGATACCACTCTTTGGGAGTTCGGCGGAAAGTACCTTTCCGGCGACCATCCGAGCGGGCGACTGATCAAGTTTCCGAATGAGAAAGTGCTCGACGAGATCGTTTATAATTATTCGTGGCCGCTTTTCCCGTACGTCTGGAATGAAATCAAGTTCTACGTCGCCTTCAACGCCGATCTGGAGTTCATTGCCGCCACGATGCAGAGGATTACAGAGGATGAACTGGGCGAGGAAATGATAAAGCATGTAGAAACATTTCGTGACTTGCTTGCCCGTACGCCAGTCGACGAGCTCGAAGTGCGCGAGCGGCCGCGCGTTTTTTTTCGGGTAAGCGAAAATACCTGGCTCGAAGCCATTGTCCGCTATCTGGTCGCCCCACGTGAAGCAGGCCGTGTCAAAACACGCCTGATCAAAAAGCTTCTGGCTGCGCTAAACGCGGCGCCAGAGAAAGTAAGGTTCCCGGCAGGGGCAAATCGTTAGCGTTTGACTTTGTCAGCGAGCTTAAGCCCCGACTTGCTCGAGGACGGTTCGTAACTCCTGAAAGTCTACCGGCTTGACGAGGTGGAAATCAAATCCCGCCGCTTTGGAACGCCGGATATCTTCATCGGTGCCAAAGCCGGTGATCGCAACTGCCTTGATCGGGCCCTCCGCCTTGGCTTTTGAGATAACGTCATAGCCAGTGCCATCGGGAAGACCGATGTCACATAAAACCAAATCGAATCGTTTCGACGCCATCATTTCTAATGCGCGTCGGGTACTATCGGCGACCGAAGTTTGATGGCCAAAATGAGTGAGCAGGCGTGACAGGGCATGTCGTGTGTCGCGATGGTCTTCCACGAGGAGAATACGCAACCGCTTTGCCACATGTTTCGAAGAGGCAGAGTCAGTCGAGGCTTCTTCGGCTCCTTCTGGAAGCGTGTCGAGCGTTATCTTGAAGGTAGTTCCGAAACTTCGGCCGCGGCTCTCTGCTTCAATTCTGCCGTGGTGAAGATCGATAAGATGCTTTGAAATAGCGAGACCTAACCCAAGGCCACCGAACTGGCGGCTGACAGTCGGATCCGCCTGTTCGAAGGGGGTGAAGATCGAAGTCAGGCGCTCGCGTTCAATCCCAATCCCATTATCCGTGATCTCGAACCGAAAATGACCAGCGTTATCATTATAGGTACGGACAGCAATCTGTCCGCCGGGTGGCGTGAACTTCACAGCATTGTTAATCAAATTCCAAAATATTTGCTGAAGTCTGATCGAATCAGCGCTGATGTGGTGTTTCTTCGCGTCGAGCTCAGTGGAAACTCTTAATTTTTTTGAAACGATCGCTGAATTTGCAATCTCGATCGCGTCGCGGACAACGGCGTTGGCGTCAACGGGTTCCAATTGGAGTTGCAGCTTCCCACGAGTGATCCGAGTGAGATCCAGCAAATCGTCAATCAATCGTGCCTGTAATCGCACGTTACGTTTGATAATTTCCAAGTCCTCCACGAATTCTGATGGAACTTTTGACGCATTGCTCGCGAGGTAGTTGGCTGCAGCCAAGGCTGGAGTCAGCGGCGTGCGTAGTTCATGGCTGAGTGCTGCGAGAAAATCGTCCTTGGCTTTGCTTGCTTTTTCGGCCGCAATTTTCTCTGCTTCAAATTCTCGGCTACGAATTTGGTCGGTAATGTCGCGCGTGACTTTGGAAAAGCCACGAACGTTACCGGAGCTATCACGCAGTACAGTGAGGACAATTTCCGCCTGAAAGATGGACCCGTCTTTCCGAACGCGTGGGCCTTGATCTCGAATATGACCTCGACGCGTTGCCTCGTGTAAATTGCGTTGCGGTTTTTCAGCAGCAACTTCTTCCGCTGTATAAAAGCAGGCGAAGTTTTTTCCGATAATTTCTTGTGCACTGTATTGCTTGATTTTCTCTGCTCCTGTATTCCATGTCACGACGTTCCCGGTGGGATCGAGCATGTAGATGGCGTATTCTTCGACGCTATCCACCAGAATGTGAAACTGTTCCGCCGTTTGGCGTAACGCTGTCTTAGTTGATCGATCCTCACCCATTGGACCAGAAACCATTCTGCGATTTAATCGCAGCGCTCCGTTCGGTTGGTTCCCCGTTGCCATCCATTTTGTGAAAGAAAAGACCCCAACGGCTACGGGCGATAAAGCCAGCAAAGGATCAAAGAGCGTGGTAGAAACAGATTCGATTACGGATTGTCTATTGGCTCACCGGTCTCGATTTGAGAAGTGATCGCGCAAAGCCACCCACTCGATTTACCAAGTCCGGCGAATCACTCAGCTTTTCGATTTGGTTTACTATGGCGCTGCCGATGACCGCGGCATCCGCGAAACGCCAGACCTCGCCAACTTGTTCTGCCGTTGAGATGCCGAACCCAACGGCGATGGGTAGGTCGCTCACTACCCGCAAACGCCTCACAAGAGGCTCGGCGTCGCAGGGCATTTCATTGCGCGCGCCGGTAACGCCCGCACGCGAAACAGCGTAAATGAATCCACCCGCCTGCTGAGCAATGCGCGCCAGGCGTTCGTCCGACGTTGTGGGGGCAACGAGAAAGATCAGGTCCATGCCGTCGTTTCGAAATGTTTCGAACCAACCGTCTGCTTCTTCGGGAATCAGATCAGTGACGAGCACAGCATCTGCGCCAGCCTGTTTGGCTTCGTTTACCAGGCGATCTTTGCCGAATTTCAAGATAGGGTTGAGATAACTGAAGAGAACAATCGGTACGTCGATGTGCTGCTTTGCCCTCGAAATGCATCTTAGCGCGTGGGAAACTGTCACACCTTTTCGCAGCGCGCGCTCAGATGCGCGCTGAATCACTTTGCCGTCTGCAACCGGATCGCTGAACGGCACGCCGAGCTCAATGATGTCTGCTCCAGCCGCCGCCAGCTCAACCAGGAGAAGTTCGGTGGTCACCAGGTCTGGATCGCCTGCCATGATAAACGGGATGAACCCGCCGCGCCTGGAACGCTTGAGGCGGACGAACGTCTCGCGTATCCGACTCATTGCGAATGCAAATCTGCAACGAGTTGGACATCTTTGTCACCGCGGCCAGACAGATTGACGATGACAGAATCTTCTTGTGACAGCTCGCGTGCGACGCGAATCGCGGGCATGATAGCGTGTGACGTTTCCAGCGCGGGAATGATTCCCTCCTGTTTGGCGCAGAATTGAAATCCTTCGAGCGCCTCGGCGTCGCCTGCATGGACGTACTCGGCTCGACCGATGTCATGAAGGAAGGCATGTTCCGGACCGATCGCCGAATAATCGAGGCCGGCTGAAATCGAATGAGTGGTTGCAATCTGGCCGCTCGCGTCCTGAAGCACGTACGACAGAGTACCCTGCAGAACGCCGACCTGCCCGCCGCCGCTAGACGTCCCACTGTGGAATCTTGAAGCATGCTCGCCTAAGGAATCTCCCCGGCCGCCGGCTTCTACGCCGATCAATCTGACTCCGCTGTCTGCAATGAAAGGATGAAACAAACCGATCGCGTTTGAACCGCCGCCTACGCATGCAACCAGCGCGCGCGGCAATTTTCCTGTTACAGACAAAATCTGTTCGCGCGCTTCGCGTCCAATGACGTTTTGAAACTCGCGCACCATAAGCGGATACGGATGCGGCCCGAGCGCGCTGCCGAGCAGGTAATAAGTCTCCTGCACATTTGTCACCCAATCGCGAAGCGCCTCATTGATTGCGTCCTTTAAAGTGCGCGTGCCTGCATTCACGGTGATCACTTCGGCGCCGAGCAATCGCATCCGGAATACGTTGAGTGCTTGCCGTTGCACGTCTTCGGCGCCCATGTAAATGACGCAACGTAGTCCGAACAATGCGCAAACCGTCGCGGTAGCCACACCGTGCTGCCCCGCGCCTGTTTCGGCAATAATGCGCTTTTTGCCCATTCGGCGCGCGAGCAATGCCTGCCCTATGGCGTTGTTGATCTTATGCGCACCGGTGTGCAAAAGGTCCTCGCGCTTCAGATAGATTTGCGCGCCGCCGGCACGCTCCGTTAACCGTCGTGCGTGAAACAATGGTGTTGGCCGGCCACAGTAATCTCGCAGCAATTGGTTGAGTTCATTCCGGAAATTTGGGTCCTCACGCGCGCGCATGAACTCGTTAGTCAACTCGTCGAGTGGTGCCACTAATGTTTCCGGAACGTAGCGTCCACCAAACTTTCCCCAATGCCCGTGCTCATCAGGTTCGCTCTTGGTAATCCGTGGTTTTTGCATTCGAACTGGCTGTCAGGAGAAAGCGTTTAACAAGAATCCGCCGTGCGCACGGCTCTGATAAAATTTTCGAGCGCGCGATAATCCTTAATCCCGGGTGCGCTTTCAACCCCGCTGCAAACATCAACAGCGTGCGGCGAAACAGTTGCGATGGCCTCAGCGACATTTTGCTCGGTTAATCCTCCTGAGAGAATGAGGAATCGCGCGAAGGAACGGGCAGTGCGTGCAGCTGGCCAGTCACAGGTCAAACCAGTTCCGCCACGGAGCTTCGGATGGTGCGCGTCAACCAGTACGTCGCAATCGCCAAACAAAGAGGCCTCTTCGGGTCGAAATTGAAAATCCGTCGAGAACGCTCGGATTACGCGAAATTCATGAGCTAACCCCCGGCACATATCCGGTGACGCGTGTCCGTGTAATTGCACACATCGAAGGCCGGATGTGTCCGCAACCTCTCGAATTTCTTCCGTGCTTGCGTCCACGAAAACTCCGACAGCGCGAACTCCAGGGGGGATAGCTTCGATAATTCGCCTGGCGATCTCCGGCTCAATATATCGTGGACTGTGGGGGTAAAAGTTGAACCCAATCATGCTCACGCCCATTTCAGCGCACGTTCCTGCATCTTTGACCTTTGTGACGCCGCAAATCTTGATTTGCACTGAAGTCATGGCCGGCAGGCTCCAGTTGAAACTCCTGCGGATTTGCGTTCTTCCCCAGCGGCAACTAAATCGCGGAGGGCCGTTTCAGGATCTTGCTCGCGCATCAATGCTTCGCCAATTAGAAATCCGCGGAAGCCGAGCGTACGAAGTCGCAGCAGCGATTCTGCCCTTTGCAGTCCACTTTCACTAATCAGGACTCGGTCGCGTGGAGCTTCGGCGATCAAGCGCTCGCTTGTTTTTAATGAAACTCGAAACGTTCTGAGATCGCGGTTATTTACACCGATGATTCTTGCGCCTGCATTGAGGGCGCGGCGCAATTCCCCGGACGTGTGCGTTTCGACTAATGCATCGAGTCCCAGTTCGTCCTCGGCAAGCGCGCGCAGTTCGCATAATTGGGCCTCGTCCAGTGCGGCCACAATTAATAACACGGCATCGGCGCCAGCGGCGACAGCTTCGAGAATTTGAATTGGGTCGATGATGAAGTCCTTGCGCAAAAGCGGCAGGTTCGTGCTAAATCGAGCCGCGGAAAGGTCGGCAACGGAACCGCCAAAATATTGTTCGTCGGTGAGAACTGAGATTGCGCAAGCGCCACCGCGTTCGTAGCAGCGAACAATCTCGCTGACCGTTAAATCGTCGCGAATGATTCCAGCAGAAGGCGATCTGCGTTTGAACTCCGCGATAATCTTTAATTGCGGTGAATCCGACTCCATCGCCCGTCGCAATCGATGCGGTTCGGCGTTCTTTCGAATTTTCAAAGCGCGCTCGCGAAAGCAAGAATCTGCTCGGAACTGCGCTATGGCCTCTCGTTTTCGATCCAGGATTTGAGAGAAAATGTTTTGGATCATGACCTTCGATTTGTCTCACGAACCAGCATATCCAGTTTCAATGCGGCTCGTCCGCTGTCGATGCTTTCACGAGCGAGGCCAGCCGCATGACGCAGATCTCGGGCAACGCCGGCGAGATGTAGCGCGGCAGCGGCATTAATGATGACGAGATCGCGCGCAACAGCTATCGGGCCGTTCTTAACGCCTCGCAAAACCGTGCGGATCAGGTCTGCGTTTTCTTCCGGTCCCTTTCCACGAAACCCGTCGAAGGTCTGACGTTCCAAGCCAAAGTCTTCAGGTGACACTGTAAAGGTTTCCACTTCTCCTTTGGACGAACAGGCGGCGACGTATGTTTTGTCTGCAATTGTTATTTCATCCAGGCCATCGGCGCCATGCACCACCCACGCCTTCTCAACGCCCAGACGAACAAGTGCTGATGCGACGCGTTCAAGTAACGAACGTTGCCAGACGCCCAGGATCTGAAAAGGTGCGCGCGCGGGATTTGTCAGGGGACCGACCAGGTTGAATACGGTATGCACTCCAAGCTTGCGGCGCACCTGCGCGACGCGGGCTGCAGCAGCATGAAAAAGCGGGGCAAACATGAAACAGATTTCATGCTCGTTAAGGCAACGTTCCACAGTCTCGACCGGAGCGACTGTGTTGACTCCGAGCGCCTGGAGCACGTCGGCGCTGCCGCATCGCGACGTTGCCGCCCGCGAGCCATGTTTTGCTACGGGCAGATCGGCACCTGCAATCACAAAAGCCGCCGCTGTTGAAATATTAAAAGTTTTTGCAGCGCTTGATCCAGTGCCTGCTGTGTCGATGAAACGCTCGTGACGCGATCGCAATGGCAGCGCACGATTTCGCATTGCTTCGGCGATCCCTGCCAGCTCTTCGAGGGTCTCGCCTTTTACGGCCAAGCTAATAAGCGCGGCCGCTATCTGCTCATCGGTAGCGATGGGATTGAGCAGACAGCCCAGAAAATTTGCAGCCTCAGCACGGCTGAGATTCTCGCCGCGCATCACGCGCAGCGTTAGCTCGCGCAGTTCGAGATCGCCGGTCTCGCGTGCGTTGCATCCGCGTTTGTCCCTTCGCGGTGGCCTGATCTGTTTTGCCATTGCGAGCGCTTTTGCCATCGCACGCGATTTATTAACGGTTTCCTCGTATTCCGATCGTGGATTTGAGTCGGCGACGATACCCGCACCGGTTTGAAAATACGCTTTCTCGTTTTTGAAAACGGCGCAGCGCAGCGCGATGCAGGAATCAACATTGCCGTCGAATCCAAAGTAGCCGATTGCGCCCGCGTAACAGCCGCGTCTGGTCTTTTCCAGTTCGCTGATAATTTGCATGGCGCGAATCTTCGGTGCTCCCGAAACAGTGCCTGCGGGAAACGTTGCTTTGATCAAGTCGAAGCCAGTGCAACCTGTGCGAAGGCGCCCAGTGACATTCGAAACAATATGCATGACGTGGCTGTAGCGCTCGATCCCCATCAATTCGGTGACACACACCGTACCAAAGTCAGAGACCCGACCAATGTCGTTGCGCGCGAGATCGACCAGCATGATGTGCTCGGCGAGTTCCTTGGGATCGGCCAAGAGTTCTGCCGCATTCCGCTCGTCCTGCACGGAGGTAGTCCCACGCGGGCGCGTGCCAGCAAGCGGGCGAATCTCGACCACGTCGCCAGTCAATCGGACATGCATCTCCGGCGAGCTACCAACGAGAGCAAAGTCATCTCCCATCTTGAGACAAAACATGTACGGCGAGGGATTGATGAAACGAAGGCATCGATAACAATCGAGCGGGTCGCCGCTAAAATCGGATTCGAACCGCTGTGACAATACAACTTGGAAGATATCGCCCGCCCGAATGTAATCCTTGGCTCGTTCGACAGCCCGCTCAAACTCGCGCGGCTGAACATTGCTGTGGTGGGGTCGGCGCTCTGCGCCGACTGGACGCCGCATCACGGCGTCCCTACCAAGAGATTGCACCTCGGGATCGGTGGGTGGAACAAGCGGAAGATCCGCAGGATTCGCAAGCTGGCGCATGATCTCATGGATCGTGTCAGTCGCTCCGCGCATAGATTTTCTCGAGCGGACCGTCATCAAGAAATGCGTTCGCAACGATTTTCAGAGTCCGCAGCCGATGATCGAAAATGAGCAGGCTGCCTGTAATCATGAAGATCATTTCAGGCAATTGCAGTTCATCGCGTTTTGCTGGCGGAACCTTGGGTTCGAAGAAATGGATTGCTTCGTAACCCAGGAAACCAACAGCGCCGCCGCTGAATCGCGGGAGATCTGGACGCGAGACAAACTGATAGCGCGCCATCACCCTTCGGACTTCATCTAATGGGTCGCTTGTGATTTCGACCTGGCGCTCGAGTCCCAATTCGATGATTCGCAACTTGGTGCCGCAGGTTTTGATGACGATCCGCGGGTCGATACCGACAAAGGAAAAGCGCCCGGATACATCGTTTTTCTCAGTCGATTCAAACAAAAAACTGTTACCGCCGTGATCTAACTTCTTGAATGTTGAAACGGGGGTTTCATTGTCAGCGATAAACTCTGCAAAAACCGGGATGACGTTGCCCTGCTTAGCCAGCTCGGCGAATTCGTCCGGAGTCGGTGTGAGATGAGTTGTCATCAAGCGTAGTGCATTGCCTCCTTCGCTGCAGGCGCTAGAAAACTCGCGAGGATTTTCTTGCCCTCGTGTGTAAGAACTGATTCCGGGTGAAATTGCACGCCGTACACAGGAGACTCGTGGTGGCGCAAGGCCATGATTTCCCCATCCTCGCTCTCTGCGATAACCTGAAGACACGAGGGAAAGGAGCAGCGCTCGACGCTCAATGAGTGGTATCGACCAGCTTCAAACGGATTGGGCAGATCCGTGAAGAGCCCGCTGCCGTTGTGTGTAATCATCGATGACTTCCCATGCACCAGCTTGGAAGCGCGTACGATTTTTCCTCCGTATGCTTCGGCGATGCATTGGTGTCCGAGGCAAACGCCAAGGATTGGAATCTTCGCCCCAAAACGCAGGACGACATCTTTGCTAATTCCTGCTTCGCGCGGCGTGCAGGGTCCCGGCGAGATGCAAATGTGCTTGGGAGCTAACGCAGCGATTTCATTAACCGAGATTTCGTCATTTCGCTTAACAACGATCTGGCAACCAAGCTCACCAAAGTACTGGACCAGGTTGTAAGTAAAAGAGTCGTAGTTATCGATCAAGAGAAGCATTGGGTTTGTCTCGTTAGGCGACTTTGGTTTGTATGTGCCTCTGGTTGGCAATCGGAGTGGTGACCTCGTGTATTGCGCGGACTTCGCTGAGGAGCTGGACATACTCCGATGGCGTCAGGGCTTGCGCGCCGTCGGATAGGGCGAGTTCGGGGTGATTGTGCACCTCCACCATGAGCCCGTCCGCTCCCACGGCGACGCCAGCTCGCGCCAGAGGAGTAACCATGTGCGCGCTACCTGTGCCGTGTGATGGGTCCACGATCACCGGCAAATGAGAAATCCGACGAATCGCCGGCACAGAAGCAAGATCCAGCGTGTTACGCGTATGCTGGGTGAAAGTCCGGACGCCGCGCTCGCACAGGATTACGTTGTAATTGCCCTCTGCCATGATGTATTCCGCTGCGAGCAACCATTCTTCGAGTGTTGCAGCCATTCCTCGCTTTAACAGGACTGGCAGTTGCGATCGGCCAGCTCGCCTGAGGAGCGAAAAGTTCTGCATGTTTCGCGCGCCGATTTGAATGACATCGCCATACTCTTCGATTAGACCGACGTGAGGTTCTTCGAGCGCTTCGGTGACGATTTTCAGGTCAAACGCCTTGCGGATCTCAATGATGATTTCCCATCCTTTCTCGCCCAGACCTTGAAACGCGTACGGGGACGTCCGGGGTTTCCACACGCCGCCACGAAAGAAACGCGCGCCGCTTTTCTGCACTGCTTCGGCCACGGCGAATGCCTGATCGCGGCTCTCGATCGCGCACGGACCTGCAATGATCGCGAGTTCGTTTCCTCCAATCGTCGCATCTCCAATTCGCACGACCGTCTTTTCTGGGCGCAGATCAAGCGTGATCAACTTGTACGGCTTGGTAACCCGGATGACTTCAGCGACGCCCGGGAGGTTTTCAAAACGCCTGCCATCGACAGGACCGGTGTTGCCGGTGATGCCAATGGCTGTTCGCGTGGCGCCCGGCATCGGATGAGGACGCAACCCAATTTCCTGGATCAAGTTTACAACTGCGTTCACTTCCTGCGCCGCAGCGCTTGGTTTCATTACGATCAACATAGTAGGTTTGGGTTATTTCATTGGTGCAAACGCCAGATCTCTCGCCTGAGAGAAGGAGAGAAAATCAGCGTCCCGTTGAAAAACGGTCGCTTTTTATCGCCACCACACGAGCGCCAAAGCGAAGGCGAGCGGCCTTCGAAGCTCAGTCGAATAAAGAATGTCGACGCTCATCACGAAACAAGAATAACGGCGATCGTGCGGATGTCGAGTTCGATTTCGTTTGGGTAACAACGCTGTTACCAAATCGCAAGAGTAAGCCAGCTGGTGATGCAGCCTTCGGTATCGCAGTTCGCGATACCCGTAATAAGCATGCTAATAAAAAAATTGGCAGTCCTTTACTCAGCCTTTGTCGCTGGATTCTTCGCCACACCGATGCTCGCACTTGAATTAACTGAACCAACAGCTGCTGCGCATGCTTATCCGGGACTCTGCGATATCAATGGCAGAAAACTTGCCGACGGAGAGTTCAGGCAGTGGGTGCAAGATCAGCGCCTTAACGTCGTTATCACCTATAAATTTCCCGAGGGCGGATCATTTGAGGAAAAGGCGCGCTTTCGCCAAGAGCCGGAACTGATTCAAGAACAATGGTCCTGGAAGGAACTCAAGAACGAGAGGGTGCAGCGCGAGTTCACTGTGGACTTTCTGTCGGCGACCGCCACTGCTCATATTAGCAAGGACAACAAAGATGTGTCTGACAAGGTCGATATTGAAAAGGGCCGCACTTTTGCAGGATTCGGGTTCACCCTCGTATTGAGTAATCTGCGCAAGCGGCTCCTGCGCGGGGAACAAGTACAGCTTAAGGCGGTCGGTTTTTCGCCGTTCCCAACGCTCAAGCCGCAAGTCGTGACCGTTAAACTTTCCCACGCCGGCCTCGACCGCGTTAAAATGTCCGGGCGATCACTCAAGGGCGACCGGTTCATTGTGCATCCTGAGGTTCCGGCAATCGCAAAATTGTTTGTGACTGTGCCCGACACCAAAATTTGGCTGACGAATCCCGAGCCCGCGGGTTTCCTGCGATGGGAAGGACCAATTGTATTACCGAATGATCAACTGATTCGTGTCGATCTGCTTCCTGGTACAAAGAGCGAGCCGGCGGAGCCGAGTAAGCGTTAAATAAATCCGAATATTCCGATTTATAGTTTCGGTTGCGATCTTAGATGCAGCGGTCTTTAGGTCGCCAGCTGTAGAAGATTAGAACGCGCGCAGTGCTATTCCGGGGCGATTCTTATCTTACCGAACAAAAGGAATCACTATGGCGGAAGAGTCGAGCGAGCTGGAGGGACCCGATTTCGAAAAGGGCTTCAACATCGATGGCGTGGCGGATGGAAGGATGTTATTAGGGCACGCGTTTGGTGAAGCGGTTCTCGTGGCCAGGCGGGGGGACGAGCTTTTTATTATCGGCGCGACATGCACGCATTACGGGGGCCCGCTGGCAAAAGGTTTGATGGTGGATTGCACCGTTCGCTGCCCGTGGCACCATGCGCGTTTTGATCTGCGCACGGGAGAAGCGATTGCTGCGCCGGCGTTGAACAATGTCACCCGTTACAAATTCGATAAGCGTGGGCAGCAGTTTTTCGTCACAGGAAAGATCGATGAGAAACCGGTGCGCAAACCCAAATCATCGCCGGCGAGCGCGGTGATCGTTGGCGCAGGCGCAGCTGGCGGTGCCGCGGCTGAGATGTTGCGGCGCGAAGGTTATGAGGGTCCGGTGACATTGATCGGCGCTGATGAGTTTTTGCCGTACGATCGGCCAAATCTTTCCAAGGATTATCTTGCCGGGGCGGCTCCGGAAGAGTGGATTCCATTACGCTCGGCAGATTTCTACCGCGAGCAAAAGATCGACGCGATAACAAGCACAACAGTCACCGGGATCGACCCGGGAGCGAAGCGGGTGATGTTGTCAGATGGCCGCGGGTTAGATTACGGCGCGCTGCTGCTGGCCACCGGCGCCACGCCGGTTCGGCTCTCGATTCCGGGGCACGATCTGCCGCACGTTTGTTATTTGCGAACGCTCGCCGACAGCCGGCGCATAATTGACAAGGCGAAAGGCGCAAAACGCGCAGTCGTAATCGGATCGAGCTTTATCGGTCTGGAAGTGGCGTGGTCCTTGAGGGAGCGCAAACTGGAAGTTGCGGTGGTCGGGAAAGACTCGCTGCCGCTGGAAAAAGCTCTCGGACGCGAACTGGGCGAGTTGGTTCGCGAAACACACGAGGCACATGGCGTGCAATTTCATCTCGGTCGAACGCCGGCAGCAATTGAAAATCGACATGTGCAGCTTGATGACGGGACAAAATTAGATTGCGATTTGGTGGTCGTTGGGATCGGGGTGCGCCCGAACGTCGCCATCGCCGAACAAGCGGGCATCGCCACCGATAACGGCGTATTGGTCGATGAGTTTTTGGAGACGAACGTGCCTGGAATTTTTGCGGCTGGCGATATCGCGTGTTGGCCCGATCCGCGTGCCGGACGTATCAGAGTGGAACATTGGGTCGTGGCGCAACGCCACGGCCAGGCCGCCGCGCGTAATATTCTCGGAGCGCGCGAGGCATTCATCATGCCGCCATTTTTCTGGAGCAATCATTTCGATCTGCACATTCATTACGTTGGTCATGGCAGCGGCAAGGATCAGGGAATTGTGTCCGGCAATTTGAAAGAAAAAGACGCCTCAGTGATTTTCCGCACGAGGGATAAGCTTGCTGCTGTCGCCAGTGTTGGTCGCGACCTCGAGAATCTTAAAGCTGAACTGGCTCTCGAACGCGGTGAAGAATTCCGAGCGTCATAAGATCGTTATCTGAACGCCGGCATTATCGCTTACGTCTTGATGATCAGATAGAGTAACAAGGCGGTGGCAATCAGCGGAATCAGGCAAACCATGAGCACCGTGTTATTGCGTGGTCCCAACTCACTCGGCACGAGATTATCCGCAACGATGGTCTTCTCGAGTTTTCGCAGATGCCGCAACACGTAAACGTAAGCGCAAATCATCGCGATGAAGGCGATTGCGGCAACGATGCGGACAGGTAATAGCGGATCGGTAGCTAGCAGTTCCATCGGTTGATGTGACGTAGGGAAATCACGGTTCTTCTGCAAGCAAAAAAACGCACTCAGTACCTGCCGTCCTCAGAGTCCGGATTCACACGAATCCGGAAACACGAATGCACTTTCACAAGCCGGTCCAGACACAATTAGTTTGAGCGCCATGAACGATTCGAAAGTCATTTGTTCTTATTTGTTCTGATAGATAATTATTTCTTCACGCTCCTTATTATCGGTTTAATCGCGCTGCTCAATATCGCTGCTAACAAACCGAGGCCGCGGAGAAAGATGGAACTGAAGACTGGCGCAAAAGTCTTGAAGGAAACCACCGGCGAGGACATCTCTACCCGCGCGATGATGGACTACTTCAAGCCGCTCATGAGCTGGCTGGAAGAACAAAACAAAGGCCGTCAGATCGGCTGGGAGTGGGTGGATCGCGTTGTCCTCAACGCGACGTCATTTCGGCGTTTGATTCGGAAGCGATTGGTTCAGCTTTGCCTGGGCTTTCATTATCTCGGCCTCCATCGCCGGCATGATGTCCGCCATGTAGGCGCCGAACTTTTGCATCGCAGATTTCCCGACGGGCGAACCGTAAAAATCTGCCAGTGCTTTCAACTCCTCGGTGGTGAAATGCTTCACCATCGAGTCGATCATCGCCTTGGTTAATGCCGCGATGTCGAGTTGCGACGTCATCAGTTTCTTGAATTGGTCGCGTTGGTCCGGCGGAAGATTCGCAGCCATTTTGTCGGCCATGTCCTCGAACAATGCTTTGGGCGGAGTAGCCTGGAGATAACGCTCGGCTTCGTGGCGCCGGGTTTCCGGAGTGTCAGGTGCACTGAAAGCAAGAGCACACGAGATGAACAGGGTGAGGATAGTCAGGGTGCAGGTCTGTTTTTGCATAGCAAGCGAGTGATAGAGGTCCGCTCGCAATAAGGCGATCTTTTTCTAGCAGATATTTGTGTCTATTTAGATCAGCAAGGTAGCAAGCCCGAGGAAGACGAGCAGACAGCCAACATCGGTGAAGGTTGTTACAACAATGCTGGAAGCCATTGCCGGATCAGCGCCAAATTTCTTGAGAACCAGGGGCACCATCGCGCCAGCCACGCCGCTAAGGCAACAACTGATGGTGATAGCAAGGAACACCACAAAACTTAGCATCACAGCCACTGAGCTTTTCACCATCGTGGCAAAGATGAACATTGCGATCCCGCCGGTGACTCCGGTTAATGCTCCATTGAATATTCCCAACAGAGTTTCCTTGACCAGGAGCATGCGTTCTTTTCCCGATCTCAAATCGCCCAAAGTTATCCCGCGCAAAGACACCGAGAGCGCCTGCACACCGGTGTTTGCAGCCTGACCGATGAGGACCGGAAGGAATACTGCCAGCGCGATGATACGATCGACGGTTTCCTGAAAAAATCCGACGACGACTGCAGCAAGTAACCCGCAGAATAAATTTACCTGAAGCCAGGGATGCCGAAATTTCAGGCTTCGCAGCCAGGGCGTGGTAAGGCGCTCCTCGCTTTCTACGCCGACCATCTCACCCGGTTGGGCGCTCAATTCGATCGCCTCGGCCTCAAACAGCATCTGGCCACGCAAAAGGCCAAGGAGCCGTCTCGTTTTGTCGCAAACCGGATACACAGGATAATGCCGCACCAGTACCGCTCTCATCGCATCGGGGAGCGACATCTCTGGCGTGAGATAAAATGGATTCTTGAGCATGATTTCCTCGAGACGCTGATTGCTGTGCGCCAGGAGCATGTCGCGCATCACCACGACGCCGAGCAGTTTCTCCTGTTCGTCTGTGACAAAGCCGTAGGTGATGATTGCTTTTCTGGCGAGCCGCCGAATTTGCTCGGTTGCTTCGGCGATTGTCGTTTGCGGACGGAACACTGCCAGTGGCGGCTGCATTAATCGTCCGATGCTGCGCTCCGGGTACGTTTGATTCCGCATCCATTGCTGGTTGGTTTCAGGGGAAGCGGTGGCCAGAATGGTCTGTCTCCGTGCGGGATTGAAGCGTTGGAGAATCTTCAGTGCCGACGCCGGATTTAACAGTTCCAGCATTTGAACAACAAACTCATCTGGATACGGCTCTAGCATCTTGGCCGCCTCCCGCGGATCGTGTTCGACCAGCTTTGTAAACAGCGTCCTTACTTCTGGTTCAATTTCCCGGATTGCGCCGGATTCAATTTCTTGGTCGTTCATGGCGCGAGTCTGGCAAGCCGACACGGCAGTGGCAACATTAACTGTCCAATCGACGGCAGGATTCTGTAGCAGCCGACTTGGAAATCGTTGCCGCTCGTCCATCTTCAGTTGTGCGCGTTCTCATTATTACGGGGGCGGGTGTTTCGGCTGAAAGCGGGATTCCCACATTTCGTGGGAAAGATGGCTACTGGCGCAATCTGGATCCGATAAAGTTGGCGACACCCGAAGCTTTCGCGCGCGATCCGGAACTGGTTTGGCAATGGTATCGCGAGCGGCGCCGCCGAATTTCCAATGCACAACCGAATGCCGCGCATGAGGCGATTGCCAATCTGGCGCACTGTGCGGATGAATTTCTGCTCGTCACGCAGAACGTGGACGATCTGCACGAACGCGCTGGCCTTGCAAAAGCAGAGATGGTGCAAATTCATGGAGACATTTTCGTTACCAGATGTTCGCACTGCGATTTCTGGCAAGAGCAGGAGCCAGAGCAAAATGGCATTCCGAGATGTGCGAAGTGTGACGCGCTGATGCGACCCGGGGTGGTTTGGTTCGGAGAGCCTTTGCCTTTGCGGGAAACCCAACGCGTTGAGAAATACCTGCAGCGCGATCCTTGCGGGGTTGTGATCGTCGCCGGAACAACGGCGACGTTTGGATACATCATTGACTGGGCGCTGCGTGCGAGCCGCCGGGGCGGCGAGCTCATCGAAGTAAATCCCGAGGAAACGCCGCTCTCCCGATTTGCCACACGATTAGTCCGGGAGCCGGCCGCGCTGGCGCTGCCCCGGATTGTTGATGAGTTCATTAGCAGTCGCTGACAACAATCGCGACGTCGATTATCGTTACTTTGAAATCAGTTCTACACGCTGATCGCGCGCAGATAACGTTCCGCTGAACGTCGCACCCCCGCTTTGGCGTCCGATAGCAGGTTCGCTCCCCACCACGCGCCGTAAATTTGTTCGAATGGGAACCTTTCGATTCTCTCAAGGATTTGGTGGACTGCAACAGGTCCGAGCGGAATCAGGTTCGGATAACTCCGCATGAAACTCACATACCGGCGATCTTGCACTACTTGAATGATGTCGCCAGTCAGCAGCGCCCCTTTGCCATTTGCGCCGCCTGGCCAGTGCAGAACAGTGCCGCCTTCGAAATGCCCGCCACAGTTGATCAGCATCAGACCATCCCAAAGTGAAAGCATCGTTTCCTCCCAAAATTGAATGCGCGGACTTTTGCGCATCACCCAGTGGCGATCCTTAGCATGGAGGAAGATTTGCGCGTCGAAGTGCTCGGCCCATTCCACCATCGCGGAGTAATAATGGGGATGGGAAATTGCAATAGCGCGAATGCCGCCCCGCGCCTTGATTGCCTCTATGGTTGCTTCGTCGAGGAACGTGATGCAATCCCAAAGCAGATTTCCTTCCGGCGACCGTAAAAGTAAAGCACGCTGGCCAATAGCAAAATCCGGCTCGGTTCCGATGCCCACGAGGTGCGGTGCCTCATCTTTCAAGCGGTTTCGGTGCCGAGTCGCCATTCGTTTAAGCGTCGTCCACGCCTGGCCTTCGTGACGCACGAATTGCCGTTCATCTTCACAAATTGGACAAGAGCTTGGCGACTGTGCGCTTTTATCAAACTGGGTTCCGCATTGAACACAGACGAAGTTTTCCATTCAGTGGATATCAATTAAACGTAGTGGGCGCGACAGTTCCAGTCGGGCATAGGCACTCGATGTAGAGGTGCTCGCCGCGGCGAGCACCTAACTAATTGGTTTCGGCGTTTGACACAAACGCCGCTACAACCGTCTGGTCAACTATCCTTGCGGCGAACCGAGCCAGCGCCAGTGATGTGTTTTTCAATCGTCGGATTGCCGGAATAAGTAACTTTTCCCGCGCCGGTAATGGCGACTTTCAACGTTTCGGCAACTGCGACTTCCGCGTCGCCAGCGCCTGTCGTGGAGATTTCCGCGGTCTTGGTTTGGAGTCCGCTGGCCTCCAACTCGCTAGCCCCGGTCATATCAGCAAGAAGATGATCGATGTTTCCGTCGAGCGAAACACGTGACGCACCGCTAGCCTCAAGAGCAAATGCGGGTCCGTTGATCTGTTTTACAGTAAGCTTTACAGCGCCGCGGATCCTTGCGGCTGCTCTCGTCGGACTGGAGATGATGACTTTGATTCCATGCGTTGGCCAGATGTGGTCGTGAGTGCGCAAATAAAGCGTGTCGCCCGAGACATCACTGTCGACATAAGAAAGAAGGTTTTCGTCGGTGGTGATGCGAAGGGCAGGAGACCCGTTTTGCCATTCGATTTCAAATGCTCCGCCGGTATCGATCTCGGTAAAGGCGTCAATTGTTCGGTCCTGTGTTTTGATGCGGCCATTGCCTCGAATTCCCGCCCATCGGCATCCAGCGGTCAACACAACGCACACAGCCAAACAGACAAAAATGATCTTCTTCATTGGAAATATGATTTTACTAGTTACGATGCAACGGCGCTTCGCTTTGGATTCAAGAAAAATCGGTGCTTCTTGAAGCCGTTTAAATGTGAAGTGGTAGGCACGGCGCTGCGTCGCCGTGCAAGCTGGTAACGCCCCCAGCGCCTCGACACAGCGAGGCGGCTACAAGGATTCGCAGCCCTTGCGTCACCCTCACTGCACAATCTTTAGCTTCGCCGCGTCCACGAGAATGTCATCGATGTAGAATTCAACGCGGTAATCGCCGACTGCCCAGCCGTCTTCGGGCCGCGCCAGCGTGAATGCTCCACGAGCATTTTGGCTTTCGATCATCGCTGACGCTTCGTCCACCTTGTAGCCTTGTGGAAAATCCTCGCCGATGTTCTCGGCGATCCAGACCGCCTTCACCTTTCCTCCCTTTCGCAAGCGTCGTCCTTGCCAACGCACGTAAATCTGCGGTGTATCCGATGAAAACGTCGTGGTTGGTTTCCCGAATTGATCGTTTGCGAAGCTGACGGAGAGCCGTTTCGGCGCCGCCTCGGCTTTCACCTCCGGTCTATTCTCGATTTGAGGTCGCTTAGTCAGCTCCAGAGAAATTCGCTCGAGTAAATCGCCGTCCGCCGCGCGCATCGTTGTAACATCTTTGACAATTCCAGTGCCCGGCACGAACCAGCGATCGATCGTCATCCGGCTGGGTGAGCTTTGCTCGCCACGAATATGGAACGCATGAAATTCGCCTGCTGGCACTTCGATGTCTTCTTCGCCCGTGACATTGTACTCCTGATGCACTTTTAAATCGCCGGCCTGACCATCAAAATTCCACGCCGTTCCCTGCTTGAGCGGCGCAGCAATCATTGCTTGGGGCGGATTAAACTTGATCAATTCGCCGTCCAGATTAATTCGAGCCCAACAGGTTATTCCGTGTTCATCGACGGTAACAAGATCCGTATTCGTGATCGAACCGGCTCGGTGCATTTCGAATTTTAGAAGCCCTTTCCCGTCAACGTCCTCTATTCCCTCGAGGCGGTAGAGGACCGGTACGCGGACTTTCCCATCGGTATCTGCTTTCAAATTCGAAATAGTAAGGCCTTTCCCAAGTTCTTCGGTCATGCTGTATCGCCATGTCGTCCCGGGATTGGTGGGGACGAGCGGAACAGCGAATGCCGAGGCTGACAAGAAAAGCACGGCAAGAACGAAACTCCATGGCGGCCCGCCGAGCGGACGCGCCCTACCAATCCCGCGCAATCTGTGTAGTCTGCGAACGATCATGTTTGCGAAATATTGCACATCGATTTCGATCCTCGTCCTCGTTTTTTCCCTGGACGCCGTGGGTCTCGCTGCGGATATGCCCAGATCCGACCGTCATGTCGTCGTGGTGGTGTGGGACGGAATGCGCCCGGACTTTGTCAGCGAGAAAACAACTCCCACGCTTTGGAAGCTCGCCCGCGAAGGAGTCACTTTTCGGAATCACCACGCGGTGTATCCCAGCGCGACACAGGTAAACGGTACGGCACTCGTTACCGGTGCTTATCCCGGTCGGAACGGCGTGATAGCAAATTATGCGTACCGCCCGGAGATCGACCGCACGCGATCAATCAGCGTCGAGAGTTCTGCGGTTGTGAGCAGGGGAGATGAACTTTCCGGCGGTAAATACATTTCCGTTCCGACCATTACCGAGCTCGTTCAACGCGCAGGTGGACGAACGGCGATTGCCAGTGCAAAAACTGTCGGTCTTTTGCTGGATCGACATGCGGACAGTGGGCCTGCGAAGAACGGTGTCACGCTGTTCGCAGGTCAGACGCTTCCGCGTGACGTCCTTACTTCCATCGTTGCCGCGCTTGGCCCGTTTCCATCTGCGCATTTACAGCGCGATCCCTGGACGACCAAAGCAGCGACCGATTTCCTTTGGAAAGATGGCGTGCCTGCTTTGTCAGTCATTTGGCTGGGCGAGCCGGATCTCACCGAGCACGAGTCTGCACCCGGCGCGCCACCGGCGCTCGCTGCAATCAGATCGTCGGATGAAAATCTCGCTGCTGTTCTTTCAGCGTTAGACCGGCAGGCGGCACGTGAAACGACAGATCTGTTGGTCGTTTCCGATCACGGATTCTCGACCATCAAACGCTCGATCGATTTACGAAAAAGCCTGAGAGACGCCGGTTTCATCGCGAAGACTGAATTTGAAGATGAACCGAAACATGGGGACATCATGCTGGTTGGCAACGGTGGCAGTGTTTTCTTTTATATCGTCGGCCATGACGCGACGGTGACGCGGCGTCTTGTTGAATTTTTGCAGCAATCCGACTTTGCGGGAGTGATTTTTACCAAACAGGGTTTGCCGGGGACCTTCCATTTCGATGACGCCAAAATCGACAACCCGCATGCGCCGGACGTTGTCATGGCATTCCGTTGGAACGATTCGAAGAATCAGTTTGGTGGTCCGGGAATGATCGACGCTGACTGGCAACGCAAAGCAGGGGAAGGAACTCACGCTACGCTCAGCCGATTCGACATGCATAATACTCTGGTCGCAGCGGGTCCCGATTTTCGTCGCGGTCAGACGGACGATTTGCCCACCGGCAATGTCGATGTTGCGCCGACGATTTTGCACATTCTGGGGATTAAAGTCGCAAGAAATGGATGGCAGAGTTTTGTCCGAAGCCTTGATTGACGCCCATCCAGTCCCCACTGGAAGAGAAACGGAAACGAAGACAATCGAAGCTAAGAAAGATTTCACGGCAGGAACGTGGCGACAATCGCTTCGCATTTCGCGTGTTGGTTCAACGGTCTATCTCGATGAAGGCAACGGCTCATTTGTCCCTAGGTAGGACGACGCGCTGGACCGTCACCCCGAAGCAAGCGACGCGCGCCGAGGGATCTCACCCATGTGCGGTTAATCACGCAGGGTCCAAGCGTAATCGATCATCCTGTGGGAGATCCCTCGGGCCGCCGCGGCGACCTCGGGATGACACGCGCTTACGCTAGCGGACGCATCCGAGGGCCAAAGAATAGCGTCGCAGCACGACATCCCTCCTCCCGATTGACTTTGACCGGACGGATCGCTAGCCTCTCCGTCGTGTTTCGCTGCGCCCGCATCGTAACGATCTTCGCCCTTTGCTGCGCGATTGGTTTGCAATGGATCGCGCTCCAATCACTGGCGTGGACAACGATGCTCATTGATTATTCGAAACGCGCGCCGCTTTGCCAGGCAATCGCTCAGACTTTTGATGGCGCGCATCCATGTTCGCTGTGTCATGTCGTGAATGCCGGAAAAAATTCTGAAAAGAAATCTGATCTCCAATCGCCCGCGCCACAGATCGACATGATTTGTGTGTGGCGGACGAGCACTTTGTTACGTCCGTTTGTTTCTTTCGAATACGCGGCGTGCGATTTTCCCTCATCTAAAATCGGGCGACCTCCGCCTGTGCCGCCACCGCGCTCATTCCTCAGTTAGTTCGCGTTTGATTCGGCTGCGCCGTGCGTGTGGACGGGTCATAGCCTGCCGCGCATTGCCCAACCGGAAACCGTCGCGCAGTAATCGCGGCGTTGTTTCGACTTTCGGAGGATTGAAATGAAATTTTTATCTTTGTTTTTTTGGCTCATTTGCGTCGCATGCGAATTCGGTGCCATCGGCCGGACTTGCGGTCACGGCTTTGCGGGGCCGCGGTTTTTTCCGGCGACGCTGGCAACCGATGATCCTTTTGTCGCCGATGAACTCTCGCTCCCAACGGTGAGCACGCTCAGGACGCCGGAGGAAGGGGGGACGCGCGAGACGGATATCTCGATGGAGATTTCCAAACGCATTACTCCGGAATTTGCGATTGAGGTCGGTGACGCTTTTACGTGGCTCAATCCGCACGAGGGGCGTGCGACGAATGGGTTTGGCAATCTCGAGTTAGGCGGAAAATATCAGCTCCTGAAAGACGGCGCGCACGAAGCGATTGTTTCGCTTGGACTCGAGCTGGAAGTTGGCGGCACCGGCTCGCGCTCGGTTGGTGCTGACTCGTTCAGCACGTGGACGCCGGCTATTCTGTTCGGCAAAGGCTTTGGCGACTTACCTGCTGCGTTGTGGTTTCTGAAGCCGTTTGCCCTTACAGGACAAGTTGGCGTTGCGATTCCCACCAGTGCGAGCACGCGCAGCGTCACAGTGGACGCCGAGACCGGTGAACGCGAGATTGAAATCGAGCGGCACCCTGATGTCCTGGATTGGGGTTTTGCATTGGAGTACAGCGTCATCTACCTGCAATCACAGGTGAAAGACATCGGACTGCGCGCGCCGCTCGATCGTTTGATCCCGCTGGTGGAGTTTGCGCTGGAGACTCCGCTGAACCGTGGAGAACAGGGAGAAACGACTGGCACGATAGACCCTGGCGTCATCTGGACCGGCAAATACTTCCAGATTGGAGTGGAGGCTGTGGTTCCGATCAACGAGCGCACTGGAAATAATGTCGGCGTGATCGCGCAACTGCACTTCTTCGTGGACGATCTCTTTCCCCACAGCCTGGGTCGACCGCTATTTGCAGGAAATTGAAATCATGAACCGGCTTAGGAAAATTCGTCTGACGTTGTTACTGAGTGGCGCGTTGGTAGGACACGCTCATGCGCATGCATTTGTCGATCACGCTGAACCTCCCGTGGGCGGCAAGGTGCAACAAATACCGCACATGGTGCGGATTTGGTTCACCGAGTCGATTCAACCGGCATTCAGTGTCATCAAGGTATTCGATGGAGCACAGAAGCAGATTGATAAGAAAGACACACACTCTGACGCGAAAGATAAAGCAATACTCCAGGTATCATTGCCATCTCTAAGGCCGGGGACTTACAAAGTAATATGGCGTGCAACGTCGGTAGACGGCCATGTGACAAATGGTGATTTTGCGTTTCGGGTTGCTCCCTGAGGTTACGACCAGGTGATCAGGCGAAGCTCGTGCATTTGCATCAAGCCGGGATGCGTGGGCACGACGCGCACGCTAAAGCCATATGTGCCGCTTTCAGACGCGGGGACTGCTCCCTGGTAAATGTAATTGCCGTCTCCATCCGCGCTGCCAGTTTGATTAAGGAGCGTCGCCGAAGGATTCCGAAGATCACCATTATCAACTTCGCCATGGTAGGCTTCCACTCGCACATGTTTTGGATCGACGGCGCCGAGATGAACTCGCGCTGTGATTTCCAGCGATTCACCGACCAAAATGCTTTGCCGATCTTTATTGCCTATCTGAACATCCGAAATTTTTACCGCGGGCCAGTCCTTGCGGATTTGTGTTTTCCATTGGCTTAGATGGGTGGCAGCGCCGCAGCCGTCGCGGGAGAAATTCTCGTACGATTTCGCAGCCGGAACGTAGAGTTGCTCGGTGTATTCCTTTACCATCCGCTGGGTGTTGAAGACCGGCGTAACGCTGCGGATTGATTCCCGCATCAGTTGCAGCCAGGCGAGAGGAAGTTTGCCATCCGGTTTCGCGTAATAGAGGGGAACGATTTGGTTTTCCAGTAATTGGTAAAGACTGCTCGCGTCCACTTCATTCTGAAATTCCGTGGTGCCATTATCGATTTCCGCGCCAATGGCCCAGCCGTTGCTGCCGTTGTATCCCTCGCGCCACCAGCCGTCGAGAACGCTCAGATTGATTCCGCCATTGGGGGCGGCCTTCATCCCGCTGGTTCCACTCGCCTCGAGAGGACGCAATGGATGGTTTAGCCAAAGATCGACACCCTGCACCAGGCGGCGGGCGATGTAGCTGTCGTAGTCCTCCAGAAAGACGATGCGGTTTTCCAGGCCAGCTTCGTGGCTAAATCTGTAAACCTCCTGAATGAGCGCCTTGCCGGCTTCATCACGTGGGTGCGCTTTGCCTGCAAAAATGAATTGCACAGGACGCGTCGCGTCATTCAGCAATCGCTTTAAGCGTTCCTTGTCGCTGAATAGCAGCCTGGCCCGTTTATAAGTCGCGAACCGGCGCGCAAATCCTATGGTCAAAATTTCCGGATCAAGAATGCGGTTGACCCTGCGAATAGACTCGGGCGATTCTCCCATTCGCTCGCGACGCCCCCGTTCCCGGTCGCGGACAAATTCAATCAGACGGAGCTTGAGCTTTTGATGCGTGTCCCATAGCTGGGCATCAGGAATATCGATGACCCCGCGCCAGAACTCCGGCTCGGTGAGGTGTTCCTCCCATATCCCGAGATGCTTGCGATAAAGTGCTGCGAACTCCGGCGCCATCCAGGTTTTGGTGTGGACTCCGTTTGTAATGTTGGTAATCGGCACTTCGTGTACGGGGACGCCGGCCCAGACATCTTTCCAAAGGGATCGGCTAACTTCGCCATGTAACTTGCTTACCCCGTTCGCGTGGCGGCTGAGACGCAGCGCCAGAATGGTCATGCTAAAGGGATCATTTGGATCGAGCCGGGTCTGACCAAACGTGAACAGCTCGTCGAACGGAATATTTAATTCCTTGGCGAAATTCCCGAAATACTTTCGCATCATCTCGCGCGGGAACGAATCATTGCCGGCAGGAACTGGAGTATGCGTGGTAAAAACATTGGCGGCCGCTACCAACTGAAGGGCTGAATAAAAATCGAGCTTCTTCTCCACGACATTGAGACGAATGCGTTCGAGCGCCAAAAACGCCGAGTGTCCCTCGTTCATATGAAACACAGCCGGTTGAATGCCGAGCGCCGCCAGCGCTTTCACGCCGCCAATGCCGAGCATGATCTCCTGACGCATGCGCATCTCGAGGTCGCCGCCATAAAGCTCAGCAGTAATTAATCGGTCCTCGGCGCTGTTTTCCGGGATGTCCGTATCGAGTAGGTAGAGATTTACCCGGCCAACGCGCAATTCCCAAACCCGGGCAAAAACTTCGCGCTCCAAAATTCGGCACCGAGATGAGAAGTCTCGTGTCGCCGCGATGCACCTCGCGGATCGGTAGGTGATAGAAATTTTGATTAAGGTTAATCGCCGCCTGGACGCCGTTCTTGTCGATCTCCTGCCGGAAATAGCCGTGCCGATAGAGCAGACCAATCGCAACGAAATTCAAATCAAGATCGCTTGCTGACTTGCAATGGTCGCCAGCGAGTATGCCAAGACCTCCGGAATAATTCGGGATCGATTCGTGAAAACCAAATTCAGCCGAGAAATAGGCGATCGGATTCTTGATCGCGCTTCCCGCACCCGCCTTCCCGTAAGTATCGTGTCGGCCGAGATATTTTTCGAATTCCTCAAAGACCTGCTTCAGCTCCCGCAAAAAAGTTTTGTCCTGTGCGAGCTCTTCCAACCGGGATTGCCGGGAAAGCTGAAGCATTCGGACGGGATTATGATTTGTTCGGTTCCAAAGCTCCGGATCCAGATGACGGAACAGCCGGCGCGCGGCAGGTTCCCACGTCCACCACAGGTTGAAGCTCATCTCGCGCAGCGGCTCAAGCGCCGGCGGCAGAATGGGAGTGACGTTATACGTTTGAAAAGTCGGCATGCGAGTTCCTCTGCCCGGGGACTGTGGCCCCGGTCACTGGCAAATTTTGACAGAAGGTAGCCAAGAAAAACGAAGATTCTATTACGAACGGCGTCGTCTCAAGCAGTGACACGTTGCCAGAAACATTTTGGACCTCAGTTTCTATCGGGGTCGCCAATCCCAGCCTACGGTTCGTGGCGCGAGGATAAGCCCGAGGAAGAAACCTGCGATTAGTCCGCACAGATGTGCAGCCATGCTCACTTGTGGCGTCGAAAGATCAAATGCGACTTGAATCACGATGATCATTACGATGTTTCCCAGGCGTTGTTTCGCCTGCGGCACATGACGATGTCGTCACTAGAAAACCCCGCCCAGGTACCGACGATCCCCATGATACAACCCGATGCGCCCACGAGCTGCGAGACTTGTACAAAACCGAGTATCGTCAAACCCACAACGCCCGCGCTGGAAGCAAGCCCCGAAATCAGATAGGACACGGTAAATCGGAGTGTGCCTATGGACCGTTCCAACGGCGGGCCAAGAATATAAAGAGCGAAAAGATTGAAAAGCAGATGGGTAAAACCCCCGTGCAAGAATAGCGCGGTAAAAAGCCGCCAATATTCTCCCTGGACTACAACGGCATAAGGCTCAAGTGCTCCGACTCGATGCAGCACGTCCGGGTCATTCAGATCGCCAACGGAAATCTCGAACAGGAATGCGACGGCGTTAAGCACAATCAACGCGAGAACTGCCGGAGCGCTTCGGAGTTGGCTGTGCCGAACTATTCGGCCGGCTTCTGAGGCAGGGCCTGCGCGATGCGCCGGCCGGACGATTCGAGCCGGACTGCCGTTGCGGAGCGGCGTTCGCACCATCCCGCCCTCAAAGCTTGCCCCCTGAGATTCCAGATGCCGAAATAATCGGACCTGATCGCGCAGATCGGCGCTGGGATGCAGGATTTGAAGAATTCCGCCGAGTTTTGCAGCCGATCTGTAGTCTGCCTGCGCGGCGAGCTCTGTCATTTTGCGCAATCCAATCGCCGGAAGAAACAGAAGGGCGATCCAGGCCAAACCGCCAATGTAACCAGCCGCAGTGGGAACGAGAAACCACGCAATAGCGGTAATCGCCAGCACAACAAGAGCGGCGATACGCCAGCCATGATGCTGCGTGCCGGGACGCCACGTCCGCGCCAGCACCACCAGCGGAGAAATTACCGCAAGAAAAAGAAAAATATGGTTCAGGTCCACAGTCAGAGTGAAAAGGTGAAAGGTTAGAATGTTAAAACGGATTCACGATTTGCGAAGGGACGAACAATGCAAAAGTCCAACGCTTCAACGTTCTCCTTTGTAACTTTTTTAACTCTTGTAACCTTTTAACATGCAAATCACGGTCACCGATTATCTCGATGTTATTTCTTCCTGGTGTTTCTGGTCCGAACCAACATGGGCGGAATTGAAGAAGCGTTATGATGGTCGTGTCGAGTTTCAGTGGAAGATCGCGTTGATGGATTCAATTGGTTTGCCCACTTCGCGCGAACAGGAGCAATGGTTCTATCGGCGCAGCGGAATGATGATGCGTTCGCCGTTCATGCTCAACACCGATTGGTACGATGCCAGTTTGCCGGAATGGCTCGCACCGAATTGCGTGGCCGAAGCCGCCAGGGACTTTGGTTTTATCGATGATCGCATTCGCCTTGCACTGTCTGTAGCCGCGCTGCGCGAGGGGAAAAAGGTAAGCGAGTGGGAAGTTGCCGCAGAGATTGGAGCGCGTGCCGGCAAGATAGACAAAAAACAATTGCTCGAGCGCGCGCGATCGCCTGAGATTGAGAAGCGCGTTCGCGCATCGACGGCAGAATTTCATACGCTCCAGGTCACCCAACGCCCGACGTTTGTCATCGACACGGAAATTGGCGATCGCGCGGTGTTTTCCGGCGTTGTAAAGCTTGAGCCTTTGACGGCCACGCTTGATTCGATGCTCGACGACGCCACCGCGTACGCAGCGCACAAGGCGCATTTTGGCGACCCGCCGGCAAAATGAGGCTCGAAACACGATTGTCACGAGATTCGCCTTGCCAGCGCAAGATTGTTGCCTACAACTTCCATTCGGCTCGCGATACTAATGCGAGCTCTTCGTCGCGGTGAATCGCAGCCGTGGCGAGGTTAGAGTGTCCGGGCGTTTGCCGAGGCGTGGCGCCGGGAATTGCGATAAATGGAAATACGGCGGTGCGGTGCACTCCCGCTTCGCCGGCCAGGAGCTAGTTCGAATCTGCAACCACAAATTCGTGTAAACGGTCGGATCCGCGCCCGAGAAATCCGGGTCATTATGGGGTCTACAAGCGAACAGCTTGGCGTGATGAAGCTAAGTGACGCCTTGCGCAAAGCTCAAAGTCTTGGTCTCGATCTGGTGGAGATCGCACCGACGGCCAATCCGCCGGTCTGCAAGATCATCGACTTTGGAAAGTTCCGGTACGATGTCTCCAAACAGACCAAGGATAAAAGGCCGTCCGGCTCGAAGCTGAAGGAAATTAAGTTTCGCGTTAACATCGACGAGCACGACTACCTGACCAAAATCCGGCACGGCGAGGAGTTCCTGGATCGGGGAAATAAGGTGCGGGTACAGCTGCAATTTCGCGGCCGCGAAATGGCGCACCAGGAATTTGGAATGCAGCTCGTGGAGAAAGTTCGCGATGATCTCTCGGGGATGTCGCAGGTGGAAATGAATCCAAAAATCACCGGCCGCAATATTACCATGACCCTGGCGCCCTTGCCGGCCAACCGGCGAAAGAGGCGATTCACCGCGCCGGAAAAACCAGCCGAAAACCAGGAAGCTGTTGTTTCACCGGCGGACGCCTGAAGATCGAAGATTGCCTTGCGCCTTTGGTGTCCTGTTCGCCATCGTCTTCTGAGAAGCCGATCCACTTCGAAGTACAGGTGGAACGTGTTGTCCTCAACACGTTGGCACGAATTGTGGCCCTGCCGCTAACTAACGCTTACGGCTTATGCGGCGCGTGCGTGCGCCCGGGGGAAGTTTTAGGCGAAGCTGCCGGCCGTGGAGGAAGCGGTGTTGCTCTCATGGATTGCAGCGTTTCCAAGCGTTTTTTGCGGCTCATCGCTTCCTGATTTTTCGGATCAAGTTTCAGCACTTTCTCGGTGTCAGCCATCGAATTTTGGATATCGCCCTTAACCTCGTAAATGTAACTGCGATAAGCGTAATACCGAACTTCGTTCGGCTTGAGCTTGATCGCCTCGGAATAGTCGGCCAGTGCTTTGTCCATATCATTTAGTTTCATCTCGACCGCTGCGCGCTGTTCGTAAATTCGTGAATCTTCTGGACTGATCTTGATCGCTTCGCCGTAGTCGTTGATGGCATCCTCAAATTGCTGGTTTGTTGCCGCGGCGTATGCACGCTGTTGATAAACGGCGGCGAGATTTGGCGCGTATTTGTGGTCGAGAGCTGTTGCCTTGCGGAGCAGATCGACAGCTTTGTCCCACTCTTGATCCTTGGACGCCTCTGCACCATCTACGGCAAGCTTGTTTGCTTCTTTCGTATCTTTGGTGGTTTCCGCCTGGGACAACTGTGGAGCACAAAGCGCCAGGGACGCGGCGAAAATAAAGACAAAGGTTCTTTTCATAATTTCTTTTGGACGTTGATGTTCCTAAACAATTCGAAATTCAGGTCGCGAACAGTTGGTGCGACTCTTAAGTGTGCTCCGGGGATGGCGTCTGTTCAATGTCGATCTTTGGTTCGGGCTCCGATGGAGCAGTTACACTGAGCCCGGGCTCATCCACGCGTGTAATTCGCACTGCGCGACCCGTGCTCTCGTCGATTTCGATTAACACTCCACGCAGGCGCACCTCACCCCCAGCGACAGGAAACGACGCCGGCAGGTTCGAGATGAACCGGTTCATGATCGGATCAATGGCGCGTCCCAGGATCGAATTTACCGGACCGCACATGCCCGCGTCGCACAAAAAAGCTGTGCCTCCGGGAAAGATTTGCTCGTCGGCGGTCTGAACGTGGGTGTGAGTTCCAATAACGGCAGAAACTTTTCCGTCGAGAAACCGGCCCAGTGCAATTTTCTCACTCGTAGTTTCTCCATGCACGTCCACGATGATGTTGGCAGTGTCTTTGCGCATCTTCGTCACCGCTACATCGACCGAGCGAAACGGGTTTTCCAAAATCGGCTGCATAAACGTGCGCGCTTGCACGTTGATCACACCGATTTTTCCCTTGCTCGTTTCCAGAACGATCGACCCATTTCCCGGTGCGCCGTCGGGATAATTCAGGGGACGCAACAAACGCGGCTCGGTGTCGATGAACGCAAGAATTTCTTTCTGGTCCCATACATGATCCCCCGTCGTAATGACTGAGACGCCAGCGCGCAAGAGATCAATGGTGATTCTCCCCGTGATGCCGCGACCGCCAGCCGCGTTCTCGCCGTTAACAATGATAAAGTCCAAGGCGTGCTTCTGTTTCAGCTCTGGGACCCTGGCAATCACCGCTGTGCGTCCCGGCTCACCAACGATGTCACCCAGGATAAGGACCGTTAACATGGTGCGATGAAGGTTATTGAAGAGGCTCTAAAGGTCGATGTTTCATTTCAAAAAAAAGCGGAGACAATGACGGAGCCCGGATGACGAATGACGAAGGAATGTCGAAGCCCGAATGACAAAATATGGCTATGCTTTGCTCGGGCCGCTTCGGCATTCGTCATTCGTCATTTGTCATTAGTTCGTCATTCGCTCATTTGTCATTCGGCATTTTTGTTCCTGTTTGTTCCGGTTCCTCTCGAAGCCGCGGACAACCTCGGTGTCCTTGGAAGCAAGCCGAAATGGAGCGTCCTGGAACACTATCAGGAGACAATCACCCACGATGAATTCGCGCATTTAATTTACGACGTTTATTGCACCCACGGATTCGCTCCGGATTTGATTGAACTAAACACCGATAAAGCGCGAATTTTGACCAATCGCGAATCGCAAAAATTTTTCACTTTGCGGTTCGCAAAGGACGACGCCTCACGCAATCCGGTGCCGCGTCTTTGGCATCCCGCTAAATCTTTGCCCGCCGCGAAAGGGAACAAGCCGCTCGCAGGCTTGCGGATCGCCCTCGACCCGGGCCACCTGGGTGGTGAATGGGCAAAGATGGAAGAGCGCTGGTTTCAAGTAGGCAAGACCCAGCCAGTGCAGGAAGGTGATCTGACTTTGAAAGTCGCGCGGCTGCTCGCCCCGCGATTACGCGAATTAGGCGCAAAAGTTTTTTTTGTTCGGAATAGCACCGAACCTGTCACAGCAAAACGCCCCGATGATTTTCGGGAACTTGCCAGGAAAATATTGATTAGAAACGGCGTGCCACAGCCTCGTGTTGACGTTCTTGATCCAAATGATCCCGAGAAAGAGCAAACGATTCGCTGGCAGAGCGAAATCTTATTTTACCGTTACAGCGAGATTCGCCGCCGCGCGGCGCTGGTAAACTTCAAGTTGCATCCCGACCTCGTCCTTTGCCTGCATTTCAATGCCGAAGGCTGGGGCGATCCGAATAACCCGACGTTGCCCGACATCAACCATCTTCATCTTCTGGTAAACGGTTCCTATCTGCAGCAGGAGCTCGAGTTTGATGACGAACGTTTCGAAATGATTCGGCGACTTCTCAGCCGCGCCTATGATGAGGAATTGCCGCTGGCGGACACGATTGCCGGCGCAATGGCCCGTGAAACTCAACTACCGCCATACCAGTATCCGACGACCAACAGCACCACCAAAGTCGGCACGAGCGGTTACGTTTATGCGCGCAATTTGCTAGCTACGCGGCTTTATCGTTGTCCGGTGGTTTATTGCGAGCCTTATGTGATGAACAGCAAAGACGCATTCGCCCGAATTCAGGCCGGCGATTACGAAGGAACCCGCAACATCAACGGAACCGAACGCAAAAGTATTTTTCGCGAATACGCTGACAGCGTGGCGGATGGATTAGTCGAATATTATTCAAAGTCACGAGGCACGCGCGACTGACCAATCGCCCGTATTTGTAGGGCGTTTCTGTGAAACGCCATGGCGTCTGACACAGACGCCCTACAGTTCATCTACCGCTTCGCGAATATCTTCCATGGTCACGTCGGCGTGACACGTGAGCTGCGCCGATTTTCGGCGTCACAACGAAGCGGATTTTTCCAGCTTCGAATTTCTTATCGAACTTCAGCGCCTTGAAAATTTTCACGCGTGGAAAATTTTTCGGCAAACGGGTCGGCAAATCGAATCGTTGCAGAAGATTGATCACTGCATCGCGTTGCCCGGGCGCCAGTCCGGCCCTTTTAATTGAAACAGCGCACGCGGCGACAATTCCCAGGCTGAGGGCTTCGCCGTGAAGAAACTTCCGGTAATTTCCGGCGCGCTCAATCGCGTGACCCACACTATGCCCAAAATTCAGAACAGCGCGTTCGCCCGTCCGGTCGCGCTCATCTTTCCCCACGATTTTTGATTTTATCTTGATGTTGCGACAAATGAGCTGCTGGAGCGCAAGCGGTCGGCGTGGCGATCTGGCTTCCCACGATTGAAGCTGCTTGAGCATTTTCGGATCGGCGATAATCGCGTGTTTGATGATCTCGGCGAATCCCTGATTGAACTGGCGCCGCGGCAGAGTTTTTAATACGTCGACGTCATCAATCACGAGTGAGGGATGATGAAACGCGCCGATTAAATTTTTCCCGGCGCGCGTATCAACGCCGGTCTTTCCGCCGATTGAGCTGTCCGCCATGGCAAGCAAAGTCGTGGGAATCTGAACGTGAGGAATGCCACGGTGATAAATCGCCGCGACGAATCCGGAGATATCACCGATCACGCCGCCTCCGAGACCGATTACGAAAGATTGACGGTCCAATCCAGCGGCAATCATCTGCTCGCAAATCGCGCCGGCTTGCTTAAGTGTCTTCGATTTTTCGCCTGCCGGAATTGTGATCAACGTCGGCTTAAAGCCGGCTGATGTTAGACTTCGTTTGACTCGATTGGCGAAAAGCGGGGCAACATTGCTGTCGGTAACAATTGCGCATGTATTGCCACTTAAAATTTGCGTGCGCGCTCGCCGACTTGGTCAAGCAAGCCTGAACCGACCAGCACATCGGATAGCGCTATGCGGCAGCCGCGAACTTCCACAGGCGCTACGGATACGGAATTTACGGAGTCCAGCGCTGATCTGGCTCGTTTGGATCGCTGCCGGCTGGATTGTTGGTGAATGCGGTCCAAGTCATGGTTTCGCAGTGCAAATCAGCAAAAAGCGCGTTGATCCGTTTGCGTGAATTGTGCGTGCCGCCAATGGCAGTCTGCCAGGAGGCTTGTCACTGAATTGCCAGTTCCGAAAAGGGTCACGCCTGGAGCAGCGGTATGCCCGCGATGCCTTGGAACGTGACCGTTGCTGGTTGATGCTTGTGCCGGCGCAAACAGTACGAAAGCCGTAGGATTTGGAAATCTTGTCGGTGGCCGCTCAATGGACGCCGTTGACATAAGACCTAGTAACGGTTGAATACCATAGCTGACCGGCGCTGCATCTTGCCCACTTCCGACGAGGGCGATTATCAAAAGGGGATTGGAAAACACTCCCAGACGGCAAGGTATTTTGATAGTTGCTGAACATCCATGTCGCGGCAGCGATCGCTGTAGAAAAAATAACGCCGTCGCTGTCATTCAAATAAGTCTGTGTCGCGAGGCCGATCTGGCGCAGGTTGCTCATGTCCTTTGTTGCTTTGGCGCGCTCCGAAATAGCCGTGTAGATCGGATACACCATCGACATGAGAATGGCGATGATTGCCATCACGACAATCAACTCGATCAGCGTAAAGGCGCGCGCAAAATGGGAATTCCTGGCCATTGATCTGCTTGCTGTGGGGAACGCATGATATTTGGTAGAGCTGGGCAGCGAAAGCGAAAAAGAACTGCGCAAACGGAAGATGCTTGACAATACACTTTCCAGTTCGTGTATGTAGATCATGCCAGACGAAGTGCCCACTCAACCTCCGCCTCCAAGTCCTGAACCCGGGACGACAGCAAAATCTACATCGACCGGTTTACCTTCTAATGTCGCTGCGGCCATCGCATGCATTCCGTTGATCGGCGGCATCATTTTTTATATCCTCGAAAAGCACGATAGCTTCGTGCGCTTTTACGCGATGCAATCAATCATCTTCGGTTGCGCGTGGTTTCTCTTTAACATTGTGTCAGCAGTCGTCCATGCGGTGTTCGGAGCGATTCCCGGCATTGGTGGCATCCTGGTGTTTTTCTGGGCGATCATCGCCGCGCTGGTTCATCTCGTATTTTTGGTGATTATGATCATTACAATCGTAAAGGCTTTTACCGGTGTCCGCTGGGACATTCCCTACATTGGGCCGGTCGCGCGAAGACAGGTGGAAGAGGCCACGTGAATTTGTAAGGCACCTGGCGTTTCGCAGAATGGAGCCGGCGGACTCCGAGCGACACTACGTCAAACGCCCTAAATTTCTGCTAACGACCGAGCAATTTCACCACCACTTCAGTCAAGATCAGTTCGTGATCAAGCTGCGTGGTAACTAGTTGAATATTCGCGGCGAGACACGCCCGCATCGCTTCAATTAGTTGGATCGTTTCGAATCGGCCCGCCTGTTGCGCAGCGATCCCAAGCCCATAGGCGTTGACCGAGCCATCTTTCTTGCGAGGCAAATGATCCGTTGCCTCGCCGGGCAGGCGGTTGATTGCCGAGATGAACTGGAACGGCGAGTGCGGCCGTGGAAGGCGATGCCGTTCCATCAAATCCTTTGCGAGTAATAAATTGCGGATCGTAGGAACGATCGCCACCAGCAAGATTCCGATCGCGCTTTCACCTTGATCCAATAAACGCCGCACTAGCTTCAGTGATAATTGGAGATCACGCGCAGCCAGCGCATTACCCAGCTCAAAAATAACACCTGCGCGCGAAAGCGGCACTAACTCACGGACGAGGTCGACAGTTACTCGTGGCACAGCCATCTTGGCTGCCGCTGGAGATTTAGCAGGCGAGACGCCTGCTCGCCCCACAGGCTGGAAGCCCGTGCTACAATAAGTGTCGATCTTTTCCAGTTCGTTATCGATCTGTCGCGTGTCGCCGCCGGTCAGCAACACAAAAAGATCGAGCGCATCCCCATCAAATTGGAGTTTTCGTTTTTTTGCACGCTGCTGAACGATCTCTAGTGCTTCTTCTTCCCATCCGCTCCTGCCGGAATCTAGCCGGTCGAAAACCTGCACCTCCGCTCGTTTAAGCAGCGTCTTATAAAAAGATCGGCGTTTATCCACATCAATGGCGCTTATCAAAAGTGTGATGCCGGGGCCGAAACCGCTATCGACTAACTCGGACAATTCTTCCAAAGCTGATTGCACCGTCGCAGAGCGCGCTTTTTGATCGTCGCCGAGAAAATTAACGTTCTTTAACCAAACGACTTTTGCGTCGCCAAAAAAAGGCAGTGTTTGCACTGCCTCGATTGCCGATCTTACCCGCGCTGCTGCCTGATCGGCGTTATCGGCGGCTCCATCGATGACTTCCAGTCCGAAATCACCCGCGCCCGGTGGCGTCAGATTGGATGCGAGCTCTGCAGCGACGCGTTTAACTTCCGATTCGTCGGAACCGAGTACGGCGTGTATGTTTGCGCTTGCCGCTTTTGTTTTTGTTTTCGGCATTGCGATTTCATCGCATGCTGATTACGGCATTACAAGATTGCCTTAGTCCGGAAGAAACTGGCGCAGGATTGCGCGTGCGCGCTGACCCTATTCGCCTGCACTGCGCTGCAACGCAGCTCGCGCGTATTCCCGATTCAGCTTCGCAATGAAACTGGCGCTGATCTCGGCTGGGCAAACCGCCTCGCATTCGTACGTATTGGTGCAATTGCCGAATCCTTCTGCATCCATCACGTTGACCATTCGCAGTACACGACTCTCTCGTTCCGGATGTCCCTGTGGTAAGAACGATAGATGCGAGACCTTCGCAGCCGTGAAAAGCATTGCCGATCCATTTGGACACGCCGCGGCGCACGCGCCACATCCGATACAAGCCGCCGCTTCCATCGCCAAATCGGCCTCATGCTTGGGAACCAGGATCGAGTTCGCCTCTGGCGCGGAGCCCGCGCGCGCGGAAATGAATCCACCGGCTTGCACAATGCGGTCCAACGCGCGGCGATCGATCACCAGATCTTTCACAAACGGAAACGATCCTACTCGAAAAGGCTCAACTGTGATCGTCGCGCCGTCGCGAAACTTTCTCATATAGAGCTCGCACACCGCGCCCGGATGATCGGGTCCGTGTGGCTCGCCGTTGATCGTGAGCGAGCAAGTGCCGCAAATACCTTCGCGGCAATCCGACTCAAACGCGATTGGTTCCTTTCCGCCTTTCACTAACGTTTCATTGAGAATGTCGAGCATTTCGAGAAACGAGGTGTTCGGCGAAATGTCGCGTATTTCGTAATCGACGAGTTTACCTGGCGTTTTCGGGTTGGCTTGCCGCCAAATTCTCAACTGAAAGTTCATAGTTGCAAAAATGGTAGGGACGGATCGCTGAGCCGTCCGTGTCCTACGCTCGGCGCGCCCGGCGGTCGCGCCCTACCTGTAAACCTTCTCACTTATAGCTTCTCTGTGTTAGATGCACGGTTTCGAAATTGAGCGACTCGCGATATAATTTCGGCGGGTGCCCATCGCCTTGAAATTCCCAGGCAAACACGGCGGCGTGGTTTTCGTCATCGCGTAGCGCTTCGCCATCGGCGGTCTGATGTTCTTCCCGAAAATGCGCGCCAGCGGATTCGTCGCGCTCGAGTGCATCAATGCACATCAACTCGGCGAATTCCAGGAAATCGGCAACGCGTCCGGCGCGTTCCAGGGACTGATTGAAATCGTCGCCGTTGCCCGGGACTCGAACCTCGTGCCAGAATTGTTCTCGTAGCTCAGGGATTTTTTTGAGCGCCTCACGCAATCCTTTTTCGTGACGCGACATCCCGCATTTGTCCCAAAGAAGCAGGCCAAGTTCTCGATGGAACGAGTCGACTGAGCGAGTGCCGTTGACGTTGAGGAGTTTTTCAATCCGGGCGCGAACACTTTCCTCGACTCCGAGAAACTCTGGACAATCCGGCGACGGCCGTTTTCCCATCTGGCCGGCCAGGTAATTCGGTAGCGTGTTCGGCAAGACGAAATAACCATCCGCCAAACCTTGCATGAGCGCGCTGGCACCGAGGCGGTTGGCGCCGTGGTCCGAAAAGTTTGCTTCACCAATCACAAACAAGCCGGGCACGTTATTCATCAGGTCGTAATCGACCCATAAGCCGCCCATTGTGTAATGGACTGCAGGGTAAATCCGCATCGGCACTTTGTAGGCGTCTTCGCCGGTGATCTTTTCGTAGACCTCAAACAAATTCCCATAGCGTTCCCGGATCGTATGTTCTCCGAGGCGCTTAATCGCGTCGGCGAAATCGAGATAGACGCCGCGACCGCCGGGACCAACGCCGCGGCCTTCGTCACAGACTTCCTTTGCTGCGCGCGACGAAATATCACGCGGTGAAAGATTGCCGTAGCTCGGATATTTTCGTTCGAGATAATAATCGCGATCTGTCTCAGGGATTTCACGCGGCGACCGGTCACGATCCTCCTTACGTTTTGGAACCCAGACACGCCCATCATTCCGGAGCGACTCGGACATCAGCGTGAGCTTCGATTGATATTCGCCACTGACTGGGATGCACGTGGGATGAATCTGCGTGAACGCTGGATTCGCAAAGAGCGCGCCCCTTTTGTACGCGCGATAAGTGGCCGTGACGTTGCAACCCCGCGCGTTAGTAGAGAGAAAAAACACGTTTCCATATCCGCCGGTCGCGAGCACGACAGCGTCCGCTGCGTGTCTTTCAATTTTTCCAGAATAGAGGCTTCGAGTCACGATTCCCTTGGCGTGTCCGTCGACGACCACGAGGTCGAGCATTTCCGTCTCGGGAAACATCTGCACCGTGCCGGCCGCGATTTGACGGCAAAGCGCCTGATAACAGCCGAGCAGAAGCTGCTGACCGGTCTGTCCGCGCGCGTAGAAGGTGCGCGATACCTGCGCGCCGCCAAACGAGCGGTTGGCTAGCAATCCGCCATATTCGCGGGCAAACGGCACGCCCTGCGCGACGCATTGGTCGATGATGTTATTGCTGATTTCAGCGAGGCGATACACGTTTGCTTCACGGGAACGAAAATCGCCGCCCTTGATGGTGTCGTAAAACAATCGATAAACGCTGTCGCCGTCGTTCTGATAGTTTTTCGCCGCATTGATCCCGCCCTGGGCCGCAATCGAATGCGCGCGTCGCGGCGAATCCTGAAAGCAAAAACATTTCACTCGATAACCCAGTTCGCCCAGCGTCGCCGCCGCCGATCCACCGGCCAGACCGCTTCCTACAACGATGATCTCGAATTTTCGCCGGTTATGTGGGCTAACTAATCGCGAATGATCGAGATGGTTTCGCCATTTCTGAGCAAGCGGGCCTGGCGGAATCTTGGCGTCGAACCTTCCAATCATAGCTGTTGAGCCGGTTTAACCCACCCGAGCAGGACAGCGATGGGGATCGACGTGTAGCCGATAAACAAAAGCCACGCGAAGATTCGGCCACCCAAGGCGAGAAGCGGCGTGAGCTTTTTATCGTTTAATCCAAGCGACTGGAAAAAGCTGGATGATCCGTGGCTCAAATGAAGCGTAAGCAAAAAGAGGCCGAGGACGTAAAAGGCGGACACATAATAATTCTGAAATCCGTACACCATCATGGAGTAAACGTCGTAATGGCCAAGGGGATCAGCTTTAAGCAGGCCAAACCGGTGATCAGTAACTCGCACCGTGAAGTGCGCGAGGTGATAGACGATAAATGCGAACACGATCAGTCCGCTCATCACCATGTGACGCGAGGCAAACGTTGCTTTGACGTACCGCTTATCGATGTACGCCTCAGGCCGGGCGCGTCGGTTTTCAATTGCCAACTGGATGGTCACGTAGATGTGAGTAATGACAGTGGCGAGCAGAAAAATTCGGATCAACCAAAGGAGCGGCCCGAGATCACGCAGATGTTCCGAGTAACCATTGATCCAATCAGGTCCGATAAATATCTGCAAATTCCCGAGCAAATGTCCGATCACAAAAAGGATCAGAATGATCCCCGTGATCGCCACGATCATTTTTTTCCCGACCGATGAACGATAAAAAGCTGCTACAATTTTCACGCCAAAAAAAACAATTACACTTGGCGAAGCCAAGGTGGAACGCGTTGTCCCCAACGCGTTGCCAAATCAAGCGCGGCTTTGCCGCCAGATTTCAGATTATGGACGCCGGTTGTAGCGTCAAGCTATAGCGATTGCTGCTGCGGACGCGCTTCGGGTGACTTGCTTTGCGATTCTTCGCGTAAGACGTTGTTAACGTGACGTCCGAGAGCGAAAAGACGCTTACAATCAACGAAATCTATCACTCAATTCAGGGTGAAAGCACCTGGGCAGGACAACCCTGTGTGTTCGTACGGCTGACGGCCTGCGATCTGCGCTGCAATTATTGCGATACAGAGTATGCGTTTTACGAGGGGAAGAAGCGGACATTAAAGGAGATCCTGGATACGGTGGCGGGGTTTCGCTGTCCTTTGGTGGAGATCACAGGCGGCGAACCGTTGCTCCAGAAAAATGTGCTGCCGTTGATGTCGATGTTGTGCGATGCCGACCATACGGTCCTGCTCGAAACCAGTGGCGCGCACGATATCTCAAACGTCGATCCGCGGGTTCATCGGATAATGGATTTGAAAACGCCGGGAAGCGGCGAAGTGGACAGGAATCTTTGGTCGAACATCGATCATCTCACCTTGCGTGACGAAGTGAAATTTGTGATGGGTTCGCGAGAAGATTACGAATGGTCGCGCGATAAGGTGGAGCGCTACGATCTTCCTCGACGCTGTCATGCCGTACTATTCTCGCCGATCTTTGGACGGATTGATCCGCGCCAGATCGTCGACTGGATTTTAGAGGACAAGCTGAATGTTCGTTTTCAACTTCAGATGCACAAGTTCATCTGGAGCCCGACACAGCGCGGAGTTTGACTGTAGCGGGTATCGTTTTGGTAGCGCGACCGACTGGGCGCGCCAACAAAATGAGAAAACGCTAACAGCCTAACATCGACTTTGCTCGGGGATGACAACGCGAACGAAAGCGATGGTATTTTCCCAGATGTGAGAGCACGATTAACGAAAGATTTCACTTTTGAAGCGGCGCAGACTTTGCCCAACGCGCCGGAAGGCCACAAATGCCGGGGTGTGCATGGCCACAGTTTCAAGGTCGAAGTTTCAGTGGAAGGCGATGTCCATCCAAAGACCGGGTGGGTTTACGATCACGCCAGAATAAGCGACGCGATGAAATCGTTGATGAAAATGCTCGATCACGCCTATCTGAACGATATCGAAGGCTTGGAGAATCCTACGATTGAAAACATGGCCGAGTGGTTTTGGGAGAAATTGGAATCGCAATGTCCTGGTCTTTGCGAAATCGTCGTGCACGAAACATCTACCGCGCGCTGCGTTTATCGCGGCAAGTAATAAGGGAAAGACTGCTTCGGCAGCCGTCGACATTCCAAGGCATCCCACGTCGAACCCTCAAGGCCGCCTTACTGGATTCCTCGATGCCTCTCGAAATGACTTAACCCTGTCGAAGAAATTTTCGAAGAGTGCATCGTAGATTTTTCCACGCTCGGGATGGTATTGCACCGCCAACGCGAAGGGATAATTACGCAGGCGCACTTGCTCGATGATATCGTCGTGGGTACACCACGCTTCGACTTCAAAACCGTCTGCGACGCGATCGATCGCCTGATGATGTGAACTGTTTACATTTTCGAATTTATGCTCCGCCTTGCCGTCGTAACGCAATGCTTGAATGTCCTGATCTTTTTGTTCCGGCAACCCATGCCCGGCGATGTCGAGTATGAGCGTGCCGCCGAGTGCCACATTCAATACCTGAATGCCTCTGCAGATGCCGAGAATTGGAAGGCCGCGCTTGAGCGCCTTTGAAATCGCATCGAACTCCCATTGGTCCCGCTTGGGATCAAGATCATCTTTGTGGATCAAGGTCACATCGACGTTTTCCTGTCGCAGAAATTTCGGTGTGACATCGGAGCCGCCCGTCAGGAGCAGGCCATCCATCTGGTCCATGGGAACATCACCTTTTCGCCCGTCGAAAACACGAATCTCAGGATGCTTCGCAAAGAAAGGTTGAAACCATTTTTCATCCTTCGGGCGTATCCATGTGGCAAGGTTGGGCATAAAGATGATTCGATCCTAACGTAATTGTAGGGCGCCTGTGCCAGACGCCAACTTTGATTCGGCGTTTCGCAGAAACGCCCTACAACCCCATTAGCTCGCGAACGTATTTTACCGGCGGGCTGCCGTATGAGATCACCTGATCGTTGTATTTCTTGAGGTCGAAATCTTTGCCTAGTTTCTTCTCCTCCGCCGCGCGGAGATCCAGATGCTCAGTGGCGCCTACGAAATAAGTCGAGAGCTGAGCGGAGGTAAGGCGTGCGCGTTTCCACTTTGCCACGGCCTCGCCTTCCTGTTGGAAAGTCTCTTTCATCATCAAATCCATCGCTTCTTTCTCAGTCATGTTTCCGGCGTGTATGCTTTGATCGAGGATGGCGTTGGCGATCGCGCGTAATCGCATTTTCAACTGCTGCATTTTCACTTCCGGCCCGCCGTAGCCTTGTTCCGCCATCACTTGTTCGCAATAAACGGCCCAACCTTCGATGAATGGGCCACTGCGGAAGATCGCGCGGACTAAAGTCGGGGCCCGGAATTCGTTTGCGTGAGCAAGTTGCAAGTAATGTCCGGGCATCGCCTCGTGCACGGTCAAATCGCGAATTTGATAGTTGTTGTATTCGCGAAAGAACGATTCCTTCCGTTCCTTTGACCAATCCTTCGGAGTTGGCGCGACGGCAAAAAATGTTTTTCCGGTTTTATCAAGCGGACCCGGAGAATCGCAATATGCAATAGCCACGCCGCGTTTGAACTCGGGCATCGCGATCACATCCAGCGGCGTATCCGGGATAGTGACGAGATTATGCGACCTAACGAAATTGGTTGCCTCACCAACAACTTCTTTCGCATAACCGACGACGGTGGCGTCATCGGGATGTTGCTCGGCAAGTTTGTCGAGTACTGCCGCTGTCACCTTATGTTTGTCCGCGAGCGTTGCAGCGTCTGTGTTGGGAAAATATTTTTTGTAAAGCGGCAGGGCAGTTTCGTAGATGGCGGTTTGCGTCTGTTTCAGGTCGGCTTGCGCGCGCTTCATGATTTCTTCCATCGACAGGTCCGAAGCGAGCGCGAATCGGAGCTTTTTTCGAAACTTCTCCGCGCCGAGCCGGAAATTGCCGTCGGAGCGCGGAAGTAGATCGTTCTGGAGCCATTTCTTGTAATCGTCCAGAGCTGCGGCCGTCTTTTCCTGGAAAGGCGTAAGGTCCTTTTTCATCTGCGGCGCGCGATCAAGAAGCGGTGCGAGTCCTTCGCGCACGAGATTGATTGCGCCTTGTGTTTGCTCAATCGCTGTTTCCGTATGAACGCGCGGCGGGTGTTGCAGGTTTGCTTTGGCTTGTGCGATCACGCGGGGAATTCCTTCCATCCGCTGGCGCAGATTTGGAATCCGTTGTTCTGGTGACGCGAAATCGCGTGCGACTAACAGATAAAGACTGTTGGCCAGGCTATCCATGTAAACCAACGGATTCCACTCCGGCTCTTTCAGCTCTTCGGCTCGGAAGATTTGGTAATCGATGTTCTCCTTGAGGATGCGAAAATCGATATTGTTCGCACCGGTAAGCTTCGATCCGTCGATGCCATTTAGCTTGTCGCGGAACTCTTTTTGGGCTGCCAGATCTTTCGCCCGCCTTTCAGATGAGTAATCAGTTAATTGACCATCAAACCGATGGTCGCCCAGCTCCGTCGCATCCTCCGGATTCGCCCGCAAATATTGGTCGATGTAGTCGTGCGCGATTTTTTGAAACGCGTCGTCCTGTGGAGTCCCGAATACGCTGAGGATCATCGACGACGACAACAAGAGCGCAGCTGCGATGGTGACTTTCATTGAGTTCAGCTCGGCGTGCCGCCGTGAAGGATCGGCTCCGTCGCAATTTCGTCTGGGGTCAGCTGCGTTTGCAGGTAAGTGCGCCCCTTATAAAAGCAAGCAACGATAGTGAAAACGACAGCGGCTCCGAACATGAACCAAGTGAAGAAAGTAAAGTACTGATAGGCGCTTACTTTGTTCGCACCTCCTGCACCCAAGATCCATTTGTTGACCAGGGCGACGAAGCCCTCACCGGAGGCGACAGTGAGAAGCCACAACGCCATCACCGAGCTCTTCATCGAATTCGGCGCTTGGGTGTAGGAAAATTCCAGTCCGGTAATCGAAACCATCGCTTCACCAAGCGTCAGGATGACGTACGCGAGCAATTGCCAATTAATACTCGGCTTCAGTCCCGCGTCGATTTGTCCCTGGATCCAAACGATCACAATGAACGACAACGCGGTGATATAAAGGCCGATCCCAATCTTGCGGAGTGGCGTGAGCGGGAAAACTTTGTCGATCGCTGGATAGATCACGTAGTTCACGATCGGAATGAAAATCAAAATTAGGATTGGGTTTGCGGTTTGGACCTGCGCCGCAATCAGATTCAAGCCCATCCAATGCAGATCCATTTTCTCCGCCTGCAAGGTCCATTCGACGCCGTTGCTCATTCCCCACAAGGCCCAAAAAACCAAAATGAAAACGTAAACCATCGCGATCCTGCCAAGCGTAAGGAGACCTTCCTTGCTGAATGTTTCTTTTAAGTAACCGAGGCCGGCCGGAGGTACGTGCACCATTTTGTGGCGACCGCCCCAGAAGAACAAAGTGGCGATCAACATCGCTATTCCAGGAATTCCGAACGCCCAGCCGGGTCCCCACTTGGGATTTGCAAGAAGCCAAGGACAAAGAATGGAGGAGATAAACGAGCCGGCGTTAATCGAGAAATAGAACCAGCCAAACATTTTCGAAAGCAGATGCTTGTTCGATTCACCGAACTGATCACCGACGTTTGCTGAGACGCACGGTTTGATGCCGCCGGCTCCCAAACAGATCAAAAATAATCCGATCGCCAGCATGGTGCGTTGTCCGATGGCGATTCCCCACGTTGTAGCCATGCAGGCGAGCGTGAGGTTCCCCAAGCAGTAAACAATCGAGAGTGACAGAATCGTCCGATATTTCCCGAAAAAACCATCGGCGAGGATCGCGCCGATCACTGGGAGAGCATATACGCCTAGCACGAAAACATGGCTGTACATATACGCTTCGTTGTCACTCATCGGCGTTAGAATGCCCGACTGATTCAGAAGATAATGCGCCATGAAAACGGTCAGGACCGACTTCATGCCGTAATAGGAAAAACGCTCAGCCGCTTCGTTGCCGATGATGTACGGCACGCCCGGCGGCATGCCCGTTAAGTTTGGGGGCGACGTTGCGTATTGATGTTTGGCCATATGATCTCCTTTGCCTAACGATCTTCGTGCGGAACAGCTTCCGCCGGCGAGGATGCCGATTTTTCAGACTCGATCTTGCTTTCTTCGGACCAGACCCTCGTTGCCGGATCGGGCTGCTCCCGCTGAACTTCCGGTATCTGGCCGAGCGGATGTTTCTCGCACGAGATGCACAACAGCAGCATGCAGAGCGCAACAGCACTGAGGCCGTAGCGGAGGAAAAGAGCCATAATGCGCTGGCACAGTTATCAGCCTCGCTGGTAACCTGCAAGCCGAAAGCGCGTATTCCCCGCATTTCGATGGCGAGCACTGACAACAGCCGTAGCGGCACGTATTTCAAACGGCCGGGCGCTCGTCGCGGCGAGCGCTTCTACAAAAGATTGAAAGACGCTGCTGCGGGATTACTATCAGACGCGGTGGCTCGCACTGATAGACACAACGCGTGGAACGAAGTCTTCGCTCTCGTTCTGCTATTTTCGGGAACCCTGCTGTTTTTTGCGCTGATTTCCTACACGCCCAAGGATGTGCCGTCCTGGGTTTGGTTCAGCCATATTTCGCCAGCGAATCGTCCTGCGCAGAATTTCATCGGTCCAGTAGGCGCAATTATCGCGGGAGTTTGCTATCAATTTATTGGAGCGGCGTCGTACCTTTTGGCCGCAATTCTGCTGGGGTTCGGCGCCACAAAACTGTTTTATCCCGGTTTGCGAATTGCGCCGCGGTTGGTCTGGATCGTTTTATTCGTCATATCGGGTGCCTGTTTGCTGCATGTGCAGCCGTATCATTTGCAGGGCTGGCACGCCGCCTTCAACATCCAAGGGCCGGGTGGTTGGATCGGATACGCTTTCGCGGATCAGCACCGTGGGTTACTCCGCAACTCTCTTGGCCCACTCGGTACGCTTCTTCTGTTGATAGGAATTTATGTGACCACACTGATCCTGGTCACCGGACTGCGTCCCATACATCTTGTTCGCGAGACCGTCGCGCTCATGCGACGCGTGAGTGTAAGCCTGCAGGAATGGCGATTGCGCCGCAAGCTGCGCAACTCGGATCTCAAGGGGAAACTGGCGATCAGTGAGCAGCAGCTCGCCAAACAGCGGCGATCGCTCGAAAAGCAGTTGAAAAGGAAAGGCGTGCCGTCGGTCGAGTCGACCGGTGCGATGATTTCTCCCGAGGAACTCGCAAATCGACCGAAGCCAAAGGTCGTCGATACAACCGCACTGCCAGGCGAACACGAGATCCGCAGAAAACCGTCTCTCGCTGAATTGCGTGCGAACGAAAAGAAAGCAAGATCGGCGCCGAGTGTGATCACTCCGGCCTGGACATCGGAAAATTATGTCCTGCCTGGGATGGATTTGCTGGATGAGCATAGTATGGAGGGTCGCGGCACATCCGATCCTTCGGAGCTCGAGGACGTCCAGCGAGTTTTGATTGAGACATTAGGGCAATTCGGGATTGCGGTAGCGCCGGGAGATATCACAAAGGGGCCGACTATTACCCGCTACGAAGTTTATCCGGCTAAAGGCGTCCGTGTAGACAAGATTGTAAGCCTCGAGCGGGACCTCGCTCGAGCGACGCGCGCGGAACGAATCAATATCCTCGCGCCGATCCCCGGAAAAGACACGGTGGGCATCGAACTGGCGAACAGCCGAAAAGTAACAGTGAAACTGCGCGAACTTTTGCAGTCATCCGACTGGGAAGAAGCAAAGGGAAATGCAAAAATTCCGCTCGCGCTCGGTAAAGATGTTTACGGCAAGACGATCATTGCCGACCTGGCGCAAATGCCGCATCTGTTGGTCGCGGGTACCACTGGCAGTGGCAAGAGTGTTTGTATCAATGCGCTGATCGCCAGCATGCTCTTTCGTTTCACCCCCGAGGAGCTCCGTCTGGTGATTGTTGACCCGAAGATGGTCGAGCTTCAGGCGTATAGTTCGCTGCCACATCTTGCGTTTCCGATCGTTGTCGATCCCAAAAAAGTGATGCTCGCCTTGCGTTGGCTAATCGACGAGATGGAGCGTCGTTACAGAATTTTTGCGCGCGTTGGCGTGCGCAACATCGTCGGTTTTAATGTGCGAAAGAGGCCTGTAGCCGCGAGCGCTGACCGCGGTGACGAAGACGAATCTTCTGAAGATCCAGGCTCAGCGCCTTCGACGACAAAGGATGAGATGCAAATTCCTGACAAGATGCCGTATGTCGTTGTCATCATCGATGAGTTGGCGGATTTGATGCAAACCGCGCCGGCAGACGTTGAAAGTGGTATCGCACGCATCACACAAATGGCTCGCGCGGCCGGTATTCACATTATCGTTGCTACGCAAACTCCTCGCGCAGACGTCATCACCGGTGTGATCAAGGCGAATATTCCCAGCCGGATCGCATTTCAGGTCGCTTCCAAAATCGACAGTCGCGTAATTCTGGATGAAAACGGAGCCGATCGATTGCTCGGCCAGGGCGATATGCTTTACCTGCCGCCGAGTGCTTCGCGTCTGATTCGCGCACAGGGCGTTCTTGTTACAGATGATGAGATTCACCGGCTGGTCGAATTTGTTTCCGCGCAAAGCCCACCGGCTTTTGATACGGCGATGCATGAGAAGCTACAATCCGCCGCCACGCCTGAGGAAGATGTGACAGATGAAGACGAAGAGTTGGTCGAAAAATGCCTGGAGATCATTCGCCAGGAAAAACGCGCCTCCACTTCGTTGCTTCAGCGCCGCCTGCGACTCGGCTATACGCGCGCCGCGCGAATCGTTGATATTCTGGAGCAGCGCGGTATTTTAGGTCCCGGCGAAGGCGCCAAACCACGCGAGATTCTGGTCGATCTCGATGCTGCCGTTTAGCTGCTATTTTCTCCGCAATGACGATAGAAGGGCTTGGTAAAAAATTTCAAGAAGCGAGGCTCGCGAGGAACCTTACCCTCGACGAAGCGGCCCGAATGACGAAAATTCGCCCTGCGCGCCTGGCAGAGATTGAGGCGGATGATTTTTCCCAATTTCCCAGCCTTGCATATGCAAAAGGTTTTCTTCTCATCTACGGCAAATTTTTAGATGTCGATGTCACGCCGTATCTGGACGCGTTTGAAGATTCTGAGCGTATGACGGTCGACGGCTACTCCTATCTGCAGGAAAATCGTCCTCAGAAACCGGTTGCTGCTCCGGTCGTTCGGCGCCGCCGTACCACCACTACTACGACCAGCCACGAGCGGATCTCCCCGATGCCGCTCATCTTCGGCGTGCTCGTATTGGTAATCGGCTTCTCCATAATGAAGTTCATCCTTAATGTGCGGCGGCTTGCGCCCGGACAAGGCGAGTCCACGGCACAGGTGTCACCGAGTGCGTCGCCGGTTCCAAGCCCCAAAGCTGGGCAACCGGGGGCGACGACAGCGTCACCAGGCACTGTTGCGTCCGCCGTGACAGTCGCGCCGCAAGCGCCATCGCAAGCTGCAACCTCGCCAGTTGCGTCAGCGGGTCCACCAGAAATCCGTAAGGCTTTGGCTGCTTCCGCGGCGCCAAGTGAACCGGAGGTGCGTCGGGCGAAGCCCGTGACTGCCGAAGATGTGGCGACACCGCAAGAAACGACGAATTCGTCGCCCGCAGAATCAGGCGAACAGAATCGCATTGCTATCCGGCCACTTAAGCGCACCTACGTTAAGGTGACTGTGGGCGACAAAGACGGCAGTCCCGCCTTCGAACGCTGGGTTTCCCCGGCAGATGGTCCTGTGGAATTCCGCGGCAAACATGTCTCGATTCGGGTTCTCGATCCGGATGCCGTCCAGATCACAAAGAATGGAAAGGTGTTGGAGAGACAACGACGAAGACGTGACGGTTAATTAGTAGCGGCGGAAGATTAAAAAACGCCCAGCCCCGTCTTCGCGATGCTACGGCGTTACAGACGCTGAACCCAATTCAAAATGAAGACAATCACGACCGCGATCGACTACCGTAAACCAAAGGTTGGCATGATCAGCCTTGGCTGTGCGAAGAACCTCGTCGACGCGGAGATCATGCTTGGCAGCGTATTGCAGCGTGGCATGGAAATCACTTCGCGCGCGGAGGACGCGGACGTCCTGGTCGTTAACACCTGTGCTTTCATTGATTCAGCCAAGGAGGAATCAATCGAGGCGATTCTGGAGGCGCATCAGCAACGCGGCTTGAACAAGCGATCCGATCAAAAACTCATCGTCAGCGGCTGCATGTCGCAACGGTTCGCGCGCGAGCTCCGAGAAGAAATGCCTGAGGTTGATGCGTTCATCGGATTGGATCAAGTGGCGCTGCTTGGCGAAATCGTGGAGAAACTCGTAACGCATCGGTCGCATGCGTTGCACAAGTCAGAGGCGACAAATAGCGATATTGGTCTCGCGTTCGCAGAAACGCGCCCGACTTACATTCCGGATTACGACACGCCGCGCTTCAGGCTTACGCCCGCGCATTCCGCCTACGTAAAGATTGCCGAGGGCTGCAATCATCCGTGCAGTTTTTGCGTGATTCCGCAAATGCGCGGCAAACACCGCAGTCGCGCGCCACAGTCGGTGTTGGCCGAGATTCGAGGGCTGGTCAGGGAGGGCGTTCGCGAGGTCAATTTGATCAGCCAGGACACTACCTATTACGGAATGGACCTGTGGACAACGAAGGCCGGACCCCGTCAACCAGTGGACTCTTCACATGGCCCAACATTGGCCGCTCTTCTTCGCGAAATTCAAAAAATCGAGGGCGACTTCTGGGTGCGCCTGCTCTACACGCACCCGGCGCACTGGAGCGACGAACTGATCGACACCATCGCGGAGTGTGACAAGGTTGCGCGCTACATCGATATTCCCTTACAACATATCGACGAAACGATGTTGGGACGCATGCGCCGGGAAACTTCGCGTCAGCACATCGAAGAATTGATTCAAAGACTGCGCATTGGAATTGCGGGTGTCTCGTTACGTACGACTTTCATCGTGGGATTCCCCGGCGAAACCGAAGCGGAATTCGCCGGTCTTCTCGAGTTCATTCGACGCATCCGATTCGAGCGCCTCGGAATATTCAAATATTCACAGGAGGAAGGGTCGCGGGCTGCGAAAATGCCAGGGCAGATTCCCGTAAAAATTAAGAACGCGCGTTACGGGATGGCGATGTCGATTCAGCGGGAAATCGCGCATGAAATTGCTCGTGAAAAAATCGGAAGAGAATTAAAATTACTAGTGGATCAGCCGCATGTCGCGCGGAGTGAAGCTGATGCCCCAGATGTTGACGCGCGCGTCGTTTTGTCGAAAGAAGCTCCGGTCGGCGAGTTCGTTCGGCGAACGGTCGTGGAAAGCCGCGGCTACGATCTGCTGGCCTGAGTCGGCGGCTTACAAAATGGGATTTTTGGCAAAGCGTACTTAACACGTGACAACCGTCTTTTCCCTGAGCAAACTTCTTGGTAATTGTTTCGATAGATGACCGAGCCAAACGAACCGAAAAAAGAAACGACCCGCATTCCCGTAGCTCCGGGAGTCGCGGAGAAAGCGCCGGAGCCAAATGCGAAATCGCGTGACACGGTGCGAATCCAATTGCCGGTTCGTGAGGCGCCTGTGCACATCTTAACCGAACCGCAATCTGCTGTTCAAAAAGGAGGCCCCCCCCAATTTTTCCAGCCGCCACAATCCCCCCCGGTGCCGTTAAACGCCGCGGTCATGCCCGCGCCGGATCTGCCGTCGTCGGGACCGATAAAGGAGACAGTTCGCATCCCTCTCCCCGCGGTTCAGACGAAAAAGACTCAACCGCTTGTCGCCATGCCCGAAGTGGCACCTGCCCAGCGTGCTTCAATCGCTGTGGCAACACAGGAGAAAAATCCAATGCCGCTGTTGTGGCTGCTGCTTGGCGTTTCCGCTTTGATTTTGATTATTCAAATTTGGACTTATCTTTCTTAAAGCTATGGATAATTCCTCTGTAATTAAGCTCGATGAATCCAATTTTGACCGTGAAGTAACGCAGGACGGCAAGCCTGTGATCGTCGATTTTTGGGCGGAATGGTGTGGTCCCTGCAAAATGATCGCACCACTGCTGGACGAGATTGCCCGCGAAAAAGCGGACGCAGTGAAGGTCGCAAAAGTTAACGTAGACGAGAATCAGAGCCTTTCGCTCAAGTACAATATTCGCGCGATTCCGGCGCTGCTGTTTTTCAAGAACGGTCAACTGCGCGATCAAGTCACGGGAGTCACGAGCAAGAAAGACTTGTTAAATCGAATCGAAGCGCTGGCCTGAGGAGTCCTTCAAAAATTTCCAAGTAGAGCATGCACCTCTGGCGGCAGGAGCCAGCCGCTGGCTCTGGGCCGCAGCTTGGCAAATGTCGCCTGCACGACCTAGGCCGCTAGAAGCTGATCTTTAAAATGCGGCCATCAGTGCCTACGAGCCATCCGGCTTTGGGAGTGGCAAAAGCGACCGCCCAAAAGCCGCTTACGCCGGGCAAGGCAAACCACGTGGTTCCCTCGTCGGGAGTCCATGCCGCTCCTCCGTCATTTGCGGTAATGACCACCGCGCGGCCAAGGTTGTCCCCGGGAGCGTTGCCGGCTCGGCCCACGTAGCTCAGACCAAAGATCGCTCCCGTCACCGGCGGAGGGTTGGTAAGAGTCCAGGTTTGACCGCCATCGCTAGAAACCGCGGTGCGCGCGTTATTCGGATCGGCGGGATCCAAATCACCGCCGCCTACAATCCCGCGAAACGGATCACGGAAATCAACGGTAAACGCGCCCGCGCTAGGCGAACTTATCAGAGGCGTGTTATACGCGTTCCAAGTGTCGCCTCCGTCCCTGGTGGCCAGCACCCTGGCAATGTCAGATCCACCTGTGCAAATCCACGCGTTCCTCCCGCCTTGTGCCGAGACGCATGTACCACTCGACGCGAAGGAGGCTTCGCCCGGCAACGCTGGCGGCATATTGTTACTGATATCCTCCCACGTTGTTCCGTCGGTGGTGCGTAGGTCCGGGAATACTCCATTCACCGAGTCACTGTGTGCGATCCCCCGGTGCGGCGTCCAAAACGCGAAGCCGTCGTAGAAAGCATTCGGATTCTGATTTTCAAACTGAATCGTCCAGGTTGCGCCTCCGTCCTCTGTCTTGTAGATGCGAAAATCTGTTGGGTTCGTTCCAATCGACATCAGATAAGCAACACTGGCGCTGAAGGCCTGCACATCGCGGAATTGCAGTGCTTCGGCGCCCGGTACGACACCGGCTCTCCACGTCTGTCCGCCGTCAGTGGTGACGGTGAATGTGCCAGCACGACCGGACGCCCAGACCACCTGCGGGTTCACCGGCCAAACCGCGATCAGACCGTTGGTAGTGCCGCTGTTTTGGGGAGTGAGTATGGGTTGATGAAGATGCGTCGGCGAGAGCTCCTGGGCGTTGAGGATTCCGCAGGCGAGGGCAGCAATAAGAAAAGTAGCGAATTGTTTAAACATGGCGATTCCTCCAAAGGCAATTCGCGCCCGCGGTCCAAGCTGGCTGTGAGGACCATCAAACTTGCCACTACGACAACCGTTTACGGCGTCCTGGTTCAGGATTGTGAGAACTTCGCTCTGCGATTCCCGTAGAATGAGATGAACCGGAAACCAATGAGACTGCGACCAATGAAAAGGAAGCCGATAATGAAAGCGAAAACCTCACGTTTTGATAATTTGGTCGCTCGTTATTATCCCGCCGTTTACAGCTTCGCTTCTCGATTGACCGATGATCCTCGGGAAGCAGTTGCCTTAACGCGCTACGCTTTCAAAAACACGCAGAAGCAACTCCGGAACCGTCGCGATGAGACCGCGCTGGCGACAATCCTCATCTCCGCTGTAATCCGCGCAGGCCTTACGACAGCTTAAGCGAAGCTAATCGAGGCGTCGGCATAGGAAAATTTTTGTGTTGTGAAAATTGGTAGGCACGCCGGCGCGCGGCGTGCGGTCGGCGCAGGCATCGGATCTTACCAAAATGCGCCAGGCGGCTCGATTACACACCCCTAAACGTCCAACTTTTTAAAGGCGGACGTGGAAAGCCGAGTTGAGACTCGTCGCGAATCAACATCGAGATCCGAGACCATGCCACTGACAGCTTCGCCAGCGGCACAACCCACGAGCGCACGATCAGCCACACCACAGCCGCAAGAATCTCCGCCATAATTATCGCAACGCTCGCAATGAAAATAGACTTGAGCAACTAAGCCTAGCGACGGGCCGGGCGGCTTTTACTGATTGTTCAGGACCGTTTGCAGCGCAGGTTTGTGTCTGGGGCTCGGAGCGGGTCAGAACAGCGGGTCAAAGGTTCCGAGTTCTAGCGGGTTGCTAACCTCCCGGCGATGCCGTCGAAAGATCACAGGCGGCGCCGGACAAGTTCCTCCATCGCGTCTGAGAAAACCCGCGTCCAATGGGCCGTCTCCGTCAGTTCCGGCGATCTCGATTGATCGCCGAGCGCCGAAACCGCTATCTCTCCTTGCGAATCAGCTTCCGCAATGCCTCCTGATCCGGCGCTAAAAACTCGGAGATCCGCTGGTGGTTGACGTCGGCGACGATGATTTGGCCGACCTCGGTGTTGACCTCGCTGAAGATGCCGTGAGACGTCATCTTTTCGACCTGGTACTGGTTGTCCTTGGTGGGGGTGACGTAGTGCACCGAGTCCGCCTTGAAGCGGTGCACCAGAAAGAGATGGACGAGGGTCATTAGGCGCTTCTTGCGCAGTGAGTCCGCAAAAGTGTTCTGGTCGCGCACCGAGAGGATGCTGCGGCCACGTCGGTCGTGGATGGGGGCGAAGATGACGTTGGCTAGCTTCTCCTCCCCCTCGTCGTAGACTCCGAGTTCGAGTAACTCCGAGCCGGCGCGGTGGGGCCGCATCTGGACGCGGACCCCGCCGGGGAGCTTATAGTGCCGCATCCATATCGCCAGCCACTCTTCAAGGAGCTTCTTGGGGACCTCGGTCTGTATCAGGTGCTGATGCTGGGTCGAGCCCTTGCCCATTGCCATGGTCGTCGCCGTGCGCCCGGACGTAGCGGCCAATGCGGCGTCCGCGCGCGGTCCGCCGGCGAGGGTCTGGGGTGTGCCGTAGGGAGAATCGACCATACGGAGTTTTCGTTGCAGGCGGGCGAGGGCGAGCATGCCGTCCTGCTTGAGGGCCATGGTGAACTCCTCGGCGGCGAGGCCGTCGATCTGGTGACCGCCGTAGGTGATGAAGTTGAAGACGAAGCCCAGCTTGCCGAGTTCCTCGGGAAAGCTTCGCATTTCCTCGTCGCTCATGCCGGTGGTGTCCCAACTGAACGACGGCGAGAGGTTGTAGGCGAGCATCTTGTCGGGAAACTCCGAGTGAATCGCCTCCGCGAACTTGCGCGCGTCATCGAGGTTGGCGGTCTTGGTCTCCATCCAGAGCAGGTCGGCGAAGGGCGCCGCCGCAAGCGACTTGGCGATGGCGTATGGAATACCGCCGCGCACCTGGTAGTACCCTTCGGGCGTCCTGGCCGCCTCGCAGTCCCAGTCCACGTCGACGCCGAGTTCGTGCGCCTTCTCGCGGGCGGCGTAGAGCGAGGCGCGCGCGGCGAAGCGCCGCCAGTCGTCGACACTTGTCTCGACCGGTTCACCTTCGCTCGACCGGAATTCGATCACTTCGGCAACCGCCTCCCCGAAGGTGTTCAGTTCGGCGTCGTCCTCCCAGGCGTCGAGGAAGCGCGCGGTGATCCGGTCGAACATCGCGTCGATCGAGGTCTCTTTCCCCTCCCGCAACGACGCCACGGCTTCGGCGGCCTGCGCCAGAATGCCCCGGCGCTCCAGCCATTCCCGGGCGACGGTGTGCTCTCCGGCCGGTATGGCGTACAGGAGATGGCCGGTGAGTTCAGCGACTCCCAGCTCGTGAAAATGCTGGATCAACGCCAGGAAGCAGGGCTTGTAGGCTGGCACGTTTGGGTTGGTCGCGCCAACCAGGAAGGGTTGATCCCGTTCGTCGCCGCGACCTTCGATCAGGTTGGCGGCTTCGGCGTCGGTGCGGGCGACGATGAGGCCAGGAACGCCCATGACGTCGAGCTGGAAACGGGCCGCGTTCAGTCGCTTGTTCTGCTCGTCCTGCGCCACAAGCACTTTGCCGCCCTGATGGCCGCACTTCTTGGTGCCCGGACGTTGGTCCTCGATGTGGTAGCCCGGAACGCCGGCTTCCACGAAGCGGCGGATCAGGTTGCGCACGTGTGGATCGCCGCCGTGACCTGTGTCGGCGTCGGCGATTATGAATGGCCGAAAATCCCGAGCGTTCGTCGCCGTGCGCTGCGCCTCAGTCATCCGCGAACGCAAATACTGCTGGTTACGATCCGCCGAGAGCAGGGCGCGCACGAGCGTTGCTGCTTCGTCGGGCACCTGGCTGAGCGGATAGCTGGCGAGATCGGGTCCCGGGTCCTCGCTCGTTCCGCC
>CAWIJH010000006.1:0-116699 GCA_963836455.1 uncultured Verrucomicrobiae bacterium
TGTCAGCGTCCGGCTTGCAGGTTTCGTTAGCGGCTCGATCGAGTTCCAGACCTAAGTACTTAAGCTTTTCGCAAACCCGTTTCCGGATTTCCGGCGAACCTTCGCCTACACCCGCAGTAAAGACTAAAGCATCGATCCCGCCCAAGGTCGCCGCCATGGCGCCGATTGTTTTGACGATATAATGGACATAGACGTCGACGGCGAGTTCAGCGTCCGGATTGTGTGGCACTTCCGACAGAACCTGCCGCATATCGGAAGAGAAGCCCGAGATGCCGAGCAAACCGGATTCGTGGTTCAGTGCTTTGTCGAGCGCGTTTACGTCCAGTCCCTTGTGCCGTAACAAGTAAATAAGTATCCCCGGGTCAACGGTCCCGCTGCGCGTAGCCATCATCAGCCCCTCCAACGGTGTAAAGCCCATTGAGGTATCAACGCACACACCATCGCAGACCGCAGACACCGATGCGCCGTTCCCCAGGTGTGCAATAACAAGCCGCAAACCTCGCCGACCGAGTCTCTTCGCCGCCTCGGTGCTGCAGTAAGAATGGCTCAGTCCGTGAAAGCCGTAACGGCGGATGCCCCATTCTTGTGTCCACTTTTGCGGCAGCGGATAGGTTCGAGCAGCCTCAGACAACGTTGCATGAAATGCAGTGTCGAATGCCGCTACCTGTGGAACCTTTGGCAGGACTTGCTCGACCGCGTTAATGCCCTCTAAACTGGCTGGGTTGTGGAGCGGTGCCAGCTCTGTCAGTTCTTCGATTTTCCGCTTAACTTCCGCAGTGATCCGCACGGCAGAGCTGTAACGGTCTCCGCCATGGACAACGCGATGTCCTACAGCTCGCAGGTCTTCCGGACTTTGCAGCGGCGCCGATGAGCCAGCTTGCAAATAATCGAGGATTCGAGTCACGGCATCAGCATGTTTCTCCAGCTTCAACTCCTTGCGGATTTCCGGCTCGTTTGCTCTGCGAAAAGCTAGTCGCGCGGGTTTTATGAGCCAATCGATGCTCCCGTTGGCGAGTAACGTCTCGTCTTCTGCATCGAAGAGGCTGAATTTGAGGCTGCTGGAGCCAGCGTTACAAACCAGAACCTTAATTTTCGTTTCTGGCGTTACGGCTCCGGGGCTATAGCTGCCTGTGTTAGTCGCTAACATGATGTGTGTCATTCCACAATCGGATCACCGGCCGGGACAACTCTTTGTCGTAGCCCACTGCACTCAGGCTTGCTGTGCTCAGCAAAAACAGCCTCGCATTGGCCGTCACTTCAAGTCCAATCCAGCGCGTTGCAAGCACCCGAATGAAATGCCCGCTGGAAAAAAGCAGCACATTTCCCGGCACCGCGCGAATGCGGCTCACCACGCGATCGGCACGCGCAGCGGCCTGGACTGGCGATTCCCCTCCTGGGCAGCCGTCGCGGAACAGTTCCCAGCCGGGGCGCTTCGCCCGGATTTCGGCAGTGCGTCGCCCCTCGTAATCGCCATAATTCCATTCGACCAAGTCCGGGTCGGTTTCAGCCACGGCTCCAAAGCCGGCCAACTCGCAGGTGCGCCGGGCACGCTGCAACGGGCTGGTAAACACCTTGGTAAAACTCAATCCACGCAATCTTTCGTCGAGCCGGCGCGCATTGCGCTCGCCACGTTCTGTCAGCGGCAGGTCGGTAAGTCCTGTGTATTGGCCCGAGAGCGTCCACGCAGTTTCCCCGTGTCTTGCCAGGTAAACGATCGGAAAAACTTGGTTCACAGGTTCACTCATGGTCATCCGGCGCAACGGATTCTTCGTTGCTGTTCTTGAGGCATTGTTGTTCTGATACGTCGCTTATGCAGCGTTCTGCCGATCTTTCGTATAACTGAACTCCTCATGACGGAAGCACTGTGGCTGGCGTGGCCTGTGGTTGCTGCTGTGGTGCTGGAGCGGCGGCGTGCCCGCGTGAAGAGAGTCGCTCCACCACGTAGAAGGTTACTGGGATGAGAAAGATCGCAATCCCTGAGGCGGCGATCATTCCGCCGATAACTGTTGAACCGAGAACACGACGCGCCACCGCTCCGGAGCCACTGGCAAACCACAAGGGCAGGCAGCCACAGATAAAGGCAAAAGAAGTCATAAGGATGGGTCGCAGCCGCAGCTGCGCACCTTCCAGCGCAGCGTCGATAAGCGGTTTGCCCTTTTCGTATTCGGCCTTGGCAAACTCCACGATTAAGATCGCGTTCTTAGCTGCCAGACCAATAAGCATGACAAGACCTATCTGCACATAAACATCGTTTTCCATGTGCCGCAGGAAAAGAGTTAGGAACGCGCCGAACACTGCAACCGGTGTGCTAAGCAAAACGCTAAATGGCAAAGACCAGCTTTCGTAAAGGGCAGCCAGAATAAGGAAAACAAAGACGAGCGAGAGGCCGAAGACGGCGATCGACGAAACACCTTTCTCTGCTTTCTTTTCCTGGAATGACATGCCCATATAGTTAAATCCCATTTCCGGCGGCATGGTTTGCTGGAAGGTCTCTTCCAACGCCTTCATGGCTTGCGACGAGCTATAGCCCGGCGCCGCGACACCATTGATTTGCGCCGAGCGATACTCGTTGAAGCGCAAGGTGAATTCCGGTCCGTTGATGTTCTTGATCGTGGCCAGGGCATCGAGTGGAACGGGGTCGTTGTTCGAATTGCGAACATAGAACTGACCTATATTCTTCGGGTCGTCGCGGTAATCGCCTTCCGCTTCGATGTAGGTTTGCCAGGTCCGTCCGAAGCGGTTGAAGTAGTTAACAAAATAACCACCCATAAAGGTCTGTAGTGTTTGATAGACCTCACCTATGTCGATACCTTGCTTGAGCACCTTGTCGCGATCGACATCCACAAAAAGCTGCGGCACGTTAGGCAGAAACGTCGAGAAGAGTCCGGCAAGTTCCGGACGTTTTTGCGCGGCGGCCATGAACTTCTGTAAATTATCGGCAAGAAACCCAATGTCTTTCCCGGCACGGTCTTGCAAGAGAAAGGTAAACCCGCCGGAGGTACCTACGCCGGGAATAGCAGGTGGCGGAAAGGCAAAAGCAATCCCGTCGGTAAAACCGGCCAACTCCTTGTTTATCCGCAGCTTAATTGCCTCGTATTGTTCCTCCGGCTTCTTTCGCTCCTCCCACGGCTGCAGGGTGACGAAGAAGAAGGCGCTGTAAGTATCCTGAACGATGCTAAGAAGGCTGAACCCGACGACAGTCGTGGTGTATTTGATGCCCGGTATCTTACTGAGAACGTCTTCGATCTTACGCGCCGCCTCATCGGTGCGGTCGAGCGACGCGGCGTCGGGTAATTGTAGCGCCAAATAAACGTAGCCCTGGTCTTCTTCGGGAAGGAAGCTTCGCGGCAGCTTCCCGCCGAACCATCCGGCACCCACAAAAAAGAGCGCGAGCAATCCAAGACTGAGCGCACTCTTTCGAATGGCATGGCGCGACCAATTGACGTAACCATTCGTTACGCTGCTAAAGACGCGATTAAAGCCGCCAAAGAACCAACCGAGCGGTCCACGGGCTTTCTTGCGCGGACGAAGCAAGAGCGCGGAAAGCGCTGGACTTAGCGAAAGTGCATTAAAGGCGGAAATCATAACCGCAACTGCAATAGTTATTGCAAACTGCTGGTATAATCTCCCGGTGATCCCAGGAAGAAACACCGTAGGTATAAAGACCGCCGCAAGCACACAGGCAACGCCTATCACTGGCCCGGTCACCTGACGCATCGCCAGCGATGTGGCTTCGCGTGGCGCCATGCCATGTTCTATGTGATGCTCGACGGCTTCGACCACGACAATGGCATCATCGACCACCAGGCCTATGGCCAGTATTAGTCCGAAAAGCGAAAGCGTATTGATCGAGAAGCCGAATAAGGGAAAGAATACAAACGTTCCAACCAGTGAAACCGGCACGGCGCAGAGCGGAATAAGAGTTGCGCGCCAACCTTGTAGAAAGATGAATACGACAATAACCACGAACAGGATCGCCTCCACCAATGTCTTAACGATCTCGCGCATCCCTTCGCGCACGGAATCCGTCTGGTCGAGCGAGATGGCGTAATCCATGTCCGCGGGAAAGCGCTGCTTTGCTTCCTTCATAAATGCGCGAACAGCGTCCGAAGCTTGCACGGCGTTACTACCCGGTAGCTGATACAGACCGATCGCCGCGGCTGGTTGACCGTTCAGCCGGCTTTCCAGGTTGTAAGTCTGCGCACCCAGCTCGATACGCGCCACATCCTTCACTCGCACGAATGAGCCGTCTGAGTTTGCCCGGATGACAATGTTGCCAAACTCTTCTGGCGTGCTTAGCCGGCCTTGGGCGCGTACGGTATAAGTAAAGTTCTGACGTTTCTCCATGGGCTTGCCGCCGATCTGGCCCGCTGGATTCACGTTATTCTGTTTCTGAATTGCACCGATGATCTCCGGCACCGTGATACCTAACTTCGCCAGTTGGTCGGGCTTTACCCAAAGCCGCATCGCGTACTGACCCGCTCCGTATACCTGCACGATCCCGATACCCGGCAGGCGTAATAGCTCATCGACGAGATTGATGTAGGCGTAGTTAGCCAGAAAGATCTTGTCGTAGGTCTTGTTCGGTGAGGTAAGTCCAATGACCATCAATGGCGAAGCGGCCGACTTCGAGGTGGTCACGCCATAGGCGTTTACGTCCTGAGGTAACTGCGATTGCGCCTGGGAAACGCGCAGTTGCGTCAGGATCTGATCGGTGTTCGGTTCGGTCGCGACATCAAAGTCCACGATCATCCGCATGTCGCCGTTGTTAGCGTTGATCGAATACATGTAGTTCATGTTATCGACGCCACTCATCCTCTGCTCGATGGGCGCCGCGACCGATTGCTCAATCGTCAACGCGTCCGCACCGGTGTAGTGAGTCAGGATTTGAATCTCCGGCGGGGCGATGTTCGGATACTGCGCGATCGGTAACCCAATGAGGCAAATCGCGCCGACAATCACCATCAAGATTGCGATGACAATCGCGACAATCGGCCGCCTGATGAAGAACTCGGACATGGTTTAGGGGTTCTTTGCTGGAGGAGAGTCTGTGGACGCCACTCCTTCTGCCGGTGGCGTCCACTCTTTGACTGTAACAGGGCTACCAGGACGAACCTTTAGCAGCCCTTGCACGACGACCTTCTCGCCCGGTTTTAAACCTTCAATTACCTGCCACATCCCGCCGGAGCGCTCACCCAGTTTCACCGGGCGCATAGCTATTTTGTTCTCGCTATCTACCACGCCGACTAGCCGGTTGCCCTGGAGTTCAGTCACTGCTTGTTCCGGAATTACCAGAGCGCCTTTCGCAACTTTGACTACCGCCCGCACCTTCCCAAACTGGCCCGGCCGTAAACGGTTTCCCGGATTGGGAAAGGTAAACTCCATGCGAATGGAGCCGGTCTTTGTGTCGAGGTTCCGATCCTCTGCATAAAATTTTCCTTTGTGCGGATAGAGGTTTCCATCCGCGAGACGTAGGTCGAATTCGAGTCGTTGCAGGTAACGTTCCCGTTCATCTGGATCGGGATGATCAGTGATGAATTCCGTGAACGACTGCTCGCCTACGTTCACAGCCGCCTTGATCGGATCGACTTGGGAAATGGTTGTTAGTGGTCCAGTCCCGGGGCCTACGAGGTCACCTACGTGGGCGGTAGCTATTCCCACAATGCCATCGATCGGGGCGATGATCTTTGTATAACCAAGGTTCACCTCGGCTTGTCTGACCGCGGCTTGCGCGGCTTGCACATTAGCCTTCGTCGATGACGCAGAATTGATGTAGGTATCGCGTTCCTGATCGCTGAGGACTTTCTCCTGGAAAAGCTTTATCGCGCGCTTCACATCGGCGTCGGCCTTAGTCTGGTTCGATTGCGCGACAGCCAGTTGTCCCTTCGCCTGATCCAGGGTTGCCTGAAAGGGGCGCGGATCAATTTGAAAAAGCAGATCTCCTTTTTTAACTACGCTGCCTTCCTTGTAGTCGCGCGAGATAATGTAGCCCTGCACCTGCGCGTTAATATTGGCGGTAATGAAACCCTCCAGCGTCGCGACCGCTTCTTTCAAGACGGGGACATCCTTTGGCATGACCGTTGTGACCAGGACTTCGGGCGTAGGTGGGGCGACTTGCTCCGCCTTGCGGGAACAACCGCCGCAAATTGCGAGCAGCAGCGCGGCCAGTCAGCGGCAATCCTTTGGTCAGGGTCTTCATTTTCCTAATTCAGTATCTTTGTTGGTCTGAGAAGGTCATATTTCATTCCTGCCGGAAAGAGGAAGTCCGATGGCTTCCCTCAGCAGGCGTTTCCCGCTCTCTTCCAGCGGGCCCATCCCGCCGCCGGGCAGGATCCAGACACCTGTGTCTTCTTCACGGCAATAAAGGACGGTTGCGCCTTCGGGAACGACCGCACAGTAGAAGCTTCCCTGCGGACGTTCCGCGATGATCCGCAAGAAGTTTTCTTGCCATGGATCACCTTCGAACTCAGCGAGCTGGTCGCGAGAAATGTTCTTTAGCTCGTCAGCGTTGATGGTTCGCAAAGACTGCTGGATCGCCTTTCGTCGCGCTTCCGTGATAGTTTGGATGTCCAAAAATTTATCAAATGGCATGAGTGCTATCTCCGTTGATTACTCGTTGGGTGAACTAGACAGGTGACGTGGCATCGAGCGGCAAGCGCTCCGGGCCATTGGCCGGGCGTGGAGATTCGAAGTTCTCGTGATTTCGATCACTGATGATTTTTGCGGTGGTGCGATTTTGGATATCGATTCTGTTTCAGTTTTAGACGTTGTGTTCATGTTGGGAGCCGTGGCGCGGTTTGTTTGCGTTTGCATTGCTCGACGTTCTCAGCGGTAACCCGAAATTGCTCTGCGGAAATTGCGAATCTTGGCGCATCTTTTGGCGCCAGCCCGGCGCGCGAACGCCCAGCTAACGCCATATGTTCTCATGGCTGGCGAACCGATTGAAGCCAGGGAGGGGCTGGCCGTCGAAGGTAAAAGTGGACATGTTGAAAGCGAGCCACGGATCGTGTCGACGCCGCCGCGACGGAAACCATCTGCGGAGCCTGCGGCTTGGATCGGGATTATTTTCCTTACGATTTAGTGCATTCATTTTTTTGGCTCCTTTCGTAATCGGCGTATCCGCCAAACAAGTAGATAAGCAATGCTAAAGCTGTGACGGTAATCATACTTTTGTCCTTCCTACTGAGGTTTGCTCCTGCACGCGCAGAACGATCAGCCCGCACGTGACTAAGGTGATTGATTTCATTCGTTGCAAAGGTTGTTTCATCTCTATCTCTCGGATTTCGGCGTCGACATTTCATGAAACTTGAGGCTTTCTGCGCATCTTGCTTTCGACTTCGCTGTGCCTCGTTTTTCATGAGAGAACTATCAGATCGCAGCGCTACACTGTGAAAGACTTTGATAGTTGCCTGAGCATCTCTCGCAAGCATACTGACAACGGTGGAACTGCGGCATTTGCGCTACTTTGTCGCCGTGGCCGAGATGGAAAACGTCTCGCGCGCTGCGACGCAGCGACTGCATGTCGCGCAGCCGTCATTGAGCCGGCAAATCCGCGATCTCGAAGATGAGGTCGGCGTGCAGCTACTCGAACGCACCGCCAAATCGGTTCGCTTGACCGACGCAGGCCGCGCTTTTCTCGATGAAGCGCGCGCGATCCTGAAGCACACCAACGAGGCAGTGCTAAAAGCACAGCGCCATCGGCGGCAAGCGGGAAACCGAACTGCACGTCGGGGATTTTCCGCTCGCGACAGGGCGGGTCATGCCCGGCCTTCTCCGCGATTATCAAAAAGCAGTGCCAAACGTACGAGTGAAGCTGCACGACTGGGCGGTAGAGAAGGAGATGGCCGGAGTGTCCGATGGTCGGCTGCAGCTTGCGATCATCGTTCCTCCGCTCACGGGAAATTGGCTCCGTGAGTTCCGCTTTGAACTGTTACTGACCGCGCGGGTTTGTCTCGCCGTTTCATGTAATCATCCGTTCGCGCGACGCCAGTCCGTTTCCTTGGCTGAGGCGGTGCGGGAACCTTTCATTGGACTGATGCACGAGGAGTATCCTCAACACCGGGCATACCTCGCTGCCATCTTCGCCAAACTGAATAATAAACCGCGCGTCGTCGAGGAGCATGACGGTTGGGCCGGTGTTTTCTCCGCGGTCGACGCCGGCACGGGAGTAGCCATCGCTTCAGATGCGTTCAGTTATGCGTTTAGCGATCGGATAAAGTTTTTGCGTCTTACGCCTGAGCCGAAGCGCGTCGCCATCGGAATCATAACGCGGAAAGGAAGACTCAGTCCAGCCTCGGAGAAGTTCTACCAGTGCGCGAAAGAAGCATTCAGCGCGATTCGGTAGCCGACGGCCGTAGGCGAACCGTCATGCTAATCATGGCTGAACGTTCTTCACACGGAGGACGATCTTCCCGCGTGCGTGACCGTTTTGACTAAGCTCATGCGCACGACGCGCTTCGCTTAATGGCAGAATGCGATCGATGGCTGGCGTAAACTTCGCGGAGTCGATAAGGTTCGCGATCGCACTTAGTCGCGCCGCGTTAGGCTGAACGCTGCACATAATTCCGCGCACGCCGAACTGGTTGACTTTTTCTTCCGATGGCGATTGGACTAACGAAATCAGAGCGCCGCCTTGCTTCAGCACCAGCCACGAGCGTTCCTGCGTCTCACCGCCAATTGTATCGAGGACGATGTCGATCTTGTGAGCGACATTTTCGAACTTTTGAATCGTGTAATCGATGGTTTCATCGGCACCAAGCTTACGCAGCAATTCCTGGTTGTTCGTTGACGCCGTCGCGATGACGTAGGCGCCTTTCCACTTTGCAAATTGCACAGCGAAATGCCCGACACTGCCGCTGCCGCCGTGAATTAGAATGCGTTGTCCAGCTTGCAGCTGGCCGAGATCGAACAATGATCGCCACGCTGCAAGCGCCGACATAGGCGTAGCCGCGGCACGCACGTGATGAAGCGACTTAGGTTTTATCGCAAGCGCCGTTCCGTGAACCGCGACGTAATCTGCATAAGCGCCATCGCGCGTCGGATCAGCCATGGCGAAGACTTCGTCGCCTTTTTTGAATCGCGAGACACCGGGGCCGATTTTCTCCACCACACCCGATACGTCCCAGCCGGGAATCAGCGGAAGCTTGTGCTGGATGAAGCCATTGAGATTACCGGCGCGCACTTTCCAATCGAGCGGGTTCACACCAGCGGCATGAACCCGGACGAGCACTTCGCCGTTTTTTACTCGTGGGCATGGCGCATCTTCGTACCGCAAGACTTCCGGTCCGCCGTAACTGTGCATTCGGATTGCGTTCATAGATTCTGCTCTGGGAGTTCCCACGCGATGTCGGCCGGACATCCAACGCACAAACGCGAAACGCGATTTCTGTAGTGCGCGAGTGTTTCTCGTCCGCATTGCCGCGATTTCCCGACAAACATGGCATAAGCCTGAACGAGGTGAGGCTTCGTTCGTCGGTGTGCGCTCAATCCCCGTAATCGCTTTCGCTCATGTTATGGCTCCTTTTAGTTAAAGTTTTGATGCCGATACCATCCGTCCGGAACTGTCGGTTATGAAAGACTCTGTTCCTTGCCTCAGCATATCTCCGAGGCATGCCGCACTTTAGCGTGGAACTCAGACCATAAGGCGACTTTGCGGCCGAACGCCGGCAGCGGAGAAGTTCTGCCAGTGTGCCAGGGAAGCGGTGGCCAACTTCCTTTCCCCTGAAGGATAGCGCGACTAGACAGCCGTGCGCATCCGCTTTTAGTTCGCGACGGCACGCCTCGCCGAATACGTTAAGCGGATGTCGGAAACGAAGAGGAATCGCTTTGTGGTTGTATCATGGCTTGTTGGGGCGATTTCTTTGCTTCGACAGATGCAGGTATTCGGTTCCTGTGCGCTCGAACTCGACCGATCTGCTCAGTTAGCGCTTCGATGTCGCGCAGCGTGATGATCTGCTCGATATCTCTGCCGAAGAAAAGATCCAGCGTCCAATCCATCACCACGCGGAGTTTTTTGGCTAGCCTTGGAAGCTTAGCCAGATACACGCTGCGCCACATCCACCAGGCGATAAAGCCGGAGAATTTGACGCCAAAAAGCATAGCTACACCGGCATGGTGACCAATGCTGGCTAGCATCCCCATTGTGTTATAGCGAAACGGCCTCGACGGCTCGCCAGCGACAGCACGCGCGATGTTCTTGGCGGCAGCTACTGCCTCTCGCATGCCATGTTGCCCCGTCGGCGGATAGAAGCCACCTGTTCCATCCGGCACTGCGGCACAATCGCCTACTGCCCATAAGCCAGGAACTCCTGTGACAGCGAGGCATTCGTCGACCAGAAGGCGGCCACGTTGTTTCTCGCACGGTAAGCCTTCAATGACGGCGCTGGGTTTTGCTCCCGCTGTCCAGATAAGTGTCGCTGCCGGAATAGATGTGCCGTCAGTGAGTGTAACTACTGAACCATCGTAACTCGTTACGCTGACGCCTTTGATGATTTCCACCTTCCGTTTCTTCAGCTTGCTTTCGGCGTAGCGACCCAGGTCTTCTCCCAGTTCAGGCAGCAGAAACTTGCCCGGGTGAACCACAACGACGCGAATCAGATCTTCCTTCAACGCGGGATAAAACTTCGCTGTTTCCCTCACGAAGTCATTTACCGCGCCGGTCGTCTCCGCACCGGAAAAGCCTCCCCCTGCAGTAACGAACGTCAGCAATTGACGCCGTTCTGGCTCGTCCGTCCGCACGCAGGCATCTTCCAAGAGAGCGACCATTCGGTTACGCAATAGTGCTGCGTCGCTAAGGTTTTTCATCGTCACGGCCCAATCGCGTACGCCCTGCAAGTCGAAAAAATTTGTTTCCGAACCGAGCGCGAGCAGTAGATGATCAAACTCGAACTCCAAGTCGATGTCGCGCAGACCAGCCAGACAATGAATCTTTTTTGTCGTTAGGTCTATGTCTTGAATATCAGCTTGGATGACGTTGACATGACGAAGAATGCGCCGCAGCGGATTGACTATGTCACCTGGCGAAAGGTCCCCCGCAGCCACTTCGTGCAGCATCGGGGTAAAGAGAATAAAGTTCTCGCGACTGATCAGCGTCACTTCGATGTCCGATCGCCGCCCCAGATGGTTGTCGAAATACTTCGCGGCATAAAGCCCCGCAAACCCGCCGCCGGCAATAACGATCCTGGTCTTCTTCGGTCCGTTGCAGCTCATGACTTATGATGAAGCGAATCGGGTTAACTCATCAGCCATGCATCCAGGGCGCAGATGACGAAGCCGAGCACTGGGCTAAGAATGACGAACCAGACTGCTAGATTTGTGACGGCCGGGCCGTGCGTTTGGACTGTTGTTTGTGATTTGCATAGCTGTCCGTTAGCCGAACCAGAGCTGATACAGAATGCTGACTACGACGACCGCCAGCGCGCCCAACACCAGGACTATTTCTTCCATGCGATTATGCCTGACGACCGGCGTGTCGCCCTCGACTTCCGCATCGCGCCCGAACAATTGATCGCGCCGGCGGTAAATGAAGGCGCCGGCGCCGAAGATAAGAAGCAGCGCGATGGTGAAAGCGATGCGCAGCGCTGGTTCACCGCCCGGTGCGATGACGTTGAGGAGAAAAGCGAGCGTGTTCATGTCGTATTAAGCTGCGCCGAGAAGCTCGGCTTCGACCCGGCCACGTCCTCCTTGAATGCGCCACGAAGTTTTTCCAGCGCCACGACCTGCAATCGCCGAGCGCGTTCGTGCGTCATGCCAGAGCAGCTCCGAAAAACGTTCGTCGTACCAATCGCCGATTGGGCAGTCGCCATTCGCCTGAATCCACTCCGGATGTTGCGCTCGGAGTGCATCGTGAATGTCACGCCGTAGTTGCAGGTATGCTTCGGGCATTTTCATGTTGACCAAACATTCTCGCGTTCAGGAAACGGAGTGATGAGATGATTCCATCCGCGTCCCCTGTTAAAGATCGACATGTTCAGCACGAGCATGGCATCATACCGGCGGCGAGTCCGGCGAAACCAGCGTCGCGATCTGGCGACATTACGGTGGCTGGAATTTAATGTTTTCATGCTGATCGTCTCCTTTCGTTAGGATCTCCGGCGTTGAAGCCGAGCGGCCCGAGAACTAAAATCCAAAGGATCGACATCGTGATCATGGCCGTATTACTGGTTAACTGTTGGAAGTGCCGGTGCCGACGAATGCGCGAACGTTAAATGCAATTTCCATTGTGCTTGTCGCGACATCGTCTCGAACCCGCGTTGCCATTGCCCGACAAGGGTCGGATTACTCGGACGAGCGAAATGTTCTCGCTGAGCGGACCGAGGAGGGATGCTAGTTAATGTTTTCATGCACGCATCATCGACCCACAGAGGGAGCGTTGTGAAAGACCATGTTTCTTGCCTCAGCATAGTTAATAGGCATACTCGCCTTTGCCCTCGCTCACGAAGAACTGCCTAAGTGAACTCGCAAACCGTCTCGCGGCGCGCCCATAGGATCGCGTCCAATAACTCAAAGCGCCCAACGACGGGTCGCCGATCAATTCCTGACGGACGTTATCCGGTGCTAGGTTCAATAATTGACAAACATTTAGGAATGAAAACGGCGAAGAGCATTCATCGACTGTGAGCCAGCGATAAGCATCGAGGTAAAGTTCTCGCTCGATCTTGCTCGTTGCGCCGCGGAACCGTCGCAAATCCTGTGCGGCCTGTTTGAGCACACCGGTTGCCAACTCCCGTTGAGCGGCCTGCTTCAGAACACCGGTCGCCAACTCAAGTTGGGTTCCCTCTGAGATGTCAGCGTCGTTAGCTTTCATTGTGTGTTGTGTGACACTTCTATTTCCCGAGTTTGAATGAGGACATTTCAGAAAAAGTTCAGACTTTTTGCGTGCCGAGGAGCGGCGGTCTCCCGAGCGTTGTTAGGTAACAGCGGCTGCCCAAACCGCCACTGGTTGGCTCGTCCGCCTTAGTAACGAACGGCCGGCGGCTTCTTCAGTAATTCTTCAAACCTTGGATCCTTGCGCAACGGGTCCCAGTAAGGTGAGTATCGAAGTTCGCCCGGGTGAATTCCGCCCGGCACCTCAAGCAGGTGCGGAAGCGCGTCAATCGCTGCATCGACTTCACCCAATTGCGCCAGAGCTTTTGCGCGAAAAGATTCGGCGATTGGCTTGAATAGAGCGTCGTTCTCGTACTCGGCAACACCTCGCCTCGCCTGCTCGTGCGCATTCGATTTGTCGCCGAGCCCGGCATACGCGGCGGCAAGGTAAAGCCTCGCTCCGAGAATCGGCGGGGCGGGGAGAACACCCCCAGGCGCAACTTCCTGAATAACAACCTCAAACGTGACGCGCGCTTCCTCATTTCGGCCCGCCCAGAGCTGACAATATCCCTGAAGCACGAGGGCAAAGATGTCTTGGGTGTTGAGCGCTTGTCCTGGACTGGGAGAGCTTGTTGCCTTATTAGCCCAGAAGATTGCTTCGTCGAAGTTACGTTCTAAAACCGCCTGATCCACGCGATGTATAAGAACCGTTTTATCGGTAGAATCCTTGGGGATACGGGCAAGCTCTTTGGCGGCTTTATCTAACCGACCTTCCTGTTGGTATTGCTCAGCCTTGAGCGCGATAACGAACTCATCGTTGGGCGAAATCTCTAGGGCGCGATCATATGCTGCCTCTGCCTCTGCCGCTCGGCCTAACGGCCAAAATATATCGTTGGCAGCATTGGTCCAAAGCCGAGCATTGCGTGGGTCAAGCTCGATTGCCCGCGCCAGATGAGCTTCTGCTTCTCTCCAACGACCGAGGCGACGCTCCGCGTAAGCCATGTATTCGTTAACCAGCGCGCTATTGGGCAAACGCTTTTCAGCTTCGCGATAGGCTTGCAGCGCCGCAGCGGGATCGTTCAACACTCGGGAGCGATACGTGCCTTGGGCCAACCATGCTTCGCCCAGTTCTGGCGCCAGTGCGATCGCGCGATCTGCAGCCTCCTTAACCGCCGCCGCCGAATTCACGTTCGGCTCGACGCCGTGGTAGTAAAGAAAACTCCGAACAATGCTGAGTCTGGCCCAAGCTAGGGCAAAATTCGGATCGAGTTGGACGGCTTCCGCATAAGTCTTGGCAGCGTCCTCAAAGGAGGAGCCACCGGGTTGACTTTGCTCGATACCAACGCCACGCAGATAAGCATTGTAAGCAGCCGTAATTGCCGTCGGCGCTTGCGTGCTAATTTTTTGCACGAGCTTCGCATCCAGTTGTTGTGCGATCGCATTGGCTACGTCGGTCTCGACGGCAAAGACATCATCCAGCTTGCGGTCGTAACTGCTGGCCCAAAGGTGAGCGTTGGTGCGTGTATCGATCAGCTGCACATTCACGCGAACCTTGTCGGCTGATCTTTGGAGAGATCCTTCCAGACACTCTGCCCACGCTAAGTTGCCGGCCAACGGTTCTTAGATCGACAGGTTTGCTTTGGTAGCTCTCCGTGGACGTGCGCGCGATGACCTTCAGATCAGCCAGAGTGGCCAGCTTGGTCAGAATTTCATCCTGAATACCGATCGCGAAAAACTTGTCTTCTGCGTTTGAACTTAGATTTTCGAAGGGAAGAACCGCGATCGCTCGATCCAGTTCAGAAGCGGAGGCGGTGCGTTGATAAACGAAGACTCGCGACTAAGGCAACAGCGAGTGCGAGCGCAAGCCCTGCGGAAGCAACAACGAGACGTTTTCGCCGCCGGCGCGCAGCAGGCTCAAAACGGACGTAGCAGCGGTGAATCTTTGTAAGTAGGTCGCGCGCGGTTTGCGGTCGCTTTGCCGGGTCGAGAGCTAACACCGACTTCAACAACGTGACGCATTCGAGCGGGACGTGTGCACTCTTCAGCTGCTTCAGCGGAAGTTGCTCCGCTTGCTTTGCCCGAATTTCCTCAATCGAGCGGCCGGCAAAAGGCATTTGGGCTGTAAGCAGGTACCAGAAGGTCACGCCTAACGAGTAGATATCCGAACGTGTATCGATCTGCTGCGTGGCCCGCTTCATCGAATTGCTCCGGACTGGCGAACGCAGGAGTTCCGATGAAGCCTGCTTGCGTTCGAAAAGTCGCGTCCCGGGTTGTGCAGCGATAACTTTCGCCACCCCGTAATCGATTATCTTGACCAATAGCTGATCGCCTGCGTGTGACTCGATCATCAAGTTCGATGGCTTCAGGTCACGGTGAATAACTCCGCATTCCTCTCCAGCGGCCAGGCCGCGCGCTGTTTGCTCTACTACTTCAAGCGCGAGGCTTAAAGGAAGTGGACCCGTCGCGTCGTACTCGCTGCTTCGAGCGTTTCACCATGGACAAGCTCCATCGCATAAAAGCATTCCCCATCCTGCTCACCGTAATGAGTTACTCGCGCAACGTTCGGATGATGAATCTGCGCGGCCGCGCGGGCTTCCCGCAGAAATCGCGCACGAGCAGTGGGATCTTCCGCCAACTTTCGACTGATGACTTTGAGCGCGACCGTCGAATTGAGAACAGTGTCGCGAGCACGATATGTGACCGCCATTGCCCCGGAGCCGAGTATGACAGGGAAGCCGTCGGCATTTACTTCGACTTCGAAGTGAGCATAACGCAATGGACCAAGTCTGACTTGATTACCCTGGCTTCGTCGCTCGGCTTCGTCGTCTTCGGCAAGAAAGCCAAAGCTGACCAGGCAACGCGCACATTCGCCCTCCGATCCAGCATAGGTGATGGGCCTGGCCGCACGTAGCACAAACCCGAGCCGCGTGCTTTTGAGGATCAACGACGTTCATGCGGTCAAAACTCGATACACATAGTGCAGCTCATCGTCGATATCCTTCGGATCCGACACCGTGCTCGCCACTTCGGCTCGCAATGCGTGGCGATACCGTTGACGCAAGCGCGAAAGCCAGACGCGCAGGTTTTCGACCGTCGTCCCCAGTCGTTCTGCAACTTCCTGCTGATTTGGCGGCGCCGATGTTCCACCGGCGGCGAATGGCCTTGAGCGCATCGACCCATTCGCGTTTCTTTTCGGCTGCAAAGCTTTCACGCACATTCTTCCACGCCCGTGTCACGATACTGGATGCCCACGCGATATCGTACGAATTGATATCGCTCAAATGAGAGGTGGCCTGCATCGCCGCCTCGGCGTCAATCAGCTGGTCATCGAACGACACAATCTGTTGCCCACCGCCGCGTTTGAGCGCGCGCATGCGCTCGCGTTGCTTCAGCAGATAATTTTGCAATGAACCCAGCAGGAACGTGCGGAGTCGCCCCTTTTCCCGATCTGCGCGGCTCAACGTGTTTTGCTCAAGTAAATGCTGGAAAAAACCCTGGACGATATCTTGCGCATCGGCCGGCGAATAGCCGCGACGCCGAACGAATGTGTAAAGCGGCGGCCAGTACGTTTCACTAAAAATGGCGAGCGCTTTCCGCGCCGACTTCATCAGACTCTGCATTGCCCGCCTGCAAAACGACCGTCCAATGCGTCGTCTGGAATGGCGCACCACCCTCTTGCAGCGTTCCCGGAATCGGTTTCGTAGGTTAGTTATCATAAGTTCCCGAAAGGATTTTACGATAAAAAACAGATTTGCCTAAAGAGCACGCTGGGGCTCTCGGCAGACATTGATGTGGTCCACGTGCTGCGTTCGCACGACGCCAGTCGGTGCCATTCGCTGACACGGCGCGGGAACGAGCGAGATTAAGCGACGTTCAGAACGACGCGGCCGTTTACTTTGCCTTCTCTCAGTCGACTGAAAACTTCATTGATGGAATCGAGCGGCAGTTGCTCGATCGTCGCCTTCACTTTGCCTTCGGCGGCAAAGGCGAGCGCTTCCTCAAGATCTTTTCTTGTGCCCACGATCGAGCCTCGGAGAGTATAGCGACTTAGCACCACATCGAAGATGGACACCGGAAATTCGCCGGGAGGCAATCCAATCAGGACGCATGTGCCGCGGCGACGAAGCATGCCGATGGCTTGCTTGAATGCGATGGGCGACACAGCTGTGACGAGAACACCGTGAGCTCCGCCGATTTCATCCTGAATTTTGCGCGCTGGATCCTCCGAGCGCGCGTCCACTGCAATTTGCGCGCCGAGCTTGCGCGCTAAATCCAACTTTTCTTCTCCGACATCGACAGCCGCTACATGAAATCCCATGGCTGTGGCGTATTGAATCGCGATATGCCCTAAACCGCCCACGCCTGAAATCACGACCCATTCGCCGGGACGCGCGTCTGTTTCTTTCAGGCCTTTGTACGTCGTGACGCCTGCGCACAGAATGGGTCCCGCATCGACAAACGAAAGTTGGTCGGGAATTCTGCCTAGGAAATCTGCCTGCGCGAGCGGAAAACTGCGCGAAGCTCCCATTCACGGAATAGCCCGAGTTCTGTTGGGCCTTGCAGAGTGTTTCCCAACCCGAAACACAGAATTCGCAATATCCACAAGCGCTATGCAACCACGCGATGCCGACTCGATCTCCTTCCTTTAGGTGAGTGACACCCGGGCCGAGCGCCACCACAACACCAGCACCTTCATGTCCGGGGATAAATGGCGGAGTCGGTTTGACCGGCCAATCGCCATCGGCCGCATGCAAGTCGGTATGACACACGCCGGTCGCGATGATTTGGACTAGAGCTTGCCCAGGTCCAGGTGAAGGAACAGGAACCTCGCGGATCTGCAGCGGTTCACGGAACTTCTCCACCACCGCCGCTCGCATCGTCTCTGGTATCACCGGTCGCGCTTTTTCTTTGTCTCGCCCCATCAGTTCTGACACCGCATTTTCCATAGCATCTCCTCACTTGTTAGGCAATTATCGCCGCATTCCGACTCGTTGCTCCTCACTCTTTGGAGGGGGGGGGGTAGATTGTAGCCTGCCTCGCGTGTGTCGCACGTCTTACAAGCTCTTTCCGTATAACATTACATCGGCAATCAGGTAAATCACGCTGAAGTCTGTCAGCTGGGATTTGCATTGATCTCTCGATCGCTGCTGCGCGACGCGCGCGCGACAATGCCGGTAAACAACTGCATCGGCAGATGTAATCGCATTCCCCAGGCTTTCTCATCATGCGCGGCTTGCGGAAAACATGAGATGAATGAGATCGCGCCCATAGTGCCAACCCTTGAAACCAAAGCCAGCGCCATGGCGATGGTCACTTCGTAGTTATCATCCGGCCAGCCGCTATCGAGATAGAATCTAACTTCGCGCTTCGGTTCGCTCAGCACTCGTTCGATCAAATCGTCTTTGTGTGAAAAGGTGCTCGACATGCAAACAGCGCCGCCGAATACCTCGGGATATTGCCAGACAGTGTAGAAGGAAACCACACCGCCTAACGAGGAACCCAACATTGTGCGATCGCGCCGGTCTTTGCTGACCCGAAGAAACATTGCTCGGCAGGCACGATTTCCTCCACCATCGAACGCGCATAAGCCTCGTAACCCGGCTTGGTGTACTCTTCCTCCGGCGCTCACCGGCGGAGTACACACCGACAATAATGAGGTCCTCGATCGCGTGCATCGCCCGCAAGATCTGGCTGGTCTCATCGACTTGCCAATCCTGTCCCTGAAATGCTTCGTCGGGGAAAAAGAGATTCTGTCCGTCCTGCATGTACGCGATTGGATAACGCGCGAGCGTGTTCTCTTCATATCCCGGCGGCAAATAAACGCGCAGCCGATGATCGCGGCCGAGAATATCCGATGGAATTTCGATCAGGGGCGAGAAATTCCCGCGACCGTCGCTGAAGAAATATGGATAAACGATACGCGCATCGTCGTCACCCATCACCAACAGATCATTCGTCCCAGTGGCCCAATGGAACTCGTCATCTTGAATGAGGCACGGCTTAAAATACACGAACGGTTGCCTCGCTTCGATCTCGAATGTTGTGATATTGCCGTCCTCGCTCGCCGCGATCGGTTGAATATCCCGTTGCCAGTCCAACTCTGTGCGAAGGACCAGCTTTCCCTTTCCGGCTGGATAGCAGACCCGCAGGGTGCGCTTTAAACTGTGGGCCGTTGCGCGCTTTGTTCCGTCAGTCATTGCAGGCGTAGCTTCAGACTAGCGTCGACGACTATCGACGAGACGCAGGTCCGTCTTCGCTTCCTCCGGTGGAATGTTTGGAAAAAGAGATAGAAGGTATTAGCAACAGACCTATGGACAGGCTGCACACTGATAAAGCCAGCACTGCGGCATAACCCCAGTGCCCGGCAACCCAGCCTCCGAGTGCGGCTCCAATGACGCCAGCGACGCCGGATGTAGCGGTGAAAAGCCCCATGGCTTCTCCCTTAGTGGTCTTACTACTGGCTGAAAGGCGCGCTGTTAAAGCTGTGCCGCTGACGGTCAGCAAGGACCAGGCAAGAACGACAAAGGTGAAAATAAAAAGGGCGAGGCCGCTTCGCGCGGTGGGCTGCGTCAGGCCCAGACACAACAGGCCCAGGAAAGCCGCCAGGCGCACACTCATTCCGATTGTCAACACCCTGGTCGCGCTGTAGCGCTCGCACGATTGCCCGGCCCACGGGTAAAGGATCAGTGCTAGTCCGGCCGCCATCGCGTAGATGGTGCATGAGACCCTCGGTGTGGTAGCGAAGACCTGCTGCATCAGGACGGGGTAGAGCGAAAAAAAGGCCGCAGTGCCGATGAAGCTGATCAGCCACGAAGCAAGGAAGAGCCCGAACGGCGAACCCAAAGCCGGCCACACCGGCCGTAACGCTTGCCGCAGCGGGCCATGTGCAAGGAACTCTGTGAATCCGTGCGTCCATTCGCTGTGCGGAGGCAGCGAGATCGGCGTTGGCCCGGATGTCGGCGAAGGAAAAGAGGGCTGCGTAACCACTATGACTAAGAAAGCGGCTATTGCACTCAAGCCTGCTGCGACCAGTAATCCAGTGCGCACATCAGCCTGAACAAGCAACCCCGTGAGTAAGAGCCCGGCTACCTGTCCGCCGCCATAAAACGTTTGCAGCCATCCCATACGCTGTTCCCATTGTTCCTGTGGGCGAGCTTCGACGATGAACGAATTCGCCATCGTGGTGGCCCGCGCCGCGCCGCTGCCCTGAAGCAACGCCAGCGCCACCCACACAATCGGCGCGGTCGTGAAGGCGAATGCGACCAGCCCAAAGGCGGTGAGTAAGAACCCGCCAATCAGCAGCCAGCGCGGCCAGCGAAGGTACTCGGCGAGACGGCCCCACAACGGAGCGGTCAATCCACCCAAACTGAAAGCGGCCATCACCAATCCGACGTAGAGAGGACTTCCAGCGCGCACGACGGCGAGAGGCAACAGCATCGGAGCCATCCCGCCGATTACGACCCCTTGTAAGGCGTAGATGAAATACCATGGCTCCACCCATTGTCGCCAGGGGAGCTGGGCGAATGCCTTGCTCCGCGCGGAGCGAGATATTGCAGTCATCCGATTTCGAGGTATGAGGTCGCGCCCATGTCCGCTTCGATCCCCGGATGATTTGCGGTAAGCTTCTTTGCTCTCTGTCTGGCGCTTCATTTTCTTATCCATCGTAGGCCTAGAGCTCCCGAATTAGGCTCAATTCTCCTGCTTTTTCACATCGGCTCAAATCCCATTCGCAATCTTTGGCGGGTCTTCAAAGTGCGCATGCGCGTACACCGTCGCCGATTCGCTGCTCGATCGGCATCGTTCAATTAAAAGTGTCGTTGGAATGTCGAACCGATTGGCGCGCTGGAGTGCAAGAGTCGCGAGGTGATAAACGGCTGATTTCATTCAGCACTACGATTTGGAATGGCGTTGTCGCTGTGCCTTGCTCGTTGAAGCTGCGCACGTGAAATCGGTCCGCGCGCGGGCGGCCGTGCAGGATTGCGTGGAGAGCGCGCTGGGATCCGTGGAAGTAGAAGATGACGGGCTTATTCGCGATGAAGAGATTGAGGAACTGCGATTCGCTCATCCATGCGGGTGCACCTCGGGCGGAAACAATGTCATCAGATCGACAACGTTGACGACGCGCACGCGCAGCTCCGGCGCATGCTGTCGCAGCAACAGATTGTTAGTCCCGACCGCCCAATGCAGACCGTTGTTCTTGATTAAACACGGTTTGAAATGCACGAACGGCTGCTGCGCTTCGATTTCAAATGTAGCTGTGCTGCCGTCGCTGCTAACCGCGCTCGGGATGAACATCGCGTTCCCAGTCCAACTCAGTGCGAATCACTAGCGTCCCTATCCCCGGCGGGTAACAGACGCGAAACTTTCGTTTGAAGCTGCGTTTGGCAGGTTGCGTCATGCGATTGCTGTCTGTGTTCAGTTCACTGGGACGCGGTTACTTCATGGCTTCGCCGGTGACCAGCCGATACACGATCAGTGTAATGAAACCTGCCATCGTCATGCTGTAGAAGATTGGAAAGATCCATCGGAATCTTGGGTATCGCGATGGCTTACCTTCCAACTGGCCGAGCGCCACAAACTGGCTCACCTTCGCCTGCACAGTCATAGCCTCGATCTTTGCCAGGCACTCCTCCAATTCACTTTTCAGCCGCAAGCTCGTGAGCAACCCTACTAGCGAAAATAAAGTCATGAAGAAAAGCAGTGCGATTCGGATGAGGTCGCTAGCCTGAACGCTCTGGAGCAGGGCCAGCACTCCCGCGCAAATCACCGAGTAGGCGTTCATAAACGAGATGCGCTCGCTCTTGATGTAACGGGCGTTGTCCCAGTTCTCGCTAAAAACGGCCGCGAACATGTCCGGGTCAATAGCAGCAGGAGTTTCGTTGCTCATCTTGTGTCCTCCATGTCTTACGATCTGTCAGAGTGGCGACCAGGATGTAAGTCTTCAGTGCGCCGGCGGGGCAAGGATGACAGGCGGCGGTAAACCGCGTTCTCCCAACCAACGCGAGTGCGGCCGCCCTCGTCGAGACACGTGAAGGCCGAACCGCTCGATTGCATGGCTGCGAATATGCGCGATCGCGTCATCGACTGAATTGGTCGCGTGAACTAACTCCAGATCCGACGGCGCAATCATACCGGCTTTCGCCATTTTGTGGATGAACGGGAGTATTTCGTCCCAGTAATCAGTGCCCATGATCACAACCGGGAAGTTCGTAATCTTGCGCGTCTGAATAAGCGTGATCGCTTCGAACATTTCGTCGAGTGTTCCCGCCCCACCTGGCAGAATTACGAACGCGTATGAATATTTCACCAGCAGCGTTTTGCGGACGAAAAAATAGTGCATCGTGACGAAGCGATCCAGATAGGGGTTTTGTTTTTGCTCATGCGGTAACTCAATGTTGCAACCGACGGAACGGCCACCTGCGTCTTTGGCGCCGCGGTTCGCTGCCTCCATAATTCCGGGTCCGCCGCCGGTCATGACCGTGAAGCCGAGCTGCGCGATGGCTGCCCCCATCTTTCTGGCCAGCTCGTAATACGGGCTGTCGCTTTTAATGCGCGCGGAACCGAAAACCGTCACACAAGGACCGACGAAATGCAGCACGCGAAAACCACGAATAAAATCGCGCATCACGCGAACGAGAGTGATGAACTCACGAATTCGTGAGCGCGGTTCTTCAAGCAAAATTTCGTCGGCAAGCGATGGAGATGCCGTCAGCAATAACGAACTTCCATCCAGCCCAACTGATGCGTTGTTTGCCATGGCATCAAGTGCTTTCTAGCACGACTACCGAACGCGCGGCGAGTTCATAATCGAGTGAACTCACAGGCTCCTCCACGATGTCGTGCCGGCTCGTGTCCACGATACGTTTCCAGTTTTTATCTTCTTGAATGTGAAATCGCACGGGTTCCCAAAACGCATTAATCATCACGTACAGGTCGTTTGCGCCGTGCAGGCAGTAGGCGAGCGTGCGCGACGCGAAATCGACCGGTCCGTTCGCGCCGTACCAATGCACGTCCTCACGCCAATAGCGGCTGCGTGCGATCCATGGCCGCGCTTTTCGGAAGGCAATCATGTATTGAAAGAAGCGAAAGATGTCCCGGTTCTTTTCGAGCAACGACCAATCGAGCCATGTCGTTTCGTTGTCCTGGTTGTACGGATTGTTGTTGCCGTGTTGGGTGTTGAGAAACTCGTCGCCAGCGCAAAACATCGGCGTGCCGTTTGCCAGCATCAGCAGCGTGAAAAAATTCTTCACCTGCTGGCGCCGTAAAGCCAATACTTCGGGCGGCGCGCCATCGTCGCCTTCCCAGCCGCAGTTCCAACTTCGATTATCGGCCGGCCCGTCGCGATTTGCCTGACCGTTCGCCTCATTGTGTTTTTGGTTGTAGGCGACGAGATCGTAGAGGCAAAACCCGTCATGAGAGGTTATGTAGTTCACGGTCTGATACGGCCGATACACATCACCCGGACCATCTGGAAACAAGTCATCGCTCCCGTACAGTCGCCGCATTAAGGCGCCAACCATGCCGGCATCGCCTTTCACAAACGAGCGGAGATCATCGCGGAATTGCCCGTTCCATTGTCGCCAGGCGAGTCCGGGAAAACTCCGGCCTAACAAGTAGGCATTAATGTCCCAGGCCTCCGCCACCAGCCGCAAATCAAACATCAGCGCCGCCGCGGTCAACTCGGTCGCGATCGCCGGAGACTCGGTATTGATGCTGCCATCTTCATTGCGGGCGAAGACCGATGCCAGATCGAAACGAAACCCGTCCACGCCCATACGCGCCGCCCAATGCTGCACGCTGGACAAAACGAGCAAGCGTGCCAAGGGATGCGCGCACCGCGTCGTATTGCCGCAGCCGGTATAGTCGAGGTAGCGCCCCGTCGTGCCTGACAAGTAATAGCTGTGATCATCGATCCCGCGGTAGGAATAGGTCGGCCCGCTTTCGTCACCTTCGGAGGTGTGGTTGTAAACGACGTCCAGCCACACCTCGATGCCCGCTTCATGAAACGCTCGGACCATCTGCCGAAACTCTGCGATCGCGTCGCGCACCGCATAGCCTTGATGGGGTGCGAAAAAGCTGAGCGTCATGTAACCCCAGTAGTTGCCCTCTTGCGGATCAAATTGATGCACCGGCATCAGCTCGACCACGGTGATTCCCAGTTCCTTCAAATAAGGAATCTTCTCGATTAAACCCAAAAATGTGCCGCGTTTGTCGTTAGGCACTCCAGAATTCGCTCGCGCGGTGAATCCTTTGACATGTAGCTCATAGACAACTGCGTCGTGCGTATGTCGCAGCGGCGGCGTTCCGCCCCAATCGAACGGCTGCTCGGTGCGTGGTAATACTCCCAAGATCGCACGGCCGTCGTTGCGACCCGGCTGCCTGGCCGCTTCGCGCGAAAACTGCGGCGGAAAAAACAATTGTTCCGCATACGGATCGAACAAGACCTTATCCGCGTCGAAGCGCTGTCCCACCGGAGGGTTCCATGGACCCTGCACTCGATAGGCGTAGTATCTCGCCGCAGGCGCCAACTGCTCCGGCACAAGACAATGCCAGACACGCGAGGTCTTATTCTTCAGCGGATTGAGTTGCAGCTGAAACATCGGCTCAACGAAATCCGTCGCGCCATACAACAGCAAAGTGACGCCGCTCGCATGCCGCGAGTACAAAGTGAGGTTCCATGCCTGCTCGTTTTCCAGCCAGACCGCGCCCGGCGGTCCGAGGCCGCCCTCGTCGTCCCACGCTTCCACCGTGCGGACCTGGGTAGTGTGGTTCACTTCGGTGCTTGTTCGGCTGCGGCGCGCAACGTATCGTCGGCTAAAATACCGAGGCCGCCGCTGTATGTTGGCATCGCTGGATCAAGGGCGATTTCCATCGAGAAATAGGCGATTCGTTTGTCAGGCAGGTTCATAGCTTACACTTCCAGTGCGCTTCAAATTCAACCAGTCAGGTGTCCGTCGCCGCTGCGCAATGCCGCGAATTGCGAAACGTTCGCTGTTTCTTGCCCAAAACTTCATTTTTTAGGTTCCGCTGCAGAAAACAAAATGGTGCACGGCTACACGGCTGCGCGCATCGATTTAAGTTCGAGTCGGCACGCTTCGCCGAATGGCTCGAGCGGATCAGTGGTCCATTTCTCAACGAGTTTACGCATTTCGTCGACCGAAAGATTGGGAGAGAAGTATTGTTCGGTGATGAAGCGCAGCGTGGCTTCTGCTTGCGCCAAGACTGCGTCCGAGGCGCAAAGGCGAATGCGATTCAGCAGAGCATAGGCGTGCAGCAACGTCTCCGGTTTTTCCAACGTGCGCTCGAACGAGTCAATAATCCGTGCCGAGCATTCGCTGATGAACTCGCCGTAAAGAGTTTCGCGCCTCCGGATCTCGGTGCGAACCAATTCCCGTTTGCTAAGGGCTCGTTGCGTGACCCAGGTAGTCGCCACCGAAACGGACCCACCAACGAGCGATCCGAGAACGCCAGCCATTGCAGTGATGATTGCGGTATTCATCAGTTACCAACGTTAACTTTTCCGGCTGTTTCCATTTCCAATTGAGAACCTCGGGCAGGTCTTCGCATGCTCGCGGATCTAACGTTTGTGCTCGATCAGTTTGTCCTGCAGCGCTTGCTTGGCAAATGCGGCTCGGGCCGCCAGACGGGGCACACAATCAATGACATCGCCGACCAGATGGAAACCGTCAAGATTGTTGAGTATGCACATGTCGAATCACGTGGTGATGGTGTTCTTCTCCTTGTAGCCGCGGGAGTAAAAGAGCAGCCGCTGGCGAGGCTCTAAACTAATTTGGTACCCCGCACAGAAACTCAGACCCGCTAGAATGACGACCTTTTTACTCACCGTTCGTGAACGCGATTCTGATTGTTGAAAGTCGCGTTTTTGCCCTTGTAAATCGAGCGTTTCTTGAAACGAAAAGAAACATTTTGAAATCGACGTTTTTGGAATCCTAAGACTGGAAACTATCAATCCGCTTCCTTCGAAGTCGCGGCACTCTTTACTTTTCGAGACTTGGACAACGCACGTTTTCGCCCCTGTTACCCAAGAGCAGCCTAACCTGGCGGTTAAAAAGTTGAACCGGTTTGTAACGAGTCTTGCCTGTTGGGCCATTCCTCCGCACAAACTTTTGGTAGCGTATTCGGTAGCACCGGCCTAATCACCGTGGTCATAACTGTCGTTAAGAGTCACTTGCTCTGCCAATTGAGCTAACGGTGCAAATAGCTATTTCCCAGGTAAATGCTGTACGAACTTGTTCTTTCGTGCTGCCAAAATCGGTAGCCGATTCGGTAACATAAAATTACGTGTTGGTGTTAGCATTTGTACGTGAGCAACGAAAATTACTCATACCAACTCGCTGCACAACGCGGAATCTATTGTCCCATCACCGGCCGGAATGAGTGGCACGTCCGGTTTAGACCGCCCGCGGTCAAACCCTGATCCAGCCGATGAGGCTGCGAAGGCCGGAACGATCCTCGAACTCTCGAAGCTGCTCATTGTTGCCATAAATCGGACAGCCAGCGGTGACCTTGAATCACCCGTTGGGCTAAGCTGTTACACTCTGCGCCTGCAGAGCTCTACCTAGCTGCCACCGTTTGTAAGGAATACGGCATCGGATCGACTAATGAGCTAGGAGACCTTTATGAAAACGAAAAGCTCACGTTTTGATCGTTTGGTTGCTCAGTATTATCCGGCCGTTTACAGCTTCGCCGCGCGATTGACTGATGATCCCCGCGACGCAGTCGCGCTCACGCGGGACGCATTCAGAAGTGCACGCAAACAAACGCAAAATCTACGCAACCCGACCGCGATTGCGATCGTCCTCATTTCCGCAGTCATACGTTCCGGACTTGCATCCGCCTGATCTGAGTTGCGCATCGCGATGTTTGCCTCTCGCCCGCTGGCGGACGAGTTTGGATCCCTTTGAGCACTACTGACCTCTTGTCTATCAACGTTGGCCTTCCACGAGAAGTCGAATGGAAGGGGAAGATGGTCCGCACGTCCATATTCAAGTCGCCGGTATCGGGTCGAATTCGAGTCACCGAACTCAACTTGGAAGGAGATCAGCAGTCTGACCTCTCCGTGCATGGAGGGATCGATAAAGCTGTTTACGCCTATCCATCGGAGCATTACGTATTCTGGCGCCAGAAATTTCCCGGCATAGATCTTCCTTGGGGAGCTTTCGGGGAGAACTTCACAACGTCGGGCTTGCGTGAGGAAACCGTTCACATCGGCGACCGCTTTCGCGTAGGTTCGGCAGAATTTGTCGTTACTCAACCACGAATGCCTTGCTTTAAACTCGGCATTCGCTTCAACCGTCCAGATATTGTGAAGCAATTCCTGCAGAGTGGTCGATCTGGATTTTACTTTGCCGTTCTTAAAGAAGGCGAAGTCACTGCTGGAGACTCCGTAGAATTGCTCAAAGGGGATGAGCGCGGCGTTACGGTTGCTGACGTCGTGAGTTTATATGGGCGAGATGCCACGAACCAGGAGCTTTTGCGTCGCGTCAGCGACCTACCCTCGCTTCCAGAAAGCTGGCGAGACTACTTTCGTAAGCGACTTTGGAATCCCGATGATTGAGGGCGCGAGAAATTTGCAGCGATCATCCAAAGGCAGGCAATTTTCCGAACAAGAATTGAAATGGTATCGCGCTGCGTTCGGCCCATGCATTCTCGTCGTGCTTTGCTTCGGGAAATGCCAGGTAAAGCAGCTCAGATCCCGGCCGATATCCTTTCCAGATTAATCGATCCCGCATGCTACGGGTTGACTCATAGTTGTCGGCCGGCCAACCGCTATCAAGATAGATCCGGATTTTTCTTTTTGATTCTGCCGACACTCGCTTCAGGAGATCATCCCTATAAGTGAACGTGCTCGAAAGGCAGGCGACTTGCCAAAAACTTCTGACCACTGCCATCCGAGATAAAAAGAGACAACACCGCCCAGGGATGAGCCCATCACGGCAGTGTTGCAAGGCTCAGGCAGCGTTCGATATTTCGCGTCTATCAATGGCTTGAGCGTTTGAACAAGGAACCGGCCGTAGTCGTCGTATCCTGGGAGCGTGTACTCCTTCATGCGATCACTAGGATGGACGCCGACAACGATTACCTCCTCAATGGCGTTCATTTTGTCCAGCATGTTGAGAACTTGGTCAGTCCTCCATGTATTTCCCACGAACGCTTCTTCCTTGAAGAAAAGGTTGTGTCCGTCATGCATGTAGAGCACTGGGTATTTCTTAAGCGTGTTCTCGTAGTAACCCGGCGGCAGGAAAACGCGGAACCGGTGCTGAGCACCGGAGGGGCTCGCGAGCGGCGGCATCAACTCACAGATGCTGCAGTGCGTATCTTCGCGAAAATAGGGATGAATCTCCAAAGGCGCACCTGACGTCGCGACCGCTAAAAAGTTTTCTCCACGTGACCACATTGTAGCGCCATCGCGGAGCAGAACCGGCTTGAAATAAAAATATGGCCGCTCTGTTTCGACCCTAAACTCAGATACGCCTCCATTCTGCTGAATGGAATCGGCCTTGATATCCAAATCCCAATTCTCTTCGGTCCGAAGCGCGATTCCCCCAGCATCGGTGGGATAAGCAACCCGAATCAACTGCGTTTGGACTGGCTTTTCGTCGCTGCTCATAAACGCATGGACATAATTTCACCGCGTAACTCGCGCGCGATGTTCTTCCGATCGCCGGTTCGAATCTTTGAACGAGAAAAAGAGCAGCTCGATCGAATTTCGCGCTTGAAGACAAGATTCAAGAGATGTGGCACCAGAGTCATGTCCCGCCAATAGCACACCTCATCTGCGACAGACCCGTCATCGAGCGCATATTCGATGGCTGCCGTCGCAACCGGACAGCGAAGTTGCACGGCCGATTCGAGCAAGGCCGATTTAAATGGCAAGACCGCCGTCCCGTCTGAACTGGTGCCTTCTGGAAACAAGACAACTAATGAGCCGCCGCTAATCGCGTCGCGGACAAGATCAACAACGCCGGCAATCGCTAGTCTGTGCTCACGATCTACAAAAATCGTACCCGCGGCGCGCGCAAGCCAGCCAAACAAGAACCATTCTGCGACATCGCGCTTTGCGACGAACACGCATGGCTCGATTGAACTAAGAATTACGACGTCGAGATAACTAAGGTGGTTGCACACCAGAAGGCCGGCTTGTGGCATCGAACCGCATGTCGTCACTCGGATCCCGAGAACACGACAGGCAAATACCGACCAGCGATGAAGCCAGACTGTACGAGCGCGAAGACGTTTCTGACGCGGCAAAAACGAAATCGTGATCGCATTCTGAATAAGAGCGCACAGCGAGAAGAATAGGACAGCAATTGCGCGCCAGATGCCGAGAAAGTAGCACAGGCATCTTGCCTGTGGGGCAACCGGGCGTCTCGCCTGGTCAGCAACCGGCAGGCAAGATGTCTGTGCTACAAGAGCTTTCATCGGAGAAAATGGACGCGAACAATGGCGGGCAACGTGTGAAGATCGAGCAAGGTCAGGAAATCGATCGTGCCGAACTCGCGATCGATTGCAGGCGGTCCGCAGATCTTTGCGCCGATTGCGAGGTACGCGTGCAACAACTTGGACGACGCGCCTGCTGTAGCCGGGGTCGTCGACCTCGGCCCGAACGTGATTGTCCCTCGTTCAAAACCGGCGTCATCGCCGCCGGCTACAACAAAATCAGCTCGCGGTTTCGTGCGAAGCGCGGAGTGGACGAGACACCCTTGCAGTTTGTGGTACATCGCCACGCCTTCCTTCGGATCCTGTGAACTGAGCGAGCTGCACCCGATGAGAAATCGCGCCCTGCGTTCGACGGCATAGATGGCAATGCCGCGCCAAAGGAGCCGCAGCACGTTGAGATTGCGATGCTTCGCATGTACACACGCGCGGCCAAGCTCGATCATTTCACAGCGAAACGGTTCATAAGGCGTAAAATCAAACTCACGCTCGCTGTAATAACCAAGATTCGCCGCTGCCAGTTGACCTGTCTGCAAACGATACGTGCCGACAATTTCCCCCGTCGCGAATTCGTCAACGATTAAGTGATCGCAAAATGCGTCGAACGGATCGACATCCAGCCCGGCTTGCGTACGATTCGGTCAACCCTTCGCCCAGTTCGAGATTGAAAACCTCAAACCGCAATTGCTGGGCGCGGCGCAGTTCGTCTGCGCTTCGTGCCAAGCGCGCCACGTACTTCGGACGCGTCGCTCGCCACGTCTCGGTGAAGCTGTTCGCCTTTGTTAGTATGTTCAATCGTGTTCTCCAGTAGTTTTACTGCGAGCGCCGTCCACCCCGTTTGGTGGCTGGCGCCACAGCCGCGGCCGGTTTCGCCGTGGAAGTATTCGTAGAAAAGGACGAGATCCCGCCAGTTCGGGTCGTTTGCGTATTGCATGGTCTCGCCGTGACAAGGGCGCGCGCCCTTCTCATCAGGTAGAAAGATGCTTCCCAGCCGTCGAGCCAGTTCTTGCGAGACCTCCTTAAGTGTAGCCATTTTTCCTGAACCGGTCGGGCACTCGACCTTGAACGATTCGCCATAAAACAGGTGATAACGTTCGAGCGCTTCAACGATCAGGAAATTGATCGGAAACCAAATCGGTCCGCGCCAGTTCGAGTTGCCACCGAAGAGATAGCTGTTTCCTTCCCCTGGGACATAATCGACCCGGTGTTCTTCGTTGCCTGCTCGGAAAATATAGGGCTCATCGCGATGCACACGCGAAACGGAACGAAGTCCAAACGGTGAGAAGAATTCGTTTTCATCCAGCATGTAGCCGTAGCGCGCGCTGTAGCCGCTCCCGACTTGGAATAGCCAACATGCGGTCGCCAGTGAACGGACAGACTTCGCAATATGTGACAAGCGATGCAAGGTCCTTACGATAATTGAGGAACCACTCCATCCTCTTCTTGAATCCTGGCAGTTTGTTAATCTTTGCTGTTTCGAGATTTTCGACAGCGATCAACGGCATCAGCCCGACGAGCGAACGCGTTCGTAACGGGATCATCTGGCCATCAACTTTTAACTGATCATAGTAGAAACCGTCTTGCTCGTCCCACAAACCCGTGCCGCCGAGTGAGTTCATCGCGTCGGTGATACTGATGAAGTGCTCGAAAAGCTTCGAAGCCATGTCTTCATAAACGGGATTTGTCTGTGCAAGCTCCAACGCCATTGAAAGCATTGTGAGGCAGTAAAAGCCCATCCACGCAGTGCCGTCGGCTTGTTGCAAGAAACCGCCCGTTGGAAGTGGCTTCGAACGATCGAAGACGCCGATGTTATCCAGTCCAAGAAAGCCACCTGAGAAAAGATTGTTGCCCTCCGCGTCTTTGCGATTCACCCACCAGGTGAAGTTCAACAGGAGTTTTTGGAACACGCTTTCGAGAAACGCGGTGTCTCGGTGGCCGCGCGGCCCCGTCATTTTATAAACGCGCCATGCCGCCCAAGCGTGCACCGGGGGATTCACATCGCCAAACGCAAATTCGTAAGCTGGGATCTGCCCGTTTGGATGCATGTACCATTCGCGCAGAAAGAGATTGAGTTGCTTCTTGGCAAAGTGGGGATCGATCTTTGAAAATGGAATCATGTGAAACGCGAGATCCCACGCGGCAAACCACGGATACTCCCATTTGTCGGGCATCGAGATGATGTCGCGATTGAAAAGGTGCGGCCACTCCCGGTTCCGACCGAATTTTCGCTCCGATGGAGGCGGCGGTTGCGCCGGGTCGCCTGACAACCATTCGCGAATTACGTAATTGTAAAATTGCTTGCTCCAGAGAAGCCCCGCGTAACCCTGGCGCGCAACCTTCCTGGCCTCCTGGCCCATTTCTGGTGAAATGACCGCGCCATAAAACTCATCCGCCTCTTTGATTCGCTGCGCGAAGATGCGGTCGAAGTCAGCAAACAGCTCTGTAGCCGGCGGCGTTGACCCCGACCGGCGCGCGGCTGAATCTCCTCCTTGACCGGCGTCAGCGCCGCCGGCTAGAGCAGAAAGCCGCAAGCGCACGACCTGCGATTTTCCTGGTTGGATCTCCAGGACGTAATGGGGGGCAAACTTTGTGCCAGTGTTCTCTGGATTTACTGCATCCACCTTTGCATTCACGACATATTCGTGAAACGCATCCTTCGCGAACTGGCCGTCGGGGTAATTGTGAATCCGCGCCGAGTTCGTTTCGTTCTCAGTGAAAAGAGGCTTTGCTTTGCCTTCATAGGCTAACTGATATTCGCCAAGCACCTCGTGGCGCGCGCGTACAACGCCATCCCCCTCAAGTCCGATTGAAGGCTTACTCGTGGATTCTTCCGGAATCGGTCCCCACGACCAGGTGTTACGAAACCAAAGCGTTGGCAACAAATGCAACGTCGCTTTTTCCGGGCCGCGATTCGCAATCGTTAGGCGAATGAGAATGTCGTCCTCAGAGGCCTTGGCGTATTCAGCGAAGACATCGAAATAGCGATCCTCATTAAAGACGCCGGTATCGATCAACTCGAGCTCGGGCGCACCCAGTCCACGCTTTCGATTCTCCTCCGCAAGCCGTCCATACGGATATTCCGCCTGTGGATATTTGTAGAGCGCCTTCATGTACGAGTGCGTCGGCGTCGAGTCGAGGTAGTAATAGAGCTCCTTCACATCCTCGCCGTGATTGCCCTCCGAGCCGGTCAATCCGAAAAGCCGTTCTTTCAAAATCGGATCTTTTCCGTTCCAAAGTGCGAGTGCAAAACAAAGACGGCACTGCCGATCGGTAATGCCAAGTAATCCGTCCTCACCCCAGCGATAGGCGCGGCTACGCGCGTGATCGTGCGGGAAATAATCCCAGCAATTTCCGTAAGCCGAGTAATCTTCACGGACGGTTGCCCATTGTCGTTCCGACAAATAAGGACCCCACCGTTTCCAGTTTTTCGTGCGCGCGGCGTCCTCTTCAAGTCGCTGATGTTCTGCGGTCGACTCAATTTCCATGTCAGTTCGTCGTTTCATATGGCGATTCCTTACGCTGCCTTAGGCAAGGACGGCCCGTTCCAATCGAACCAACTCGCCTAACGACCACGCCTGGAACGGGCAACCGCGCGGCGTATGCGGCGGCTCGGCGTCGCCGATTTCCGAGACGTGACCAAGTCCGGCGTGATTTAGATGTTGGTAAAGCGGTGGAAGAAATCGTTCTCGCGCCTTCTTTTTCGCGAGGGCCGTGGAGCCGCGTACTCGCACCCATGCCTCAATGAAGGAGCCAATCAACCAGGGCCAGACTGTGCCTTGATGATAGACAGAATCTCGGGCGCGCGAATCGCCTTGATAAAGTGGGGCATATCCCGACTCTCCAGGAGCCAGCGAGCGCAAACCAATCGGCGTAAGCAAAAGCATTTCAACGGCATCAATGACCCGGCGCGCTTTTTCTTTAGACAACAGCACAAGTGGCAATCCGCCGACTGCGAAGATTTGGTTTGGTCGAAATGTAAGATCGATCACGCCGGGTTGATGATCGCAATCGATTACGTCGGCAAGGTAACCGGCTTGTTCGTTCCAAAATTTGCTTTCAAACGCGGCGCGACCTTTTTCGAAAAGTGTTTCCCAACGCGCGGAGAATTTCGCGCCCACCGCGAGTGCGTTTAGCCACAGCGCCTGAATTTCCACCGGTTTCCCAATACGTGGCGTTATCTCTCGACCATCCACGCGAGCGTCCATCCAGGTAAGTTGCTGGCCGTGTTCGCCAGCTGACAGCAATCCATCGCGATCGGCACGAATACCAAACCGGGTTCCCTCATTGTAACCGCTAAGAATCGCTTCGACCGCTGCTCGTAGTTTTTTGGTGTGACAATCCTCGGTCAGTGTTGGCTGTTTCTTGGCGGCGAGAAGATAATCATTTACCGCGATGACGTACCAAAGCGACGCGTCTACTGAATTAAACTCCGGCTGCTCGCCTTGATCGGGGAAGCGATTTGGCAACATACCCCTGTGAAACGGTGCCAGCCCATTGGAGCAAAATATCGCGCGCTTCTTCGAGATGCCCAGTCGCGATGCAGAGTCCGCGTAGTGCAATAAACGTATCGCGTCCCCAATCGCCAAACCATGGATAGCCGGCGATAAGAGTTTTGCCTTTGCCACGCTTTACCAGGTACGCGTCCGCAGCGCGTTCGAGCGGGTTAGAGAAATGTTCCCGGCGGGTCAGCTCGATCGTTCTGACTTGGGCAAGACGCGCTTCGATGGATTCGATGTCGGTGGTCGCGTGTCCTTCAGCCGCGAGCATTAGAACCGCCGGCCCGCCTGCAACGCTATGCGAAGCATTGCCGGCAGGTTTGCGGGAAAGGGAAAACTCAAAGAGTCCCGGCGCCGCCAGATCTTCCACGGCATCGAGACCCCGCGCCTGTTCTTCGAGATAAAGAAAATTGCGATACCACGTCGGCTCGTGTGCGTATTGACCATTGGAATAAGCAATGACCGCCGGAACGCCGTCGTACGATCGGAACATCACGCGTTCGCCATTCTGTCCGGCTTCGAAACGGAATGAACTGTTTTCATGATGTGTCGAATGAAAATCACGACCTGATAAGAAAGGCCGCACCTTCAATTTGAGATTCTCGCTGTTAGGTGAGACCAGCCTCCAGCAGATGAAAACGGCCGATTCGCCTTTAGCAACAAACAGCTCCTGCTCAATTATGATGTCGTCATCGATTTTATAACGCCAGCGCGGCCACGGGTTGTATTCGAACGATTCGATTCGCGAAGCACCGTCGGGATGAATTACAGCGGGGTCATAGCGCTGAGAGGAAATCGCGAATGTGCCGCGGGGAGTTTCTACCCATGCGTCGAACCCGTTCGCAAGGACCATTCTTCCCGCGGGCGGTGTCGTCGCTGTCAATAGCAACGCATGGTATCGTCGGGTGCGAATGCCCGAAACCGTTCCGCTGGCGAATCCACCAAGCCCGTCCGCCTCCAGCCATTCGGCCGCGGGATCAATTGGATTCACGGCCTGCATCGGAATCAAAGCGGAACAGCAAAATGACTAGTGCAGATAAGATTACGATTGTCATGGTCCTAACCTCCAGTCTCGAACCCGGGATAAAGCGTCATGCCGCCATCGACGAAGAGCGTCGTGCCCTGAATGTAATCAGATTCGTCGCTAGCTAGCCACACAGCGACACGGCCGATTTCTTCCGCTTCGCCGATGCGTTTGTATGGAATCAGCTTGAGTAATTCATTGTAGTGCTCGGGCGTATCCCAGGCTTGCATATTAATCGGTGTCCGGATCGCGCCCGGGGCAATCGAGTTCACGCGAATCCGATACGGCGCGACTTCCTGCGCGATGCTTTTCATCATCAGCATTACGCCGCCTTTCGACGCGGCGTAATTCACATGACCTGCCCACGGGATTACTTCGTGGACTGAGCTGATACAAATGATCTTGCCGGCACAGCATGAGATTTCTGGTTGGACACCGCGGCGCTTGAATTCGCGGACCGCTTCACGCGAACACAGAAATTGTCCGGTGAGATTGACTCCGATCACCTTGTTCCATTGCGCCAGTGTCATCTCGTCGAAGGCCGCGTCCGACTGCAAACCGGCATTGTTAATTAAGATGTCGACCGTGCCGAACTCGTCGCGCACGGCCTCAAACATTTTCGCAACGTCGTCTTCGTTCGAAACGTCGGCTTTGAACGAAAACGCGGTATGGCCGTGCCCACGCAACTCGTCGACCATGGCCGTCGCCTTGTCTTCGCCGGCGACGTAATTCACGCAAACACTGGCGCCAGCATGTCCCAAAGCCAACGCAATCGATCGCCCAATGCCGGAACTTGCACCGGTGACGATCGCCTTCTGGCCTTTGAGTAATTTGCGATTTTCAGTTTTCGGAACAACTGGTTTCGGCAAATCGTTAAAATGCTGCGCATGCGGCATTTTCGGTTTCGGACGACTCATTGCTTCGGGTGGCATCATTGGCATTAGGATTCCTTTTTTTGTTTTGCGGATTCGTCGCGAGAACTTTCGAATCCTTACAAAGTCCGGGTGGCAACATCGAAAACTCCGTAAGGATTCCTGGATTGATTCGACCAATCGACCATGAGTAACGGCAATTTCGATTTCATTATCATCGGCTCAGGCGCAGGCGGCGGCACTTTGGCTTATAGACTCGCACCCAGCGGCAAGCGGATTCTCCTCATTGAGCGCGGACCATTTGTAAGACGCGAGAAGGAAAACTGGAACTCGCTCGAAGTGAATGCGCATGGCCGTTACAACACGAAGGAGCTTTGGCGCAACACCGACGGATCTGAATTGCATCCCCACACAAATTATTACGTCGGTGGTAATACCAAATTTTACGGGGCCGCTCTTTTTCGTCTGCGGAAAGAGGATTTCGGCGAGATCAAACATCATGGCGGGATATCACCCGGCTGGCCGATTTCGTACGATGAGCTTGAACCGTACTATGGGGAAGCTGAAAAGATTTATCACGTCCACGGTGCGATTGGCGAAGATCCGACTGAACCGCAACGGAGTGGTCCGTATCCGTATTCTGCGATCAGCCACGAGCCGCGGATTCAGCAACTGAGCGACGATTTCGCACGGCTCGGACTAAAGCCGTTTCACACGCCGCTGGGCGTAATGCTCGACGAGAAAAATCCGCAGAAGAGTCCCTGCATTCGTTGCAACACCTGCGACGGCTTCCCGTGTTTGGTCAACGCGAAGGCCGACGCACACATCTGCTGCGTTGTGCCAGCATTGAGACACCCAAATGTCACGCTACTGACCGATACGAAAGTAACGCGGCTGGAAACGAACGCTTCCGGTCGCGAAGTCACTTCAGTACACGTTGAGCGCAACGGACAGAAGGAAAGTTATTCCGCAGATGTCGTCGTCGTTTCCGGGGGTGCGATCAATTCCGCCGCCTTGTTGTTGCGCTCGGCTAATGACAGACATCAGGCTGGTCTGGCCAATGGCTCAGACGTGGTCGGCAGGCATTACATGGGACACGTGAATTCCGTTTTAATGGCCCTGTCGAAATGCCCGAATCCGACTGTTTTTCAAAAGACACTTTCAGTTAACGATTATTATCACCGGTCACCCGATTGGGAATATCCGATGGGACACATCTCGTTTGTCGGCAAACTTGACGGCGATACGCTCAAAGCGGGCGCGCCAAAAATCGCACCGAAATGGACGCTTGACCTCATGGGCAAACATTCGCTCGATTTCTGGCTCACCTCTGAAGATCTGCCCGACCCGAACAACCGGGTCACGATCAACCGCGATGGCGAAATCGTTTTGCAATACAAGCCAAACAACGAGGAAGGCCACAAGCGATTGATCAAGAAGCTCGAATCACTCATGCAACAACAAACCAAATGCTCGGTGCACGGACACGATTGCCATGAAGGGTTGTTCGCTCGCAATCTGTTTCTCGGCCAACGCATCCCGCTCGCCGGCGTTGCGCACCAGAATGGAACGATCCGTTTCGGCAACGATCCGAAGACGAGCGCGCTCGATCGCAACTGTAAAGCACATGAGCTCGACAATCTCTATGTTGTCGATGGAAGTGTCTTCTGTTCAAGTGGCGCGGTGAATCCCGCGCTCACCATCATCGCCAATGCACTGCGCGTCGGCGATCATCTGCTGGACCGAATGGACGCTCGACGCGCGGAGCCAGAAATGATGGCGATCACCTGAGCGCGCCTGTAGCCGGGGGCGGTAACCCCGGCTAGCGTAAATTCGACAATATGAAAACCGCTCCTGCCTTGGTTGCGCTCGCGTTCTGTATAACGACATCGCATGTGTTGGCCCAGCAGCCGGGGTCAAAGCCCCCGGCTACAACATTCGAGAGCAGCGACACGCAAAACTCGCTCATTGAACTCTTCACTTCGGAAGGCTGCAGCAGTTGTCCGCCGGCGGAAAAATGGATGAGTGCGCTCAAAACAAATCCCGACCTGTGGAAGAAGGTCGTGCCGATCGCATTTCACGTGGATTACTGGGATCATCTCGGCTGGCGCGATCGTTTCGCCAAACCGGAATTCACTGAACGTCAGCGGCATTACGCTTCGTCGTGGGCCAGTGGCACCGTTTACACTCCGGCATTTGTCGTAAACGGAAAGGAGTGGCCGGGCTTCTTCAATCGTGAGGCTCCGCTGAGAGCGCAATCGGAAAAGGTGGGAATTCTCGATGTGGCGCTGAAAGCAAACGAAGTGGTGGCGACATTTTCTCCTGAGAACTCGCCGCGCGGTCCGCTAAAGCTCGAGGTTGCACTACTCGGCACAAATCTTCAATCGGACGTAAAGCGCGGCGAAAATAGCGGACGCAAATTGCGTCACGATTTCGTCGTGCTGCATTTGGCCAGGACTGACATGACGAATCAGGGCAACCATTGGACCGGAACCGTTTCGCTTTCGACGAATGCTGATGCCGACAAACCAACGGCGCTTGCCGCCTGGATCAACTCGGGCGAAACCGCTCCGCCGATCCAGGCAACGGGTGGCTGGCTGAAACCATAGTTGCTTTTACGAGATGGAACGAACGGTCCAAGTTTTGTTCGGAGTAAGTATTTGCATCGCGCTCTTTGCCTGCTCGCGTGCGCATCCCAATGTGAATGCAGCGCAAATTCGCGCGAAGTTGGACGCTATTCCGCTCGACCAAAAAGTCGATCTCACAAATAAGGAATGGCAGGCGATATTGTCACCGCAGCAGTTCTACGTTATGCGCCGAGCCGGCACGGAGCGACCGTCGCTGAGCGGCAACGCGCTTGAGCACCGCAACGGCATTTACGTTTGCTCAGCGTGCGGCAATCCGCTTTTTAGCGCGGAGGCGAAATTTAACTCTGGCACCGGGTGGCCGAGTTTCTGGCAGCCGATTCGCAAAGAAGCTGTCCACGAAAGCAGCATGTTCTCGGCGATCTTTGGAGTGGAAATTTCGTGCGCGCGGTGCGGCTCACATCTCGGACATGTCTTCAACGATGGACCGCCGCCAACTGGATTACGCTACTGCATGAACGCCGTCGCGCTGACATACCGCGAAGCGTCGCCAGGTTCGGTAACGGCTTCGCCGCGTGCAGATTAGCGCCCGCCTTGATCACCGATCTCAGCTGCAACTTATGCTTGAAGACGCTTCGGTGATTTCTTCGATCATCGAGAAGCGGAAAGCGCTTTCGCTGCAGCGCGCCTTGCTTGTTGGGATCAGCGGGATCGATGCGGCCGGAAAAGGCTTCGTTACGGCAAAGCTCGCAGAACGACTGCGTGCACGCGGCTGGAATGTCGCCCCGATCTCCGCTGATGACTGGTTGAACTTGCCGAACATTTGTATGAACCGCGACAACTACGCGGAGCATTTCTACGAACACGCGATTCGTTTCGATGAAATGTTCGAGCGGTTAATCGACCCGTTAACACAACGTCGCTCGATCTGCGTCACTGCGGATGGCACAGATGCGAAAGCAACGAGCTATCGTAAGCACTACTACAATTTTAACGAAATCGACATCGTCGTGCTCGAAGGAATTTTCTTGTTCAAACCAGCACATCGACATCGCTTTGATCTGACCGTCTGGATCGATTGCTCATTCGAGGCGGCCTTGGAGCGAGCCATCGAACGCACTCAGGAAGGTCTGCCTCCGGCAGAAACGATCAGGGCGTTCGAGACAATCTATTTCCCTGCGCAGCGGATTCATTTTGCGCGCGATAATCCGCGTGAGGCTGCGGATATCATCTTTACAAATGATAAGCTGTAGCCCCTTTTGTCACGCAAGACCGCGGCCGAGGTTGCCGCGATCATCGCCCTGGCTGCACTCTTAGTTTGCAATCGCGGTAGCAGCGCTTGCGGCTCCAGACCTTAGCGATTTCCTCATCTTCCTGTGGCGTGTTCCCGCTGACGCCGATAGCGCCGATCACTTTTCCCTCGAAAATAATCGGGAACGCCACCTTGCAATGGCGTCGCACCGGGCAGGGCGAGCGCAGCTACGCGACCTTCGCGCACCTGATCTTCAAACACTTTGCTCGGCCGGCGGAAAATTGCAGCCGTGCGCGCTTTCCCGATCCCAACCTCGACACTGGCGACTTGCGTGTCATCGAGCCGCTCGAGGAGCAATAAATGTCCTCCATCATCGACCACAACGATCACCACCGTGGCGCCACGCTTCTTCGCCTCCATTTCCGCGGCCGCCGCAATTTTCTTCGCTGCCGCGAGCGTGAGCACTTTTTTCACCGGCAACTGCGCTTTCGCGATCATTCCTATTGACAAGGGTAAGAGGAGTGCAAGTAAGGCGATTCGTTTCATTTGTCTTATTTGTCGGCGCGAAGTGGCGCTCCTTACACGGGCAACTCTTTGTTCTTCACAGATGCGATACCTGCGGGTAGATAGACGGCATGGCGTTTCAGCCCGGCGATATCGGAGGCGGAGCAACGAAACCCGCTATTGAGCGTCGAGGGTCGGCCGGTACTGCGACCGATCCAGAGCGCTGGGTGGATGAACACGGTGATGTGCTTTATCGCTACGCCCTCGAAAGGGTGCGCAAGCCAGAGGTGGCGCAGGATCTCGTCCAGGAAACATTTTTCGCCGCGGTGCGCAGTTATGACAAGTTCGCAGGGCAATCCTCAGTCCGCAGCTGGTTGTGCGGAATTTTAAAGCACAAACTCTGCGATTACTACCGTAAGCGCGGACGCGAAACTTCGTTTACCGACCTCGAATTTTTAGCGAACGAATGCGAGGAGAAATTCGTGCCTGAAGGTTACTGGGTGCACATGAATGGTCCAAGAGAATGGAGGCCGGAAGCTGATGAAGTGATGCATCGCGACGAATTTTGGAAAGCCATGCGTGATTGCCTGGCCAAATTACCGGAACGTGTTGCCACCGTTTTTATGATGCGCGAAATGGACGAAATCGAGAGCAAGGAAATCTGTGCGACCCTTTCGATTTCCGACAACAACTTATGGGTCATGCTCCACCGTGCGCGCATGGCTCTGCGCGAATGCCTCGCCGTGACCTGGTTCGAGAACCCGGAGGTGGAACATTAACAAGCTGAAACCAGTTTCAGAATGGACGCCAAACCCGCGGCCAGCGGATGACGATTCCGTTCTTCAAGAACATCGCAGCTGGCTTCAGCTCCAGACCGTGCTCCTCATTTGCAGGTTTACGCCCACCTGTCCAGAGGTCATTCGGATTTTATCGTTGGGAATGGACAAGGAGTTGTCGCTACTCACGCGAATAAAACTGCGGATTCATTATCTCATGTGCTCCTTTTGCAAGCGCTACGCAAAACAGCTCAAATACATGCGCACGGTCGCTCACGAATTCCCGGAAAAGATCGGCGAAGTATCGGACGCGAAGCTTCCAGCGGACGCGAAAGCTCGACTCAAAGAAGCGCTGCGGCGATAGGTGTAGCCGGCGGCGCTTACGCCGGCTGGCGCCCGGCAAACAAGCGACTGTGTAAGGATCGCTCTCGTTGCGCGACCAATGAGCAACCGTTATGAGAACATCCACCATCGTCGCCTGGATTTGCCGCGTCGCTGCGGCGGTAATTCTGTTGCAAACGCTCTTCTTCAAGTTCACCGCCGCACCTGAATCGGTTTACATCTTCACGAAAGTCGGTCTTGAGCCGTGGGGACGGATCGGCTCTGGCGTTGCCGAATTGATCGCAGCGATTTTGATCCTAATTCCACGGACCACCTGGCTGGGCGCCGCCCTTGCCCTCGCCGTGATGGCAGGAGCCATCTTTAGCCACCTCACCCTTCTCGGTATCGCGGTCATGGGCGACGGCGGATTACTCTTCGCTCTGGCGCTTGCTGTGGCCGCTTGCAGCGCTGTCCTGCTTTTTCTGCAACGCCGGCGGCTTCCACTCGTCGGAGCGTATTTATGAAGCGATCCCCGTTACACGAGGCTATCGCCGAGGTATTGCGCCAGGGCGAAGCGCTGCTCAATTCCCTCAGCGATGAAGATTACAAGCGGAAACTGCCTACCGTGTTTGGTTCCACCGTTGGCGGGCATTACCGGCATTGCCTGGATCATTTCAAGAGTTTGCTGTCAGGCCTCGATGCGGGCGAGATCGATTACGATCATCGCGAGCGAAACTCCTGGGTCGAGAACGATTGCATGTTCGCGCTTGCTGAAACACGTCGAATCCTGCGCGCTTGTGAATCTATCCCAGCGCGATTTCTCGATTGCTCAATTAATGTCCGAAGCAAGATAAACTACGAACTCGACGCTGCAGCGCTGATCGGATCGACAGTTGGCCGTGAACTCATGTACGCGATCGCGCATGCGATTCATCACTACGCGCTCATCGCGGTGATCTGCGGTCTTCTTGAAGTGCGATTACCTCCCGGATTCGGCGTTGCACCATCAACGCTCAAATACCACGCCGAGCAACCAAAAGCGGCCTGAAGTTCACTATGATTGCGCCGGCGCTTCTCGCTTCGATCGCAATCATTTTGCTGAGCTTCGTTTCAGAAGACGCGGCGACAGTTTCTTCTGCGTTGTCGATTTTTGGCGGACCGATTACCTGGCCGCTGGGATTTGCGGCTTGTTTTCTTGGAATCTGGCTTGGCGATCTGGGGCTTTACGGCCTGGCTCGTTCCTTCGGCAAGCCGATTTTGCAAAGCGAATGGTTCACTCGGCTTGCCGGCGTAGCGGCAATCGAGAGCTGTCGGAAGAAATTTACCCAACGCGGATCGGCTGCCTTATTCGTTAGCCGGTTCGTTCCCGGCACACGGTTGCCAACCTATCTGGCCGCGGGGTTACTCTCAATGCCGGTCACCCACTTTGCCCTTGTCACGGCACTTGCCGCGTTCGTTTGGATCGGAGGAATTTTCGCAATCGCAAAGCTGCTTGGTTCGCAAGCATTGCTTCGATTGTCCTTCCTCCAAGGCAAGGTCGCTGCGATTGCTGGGATGACGCTTCTTCTCGTCATGATACTCGTTGTTTTCAAAAGAATTATTCCCGCAGTTGTAGCCGGTGGCGCTGACGCCGGCCGCGCTGGGGTGTTCGAGACGGAAAACAGCCGAGGTCGCCGCCCTCGGCTACAGCTGCCAGTTCTTGTTCGCCGCTGGGCCCACTGGGAGTTTTGGCCGGCGTGGCTGTTCTACATTCCCGTAGGCGCTTACTACCTGCGGCTGGCAGTTCGTTATCGCAGTCTCAGCCTGCCAACTTCCGCAAACCCAGGGATGACGACGGGCGGATTCATTGGCGAATCAAAGCTGGATATTCTCAACGAACTTGGCCGCAGCAGTCGTGAGTTCGTAGCCGAGGCATTCTTGCTGGACGGAAGGACAACCTCCGACCGCCTGCTTTCTTTGCACCGGCTGTGTCGCGAACACAAAATCACGCTGCCGTTCATTCTCAAACCAGACGTTGGCCAGCGCGGCAAGGGCGTGAAGCTGATCCGATCAATGCGCTCCGCTTTGGAATATCTGGAAGAGGTCAGCACGCCCGTGATCGTCCAACGTTACGTTGTTGGGCCGCAGGAGGCTGGGGTCTTTTACTACCGATTTCCCGGCGAGTCACGTGGACACATCTTTGCGATCACTGAGAAGATCTTTCCTGCGATTGCAGGAGACGGAACGCGCACAGTAGAAGAGCTGATCCGTGCGGATTCCCGCGCGTCGCTGATGACAAGGATTTATTTTCGGCGCTTTGTTAACCGTCGCCACGAAGTCCTGGCCAAGGGCGAGACTTTGAAGCTCGTCGAAACTGGCAATCACGCGCAGGGCTGCATTTTTCGCGACGGAATGCATCTACATACGAAGGCGTTGGAGCGCGCAATCGACGAGATTTCCCAGCGACTGCCCGGCTTCTTTATCGGGCGATTCGACGTTCGTTATCAGAATGAGGAAGAGTTCAAGCAAGGTTGCAACTTCCAAATTGTCGAATTGAACGGTGCCACTTCCGAAGCGACCAGCATCTACGATCCACGCAACTCACTCTTCTCAGCTTACAGGACGCTATTTCGACAATGGAGACTGGTCTTCGCCATTGGCGCGAGGAACAGAGCCGACGGTCATGCGCCTTCATCGTTAACCACGCTCTGGCGAAACTGGCGGCAATATTCGGCCGCTGCGGTATCGTACCCACTCGCGGACTAATGTGCACGGTTTCGTTTCTCCCAAACAAACATGGGTTTTATCTCGCGATGAATCGCGACGAAAAACTGAACCGCTTTATCGCTCTCGCACCAGCGATTGTCGACGTTGTCAGCCACCAAGCTGTTTTTCCACGCGAACCGACCGGCGGCACCTGGATCTCGGCGAATGGTGCCGGTGTTTGCCTTGCATTGATTAACTGGCACCGCGTGGAGCGAGACCCGAAGCATGACGTGGTTAGCCGCGGAGAAGTCGTTAGGGCGCTTGCCGGTAAGCTTCGCACAGATGAGATCGCAGATGCCGTAATGACGTTACCGCTGCGCCAGCTGCATCCCTTCCGGTTGATTGCTATTGCGCCATTAGAGAAACGCCTAACTGAGTGGCGTTGGAATCTCGAGTGGTTGACGAGGCGCGATCACAAATGGCAACCACAACACTGGTTTTCATCAGGCTTTGATGAATACCGCGCCGAACTTGAACGCGCGAAGGTTTGCGCGTCGTTTCTGACAGGAGGCGGTGTTGTAGCCGGGGGCGGTGACCCCGGCCGCGAGAGCGGACGAGCCGGCGTCAACGCCGCCGGCTACAGTTTAGACTGGCTTCGTCAGTTGCATCGTTCTCATGCGCCCAAGCGCGGACCGTTTTCCATCTGCATGCATCGCCCAGATGCGAGTACGGTTAGTTACACCGAGATTGCTGTTTCCAAAAAGCGCGCAACGATGCGTTACAAACCCGGACCGTGCTGCTCCAACGACGCAACCGTGACTAAAACGATTTCGCTCGCTCGTGCATTGTAAGTTCACCTAGGCTGGAACGACAAATTCGGGCATGGCTACTCAAGATCTCACTCCAACAGTTTTTCTTCCGGTCATTATAGGCACCTCGCGACAGGGCCGATTGACTGAACCAGCCGCGAACTTCGTTTTTCGCGAAGCGTCAAAGCGTAGCGATACCGAAACCGAATTGATCGATATTCGCGAAATTCCTCTCCGCATCGACGATGCTGGCGAAGCGCTCAAGGATAGTCAGTTCTCGAATACGGTCGCGCGGGCCGACGGCCTTATTCTGGTCGTGCCGGAATACAATCACAGTTTCCCAGGTCTGTTGAAACATGTGCTCGATACGAACCTGAAGGAATACATTCATAAAGCGGTCGGCGTTTGCGGTGTGTCGGCAGGTCCATTCGGTGGTGCGCGCATGATCCAGAGTTTGCTTCCGGTGCTGCGCGAGCTTGGGCTGGTCACCATTTTCTCGGATGTTTATTTCGGTACAGCGGGAAAGCTTTTCGATCCGGCGAGCGGCGAGATGAGCGATCCAGCTTACAGCGGTCGCGTTGCAAAGTTCCTCAACGAACTCGTTTGGATGGCGCGCGCTTTGCGATACGCTCGCGAGAATATTCCAACGGCGCAGCTGTAGCGGGGTCGCTAATAGCCGTTTAGGGGCGCCTTTGAATTATTCCTGAACCAGCAACACACAGTGGCCGTCAGGATCGGTGACAAGTGCGCCTTTTGAAAACCCCGCTTTATCCTTTGGCATTGTGACAACGCCAGGCGAAACAAAGCGAACATGTGCGTCGTGCAGTTGCTTCACTAGCGCATCAAGATCTTCTGTAACGATCATTGTCTGCCAATGAACGATGTCGTTGGCATGGACATCCGCTGGACGAGGTCGTCCATCTCGTGGGGTAAGATATTCGAGAAACTCAATACCCGGTCCGGTTCTTGCGCGCATTCCGGTAATACGCAAATGCGCCCCGAAAACCTGGTTGAGATGTTCCTGCTCAGTCCCAAAATTTTCGCTCTCACCTGTTTTGCGCAGACCGAGTAAGTCGCCATAAAATTTCAAACTCGCGTCCGTGTTCGAGATCCCAATCGCAGTATGATCGATGCCGAGAAAAAGTTTATCGGTTTTTTCCTGCCAACGCGGATCGCCTTTGCCTGGCGGAAAATAAATGATCTCCAGGTTGTGCTGGTCGGGATCACGAAAATAGAATGCCTTGATCCCGGCTGCGGCTTTGATCGACGGCGGCAAAGTCTGCGGCGCAGTCGAAACGAACTGCACTTTCAGCGTCCGCAATTTGTCGAACGCTTGGTCCATGTCGCGTACAACAATGGCAACGTGTTGAAACCAAAGGTCATTGCTACGCGAATCCGCAGGAATCGGACGGCCGGGCGGAGCTAGATACTGCGTCAGATCAAGATATTCATTACCAAGCTGCATCCGAACGATCCGCATTCGTGCGCCGAAGACGCCTTCCAAATGTTCGAAGTCGTCTCCTAAGACTTCGACATCCGAAACTTTTTGAAATGTGAGTGCGGAATAAAATTCCACCGCTCGATCCATATCGCTCACCGTCATTCCGATGGATTCAACGGCAATCGGCGGCGACTGAGCTGAAATCGAGACGCTGAACAGCGCCAGAAATCCGATTAATACGAATTTTCGCCTGTGACTTGGGTTTCATTCAGACCATCGCGGTTTCCTGCGCTTGCTTCTGCGCCTGTTCCAGCTTCAGCAACTCAGGGAACCGGCAATTGAAGATGCAACGCTGGTTGTTGTAATGATGATACTTCGCGCAATAGACCGTGCGCTTTGATCGTAGATAAACGAAGGCGGCCAGTTGCATCGCGATGACCGGCGCAGTGAAGTAAATCCAGAGACCGGTCCAAAGATGGCCGATCAAAGCGGAGCCGAAGGTGCGCGCCGGGTTCATGCTCATCCCTGAAAATGGCGCTTCAAGTGTGATGTAGGTAGCCACCAACGCTCCAGCGAACAATCCCGTATAACGGGCAATGTGCGGCGTGTTGCTGACGCGGAGCACGACCGACATCAGCACAAATGCAATGGCGAATTCCGCAATGAACGCAACGATCATACCGTGCATTCCCGGCAGAGTAGCGGCGTAATGGACCTGAGGATGAGACAGTGCTTCGCGAACGAACAACGCCACCACGAAAACGCCGGCAATCGCCCCGAAGAATTGCGCAATGATATAGAACAAGGCGTCCCAATCTTTGACTTTTCCGAGCCGCCAAAAGGTCAGGGTGACCGCGGGATTGAAATGAGCCCCGGATCGTTTGCCCAGAGGCGAGAAGACAAGCGCGATGGCGGTGCTACCCATCGCAATGCCAGTCAGCATTCGGCGAACAAATTCGCTTGGAATGATTGTTGGAACCGGCGACTTCGGATACCACAGCAGGATCGTGAACAGGCCTGCTGAAATCATGAAGAGGCCGAGCTCAGCGGCTTCGCAGAGATATTCGGGCCAATGCTCTTTTAATGCGCGCCACATGAGATTACGCGGTAAATTTGTAGCCGCTGGCATCGACGCCGGCTTCTCGGAGCTGTTACGAGGCCGAGGTCATCGCCCTCGGCTACAGCGCTCCGCCTCACGGCCGAATACCCTCAATGTTCAGCTTCATTCGATACAGGCCGCTCCGAGCGCAGAGGTACAGCGTCTTCCCATCAGCATCGCCCCAGGCAAAGTTATGAGGATGTTTTGGCGGAACGATCGTGCCGAGATGCTTGCCCTGCGGCGAGAGAATCCACAGACCACCCGGACCGGAAACGTAGAGGTTTCCCGCCTTGTCCACTTTCATTCCGTCGAGCGCATCCTCTGTTCCGGCACTGGTCATATCGAAGAAGAGTTTCCCGTTCTTGACTGAGCCATCTGGCTGCACTTCGTAGCGCATTACCACCTTCTTCTTGTCGTCCCAGTCCCCGACGTACAAATATTTTTCGTCCGGCGAGAACGCAATCCCGTTGGGCCCGGTGAAATCTTGTGTGACCAGTCTCACATTTCCATCCTTCACCGCAAAGACGCCGCTATATGGCAATTCCTTGCGCGGGATCTTTGAAAAACTTCGGCAAACCGAATGGCGGATCGGTGAAATAAAGCGTACCGTCGCTGCGATAGACGAGGTCGTTAGGGCTGTTGAGCCGTTTGTTTTCAAATTTGTCCGCCAACACTGCCAGTTGTCCGTCGGCCTCGAGACGCACCACGCGACGATTTCCGTGCTGATTGATTGTCAGGCGCCCTTCTCGATCAAACGTCAATCCGTTCGAGCCCGGTTGACCATACTCTGCGATATCGGCGCCTTCGTAACCGCTCTTTTCGCGAAACACAGCGAGCTGTCCGTTTCCTTCTGGTGAATATTTGTAGATCGTGTTGTTGTTCGGATCGCTGAATAGCAGGAAACTGCCTTTACGATCCCAAACAGGTCCTTCTGTAAATTTGAAACCTTCGGCGAGTTTAAAAATCTTCGGGTTCGGTGGCACGATCGCATCGAGCGCCGGATTTTTGCGAATGACTTCAACGTTTACCTCGCTCGGTGTGATGGCCACAGGCACTACGCCGCCCTTGTAAAACTCTAACTTTGCCTCGCGCATCCAGATGTAGTTAGTAGGCGGATTTGAGAGGGGGCCGTTCGCCCCGAAAACCGCGAGCTGGATTTTCTGCCCGGGCTGAACGCTGCGATTGATGATCAGCCGATTCGGCGCGTTCCAACCCTTGACGACGGAGCCGCCGCTTTGCCCAAGGGCGCGCGACATCTCTCCATCGACCCAAATTTCGGCGTAATCATCGATCGATGTCTCGAAAACGGCGGTCGCGCCCGCAAGATCGACTTCGTTCACGTGCTCGGGAATCGTGATGTTGATCCGGTACCAATTGAAGCAAAGGCGGCCAGTCGACCGGCGCGCGTCGAGTGCGGTTGGGTCGATCTTTTCCCATTTCGAGTCGTCGAAATCAGCGCCACCAGCGTGGGGTGTGAAGTCGTAAGTCTTGATTGGTTTGCCCGTCGGTTGCTTGTCCGGACCGGCAGCTTTGAATTCCGCCGGAATGATTTTCGTATCGCTATAACGCCATTGGCCTTTGACAAGATCGACACCCTCTCGCGTCGCCAGATCAATCACTGCATCAGGCTTTCCGGTCGGCCCATCGGCATTTGTCTCAGCAACTGAGCGGTTCACCAGGAAAACCAGCACGCCAAAAGCGACGACAACGGCGAAGCGCAAGCGCCACATGGAAGCGCGCAGGGACGCCTCGCGATGTTCGCGATTAAATTCCATCGCCCACACACGAAGGAGGGACGCAGATAGTGACTTGTTAATAGTGCTTGGTTCCATGTCTGGGAATTGGTCGCTTTCGGTTCGAATTCCTTACGCACGCTGTCTTGGCGAAGCTCGTTAGGGTCCGTTTCGAAGACGAACTTTGGAGCGCGCCGGCGTTCCGGCGTTTTTGAGATTGCTAGAAAGGTGGCGCATCCACCTTCGCCAAGGCTACGGTGGGCAAGCCGCGCCGCACTCCAACACCGAAAGCTTCCGCGAGTGAAAAACACTTCCCGCACACGGCGGGCGAGCGTTGCAAATGCTGCAGGGAAGCTGACAGCTTCCCTGCGATTTGACTATTTGCGGTCGGCTAGAGCCCGGCAATCCTGGATGTCTCAGGGCGCTTTTTGCTGCGACAACGCTGGCCAGTTTGTGTCGGCGTTTTTCAGGTTGCCTTCAACATCCTTGTGCCACAGGTCCCAGGCTTTCTTGTTGTGCTGCAGAATTAATCGATCATGCAGGACCTGAAAATATTCGACTTCTATTGGCGCGAGCTTGTTGATTGAGGCGGCGTAACCGCAAAATCCGCCAAATTGCGGCTCGTATTTTGCGGGCGATTGCTCGAACAACTGTTTGTGCTCTGCCGATGCGAACTGGTACGTGGCGCCTTTGTAAGTAGCAGTAAACTCAGGTGAACCTTTGACCGGCTTGCCATCGGTAAAGTACGCGACTGGATCGTAGCCCTGAAGTGCAAGGCCGTTTTTGTCGACGTTAACGACCTCGGCGGCTGGCGCCAAAGCTGCAAACGCAACGAGTCCTGTAAGGTATAATACGAATTTTCTCATGATTTAAGCATCTAGATCGCTAGAAATCAGCGTGCCGTGACACGCTGATTAGTTGGCTTTGATTTGGGCCGTGCGGTGATTCGAGGCGCAACCGACGATTTTTTAGTCATGGCTGGCGCCGCGGCCTGCTGTTTCGCGGGACTAGAAGATACGGATGGAGAGGATCCGACTCCGATGTCTCCTTGGAACCACATCCACGTATGAGCCGTAGCAGCACTCGTCAGTGCGAATGCCGCGATGCAGGCAATGAATATTGTTTTCATAGGTATCTATTTTGGTTTTAGCGCGCGGTCAGATGCGTTTCTGCTGGCGCGGTTGGTTTGCAGACGAAATAGTGCAATTCGCCTTGTACAGCGGTGAATTGGTGCGGCAGCCCGTTGGGAACAATAATCACCTCGCCTTTGGTGATTTGATGTTCTTCGCCGCCTTCGATTTTGGCGCCCCGGATTTCGTTAGGCGCGATTTCTTTAGCATTGATAGCTTTTCCGCCGGTGATCAGCGTGGCCGATCCATCGACGACATAAATGACGTCAGTGTCGAGCGTATGAATCTCAGCCTGGCCGGGCTCAACCCGACGGCTGGCGTGCACTTTGTAGCCGGCCGTTTCCAGCAGCGGCATGCCCTTGGCAAAAGCGGCGGAGACTGCCTTGGCATCCATGAAAGTCGCAGCTGTAGCCGGGGGTGCTGACCCTGGCAAAACTCTTTGATTACTGCCTTCATGAATGCCGGCCTCAACGCGGCCGGCTACAGCAACCGCGTTCGCACCGGCCAGCGCCAACTCTTCATCCTGATTTGCGCTTGCGGCACCGCTTACGCCAATCCCGCCTACGACTTGTCCATCGACGATGATCGGGATTCCGCCGATCAATGGCGTAAACCCGTCAACAGCCGTCATGGCAGTGCGACCTTTGTTAATCAGTTCCTCGAAAAAGCGTGTCGGCTTTTTGAAAAGGACTGCGGTGCGCGCCTTGCCAACCGAGATGGTTGCTCCCATTGCGAAGGTTCCATCAAGCCGTTCGAGCGCCATCAAGTTCCCGCCTTCATCAACAACCGCAATTACACCGCCGGGTGCATTATTCTTCTTCGCGTAATCGACTGCCGCTGCGATCGCTTTCTTTGCGCCGTCAAGATTAAGGGACTTTTTTTCTACGACCTGCGCATGACTTGTGGCGCCGAGAACCGAAATCGCCAGGATCGCTGTTACAGTTTGAATTTTCATAAAGATTTTGAAGTTATTGCCGAGCTGGCCGGTCACTAGTTAGGCACGGCCGGCCCGCACTCGAAGTCATTTAACCGGGTGTTCGAAGGCAGCTTCGCCAAGGTTCGCCTCGGCAAAGGCGCACCACATCTGCACCTTAACGATGTCAGGGACGTAATCTGGTACGACGATCGATTTCTTGACGTTTTGATTTTTCGTCATCAATCGATCCAAGAGGTAGCTCTTGCCGTTGGAGTCCACGATCTGCCAGTGGGGATCGGGTGTTTGTGGCGGGATGAAGTCGTCAGAGAGCGTGAGCGTGCTCTGACCGTTTACAGTTGTATGTGTGACGAAACCCTTGTTTGCTTTTGCGCCTTGGAACGGGCCACTCTTGTGACTGTCCTGGGCAAAGCTGCTCGTCGCAGCAATTACCAGCGCGGTTAAGGAAGCGAGTAGTGTTTTATGATTCATGTAAGGTTTATTTTTTCTTTTTTGGGCCACCGAATTATTCCGGCTGCATTTTACCCGATTCGTCGGGGCAATGCCGGAATCCTTACAATAGAGGCGAAATAGTCTCTCCTTGGGTGAGGATTACCGGACGGAAACGGTTTCGTAGCCGAATTTCATAGACTACGAGAACGCGCTCGCTACCAGGCGAGAGGCGCGTACTAGTCAGGCAGAATTGCTCGCGAGATCGCTAGGTAGCAGCGCGTGATTACCGAATTTGATCGGCAAGCTTTTGCTTGATGCGTTCCTTTGCATCCAGCGGAAACGAAATATTGGTTGCCTCGTCGGCATGCTCCGGAAACTGGCGAGCGGTCTGGTGGATATAGCGAAGCTGCTCCTCGTAGCGTTGGCACCAGCAACAAATCAAAAAGTGAAGTCGCTTCTTGATTCGCATTATTAGCGGCATCGGCTCCTCCATTGACTGCGACAAAATGCGAACCATTTCCCGGCATTTGGGTGTGTGTTTGCCGATCAATTTCACCAGCATCGTCTGCCACCAGTTCCTTCGCGCCAGAACTGACGGATTACCAATCGGCGATGGATTGTAGGGTTCTTCCGGCATCAGGCTGTTCCTCCGGCTGGCGTATCGAACCAATTCAGCTCAAGACATTCCCGGAGCGCCATGCGCGCCCGGTGCAACATCACCCAGAGATTGCTGTCGGTGATCGAAAGGATCGCGCAAATCTCTTTGCTGGGCACGTCATCCATTTCGCGCATCGTGAAAACATCCCGGACTTTTTGTGGCAGTTTCCCAAGGCATTCCCGCATGACCTGCCAGAATTCACTGCGATGCACCACCTCGTCCGGCGCTGGTTTCCATTCGTGCGGCCCAAGCTCGTGGTTCCAAAAACCGACCGACACGAATTTTTCAGAGAACTCATCAGAAAGAAATTCCAAGTCCGTGAATGATGTCTCCTGGCCAAGCTTGCGGAAATGATCGACGATCTTGTTTTTCAAAATCCCGACGAGCCAGCTTCGCTCGGATGAACGACCGCCAAATTTTTCGTATCCACGCACGGCGGCGAGAAGTGCTTCCTGCACGAGGTCCTCGGCTACTTCGGGTCTACGCACACGCACTAAAGCGTATCGGTAGAGACACTCTCCGTGGTCGTTCACCCAGCCTAACGCTGCTGTTTGAATGGACGTATTCATTGTGGAATTCCGATCGCTGCAAAGACCGAGACAGGCCGACTGGCACGGGGCAATCCTTCCGAAGTCATGACGGAATCCAGCGTGTTCCCACAGCCTTGGGTATAACTCAACCGCCCAATTTCTTTTTCCACAGTGATTGGTCGGCTAACGTCGCAAAACCTTACAACGCGGAGAGCCTTTGTAGCCGCGGACGGTGACCTCGGCAGGCCAGTAGCCAGCTTGGTAATGCCGGGGTCAACGCCCCCGCCTACAGCCATTTGTGTAAGGGATTGCCGCGGTGCGCGACACATCTTCAAAAAACTATGATCACGATCCGCTCATCTAAAGTCGGCTCTGAAGTTACGCTGAGTTGTCTCGAGGCCACCCTGACCACTGCGCGCAATGTTTATACGATTTGTTCGAATGGCCCGGTCATCGATTCAGGATCGTCGTCTAGCGAAGGCCTTTTGGGTGCCATTTCGTGGCCGCGTTCGTGCTTTCGGCTCCCAGAAGGACTGCTGATTGAACAGCAAATGTTCTTGCCGAATGATGGATCAGCCGTCGCATTATCCTGGGCTCTCCGGTGCGATACAGCTATGACTGCGCAGCTTGTGGTGAGACCATTCTTTTCGGGCTGCGGGCCGCGCTCGTACCGCGATGTCGGTTTCCACTTTGACTCCGAAGAGGCCGGCGGCCGGCTTACCTGGTTGCCGAATGTGCGCGGACCAAGAGTTGTTGCGGACACTAATGGCCAGTATCGCGATGAACCGCTTAGGTCATTCGAATGCCTCTGCGAGCAAGCCGCGACGTCGGATTTAGCGGAGGATCTAATGACGCCAGGCTGTTTTGAATTTGAACTGAGCCCGTGTCCTTCGGTTTTGATCTTCTCGATGGAGGGCAATGCCAACTCTCACCGTGATCGGCACGTGGGAGCTTTTCTAGCGGCTCTGATGCAAAACGACTTTCATAACAAAGCTGGTTTGCCCAATGCTGACCGCGTTGAACGGCGAACCCAGCAGCTCGCAGTCGCATGATCAGCGCTCGGACTTATTTCAGCCGAGAGCCAGATGGCGCAAAACAAATCTGGCGCCCGCTGCCGCGCTCACCGCGCAGCAATCAAACAAGCAAACGAGTACTCCGAGCGGCTTATCGAAAGTTTGACCGAACCGAAGAGACCCGAAAATTGTTACGAAAGCACCTTCCGGAATAGTCTTGCCGATCTCTAACGCTGTATCTTGGTAGCTTATTCGGTACCACGAGAGAATTCCCTCAGTTGGCTTCTCCGTTGAGGCGCGCAGCCTTTAGATTCCAACGGGCATGAGATTTTTGCCGAGACTGGTCTTTCAACGGCGGCAGGTCGGGATCAAGAAAAGCAAGGGCGTGCGGTGGCTTGATCACTCGGACTCCAGCAGCGCGTTGTCGTTCCACGATCTGATCGCGGAGTGCCTGCATTCGCGTCCAGTGCACTTTTGGGCGGAAATGATGCTCGGCATGAAAGCCGTTAAAAAACCAGATCCAATTGTAAAGTTTATCGTAACTACTCACCCCCCAGGCAAGCGGTTCATCCGGGTTGCCGCCATAATGGCGGTAATAGCCGTTGAGATAGGAAAGGCAATGGCCAAAGTACCAAAACGGCACAAGAAAACAGATGTAGCGCCAGTTGAGAACGCCGAGAATGACGAAGGTGAAAACGAACAGCGTTAATTCTGTCACGCCCCAAAAAGCGTCGCGGTGATTTTTGCGTTTCAATTCTCGATAAACCGTCTTCGGATCTTCACGGAAGAAACTCAGGAAAGTGTACTTGAGCGGGTGCTCTGCGTCACCGTCATGTCCATGCTTGTAAATGGAAATCCAATCGACTGTCTCACCATGCTCGTCAGGGCGGTCAGCGTTTCCCTTGTGGTGCTGCATGTGAATGCACTCGTAAAAAATCTGGCTAAAGCCAACGGTGATTGATTCAAGAATGCTGAACAGGCGGTTAAACAAGGGAAATCGGAAGTAAGGATTATGAATGAAGTTGTGCGAGATGCCGTTGATGTTCCAGGAAATGCTCACCGAATAAACGAAGCCAAGAATGAGCATGATCCAGAGCGGGACTCGCGAGAAGAGATAGAACATCCCGAAAAAATAGGCGCAGTGGAAAATTGCGGCCAACACAGGAACCGAGTCCCAACGTGTGTGCGCAAAAATCCTCGAATCAGTTGTAGGCGATTCGATGACGACGGCGTTTGATTTCATGAGAAAAATTTAGGGGCGCAGCGTAACGAAATCGACCAGGCATGGCCAGCCAAAAAACTTGTCGATGTCAATTGGACAGACAGACGACGACCAGACTGGTTGAAGGGCAGGAGCGTTACGCCTGCGTATGGCGCGCGTAATGAATTTCCACGCCTTTTGGAAGCAAACGTTTACGGCCGCGCTGGCGACGGCGTGCCAGGGTTGCGCGGCCCCCTTTCGTTTTCATGCGGGCACGAAAACCATGCTGACGTTTGCGTGTTCGCTTGGATGGCTGGTAAGTGCGTTTCATAAAACCGAAAACAGACTCGACGCGATTTAAGAGCGCCTACAGTAAGGTCGAGCGCAACATTGTCAACGCCACCAAGCGCATCAATAGTTGACGCCGGCACTGCGTGTCGGGCTAATTTGGTTGCCAGGATAGCAGATTTTTGAAATAAGCAGAGCAAGCAATGGGCGAAAAAGAACATGTGGTGATCGAGCCGGCGACCGAAGCCGATCTCGACGAATTGTCAGAAATGCTTGGTGGATTGTTCGCTCAGGAAGGCGATTTCCGCCCGGACAAGGAAAAACAACTTCGCGGTTTGCGTCTAGTTTTCGAACAACCCAGCAGGGGGCGTGTCTTTGTATTGCGGCGAAACGGGGCGATCGTTGGGATGATCAATTTGCTGTTTACCATCAGCACCGCTGAAGGTGGCTTCGTTATCCTGCTGGAAGATCTGGTGGTCCACAAGCAATACCAAGGCAAGGGTTACGGTAGGAAGCTTCTCCAGCACGCGATCGATTTTGCCAAACAGAAGAATTTCCTTCGCGTTACGTTGCTGACCGACCGGCCGGAAAATGTCGCGCAGGAATTTTTCCGCCATCACGGTTTTGTTGAGTCTTCGATGATCCCGATGCGTCTTTGGATCACGCCTCAACAGAACAGCGATCAGTGATTTGGAACCGCTGATCTGCGACTCTCAGTAACTTTTTTGCCATCGATCCATGCATCGAGTTGAGACGCGAGGCGTTTTTTGAATTCTGATCGGAACCGAATTTCGTCCAGGGCCTTTGCGACTTCCCGAGCGCTCGCGGCCGGCAAATTGTCTTTCGCGTATGTCCTTAGCTCTTCGGCGCGCGAGTCGTCCGAGAAAAAGGTGAACAGACCGGGCGCGTAGGTGTTAGCGCCAAGCGCGTCGGTCTTTGCGAGGAGCGCTTTCATGTTCGCCCTGGCAAAATCCCACGCGAGATCGGGACGACCACTCTCACGAGCGACTCGCAAGACAAGAAAGACCGCGCGGCTCGTTGGCAACTCGTCTGTAAGCGCGATAGGAAGGCTCTTCTTGACCAATTTGGAGTCGATCGCACCGGCCAACGCATCGTAATAGTTTTGTTTTTCTTCAACGCTCGTTGTCTTGAGGCCGAGCTGGTGAAGTTCATTCCATATCGATTCGTCAGCATAGCGTCCTACAACCGAAAACACCGCCGGTCGGAGATCAGGAGCCAGCGATTTTGGATTTGCGAGATAAGCCTTAAAACGTTCGCGACAATTCGAGACGACTTTCGGATCGTTGAGGTTTCCGAGTGCTGTAATCAGACTCGCCCGGAGATTTGCCGTGGCCGCTTTCTCGTCAGGTTTGGTTTCCCAGCCAAGCGCATCAAAGGTAGGACGCAAGAGTGATTGCGCATAGCGCTGAAATTTCTCCTGTTCAGAACTGCCACTCAAAAGCCGGTTAATAAAATCCAGCACGTGAATGATCTGTTCGCGCTCGGCCAATTCGGTCGAAGCCGGCAGTTTTTCCACCAGCTCAAAATATAGGCCGATCGGCGCCCGATTCGCCTGGACCAGAGCCCAGGCATCACTCAAAAGGTTGACGCGATCCTCGACGCCCAGATTTTTCAGAGCCCCGAGCAACAATTTCCAAGATGCCTCGTCATATTCGACGCGATAATTTCCGGCGCCGTTTACGTTCAGCTTGAGCGTTCGATCAGGAGGAATGTTGTGAATGCTATCGAGCTTCTTTGTCATCAACAGTGTCGCGGGAGTTTCACCGACAACCGCATACATAAGAGGAATTTTCCATTCGAGCGGCGAAGCGTTGGTGAAATTGACGGTAAATCGTTCCTGGTCCAGCGAGACGTCGCCGCCTTGCTCTCGTTTCACTTTCACGACGGGAAAACCCGGTTGCTCTGTCCAACCGTGAGCGATTTCTCCTACCGGTTTCCCGGAAGCGTCCGAGAGCGCATTCCACAAGTCCGCCGTTGTGGTATTCGAATACGCATGCGCCGCAATGTAATCGCGAATCCCTTTTCGGAATACATCGTCACCGAGAAAACTCTCCAGCATCCGCAAGAATGACTGGCCTTTTTTGTAAGTTATATCATCGAAAGCGCTGTTGGCTTCGGCCTCGGTCGCGACCGGCTGTTGGATCGGATGGGTGGTCGATCGCGCATCGCCTTCCATTGCTACTTCTTTGGCGATTCCGGCACGGCGGCTCGGATCCCGCGGGAATTCCCGGCGCAGCCAGACTTCCCATTGTGGATTAAACTGCGCGGTGCATTTGGAGCCCATCCACGAGGCAAAGCCTTCGTTGAGCCACAAGTTGTCCCACCAAGCCATCGTTACCAGATCGCCGAACCACTGGTGCGCCATTTCGTGCGCGAGAACCTCATAAATATCTTGCTTTGTTTCTTCAGAGGAACTTTTTGGATCAAACAGAAGTTTCGATTCGTAATAGGTGATCCCGCCCCAGTTTTCCATTGCACCTCCAAAACCGCCCGGCAGCGCGATCTGATCCAGTTTCGGCAACGGATAGGTCACGCCGAAATAATCGTTGTAGTATTGCAAGATTTGCGCGGTGGCCTCAAGCGCGTAGCGACCCATCTCTGCCTTGCCCTTGGTCGCGATCACTCGGAGCTCGGTAGGGCCGCTCCGCGATTCAATGGACTCGAGTTCACCTGCAACGAAAACGTTCAGGTAACTCGACATCGGCGGAGTTGCAGCGAAGCGCACTTCTTTGCCCCCAGCGATTTTGTCCTCACTCTCGACAGGCATATTCGAGACAGCGAGCCAGTTCTCCGGCACGACCGCGGTCAATTGGAAGCGCGCGCGAAAAACCGGCTCGTCCCAGCAAGGAAAAAATCGACGGGCATCGGTCGCTTCGAACTGGCTTCCGAGCATGATCTTCCGGGCACCGGTGCCTTGCTCCTGATACCGCATGTAGAAAAGTCCCTGTCCCTGCTGATTTATTATACCCGCGAAACGCAGCGTCAGGGTATGCTTGCCAGTCGGAAGTTCTGACGGTAATGCGAGCGTAAGCAGTTCGTTTTTGGTATCGGTCTTGATTGCAGAGCCGGGCAATTCTTTGCCATCAATAGCGGCGCTTTCGATTTTCAGTTCGAGCGCATTTAATATTAATTGGCGAACGCGGCGGCCAACGTTGAGCTTCACCGTCTCGGTCCCGGCAAATGTCAGCTTGTCGATATCAGGGACGATCCGAATGGCGTAGTCGGTCGGGACCACGTCTTTCGGGAGTTTTCCGGGCGTGTCTTTGAAACTGAACGGTTTTTCTGAAGCAAGTGCCGAGGACATGATTGAAAATTCAGCCATCAGACAAAGGAGCAGGATGCGCATTTCTAACGTGAAACGATGCGCTTGGCTTATTGTATAACCAACACGAGCAATAGTTGCCCGCTGCCAACCTGAGGACCCTTGATAACCAGCGGACTGCGTTTGCTCAGCTTGGCGTCCGTTTCGAGCAAAAGTTCTTTCTCCTTGTAGAGCTTCAAATTCAAAACATAGCCGGCCGCGCTTTCACCCTGTGCGTCGACATGCAGTCCGAAAAATTTGCTGGTCGCAAGCCAATCCTCCTGTCCGGTCTTGAGCCTCTTTTCCGACTGGCCGATCACCTGAAACTGGTTGTAACCAAAGAATTTTTTCAGCGACCCCTCGATCCGGGTAAGTTCCGGCGGAACTGCTTGTGGCTGCGTAACGTTTTCCGCAATAACAAGTCCGCTCCACACCGTTTCCGCAGCCTGTCCCTCTGATACCACACCTGCGATCAGTGAAACGATGGAGATTAAGAACGCCAGCGAGCGATCCATGAGTGATTACTTGGCGGCGTAGTCTGCGGGCAAACTTTGCAATCCCTCTGTCCACAACACCGTTACCCGGTCTTGCTTCACTTCAAACATTGAGACAGTCGCATTTGGGCTCACGACCGGATCAACACGCGCATTTAGAATCTGGGTGAGGTATTGCGACTCTTCCGCAGGATTCTTGTCACGAATCACGAAAACCGTAAAAATCAAAAAAACGGCGAGCGACGCGGTCCCCGTCCACAACAGGCGGGGAATTGTCCACCACGTGGAGGCGTTCGCTTCGCGTTCCGCGGAAGGCACCGTACTTTCACGCACAATTCTTTCGCGAAGCTGATGGCTAAAAAATTCTTCGTTTGTCAGCGCAGGCGCGCCTAACTCGCTCTTCAAAAGAGCGCCAAGCTTCTTCGCGTCCGCCTTTTCAATTTCAGCAGCGGCCTTGTCTGGCAACGATGCCTCGAATTCCGATAGCTCTCGTCCGCTAAGCTGCCCGTCCAGCCATGCAGTCCACTTTTCTTCAAATGTTCTCATAAACGTCTCTGAGTAAATTTTGCAATTTCTTGCGCGCATAAAACAGGCGCGACATCACTGTGCCTATCGAGCAACCGAGTGCTTCCGCGATTTCGTGATATTGCATCTCTTCGATTTGCTTCATCAAAATGACGGCTCGTTGCTCGGGTGAAAGCTGCGCAATTGCTTGTTCGATGCGGGCGCGAATTTCGCTCCGTTCCATGATCTCGTGTGGCAAAGCTTCCGACTTCGGAACGGTCTTGGATGCCGGCTCAACCTCCTTCAGCTGAATCGCATCGTCGAACTCGCCGCCTCCGCCTTTGATCTGTTTTTTTCGGAGCCAATCAATCGTCACGTTCATAACGATTCGATAAATCCAGGTGTAAAACGTTGAGCGTCCCCGAAAGCGCTTAATCGATTTCCATGCTTTAAGGAAGCTATCCTGAGCAAGGTCCCAGGCGTCCTGTTCGCTATGAACCATGTTGTAAATCATGCCAAATACTCGTGTTCGGTAGCGGGTTACCAGCTCGTCGAATGCTTCGGTGTCACCAGCCTGGCACCGTGTCACCAAATCCAAGTCCGACACATCGGCCTGAGCCAGAGTCGCTTCCGTTTGCATGATTGGACGGGAGCCGGCTCTATTTCATTCAACCGCGAAAGCTCTCGGGCCCGAACCGGCGACGCCACTCGCCACGATACTCGCCCATCAGAGAGACAATTCCGTCTCGCACCTGGAAAAGACGCTGTCGAAGTACTACATACTGCGAGCGGGTCACCAGGCCGGCGATCTTCCGGAGTTGCACAGCCGCGTCCATCGAAATCGTGATTGCTTTCAAGGCTCGCTTCAAATAGGCGATTGTCATCCCGATTTCACTCAGACTATCGCTGCTCAAGGCTGCGGCCAGCTTGGCATTCGCCAGCGCAGCTTGCGTGGCCAATTTGACGGCTGCCGGCTCATTCTGGAGTAAGGCGTTTCTGTCGAACAGGTGATCAATCCAGATCGTCAACGCGAAGGCAGAACGATACAGATCATGCCCTTCAAGGGCGTCTGCCGATCTGGAAGCCTCGTCAATGGCAGAATCGTCCTCTTCCGTTAGGTCGCCATCTGGGAGTGCATTGAGTTCCGCGCTCCAATCGCTGGAATCCAACAATTGGGTCCAACCCATTTCGCGGGCGATGATCTCGTCGCGCTGGGGATCATCGAGATATTCCTCCAGCAATTGCATGTACTTTTCTGCCTTGCTCTCCTGTTGCTGCAAAAAATGCTCCCACTGGTACTCATCCCATGCGCGTTCGGGCTCGCCCTCGTAGCCGGCCATGACAGAGACTAAACGCGAGCTTCTCTCTGCGCGCAAAGTCTTTTGCGCTTGTAGGGCGTTTCTATGAAACGCCGTTTGAGTTGGCGTCTGACACAGACGCCCTACAACTTCGTCTTTGCGATTTCTTCGCGTTCCGTTTGCAACCGCAACTGTCCACAAGCGGCATCGATGTCGTGGCCTTTCTCGCGACGCAACGTCGCCGGATTACCTTGGGCCCGTAAGATCGACAGAAATTTTTCCTGACGCTTTTCTGAAGGTCGCATCCAAGTCAGACCGGACACATTATTGTAGGGAATTAGATTCACTTTTGCCGAGAGCCGGCGTGCATGGCGGGAAAGGAGACGCGCCTGCTCGTCAGAATCGTTCACGTCTGCGATCAAAATGTATTCGAACGTAAGACGCTGCTTCTTATGAGCATTATAGTAGTCACAGGCAGAAAGCAGCGTCTCGATGTTATAACGGCGGTTGATTGGCATGATTCGATTGCGAACTTCGTCAGTGGCACCGTGCAGGGAAATGGCCAGCCGAATTTGCAAAGGTTCCTCGGCCAGTTTGCGAATTTGCGGCGCCAGCCCACTGGTTGAAATCGTGATGTGGCGGGCGCCAATGCCGAGGCCCCACTCTGCGTTAATTATCCGAACCGCCCGGAGTACGTTCTCGAGATTGGCGAGTGGCTCGCCCATCCCCATGAACACAATGTTGTCGATTTTTTCGCAAGTCGCGCGCTCAACCGCGATGAGCTGGTCGACAATTTCGTTTGCGCTCAGATTGCGAGAGAAGCCTTCCAAACCGCTCGCACAAAATTTGCATCCGTAAGCGCATCCCACCTGAGTCGAGACACAAATCGTCCGACGATCGGCTCTCCCGCCGTAAAGCGCCGGCGACGCCGGAATCAGAACGGATTCGATCAAATTTCCGTCGGTCAGACGAAAAAGAAATTTTCGAGTCGTATCGCGCGCCCCGAGCACGCGCACGATTTCAATCGTGCCAAGCGAAAATTTCTCCGCAAGCAGGCTGCGCAACGAGCGGGGTAAATTGGTCATTTTGTCGATCGTGTCGACGCGTTTTTTGTAAAGCCAATCGAGGATCTGGCCCGCGCGATAGGAGGGTTCTCCCAGGTTGCAAAGCTGCTCCCGAAGATCGCTTAAAAGGAGAGATTTGAGATCACTGGAGCCGCCGCGGTGGGCACCTTGGGTGGCCCGCAGGGCGCTACGCGGCTCGGTTTTCCTGGCGCTCGTCACTACAAAATCTATCGGACACCGCGGCTTGCATCAAACACCCCGCAAAGGTACGTTTGTCGCGTGAAAGAACGCTTGGCGCTTCGCGTAGTTCTCTGTCTGGCCGTCGCATCGCTGCTCTCCGCATGTGCATCGTCCGATTCGATGAGCAGCGATTCGGCCTCCCAGTCTGCCACATCTGGCACGCCCGTTCCCGGGGAAAAAATGTCCGACGAGGGAAAGTTTACTCCGGGTGGGCCTGGAGCCAGCGGAAGTGTTCACTGGTGATCAACGCCGCGGAGCGTCTTCCCGGACTTCGAACGAGCATAAAGGCTAAAGGGTTTCAGCAGCCTTCTTCTGGCAGAGATTCTGCCTGATGGCGAAGACGCCCCGGAGAAGACCTACCCACGATGCACAGAACGCGCTCGCCATTCACTCTTGGTTGGGAAGCAGCGCGAGCCAACGCACTGCCAGCGTTAATTATTCAGGCGCTGATGCTGATGTTGCTCGTAAGCTATTACACAAGTCAAACGGCTTTCACGCTCCTTTCTCAGCTCGCCGAGCTAAAGCGCAGACACGACATTTTATTTGTCGTCATCGCATCCGTGGCTGCGGGGGCACTGATTCCGGAGTTGTTCTTGATTCTTTTTTTTCAGCGAGGACGCCCCTGTCGGCGAAATCTTCGTAATTTGCTCTTCACCGTACCCGTTTGGGCGCTCGACGGAACACTTGTCGATCTTTTGTACCGAAGTGAAGCAGCCTGGTTTGGAGACCTTGCAACACTGCCGGTAGTCGCGGCGAAAATCTGCGTCGATCAATTTGGTTACAATCCCCTTTTCGCAGCGCCGTTTGGCGTGTTGACCTACGAATGGAAAAACAGAGGCATCTCGCTGCAACCTATTCGCGATCTTTTTACATGGAACCATTATCGCGACAAAATCATTCCCACGCTGCTCGCCACATGGGCAGTCTGGATTCCGCTGATGGCAATTATCTATTCCCTGCCCCTCGCCCTCCAATTTCCACTATTCGGGCTGGCCCTCACCTTCTGGGTGCTGCTCCTCACCTACATGACGAATCGGTTTGCCGGGAAACTTGAAGCCGATGCTCCACTCGCGCTGGCGACTGCGAAAATTAAATAGTTTGCTGTAGCCGCCTCGCTGTGCCGAGGCGCCTAGCGCGCGATCTACCTGCACGGCGACACAGCGCAGTGGCTACAACGATTTAACTTTTATCGTTTTTAACTACGCCGCGAAGTGGACCAACGCCTCGCAAACACCCGCCCCATGCTGTTGCTGCGCTACATACCCGCCTGCGTTGCGTACTGCCTTTTGCACATCAGGGATCGCATTCGCCGGACACGATGACATCGCAGCGACTTTTCCATTCAACATTGAAATATCGTTGTGATGATCGCCAGCCGCGAAGATGTTGTCGCGTGGGACTTCGATCAAGCGTGCCAACTCAGCGAGCGCCGCGCCTTTGTGGTAATCGGTGTGGCAAAAGCGCAGGTAAATACCGTTCCGTTGGTAATCAAACTTTGGATGCCCGGCTCTTGCTTGCTCGATAAATTTGGCAATGTGTTCCAACTCTTCTTCATTTTCGGCTGCGAGGCCTTCGAGACGATCGGAATCGTAGATAAGACGGGCCTTTGTTTCTTGAGTCACGTAGTCGACGACTTCAGCGAGCACCGGCTGGGCTGAGGAGAACAACTCAGCATGGTCGCGCGCGCAGCGATCGTTCCAATCGCCGAACGGTTCCCACTTGTCTCCGTTTCCGCCGGGACGAAAAACATCACGCTCGGTTGTTAGAATGAAATCCGGCTTGATCTGGAATTCGAAATTGGCTAGCCCAGATTCGAGCAGATCAACCGAGCGACCGGTGTTGATTGCCCACGTCGCCCCGGCATCCTGCAGTTCACGAATCAATTCCATGCAACGCCGATCCAGCGCCGGTTCACCCAGATGCGAGACCAGCGTGCCGTCGAAATCGGTGCTGAGCAGTCGGATTCGCGAAGACATCGAATTAACTTAGGAATTGATTTCCGACATGCAATGCGTCGATTAGAAGCAAGACTGCCAATAGCAACCAAGATCGACAATGAAATCCGCTTACGAACTAGCCATGGAACGGCTGGAAAAGGCGTCACCGTCCATCTCGCTTAACGAAGAACAGAAAAAAGAAATCGCCGAAGTCGATTCTGTTTATCGGGCAAAAATCGCTGAGAAGGAGGTCTTCTTGAAAGATCAAATTCGCAAGGCGCATGCCGCCGGGAATCTCGACGAAGTGCAATCACTCGAGAAACAGCTTGCCTCGGAAATGCGTCGGTTGCAGGAAGAGTGCGAAGCCAAGAAAGAAAAGCTTCGAGCAAGTTTCGGAAAATAGCCGTCCTCGGCTGTTATGGCAGACAGGCTTCCTAGCCTGTCGATTCATCACGACATGCTAGAGGCATGTCTGCCGCGACAGGCCAGCCGCCTGTCTTCCGTTTCGGCAGATCGGGGTCCAGAAAACCGAGCATATGCGCGCGCTTGATCGTGCGGACCCCTTCCTGTTTTTGTAAGCCTTCGATGCTTTGATGGAATTTTTCCATCTTGGTCCAATGCACTTTGGGCCGGAAATGGTGCTCGGCATGGTAACCGTTGTAGAAAAACAGCCAGTTGTAGATTTTTCCATAGCTACTTACACCCCAGGCAATCGGTTTATCGGGATTCGCTCCATAATGCCGATAGTAGCCGTTGAGATAACTAAAGCAGTGGCCGAGGTACCAGAACGGCAGGAAATAAAAAATGACGTAGCGCCAGTTAAACAGGAACATCACGAAAAGCGTGATCGCGAACGCTCCCAGTTCGAGGTTGCCCCAGAAAAGATCTCCGTTCTTGCGTTTGCGCAGTTCTTTCCGGATCGCCCCTACGTCGTCGCGGAAAAAACTCAGGAACACGTAGCTCCATGGGTTTTCGGCCTCGCCGTGGTCGCCGTGACGATAAATTGATAACCAGTCAATTGTATCGCCCTTTTCGTCCTGCCGATCGGAATTCCCCTTGTGATGCTGCATGTGCACAGCGTCATACATCGTCTGCGAGAAGCAGCAGGCGATCGATTGTGCAACTCCGAAAATGCGATTCGCAGTCCTGGACCGGAAAAACGGATTGTGAATGAAGTTGTGCCCCACCCCGTTGATGTTCGCATTGACCATCAGCGAGTAGATGAACCCCAAAATTAGCATCAACCACAGCGGTGCATGCGGATACAGGAAAAATAGTCCAACGAAATAAGCCAAATGAAATAAGGCGGCCAGTGCGGGGATGGCATCCCAGCGCGTATGCAGGAACAACCGGGAGTTGGTTACCGGCCGTTCTATTCGAATAACGTCTGCATTCATTTTGAGAAAATCGGGGTACCAAAAACTTCGCTACAGAAAAGCTGTTGGCAAGTTTTGAAGATTGCCAAGGGCGTTGCTACACGCCTAAGTTAGCCGCTCCATGTTCGCGCTCCAACCGGAATTGAAAATTTTTAGCGGCTCCGCCAATCGCGACCTGGCCGAACGCATTTGCAAGTACGTGGGAGTGCCACTGGGCCGGGCGACAATCAGCTCGTTTCCTGACGGCGAGACTTACGTAAAAATTGAGGAAAACATTCGAGGGCACGACGTTTTCATCATTCAGCCAACCTGCCCGCCCACCAATCAGCATCTGATGGAGTTGCTCATCATGGTGGACGCGGCGCGGCGCGCCAGCGCGGATCGGATCACCGCGGTGATTCCATTCTTCGGATACGCGCGCCAGGACCGCAAAGATCAGCCGCGAGTCCCGATTACAGCCAAGCTGGTAGCGAATTTGCTGTTTGCCTCGGGCGTGAACCGCGTCCTTACCATGGACTTGCACGCGCAACAGGTGCAGGGGTTCTTCGATATCCCGGTAGATCACCTCTATTCGCTCCCCGTTTTAATCAAGTATTTGCGAAAAGAGCTTACCGGAAAAACAACAGTTGTTTCTCCAGATTTGGGCGGGCTAAAAATGGCTTCAGCCTATGCCGAAGCACTACACGCCAATCTCGCAATCGTGGCCAAGGAACGCCGAAGCGCCACGGAGACCGAAGCCTTATATCTCATCGGCGAAGTGGAAGGGCGCGATGTGCTGCTAGTCGATGACCTTACCGAGACGGCTGGGACGCTGACTTCCGCCGCGGAGCTTTTGAAAAAACGTGGTGCGCAGAAAATTTACGCCGGCGTCTCGCATGCCGTCCTAGTCGATATGGCAATCGAGCGTTTGCAAAAGTCTCAAATTGCGGAATTAGTAACGACCAACAGCACGCCTGTTCGCGCCGTGAAAGGTTTTAAAACCACGGTGCTATGCGTTTCCGAGCTTCTCGGCGAAGGCATCAAGCGGATTCATAATGACGAGTCGGTCTCGTCGCTGTTCAACATAGAGAACGAAAAAAATGGCAAAACAGGTTAAGTTAAAGGCAGAACCGCGGAGCAATGTGGGTCGTTCGGGCGTACGCAAGCTCCGAGCCCGCGGAATTATTCCAGCCGTCATTTACGGAGGAAAAGTTAAGCCTCAGGCCGTGCAGGTCGCCGCCCGGGACATTAATGCAATGATGAGTCAGGCCTCGGGCGAAAACGTTCTGGTCGACCTCGAAATCGAGGGCGAAAAATCGAACCGGGCCGCACTGGTACAGGAAGTGCAACATTCGCCCGTGCGTGGTGAGATTGTTCACGTCGATTTTCATGCTATTTCCATGGATGAAACCATCCAGGCGGAAGTGCCTCTCGAACCGACTGGCACTCCTGTAGGCGTTAAGACTTTCGGCGGACTGCTTGAGCAGAGTCTACGGGCGCTGGCCATTGAGTGTTTGCCTCGTGATTTGCCAGATCGAATTACTGTAGACGTCTCGCAATTGAATATCGGTGATTCCATCCACGTACGCGACATTCAAATGCCTTCCGGAGTAACTGCAAAAGTACCGGCGGATTTGACGGCATTTTCGGTAATGGCTCCGGTGGTCGAAGAAGAACCGGTTACAGTTGAAGCTGAAGCTGCTGCAGCCGCAGGCCCAGAGGTTATCACCGAGAAGAAGGAACAGGGCGAAGCTGCCGGCGCCGCGCCGACGGCAAAGGAAAAGGCTCCAAAGGAAAAAGAGCAAAAGAAGTAACCTTCTTGACTGCGGATTGCGAAAAATGCCGGTCTGGCTCGGACTGGATCGCGGCTTGAGCGGACGTGGAAGAATCGTCGATTCGCCTGGTAGCTGGACTGGGAAACCCAGGATCGGAACACGCAGCCACCCGCCACAACATTGGTTTTATGGTAGCCGATCAGCTTGCCGCGCAGTTTGGATCGACTTGGGAGAAGTCGACAAAGTGGGACGCATTAATGGCCAAATGCGGCAATGTGTTTCTGGCAAAACCAATGAGCTACATGAACCGGAGTGGCTACCCGCTCCTGCAAATAGCGCAGTTTTACAAGATCCAGCCACCCGAGATTCTTGTGGTGCTTGATGATATGGCGTTGCCCCTTGGCCGCCTGAGATTGCGATCCAGCGGTGGATCGGGCGGCCATAATGGCCTCGAATCGGTCATTATGCAATTTGGCACCGAAGAAATCCCCCGTCTCCGAATCGGAATCGGAGAGGCTCCACCTGCGGCGTCAGTCGATTACGTATTGAGCCGGTTCTTTGAAGAGGAAAAGGCGATTGTTAGATCCACTATCGATCGCGCAGTAGAAGCGGTGAAATGCGCGATTGACAATAATCTCATTTCCGCGATGAACATTTTCAACAAAACTGAAGAACCATGAAACATCGTTACGAAGCTCTGCTTGTGCTGAACACACAAGGCCGGGAAGATACAGTCAAGGAAGTCGTCGATCGATTGGAATCCGAATTCCAACAAGAAGGCGCCCAGATCGAACAAGTGCAGAAAATGGACAAACGCCCGTTTTCCTACGCAGCCGGCTCGCTCAGCGGCGGATTTTACGTTAACTTTGTCTTCAGCGCTGAGCCGCAGTTGATTGCAAAACTGCGGTCCAAATTCAAGCTCGACCCGGAGGTTTATCGCCAAAATTATCAGCGAGTCGAGCAACGGAAGGAAAAGCCCGCAAAAAAGATGGCGAAAGCGAAGTGACTTGGTTATAAGCGGGAATGGCCAGTTTTAATAAAGTCATTCTGCTTGGAAATCTCACGCGCGACCCGGAAGTGCGCTATACCCCCAAAGGCAGTGCGGTATGCGACCTCGGCATCGCAGTCAACCGGGTTTACACAACTGAGGGCGGCGAAAGACGCGAAGAAGTTACGTTTGTCGATGTTGTGCTGTGGGCACGCCTGGCCGAGATCGCTGGCGAATATTTGAGGAAGGGCAGACCTGTTTTTATCGAAGGCCGTCTCCAAATGGATAGCTGGGATGACAAGCAGACTGGGCAAAAGCGGACCAAACTTCGGGTCGTAGGTGAAAGCATGCAATTGCTGGGTAGTCGTCCCGGGGGCGCAGCCGCGGAGACCGCCGAAGAAGATCGCGCAGGCACCACCGCTGGCAGCAAAACCGCAGCACCGCCGAAGTCGGCAAAGCCGACAGAGCGAGACGACGACGAAATTCCCTTCTAGAAATAGCGCGAGCCTCCAGCTTGCGGCTTACAAATGAACGCGACGGAAGCCTGTATCGCGCTCAATATGCTCCCGACAATCGGGCCTGTACGATTGCGAAAATTGCTGCAGGTATTCAAGCAGCCGCAACAAATTCTGGCAGCGAAACGCAACGAACTCCGAAAGATCGAAGGAATCGGGAGTGAAGTGGCGGATCAAATCAGCAACTGGGAGTCGATTGTCGATCTCGGTGCGGAGCTTGACCGAATTCGCGAATTTGGCGCCGCGGTCATCACCCAGGAATCGCCGTCATACCCCAAGTCACTTCGAGAGATTCATGCGCCGCCGATTGTGCTTTACGTTTGGGGTGAACTGCAAGGGCGCGACCATCACGCAATCGGGATCATCGGCGCTCGGCGAACTACACATTATGGTGTGGAATCCGCAAAAAAGCTCTCATATCAGCTCGCCTATGCGGGATTGACTGTCATCAGCGGACTCGCTCGTGGCATCGACACCGCCGCACATCAAGGGGCCCTGGCAGCAAAAGGCCGCACCATCGCGGTGATCGGTTCTGGACTGGCGAAGCTTTATCCGCCAGAGAACGATGCACTTGCGGAAAGAATTCGAGCAGGAAACGGCGCAATCGTGTCCGAATTTTCCATGGAAATTGAACCAGACCGTCAAACCTTCCCGATGCGCAACCGGATCATTTCCGGCTGGAGTCACGGCATCCTGGTTGTGGAGGCAGGCTTGAATAGTGGGGCGCTCATCACGGCGTCGCAAGCACTTGAACAAGGCAGATCCGTTTACGCGGTGCCTGGACATATCAACGCGCCGAGCGCGATGGGGTCCAATCGTCTTATTCAGCAAGGCGCCAAGCTGGTCATGGATGCCAGCGACATCCTGGATGATCTGCAGATTCTTTTACCTGAAACGAAACCATCCACTGAAGCGGCGGCGCGCCCCTTGCCACCTCTTTCCGAGGACGAGCGCCGCATCTATGACGCCATCGAAGCGACGGAGACGTCAATTGATGAAATCGCAGAGAAAACGAGGCTGCCGAGCGCGGCAGTTTCATCCACCCTGTTGCAATTGGAACTGAAACGTTTGGTCAAACAATTGCCGGGAAAATATTTTGTAAAGCTGGGATAGGTATTATGTTATGCCGGTTTCCTGAGGCGCACGTGCCTAAAAACCGTCTCCCACTTGCAAAAGTCCTGTAAGTGGGTTCGATTCCAGCCCCCATGTCCAAGTCTCTCATAATTACCGAGAAGCCATCGGTCGCCGCTGACATCGCCAAGGCACTGGGCGGCTTCAAAAAAGGCAAGGACTACTACGAGAGCGAGAAATATCTCATCTCATGGGCGGTCGGCCACCTGTTTGAGCTCGCAGTCCCTGCTTCGATGAAGGCGCAGGACAAGTGGGACATGAAAAAATTGCCCATCATGCCGCCGGAATTTGAACTCGCGCCGGCGGAAAAAATGGGCAGCCGTGTCAACGTTCTTCGCAAGCTCATCAAGGATAAGAATGTCGCGGACATCATTAACGCATGCGACGCCGGGCGCGAAGGTGAATTGATCTTTCGCTATATCATCCAATACGCCGGTACGAAAAAAACGATCATGCGCCTCTGGCTGCAATCGATGACGACCGAAGCGATTCGCGAGGGATTTGCTCGATTGCGCAGCGACGCTGAAATGCAACCACTGGCCAGCGCAGCGCGGAGCCGGAACGAGGCGGACTGGCTCGTCGGCATCAATGCGACGCGCGCGTTTACTCTGCGACTCAGCGGGGGGCGAGGAAGCACAGTGACTTCCCTTGGCCGCGTGCAGACACCGACGCTCACGATCATTGTTGACCGCGAGAGAAAAATTCAGGAGTTCAAGCCGCGGGAGCTACATGAGGTCACCGGTAGATTTCGCGCTACAGCAGGTGAATATGCGGGACGGTGGTTCGATGAAGCGTTCAAGAAAGACGAGACTGAAATTGAGCGAACACAGAGACTGCTAGACCGGCTCCAATTGAATCTGCCGGATGCGGAGCAGCAACTGCACTCTGCAAACGGCTCGCTTTGGGACGAGCACCGTACCGCGCCGCGATTGTGGCATCGCGAAATTGCGGCCGCCATTCAGCGCAAATGCACTGGAAAGGATGGGATCGTCGAGCTCGAAGAAAAAAAGCCGACGACACAAATTGCGCCGCAACTGTATGATCTCACGACCTTGCAGCGCGAAGCAAACAATCGCTTCGGCTTTTCGGCGAAACGCACATTGCAAATTGCGCAGGCCCTTTACGAGAGGCACAAGGCCATCACCTATCCGCGCACCGACTCCCGGGCGTTGCCTGAAGATTATCTGCCTACGGTAAGATCGACGTTGGCCAAGATCGATAATCCATTCGCTCGAAAGGCGCTCGATAACAATTGGGTCAAGCCCAACAAACGTATCTTTAACAACGCAAAAGTGGGCGATCATTTTGCAATTATTCCAACCGGCGCGGTTGCACGCTCACTCGATGAGCAGGAGCAGAAGATCTTCGATCTCGTAGCGAAGCGATTTGTGGCTGTATTCTTTCCACCTGCGCAATACGAGAATACGACTCGGATCACGCGTGTCGAAGGAGAGCCGTTCAAGACCGAAGGAAAAATTCTGGTCGCGGCCGGGTGGCTGGAAGTTTATGGCCGCGAAGCCGTCAGTGAAAAGCCGGAGGAAAATTTGCCGCCAGTGACACAAGGCGAACACGTCGCGACAATCGCCATCGAAATCAAGACGGATCAAACTAGGCCACCAGCTCGCTATACAGAAGCGACCGTCCTTAGTGCGATGGAAGCTGCCGGAAAACTTATCGAAGACGAAGAACTGCGCGATGCGATGAAGGAGAAAGGCCTCGGAACACCGGCTACTCGCGCGTCCATCATCGAAACCTTGATTTCGGCGCATTACCTGACGCGACAGGGAAAGGAACTGCAGCCAACGGCAAAGGCAATCCAGACTATCACTCTTCTAAAAAATGCGGTGCCCGAGCTCACCAGCCCGGAACTCACCGGCGAATGGGAATTTCGTCTGCGCGAAATCGAGCATCGCAAGCTTACACGCGACGCATTCATGAAAGATATTCGCCATTTGACCGAGGAAATTGTCGGCAAGGCGAAGCATTTTCATCCCGATGAGCATATGCCCGACAGCGAGCCGTTCGGCACGTGTCCGAAGTGTGGTTCGCCCATCGTCGAGCGATTCAAGAGTTTCACCTGTACAAACGAGGAATGCGACTTCACGGTTTGGAAGACGATTGCCGGCCGGCTCTTAAGCCGCGAGGAATTTGAGACTCTCGTCCGGGATAAACAAGTCGGGCCTCTAAGCGGCTTCCGCAGTAGGAAAGGCACGCGTTTCCCCGCGCTGCTCAAGCTAAGCGACGATTTTAAAGCCGAATTTGATTTCGGACCGAATGGCCAGGAGAACGGCGCCGCGCAACCGGTAGATTTCTCAGGAAAGGAGCCGCTTGGCAAATGTCCAAAGTGCGGTGGACGAGTATTCGAGTTGGGGATGAGCTACCTCTGCGAAAATTCAGTTGGTCCGAACAAGACATGCGACTTTCGGGCCGGCAAGGTCATCCTGCAACAGCCGGTGGACCCGGAGCAGGTGAAAAAACTGCTAAGTGCCGGCAAGACTGATTTGCTTCCACGCTTCATTTCCCGCAAAGGCAGGCCGTTCAAAGCATTCCTGGTGGTCACCGATAAGAAGGATGTGGGCTTCGAATTCGAAAAGCGCGAGCCAAAGACAAAAAAAGATCGAAAGCCCAGTGAACCGGTCGCCAAAATCGATTTCTCAGGACAAGAGCCAATCGGCAAATGTCCAAAATGCGGCGGAAAGATTTTTGAAACGGAGAATAGCTACATCTGCGAGCGTTCGCAGGCTGACCGAAAGCCATGCAAATTCAAGCTAAGCAAAACGATCCTCGGTAAAAACATCCCAAAAGAGCAGGCGCAGAAGCTACTAGCAACGGGGAAAACCGATCTTCTCGAGGGTTTCATTTCGAAAAGAGGACGCCCGTTTTCCGCGTACTTGAAATTGGAAGACGAGAAAGTCGGTTTCGAGTTCCCGGAGAAACCCGTTCACGAGAAAGAATCAAAGGAAGCAAACACGATCTAGCCTCGTAGATCACCACCGCCCGGCGTGCCAAGCGGATCGACCTGGACGCGTGACATTTCTTGAAAGACCTGTCCTGGAAGATTTGTATTGGCTAATCCGTGATGATTATCCGGCAACAAAACGGCATCTCCTAAAATACAACGGGAGTAAGACCTCAACTGATTATTGGGTCATTCTGCTATAATTAGTAATTTTCCTCGGCCTGCTGACCTGCAGGTTCAATTTGTCGTTGCACGTGGTGCACCATCGCCACCGCGGCGATCAGGATCAATGCTGCGATCACTTGGTGCGCGTGAAGTGTAGCGTGAAAGATTCCCCACGTGATGCAGACCGCCGCGAGGGTCTGCATCATTTCAAAATAACCGGCCGTTGATGCGCGCGTCAGGTGAAGCCCTTGAAAATAAATCAAAAGCGGAATTCCGCCTGAGACCGACGCTAGAAACAACAGCAGGACGATCGCCTTGCCAGGGTGTGCTTGCGCCGCCGCTGGCCACAGGGCTGCGCCGTGAAGTTTGCCGTAAACCAGCAGAATCAACGTCATACACGTGAGGCCGACGACAATCCGCATGCTCGAGGCAAGCCGAAGTGACATACCTATCATCACGCCGCGTCCGGCCACAGTAGATAGTCCCCAGAAAAGCGCGCAGATCAGCGCATACCCTGAGCCAAGATTCAAGCCGGCGCGCTCGAAGGAGGCACCGATCATGGTCGGATGGGAGACAGAAACGAAGACACCTGCGATGATTGCGATGGCGGCGAAAACGAAGAAGCGATGGGCAAGCCGATCGCCAAAAAGCAGAAATGCCCCAACAGTTGATATAACAGGCTGGATGTTCAGAACGACATTCACCACGGTCGGGTTCCCGTACTTTAATGCCAGCGTGAAGAAGATTGTGCCGACTGCCGAGCCGGCGAAGCCTGAGAATAGAAGATAACCCCAAGTCCTTGGTTGGACTTTTGGAATTTCGCGCAAGCGCGGAATTAGAATCGGCAGGAACATGATCAGAATGAGCACATGTTCCCAAAACACGATTACCTTGGCGTCAAACAGCTCGTTAAGTGGAATGCGCCAGGCGCTCTCCGTTCCCCACAGCGCAGCTCCCAGACCGACGAGCCACGGACCGTAGTGAGCGCTGTATTTCGCGCGTTCTTGCATTTGCAAGCGTGTATCGTCGGTCGTGCGTTGCGTCAATCTGAGCGCCGGTGCGCCTTTTCAATGAAAGTGATGCGGGGACGCATCGCACTTTAAAAGCATTTCGTGCGAAATTTATCGCAAGCGACTCCATGTTTCGTGAAAGCCTTAGAAGTGCGAAATCGTCCTCGTGTCGCTTTTTCCGATTAGCCCTGACAACTCGTCCAAACAATCAAAGAAGCATTGACACCACAAGGAATAGTGTGGTAATTGCGATTCCCATACTATGCGTTGCCCCAAGTGCGGGTCTCGGGATGACAAAGTCATCGACTCCCGTCAGTCGCGGGATAGCTCCAGTATCCGTCGTCGTCGTGAATGTCTGAAGTGTAAGTATCGGTTTACTACCTACGAAGAGATCGAGCGGTCTGATCTGCGTGTCGTGAAACGTGATAGAACCCATGAACCATTTGATCGGCGTAAACTGGCCGCCAGCATCGCGAAAGCATTCGAAAAACGTTCCACCAGTCTTCTTACCCTGGAAGACACAGTGGATGAGATTGTTCACGAACTTGAAACAAGCGGCCGTGAGGTTCCTTCATCCGTGATTGGTGCCAAAGTCCTCGACAAACTACGTGGGATCGATGAAGTGGCCTATCTGCGTTACGCCTCAGTGTATCAGCAGTTTCAGGACGTCGATCAATTTGTGGATGCCATTCATAGACTTGGACGTCGTGTAAAACCTAACGCGCTCCAGAAGGAATTATTTCCCCCTGAGGCTGCGCAGAATCCATCGCCAGGCTCCCACAAGATGCCAATCAGCAAGAAACATGGTCGCGTTTAAAGAAGAATTTCCATATCTCCGTACGGATTCGGGACAACTGTTCGAATTCAACCGCGATTGGCTGCACGCGGCGATCACCCGCGCAGCCGACGAAGCTGGCTACCCCAGTTGGTGGTTGACCGATCACGTGACCGAAAGCATTGCGTTTTACCTGCATTTGAGAAACGACGAAAGCGTCGTCGCATTCAGTCAATTGTCGCAGACGGTGCGGTATGTTTTGAAGGCAATCGGTTACAAAGAGATCGTGCCTTTTTTCGCACCGGCACCACCACCCATTTGCATCTCTTTGCTCGACGTCGCTTACCATGCCGGCGCAGGCTACGAGCTCGCATTTTTTGATCTTTTGGAAAAGCGGATTAACAGCCTGATCGATATCGGCACCAATAATCTGCAGCTTTGCTCCCTGCAGGCTTGCGTAAAGCATCTTCGCGGAGTGAAGAGCTGGACACGCACCTGCGATGCTTTGCGCGAGGAAATTGTCTGCTTTGTGCGCGAAAAACTAACGTCTGCAACCGACCCCACAGTTGCGAGACTCGATTGTTCGGTGCGTTAAAGGAGGTTCATCCGCATCGCCCGAAATCGTCGAACCGAATGCGTTTCGGGTTTGAATTACGGCTAGAATGCGCAGATTTACCCGAATCCTCTAGGTGACTAATCACTTCACGCCATGACCATTTTTGAGAAAATTATCGCGCGCCAAATTCCAGCAAAAATCATCTGGGAAGATGATGATGCCGTCGCTTTTCACGATGTTAATCCACAAGCGCCCGTGCACGTGCTAATCGTGCCCAAGAGAGTGGTTGCTCGCCTTTCAGATGCGAAAGACGACGACCGTGCGCTGCTCGGCAAATTGCTTTTGGTCGCGCGAGACCTGGCGAAGAAACTGGAGTTATCCAGCGGCTATCGCGTCGTCATCAATTGCGGGCCCGATGCGGGCGAAAGTGTTCCCCACTTGCATGTGCATCTTCTTGGCAAGCGCGCGCTGGCGTGGCCGCCAGGATAGAGCGGTAAGCAACACCGCCGCGGCTCCGGACAGCGCAAGCTGCTTTCCCTACCAACGAAAAGCGCGCCTTTAACTTGATGGGTTAAAGCCGCCAAGTCCCAGCGCTATTGGCTGATCAGCGTCCAATCGATTCCGACTACACGATTGTCCGCGAACGGTTTCAATGACTTAGGAAAAACGAGATAAGTGGCGCCTTTCTTCTCCTTGAAGCCAGCAATTCCAAAGTCCGTCCCGCTTTCGGTCTTCAGGATAGTCATGACTCGATTATTCTTTAGCTGCGTCTGCAGGTGCCGATCGGCAGATGGTTTTTGCCAAAGAGTGTAAACGGCCGCCTTGCCGCATTTCTCAATGACCTGTGAAAAGCGTACCGTCTTAGTCTTGAGAAGCTTCATTACTCAGCGGTTCATGGCGAGCCTGGCGGTTGCGCCTACCGAAAAAGTCCGCCAGAGAACTACGGCAAGGAGGATCAGACTACCGTTGCTGCATTCCTGCCCTGGCGGGATTCGTAAGTCCTCAATCCATAGCCCCTGACGGAAAGCGAATTTCTCAGCAACATTGGCATCGCGCAAGCCTCTACCGCCGTCGTGGAAAAGCGGCGAACATTGACAAGCTGTGACGCTTCTGTTTGCATCCAGGCGGTGAAATGGTTCGCGTTGCCCTTGCTGATTTTTCTTATGGCGACTGTGGAGTCGTGCACAACACTCGTTAACCGGCGCGATCTTTACAGCCCTGAACCAGGCCCAGATTCGCTGGAAGCGGCCCGTCAGTGGTACGGCGTCACAACGACACGCACAACGGCAACGGCCATTCGAAGCGAAGAAATCGTTCAACCACGGGGCGCGCGCCAATACTAACCGAATGGCAGGTTCGCCTTGACGCGGGCGACATCCGTTTCGTCCACGCGTGCCGCTTTGCTCAAATGGCGCTTCCGCTTTGCACTTTTTCCTGACAGCAAATGGCGTCGAGAGGAGTGCGCCCGCAGGACCTTGCCCCGTGCCGTGATCTTAAAGCGTTTTGCCACCGATTTACGGGTTTTACTGCGAGCGATTGGCTTTGGCATAAGTGGATAAGATAGTAAGTCGGTGGGTTTTCACAACCGCGTTTTGTTGTTCGTGTGACTGCTTTGCCCGAATGTTCGCATCGCGCGTTAAGCGCTTGCTGGCAATCGTTTCGAAGTTGACGTTGTTGGAATTTTCGAGGATGAACGAATCACAGAAACGAAAACCGCGCGTCATTATCATCGGGGCTGGATTTGGCGGGCTGCAGGCGGCCAAGAAGCTTGCTCGCAAGAATGTGCTGGTCACGGTGATTGACCGCACAAATTACCATCTTTTTCAGCCGTTACTTTACCAAGTCGCCACCGCTGCGCTTTCACCGGCAGACATCGCGGCTCCGGTGCGCTCGGTGCTGAGCAAATCCAAGAACGTAGAGGTAATCCTCGCCGAAGTGCAGTCTGTGGACGTCGCGGCTAAAAAAGTTAAAACGACCGACTCGGAATTTGACTACGATTACCTCATTCTCGCGACTGGCGCCCGGCATTCCTACTTCGGACATAATGATTGGGAGAAACTGGCGCCCGGATTAAAAAGTTTGGAAGACGCGATTGAGCTGAGGCGCCGGATTCTGATGGCATTCGAATATGCGGAAAAAACCGACGATGAAGCGGCGCGCAAGGCAGCGATGACGTTCGTCATCATCGGTGGCGGACCAACCGGCGTAGAAATGGCGGGGGCGATTGCAGAAATCTCCCGCTACACGCTCGCGAAAGATTTTCGCCACATCGATCCGTCACGGGCACGCGTCATTCTCATTGAAGGGGGGCCGCGCCTGCTAGGTGCCTTTCCCGAGGATCTGTCGCAAAGCGCCCGAAAGCAACTGGTAGATCTCGGCGTAGACGTGCGCACGGGGGTGCAGGCAACGAATATTAATGAGCATGGAGTGCAACTTGGCGATGAATTCATACCCTGTCGTGTCAAAATCTGGGCAGCCGGCAACAATGCCTCGTTTGTTGGAAAGGTGTTAGGCGTGCCTGTTGATCGCGTCGGCCGTGTCGTGGTAAACGACGATCTGACAATCCCCGACCACCCTGAAGTTCAAGTAATCGGGGACCTGGCGAACTTTTCGCATCAGACTGGAGAGCCGTTGCCCGGAGTCTCGCCTGTGGCGATCCAACAAGGGCGCCACGCCGCCCGCAACATTCTTGCGATGATCAAAGGACGCAAACCTCGGCGTTTCCATTATTGGGACAAGGGAAGCATTGCGACCATTGGACGGAACAGGGCGGTGGCCGATCTAAAGTTCGTGCATCTTAGCGGTCTGCCAGCCTGGCTGGCATGGTTATTCGTGCATATCGTTTGGCTGGTTGGTTTTCGAAACCGCTTGCTCGTCCTTTTTCAATGGGCTTGGGCGTATTTTACGTTCGATAAAGGCGCGCGCTTAATCACCCGCAATTTTCAATCGGAGCACAGGCCGCCGGCGTAACTCACGTCATGTTGAGGCAAGCGAAACCTCTCTAATTATTGTTTGGAATTGCCCAGCAGAAACAATCTGAGATCCTTCGACTCGCTCAGAATGACAGCTCTGGACATTTTCGTGCGCAATCGCCAGCGAAAAATCCCGGTCAATGTGGCTGATCTCGAGTTATTCGCAGGCAAAGCATTGCGCCGTTGTTTGCAATTACGGAAGCGGAAACCGACTGACTTGGATAAGTTGCAAGAGGTTTTCGTCTGGCTGATTTCGGATCGACGGATGGCTTCGTTACATCGCAAATTCATGCATCAGATGGGTCCGACGGACGTGCTTACGTTTCAACATGGCGAAATCTTTATCAGCGTCGAGGCAGCGAACAGGCATGCCCGGGCATTTCGGAACTCTCTCGCGAGCGAGCTTTGCCTCTACATCGCCCACGGGCTTTTACATTTGCACGGGTTTGATGATCGAACGCCGGTTGCCGCGCGGAAAATGAAAGCTATGCAGGAAAAAATTGTTCGTAACTGTGGCCGGGATCGATGATCCCGACAAAACAAATAATTCCAGTGCCGGTATCGCCGATTCCCGAATACAGCAACCTACAGCGGTTTGAACTGAGGGCGTCGTATGTTAGCGTTTCTACCATGAGTCGCGAGCGACGGCAGGGCGTCGGATGCCGGGCGCAGAGCACAGATACGGGAGGAACGACTCAGATTTTGGATGAGACCGGCTCCGTAACCACTGCGGAGCCCACCAAGGAAACGCGCTCGGAAGAAGATCTCGATCTTCCCTGGCAGGTGGTTGTGTACAATGATCCCGTGAATTTAATGAGCTACGTGACAATGGTTTTTCAACGGGTATTCGGCTATCCGCGTGAGAAAGCCGAAAGACATATGCTTGAAGTGCATCAAAAGGGACGTTCGATTCTGTGGGCCGGCATGCGGGAGCCTGCCGAGCTTTATGTCCAGCAGTTACACGGCTATCTTCTGCTCGCCACTCTGGAAAAGATCAGTTGATATGGAGATTTGCCGGCATAACGACCAGATCGAGATCTCCGAGCTGGACCCGTTTCTTGCCGAGCTCCTTCGGCAGATTCCCGCAAGCGCAAGCCCGGACGGGGTGCCAACCGCCGAGCAACGTCTTTTCAGTTCCCCAACAAATGGAAAAGAACCGGAGCTCTGCGTTGAGTGGAAGCAGTACGTCGAACCTGAGCTACGGCGCCTGTTTCAAAGCGCAACCGAAACCGTGGCTGGCGACTTGGAGCAACTAAATGGCAATGAAAAAAGTCTGACCAATCGTACCCTGCGAATTCCTGCCAAACATACCGATGCCTGGTTGAACGCACTCAATCAAGCGAGGCTGGTCATCGCCGCAAAAAATAACTTTACCGAAGGCGAATTAAGCGACCATTTTCGCTCCCCCATCGGATCGCGCCGGGACCTGAGTCTGTTCCAAATAAACTTCTACGGTTTTCTGCAGGAATTTATCCTGCGCGAACTGGACGGTTGAGGCAGAGCTGCTTACGACTACGCTTCCTTCCGCGAACGCACCATCGCCATCAGCCGCTCTTTAATCGCGCCGGAAGCCTTCGCCGGACGCAGACTCAATGCAAATGCTTCGTGTAGCCCGAAACATTCGCCAATGTAATCTTCGGCCTTTTTCCCAAATTTCTTGCGCGCTTTTTCGAATTCCTCCAATTCTTCCGGCTCCAACGCGCCAATGACGTAGAGCCGTGATCGGTTTTGGAATTCCTTAAAGTTCACCTCTCAACTCCTTGAGCCCGTCATAGATTTTTTTAAGTCCAAGTTCAAGCCTGGTCTTCACCGTGCCTAACGGTGTATTCGTTTTAGCGGCGATTTCGCGCTGGCTCATACCTCGAAAAAATGCGAGGTCGATAGCCTGTTGTTGGGCTGGTGGAAGGCCGGCGATCACCTTGCGAATGAGTTCGCGCGTGTCACTGAGCACGATCTCTTCTTCGGTCGTATTATGTGCCCACGCATCGGGCTGTTGTTCCGTTTCATTTTGCAGACGTTCCTCTGCGCGCGCATAGGCCTGCTTTTTCCGTAATCCATCAATCGCCCGTCGCCGGGCCAATGTCACCATCCAGCCCAGCGGCTTGCCCTTTTGGGAGGAGAAGTTTTTCGCCTGGTTCCAAATCTCCATGAATATCTCCTGCAAGAGATCGTCGGCCTCGGCTTCGTTGTGAACCACTCGCAGAATAAGCGCCTTCAAAATGCCGTTATATCTATCATAGAGCTGCGAGAGCGCCTCGGGGTCCTCCGCTTGGATCGCGTTCATTAATTCCAAATCACTCGGTGCTCCCGGCTCAAGTTGCGGGGCGACAGAGGCGGATGGCGATCGCGATTTTGTCAGGCGCGCACGTTTCCTTGACTTGCGGCTTGCGGACGAAATGAGTTTGGATCCCATGAGAGCTTAAAAACTTCGAATAAATCAATCAGCGGATTACGCGCGAACTCGTCATTTAGTTCCTTAAGCTGCATGAAGAACTTCGTCCATCGGTTTCCAACCGTGATAAACAGACGCATGGTTCGAGCCGGTAATTTTTCAACCGATGATTGCGCGCAGCGTTTTGTGCGTCAAAGATTAAACGCATGGCCCAAGGCGAGACTCAAACGAGCGTGGATCCGTTGTGGTACAAAGATGCAGTCATCTACGAGATGCACGTCAAGACCTTTTGCGACAGCGACGGCGACGGGATGGGCGACTTTCGCGGACTGATCGAGAAACTGGACTATCTTCAGGAACTCGGCATCACTGCCATCTGGCTTCTGCCGTTTTATCCGTCGCCGCTACGGGATGACGGATACGACATCGCCGATTACTTCGACGTCAATCCCAATTTCGGTACTCTCGACGATTTCCGGGCGTTCCTTGACGCAGCGCATGCACGAAAACTGCGCGTTATCACGGAGCTGGTCATCAATCACACTTCTGATCAAAACCCGTGGTTTCAAAAGTCCCGGCGCGCTGTAGCCGCGGCCGGCGCCGGCATCTCCGATAACGATCTCGCCTACAAAGACTTCTATGTGTGGAGTGACACTCCGGAAAAATACAAGGATTCACGAATCATTTTTAAAGATTTCGAAACATCAAACTGGGCATGGGACCCTGTTGCAAAAGCTTATTACTGGCATCGCTTTTATTCGCACCAGCCTGACCTGAATTTTGATAACCCGGCCGTGCACGATGCCGTGGAGAAAGTCTGCGATTTCTGGCTCGGTCTGGGCGTAGATGGACTTCGTCTTGATGCCATCCCGTACCTTTACGAACGAGAAAACACGAGCTGTGAGAATCTGCCAGAAACGCATCAATACCTCCGCAAGCTCCGCGCCCATATCGACGCGAAATTTCCAAATCGCATGCTGCTTTCGGAGGCGAACCAATGGCCCGAAGATGCAGCGGCTTACTTCGGTAACGGCGACCAAGCGCACATGAATTTTCATTTTCCGCTCATGCCGCGCATGTTCATGGCGCTGCAGATGGAGGACCGCTTTCCCATCATCGATATCCTGGAACAGACTCCGTCGATTCCCGAGCAGTGTCAGTGGGCGATGTTTCTTCGCAACCATGACGAGCTAACCCTGGAAATGGTCACGGACGAGGAGCGCGACTACATGTATCGAGTTTACGCTACCGATCCGCACGCTCGCATTAACCTTGGAATTCGCCGGCGCCTTGCGCCGTTGCTCGTAAACAGCCGGCGCAAAATCGAGTTGCTCAATATACTGCTGTTCTCAATGCCTGGCACTCCGATCATTTATTACGGAGACGAGATCGGCATGGGCGACAATTTTTATCTCGGTGATCGCAACGGTTGCCGGACTCCAATGCAGTGGAGCCCGGACCGCAACGCCGGATTTTCCAGAGCAAATCCGCAGCAGCTTTATCTGCCGGTCACGATCGATCCGGAATATCACTACGAAGCCATTAACGTGGAAAATCAGCAGAAAAATCTCTCCTCGTTGCTCTGGTGGACACGCCGAGTCATCGCCATGCGAAAAAATTTCAAGGCGTTTTCGCGCGGCTCGCTTGAATTTCTTTATCCAGACAATCCCAAGGTTCTCGCGTTCCTTCGCCGGCACGCGGACGAAACCATTCTGGTGATAGTGAATCTCTCGCGCTTTGCGCAATCGGTGGAACTGGATCTTTCACGCTTCTCCGGCTGTGTGCCGATGGAAGTTTTTAGCCGCAATCTCTTTCGACCAATTAGAAAATCCCGTTACGTCATCACGCTGGGTCCGCATGCGCATTACTGGTTCGCCCTGCACGCGCCGACCGACGGACGCCGTGCGCCAAGAAAGAAGGTTGTGCCCGTAATCAATGCGCCGATGGAGCTAGAGACGCTCCTGGCAAATAACGCCCGCGCTACCATCGAAGGCGAAATTTTGCCCAGATACCTTCAGACCTGTCGCTGGTTCGGTTCAAAGGCGCGGACTTTTCGCAATCTGAGAGTCGTTGAGCAGTCTTCGATCTCGGAAGATCCCGACAGCGCTCAACTTTGGTTCGTGGAAGTCAATTATCTCGATGCACCCGCGGAAACATATGTTCTGCCTGTCGAGATTTCGTCCGGGGATGCCGCTCGCGCCATTTCTCAGGCCGCTCCGCACGCCGTGATCGCGCGTTTCGAAGGTAGCGAAGAGACCATTCTATTTGATGCAATCTGGGATCTGAAATTCCGTTCTCGGTTGTTTGACACAATCCTGAGGCATCAGACCATGAAGGGCCGGGCTGGAGAACTCGTTGGCGTCACCGCTAAGGGATTCGAAGCTGATCAATCCACGAATCCGGGAAATTCGCAGGTGTTGGGTCTGGAGCAGAGCAATTCCTCTATGCTCTTTGATAACAAATTTTTCCTGAAGCTCTATCGCAAGATCGAGGATGGCGTGAATCCCGATGTCGAAATAACTCGGTTTCTTACGGAGCACACCAAGTTTCCAAATGTGCCGGCGTTCGTTGGCGCGGTCGAATATCGCCGTGCGAAAACGGAACCGACTGTGGTGGGTTTGCTGCAAAGCGCCGTGGCTAACCACGGTGATGGCTGGTCGCTCACCCTGGACGCAGTCGGCCGCTACTACGAGCGGGTGCTTGCGCGCAAAGCCGATCTTCAGAATGAAATCGCGCCCCCGGGAGCGCTACTCGATGAGCTGTTCGGCGGCGTTTATCCTGAGAAGATGAAGCTGCTCGGAGAACGCACCGGCGAGTTACATCTCGCGCTCGCCTCCTATCCGGATGATCCGGCCTTCCAGCCGGAACCGTTCAGCGCGATGGCGCAACGCTCGGTTTACCAAAACATGCGGGCATCGCTGCGACGCGCGTTTACTCTTTTGGAAAAGAAATTGTCCGACCTTCCGGCGACCTTCCGCGACGAGGCGAAAGAAGTGCTGAGCGCGGAACAAGAGATCCTCGCACGCGAAAAACGACTGCTCGATCGTCGCGCGAATGCCGCGAAAATCAGGATTCATGGCGACTATCATCTTGGTCAATTGCTTTATACAGGAAAGGACTTTGTCATTTTGGACTTCGAAGGCGAACCAGCGCGACCGCTTAGCGAACGCAAACTGAAACGCTCCGCGCTACGCGATGTCGCAGGCATGATGCGATCGTTCCAATACGCCGCCTACAGCGCACTGTGGCAACCGGCCATGCGAAAAGAAGACGTGCCATTTTTGGAACGCTGGGCTGATCTCTGGTATCGCCACATGGGCAGTGTTTTTCTGCAGAGTTATTTGAAAACAACGGGCACTGCCATCTTCATTCCGCAAAACAGCGAAGACCTCCAAATCATGCTCGAAGCCTATTTGCTCGACAAAGCAGTTTACGAAATCGGCTACGAACTAAACAATCGTCCCGCTTGGGTCGTCATCCCCGTCCGCGGCATTAAATACATCTTGAAATCGGTGTAGTACCTCTCTGCCACACTGGTAGATGCAAAAGAACAGACCGGGCGTTAAAACGCTGGCCGAATCATCAATAATCATACTAAACACTTGCAGTAATTTGGCCTGCGTTTATAAGCACACTCAACCAATTTATGAGCGAATATCTCGACAACATCGATAATGACATCGCGAAGAAACATCTCTTGAAACATCCGTTTTACCTCGCGTGGGCGCGCGGAGAATTAAGCAAGGAGGCGCTTACCGATTATTCGCAGCAGTACTATCATCATGTCGCGGCGTTTCCGACGTATCTCTCAGCGGTGCATGCGAACTGCGATGATCAGGGAACGCGGAAAGAATTGCTCAATAATTTGATTGATGAAGAAGCCGGCTCGCCGAATCATCCCGAGCTTTGGAAGAAATTTGCGGGTAGTCTCGGCGTCGAAGAGGCCGAACTGGCGCAAACCGGGAAGCAACCAGAGACGGAGAACTTGATCAATACATTCCGTTCAGTTTGCAAGCAGCGATCAACTGCGGAAGGTCTCGCGGCACTTTACGCATACGAGAGCCAAATTCCGTCAATCTGTGAATCCAAAATCGATGGACTCAAGAAGCATTACGGATTCACCAAACCCGAGCATTATCAGTATTTCACTGTCCATATCGAAGCAGACCGCGAGCATTCCGCTGCCGAGCGTGAAATGCTGGGTCGTTACCTTGACGCCCATAATTTCGAATCAGTGAAAGTGTCGGTGAACCGCGTTCTCGACGCGCTTTGGGACATGCTCTCGGGAGTTTGCCGCCGTCACGCCATCGCGTGCTGAGGAATATTCAACTCGCGAGTTGCAGCCACGGCGCCTGTGTCGCCGTGCCAGTCATTCGTCACAGGTAACGCCTCGACACAGCGAGGCGGCTACAGCTTACCGCGGACGCAGGACGAGGAACGAGCGCATGCGACCCCGACACACTGACAAGACCTGCGGCTTGCTGGCATCAAGTGAGGCCACGATCTTGTTGTAATCCGCGACCGACGTGACCGGTTGTTGATTGACTTCCTCGATCACATCACCTTTTCGCAATTCTGCGACGCCACTGTCAGGATCGACGCCATTGACCACGACCCCTTGTACATTGGCAGGCAGATCGAGTTGCTGCGCTGTTTCTGGAGTCAGCTCTCCCACGTGAATTGACGCGAGAGGTCCGCCGGCGGCTTCTTGATCGTTCGGTTGCCCGGGGCGTTGCGGCTGCGGCTGGTTTCGTCGAGGCGTGACACCCGAACTTTGATAATCAATCGGTTGCTCTTTAATCTGCGTTTTCACCTTGAGCGGCTTTCCGCCACGAATGAATTTCCAGCTCCACTTGCTTTATTCAATGGCGTCTGGGCCACGAACGTTCGCAGCGCGTTGAAATTTTTTACGTCACGTCCGTCGAATTTGTGGATGACATCACCGGGCTGAACGCCTGCCTGGGCTGCAGGCGAGCCAGGCATCACGTCAGCCACCGTGACTCCGTCCGAATCCGAGCTGGTTTCATCGGGTTGTAACGCCCGGGTCTGGATCCCGAGGTAACCGCGAATGATTCGCCCCTGCTTCAACAGGCTCTCCAGCGCCGTGCGCACTGTGTTTGATGGAATGGCAAAACCGATTCCCTGCGAACCACCACTGCTGGAAACGATTTGTTCGTTAATGCCGACGACTTCTCCCCGCACGTTGATCAAGGGCCCGCCGCTGTTCCCTGGATTGATTGCCGCGTTAGTTTGGAGCAAATCACCGCGAAAATCCGTGCTGTTCGGTTGTCCCTTCCAGCTGATAATTCCGTCAGTCACTGTCTCCTGAAGACCAAACGGATTGCCAATGGCGAGAACAGAATCTCCCGGTTGCACCGTGTCGGAGTCAGCCAACTTCAGCGGCTGGACGCCGGGAACATCGATCTTGAGCACAGCCAGATCGAGTTGGTCATCGGCACCGACCAGCCGCGCTTTCGTCGTGCGTCCATCGCTCAATTGGACCTCAATTTCGTCCACCTGATTGACCACATGGGTGTTGGTGATAATGTGGCCTTCCTTCGTCACAATCACCCCCGAGCCGAGTGAATTCTGCACAAGCGCCTGGTCGCGCGGATTGCGAGGTCGCCGCGGGCCACCAAAAAAGAAATCGAACGGATCGACCCCATATTCACGCCGGATACCCACCTTCTTGGACGTTTTCACGGCCACGACTGACGGGATCACGCTCTTGACGAGTGCGCGCCGCTCCCGGTTCAACGCCTCCAGCGACGGGACTTGTTTTGGATCCACGCTCGGATTCGACGCCAGCGTGTACTTTTCCGGCTTCCGGCCAGAAGGCAGATTCAGCCCGCCGTGCTTCAGGCGATAGTCGTAAAGTAAAGAAATTCCCGCGCTGACCAGCAGGACAAAAAGCAAAAATTTCGCAAAGTTTTTCATTAACTAACGTTAGAAAAGATTCGTCCTTGTTGTTCGACAATTAAACGCCGGAAACGTTGATTCTCAGGCAATTCCAGACGCGGATCCCTTTCTAAGATCGATACCGCAGCCGCGCGGGCGCGTCGCATCAAATGTGCGTCTGTCCTTAGGTTACCGATCTTGAGCGCAGGCAGGCCACTCTGAGCTGTACCAAGCAGGTCGCCTGGTCCGCGTAGTTCCCAGTCTGCCTCCGCCACTTCAAAGCCGTCATTTGTTCTTTCTAAAACAGCCAGTTTTGCAGAAGCCTCTTTCGCCTTTGCCGAGGTTAGCAAAATGCAATACGACTTGTGCTCTCCGCGGCCGATTCGTCCCCGAAGCTGATGCAGTTGCGCAAGGCCAAAACGCTCCGCGTTTTCAATGAGCATCACGGTTGCGTTAGGCACATCTACACCAACCTCGAGCACGGTGGTGCTGATCAACGCCTTCGTCTCGCAGCGGCGAAAACATTCCATGATCTCCTGTTTCTCCGGCGCCGGAAGCCGACCGTGAAGCAGATCGCAGCGGAACGGACGCAAACGTTCCCTCCACAACTCGTATTCGGCTGCGGCAGCTTTCGCATCGAGCTTTTCACTTTCATCGATCAACGGATAGATCACATAAACCTGGCGACCGGCCTCCAGTTGTGTTCGCAAAAAAGCAAGCACCTCGCCGAGCTTCGACTCATCGCGCACAGCGGTAACGATTTTTCCACGGTTCCGAGGCATCTCATTGATCGTCGAGACATCGAGGTCGCCGTAGACGGTCATCGTTAGCGTCCGCGGGATGGGAGTGGCAGTCATCACGAGCACATCGGGCGCCGGTTCGCGTGCGCTCAATTGGGCGCGTTGTGCGACTCCGAATTTATGCTGCTCATCAATCACAACGAGGCCCAAGTTTGAAAAAGAGACTTTGTCGTATAGCAGGGCATGCGTTCCGACGATGATCTGGGGTTCGTCGCGTGGGGTAGATGCGCCGGATTGGGAAACATACGCGTCTCGCGTATCGGTCATTGCGTCTCGCGACGACAAACTCTTCTCTTCGCCTCGCGGTTCATCAGAAGTTCGTGTTGTCGAGACAACAGCACCAGCACCCGGGACGGGCGCGCTCCCCAGAACCGCGCGTGCGCTACTCTGAGCCGATCCTCTCTCAAACAATGGCAATGGCCCGCTTTCCTCCTGGCGGGCGGCAGTCCGCAGCGCCAGGCGCACGTTGAGCGGCTCGAGCCAGCGCCGTAACACATCATAGTGTTGCTCCGCCAGGATTTGCGTGGGCGCCATGAACGCGGCTTGGTAGCCACCCTCGGCGGCGAGTAACATGCCTGCGATGGCGACAACGGTTTTTCCCGAGCCCACGTCGCCCTGTAACAAACGATTCATCGGATGAGTCGTCGCCAGGTCATTTCGAATTTCACCGATCACTTTAGATTGCGCAGCAGTTAGCTCGAATGGCAACGCCTTGAGAAACCTATCGAGTAGTGCCCCTGCCCCGCAGTGCTTCTCGCCCTGTCGGATGGAGGCATCTGCGCGTCGCGACACAATGAGCATTTGCATCGCGAAGAATTCGTTGAGCACCAGATGTTGGTGCGCCGCATCACGCGCGTCCCAGGTGTCAGGAAAATGGATCGCGCGAATCGCTTCGAACCTCTCGCCCTTAACAAGATTGCTTGGCGCCCATGTCTCCAATCCGGCATCCGCGTCAGGCAGTTCGTTCAACAGGCGGTAAATCATGCTGCGCAACACGCGCTGCGAAAGACCTTCCGTCGCAGGGTAGATCGGCGTGATCCTGCGAAAATGGATCGAGATCTCCTCGTCAGCCTCGATGACTTCGAATTCCGGATGGTCCATGCAAATTCGCTTTCCGCGCAGCCTCGGCTTGCCGAAGACCACCATGCGTTGACCGGTGGCGATCATTTTCTGCACGTAATGCAGATTGAACCATCGACACACCAGCGGCTCGCTCAGAGCGTTTGGGTTCGATTCTTGCAACGTAGCTTCGAAAATTTTCTTCCAGCCACCGAAACGCCGTAGCGACGTCTTGACTACTTCCCCGCAAAGACAGATTGGAACATCGCTTTCCTCGCGTGGAAATTGCGGAAACTCAGTTCGATCTTCATGCCGACGTGGAAAATGCGTAAGCAAATCTTCCACCGTCTCTATGCCTAGTCGCCGCAGCCCGAGAAGCTTCGGGCGCGGGATCCAATTTAATTCTTCGAGCAACTGCGATGTCGCAACGCTGCCAGGCACCGCTCGCGGAGATGCCGGTGATCCATGATCGGTGATCTCTGTTCGGTTAGATAAGTTCGCGCTGTTCACTTTTCACACCCGCAGCGTTCTGCATTCCGCACCGCCTCGATCTGCATGGCCACCAGGGTTTCGCCCTCATATTCGTCTGCGCGAATCCGAAATGCGATGTCCCACGGCGTTGGCGGTAATTGGATTTGTCACGCCATCAAAATAAACCGCGCGGCGATGGCGATTGCCCTGACGCAGACGAAGGATGAGATGCTTTTCATTAACTACTCGCGGCGGAGCAACCGGCTCGACCTCCACGCGCAAGTAAAAGCGGCTGGGGATTTCCATTTCCAAACGGCTGCAGCATCTCGTGCCACCGCAGAAAACCAGATCGATCTCCGTGAACGCCAGCTCGTGGTCCAGTCGCACGCAAGGTTGCAGAGCTTCGTCGGAAAGAAGTTCACGCGCAGCTTTGCGAAATCCTTCAGCAAAAGCATCGAAATTTCCTTCGCGCAGCGCAAGACCGGCCGCCATTTCGTGCCCGCCGAATTTGTCGAGCCTCTCTGCGCAGCAGCTCAACGCTTCGACGAGATTTAACCCTTCGATGCTTCGCCCGCTTCCTTTGCCTAGTCCGTTCTCGTCGAAGCCGATCACGATGGTTGGTCGATGATACCTTCGAGCGATCCGCGACGCTACGATTCCAAGTACGCCGGGATGCCAGCCAGGCGCGCCAACCACGATGCCTGCGTCGCGCGCCACGTCGCGCCGATCCTCTATCTTTTCTATCGCCGCATCGAAAATTTGTTTTTCCACTTCCTGGCGCTCCCGATTCTGCTGGTCGAGCTCGGCTGCGAGCATTGTTGCCTCGCCCTCATCGTGAGTAAGTAACAGACGCAAAGATTTTTCCGCCGTGCTCAAACGCCCTGCAGCGTTCAATCGCGGGCCAAGCCGGTAACCAATGTCCTCAGGCAAAATTGGCGGCTGCACCCCGGCGACCTGCATTAATTTTCTCAGTCCGATACGTGAGGTCTGTGCGATCGCGATCCCGCCGCGCTGCACCAGAATGCGATTTTCGCCACAAAGCGGCACGATGTCTGCCACTGTGCCGAGCGCCACAAGATCGAGCTTTGACTTCAAATCGAACTCAGACAGTGGCCGTGTTTTCAGCAATGCATGGCATAGTTTGAAGACAATCCCCACACTGCAAAGATATTCGAAGGCGGAGTCGCTGGTTTTCGGGTTTACGATCGCAACGCAGTCCGGCACTGCAGACTTCGGCTCATGATGGTCTAGCACGATCACCTCCACTCCGCGTTTGCGCAGATCAGCGATCTCTCTTAGCGATGAGGTCCCGCAATCGATAGCAATTAGCAGTTGGGGTTGATGTTGGCCGAGACAACGCTCGACGCTTTCGGAGCTCAAACCGTAGCCCTCCTCCATGCGGAACGGTAAAAACAATTCCGGAGCGCCACCGAATGCACGTAGCATTTCTGCAAGCAATGCCAGGGATGTGACACCGTCCACGTCGTAATCACCAAAAAGCACGATGCGTTCCCGTCGATCTAAGGCTGCGAGGATGCGGGAAACAGCCGCGTGCATTTGGGGCAGCAAAAACGGATCGCTCAGCGAACTTAGGCGGGGTCGTAGAAATGAATTCACCTCTTCGGCGCAGCGAAAACCCTTTCGTAAGAGCAGCCGCGCGATACATTCCGAACCGCAAATTTCGCTCCACGAAATCACTCCGCCATTGAGCTCCTCAGGCGGTGCAATAATCCATCGGCTTTGCCGCGTAAAATTTCCAGTCTGCTGCGTAACGATAGGATTCTCCTCTACCTTGCTTCGCACCGATCAGTTTATTTGCGAAAAATTCTCTGACAAGATGCGATGAAATTACCGCGACCAGCTCGCAATCACACTCGACAAAGAACGGTTTCCGATGCAAAAGGCCTCATGACGGAAGCAACCCTGGTTTTGATAACGAGCGCCATGGTACTAATGATTGCCGGCTGCTCAACCAGCGGGTCAAGCGCTCCAACCACGGAGTCGCCAGCCGCTCAGAGAGATTACGACCGATTGTCGGGCACATGGCAACTAACCCGCGGAGTCGTAAACGGAAAACCCGTGCCTGCCAGTGTGGCGCGAAATACAATACTGATCACCGATCACAACACATTCCGGTTTCCAAAGGCGAGCGGTATTGGGACGCATCCACAGGGAACGTTTACTGTGAATCCGGATACGAAACCTAAACAGGTGGACTCCATTGCAGAGGGGGGACCGCACGCCGGTCAATTAACGCGTGGCATCTACGAAATTCTGGATGCGACCGATAAACGCGCCTGTTGGGGAACGCCAGGTGGCCCGCGGCCGACAGAGTTCAAGTCTGCTCCGGGAAGCGGATGGATTCTTCAATATTGGAAGAAAATTGGACCGGTGCCCTCCGTTTAGAGATACATCCAAACTCCGTCCGATAGTCCCGCCGCATTACAGATAACAGGATTATGAAATTCCGCTGGTTAGTGCTCATGGTCGTTTTTCTCCTCCTAGTCTACGGAGCGTCGCCGTATTTTTCATTCTGGCGATTCACCGCAGCATTGCGGTCTGGTGATAGCGTGGCACTGAGTTCACGAATGGATTTTCCAGCTATTCGAGCTTCACTAAAGAAACAGCTTGTCGCGCGATTCGCCCAGGGAAAGGCAACTCACAAGTGGTGGAACAACCTCGGACCAACACTGATCGACACAATCATTGATGCTTACGTAACTCCGGAGGGCATCGCAGCGCTGATATCTAATCCGGAGGTCCTGAAGAACCTCCGGCATCCGCAAGAGTTTCGGTTCCCTACCGGTAAAATTGAAGACTGGTCAAAAGTAAAACACGCATTCTTCACCGGTCCGCGCACTTTTGTGGTCGATCGAGAGGGAATCAAACTTCGGTTCCGTTTCACAGGTTTGGGCTGGAAACTCTTCGACCTCGACCTTGGTCTGGGTGAGGCGAAGCAATAGTTCTTCAACGAACGAAATCGCTCGCTAAACGACACGCAACGCGAGGTCGCGATTTGGAAGCAGACTGTGTTTTATGCACAAATTTGCGAAAATTCGCAGACCTTCTTTTTCTCTTTCGCCAAAGCTGAATCGAAGATGTTCACGGTAATAACGCGAAAGGAATTCGCGCGTGAGTTTCTTTTGGGCGCCGGGGTCGGCGACCCCGGCTTCAAGTTCTGCGATTAGATCATCGAGATTGGCAAGGTTTCCATCTCGGAGATTGCGCAGGCGGTCTGCGATTTGTTTTGGATCGGCGACTTCAGGGCGAATAAGCCACAGAGCGTAAACAAACGGAAGTCCGACGGATTTCTGCCAGTGTTCTCCGAGGTCCCAGAAAGAAAATTCGTTCGCGTACTGTCGCCGGAAACGGACGGCTTGATCGCCGATAACCAGTCGCGCGCGACCGGCTGTTTTCGACGCGGTAGGCCATATGGTCGTGCTGCACCGAGCCAAACGCGGATTCAATCCGAGCTCCGCGATTAAACAACGCAAAAGGTTAACAGAAGTTTCTGATGCAGGATCGAGTTCGATCTCTTCGATCTGATCGATCTCACCGCGGTGCGCGACCACAACACTGTAAACCGGCCCGTCCGAAGAAATGGAAACATCATCAACGATCCGGTAAATAGGGTTACGCAAAAATTCGAAGCTGGAGACGAGTGCAACATCGAGTTTCCCGGCCGCAAGTTTATTGCACAGCGCCGACGGATGATCGAAGTCCACGTCGCCTTCCCCGCCGTGGATGAGCGGGCGGGCGTTGAGATATTTTACGCAACCGATGCGGAGCATTCCGTTCCCCGGCGGTCGCGCCCTATCGTTTACGCACAGGCCAGTTCTGGCTCGTTAGGCGGGCCGGCTTCGCTCGTGCCATTCAACCGCCGGTAGTGACTGTCACGCTGCACCGGTTCGCGACCCGCTTCGCGGATTGCATGTTCCAGAGCAGCCACCGTCTGTTGCTGCGGAGTGGTTGCGCCGGCCATGTGAAAGATCTTTTCCTCCAGAATCGTGCCATGCAGGTCGTCCACGCCATAGCTAAGCGACACCTGCGCGAGGGGCAATCCAAGACTAACCCAATAGGCAGTCAGATGATCGATATTGTCCAGATAAATGCGGCTCACCGCGAGATTGCGAAGCTGCTCGAACGCGGAGGCGCGCTTGATCTGGGCGAGGATCCCATGAGATTGGGACGGTTCAAAAGCGAAAGGAACGAAACCCGTAAATCCGCCCGTCTCATCCTGTAATTCCCGGAGCTGGCGCAAATGATCCACCCGCTGCTGATGCGTTTCGATGTGCCCGTATAGCATGGTGCAAGTGCTGCGACCGCCCATTGAATGCCACGTCCGATGAACGTCAAGCCATTCAGTAGCGGTTTCTTTGCCGCGGCAGATTTTATCGCGGACGGCAGGATCGAAAATCTCTGCGCCTCCGCCAGTGATCGAGCCGAGGCCAACCGCGCGCAAAGTTTCCAGTGTGTCACGGATCGGCATCCGGAAAATTCGCTGCGCCAAATGACGGGCTTCTATCGCAGTAAAGGCCTTGATGTGAAGGTTAGGATTGAGAGCACGCAGTCTTTGCAAAAGCTCCAGATACCACTCTTTCTTCAGCGTCGGATGCAATCCTCCCACCATGTGCACCTCTGTGACTCCGAGGTGAAGAGCATCTCTCACTGCCCCGATAATCTCGTCGATCGCATATTCAAACGCGTGTGCATCGCGTTTTTTGGCAGCAAAAGCGCAAAACTGACAGGACAAGATGCAAACGTTCGAGTAATTGATGTAGCGGTTGTGAATATAGGTTGCGTAGTTGCCGTTCTTTCGTTCGCGCACCACGTTCGCAATCATTCCGAGGGCGTTGAGGTCGTTCGCACGATATAGAGCGAGAGCGTCTGCCTCTGAAATCCGCTGCCGCGCCTCGACTTTTTCTGCGATAGGCCTGAGTTCTTTCGGAATAAGCTGGTAATTCATGCGGAAGCGAGGCCAAACCCTCGACAACCAAGCATTGCACAGGCCGCTTCCGCCTTGCAACAAAAACCATGGCTACGAATGTGGCGAAGGGCGAATTTTGGCTAGTTGTCGTTTTTCTGGCAAGCTTTGTCTCAGGCAACCGTCTAAATGAACCGATGTCTGGGAGCGATCATGGAAACAAGGGGAGGTCGGAAGAAGATGCCGATGACGTACGCCTGATGCGCCTTATCGGTCGAGGCGACACCATTGCGCTCCAGGAACTGATCGAGAAACACCAGGCTTTGGTGGCGGGCACGGTGGCACGCATGCTGGGCAGCAATTCCGACGTGGAAGACATCGCACAGCAGGTGTTCATTCGGGTGTGGAAGAGTGCTCGCCGGTACGTCCCGCGGGCTAAATTCACAACGTGGCTGTTAAAAATTACCCGTAATCTGGTTTTCAACGAGCTGCGTCGTGCCAAGCGCCACGCGCATGTTCCTCTCCAAGCGGAACCGGGGGCAGAGGATCCCCCGCTGAAGGATGAGACGCAGTCCCCTCCAGACGCCTCCCTTTTAGAAGGAGAGCTCCAGCGAACGATCGAGGGCGCAATCCTCCAGCTTCCGGAAGCCCAGCGAATGGCGCTGGTGTTGCGGAGATATGAGCAGCTTAGTTATGAGCAGATTGCCGAGGTTCTCGATCTCTCGGTTCCCGCCGTGAAAAGCGTTCTCTTTAGAGCGCGCACCGAACTACGCTCCCGGCTGAGCAAGTATCTGGGCGGGCCGGCGTGATTCGTTAAATCGGCTTCGTGCGTTAATACGCGTTGGATAATCCGGCTTTCGAATTACGAATCTCGATTACGGCTCCTTCATTCGATCACGCGGCCACGAACGCGCTTGATCTGGCTGTGATGGGTGAGGACGTGGACACGTCCATCGCTGCCGCGGAAAAACGCGCTTAACAGCCAGCTAACGATCGAGATGACAATCGCACCAAAAAATGCACGCCAGAAACCTGGAACTTCAAAACATGGCATGATCTCACCAACGAATTTCAACATCAGGGCGTTAATAATTAGAATGAAAACGCCCAGGGTGACCAGGATCAGCGGCAGACTCAGCAACAAAAGCACGGGGCGAATAAAAGCGTTGATAATACCGAGCAGAAGCGACGCACCCAGCAAACAACCGAGTCGGTCACCGTAATTGATTCCAACGATCGGCGCAGCCACAAACACCGCAATTGTGGTCACGATCCAGCGGAAAACAAAATGTCTCATGTCCGTGAAGTTTCTAAACCTACTCCTCGATCAACGAAGCGCGAGAAAGCACTTGCCAACCGACCGATGAACGATAAACGAATTAAAACAATCAACGATAAAATCTGTGCCGAAAAAAACGAAAATTGTCCAAGATAAAAACGAGACCTCGCCGGGAACGAGCCGGTCCTTCAAAGTAAAGCCTGGCAAGAGCAACCGCGCCCGCCGGGTAACTACGAATCGAAAACCGCGCGAGGCCAACGCCGGAAAGAGCGGGCCGCCAACGAAACCCTCAATGCCACGCGAGGCTGCAGATATCGCCGAGCCATCGGACGAAGCGATTCGTCTCCGAGCTTACTTTATCTCCGAACGTCGACGCCGATTTGCGTTGCCAGGGGACGCCGAATCGGATTGGCTCGAAGCCAAGCGCCAGCTGCTGTCAGATGCCGATCGCGAGTGAGCTCATCATGCGCAACAGCGGATCGCGGTGATTAAAATGGAGAAACCTCTTGTTGATTTAGCGCAGATCCTGCGAGAACGCCTCGCAGTGATTCGCGACGAGCAAAGCCGGCGTGATGAAACAAAACACATCGCACGATTGAAAGCGATTTCAGAGCAAATCGACGATCTGCAAACACGTTTACCAAAACCGATCGATCCGCGATTGGCACACTACCTTGAGCGCAAAAGCTATGATAAAGCTCTGGACTTTCTCGAGGGAATGATTACCTCGAATACAACTCGACGATGAGTTGCTCGTTCACGATGGGCTGTATCTCGTCGCGAGATGGAATGTGCGCAACTTTGCCGCTGAGCGCGTCACGATCGACCGTTAACCAGTCGGGCACGGGAACAATTTGTGTGAGATCAAGATTACGCAGCACCAGTTGACGGGATTTTGGTTTATCTTTGATCGTGACCTCGTCCCCTGCCTTCACGTTGTAAGACGCGACGTTCACGCCGCGCCCGTTTACGAGCACGTGGCCGTGTGACACCAGTTGGCGAGCAGCGTTGCGGGTGTTAGCGAGGCCAAGCCGGTAAACGACATTATCGAGGCGCGTCTCCAGTAGCTGGAGAAGTGTTTCGCCCGTCACGCCGCGCTTGCGCAGCGCGCTCTCGAAGATACGCCGGAACTGGCGTTCCAGAAGCCCATACTGATAGCGCAGCTTCTGTTTTTCGCCGAGCGCAATTGCATACTCTGATTGTTTGCGCCGGGAACCTCTCGGGCCATGCATGCCCGGGGGATAATTCTTCCGCTCCAATGCCTTGGAGGATCCGAAAATCGGCACGCCATAACGCCGGCTCACTCTCGTTTTTGGTCCTGTATATCTGGCCATGGGTCCGTTAAAAGGTTGGAGCGTTAGACGCGGCGTTGTTTGGGCGGACGACAACCGTTGTGGGGCACAGGAGTAACGTCGCGGATCACAGTGAGATCGAGTCCCACTGCCTGCAACGCGCGGACCGCGGATTCACGCCCGGCTCCCGGTCCTCTTACCAGGACTTCCACTTCCTTGAGCCCGTGACCCATTGCCTGTCGCGAGGCGTCCTGCGCAACCATCTGCGCTGCGTAGGCCGTGCTTTTGCGTGACCCTTTAAAGCCAACTTTCCCGGCGCTCGACCAGCCGATCACGTTGCCTTTCATGTCAGTGATCGTCACGATCGTGTTGTTGAAAGTCGAAAGGACGTGGGCAATGCCCGAGTGAACGTTTTTGCTGCCTTTGGCCTTGACGATCTTTGGCTTGTCGATGCTATCAGCAGAAAGCGAAAGATTCTCCGAGGCTGCTGGCGCGGCAGCGGCTGGCTGTTCCTTTTTTTGCTTGGCTGTTTTCTTTACAGGCTTGGCCGGCGCATCTGCTTTTGAAGCTGCAGCCACCTCGCCTTCGCGGGATTCCGTTGGAGCCGGCACTGATTTTGGTTCCGTCGTTTTCGCTTCTTCCGGACCTGGATTGGTTGGATTCTCTGGGTCAGCCATAATTCTAACGAATCAAATTAAACTTTGCCCGCTTTGGCTTCCGGATTGCGTACCACGCCTACAGTCTTGCGTGGGCCCTTGCGTGTCCGGGCATTTGTCGACGTGCGCTGTCCCCGCACAGGTAAGCCTTTTCGATGCCGGATGCCGCGATAAGAGTTGATTGCCTGCAGACGTTTTAAGTTACCCTGGATTTCGCGACGCAGATCACCTTCAATCTTAGTCTTGTTGTTCGTGATCGCGTGAATGATTTCGTTCAGTTGCTGCGGCGTAAGGTTTTTCGCTCGCAAATTTGGATCGATGTTCGTCTGCTCGAGAATGCGCCTGGCTGTGGCAAAGCCGATTCCATAAATATAAGTGAGCGACGCCTCGATGCGTTTGTCCGCCGGAATTTCGACTCCTAATAATCTTGGCATAAATCAATACTCCACTATTCCGCTATCTATCCCTGGCGCTGTTTATGGCGCGGGTTTTTGCAGATCACGCGCACCACGTTCTTGCGCTTCACGATCCTGCAACTGGCACAAAGCCTTTTTACTGATGGTCGTACTTTCATAATCCGCGAAATGGAAAACGCGGAGCCAGCTCCGCGTTGTCATTTTTGGCGATACGTAATTCGCCCTTTCGACAAATCGTAAGGTGAAACCTCTAGCATAACTTTGTCTCCTGGCAAGATCCGAATGAAGTGGAGCCGCATTTTCCCGGAAATATGCGCCAGGACACGATGGCCGTTGGCCAGTTCGACTCGAAACATGGTGTTCGGCAGCAGCTCGACGACTGTGCCTTCTACCTCAATTGCGTCTTTGCGCGCCATGTCAGAATTTCTGGGTCGTCCTTCGTGATCAGAACCGTGTGCTCGAAATGCGCTGACGGCATTCCATCCGCCGTACGCACCGTCCACCCATCGTCGAGCAACCTTACGTTGGAAGTGCCGATGTTAATCATCGGCTCAATCGCCAGCGTCATCCCAGCTTTCAACTTCGGTCCGCTCCCGCGTTTGCCGTAGTTGGGAATCTGCGGTTCCTCGTGCATTTTTCGTCCAACCCCGTGTCCAACGAATTCGCGGACGACTGAAAAACCAAAGCGGCGCGCTTCATCCTCAATTTCAGCGCAGATGTCACCGACGCGCCTGCCTTCTCGGCCCGCGCTGATAGCGTGAGCCAACGCATTTTCCGTCACGCGCAGCAACTGGTCGGTACGCTCGTCAATGATTCCCACCGGCACGGTCGTCGCGTTGTCCCCTACCCAACCATCCCGAACGATCCCGATATCCAGTTTTACAATGTCGCCATATTGAATCCGTCGTTGGCTGCCGATGCCGTGCACCACTTCGTCGTTGAGCGAAATGCAAATGTTCCCGGGAAACACGCGATGCCCCAGGCGATAGCCAAGAAACGCGCTTTTCACATGCGCATCGCTCATGAAATCTGCTGCGGCCTCGTCCACTTCTTTTGTGGTAATACCGGGACGAACTAGATCACTAACGCGATCGAGGATATCGCTCGCTGTGCGGCATGCCTGCCGCATCTTTTCAATTTCTTTCGCGTTTTTGATCGGAATCATCGTTTGTCTTCAACCAGTCGCGAAATATCGTTAAAGACTGCATCACGATCGCGGTTGCCGTCGATCCGATGCAATATCGACATTTTTCCATAAAACGATGCCAGCGGCTCGGTCTTGGTGCGAAACTCTTGCAAGCGAATTTGTAGCACGCTCAGATCGTCGTCGTTCCGACGTACTAATGGACCGTCGCAATAAGGGCATACGGCACGTTCTGAGAACTGCGCGCTGGATGAGCTGGTAGTAAAGCCGCATTCGCCGCATTGGAGCCGGCCGGCAATGCGATCGCGCACAGTCTGTTCCGACACCTCGAGCCAGATCGCTAAATCCAAAGCGGTACGCAATCGCGCTAGAATCGAAGTTAAACTCTCGGCCTGCCGCAGCGTCCGGGGAAAACCGTCAAATACGAATCCGTGGCCGCCATGCAGGCGCAACCAGTCTTCAATTAATTCAATGATGATTTTGTCGGAGACGAGCCCACCGCTCTGCAGCACTTCGGCGGTCTTCTTTCCCAACGGCGTTCCGAGGTCTTTTTCGCGGCGCAAAATTGCGCCCGGCGAAGTGACGGGAATCCCGAATTGACGCGTAATCATTTCTGCCTGGGTCCCTTTGCCAGAACCGGGCGCGCCGAGAAGAACAAGCCGCCTTTTCACCTATCGCCCGTAGAGGAAAATAGCGACGCCAGCAATTGCCAGCACGGCGATCCCCACGTACAACCACATTAGCGTTCCGCTCGCTGCCGCTTCGCCGCGACTATAGGTAGCGCGATCAAAGGACCGCCCTCGAATGCGACCCTTGCGCAAGAAACCGTCGTAATGCCGCTGAATCAGGTGTGTCTCCACCTGGCGCATGGTATCCAGCATGACGCCCACAATGATCAACAAACTTGTGCCACCGAAAAATTGAGCCGTGATAATTGGCACATTCAGTCCCTGGCTAAGGAGACTTGGCAGTACCGCTATCAGCGTGAGGAAAATCGCACCGGCAAATGTGAGTCGCGTCATGGTGAAATCAAGAAAGTCGGCCGTTGGCTTTCCCGGTCTCACCCCCGGGATGTAACCTCCGTATTTCTTCAGGTCATCTGCGATTTGCGTTGGTTGGAACTGCGTAGCGACCCAGAAATAACTGAAAAAGAAAATCATCGCCGCGAGAGCGACGTAATGTGGCCAGCCGGTGGAAAGCGCGTTGGCGATACGGTTGGCGATCGGACTGTTTTTAAACCCGTAGCTGACAATCGTCGCAGGAAAAAGGAGAAGGGCCCAGGCGAAGATGATCGGCATCACACCGGCGTAATTCACTTTTAAGGGCATGTATTGCGTTTGGCCCCCGTACATTTTGCGGCCAACCACGCGCTTGGCATACTGGACAGTAATTTTCCGCACGCCCTGCGTAATCGTGATCACCGCGGCGATTACGATGATCAAGAATAACACCAGCAAGACAAGAACCATCGGATTCACCTGGCTCGATCCGGTCTGCGCCGAGGGCACAAAAGTCTTCCACGCCTGCGCGAGCGCAGCAGGCAGCCGCGCAACAATCCCCACGGTAATGATCAGCGATATCCCATTCCCAATGCCGCGCTCGGTAATTTGGTCACCCAGCCACATCAATAGAAGCGTCCCGGTGGTCAGAGAAACCACAGTTACGATTCGAAACCTCCAGCCGAGATCATCCACCAGCGGAATCCCGAGGTTCTTGATGGTGTCGATAATCCCCGGCAACATGGTGTGATACGATTCCGGGTGCTGGAACGACAGCGCCAGCAAGTATCCTTGGAAAATGCACAACACGAGTGTCGCGTAGCGAGTCAGCTGCATGATCTTTTGTCGGCCGCCATCTTCCCGCGCGAGTCTGCCAAGCCGCGGAATCACCGCGGTCAGCAACTGCATCATGATCGATGCGCTGATGTAAGGCATGATGCCCAGAGAGAAGACTGCGCAATTTTCCAGCGCGCCACCACTGAACAAGTTAAACAGCGCCGCGAGGCCACCTCCGGTGCGTTGGCTAAGCGAGGTGCGAAACCACTCCTGCAATACAGCCTGGTTGACTCCGGGGGTTGTGATCGCCGCTCCTAGACGCACAATCACGATCACGGCCAGCGTAAACATAATACGCCGGCGCAATTCGGGTATCTTGACCGTGTTGAGAAACGCCGAAACCATCCGCTAAATGTGAAACATCATGTTCCGGGAAGCTAGCTATCCCGCGATGCTTTCTTTTTCGCCTTGGCCGAGGTCTTCTTGGACGACTTTTTCTTCCGTGTCCGCTCGGACGCAGCTTCGCCAGCGGGTTTCTCCGGCGAAGCTTCCGGGGCCGCGCCAGCATGAGGATGCTCTGCTTTCTCACGCAGCGTGATCGTCCCTCCCGCTTTTTCGATTTTTTCCCGGGCTGCCGCGCTGACTTTATCGGCTTCTACCTTCAGGCCGTGCTTTAATTCTCCGTCACCAAGAATTTTGATTCCCACGAAATCACCGCGGACGAGCTTCGACTCGCGCAGCAGTTGTTCGTTAACAGCAGTCCCAGCCTTAAATGCGTTAAGATCTTCAAGGTTAACGATCGCGTATCGCTTGTGAAAGGCGGCGTTATTAAATCCCCTCTTTGGCAATCGCCGAATCAGCGGCATCTGCCCGCCTTCGAACCCAAGGCGAATACTCCCACCGGAGCGCGCCTTTTGTCCCTTATGACCCTTGCCACTGGTTTTTCCGTGACCGGAACTTTCACCGCAGCCCAGGCGCTTTACCCGATGTCGCGAACCAGGACGCGGTTGCAGATTATGAAGACGCATCATGTTGCTCACCTTTTCCATCGCTGAAACGAATTCCGCGCATTTTAAAAATCTCCTCCCGTCGGCGAAGTGATTTCAGCGCGGCGATCGTCGCCTTCACGACGTTGGCGTGATTGCTCGACCCCAGCGACTTGGCCAGCACGTCTCGGATGCCGGCCGCTTCGGCTACGGCCCGCACACCTCCGCCGGCGATAACCCCGGTGCCCGGCGATGCGGGACGCAATAGGACTCGTGCTCCATCATATTCGCCGACTACTTCGTGGGGAATCGTGTTTTCGTTTAATGAAACTTTTTCCATGGCTTTACGCGCTGCCTCGGAGGCCTTTCGAATGGCCTCGGATACTTCGTTAGCCTTGCCAAATCCGCATCCCACTTTTCCGTCGTGATCTCCAGCGACGATCAGCGCGCTAAAGCTGAAACGGCGTCCGCCTTTTACCACCTTGGCGCAGCGGTTGATAAACACGACTTTCTCGGTCGTATCGCCCTTTGCCGCGGGCGCCTTATCTTGCCTGCGCATGTCCGGTCTTCTGCCTGAAGTTGTATGAGCCATGAATTAAAATTTTAAACCGCCTGCACGCGCCGCGTCTGCTAATGCCTTCACTTTTCCGTGATAAAGGAACCCGCCGCGATCAAAAACGACTCGCTCGAGTTTCTTCGCCAGCAAACGTTCCGCGATTGCTTTGCCGATTTGTTCTGCCGCGGTCTTGTTTGCACCTGCTTTATCTTTACCCAATAATGAACGCTCCGCGGTCGATGCAGCGACTAGCGTCCGTCCGGAGTGATCGTCAATCACCTGAGCGTAAACGTGTTTGCCGGAGAAATGAACTGACAGTCGCGGCCGTTGCGCTGTGCCTGCCACTTTTTTCCTGATCCTTTGATGAACACGCTGCCGCGCTGCCTTGCGAATCGTCGCCATAATTATTGAACGGTCTTGCCCACTTTACGACGAATCTGCTCGCCCGCGTAGCGAACGCCTTTGCCCTTATACGGTTCCGGAGGGTAAAAGCCACGGATGTCCGCCGCCACCTGGCCGACCAATTTCTTGTCCACACCCTGGACTGTGATCTTCGTGTTATCCGCGACGGTGATTTTGATGTCCTTTGGAATCGAAAATGTAACCGGATGAGAGAAACCGAGACTCAAGTTAAGCATGGATCCCTGGACGGCGGCCTTGAACCCAACTCCTTCGATCTCGAGTTGCTTGGTAAAACCCTCGCTTACGCCCTGCACCATGTTGTACACAAGGCTACGCGAAAGCCCATGTAACGCTTTCACGTTGCGTGATTCTGCTTCCCGCACCACGGACACCTGGTTATCCTGCACGCTGGCCCGGATCTGACGTGGAAGTTTCCACTGCAGTTTTCCCTTGGGCCCCTCCACCGAGACCGCTCCCTCCTGGTCAACATTTACTTTGACCTTGTCTGGGATCTCGACTGCCTTGTTTCCAATTCGCGACATGAGTTCGTAATTCGTTAGCTCGTTGAATCGTTACCAAACGTAGGCTAGTAGTTCGCCGCCCACTTTTTGCTTCCGCGCTTCGCGGCCCGATAAAACGCCGCGCGACGTGGAAAGAATCGCCAGACCCATTCCCCCCAAAACCCGGGGGATTTCATCGGCGCCAACATAACGTCGCAATCCTGGGCGGCTCACCCGGCGAAGCCCGGCAATGGCGCTCGAGCGATTTACGATCTTGTTCGTGATCTTGATGCGCGGATGCGAAGCGCTGGTGTCAACCGAGTAATCGGAAATGTAGCCTTCATCCTTTAGGATGCGCGCGATTTCAGCCTTGATCTTCGAATACGGGATCAGCACCTCAGGTTTCTGCGCACGCGTGCCATTGCGCACACGCGCCAGAAAATCAGCAATTGGATCGGTAACAGGTACTCATGAAATCAGACGGCTTGCGCGGCGGGCTTCTTTGCCCGGTCGCTAAAGGGCATTCCCAATTCGCTTAACAGCGATTTGGCTTCCTCGTCGGTCTGTGCCGTGGTGACGATGGTAACATCAAATCCGATGTTGCGCTTGATTTTATCCAACTCCACTTCGGGGAAGATCGATTGATCCGAAATTCCCAGGGTATAGTTGCCGTGGTCGTCAAAGCAGCGCGGAGACACACCACGGAAATCACGGATGCGTGGCAGCGCCGCCTTGATGAAGCGTTCGAGAAACTCGTACATGCGCTCTCCACGCAGGGTGACCTTTGCGCCAATAGCTTGGCCTTTGCGCAATTTGAAATTGGAAATGCTTTTTTTGGCCAGTGTTTCCACCGGGCGCTGGCCGGTGATTAATGCCAGCTCAGCTTTCGCTTCTTCCAGCGCCTGCTTCACATCAGATTGCGAGCCGACCGAAGTGTTAATAACCACTTTTTCGACTTTCGGAACCTGGTGAACGTTTTTGTAACCGTGCAGCTTCTGCAGCGCCGGCATAACGCGCTCCTTGTAATGGCGATGAAATTCGTTTTCCATTTTTCAGTTTGTCAGATCGAGCGAAGTCGAAACCTCTCCAGTTACTCAGGCCGCTTTCTGCTGTTCTTTTTCCTTTTTCGACTTCTTTGCCGCATTTTTCTCAGGCTTCTTCTCGCGCTCGATTATTTTCACGTTCGAAATATGAATGGGGCCTTCGCGTTCGGCGATTTTTCCACTCGGATTATCCTGAGATTTCCGCAGGTGTTTTTTGATGATCCGTACACCTTCAACGACGACGCGCTGTTTTCCTGGAAACACCGCCAGGATCCGCCCTGAAGAACCGCGGAAATTCCCGGAGATGACCTCGACGTGATCGCCTTTTTTAACGTGGAATTTAATGCGGTTCATAGGACTTCAGGGGCGAGAGAGACGATTTTCATGAAATTCCGTTCACGCAATTCCCGCGCGACCGGCCCGAAAATGCGGGTGCCGCGCGGATTCAAATCCTTATCGATAATCACGATGGCGTTGTTATCGAAGCGCAGCAGCGAACCATCCTCGCGGCGGATTGGTTGCTTTGTTCGAACAAGAACTGCGCGCACCACTTCGCCTTTCTTTACCGTCCCCGTTGCGCTCGCTTCCTTGACGTTGGCAGTAATCACGTCGCCGATCCCTGCGTAACGCGTAGCTTTGCCAATCACACCGATCATCGTGGCCATGCGCGCGCCGCTATTGTCCGCCACATCCAATCTGGATCGAAGTTGTACCATAAAATTGATAGTTACTTTTGGATGACTTCCACAAGGCGCCACCGTTTCAGCTTGCTCAGCGGTCGCGTCTCCATAATGCGGACCCTGTCACCAGTTTTTGCCTGGTTCTGTTCATCGTGCGCATAGAATTTTTTCATCTGTTTGACAATCTTGCCGAACTTCGGATGCGGCACACGCGTCACCGTGCGCACCACAATTGTTTTATTCATGCCGCTGGAAACCACCTCGCCGGTGCGTGTTTTACGCGAGGCGCGAGTGATGATAGACGCGGGAGCAGATTGCTGTTCGTGTTCGTCAGCCATAGTTACTTCGTTTCAGTTTGTTTCTCGCGCTGTGCCAGCTCTGTTTCGATCCGGGCAATGTCCCGCCGCAGGAGGCGTAACCGGCTTGGCTGTTCCAACTGACCACTCTGCTGCTGCAACCGGAGGTGAAGCCTTTCCTGACGCAAGTCCCGCCGTTTAGTCAGCAATTCGTCACTGCTCAGCTCTGTGATTTCCTTCATTTTCATGACCCTAAGCGGCCCTCACATGGTGCCGTGTGAGAAACTTCGTACGCACCGGCAATTTGTCCGCGGCCAGCCGCAAGGACTCCCGCGCCACCGATTCCGGCACCCCATCCAACTCAAACAAAATGTTGCCAGGCCGCACCGTGGCTACCCAGTGCTCCGGCTGACCCTTTCCCTTACCCATGCGCGTTTCCGGTGGGCGCGAAGTCACCGATTTGTCGGGAAAAATGCGGATCCACAATTTGCCTTTGCGCTTCATGTTTCGAGTGAGCGCGACACGCGCGGCTTCCAATTGCGTGTTCGTGATCCAGGCCCTTTCAAGCGTTTGCAACCCGAACTCGCCAAAATCGATCCTGAGATTACGCGAAGCGGTTCCCTTGCGGCTTCCCCGCTGGGTTTTTCGATACTTCACGCGTTTTGGCATCAACGGCATAAAATTTCTCCTTAGACTTCAGCTGGCTCTGGTGCCGGAGCCGGCGGCGGTGGAGGCGGAGAAGCAGGCTGCGCCACTGGCTCCTCCTTTTTACACATCCAGCATTTGACGCCGATTTTGCCATAAACGGTGTTGGCTTCGGCAAATCCGTAATCGACCGCGGTTCGCAACGTGTGCAGAGGAACCTTGCCTTCTCGGTACCATTCCGAGCGCGAAATCTCCGCTCCGTTGAGCCGGCCCGAACAACGCAGACGAATTCCTTCAGCGCCAAAATCCATTGCGGTTTGCACGGCTTTTTTCATCGCGCGGCGATAGGCAATCCGTCGCTCAATTTGCAACGCTACATTCTCAGCCACGAGCTGCGCATCGAGCTCCGGAGTCTTGATCTCCTGAATATCGATCTTGACTTGCTTGCCCTGCGCCATCTTGGAAATCTCTTCTGTCATTTTCTCGATCTCGGCGCCCTTGCGTCCGATCACGATTCCTGGACGCGCAGTGAAAATAGTTACCCGGATACTGTTCCACGCTCGCTCGATGACGATTTTAGAGACAGCGGCGTACTGCAGCTTTTTCTTTACGTAATTTCGAATCTCCAAATCGGAGTGCAAAAATTCTGGCAGCTCCTGAGGCGAGGCATACCAGCGCGAGCGCCAGTCGCGGTTCACGCCCAGGCGAAAGCCAATCGGATTAACTTTTTGTCCCATACTTCAATACAATAAGAATTACTTTTTCGATTTTTTGGCCGCCTTTTTCGCTCGCGGTTTTTGCTCAGCTGTCGACTTTTCGGTCGCCTCGCCGGCTGCGGTTTCTTTCTTCTTCTCGGCCCTCTGTTCCGCTTTCCGTTTCGCTCTTCTAGTCTCCCGGGTCTCAACCTTGATTTCGTCAGTCAGGACGATTCGAATATGGCTGGTCCGCTTCAAAATCCTGCTCGCGCTACCTCGTGCACGCGCCATGATCCGCTTGAACGTTGGACCTTCACCTACGACCGCTTCTTTGACGACCAACCCGTCAGGCTTGAGGTTAGCATTGTTCTCCGCATTAGCGATCGCGCTCTTCAAGGTTTTGTTAATGAGGAACGCCGCTTTCTTGGGCGTGAAAGCAAGAAGATCGAGTGCTGCCGAAACCGGCAGCCCCTGGATCTCACGCGTGACTTCGCGCACCTTAAACGGCGAGATCCGTGCATATTTATATGTCGATCTGATTTCCATTTTTCCGCTCTGTAATTCGAGGATCGAAATTCGTAACTCGGTTCTCGATTCCGTTTCTCTTATTTCAAACTCACATTCGGTTGCGCATCCACCTGGAGGCGGTCCCCTACTTTTATTCTGTCCTTCTTTGAATCCATTTCCTGAACAACAGCCCCGCAAATCCTTTGTCGCACATCAATTACCCGCAGGGTTGCAATCCTTTTGTCGCCGCGCATCGCTCGCAGAGGCATTCCAATTTTGACGCCTTGTTTTTCGCCAAGATTACCGACAACGAAGGACCATTCATCCTTCACGCTGATCACGCTTCCGTCCATCAAACTCGGCTCCGGCAAATCCGGCGCGTTCGTGGACTTCGTGACCAGCTTGTCGATGCTGCGCAACTGAGTTTCCACGTCCATCCGCGCTTTTGCGTCCGCGCTCTGGGACGTTTTCAAGTAACACAACATCGCCTCGTCCAGCCGCAGCATCTGGTCGCGATATTCATCGCGCTCCTTCTGCGCAAGCTGGAGATCACTCACCGCCGCCAGTAAACGCTGCTCCAGCTTCGCCCGGTCCTTGTTCGCCGATGCCAGCCCTAGTGCCTCCATTTGCAATTGCAGATCGGAGTACTTGCGGCGGAACAATTCCGCCTCCGCATTAGACTCCGCCAGGCTGCTGGTCAATGCTTTCAGTGATTCCTGAGCAATTGATAATTGCCTCTGCAAATCCTCGTTTTGTTGAAGCAAACCCGTCGCAGTCAGTTCTGAAGGCAGCCGCGCTGGTTGCGAATTCTCCGATGCTGCAGGCGAGCCGCCTGCCACTGCGCTGTCATTCGCTCCCGCATTTTCAGTTTTGGATTCTGACAAAGAACTATTTCCCTCTGCCGCCAGGCCCTGGGCCAACGCGACATAACCCACTGCCAAAAAAGCCGTTAGTCGATAGTTGATTGCTGATACCTTCACCTTGGCAACACGCACAGGTTCATTCTATCAACTATCAACTCGTAATTAAAAACTATTTTGTCACCTTCGCCGTATGCGAACCGTGTTTCTTAAACACGCGCGTAGGCGAAAATTCACCGAGCTTATGACCGACCATGTTCTCGGTAACGAAAACGGAATGAAACGTCTTCCCGTTATGCACCAAAAACGTGTGGCCGACAAAATCCGGCGTCACCATCGAACGTCGCGACCAGGTTTTGATCGGTTTCTTTACGCCCGAGCTGTTCATCTTGTCGATCTTCTCCAGAAGATACAACTCGACGAAGGGTCCCTTCTTTAACGATCTAGCCATAATTTGCAACTCATTTGTGATCCGTGATCGGTGATCAGTGAACGGGTCACTGGCGACAGATCACTGATCACAGATCACGTTTTCTTCTTCGGTCTTCTCCTTTCCAAAATAAACCGATCGCTCGGTTTGTGTTTGCTACGCGTCTTGAATCCTTTCGCCAGCTGTCCCCAGGGACTGACCGGATGGTGCCGTCCGCCGCCGCCTTTTGATTTCCCCTGGCCGCCACCCATTGGATGATCGATTGGATTCATGACCATACCGCGCACATGGGGACGGCGTCCTTGCCAGCGAGTACGTCCCGCTTTGCCGCTCGACACGTTCATATGATCCACATTTCCTACCTGACCAATGGTCGCGAAGCAGTTTTCATGGATGCGTCGGATTTCGCCGGAAGGCATTTTCACCAATGCGTAGCCACCCTCGATGTTTGTTAACGTCGCCTGTTGGCCGGCGCTCCGCGCCACCTGACCACCGCGGCCCGGACTCAACTCAATGTTATGAATGTTAGTACCCAGCGGAATCGCGCGAAGCGGCAACGCGTTTCCCAAATCGGGCGCGACACCATCGCCAGCGGCGACCTTAGATCCTACTTGCAAGCCATTCGGTGCGAGAATGTAGCTTAGTTCGCCGTCAGTATATTTAATAAGAGCAATGCGCGCGGAGCGATTGGGGTCGTACTCGATCCCGAGAACCTCTGCAGAGACACCGTGTTTGCGTCGTTTAAAATCAACTCTGCGGTATTTCTGTTTGTGGCCACCGCCAATGTGGCGCGACGTCAGCCTGCCGTAGCTGTTGCGACCGCCGCTCTTTTTCTTCGGCTCAACAAGACGCCTTTCAGGCCGCCACTTTGTGATTTCATCGAAAGCGGGCAGCGACTTGAAACGAAGCGTCGGCGTTAATGGGCGAAATTCTTTTAGTGCCATAACAATCTAAAATCCGATTTCTCTTCGTCAGATGAGATCGATTTTTTCGCCCTCCTTCAAAGTCACGATCGCTTTTTTCCACTTCGGCCGTCGTCCCAGTGGTCCACGCACGCGTTTCTCCTTGCCTGCGTAATTGCAAGTGTTCACATCGACCACTTTCTTTTGAAACAGGCGCTCGATTGCATTCTTGATTTCAATCTTGTTTGCTCGCGGGCTCACGCGAAAGACATACTTGTTCTGCTTCTCGCTCATCAGGGTTGACTTTTCAGTCAACGAAGCAGTTTGAATGATCTCGTGAGGCTCGTTCATGGTATTACTTCGCGTGTTCGCTGCTTCGAGCCGGGCGAATCCGGTCCGCCAATCTTTCCAGTGCCTTCTGGGTGACGAGAATTTTCTCGAAGGCGAGCAGCTGCTCTGTGTTTACATCGGAAGCGGTAGCAAGCGTCACCGGTTTGACGTTCCGCGCAGACTTCAAGGTGTTTTGATCAAACGCATCCGATACCAACAAAACTTTCCGGGCGTCCGTTTGTTTTTTCAGCAATCCCACGAACGACTTCGTTTTGACCTCCGGCACGACGAATTTGTCGATGGTCAAAATGTCGCCCGCCTTGATGCGCTCGCTCAACGCCTTTCGAAAGGCCAGACGTCGCACAGATTTCGAAACTTTTTTTGAATAGTCTCGCGGCTTGGGTCCAAAGACGACACCGCCACCACGCCAGATGGGAGAAGATTTGTACCCAGCTCGCGCGCGACCGGTCCCTTTCTGTCGCCAAGGCTTCGCGCCAGACAGATCCACTTCCGCTTTCGTCTTGGTGTTGGCTGAACCCGAACGACGCGCAGCACGCATGGCAACGACTGTATCATGGACGGCCTGCGAACCTTTTCCGTCTTCGATCAGCTCAATGCCGGCTTCCTTGGCAGCGGTTTTGGTTAGAACTTTCGCGCTCATTTCTTATCGCACTGTTATGGCCGGCTTCTTCGCCGCTTCCTCCTGGTCATGCTTGCGATGCTCCGCATGTACCGCCAAGACTCTTTCCGGATGCTTAACCGCTGGCCTAACGATCACGTAACTTCCATTCGCTCCGGGAACCGCGCCGCTAACCAATATAATTTTTTCAGCTTCGCGCACCTGCATGACCTGCAGATTCTGAACCGTAACGCGTTCGTCACCCAGATGACCAGGCATTCCCATGTTTTTCCAAATACGTCCCGGAGTAGAACGATTGCCGACCGCACCAACGCGCCGATGCGTTTTCGAACCGTGTGCCGCACCTTGTCCGTGGAAGTTGTGCTTCTTCATCACGCCTTGAAATCCTTTCCCTTTCGACCGTCCGATCACATCGACATAGTCGCCCGCCTGAAATTGCGTAACGCTCAAATTGATCTCGCCTTCCGGAAGATCATTAGTCAGGCGAAATTCGCGCACGAATTTTTGCGGGCCAACGCCAGCCTTTTTGAATTCGCCAAGCAACGGTTTGGTCACGCGGGATTCCTTCTGCACGCCAAATCCGACCTGCACACCCGAGTAGCCGTCGTTTTGTTCGGTCAAACGACGCAGCAAAACGTTATCGCCGGCCGCAATCACGGTCACGGGACGCAATCGACCTTTGGCGTCGTAAACGCTGGTCATACCGATTTTTTGTCCAAGAAGTCCGATGCTCATGACCGTCTAATCGCAAATCTTTCAGAAAAGCCTCCGCTTAAATCTTAATCGTAATATCAACGCCCGCAGGCAAGTTCAGTTTCTTTAATTCATCCACCGTTTTCGCCGTTGGCTCAATGATGTCCAATAGCCTCTTGTGCGTGCGAATTTCAAATTGTTCCATCGACTTTTTATCAACGTGCGGAGAGCGGTTTACCGTGAATTTCTCGATCAACGTAGGCAGCGGAATCGGACCCGCCACCCGCGCTCCCGTACGCTTCGCAGTCTCAACGATTTCCACCGCGGATTGATCGAGCATCCGGTGATCGAACGCCTTCAATCGAATCCGGATGCGCTGGCCATTACTCATTTGGCCTCTTTCTGATCAAGAATGGCCGAAACCAGATTGGCCGGTACCGGTTGAAAATGGGAAGGTTCCATCGAGTAACTGGAGCGGCCTTTGGAAAGCGAACGGATGGCAGTCGCATAACCGAACAACTCGGCGAGTGGAACCTCGGCATGAATGATCGCTAGATTGCCGCGCGTTTCGATGCTGTGAATGCTGCCACGACGTCTGCTCAGATCGCCGCAGATATCTCCCTGGAACTCGTCCGGGGTGATGTTTTCGACTTTCATGATCGGCTCCAACAGAATCGGTTTTCCCTGCTTAAATCCATCTTTCATGGCAAAAATCGCCGCCATTTTGAATGCAAGTTCGCTGGAATCGACTTCGTGGAACGAACCGTAAACGATATCGACTTCTACATCGACAACAGGATAGCCACCAAGCACGCCGTTGAGAACCGCTTCCTGGATCCCCTTTTTGACGGCTGGAATGTATTCGCGCGGAATGATGCCGCCGACAATTTTGTTCTCGACGAGGAGACCTTTGCTGCGCTCGGCCGGACGCACATCCACTTCCACGTGTCCATACTGACCACGGCCGCCGGATTGTTTAATCAACTTGCCGACGCCGTGCGCGTTCGTGGTGATCGTTTCGCGATAGGCGATTTGCGGCTTACCTGCGTTTGCGTCCACTTTGAACTCGCGAAACATCCGGTCGCGAATGATTTCCAAATGCAACTCGCCCATTCCTGCGATGATGGTTTGGCCGGTGTCTTCGTGTGTGTAGACGCGGAAAGTGGGATCTTCTTCTGCGAGTCGCTGAAGCGCAGTCGCCATTTTTTCCTGGTCTAATTTTGTCTTGGGCTCAATCGCCATTGAAATGACGGGATCAGGGAAAGACGGCGGCTCGAGAAGGATCGGATGGTCCTCATCGCAAAGCGTGTCGCCGGTGGTGATATTTTTGATACCAACGATCGCGGCAATATCGCCGGAGTAACACGTCTCAATGTCTTCGCGTTTGTCCGCTTGAATCTGGATTAAGCGCGAAATGCGTTCGCGCTTGTTGGTGCGCGGATTGTAAACCGTGTCGCCCTTACTTAGCGTGCCGGAGTAGACGCGGAAGAAAACCAGTTTCCCGACAAACGGATCGCTCCAAAGCTTGAACGCCAGCGAGCAAAAGATGCCGTTGTCATCCGTCGGCACTTCTACTGGCTCCCCGGTATCTGGGTCCTGACCTTTCGCGGGCGGAATGTCGAGCGGGCTCGGCAAATAGTCGACTACGGCGTCGACCAAATACTGAATGCCGATGTTCTTCAACGCCGAGCCGCCAATTACCGGGACAAATTTATTGGCGATCGTTTGTCGCCGAATTCCAGCCTTCAATAGCTCAGGCGTGACTGGTTTTTCATGGATGACGGCCTCGGCGACGTCATCGTCGAGATTGGAAACTTGTTGGACCAGATCGTTGTAAGCTTTCTCAACAGTCTCGACATATTCCTTCGGCACATCGGTAACTTCATACGTCGATCCGAGCTGATCGTTTTCCGAATAAATGATCGCCTTCTTGCTAATAACGTCGAGCTGGCCGCGTAGCTGATCTTCCTTGCCGAGCGGCAACAAAACCGGCCATGCGTTCGCCCCGAGTTTTTTGTGGATGCTATCCACCGACATCTCGAAGTCGGCACCGACTCGGTCCATCTTGTTGATGAACGCCAGACACGGCACGTTGTACTTGGTGGCTTGACGCCAGACGGTTTCCGATTGCGGCTGCACGCCGGCCACGCCGTCAAAAACTGCGATCGCCCCGTCGAGAACGCGTAATGAACGTTCCACCTCGGCGGTGAAGTCGACGTGTCCCGGTGTGTCGATGATGTTGATCCGCTCCTTGATCCCCTCGAAAATCTTGTAAATGCCTTCTTCCTTCCGTTGCGCCCAAGTGCAGGTCGTCGCAGCGGAAGTAATGGTGATTCCTCGCTCGCGTTCCTGCTCCATCCAGTCGGTGACGGTCGTTCCTTCGTGCACCTCACCCATCTTGTGAATCATGCCGGTATAAAACAACACGCGCTCCGTGATCGTCGTCTTGCCAGCGTCGATATGCGCCGCAATGCCAATGTTCCGCGTTCGTTCCAGCGGGAACTTACGATCTGGCGAATTTGGATTTTTCGCTGCGGTCTTTTTCTGCTCCATGGTCGCCGTCGCCATAATCGTCACCAACGGAAATGCGCAAACGCGCGGTTCGCTTGCGCCATTTTATGAGTGTCTTCGCGTTTCTTGATCGCGTTTCCCTGGCCTGCTGCGGCATCCTTTATCTCCTGCGCCAGCGCCTCGGCCATAGGCATTCCTTTGCGATTATCCGCGTATTGAACAATCCACCGAGTAGCCAGAGAAATTTGTCGAGCAGGCGTCACTTCCATCGGCACCTGATAGGTTGCCCCACCTACGCGCCGCGATTTTACTTCCAAGCGCGGACGGACATTCTCGATCGCTTTATTTACAACTTCCAATGGATCGACCGAATCAGAACCTTCGCGAGACTTGTCGATCGCTGTGTACACGATCCGCTCCGCCAGTGATTTCTTGCCGCGATTCATCACCGTAGTAATGAGGCGCTCCACCGCCGGACTCCCATAGCGGGAATCGACGCGCTCTTCTTTCTTGTAAACTCTTTTCCGTCGCGACATTGTCGGTCTTCCTGTCCAATTTTATTTCTTTTCGGCCCCGGTTTCCTTCGCTCCGCCACCGCCGCCCGCACCAGCTTTCGGACGCTTCGCCCCATATTTGGAGCGACCGCGCCGGCGCCCATCAACGCCTAACGCGTCGAGCGTCCCGCGCACAATATGGTAGCGGACACCCGGTAAATCCTTCACGCGTCCCCCGCGTACAAGCACGATCGAGTGCTCCTGTAAATTATGCCCCTCGCCCGGAATGTAGGCAATCACTTCCTGGCCATTCGTCAACCGCACTTTTGCCACTTTGCGCAGCGCAGAATTAGGCTTCTTCGGCGTGCGCGTCATGACCTGCACACATACGCCACGCCGTTGTGGACAATCGGCCAGCGCCGGTGACTTCGACTTCACCGATACCTTTCGCCGTCCTTTCCGAATCAGTTGATTAATTGTAGGCATCTTCCAAATGTCAAAAACAAAGCGCCGCCAAAAGCGTTGTGCGCGGGCGACAAAAAACCCGCCCAGATCGCGCAGCAAACTCTCTCACGCGGCTGATGCGGTGGACCGTGAATATAGAGGGAAAAGCGCGGCCTGCAAAAAATATTTTACACTACGTTTGTCATTCCGAGCGGAGTCGAGGAATCTCTGATTGAGATGCAGAAAAGCTTCGAACTTTTAGCCACCGATCGACACTCGAAAGCGCGACGTGGACGCCTAACGAGTGTGCACGCCGAGATCGACACGCCGGTATTCATGCCTGTGGGAACCCAAGGCTCGGTGAAAGGCGTCAGTCCTCGGGAGCTGCGCGAACTGCATGCGCAAATCGTTCTTGGAAATACGTATCATCTATTCGTTAGGCCAGGATTGGATGTGATCAAGCATTTTGGCGGCCTGCACAATTTTATGAACTGGAACGGGCCCATCCTCACCGATAGCGGCGGTTACCAGATTTTTTCGTTGGCCAAATTGCGGAAAATTACCGAGGAGGGCGTCGAGTTTCAAAATCACATCGATGGCGCAAGGGCATTCATATCGCCCGAGATCGCAATGGAAATTCAGCTGCTGCTCGGCAGTGACATCGCGATGGCGCTCGATGAATGCGTTCCATATCCGTGCGAGTACGATTATGCAGCGCAAAGCGCGGAGATGACAACGCGTTGGGCAAAGCGATGCGCAGAATGGAAACGGCGAAACGGGGAAACGGCGAAACGGGGAGCCGCCGATTCGCCGGAGCGCCGATTCGCCGATTCGATGCTTTTCGGCATTGTTCAAGGCGCCACGTTTGAGGGCCTGCGAAAGGAAAACGCGCAGGCAATTGTCGATCTTGATCTCGATGGTTACGCCATTGGTGGCGTGAGCGTGGGTGAGCCAGAGGAGGAAATGATGAGAGCGATTGAATGGGCTGAGCCATTCTTACCGGCGAATAAATCGCGTTACGCGATGGGGCTCGGTACGCCGCCCCAACTGCTGAAATTGATCGCGCGCGGGATGGACATGTTTGATTGCGTGCTGCCGACGCGCCTGGCGCGAAATGGAACTGCCTTTACGGCCGCAGGCACGGTCAATTTAAAAAACGCAGAGTTCATGCTGGACAAGAATCCGATTGAAGAAAACTGCACGTGCGAAGCCTGTCATGAATTTGCGCGCGGCTACATCCGGCATCTCATTAAGGCGGAAGAAATTCTCGGGCTTCGCCTGATCACACTGCATAACTTGCATTTTTATTTGAACCTGATGAATCAAGCGCGCGCTGAAATAGAAAAGGGAACATTCGATCAGTTTCGCAAAGCGTTTGTCGCGGGATACAAAACGCGAGATGGGTGATGGTCAAATGAGGTAGGGACGCTGCCCGTTGGTAGTTAGCGCCAAAGGCGCAGCATTTAAAAGGGCGCAGCATTTAATCTTGAACCGGAGGCAACGCTCCAAGGCCTATTCTTTGCTGGCTGCCCTTCGTGCTGCGCGAAGATCAACAACGAATCGTTCGTACTCTCGTTGCCGCGATTCCTCATCCGGTTGTCGAAGAAGAGACGATGGATGCACCGTGGCTAGGGTTCTCGGCGCAAGTTTCGATGATAATACCTTACCCCGCTCCCGAGTAACGCGAAACGACGGACCGAAAACAGCCTGCGCTGCAGTCGCGCCAAGGCAGAGCAGCAACTTTGGTTTAACAAGGCGCAACTCTGCTTCCAGCCACGGACGACAGGCTGCAATCTCGCGGGAATTTGGTTTCTGATGAATTCGGCGTTTTCCCCGAGGCTCCCACTTAAAATGCTTTACCGCGTTCGTGACGTAAACTTCCTTGCGATCGATTCCCGCTTCTTCCAGCGCCTGATTCATGATTTTTCCAGCTGGCCCGACAAACGGTTTACCCTCCTGATCTTCGTAATCGCCCGGTTGTTCGCCAACGAGCATGATCGCCGCGTCTTTCGGACCTTCCCCAAACACGGTTTTGTGGCCCGCTTGTAGAGATGACACGCCGTGCATTTGCTCGCCGCGTTGCGCATTTCGGCCAAACTCGATGTATCCGGGGGTTGCGCAGGCCGTGCGTATTCTTCAGTGGCAGTCACAATCTTCGATTATAAATCGTAACTGCCTTAGAATTTGTATTTGTTTAACCCAAATGATTCTGGAAACATACCGATTGATTTTGCGTCCATTCCGAGAAGAAGACATCGGCCGCTCGCGGAACTGATGGCAAACCCCGATTTCATGCGTTTTTCGCTCGGCCCATACACGCATGAGCAAACGCAGGGCGTTGCAGAAATTTCTCTCCTGGGAACAGGCTGGTTTACCTTCGCAGTTTGCGGTTATTTTTCGCGGAATAACGACCTGGTTGGCTATTGCGGTTTTCTTCATCACAAGATCGGACGGGAAGGATGAAATCGAAATTGGTTATCGGCTTCATCCGGACTATTGGAACCGTGGACTTGCGAGCGAGGCAGCCCAGGCTGTCCGCGATCTCGCGTTCCGTGACTTGAATCTAGCGCAGGGTCATTTCACTGATTCATTCCGACAATGTCCCCTTCCAGGCGCGTGGCTGAAAAAATGGGATGACGATTCAAAGAGACATAGTTTTTCGCGGATTCCCAACGCAGGTTTTTGCGATTACTCGGGAGGCGTGGCTGGCGAAGCGTGACGCTGGATGAACTCACGGGCAAGAGCGCGGTAGGCGTCCGCAGCTGCGCCGTTCGGAGCGTACTCCAGAATCGATTTTCCAAAGCTTGGTGCCTCGCTCAAGCGCACGCTCCGCGGAATCACGGTTTGATAAACGCGCTCGCCAAAGTGCTGGCG
>CAWIJH010000007.1:0-31078 GCA_963836455.1 uncultured Verrucomicrobiae bacterium
TCGCACTGGTTTTTTATATGTAAATCGGGCTTTTTTGAACATCTAGCGATGCTCGGAGACGAGTTCGCCCGGTACAGAGCGAAGCGCAACAAAGACCAACGCCGGAATAATGACTGCATCGTCTAAATGTCCGATTAAGGGAATGAAGTCTGGTATTAAATCGAACGGCATACACAAGTAAGCGATGGCAAGCCCGAGAAATATCTTCGCACGAGTCGGAGTGCGTTCGTCTCTTAACACGCGCTGATAAACGATCAGTTCACGCTTAAACAGGCGAGCCATATCCTTGCTCCGCTGAAAAACCATGTGAAATTAATCGAGCAATCTGATTACGTCGTCCAGTGCTTGTTGGTTGTTGTATTGACTGCGGTCGCCTAATATCCGCGCCAGTTTCACCCGCGACGCCGTGATTTATGTTTTCGAGAATGCGTTCTATGTAACCGAGAGGCACGAGCGGCCGGGCGCTTTTTGCGAAGCTTAACTTTATTTTTCTTCGTGCTGCCGCTTGTTCGGGGGTTCATCTCGTTCATCATTGAACGAAACCAATCCACATATGTTTCCGGCGCGTAGGGAAACATCGTCTGGCCAATTACTTTCCCATCGCAGGTATAACGAATGATCATGTCGACGCCTTCGACGATTGCAGCGTGGGTCACGGTGACTCTCCATCTTGTAGTTTATCAATAACCGCATCAGGCAATTTCATGTGTCTCGCCTCCAGACTAGGATTCGTAGCGGCATAAAATGTGGATGCGCATTTTCGGACCCGGGCGCGTTCTGCTTGGTGGCAAAAAAGGCGATCAGTGGCAGCGTTTCACGGGACCCCTATTGCTCGAACACCTTCTTCAGGTCGCCGACTTTACGCTGCACCTTCCCGCCAGCTTTTTCTGCCGTCCCGTTATCGCGCAAGTTTGGGTTCCCTGTTGCGTTGCCCGCCTTTTCTTTCAGTTTGCCTTTCGCTTCCCTAAATCCACCCTTGATTTTATCCTTTGTGCTCGATTTCATAAGAACAAAATCGCGCACTACGAGCTCAGTGGTTGTGAGAAGCTGGCGTCCTTCTCGCTCAGATCCTTTTGATCGCTTAACAGTTCTCCGGCTTGACGTCCTAGCTCCGATATGTTCATGTGAACAGTTATGCGTGCGGCACGCCTTCAGGGTGCATTGGAGCGACTCACTGAGGCGATGCGTGACGTTGAATCCGAACTTCTGGCAATGAAAGCCGAGCAGGATCCGCTGGCGTCGCACATCTTTGTTTCACGCCGCCGTTACCCGAACGTCACCGATACAAAAAGCGGCAAGCGCCGAGAGATGACGGCCCGGCTAAGTTTCGATACCGCCTGTGACCTTGGGTTTCGCGGCAGCCTCGACGAATGGGAGCGCCTCATGGGAGCGGTTGCGAGGCGGTGAGGCTGCTAAATCTTAGCGACCTGCTGCTTTTCAAAGATCCACCTCATCGCCAAGAAGCGCTGCGCGCGCCAATTCGTGCGTGATCCGCTCCAGCTCAAGAAATGCTGACAGCTTTTCATCCGCGTGCACCACATAGCGTTTGCCGTCGTCGCGGTGTGCATCAACTACGCATGCCACAATTCACGAGCAAAGCTGACTCTTAGAACAACCCGAGGACCTTGAGGAGAATTACAATAACGAAAATTACTCCGATTATATAGACGATGCTTCTGGTCATGCCGGCAACTCATACCAGAGTGAGTCTGCGGGGGCCAGGATTCATCTAGACTGAGCGGCTTCCACGCCGTTTTCGTGGCGCAGACGACTCGAATTAATCAATCGGCTACGCGAAATTCTACGGCCGATCACACAATGCAGTGATTCGCGTTTACGATGCGGCTGGCAACGTGACCGAAACGCACGAGCACGCGGGCGATTTCAAAGAGCTGTAAGCGGTCATTTTAGTCACAACTCCGATTTTTGGCTCGCTTTTTTTGCGGTGAGACACCAGTATCGGGAGGCGGTTTATGAGGCTCCCCAAGAAATCGCCGCCCCAACTTCGAGTCGTATTTCTGCGCGTTGCTTCCAAAACGACGAGGGCTTTTTGGCGTTGCTACACGTCGCTAGAATCATTTTTGAAAGCCAAATGGCAAATGATGCGACCGCCTATAACATCGAAGACTTCCACGCACGTTTACGAGGTTCGGCCACGAGCCGACAAACACGGTGTCGATCTAACCAGTGATGCGCTTCCCTACAGTCCGCTGTGGTATCGCGGGCCAAACGCGATCCGGGATGCAATCGGCCACGCAAAGTTTTCCAGCCGTTCGCATGACGCTGTCATTCGCGTGTTCGATGACGCCGGCAACGTGATCGAGACGCACGAACAAACGGGCGATTTGTTCAAGTCGCCAACGTCTGCTTCAGTCAGCCCGGCCACCCCAAGCTCAGTCACTGCACAGAGCGGCGCTGAGACAGCGACTACCGCGCCCGCACTCGGCGGAGGCCACGATCTCGTGTGGGTTAATATCGAGAAGCATCTTTACCACAGGGCAGGCTCTCGTTTTTACGGCACGACGAAGAAGGGCAAATACATGACTGAGCGGGAAGCAATCCTAACGGGAAACAGAGCCGCGCGGCTAGGAAGTGCGACCACGCAAAGCAATGCAATCGGCTACGCCAGATTTTTTCAGCGGTTCACACGACGCCGTGATTCGCGTTTACGATGCAGCCGGCAACGTGATTGAAATCCCGAGCGCGCGGGCGAGTTCAAAAGAGTGGTGATTCCTTGCGTTCGGCGCGCCTGGCGATCATCCCGTGCTGGCGTCATACAACCTTTGCCCGGTCCGGCCGATCTGGGCGACTACGGGAAACCAAGGGTGTCACAGTTACAGTCCCGTTGCTCACGGGCCGCGAAATACGCGCCCTTAAAAGACCGGAAGCTTCCTCGGTATAATATTGCGCCAGACCATTATCGGCGGGCACGGGAATCGTTGCCAATTCCATCCAAAACTTGCCAGCCTTTGTAGATTCCGGGCAACACTCAATCGTTACCGCTCCGGCTGATACCGACCCTTCTCCGCGGATGAGAAATCTAACCCTGCGCGGCTCTGGTAGCACAAGCCTTTTGCCCGCGCCGGTTGTTGCCTTGTCTTGCAGGGGTTTTAGTACTCTCATCATTGCTTTTCCTTTATGAGTTACCCCCACGCTGGGCAACTGTGTATCATCTGCGGGTTGCTCATCACCCCGATTATGTCCCGGCGCTGGCTCGTTGCTCCACGCCGGAGCGGCTCTTTTGGTCGACACATCGCGTTGTGCCCTCCGTCGCCGTGATGCGCGTCAGCAATCCGAATCGTTCAAACGCGCTTGGACTCGCAACTACCATCTCTCAACGTCCAACTACTTCACATCAGCGCACGTAAATGGCCGCCGCTTGAACCCGATGATTAATCAGCGGTCCGCCAACGTTGCCGGCAGCGCCATAAAAGCTATGCCCACTAAGAACCGAAACCGCCGACGCCAATGGCTAAACCGCCAGCCGGGACGTCGTAGACGCGCTCGAGTAAAATGCCGTTTGCGCCAAGCGCAGCGGCTTGCTCCCGCAAGCGGGAGATGCCCAGCTCCATGGAAGGCCGATCAGGAAAAATCCAGCTCGTCCCAGCAGGGGAATCGATGATCGCTATCCGCTCAAAATGCCGCGGTGGCACCCGGTAAACGCGCACTGCTTCGGGGCTGATTGGCGACCGCACTTCACCGACGATGATGGGCCGCGTGGCGCAACCGCAAATCAAGCAGGCAGCGGCGAGCGACGCTGCACAAATCCGGAGAAATTTCATACTTAAATTAAACCTCGTGCCGGACTGTTAAGTTGCGCTTCAACGGTTCATAGGCCCACTCCACACAACCCCGAACATAGCATCCTAAGGAGAACAGAATCACTATCGCAAGGTACTACAATGCAACGTACGCGGGAAGGTTTCAGGCCGCGTAGGATTGACGATTGCCCGAGGAAGCGGCTTCCGCGTAGCGAGACCGGTCAACGCTTTGTCACATCTGGCGTTTCGGACAAAAACGGACAGTCTGACTGCGTAATTGTGCGCGAATCGTGCAAAGTGGCTGACCTGCATTTTTTCCTCTAACGCGCAGCCGACTGCATATTTGTGCTGAAATTGCGCAATACCGCGAAATTTCAAAAGTGGGTTCGAATCCCGTTAGGGTCGCCATTCGACTCGGCCCTCCTTAGCTTCGAGCGCCGATATAGTTACGTAATCCTGGGCATTAAATGATGAAGCAAGCGGTTCTCGGAAAGGCGCTGCCGTTGGGATCACCCTGGTTGATGCTGGTGATCACCAGCGCTCTGCTCGTGTCGGTAGTGATGCTCGTGGATCTCAACCCGGTGGTGGATCAGAATTTTTTCTTTTCAACGAATGATCCGGGAATCCAGCAAACCAAAAAGATCGAGCAACATTTTCCGTCGCAACCAGAAGTGATTCTGGCGGTGTCGTCGCGCGACATTTCTTCGTCGCGATATCTCGAACGAATTCAGAGACTCACACAGCGTGTCCACACCATTGGGGGCGTAAGCGCGGTTAAAAGTCTGACGGAAGGGCCAAAGAGTTTTGCGGATGCGTTAAAGAGCCCGTTCTGGAGCCGGTTGCTGGTCGCGCCCGACCGGAAGTCCAGCAACGTGATTATTTTCATGAAAGGCAGGCACACCGAAAAGCCGATCCAGCGGCTAGAGCAGATCGTTCATGAACTGGATACGCGCGATTTTCGGATTCACATCGCCGGTCCGCCCTATGTCGTGGAAATGATCAGGCGCAGTCTCGCGCATGATTTCCGCTATTTCAGTCTCACGGCGGTGGCGTTGTTTGGTTTGACGATGGCCGCTCTGTTCCGGTCGATTCGGCTCTTTATAGGAATGCTTTGCACATGCACCAGCGCCGTTTTGCTGACGTTGCTTCTCCAATCAATGCTTGGTCAAAGGATCGGCATCCTGACGGTGAACCTTGGCACGATCGTGTTCGTCATTGCGTTGTCGCACCTGATTTACATGACGTTCAACTGGCAGACCCTCGCCCGTCGCGGACGTCGCGTCGGCAAGGAGACTCCGAATCTCGCGACAGCGGCACGAAGCATGACCTTTCCGCCCTCGTTTTGGTCGATGATCTGCGCATCGCTGGGTTTCGCGAGCTTGCTAATCGTTCAGGCAAAGCCGTTACGCGAGTTGGGATTCGGCGGCGTGCTGGGCACGGTCGTGGCATTCATATGTGCATACTTAATGTATCCGGCATTTCTGCGCTGGGCGGTGCCGCGCAAAAGCAAAATCGTGGAGGCGGAACCCACGCACGCATTTTGGTCGCGCCGCTTTGCTCTGTTCTCGTTAGGCATCATCCTGCTGAGCATCGGGTTGGGATTCGGCCTCATGAAAGTGAATACCGACCCAAGTCTTCTCGATTATTTCAAGCCGAAGCAGGAATTACGCGATGGCTTGGAGTTCGTAGATCGCACGGGCGGCTGTAATCCGCTCACGCTCGTTGTCTCCGCAACAAACGGGAGCCGTCTGAACACAGATGAAGCTTACAAGAAGATGTGGACGTTGCATGGTGCTCTGGAAAATCAGAAAGAGGTTGGGACTGTGATTTCGCTGCCGACGCTTCTGGCAGAAGGCGATCGCACGCCGTTTTCGTTTCTTATTAGTTACGAAAAGATGATGGAGATCATGGCGCAGCCGAAGTATGCGCGCGTGTCCAAGGGTTTCGTGACGGATGATCGGAAGGAAGCGTTGTTCATGCTCCGGATGATCGAGGCGCACCGGACGAAATACCGGGTGGATGTCGTGAACGATCTTCGCTCTCTCTGCCGCAGGTATGGATTCAAAGCCAATCTTGTTGGCGGCATTTACTATCTGCAAGGGCGACTGGCCAAGCTGGTCGCCGAAAGTCTGGTGACCGGTCTGTTCTGGTTGAATTTGTTGTTTGTCGTGATCGCGTGGGTCGTTGCGAGATCTATTCGCGGCGCGTTCGCAATGATTGCGAGTCTAACGATCGTGCCACTGTCGATGCTCGGTGGCATCGGTTGGTTCCATGTTCCGGTGGACGTCATTTCGGCACCGGCCACCAATGTTTGTATCGGCATCGCGATCGATTCGATGATTCATCTCGTCTTTGGTGTCCGACGCGCGCAACGCGATGGGAAGAAAGACTGGGACGCGTGGGTCTTCGCGCGCGAGGAGCAATGGCGCGGGATTGTCTATTCGGACGTGATCATCGCCGCAGGGTTCGCCATTTTCGTGTTGTCGGATTTTCCACCAACGCAGCGCTTCGGCCTGGTGGTTCTTGCTGGATGCATCATCGACATACTGGCAAACCTATTCGTATTACCGCTGCTCGGTGGTGCGCCCTTTAAGCACGCATGGCAGCGCGCCTCGCAGCGGTGAATAATCACTGAGATCAGGTATTGGGCCCCGGGGCGGCAGGCACCTGAATCGTAAGCTGATCGCCGTCGATTTGCCGACTGACGCTGTGCAGGCTGGGTTCAAGAACTCTCTTCAGGTTTATTATAGAGCTGGCAAGGTGATCGAAACGCATTAAAAAATAGCGGTCCGCTTGTCATGGACTTCAGCTCTACTCAATTCAACTTCACTGATAAGATCGCGATCGTTACCGGTGGCGCTATAGGAATCGGACGCGCGACATCGCTTCTTTTTGCGCGCCATGGCGCCAGAGTAGTAATTGGCGATGTAATCCCGAGGGCGCTAGAACCGCCGAATTGATCAAGAGCGATGGAGGCGAGGCTCTCTTTGTCAAGACTGACGTCCGTGAAGTCGAGCAGGTCCGAAATCTGGTCGCGACCACCGTGAAGACATACGGCGCACTACATTGTGCGTTCAACAACGCCGGAATTCTTCCTGGGGGAGCGCCGCTGGCTGAGCTTGAAGAGGCAAGCTTCGATGAAGTGATTGCCGTCGATCTGAAGGGAGTGTTTCTCTGCATGAAGTACGAGATTCGGCACATGCTCAAGGCCGGTGGTGGTGTGATCGTGAACAACGCGTCAATTGCCGGCATGATTGCGGATCCAGGCATAGCCCCCTACGTGGCGGCAAAACATGCTGTGATCGGGTTATCCAAAGCGGCGGCCCTTGAGTATGCGAGGCAGAAAATTCGGGTTAACGCACTCGCTCCGGGGTTAGTCGAGACCGGGATGACCAGACACTGGTTTGATGATCCTTCTATCCGCGAAACGCTGCTGGTGAATTCTCCCATGGGGCGCCCGGCCCAACCTGAGGAGATTGCCGGGATGGTCCTGTTTTTGTGTTCGGATTTTGCGTCGTTCGCCACCGGTCAGGTTTTCGTGGTCGATGGCGCGTATACATCGCGATAGGCGCAAAGCAATACTGTCATATTTGGTTCGCTGGCGATTAGAGCCACCTCAATGGTGCTTTCCTTATTTTGCTCGACCGCCTTCGACTCGCACGAACGGATGCTCGAACGAACAATAAAAGAAGAAACCCCAATCCGGTGAATCGGAGGTAAGCCCGATAGGCAGGCCCAGACCAACGACCAATTGCGTCTCATTTGCCAGATTGAACGCGTAACGCGCGCCAGGGGAAATGAGTGCAGTCGTAGAGCGGTTTGCAGTCGCCTCGGGTGAGAGCACGCCTTCGTCAATATCTTCGTTCCATCCTGCAACCGTCTCTAACATGAGATTTAGATCGCGGCTCACGGCGAAGATAGCACTGGCGCCAACATTGTAATTCGTAAGGTCGTGGTTCCGCGCATTGGGAAATACTGACATGCCGGCGTTGAAATTTAGGGTCCAGCGGTCGCTCACGATCTTGCTGAAAGGCAGATTGGTCTCGTAACCCACGCTGCCGACGCCCAAATCCTTGTCTGGATCGCCAGTCGGAAGGACAAGAGAGAGACGTGGCGCGAAAGCTGGAGTGCGCTCGCCTTCTGTCAACGCCTGCAGGCGATAGTTGAGCCGCATGTCTTCCATGCCGTTGTCGTCTTCGGTAAAGGCGTACGGAATGGTGTAAGAAAACTGATGCGTCTGACTGAAGACAGGCCACTCCTGGGTGAAACTCGGAGTGATCTCGCGTGAGCCGTTGGTGAAATTGATCGGAACATTCAAGATGTGCTGCACCACACCCGGTTCCTGGTTATAAGCCTCTTCAATGAAAAAGGAGTTGTCCTGGATTCCTTTGGCCAGTGGCTCGGAGGCGATCGAAGTAGCGACCGGCGCCGGGCTTGCTACAACCAGAAAACGAGCGACCGCAACAAAAGCGCACGATTTCGATTTTGCGCTAAGAGCTGAGAACTGCGGATGTTTCATGGCAGGCGAAGTTCTTCGCAATCTTTCCGCAGGAATGGCACAAAGTCGCGAAATATTGAAAGGGGATTCGAATCCGATTACGGCCGTTTTGATTGGTGAGCGCTTGAATTTACCCGGGCTCATAGTTGGTTTAGCTTGATCAAACCGATGCGGACCGCGTTTTATCAGTCTGAATCTGACCAGCCCCATCCGGGAAGGGCCCGCTTGATTATTAAAGCGCATCCGGAAGTCCGGCAATTGATGGTGCGCAATCCGTGGACGGCGCTCATTGCGGTCTCAATCTTGGTCATGCAAACGGCCATCGCGTATGGGATGGGACGGCTTGGATTCGGTTACTGGTGGTTCAGTCTTCTCATCGCGTATTGCGTTGGCGCATTCGCGAATCATGCCAATTACGTCATCATTCACGACGCAACTCACAATCTGATTTTCCGGAACAAAAGCTGGAACAAGATGGTGGCCGTCCTCGCCGATCTTCCTAATCTTGCCCCCGGGGCGATGGGGTTTCGTGTCTATCATTTGAAGCATCATTCGCATCAGGGGGATTACGAATATGACGCGGACCTTGCGAACCACTGGGAAGCGCGCCTGGTCGGTAACAGATGGTATCGCAAGGCAATCTGGCTGATGCTCTTTCCTTTTTTTCAGCTAACCCGCCCGCCACGTTTGAAAGCGATCAAGATGTGGGACCGCTGGTTCTTTATCAATTTTGCGTGTGCGGCGTTCTACGACGTGGCGGTCATTTATTTTTGCGGTTGGCCTGGGTTTCTTTATCTCGTGTTCGCATTTTTCTTTTCCATTGGATTACATCCGGTCGGGGCTCGCTGGATCCAGGAGCATTACACTTACGATTTCGACCAGGAAACCTTCAGCTATTACGGGCCGATCAATCGACTTGCGCTAAATATGGGTTATCACAACGAGCACCACGATTTGCCTTCGATCCCGTGGAACAACCTGCCAAAACTGCGTGCGATGGCGCCGGAATTTTACAGCAATCTGAAATATCATTCGTCCTGGAGCCGGTTGCTGTTCCAATTCGTCTTCGACAGGCGATACAGTCTCTATTCGCGCGTGGAACGAATGAAAGAAAAGACGGACTCACAGCGGGTCACGGACATCACAGCCAATGTTGGCAGTCTTGATCTGAGTGCGAGGCCCATTAGTTTTTAACATGGCGGAGCGATTATACGTCTCGAACAAGAACGAAACGGTGCGAATGTTCGAGAGCGATTTCATGGAATTTTTTTCGCGGGTCCATCCGGTAACTCCGTTGGTGCTGTACGTTCCCGTGGTTGGCTACATGCTTTACACATCGGTATGGCAACGCCAATTGTCGATTCTAGCGGTAACGGCGCTGTTTTTGTTAGGCGTTTTACTCTGGACGCTGACCGAATATCTCATCCACCGGTACGTATTTCATTACGAACCGAAGACTCGTTGGGGAAGGCGATTGCACTACGTGATTCACGGCGTACACCACGATTATCCCAACGATGCGCGACGGCTCGTTATGCCGCCAGTCGTAAGCATCCCGCTCGCGTTTCTTTTCTATGGTCTGTTTCTTCTGATTTTTGGAAGCCTTACGCCGGCCGTGTTTGCGGGGTTGGTTTTCGGTTATGTCTGCTATGACACGCTCCATTATGCCACGCACCATCTCGCCATGAAACGCGGCGCGTGGCTCTGGCTGAAGCAGTATCATCTTCGCCATCATTTTAAGGACGATCAAGTTGGATACGGCATCAGCTCGCCGCTTTGGGATTACGTTTTCCGCACGACGCGAAAGTGAAGGCTACGCTGCTGTAGCCCCAGGGCTTTGGCCTGGTTAAGGCTTGCTTTTTTTTGAAACCGGACAGCCGCAGGGCTGTGGCTACATGCCACTAAAATCTTGTCTCAAATCCGAAACTCGCTAGATTGGGTGCCCCGACACGGAACTCGGCTGCATGCGGATGCGGCGGACGACTTCGTAAGGAATCTGTGAAACACGAAAACTCTCAACTTTGCCGGGACGCGCTGTCCGTTCGGACGGTCGCGAGCGAAAGGCAGTTCACCACTTAATGAATCCGGACCCGGCAAAACTCAGTCTGAGTAATTTTCTGGCGCATGAAACGAGTGATCCGCTCGAGGCGCCGCCCGGATTCACGCATTGGATGCGACAGGCCTCGTTCGCGGTGGAACTTTACGAACCGGAGCTGCTGGCCAGTGCCGATGCGCGCACGACCATCGATTACAACGGCCGGCCGCGTTCGGTGATCAACCTTTGTTCCTACAATTATCTCGGGTTGGCAAATCATCCTGAAGTCATCGCCGCAGCGCAGGAAGCGTTGAAGACCCACGGTCTCGGCGCATGCGGTTCGCCGATGCTCTCGGGCATGACGGACCTGCATCGCGAGCTCGAGCGGCAGGTGGCAAAATTTCTCGGGCGCGAAGACGCCATGCTTTTTAACAGCGGATTTGGAGGCGCGCTCGGAACCATCTCAGGTCTGCTGCGCAAAAACGACGTAGCGATCCTGGATAATCGATCGCATTTGAGTCTGCGCGACGGCGCGGCGCTTTCGCGATGTCGCGCAGACAAATTCGAGCATAACGACCCGGCGTCACTCGATAAGGCGTTGGCGCGCAAACAGGCTCGCCGCCAACTCGTGGTGATGGAAGGAATTTATTCCATGGACGGCGATTTCGGGAACCTGCCTGCGCTGCTCGATGTAGCAGAATCGCACGGCGCGAGTGTTTTTGTCGATGAAGCGCACTCCATGCTCGCCTGCGGCGAACATGGTCGCGGCGCCGCGGAAAAATTCGGTGTAGAAAGTCGCATACCGCTTGTTTACGGCACATTTTCAAAAGCTTTTGGCGCGCTTGGCGGATTTGTGGCCGGCCCGAAGGAGACCCTTCGCTACCTGCGTTTTTACGCGCACCCGTATGTTTATTCGTGCGCTTTGCCGGCCGTCGTGGTGGCGGCGATTTTAAAAGCGCTGGAAATCGGAATCCGCGAGCCGGAGTTGCGGAAAAAACTTTGGGAGAACGCCCATTACTTTCACGCGCAACTGCGCAACGTTGGCATCGATACCGGAATGTCGACAACGTATATTATGCCGCTGGTCATCGGCGACCGGGAACGCATGTACCGGTTAGGCCACGAGTTGCGGCGGCGCGGTTTGTGGGTCGCGCCGGTGGATTACCCAGCGGTGCCGCAAAACAAGATTTGTTTCCGCGCCTGCGTGACCGCCAAACATACTCGCGCCGACCTCGATGAAGCGCTCAACATTCTCGATGACACGCTCAAAGCGGATTCGAAAATTAAAGCGACCACGTTCCGGTTGCGCTGCAAAATGTCTGAGCTGGCCGTGAGGATGAGTTCTTAATGCCGGCGGACGTTGTTCACGCGGTAGCTCCCAAGATCGAATCGACTTTCAAAGCGCGCGAAGTCGAGGGAGTTTTCGATCTTTATTTCTACAGGCCAATAGGGTTTTGGCTGGCCCAGGTTTTTGCGAGGCTCCAGATGACGCCGGCAGGCGTAAGTTTGCTGGCCGGCATCTTTGGCGTCGTCGCGGGGCATCTTTACTACTATCGCAACCTGAGCGTCAACGTTGCGGGAATGGTGCTCCATGTTTGCGCGAATGCATTCGATAACGCGGACGGGCAGCTCGCGCGCTTGACGCATCGGGAAAGCCGCGAGGGCCGTATCGTTGACAGCATTGCCGATCACCTGGTCTTTGTCAGTGTTTACCTGCATTTGACTCTGCGGTACCTGTTCGAAGGCTCGTCGCCAGCGATCTGCCTTCTCGCGCTTGCTGCAGGGGTCAGTCACGCATTGCAAGGAGCGGCTGCGGATTATTATCGCAATACCTATCTTTACTTTGTAACGACGAGAGCACGGACGGACTTGGATTCCTCATCCGAATTGCGATCGGATTATCGGAAATTGACCTGGCGTCAAGCGCCGTGGCACAAGCTTCTCCTTGCGTTGTATCTGAACTTTACTCGCCAGCAGGAAATGCTGGCACCACGCCTGAAAACGTTGCGTGATGTCGCCGCCCAATTGTTTCACGGCAAAATTCCTGACTCGCTAAGAACCCGTTACCGAAATCTGGCCAGTCCGATGCTTAAATGGTGGAGACTACTGATGACGAACATCCGGATGCTGGTCTTGTTTGCCCTTCTGTTTATCAGCCAACCAGTCTATTACTTCTGGTTCGAGCTGATCCCGCTCAATTTGCTCTTCGTTTACCTTCTGTTTCGCCAGGAAAAAATGGCCGGATCGCTGCTGAAAATTGCCGAGAGCGGGCAAAATTCGACGTAGTATTTTTCTGCGTGTCGAACATTGAGATTTCAGAGGTCAGCTCGCGCCGGGAGCGTGATGCGTTCATTAAATTTCCATGGAAAATTTACGCAGATGATCCCGCCTGGGTGCCGCCGTTAATAATCGAACGCAAGGAGTTCCTCAATCGTAAGCGGCATCCGTTCTTCAGACATGGTGATGCCGCGTTATTTTTGGCTCGGAAAAACGGCGAGATCGTTGGTCGAATTATGGCGAGCGACGACCCGAATTACAATGCGCTGCACCAATCGAATGTCGGATGCTTTGGTTTATTTGAGTGCATTAACGATCGCGATGTAGCGGCGGCGCTCTTCGAACGCGCTGCGAGTTGGCTTCGCAGAAAAGGACGCACTGAAATCATGGGGCCGATCGACTATTCAACGAACTATGTCTGCGCTCTCCTAATCGATGGGTTTCAGTTTCCTCCGACAATCCTGACCTCACATAACCCGCCGTACTATCGGGACCTGATCGAGAGCTGCGGTTTTACAAAGGCGAAGGATTGGTACGCGTGGTGGTTCGACGATCCTGCAAAAGCTGTGATGCAGCTCCGGCGACTCGCTGCTCGGTTTAATACGCGCTGCCCGGCCGCTATTCGTTCGGCAAATCTCAAGAATCTTCGCGATGAAAGCAGACGGCTTCGTCAGATTTACAACCAGGCATGGGAAAAGAACTGGGGTTTTGTGCCGTTTACCGAAGCGGAGATCCAGTTCATGACTAACGAGCTGAAGCCGTTGCTGGTGCCCGAGTTCGCCTGGGTCGCCGAGATCGGCAACGAGCCTGTCGGCTTCACGCTGTGTTTGCCAGATATCAACGTTGTTCTACGTCACCTCAACGGACGGCTCACGTGGTTTGGGCTGCCGATTGGTCTGATCAGATTGCTCCGCTACAAGAGACACATTCAAAAAGGGCGACTAATCGCGCTCGGTGTGGTCGAAAAATATCGCCGCGCTGGCATCGCCGAGATGCTGGTGCTGCGCGTGATGGAAGAAACGATGGTCAAACGAGGGATTACCGGCGAGTTGAGCATGACGCTTGAAGACAATTTCATGATCAATCGTTTTTTGGAAGCGATCGGAGCGGATCGCTACAAGACGTATCGAATCTACCGCAAACAGTTACCCTGTTGACAACGACTGCCAAATGAAGCTGCCGCCGCCGGGGCTTCGTAAAACGGAGCTTCGTCTTGCTGGGCGGCCGTCAGATCACGAATGCGCTCGGGCTCGCCGCGCCGCATCCTTGATACCCGACTTGCCAGCATCCCCGCCACTTCCCGGCCTGCGTATCGCAGGGGATGGCTCACGGCCAATGAGGTCTCCGCGGTGCAATAAACGCCGCATCCCGCCTGGCAATCCTTCTTCCGGTTGTAGCTCAGCAAATCTTCCCGCGTGATCTCGAGAATGTGTCTCTCGGTTCGCACCTGGCTACAGAGCCAGAACTTGCCGGTCGATGAGACGAAGAAATACTTATAGCCCGCGATGCAGGTCCATTCGACAGGTTCCTGGCGCAGCATCTTCTTTTGGTAAGCGAAAAGGTTCCAGCTCGAGTGAATCTTCTTGCCGCTGCGCTTCAGTTTCTCCTGGTGCTCGAGAAAGCGGAGCAGCGGCTCGTTCGTACTTGCGTCGCGCAAGGTGCGGTCGTGCACGAGATCGTCGTGGATCACGCGCGCATGAACCGGGATGCCCATGTCGAGGCAAGTGTCTATCACCTGTCCCATCTCATCGAGCGTCTCTTTGAAAAGAACGCCACTGACGTGCAGCTTGACCTTCGAATCTTTGAACCAGTCGAGCTTGTGCACGATCGACTTCATCGCTTTGCGTGTGCTCGCGATCGGCGTCATCCGGTCCACGGAAATTTGCAGTTCATCGAGGCCCGCTCCTCCAAGGTCCGCGAGGAGCTGGCGGTTCAGGAGGAACCCGTTTGAGGACATGCTCACTTTGTAAAAACCGAGGGATTTTGCGTAGCGCACTACCTCCACAATGTCCGGATGCTTGAGCGGTTCGCCCCCCTGCAGACCGAGGCGCAGGACGCCGAGCTTCCGAATGTGGTCCATCCACTTCTTGAGATCGGGTAGGGCCGGATGCCGAATCGAGTTGTTGAACTCGTTGCAATAATGGCAATCCAGGTTGCACTGTTCGGTCACGTATAGGTGCGCAGCCCACGGTTTGGTGTCAAAAACGCGAGGCGCCTGCCGGAGATCGAGCATCCGTTCCCCTATCACAGTCATAGACGCGGTGTCAAGTAACCAGGCTAGTCCCTAACCCTCCTGGAAGCCGATCGACGCGGAGAAGGAGAAGACGTGTCGAATCTAGCCGGGTGCACTCTGACTCCGGAGAGCCCACAGTGCCCAGGCCACGCGTGCCAGCTGAACGGCAGCGGTGACGGCTTCCCACCAAGCGATGAGTTTGAAGGCTTCGGCCACAGTGCCAAGGATAAGCCCGAGCGCGAGAATCCAGACGTAAATATTCCGCCGTCCGCCCACGAGACGGAAGATACGATCGAAACTTGCCAGCTCGCTGATCGATTTTCCGTAGTAGCGAACGATGCTTGCGCGCGCTAGTGCGTTCAACACCTCTGCGCCAATAAGGAGACCGAGGTAAGCGAAGGCGTCCGGCAATTTTCCGGAAACGCTAAGGTGCCAGGCGAGCGCGAGCCACCATGAATTTTCGAACAAGGCATCAAACAGATGTTCGAGCTTGCCAGCCTTTGACGTCTCGAGTTTTAGGCGCGCCAGCTTCCCATCAAGTCCGTCAAGGACACCGACAATTAGGGCAAAGCCCAATCCCCACGCTACGTGACCGGTTACCAGAAGAATAGTGACCGTCCAGGCAACAACATTGCAAAACAGCGTCAACTGGTTGGGTGTGATCGGCGTTTTACAGAGACGAGAAACAAGAAAGGTCTCAACCGGAGCATGAAGCCATGCGGGAATGTCGGGCGGGCCCTTTTGTATTGAATCCAATAGAACGCGCTCTGCGAGTTTTCTATTCGAAAGCGACGGCACAGGAAACCAAAATTGCCTGAGTTTTCGACACATGGAGACGTAGTATAAGGGCTGAGCGGAGACATCCAGCGCGGCCAAACGATCGTGCTCCAATCCGTTGCGCAGACCTTCTTCAAGAAGAACGTTTTGCACCGAAGCCCAATCGTATTCCAAAAGAACTGGGCCGCACAGTTTCCCTCGGGCAGTATCTGTCGCGGAACCGATGAGGGCCTGAATCCGTGGCTCCGCGCCGGAGTCCACCAGAACCGTGGGCGCATTTTGCGAAACGAGGGCGTGCAACAATCGAGGGTCGAATACTGAACCAGCTGGAATAACAAGAAGAAGCGGAATTGCGTCGGAGTTGCGGGGCCAGACATCAACAATCTGCTCCAGCCTCACCGGTCCAGCTGGACGAGTGCGAAGGGTTAAATTCAACTGTGCCCGCGCCCACGATGGCCGAGCGAGTTCCTTTGCGATCTGGTCGGGCGTGTTGGAAAGAACCGTTGCACGTTCAATTCCGCAACGTTGCAGTGTGCGGAGCAGGCGTTCCAGCGTGGAAATGCCGCAAAGCTCAACCAGAGCGCTGGGGTCGTCGGCCAGAATGACGCATTCGTTAACCATGAATTTTCGAGATTGGATACGGAATCGACTCTACAGGAGCAAGTTGAGCAGCAGCTCAATGGCCGCAAGCTTACAATAAATTCGCGTTAGCCTCGACATTCGCTAGGCTTTTTGCTTGTGGCAAAAAATAACGGCTCGACTTTAGCAGATAATTTGCAGCGATCACGTGTCGATGGCGCGCCGGGCATTTTTTCACGGCTTCGTTATAGTCCCTTCCTTGCGCAGTTGGTCATCATCCGCCGTTGCAACCTGTCTTGTAGCTATTGCTCTGAATACGACAAGGTCAGCGAGCCAATTCCTACCGAAGTTCTGGCGGAACGGCTTCGGAAATTGAAGAGTCTGGGGACCTTTGGTATTTCTTTAACTGGCGGGGAGCCCACCCTGCATCCGCAACTCCCCGATCTGATTCGAAGGTGCCGTAAACTCGGGTTCTTCCGCACGGGTATGATTTCCAACGGTTTTTTCTTGCGGCCGGAGTTAATCAAAGCACTCAATGAGGCAGGACTTCAGGAAATGCAGATTTCTATTGATGGAGTCCAGCCCAATGACACGACACAGAAGGTGTTGGCTAACTTAAAGAAACGCCTTCAATGGCTCCGTGAGTTTGCCCGTTTTCGAGTGATTGTTAGTGGCGTTCTCGGTGCTTGCCCCCCGCGAGAGGCTGAAGAGGTGCTCGCTTTTGCCAGGCAAATGGGCTTTGTCCCTCGCGTTCTGCTTATTCACGACAATGAAGGTCAGTTAAGGTTGGGCAGTGAGGAAGGTAAGATGTTTGAAAAGATCCTCGGCCAGCTGCCAAAGACTTTTGTAGATTTTTCGGCTTACCGAAAACGATTGGTGCGCGACGGCTCTGCACCATTCAAATGTCGAGCTGGAAGCCGATACCTTTACGTTGATGAATATGGAAAGGTCAATTGGTGTTCACAGACTAGAAGCGTTTGGTCCAAAAGTTTGATGGATTACACGCGCACCGATTTACGCGAGCAGTTTTACCAGTACAAGCCTTGCCACGCGACCTGCACACTCGGGTGTGCGCGCTCTACGAGCCAGCTCGATAACTGGCGGGCTCAACCCGGATTTAACTCGTAGGCGGCGCTCATTTTTCTTTCCGCGTGCCGCAGCATGCCGGGAGTGTCCACGTCCTGCCACCAACCATCGCCGATATCGATGGCACGGACTTTATCGTTGCCAGCCATCAATCGAACTCCATCAGCCAGGCTGCAGTCATTTCTGCCGCTGCGGGACTTAGCCCGTTCGAAGTAATCGAAGATTTCGAGTGGGCAGACAAACAGCCCGATATCAATGGCATCGTAATCGGGCAGTTTTTTTCCGATGTCTGTGACTCTATTTCCCCGCGTTTGGACCTTCATCGCGTCTTCCAAATCGAAGATGGAATCGAGTTTCTGGTCTATCCCGATGTTAAGGAAATCGGAATCGAAAGAATCGAGCAGACGATCGACGACGGCACCGTCAAAAAGATGGTCGCTCATCGTGAGGAGAAAGGGTGTGCTAAGGTGGCCAGCGGCCGCAAGAAGCGAGATGCCATTTTGTTTTTGCCAGTCGCGGTTTTCGATGAAGGAGGCGCTGACGCCGGAAGGAATCAATTGCTTGACCTGGTCGATCATGCGCCCGCTTTCGTAGCCGACCACAAAGTTGACGCTAGTGATCCCCGCGCGGATCAGGGTATCCAACGCGTACGAAATCAACGGACGGCCAAGCACAGGGACGAACGGCTTTAGGAAGGTGCTGTCCGATCCGCGCAGACGCGAGCCCTCGCCGGCCATCAGGATGACTGCTTCAGAGATAGCAGTCATATCTGGTAATACCTCTTCAATCCCCACAACCGGAGGCGTTGCGGAAGAAATCTGAAAATCAGTGGCGCAATTTTTGATTGGAATGCATCGCCAACTGTTATACGCGGCGACGGCCGAGAAGTGCTGACCAATCTGAGAACATGTTGTGCGACCAGGTCCGGTGGTGGCGCGCTTTTCATGTTGCGCTCAGCGATTTCCCAAGTCTTCGCGATTTTTGTGTTGTAGCGGGGATTAGCATTGGTGCTCTTGATCACGCCCTGGTTAAATTCGGTGCGAATGTCGGCCGGCTGAAGATCCACAACGTGCACGCGGGAATTACCGAGCTCGAGCTGGATTGACATGGTAAAGGATGCGAGCGCTGCTTTCGCTGCGTTGTAAGCCGCCATGAATGGCACTGGAAGTCGGGAAGCTAACGAGGTGACGTTAATGATCAAACCTTCGCCACGTGCCTGCATGTGACGCAGTGCGAGTTGCATCAATTGGATTTGGCCGAAAGCCAGAACTTGAAACTGGCTCGCAATCGTTTCCATGGGAATGAGCTCGGCGGGGTCAAAGTGACCGGCCCCTGCGTTGTTGATCAAAACATCGAAGTAACTAGCTTCTGCAAGCGCGGCATTGAATGCCTGCTCGATGGAAAGTCGATCAGTAAGATCGAGACGCACGGGATGGCATCGCGGCATTTTGGGGATGCGTTCCAAGTTGCGTGAGGTGCCCCACACTTCATCGCCGCGTGCGAGCAGGGCGTGCGCGATGGCCCGACCAATTCCAGAACTGGCACCGGTGAGAAAGACCCGCTTCATCACAATAGTTTGGTCGAGCGCCTGTGGTGTAACCATCCAACGCCGAAAATTGCGAGGAAGACAAGACCGGCCATGACTTGTCCAGCGATCCCATCCAGAAACAAACGACACATCAACGCCGGGACAATAGCTATAATTGCGGTAAGGATCGGTGGACGGATGCTACTCCACGGATTGCGCCATCGAAAGACCAGCCGCAGCACGCCGTAACGCAAGATTCCTTGGATTATGTAGGGCAGCAGAATGCCAAACGCCGCGCCGGTCACTCCGAATCGAGGAATCAGCCAGAGATTTGCGCCGAATGCTATGGCGCAGGTGACCGAAGAATTTAACAGGTTCAAGTGCGGGCGTTGCACCATGATTACGGTCTCACCCAACGACACAAACGCGTTCGTGGCACAAGCGATTCCGACGATCCCCAGCCAGGCGCCGCCTTGCATGAACGCTGGACCGTAGATCAGTAAGATCACCGATCCGGAAAGCGTCATGATGGCGACCAATGGTAACAAGATCCAGAGCATCCACTCGGCTAGACGAGCATAGGTGGCGGCGGCGCGTTGCTGATCGCCGGTTGCAGTCATGCCGGCAACGACCGGCGCAAAGATCGGATTGAACGCCTGGTTGACTTTGCGTAGGCCACCCGCAAGCCCAACCACGGCACTATAAACGCCAACCGTGGCGAGGGTCACCCCGGGAGCGCGGCCGATAAACCATCCCAGCATGATCACGTCCAGTCGCAGGGTGAACACGTTAAACATCTGATAAACGCTGATGGGAGCAGCGTAGGCGATCAATGGTTTTGCTTCGGTCCAAATGGAGACGGTGTCGCGCGCTGTCACACCGCTGAAGAGTCTTGAGGCAAATATGAATGCGACAATTCCCGAAGCCGCGGTTCCGGAAACGGCGGCCACCTCCGGCGCGAACCTTGTGAATCCAAAGCCGAACGCGATCAAAAACGCCAGCGTCGTCATGACAGGCTCCGTCATGCCTCGCGAGAAAATGTCGTGCTTCATGACCTTCATGCCGCGCGAGATGGAAGTACAGACGCGGTACAAAGCGATGCCCGGCAGCGCGCAGAGGACAAAGGCCAGCGCGGACAGCATCTCGCGTGGAAATTGCAATCGATCGCCAAACATTTGCAGGGCCGTGATGCCGATGGCGGCGACGAGAGTCGACTGGGCTAGAACGAGAACAACGGCTGCCCGAAACAGCGCGCGACTGCGCGCGAGATTGCCGGTCGCTTGCGAACGGGCGATAAAAGTCGTAACAGCGTTATCGAGTCCGAAGACCGCAATTTTGCTGGCCAGATCGGTATTCGCCCAGGCAACCGAAAACGTTCCCAAGGCAGCCGGTCCGAGGAGTCGCGCCACGAGAAAGATAAAGACGCCGCGAAGGTTCGACGCCAACATCGCGATCGTGTTCAAGAAGGCCCCGCGTTTGAGCTCTACTCCGGTTTCGTCTACACGCGCGGGTGCATCCGCTGCCGGCGGCGGGATGTTGAGTGTACCCTCGATGGTGCTCACTGGCTTCCCACCGAGCAGGTCATAGCCTTGGGCGATTTCAGCCTTATCCGTCATACGTCACGAGAAAGAGTGCCTACGCTACAGTTGAGTGCTCGGATCCGCCAAAATTTTCTCGCAAAGCGTCTTGGTCACGCATCAGTGGGTGACCGTAGCCTTTATTGCATCGAGCAGCGGCTGTCGCTACACTTGGGGTCCATTTCGCCCAAACAGCATGAGCATTCGAGCGATCAAGTGTGAGCAGAGAGGGGCGAAAGAGACTCCTCTGCTTGCTAGCATAAAACCGCGAAAAAGCCGCCTTTTCCCAGAGCTAGAAAGTTTTCGTAAGGATTGACTATCTTTAGAGGGCAAGAAAATGGATCTCCCAGCCGGTATTCGAACTTTACAACGCACCGATCGCTGGGTTGGTGTTCCGCTTTGCGCCATTCTAACTCTTCTCAGGAGAATCTTTGGATCCGCCCGGAGGCCAGGACAGCGCCAGGTTCGGCGTATTCTCTTCGTCAAGTTAGCGGAGCAAGGCTCAACGGTTCTCGCTTATCCCGCAATTCGTCGTGCGATCGACATGGTGGGACGTGAAAACGTTTACTTCGTCGTATTCGAAGACAACCGTTTCATTCTCGACGCAATGGACGTCATTCCCGAGGGAAATGTGATCACGATCGCTACGCAGAGCCTTTTCGGGTTCACGCTTAGTACGCTGCGATCAGTGCATCGAGTCCGAAAAATCCGCGTCGACGCGGTTATTGATATGGAATTCCTCACGCGCTTCTCCGCAATGCTGACGTTCGCTACCGGCGCCAAATCGCGTGTGGGTTTTCATACTTTTTTTGGCGACGGACCCTACCGGGGTGACCTGATGACGCATCGGCTTTTCTACAATTCTCATCTGCACACCAGCGAGATGTTCGAAGCCATGGTTGAAGCACTGACCCGGGATCCGGCAGTGCTTCCGACCTTCGAGTTTACGCCTTCTGCAAGTCAACCACTTCCGAAGTTTCGGCCTTCCCTGTCCGAAGTTGCGGAAATCGATTACCTACTGCGGCGCGAAAATCCTCGTATCGGTTCTGCGCCACTCATCCTGCTCAACCCGAACGCAAGCGACTTGCTGCCGTTGAGACGGTGGCCGGCGATGCGTTATGTCGAACTAGCCCGACGACTGCTCGAACGTTATCCAGACTTGTTTATCGGATTTACCGGTTCCCCGGCAGAAGCCGTTGCCAATAACCGGCTCGCGGATGAGGTCGGTTCAAGCCGCGTCATCCCGCTTGCCGGCAAAACGACTCTGCGTCAAGTCCTCGTGCTTTACACCCGCAGTGAGATTTTGGTGACGAATGACAGTGGCCCGGCTCATTTCGCCTCGATGACGCCCATTCACATCGTCACTTTGTTCGGGCCAGAGACACCGGCGCTATTTGCTGCGCGATCTCCAAACGCGGCTGCCTTGTGGGCCGGCATCGCGTGCAGCCCGTGCGTGAACGCCTACAACAATCGGCAATCGGTCTGCCGCAACAATCTTTGCATGCAAGCAATCACAGTTGATGATGTTTTTAAAGAAGTTACAGGCATTTACGATTCACTTAAGCGCGGACCCACATCTGCAAGTTAATCTGTCGAATGATGGATGTGCCAACTCCTAGATCGCGCCAATTTTACTTCGCCGCGCTTGGGATAATCCTCCTCACGATTGCAATTCGCCTTCCTTCTCTTTTGCATCCATTGGCGATTGATGATGAGGCGGGATATTCTGTAATAGCGAACGAGATCGTCGACGGAGGCCGTCTGTACATTGACGCGGTGGATCGCAAGCCGCCGCTGCTATTCTGGACGTATGCGGCGGTCTTCAAAGTCGCGGGAAAGTACAATTGGATGGCGCTACATATACTTTCGCTGATCTGGACGCTCGCTACGATGGCCGGGCTATATGTAATCGCAAAACAATTGTTCGATCGCGAAACGGGGCTGATCTCTGCGCTCTTTTACAGTGTGTTTCAACCTTGGATGAGTTTTAAAAACCTCGCGTTCAACGGCGAGGCGGTTATGAACCTGGCGATCGTCTGGGCCTGGGTAATCGGATTCGGACGGAGTTCATTGAAATGCCGACCAGAGCTGTTGGGGGCAGGCGCGCTGCTTTGCACGGCCTTCCTGCTCAAGCAGCCGGCCGCGATAGCAGCGGTGCCACTCGGGGTCTATTTGCTCCTTCCTAGTTATCGGATCAGCCGTGGATTGACGCGAAGCCAATGTGTCATCCACGCCGCCATTCTCACAACAGGATTTTTTGGATCTCTTGCTCTTTTCGCAGTCGTCCTCCAGGGACAAGGTATCTTTCGCGAGACGGTCTACTGGACGATCCTCGATCATACGATTCCGTACATCTTCTGGAAAACCGGAATTCTGATGACCCTAGCCTTCGCTGGGGCGTGCTTACCGCTGCTGATCGGCGCGGCGACGGCTATCCGAGATGGTCGCGGTTTATGGGCGGGCAAGAAAAGCGAGCAAACGGCGCTCCTCGGACTACTCGCCGCTTCCGCCATCGGCACGGCGGCTGGCGCACGTTTTCACGACCACTATTACATCCAACTGATTCCGCCAATTACTTTACTTGCCGCGCCGTACTACGCGCAGCTTTGGACCGGAAGGATGCAACCGCCTCACTGGTTGCTACGACCTACTCTGACCTACGCCTGGTTGGCAGCTATCATTGTTGCCTTTTCAATCTCGCACTGGCTAGCGCTGGCTGCGCGGCGCGTTCCGTTGGAGACGGGACGCTATTTGCTCGAGCACTCTGCTCCAAACGACAGGATTTTCGTCTGGGGTGATAAACCGAGAATTTATCTGGAGGCACGACGACGTCCTGCTTGTCGCTACATCTTGTCGTTTCCACTCACGGGTAGAGTGTTCGGCGGACCGATCCCGGGTTTGGATACTCGCAGCCGGATCTTACCCGGCGCCTGGACCACCCTCGAGCAAGATTTTGCCAGGCATCCGCCGACCTACATTGTCGATGTTAAACCCGACCCGAAAAGTACGCAGTATCCGGTGAAGGACTTTCCGATTCTGGCCAAACTTTTAGCCGAACGATACCAGCCAGTGGCACACACTGCCGAAGGGGTGATTTATCGCATGCGCTAGGTTTGACCAGCTGGTTGGAATGCGATCATTTTTGGAAATATCGGCTCGTCGCGCTGAAATCGGTTCGTCCGTTCAAGGAGAAAGTTAATTGGCGCCGAGCAGGTATGACCGACGCTCGACTTAGCTGAACTCATTCCATCAATTTTTCGTCGTTCCTCAACTCTGGATACCGACAAAGCGGCGCTCCGTGCCATGACAAATCCAAATGGAACGGGCGAGATGAACGGCAGCACTAACGGCAGCCCATCCGCAGATGACGGCGTAACTTTGCGGAAAGGCGTCCAACAAAAAACCACACGCCAGGATCCAAACGTAAACGTTTCTTCTAGCTGCGATCAGTCGGAAAGCACGGTCGAACGGCGCGACGTCATCCAGCAGGCGGCCTTTAGCCATCTTCACCGGGCGTTTCGCGAATTCATGCAATAAGCGCGACCCGACGAGCAACGCGAGAAAATAGAACGCGTTGGGAAATTGACCGCTTCGCCACAATTGAAAAGCAATGGCCGCCCACCATGAGTTCTCGATCAAATAATCGAGATGATGTTCCCACTTGCCGCGCGGGGTCGTTTCGATTTTGACACGCGACTGCTTTCCGTCCAGTCCATCGACGATACCAAACATGAGAGCAGCGAGGATTCCGAGCCCGACGCGCCCAAGCGCGAATGCCGCGGTCGCGCTGCATCCGATGACGAAATCTCCAATCGTAATTTGGTTTGGCGTGATTCGCGTTTTGCAAAGAAGCGAGATGATTGCCGTTTCGATCGGTGCGTGAACGTAAGCGGGCAAGTCGAGTGTTCCATTTTGCGCGGAATCGAGAATGACGCGCTCCGCTACACGACGGCTCTGCTCTGGCGGCGCTGAAAAACAAAGTGGCCGCACATGCCGGCGCATGGTGACGATGTAATCATCAACTTTAGCTGCGTCTACGGCGTCGATTTCACGAGCGTCGATCTTTTGCTTGAGCTCCTCGACAACCGGCGCGCTGTCAGAGCACGTCAGAAGGAAGTCCCGCGTCACCAAAGCCGGCCCGCTCGGGTTTTGAATCAGGTGTTGGACGAACTGCGGCGGATTGGAATCCACAAGAACAGTCGGAGAGTTCCTGGCTGACAGGGCGGCAAGCAAACGCCGATCGCAATAGACGTTTGCCGGGACAACTAGGAAGCGCGCCGTCTGGCCTTGTTCCAAAACCCAGTGGGCCGTGACTGGTTTAGCTGCAGTTGGAACAAGCTGGGTAGTGATTTGTTGTCGCGCCCACGAGCGTTTCGCTAATTCAGCTCCGATGATTTCCGGTGTTGCCGAAAAAACAATCGCGCTGCGAAATCCGAGCCGCTGCAAAATGCGGAGCAAACGTTCGAGTAAGTTGACGCCGCACAATTCGGTCAACGCCTCGGGCGCATCCGCAATTATAATTGGCAGAATATTCTCCATCGCCCGCGAGATTAACGGTGGAGGAGCGAGCTGCCAACTGTCAGCGACGGCTCGCGCCGCGCGGCTGGCTGGCGTTGATCAGGCCGTCTTTCATCTCATGGATCCAATCGCACGCTTCGGCGATGACGGGATTGTGCGTGGCCAGGAGCAGAGCTTTGCCGCCTTCTTGGACGATATTTTGAAGCAGTTCAAAGGCGCGCTCGGAGTTGGCAGTATCGAGGTTGCCGGTTGGTTCATCGGCCAGAATGACACGCGGATCGTTAGCCAGCGCCCGCGCGATCGCGACCCGCTGTTGTTCGCCTCCGGAGAGATGGCGGCTGAGCCTGCGTAATTTGTCGCCCAAGCCAACCGCTTCCAGCAGACCGGCAGCGCGTTCGCGCATGTCACCGTCGGAAAGCTCCCCCAGCTTGCGCATCGGAATCATCACGTTTTCCTGCGCCGTGAAATCCTCCATCAGAAAATGGAATTGAAAAATGAAACCGATGAATTTGCTCCGTCTTTGCGCGAGCTCATCGTCGCTCAAATGCGAAACCGGCTCCGATTCGATTGAAACGCGGCCGGCATCAGGCAGATCGAGCAGTCCAAGAATGTAAAGCAGCGAGCTCTTGCCACATCCCGAGGGCCCAACGACTGCGTGGACACTGCCGGACTCGATATCCAGCGATACGCCGCGGAGAGCGTGAACGCGTTCTTCTTCCTCGCCCAGATAGCGCTCAACTCCTTCGCAACTGAGACAGGTCTCTGAGTTCATCTGGAACCTCGAATCGTGACTACGGGTGGCAATCCAGCAGCGCGACGCGCAGGGACATAACTCGCGATGAACACCGCCAGAATCGCCAGTAGGGTCGCAAAGACGTAGTGTCTCCAGTCCCACGTCACTAAAAAGTAATTCGTATACAGCAAACCGCGGAGACGAATAGGAATGTGCGATACGCCCCAGGTCATTGATGCTCCAAGCAAACAACCGAGCAGAGAGCCCGCCGCAGCGATCAGGGCGCCTTGCCACAAAAAAATGGAAGAAATGTCGATGCGCCGGTAGCCCATCGAACGCAGAATCGCGATTTCCTTAATTTTCGCGAGCACCGACATCGTAAGGACGTTAAAAATACCAAAGCCGGCCAGCAGAATGATGAGAGAAACAGTAATCGCGACGGACATTCTCAGCGTCAGAAAAAGCTGCAGCGTGCTTTCTTCGCGTTCCTGCCAGCTGGAGGCGCTGTGTTGAAACAGCGTTTCGAAACGGTTGGCCAAAGCGGGTGCGCGATTCGGGTTTCGTAGTTTATATATGATCATCGACGCGCCCGACGGTTGCTGCAGCAGAGCCTGCGCAACCCTGGCGTGCGAATAAACCCGTGTTGAATCGATCGAGCCGATTCCTGCCCGAGCGATCGCAGCAACCGTGAATCGCCAGTACTCGCCGTTGGGCGCGAGCAATTGCACGGTGTCGCCGACGCCAGCCTGAAGTAACTCTGCCAGGCGCGAACCGATAATGATCGAACTGGTGTTATTTCGAAAGTCATCAAAGTTCCCGTCAATTAACTGGTGGAGAATATCCGTGGTCTGGGCGTGCAAAGCGGGATCGACGCCGTAGAGGTCGACAGTCGCATTCTCAAATCCTGCGCGGGCGCTCACCGTTCCGCGCAGGACTGGGGAACAGGAAACCACGTTGGAAAATTGCCTGCTCACCCGCATGATTTCATTGGCGTTAGTGATGCCTTCAAAATAGAGACGACGCCCGACCGTTTTTCCCTTGGAGCTCTTCGCCGAAACCATCAACGGTTCGTAGCGCGGGCGAAAACGCGATTTGATAACCAGCGCGCCATTGCTACCGATGGTTGAGTCGATGAAATAGCGTGCAAACCCCTGGGTTTGCGCCTGCGTGCAGATAAAGATCGCGACTCCGAAAACGACCCCGCTAAGGCTCAGAAGCAATGCCCGCTTGCGATGCGTCAGAAAACGCAAGGCAATATAAAGCGGCGGGGTCATGGTTCTTTCGGGGGCGGCGGTAAATTGACCATCCGTTGTCGTACTGTTTCGCCAGGGTGGAACTTGTCCTGGTCGGAAACGATCACGCGGCTGCCTTCTGTCAGGCCGCTGGTCACCTCTGCAAAATCGAGAGTGCGAAATCCAACGCCAACCGTGCGAGAATGCACAATACCGCCTTTCACCGCCAACGCCTGGTCGACAAGAAGTGCGCGCGTCGGCACGAGAAGAGCGTTTTTGTGTGTCCCGGTAATGATGTTCATCTCGCCGGTCATTCCAGTCATCAAGTTGTCTGGAGGGTCTTCCATCTCCAGAACAACAGTGTACCGCTGAGTCGTTGGATCGGCTGCAGGTTGGACTGAAGAAACTCGCGCGCTGAAAGTTTTGGTCCGGTAGGCGTACAATTGCAATTTTGCCTTCATTCGTGGCTTCACTTCACCCACGTCTTCTTCGTTTACTTCGCCGCGGACGTAATTCTTGTGCGAGGAGACAGTGAAAAGCTCGTTGCCGTCTGAAACCAGTTCGCCATCAATTGTCTGGACGTTCGTAAGAACGCCGTCGATTGGGGCGCGCACTTCCGAATTCTTCATCTGGGCTTCGAGTTTTTTCGTCGTTTCTCGAAGAGAGTTGAGATTGCGATCTCGCTCGATACGCTCAGATTCCACTGCGCCTCGCAGCCGGTTCGCTTCGCTTTTTGCCTTCTGATATTCGACTGCGGGAACATTGCCCGAGCCCACAACCTTTTCGAGTCGCTGGAGGTTGTCTTCAGCTGCTTTCAGGAGCTCCGAAGAGGGGAGCGGAAGAGCCGCGCGGTCCATCGCAGCCTGCAAATCGGCTCGAGCCTGCTTCAGTTCCCGGGATGTTTCCTCGTCAGCAATCGTCGCCAATAGTTGTCCTTTCTCGACACTGTTGCCGATTGCACCGCGACCAGCCGAGAAAGCTTCGGCCAATCGCAGGAAACCATCATTTTGCGCTCGAACTCGCACCACAAAGGCCGGCTCAATCCGGACAGTGCCATAAACCGCGGAGATCGCCGTACCACGTCGAACCGTGACCACTTCCGCCACCGGCATCAGGAAATAGTATGCCAACGCGAATATGAGCAGGAGAATTGCTCCACCGCCCACCAAAACTCTTTTTGATCCCGGCAATTTCAATCTTGGAAAGCTAGTCTGGTGTCCGTCGCCCTTCTTTGCAATAAACCGGCGCCCACCGGTTATCGTTCTCGACTCGACTTTTGGCCAGATATTTGAAAGCATTATTTCTACGACAGTGTAACGGAAACGCTCGTTCGATCAGTGAAGGCCGATTATACAATCAGCGAAGCGCAAGACGCTACTACGGTGCAATTTGTTCTAGCTGCCTCGCCGTGTCGAGGCGCCTCTGCTGCTTTGGCTCTCGATACCGCGGCGCAGCGCCGCGGCTGCAACCCGGGCGTGTTGGTCACCGCTGTATCTACCGCGATTTGGCGGTGTCGTTCGAAAATTGAAAATAGCGCCCCGTGGCTCGATCCCACTCCGCCATGGCGAGATTGTGTTGATAAATAGCCTCCAGCAGCCCGCTTTTGGTCTCCAGAAGGAAATTTTGAGTAACCCGGTATTCGAGTGGGGACGCCAGCCCGCTGGCCAGATTTTGCTGAACCGTGCGTGCACTTTCCTCTGCGGCAACTGTTGAGGAGGCGAGCGATTTTTCGCGAACCTCTGTGGTCTTGAGATCGTTCGCGATGCGCCAAAGTTCGCGAGGGATATTCGTCTCCAGTTTCCGGCACGTTAGTTCGTTTATCTCGCGCGCCGAACGAGCCTTAAGAACCGCGCCGCCTACTTTGCCGTTATCGACGACCCGCCACGTGTACGTCGCCTTCTCGCGAATCTCCGATCCAATAAAATCCTGTGTCTTACTTGTAGATCCTTCGCGGTGAATCCCTGTGACCGGGACGTACTCGCCTGGAAGGCTTCCGATCACGGCGGGATAATAGTCGGCTTCGATGATTCGTTGATCTTCGTTGGCGGCGCGCACAAACAAACGGGCGAGTTTAAGGTCAGCTCTCCTCTGAAGGGCCGCCGCTGTTTCGGAATCAACGTCAACGGACATCGGGGTAGATTGCAGTTCGCCTTCAGGCTCGGGCAGGGGGGCCTTTGCAGGATCGATTCCCATAGCCAAGGCCAATTGCAGTTGTGCGCCCCGATAACCGCGATGCGCGCTTTCAATTTGCGTGTCCAACTCAGACGCCTGGACTGTTGCGCTCGATAGGGCGCTCTTGTCAGCGAGACCGGCTTCGTAACGAGTTTTTTGGGTCGCTGCATTTTCGTCGAGTCTTCGTTGTTGCTCTCTGCGGATCGATTCCAACGACCGATTGTAAAGGGCCGCATAAAACGCCAGGCGCGCCGTGTGCAATTGGTCCACGACTGCAACGTTCAGTTGCTGTTGTGCAATCAGAACTTCGATGTCGCCTCGCCGCAGAGAAGCGGGCAGATTCGCATTGAATAAGGTCTGGGTTAAGGCGCCGCGTAATATGCCAAAACCTTTTACTCCGCTTTCACCGGCGCGGTGACCCATCTGAACACCGGCTGGGACACCCAATTCAACGTCAGGCCACGCGACAGAACGAAAGACCAGCCGTTTCCCCGCGGCTTGTTCCAGACCTGATTTCGCCTGCTGGATGTCCGGGTTTCTTTGCAGTGTGGTTTGCAGAACAGCCTGCAATGTGATGGCGCTTCCCGGTTGCGCAAAACACGCGATCAAAACGGCGATAGCGATACGAAGAGGCGCTGACGTGTATTTCCCATTGGCACAATGCATTTGCTGTAGCCGCTTCCGGGTGGGAAGCGCGGCTCCGATGTGTTTAGCACGCGTTCGTCGCGTCGCCCACAGGGCGACGGCTACAGACTGGCTCTCCAAAGAAATAGATTGTTGCTTCATCTCTGACCTAATTTGTCTGGTGGACGCGCCATGTCGGCAGCCTGTGCCGCGCTGCGTTTTTCCTTTTTCGCACTCTCGATTTTTGATCCGAAATCAAGCGCTTCCGCGGAACTTGCGCAGGCGTGTGCCAGACGTGCAAGGGCCACGTTGTGCAAATAAATTGCGCTTAGCCGGGTTGTGCGGGTCCGAGTGACATCGGATGTGCCTTGCAGTATGTCGAGTTGTGTTCCCAATCCAGCGGCGAAATTGCTCTTCGCAATATCGAGACTTTCATCTGCCGCCTGAACGTTAGTCGTCTCCGTTTCAAGGACACGGTCAGCCTGTTGGAGATCAAAAAAAGCGCTGCGCACTTCCGAGGCCACGGAGCGGCGGGCCGCTGCCAATGCCAGGACGGCTGCTTCCCGCCGGGCGCGTGTGGCCTGCATGCGACCTTTGGTCGCAAACCCATCAAAGATGTTCCATGTCGCATTTATCCCCACCACTCCGCCGTAATTAAATTCCTGCCCGACATCTGGATCGCGCTCGCTGTAAACTTCGTAACCGGAAAAAGCCCGGACATGTGGCCGCATCGCGCTCCGGTCGAGCTTATACTGCTGGTCCTCGATCTCGATGTCCTTTTGCCGGGCTTTGATGACTGGGCGATTTGCATCGGCGCGCGCGAGGCAAGCGTTCAGATCGGGATGATTCGATTGATATTGTAATTCTCCCGATATCTCAAATGGGGCTGTCCCGCCTCTGGGCGGGACCTCCGTGCCGAAGAGGTCGCCAAGTCGGAGATAGGAATTTTTCAATTGCGTCTGCGCGTTAAAAAGTTCTGGCTGCTCGTTGGCCAGAGCTACTTCAGCGCGTTGGACGTTCAAATTACCAACAATGCCGGCACTGAAGCTTTGCTGCTGGTTCTTGAGTTCCTCCTCCAGGACTCTCACCGAATTTTGCCGCACACCCACCTTCGCCCGATTCAAGAGGAGCTCGTTGAACGTGATCCGCACATCCATTACCACTCGACTGGCGGTCTCCTGCAACTCATAGTTCTGCTTCTCGATATTTAACCGTGCGATCGCCACCTGGCTGGGCACTGCTCCGCCAGTATACAGGTTCTGTTCGAGCTTCAGTATCGCATTGTAATCTTCATCGCGGAGGCGAGTTTCCGTCTGCTGCTGTCGTTTGTCGACCAGTCCTGTCGAGCTTAGCCATGGAAGATATCCCGAGCGTGCTTCCACCCAGCCACCGTGCGCGCCTTGTACTTTTTTGCGCGCAATTTCGATTTCGGGATTGTGTGCCTGGGC
>CAWIJH010000008.1:0-206330 GCA_963836455.1 uncultured Verrucomicrobiae bacterium
GGTCACGAAGACCTAGATGCGGATTCCCCCTCACTCTCACAGTCCCGCATGGTTAGCGGGTTAGCAGCGGTTGGAGGAAATCAACAAATGAGGATAGAAGGGCATCTCCCGCATGTGGGGCGGGCGACGAAGGGCGGCAGCTTGCCCTATAACAGATCGAACGGGAACGGCGCGAAAGCGCGTCAGTCTACAATCGATTTTCAGAACGCGCCGGTACAGACGTCCCTGGCTGGAAATCGGCTCTCGACATCACGTGCATCCTCCTTGCGCTGCCGATCTGGTTGCCGCTGATGATCTTGCTGATGTTGGTGACGCGACTCGCTTCGCCAGGCCCAATCTTCTACCGCCAGAAGCGTGTCGGCCTTGGAGGAAGACCTTTCTTAATCTGGAAGTTCCGGACAATGAAGGTGAGTGCTGAAACACAAAGTCACGAACACTACTTCCACGAATTAATGGCGGGTCGATCGTCCGATGACGAAGCTGGATACTTACGGCGATCCACGCCTCGCCCCTTCGGCCGATTTCTGCGTGCCAGCGGCTTGGATGAGTTGCCGCAAATCTTCAACGTGCTTTGCGGTGAGATGAGCCTGGTTGGTCCGCGGCCCTGCACGCCAAATGAATTTGCCCATTACGAGCCGTGGCAACGAGAACGCGTGAACGCTCTGCCGGGCTTGACCGGATACTGGCAGGTAAACGGCAAGAATAAAACGACGTTCAACGAGATGATCGTGATGGACCTCTTCTATTCAAAGAACCTATCGATCCTCCTGGACCTGAAAATCATATTGAAGACCTGCACAGTTATTGCTGGGCAGTTGGTCGAATCAGGGTGCCGTCGCAACCTAATCGGCAAGACAGCACTCTCCACGCACCGAAACCAATTTTACAAACGTTTATAGACTCGGCTCGAAAAAGTCCGCGCTCGCCGACCACAATCTTACAACGCCTCGCAGAATCAGCTCCCAAATCATGAAGAAGCAAATCACAGTCGGCATAATCGGGTGCGGTTACTGGGGACCGCTTCTGGTTCGGAACTTTAAAGGTCTTCAGGATTGCCAGCTCAAAGCCGTCTGCGACGTCAATGCTGAGCGCCTAAAACATATCCGCGCGCTGTATCCGGACATCGAAGGCATGACACAGACGCAGCAGCTTCTCAACGGCACAAACGTGGACGCCGTGGTCATTGCTACCCCGGTGAAGCATCACTACTCATTGGCCAAGGCAGCCCTCCTGGCAGGCAAGCATACGTTCATCGAAAAGCCAATGGCTTCCTCTTCGGCCGAATGCGAGGAACTGATCGAAATCGCCGACCGCAACGGTCTAACTTTGATGCTCGATCACACTTTTCTCTACTCATCGCCGGTGCAAAAGATTGCCCAGATTGTTCAAGCCGGGGATCTGGGCGAGATCCGCTATATCAATTGCCGCCGTCTCAATCTCGGACTATTCCAAAAGGACATTAATGTCGCGTGGGATCTGGCGCCGCACGACATCTCAATCATTCTCCACATTCTGAATGAATTTCCCACCAGAATTAACTGCCAGGGAAATGCTCATATCACGCCAGGCGTAGAGGACGTGACAAACATGTCGCTGTCCTTCTCAGGCAAACGCTTCGCGACCATCCAAAGCAGCTGGCTCGAGCCACGGAAAATTCGCGAAATGACTATCGTCGGGACGCGACGAATGATCGTGTATGATGATTTGCGAACACGCGAGAAAATCCGCATTTACGATGCGCGGGTAGAACGTCCGCCGCACTACGACACGTTTGCTGAATTTCAATACTCTTATCATTACGGCGACAGTTACATCCCGTATCTCCATCAGGAGGAACCGCTAAAGCTGGCCTGTGAGCATTTTGTTGACTGCATCAAGACAAGTTCTCAACCGCTAACGGATGGCCGCAAGGGATTGGAAATGGTCAGGATCCTCGAGGCGGCTAGCGCCTCAATCAAGATGAACGGTGGGCCCGTGACATTTTCTCAACCGAGTAAGGCGGTGCCGGCTCGAGCCCCCGTCAAAGCCGAAGAGATTCTTCAGGTTGAAGCATTTGCTGGATGAGTGTCAGGCAGGGTTTCACATCGGCTCAGCGTAGCGTGTGAAGCTTTGACCTCACTCCTCAGATCCATCGCATAACCAAAGCGCAAAATGAAAGTTCCCTTCCTCGATTTAAAGGCGCATCACGCCCCTTTTATTGAAAAATTCGATCGCGCCATTCGCGAAGTGATCGAGAGCAGCGCCTTTGCCGGCGGACCGTTCGTGGAAAAGTTCGAAGAAGAGTTCGCTGCATTCTGCGGATCCTCCTACGCGATCGCCGTGGGCAACGGTACTGACGCCCTTTGGCTTGCTCTCCTGGGGCTTGGAATTGGTGAAGGCGATGAAGTCATTACCGTTCCGAACACATTTATCGCCACCGCCGAGGCGATTACTTATTGCAAGGCCCGGCCGGTGTTTGTGGATGTGGCCCAGAACACATTCACGATGAACCCCGCGGAACTTGAGAAGAGTCTAACAGAGCGAACCAAAGCGATTATTCCGGTCCACCTTTTCGGACAACCAGCGGACATGGACCCGATTTTGGAATTCGCACGCGCGAACGGACTTTTCGTGGTTGAAGATGCCGCTCAGGCGCATGGCGCTGAGTATAAAGGCCGAAAAGCAGGCACGATGGGCGATGCGGGTTGCTTCAGTTTTTATCCCGGAAAAAATCTTGGCGCCTTCGGTGAGGCCGGCGCAGTCGTGACGAACGACCCGGAGTTACGAAAGCAAATCCAGATGTTGCGGGACCACGGTCAGTCACGAAAATATTACCACACCCTGATGGGATGGAACTGCCGGATGGACGGCATCCAGGCGGCAGTCTTATCGATCAAACTGCGTCATCTTGACGAGGCAAATTCCCTGCGACGCAAACATGCCGCGGAATACAGCCAGGCTCTTGCCGGAATCGATGAGGTTCTTACGCCGTTCGCGGCGATGTACGCACGGCACGTGTATCACGTCTATGCCATTCGCGTACCGGAACGGGATGTAGTTGCTCGAAACCTCCAGGAAAAAGGAGTCGGCTGCGCTGTGCATTATCCGGTGCCGATTCATTTGCAGGAGGCATGCCGAAATCTCGGCTACAAGGAGGGCGCGTTCCCAATTGCGGAAAGTCTGGCCGACCAATTTCTTTCTCTGCCGATGTTTCCAGAGCTGACGAAAGAGCAGATCGAATACGTCGTCCGCTGCGTTACCGAAACGATTGGCGCAGAAGCACTCGTCTAGGAAGAAGCGATTTGAACACGCTCGAAGTAGGCAATTGGCCATCCGTGGAATCGGCGCCCTTTTCTGGCGAGGATTCTCTGGTAACGACGAGCGAGGAACCGCTTCAAATGTGGATTATTAATCCCCTCCAAAATCCAGGTTGGGATCTTGTGGTTGCCTTGCATCGCGATGCCGGCTGCTTCCACACCAGCGCCTGGGCAAAAGTGCTTCATAAGACTTATAATCATCAGCCCTTTTATCTTCAATTTTCCCGTGGACGCAGGTTGGCCGCGCTCATACCACTGATGGAAGTGCACAGCGCATTCACTGGACGACGAGGTGTCTGCCTCCCATTCAGCGATGTATGCGAGCCGCTCATTTTTGATCCTGAAGTGACGGACGTCGTAAAAGACCGGCTTGTTCGCTTCGCGCGGGAACGACGCTGGAAACACCTGGAAATCCGGGGAGGCAAATCGTTTCAAGCTACCTCGAGCTCGGCAAGCAGATTCTACGGGCATACACTCGATCTCCGCCGCCCCGAGGAAATGACAGATCGTTTCGACAGCCAAGTCCGTCGCGCTATTCGCAAAGCAGAGCGCAGCAATGTGAGTGCGCTTGTTGCCCGCAGCCGCCAGGCTATCGACGATTTTTATCGGCTCCACGTCCAAACACGCCGGCGCCATGGCCTTCCACCGCAACCGGTATCGTTTTTCCTGAACATTTACGAGCACATCATTAAGCCCGGTCTGGGATTTATTGTTCTGGCACGACGCGGGTCACGCCCAATTGCTGCAGCGGTTTTCTTTCGCTTTGGAAAGAACGCCATCTACAAGTACGGGGCTTCGGACAAGAGGTTCCAAGAATTCCGCGCGAACAATCTTGTCATGTGGCAAGGCATCCAGCTTTTGGCGCGGACCGGCGTCGAAAAATTACATTTCGGCCGGACCGACTCCGAAAACGACGGTTTGCGACGATTCAAGCTTTCCTGGGACACGCACGAAGAAATAATCGATTACTTCCGAGTCGATCCATCAGGTCGGCAGTGTTCCACTCCGCTCCGCCGTGAGAGCCGCTTGCACAAACGTATCTTTGGCAGATTGCCGCTGGCATTCAACCGGCTGGCGGGATCGATCCTCTATCCACATCTCGATTAAAGGTAAAATTATGGCTCAAATCCGACAAGAACTACAACAACACTCTGGCGTAAAGCTAGGCGACATTTTCTTCGCTCTGTTCAAGCGCAAGCGAACAATCATGGTATGTGCGACGATTGGTATTATTGCCGCTGCAGCGGTTTATTTTCTTTATCCACCTTCCTACGAATCACAGGCTAAGTTGTTGGTGCGGTATGTTCTGGAAAGGAGTGGCGTTGACCCAGTGGACGCAGAGAAAGCCGAGTTCGCGTCGAGCACCGAAGCGGATAGGGTAATCGGCGCTGAAATCGAGATTCTAACCAGTTGGGACCTGGCCGTGGAGGTCGCCCAAGCAATCGGTCCCCAGCGATTGTTCCCACCGCCCCAAGACTTGCTCTCCCGCGTTGCCCGGGCAATTGGTCTGAAAGGATTGCTGCCCCCCTCTGGAGCGTCGGCAACAGAAGGTGGCGCGGCTAGCGGCATCAGCTCGGGTTGAAGGTGCTTTCTAGCAAAGGAAGCAACATCATTCTCGTCTCCTATAAGAATCGCGATCCACAGATCGCGACTCTCGTTTTGCAGGAACTGTTAAGTCGTTATTTCGTCAAGCATCTTGAAGTGCACCGCTCTGCCGGCGCCTTCGATTTTGTGACTCAACAAACCGATCAGGTCCGCGCGCGCTTGAATCAAACGGACGATACGCTGAAGTCATTAAGGGAAAAGACAGGAATTGCGTCGCTTAAGGAAGGCTCGGCGGCCCTTACTGCCGAGGCGGCGAAAACCCAGGAACAAATTAACGGCGCTGAGGCGGACCTGGCCGAACAACAAGCCCTCGTTAATCAGATCGTAGAAAAGAAGACAAAAGGTTGGAGAACAAAGACTTCGTCATCTGAAAACGGTCCGCAGTCCGTAAAAGCGAAGGTAGCCGGCACGCAGGCAAAAATCGAGGCGCTTAAGGCCCGACTTCGCGATGTTCAGCAGAGAACGAAGAAGCTTTCGGAAGTGGCTCCGCAAATTGAAGACTTGGAGAGAAAGCGAGAGATGGACGAAGCGAATTACAAGTACTTCGCAGCATCCCTCGAAAAGGCTCGGATCGACGAGGCTTTGGACCCTTCCAAGATGCCTAACATTAGCGCGGTCCAGCGGCCCTCTCCTCCTAGCCTGGAGACTAAAAAACGCGATAAGATCGCACTCGCGTTGGTTGGCGGAGGCGTGGCCTTGGGCATAGCGCTCGCGCTGCTAAGGGGCATGGTTTTGAACCAGACCGTTAGCCGGCCGCTCCAGCTGGAAACGCAATTACACATCCCATTGATGCTCTCTATTCCATATAGGAACGGTCACTTCTCCTTGCCTCGTAATGGTGTTTCACCCACGAATCCGGAAGCGCTTACCACGGGACGGCGTCGTGCTAAACTGGCGCCTTGGGAGGCCGACCATTTCATCAGGCCATACTGCGACGCGATCCGGGATCGCCTCGGTCTTTATTTCGAGCTCAATCACTTGACGCATAAACCGAAGCTAGTTGGCGTCACCGGCATGTCGGAAGAGGGGGGAACTTCCACTCTTGCAGCCGGGCTCGCTGCCTCACTTTCGGAAACCAACGATGGCAAGGTGCTGCTCGTCGATGTGAATCTGGGCCCGCAGGAAGTGCACCCGTTTTTCAAGGGTAAACCTGCTTATCCTTTGAACAAAGCTCTTAAGCCATCCGACTCCATCGCGTCGGCTACGGAGAATCTCTATCTCGCTACCGTGGGATCACCCAACACCGGCGGTCCGGCCCAGCTCGGCTTGAAAAAATTCTTCGACATGATGCCGAATATGAAGGCAAGTGACTTTGACTACATTATCTTTGACATGCCCCCACTAGATCAAACAAGCCCGACCTGGGGAATGGCTGCTTTCATGGACAAGCTATTGGTCGTGGTCGAGGCGGAGAAGAATAACCGCGAGGTAATCAGGCGCAGCTATGGGAAGCTGATTGCGGAGCGGAACAATGTTGCAGTCGTGGTAAACAAGACGCGTTCCTACGTCCCGAAGTGGCTTGATTCTGAGTCTTAATTGGCTGCACGGATAACATTTTTGCAGTTGGTCGCTTCCCGTTCGATCGGGATTGTTGAAATGCTGCGAATGCTCTCTCTTTTGCCAATCTTCCTGACACATCTGCTTGTCCTGCCATGTCGGCCTCGATGCTGATAGAGGCGCTCGGTGAACACCGGCGCTGCGGTTTTGAAGAGTCGGGCCAAGAGAGGCACACAAGTTTTAACCCTCCGTTTCGTACTCACACCAACCTCTCTAGCGGCCACCGAGGCCGCTATACTCTCATGTTACGCAATAGAATCTATTACGGGCTAAAGCCTTTCGTTCCTCAGTTCCTTCGCACGGCCATTCGACGAAAACTGGCCGTGCGATTACGCAAGCAAATCGGAGACGTATGGCCTATTATGCCGGGCTCGGAGCGGGCACCGGAAAACTGGCCAGGCTGGCCTGGGAACAAAAAATTTGCGTTTGTTTTGACGCACGACGTCGAGAGCGAAGCCGGGCTCGGAAGATGTCGGTCCTTGATGGAATTGGAGCAGCAGCTCGGATTCCGCTCTTCCTTTAATTTTATTCCAGAAGGGAGCTACCGCGTCCCAGTTGAATTGAGGCACGAACTCACTGCCAACGGCTTCGAGGTTGGGATACACGATCTTAAACATGATGGTCATCTCTTTTCCTCGCGTCGCAGGTTCACGCGGCACGCCGCCAAAATCAATGCTTATGCGCGCGAGTGGGAAGCGTCGGGATTCAGATCGGGATTCATGTTGCGTAATCTCGATTGGCTGCACGACCTCGACGTGCAATACGATGCGTCCACTTTCGATACGGATCCATTCGAACCACAGCCCCAGGGCCGCCACACTATCTTTCCATTCTGGATCCCGAATCCGAATGGCGAGTCGATCAGGCATCCACACTCGCGTATCAACTCTTCTTCCAACGGCTACGTTGAGCTCCCTTATACACTACCTCAAGACTTCACGCTCTTCGTGCTGCTGCAAGAGAAAACGCCGGAGATCTGGATGCGAAAACTCGATTGGATCGCCCAACACGGCGGCATGGCGTTAGTTGACGTTCATCCCGACTATTTGTGCTTTGATAACGCGATCGCAACATCAAGGGAATATCCAGTTGATCTCTACAAATCATTTCTGGATTACGTGAGTCGGCACTACAACGGGGCCTTTTGGAACACCACGCCGAGCAAAGTGGCGCAGTTTTGCGCTGGTATCGCGAAGGTTCCAAAATCAGGCCAGGGCTAGACCTATCAACACAAGTTCTTTTATGAATGTCACAGTTTTCGGAATGGGATATGTGGGATGTGTAACGGCGGCATGCCTGGCTGAGATGGGTCATTCCGTAACTGGCGTGGACTTACAAGAAGTTAAGGTCTCTCTCATTAACTCCGGAAAAAGTCCGATTATCGAACCGGACTTGGAAGAATTGATTCGTCGCGGGGTCGCCGGGACCCGCCTGCAAGCTACTCAGCGCGCGCAGAGCCTCGGCGACGTTTCCCTGGTTTGTGTTGGCACGCCGAGTAATGACAATGGCAGTCTCGGCCTGGGCCAACTTAAAAGAGTTGTGAGCGAGATCGGCCAGTTACTACGAAAAACAAACAGTTACCACGTCGTAGTTCTCCGAAGCACCGTGTTACCGGGAACGGTGAACGATGTGGTGCGTCCCTTGCTGGAAAAAGAATCTGGCAAAAAGGATGGAAAGGACTTCGGTATCTGCATGAATCCCGAGTTCATGCGCGAAACGACAGCTATTCATGATTTTCATCATCCAGCGTTTACAATCATCGGAACTAGTGACGAGCGTGCTGCTGAACGGGTTGCCAGTCTTTATTCTAGCATAAAAGCTCCTGTAGAACGTACGCCCCTTTCAGTAGCTGAGTTGATCAAGTACGCCTCCAACGCATTTCACGCCCTTAAAGTATGTTTCGCGAATGAGATCGGAAATCTCTGTAAAGCTATGGGCACTGATAGTCACAAAGTAATGGAGATTTTTTGCAAAGATACAAAGCTGAACATTTCTCCCTATTATCTTAAGCCCGGGTTTGCTTTTGGTGGCTCCTGTCTGCCCAAGGACATTCGCGCTATTCTTTACAAGGCGAAGCAATTGGATCTGGAAATGCCGGTTCTAGGTGCTGTGCTGGAAACGAATCGTAAGCAGATCGAGCTAGCTTTCAATTTAATCCGCCACGCGGGCAAAAACCGAGTCGGTGTCTTGGGCCTCAGTTTCAAGGGCGGCTCTGACGATCTCCGTGAAAGTCCGATTGTTGGATTGATCGAAACCTTGATCGGCAAAGGATATAAATTGAGTATCTACGACGAAGAAGTTGCTTTAGCGAGACTCGTAGGTGCGAACAAGCAGTACATCGAACAAGCTATACCGCACATTTCATCGTTGATGGTTTCCTCTGCAAAGGAAGCCATAGAAGCCAGTGACGTAGTCGTAGTTGGCAAAAATAATTCCAAGATTCAGGAAGCTGTAACCAATAATGGCGATTCGAAGTTAATTATTGATTTGATTCGGTTACCACGAGAAACCGTGAAGGCTTCTTCCAATTATCAAGGCATCTGCTGGTAGAACTGCTGCGACACAGTCCCATCATAATGCGATCTCCAATCAAAACCCTGATGTGGGTTGAGAACCATTTTCCGCAGGACACTCGTGTCAGGAACGAGGCGGCTTTACTCACTGACGCAGGTTACAACGTCTCGGTCATCGCGCTTCGGAAACTGGGCCAGCCGAGGCGTGAGACCGTTGACGGCGTCGAAGTTTACCGCGTGCCAACGCTGGAACTGTTTAAAAAGACTCCATCCGCGAGCGTTAACCGACTCAACCTGGCTCTTGTTAAGCTGAAATCCTTTCTTGGTTATGTTGTTGAATACTGCTACTTCACGTCAGCCTGTCTCATAGTTAGCGCTTACATTCTTGTGACGCGTGGCTTCGACGTGATGCATGCTCATAATCCTCCCGATACCCTGTTCTTAGCGGCTTTGCCTTTCAAGCTGCTCGGAAAGAAATTTGTCTTCGACGAGCACGATCTCTGTCCGGAGCTTTACCGGTCTCGTTATAACGCCGGAGAAGGAGTTTACACCCGATTCCTAAGAATGTTTGAATGGTGCAGCCTGAAACTTTCTGATGTCACGATCGCTACGAATGAATCGTATAAAGAAATACAAATTGAGCGGGCAAATAAGAATCCCGCCGATGTCTTCGTTGTAAGAAATGGGCCGAATCAAATGCGAATGACTCCGGCCGCGCCGAGCGCCCGTTTGAAAGGAATGAACAAGTCTATTCTATGCTACGTCGGCAGCCTGAATCCACAAGACGGTGTCGATTACCTGCTGCGTTCGCTGCGCCATTTACTGCATGGTCTGAAGCGTTCGGATTTTTACTGTGTGATAATGGGCACCGGAGACTCACTGCAAGATTTGCGTGATCTGGCTGGAAACCTGCAACTTAACGGTTGCGTCGAACTAACAGGCTTCATCTCCGACGAAGACCTGCAAGCTAATCTTGCGGCTGCCGACATTTGTGTGGATCCCGACCCCTCCAGCCCCTTGAACGACGTGTCTACTTGGATCAAGGTCATGGAATACATGGCGTCGGCGAAGCCGATCGTCTCTTTCGATCTGAAAGAAACCCGATTTTCTGCTAGAGACGCTGCCATCTACGTCGAGCCAAACAACGAAGCCGAATTCGCGGAAGCTATCTCCCAACTCATGGATCGACCTGAGCTTCAGAACAAAATGGGGACTTATGGTCGCCGCCGGGTTGAGGAGGAGTTGCAATGGGCAAAGGTCGGGAAGAACCTGCTCTCTGCGTATGAGACCCTCTTCGCAAAGAAATGAACGACTTCTGTGAAGCCCACAAGCGGGAAGAAGTTCAACAAACACAGTTCCAGACCGGCTCGGCCCTTTGCTGAATAAATCATTACCTCTATTCGTGACTACCCGGGTTTCATCCACTCAGCCATTAGGCGAGACCTTTCTGGCAAAGCCAGAGATCCGTCACGCAGGAATTGTAGATGTTGAGTTTGGTGAAGACGTCACTGTCATACAGCCTGTCAATCTCTATGGATGCACGATTGGAGACGGCAGCTTCGTTGGGCCATTTGTAGAGATACAAAAGGGCGTAAATATCGGCAAGCGATGCCGGATTCAGTCGCACTCATTCATCTGTGAGCTCGTCACGATCGGGGACGAGTGCTTCATTTCCCATGGCGCAATGTTTGTTAACGACCTGTTCGGTACCGGCGGACCCGCCGAAAATCCGGAGCTTTGGCGACCGACTAAACTTGGCAATCGTGTGAGCGTTGGAACAAATGCCACGATCCTTCCGGTGACGATCTGCGATCAAGTGGTTATTGGAGCCGGCGCAGTTGTTACCAAGGATATTACCGTTCCCGGAATTTACGCAGGCAATCCAGCCCGCCTTCTCCGCCGGCTTTGATCGGAGAAGACATTCTAGTCGTCACTCTTCAGTCCTCGGTCCTTCGCCATCCGTTCTCTATCCATGACAATTCCGATTGTTGACCTGTACGCGCAGTACCTAACGATCAAACAAGAGATCGACCGCGCGATTGCCGAAGTCATCGCAGAGTCGGCTTACATTCGCGGGCGGCACGTAGACGCCTTTGAGCAGGCATGGGCGAGCGCGCTTGGCGTGAAGCATTGTATCTCCTGTGCGAATGGGACAGACGCGATCTACATTGCTCTGAGGGGACTTCGTGTAAAGCCCGGCGACGAGGTCATCACATCAGCACATTCCTCGATCTCAACATCGGAGACAATCACGCAGGCGGGCGGCCGGGTCGTATTCTGTGACACAGATGAGGAAACGTTCACGATCGATCCCGACGATATCCAACGAAAGATCACACCCGCCACAGTTGGCATTATTCCAGTCCATCTTTACGGGCAGCCGGCCGATATGGATGCGATCATGGCGATCGCAAGAAGGCACAATCTTTGGGTCATAGAGGATTGTGGCCAGGCGCATCTTGCCAGATACAAGGGGCGACACGTTGGAACCTTTGGAGACGCTGCGACGTTTTCGTTTTACCCGGGTAAAAACCTCGGCGCCTACGGCGACGCCGGATGCGTTGTGACTAATGACGATCGACTTGCCGAGTGGATGACGACTTTCGCCCGGCACGGCGGAAAAGGCGATCACATCATGGAAGGAATCAACAGCCGCATGGATGGCCTGCAAGCGGCCATCCTAAATGCAAAATTGCCTTATTTACCTGCATGGACTGAGGCACGCCGTAGTGTTGCTGCGTGTTATGATGAGCTTCTCGAAGACGTGGGCGATGTTATCACACCGAAAATCGCTCCTGGCCGCGACCACGTTTACCATCTCTATGTCATTCGCACAGAAAACCGGGATACATTGAGAGAGTATCTTACCCAGGCAGGCATCTCCACCGTTTTGAACTACCCTAGGGCATTGCCATTTTATCCTGCTTACGCTCATCTCGGCCACATTCCGAAGATTTTCCCGTCGCCTGCTTTAATCAATCCCGCATCTTATCATTGCCGATCTATCCGGAGATGACAAAAGAGATGATTACTCACACCGTTGAGTGTATCGGCGAGCTTCTTTAAAGAATTTCAAGAACCGGATAGCAGCCCGGCGAAAGTAATCCAATTTGCAGAGCGTCGCTGACCGTGATCTCCCAGAATCTTCGAGCTGTTGCGATGCCTCGGAATCGGTGGATGTGCATGGCTTGATGCCACTTCTCGCGTTATTAGCCGGCTTCAACAAATGGTTTCGTAATCGATGAATCCACTCGTGCCTCATATTGCCAGCTTGTTCGGCATTGGTCTGTCCCGATCCCTGGCCCTTTTTCTCACAATTGCCCTTATTATCTTTCTTTTCAGGCGAGACATTCGGGAAAGGCCCGATGTCACCGGCGCGCTTTGGCTTCCGGTCCTTTGGCTGGTGCTCGGTTGCTCAAGATCCGTTTCCGCATGGCTCAACATCTTCGGCTTGCCTGTGGGCGGGGGCGCTTCAGTGGAAGAGGGAAGTCCGCTGGATGCGTGTTTTTACTTCGGACTGGTCATAGTGGGCTTTTGTGTCCTCGCTAAAAGACAAGTCCGTCTTTCGGAAGTTGTTTCCAACAACGGTTGGCTGATCGTTTTCTTGCTCTACTGTTTGATTTCCATCACCTGGTCCGATTTTCCCTTCGTGGCCTTCAAGCGGTGGATCAAAATTCTTGGTCATCCGATCATGGTGCTGATCGTCCTTACGGAACCGGATCCCAAAGAAGCGTTGATCCGGTTGATGAAGCGATGCGCCTATATCATCGTCCCTGTCTCCATTCTCTGGATCAAATATTATCCTGAATTGGGACGGGGTTTTAGCCGATGGGGCGGGGCAATGACGAACGGGCATCGCCATGGACAAAAACATGCTCGGTGGCGGATTGTCTGATCCTGGGCTACTTTTTCTTTTGGTATTTGCTGCAAATTTGGCAAACTGAGCGGAGCAGGTGGAGACGGAATGAGCTTCGGCTGATCGCCGGGTTTGTGATCGGTATCTGGTGGCTTTTTTCACAGGCCCACAGTGCTACAGCTGTTCACATCGTTTGATCGTAGGGATACTGGTCGTCGTGTTTGTCGGCATCCGTTCTATAAACAAGAATCTGATCGGGACATACATGCTTAGTAGCATTGGTTCTCATTATCGTAGCAGAAGCTGGCATTTGGGATTTCGGGGCGTATGTCCGAGAGTCTAGGCAGGGGCTCCGAGTTGTCGGGGAGAACGACCCCTCTGGACGGCCCTCCTGGGCATGCATACCAATCCGATTCTTGGGACGGGATTTGAAAGCTTCTGGTTGGGGGACAGGCCAAAGGCAGCTGGAAGGAATTTTCTATTATATCCCAAACCAGGCCCATAATGGCTATTTGGAAACTTATTTGACCTTGGGAGTAGTTGGGGTGTTTCTCCTGATTGGATTGTTTGTTGCTACATTCTGGAAAATACGCTCGGAGCTTTTTCAGAATTTTGAAATGGCACGATATCGATTGGGCTTTCTCGCGGCGGTAGTCGTGTACAACTGGACCGAAGCGGCGTTCAAAACGATAAATCCGCTCTGGTTTGTTTTCTATCTCATCGCGATGGACTATCCACGAATTCGTTTTGCCCCTGCCGAAGCATCCGAGGTTGAGAGCACGGAAGAGACCAGGGAATTGGTGTATGCCGAAGGACCCTGACGGCGAAGGCAACGTTCGCCGCTGCTCAACACCGGGAGTACGCCTTACTGCCCTGGTTTTGCTTGCTGCCACGTCTGATTCTCGCTTTTTCGCGCTTGGCGGGAGCAACAACAATCAACGCAAACAGTGCATCACAGTCCGATGTTGCGGCCGCAATCGGCTCAGCCATTGACGGCGATATTGTAATCATACCCGCTGGAACGGCCACTTGGACTCGCACATTGCCAGTCACGAAAGCGATCACGCTGCAAGGCGCAGGCATGGGCGCGACCATCATTAAGGACAATGCCAGCAACGTTAAGCTGATCGATTGCTCGCTTGTCGCCTCGCGACTGACCAGAATCACAGGGATAGAGTTCCAAGACGGCGGCAGGACGCCAACAGCTGCGGCACCGGGCGGCATCATTCATATTGAGGGGAGCAACACGAACGGAAGCCTGTTCAGATTCGACCATTGCAAATGGACTGATCTAAACGGCTTCTTCGTGGCGAATACAGTCATCGGCGTCGTAGATCACAACATCGTTACGGTTGGGAATCATGTTTACGAATGGATTTATCCATACGGAAGCGTGTGGAACGGGGCAGCGTACGGGGATGGCAGTTGGGCCGCGCCAGCGAACTACGGGTCATCACAGTTCTTGTTTATTGAGGACAACACATTCACTTGCACTCGAACGACAATTCAGGGAACACTTACCGACGGTTTCAACGGCGCGCGATTCGTTGTTCGGCACAACAGCATCAACAACTTCGTAATCGGGAATCACGGCACTGAGTCGCCGGGGCGCGGGCGCAGCAGCCGGGCGATGGAGATTTACAACAATCGGATCGACTGTCATCACGTTAATCGCTATGTGTCCGGCGCCAGAGGCGGCGGCGAGTTGTTCCACCACAACACCATCACGAACTGTGGCGGTACAAGCACATTAGCAACACTTAGCGCGTTCAGAATGATAGCGCCGTTTTTCCAGTGGGGCGGCGCGGACGGAACGAATGGATGGGACAAGAACAATCCGGTAATCCGTTCTATTCAGGAACAGCAGCAAGCGCAGGCAAGCTCACTGTTACCGCTTCAGGTAGTCCGTGGGCGCTTAATCAATGGGCAGGCTACACGATTAAGAAGAACTTCTGGCTCTGGCGGATTCGCCTACATCGACAGCAATAGTGCGAACACCATCAAATTTAGTTCCGGATTCAATAGCAATCTGTCATTCACGGCAGGAGACACGTTCAAAATCAACAAGGTGAATCAATCAATCGACCAAGCGGGCGTTGGACAAAGCACACTACTTAGTGGTGACAACCCCACGCCGCCGCCGAACTGGAATCAGGTGGTTGAGCCTTGCTACATCTGGAACAACACGAGTGACGGACAGCCGTTTAACACTTTCTCTGCTGAGACATCGAACATTAAGCAGGGAGTTAATTACTTTAACAACATGGCGATGCCGGGATACACGGAGTATGTTTATCCGCATCCGCTGGTAACTGGCAATCCGCCGCCGGGTCGACCGTCAAGTTCGCCCGCAGCGACCCGGACTTCCCTGCGCAGACCCTGGGGGGGCAAGAAGCAGGAGACAAAGCGGGTAAGAAAACCAGCAAAAAAAGCGAAAGAGAACCCGACCAATGAAACGGCTGAAGGTAAGGAAAATCTCGGCGACTGAAACTACAGGTTGAAGGCCCACCCGGCTACCGTCATGAATTCCGACTACATCGTATCGCGGGATGAGCGAATCTTAGTCACCGGATCTAATGGTTTCATCGGAACCAAAGTGGTCGAGAAACTTCTCGAATACGGCTTTACAAATCTCCGCTGTTTCGTTCGGCCCTCGAGTTACCTTGGTCGGCCTCCAGTAGCGTGTTCGACCAAGGTTCGATGCCGAAAGAAATGTCGAGCTTGTTACAGGGGATCTTCTGTCCCGCGATGACTGTCAGAAAGCTGCTGAAGGGATTTCGATCATTTACCATCTCGCGGCGGGCATGGAAAAATCCTTTGCGGGTGCATTTATGAACTCGGCACTGGCCACGCGGAATCTGATGGATGGCATTTCTCCAATTCGGCAAGCCAAAGCGTTTTGTGAATATCAGTTCGTTTGCGGTCTATTCGAACCTGACCCTGAAACGTGGCGCCTGCTCGATGAGACGTGCCCGTTGGAAGATGCGCCCCAGGAACGTTTTGATCCCTACGGTTTCGGCAAACTCAAGCAAGAAGAACTGGTGAAAGAATACGGCAGTAAATATGAACTGCCCTATGTGATTGTTCGCCCAGGATATGTCTTCGGGCCCGGCAAACGAGAATTGAGCGGTCGCGTCGGTAATAGCACCTTTGGACTTTTCGTCCAGGTGAGCGGCGCGCAGTCCTTGCCGCTGACCTTTGTCGATAACTGTGCTGAGGCCATTGTGCTAGCCGGTCTCAGGGCCGGGATTAATGGTGAGGTCTTTAATGTTGTGGATGACGAACTACCGACTGGCCGCCAATTCTTAAAAGCCTACAGGAACAAGGCAAAATCGCTTCTTTCGATTAGACTTCCGTATGTTGTCGGTTACACCATGTGCCTGCTCTGGGAGAAGTACTCCAGGTGGTCAAAAAAACAGCTACCCCCTGTTTTTAATCGGCGCCGCTGCTCTGCCGAATGGAAAGGAAATCGCTACTCCAACCAGAAGCTCAAAGAACGGCTGGGCTGGAAGCCGCGGGTCCCGATGGACCGGGCGATGGAGGCGTTTCTGGCGCAGTTTGCATTGAACGGAAACGATGACCCGTTGAAGCGTTGAACCCCGTGGCTAATCACTGACCACTTATAACTGATCACCATTCACGATGTTAAAAATCGGAATCGTCGGTTGCGGAAAGATTGCGGACCAGCATGTGGACGCGATCCATCGCATTCCTGATTGTGAGGTTGTCGCTCTTTGCGATCGAGAACCGCTCATGGCGAAGCAGCTGGGCGAACGTTTTGGGATTTCTGCATGCTTTTCTGAGTTGTCGGAAATGCTGGAGGCGGCGCGGCTCGACGTTGTTCATATTACAACTCCGCCACAGAGCCATTATTCGCTTGCCAAACAATGCCTCGAATCTGGAAGCCATGTTTATTTGGAAAAACCTTTCACCATCACAGCCGGGGAGGCGGAATCGTTGATTCGGGTGGCAGAGCGTCGCGATCTAAAAATTACGGCCGGGCACAACCTGCAATTCACGCCTGAGACGCTGGAGATGCGCCAACTGTTAGCAGAAGGATTTCTCGGCGGAAAACCGGTACACTTGGAAAGCCATTTCTCCTATGACCTCGGCGACACAACTTACGTGAGCGCGCTACTTGGTAATCGCCAGCACTGGGTTCGCCGATTACCGGGACAATTGCTGCACAACATCATCAGCCATGGAATAGCCAAACTGGCCGAATTCCTCGATGACGATTTGATCGAAATCGTCGGCACGGCACATCAAAGCGAGCAACTCAAGAATCTGGGCGCACCGGAAGTCCTGGACGAGTTAAGAGTCCTGATCCGAGATAAGAGCGGGACAACAGCGTTCTTTTGTTTTTCGACACAGATCAAGGGTCTCAACGAGTTGCGCATTTACGGCCCGGCCAATTCAGTGACTGTCGATATTGCCACCGGAAGTTTAACTCGAAAGCAGAGTCGCGCGTACAAAAGCTACCTCACTTATTTTATTCCACCGCTGAAAAATGCCAGAGAGCATCTTAGGAACGCAAGATGCAATGTAATCAATTTTCTTCGCAGACGACGGTATCAGGATTTCGGCATGAAGGAGCTCATTGAACGTTTTTACAACAGCATCCGTCTGCGAGGCGAACCGCCCATCCCGTATCGCGAAATCATTTTAACAGCCCGAATTATGGATGAGATCTTTTCTCAGATCTATCGCGGCAGCGAAGCGAGCAGCCAGGCGACAGCCGACAGGCGACAGGCAGCTGCAAGCAGCACAGGAACCGCATGTTTCACTGGTCAGCTTCATACTGAGTCAATCATCACTCTCTGCAAATCGAATGAAGTACGTCTTAATCACCCCCGCGCACAATGAAGAAGCGTTCATTGAAAGGACCCTCGCGTCCATGGTTGCACAGACGCGGTTGCCTGAGCGATGGGTGATAGTGGACGATGGTTCGACCGACCGAACAGCGCAAATCGTCGAAGGTTATGCGAGCCGCTATCAATGGATCGAACTCTTCAGGACGCCGGAGCGCAGTGATCGAAGTTTTGCTGGAAAGGTTCACGCTTTCAATGCCGGCTTGGAACGGGCTCGATCGCTTGAGTTTGACGTGATCGGAAACCTTGATGCCGACCTTTCGTTCGACCCAGAATACCTGGAGTTTCTGATTGGAAAGTTTGCAGAAGATCCACGGCTAGGCGTCGCCGGGACGCCGTTTACCGAGGATGACGGTTACGACACTGCCCGCGATAGTTTCGAAGGTGAGAACCATGTAGCTGGCGGATGTCAGCTTTTCCGGCGCCAGTGTTTTGAGGAAGTAGGCGGTTACATCCCGAACCCGGCGGGAGGGATTGACTGGATCGCGGTAACAACAGCGCGGATGAAGGGATGGAAGACGAGGTCCTTTCCTGAAAAGCGGTTCCATCATTACCGGAGCGTTGGGTACAGCCGGGAAGGAGCAGTTTGGCAGCAAGCTTTTCATATGGGGAAAAGGATTACTATTTAGGCGGCTCGCCTTTGTGGCAGCTATTCCGCGTGGCTTATCGATGCCACAAAGCGACCGGCTACTGACGGCTTGGCACTGCTCTCCGGTTACTGCTGGGCCGCTTTACGAGCGGATCGAGCGACCAGTTTCTTCTGAATTGATGCGGTTCCACCGACAGGAGCAGATGAAAAAATTGGGAGCCATTCTTCGCACGCTTTTAAAGCTAAAGAAAGTAGACAACTTTTCTCTAGCAATTGAATAGCGGACCGACAAATTAAAAAGGCAGAGTCCACAGTTGATGGTCAATTTGAGCCGCGAGATGCGAATGACACGCAGCCCGGACGCACGAGGATATGAGGAGTTGCGACGCTATTCACAGTCTCGTAACAGACATTCTTGGGCATCGCCTTTGTTGCGATCCGCAAGAGATCCAGGAATTTCGAGTTTAAGTATGCATGTCAAAGAGAAAGACACGGACTGCAGGTCTGAGAACTTGTTATCTGCAATTAAAAATCGGATACTACAGCAACTGGCGATGTCCGTTCCTGGCGGCGCGGGTCTGCGCGTGGCCCTACATCGCCTCAGAGGCGTGCGCATCGGGAAAGATGTATGGATTGGCTATCAAGCTCTTATCGAAACGGGATATCCGAGCTCTTGTCTCCATTGGGGATCGCAGCTATTATTGGGATTCGCTCTACGATCATCGCACATTTTCAGGAGCAGAGGGGAGTGACGATCGAGGAAGACGTTTATGTTGGAGCTTGTGCGTTGATCTTGCCGGGGGTGACACTTGGTCGAGGCGCTGTCGTGTTGCGGGAAGTGTTGTCACGATGTCTGTTCCGCCAATGACAGTGGTTCAAGGCAATCCGGCGAAGCAGGTGGCTAGATGTGGAATCCCGCTGGGATTAGAAACCTCACGGACGGCGTTCATGCGGCAATTGAAGAAGATAAAGTGAGACATGAATGTCTAGCATGAACAACCGGATACGATGGACATTGATAAGGTTACATTTGAATTGCGCGCGTTTGTCCGAGAACAATTTGGTATTCCCGAAAACGACTCTGATTTCAACGACGAAGTCAATTTGTTCAATTACGGATACATTGATTCTTTTGGAGCGGTAGAATTGACAGGATTTATAGAGAGACAATTCGCGATCCGCTTGACCGAGTCGGATTGGGCTAGCTTCCCATCAGCACGATACGGGAGATCTCAATGTTTGTTGCAAAGCGCCAAAAAGGGGAAATATAGTCATGCCTCACATCAGTTACCGATCCCCGGAGTTGATGCGGATCGCCGCTCGCAACTTGAATACGCATTGGCATTCGCTTCGGAAAAGGTCGTCTCTTATAAGATCAACAACGCGGATTCAACCATTGAAGCCGAGGTGTCCACTGAAGCTGCGTGCGAGTCTGTGTCAAGGAAAATCGAGAACTCGTAGAACGTTACCAAAAGCGAGAGTTCGGTCTACCGAGAACAATCGAGTTTAAACAAGAGCGCGAATTGCCGACGATTGACGCTTGGGCGGGATTGCTGGAGCGTAAGTGGGTGACTCCGGTTGGTGAGGGGCACGTGATTCTGCGGGGCATGGCGGCTCAGTTATTGAACTTGATTAAAGCCAAGGTCGACGACGTTTTTGCCGTTCCTTTTCAGGCGGAACGCGAGTTCTATCCCGCGACTATCCTGTGCAGGACACTTGATCGAATACACCACTTTACATCCTTTCCGGAGCACGTCGATTTTGTCGCACATCTCAAGGGCGACTTAGACGTGCTGAACAAGTTCTCTAATCGGTGCCTAAGAGACGGGTGGTCCCCTGCCTTCCACAAAGACCGAATGGGGGAAAACGACTTCGCCATCTGTCCTTCCTGTTGTTACCATTGCTATGAAGGGAATGGAAAATTGGCAGCTCGAAGTTTCCCGGAAGATGCACGACCATGGCAGTTCCTTGCCACCGATACGAAGGGACCAATCACCGCACCATGTCTCGACTCGGGCCTTTACTCAGCGCGATATCGTCTGGGTCGGGCATCCCCGCTTCGTTATTGAAGGCCGTGCGAAGGCGGAGGAGACTGATCGTCCAATGGGCCAAGGATTGGGATTTAGTCGGCAGCTTCGAAACTGCCAATGACATGTTTTTCACTCAAGATTATTCCATAAAAGCCTCTTTCCAGCGACAACAGCAGGCGAAGAAAGAGTTAAGGCTCCTGATTCCCGCGGAAAAAAGCTCCATTAGCGTTTTCTCATCTAATTTTCATTCTGTGACCTTTGGTAAAGCGTTCAATATTACGCTGGGCGACCGCCCGGCGACTAGCGCCTGTGTCGGGTGGGGTTTTGAGCGATGGGTGTATGCGATTTTCAGTCAATTTGGTTTTGACGTTAGACAGTGGCCAGAATCGGTTAAAAGAGGAGTTCGAGACCCACAGGGCTGGCAACATGCAACAAAAGTGACTACGATTGAAGAATTGATTCCTGACCATTTTGAGCTGGTCGCCCAATGGCTTTCGAAAACCGAAAACAACCGGTGGTTGACATCGGAGTGGCGCGAACGGAAAGTCAACGCCACACTTATAGCGATAGCGGCGCGAAATCGAAAGAATCGATTCTTTCTAGTTCGTTATGATAGTCAGCCCTGCGGCCTGATTGCTCTCGCGGACATCGACACCACTGATAGGACAGCAATGATATGGTACGTGTTAGGAGACAAAAACCTATCGGGTCGAGGAATCACTTCAGATGCGGTCAGACAATTAGTGAGGCTTGCTTTCGATCAGATGGGGCTTGTGTCTATGTATGCGTGGGCTATGGAGGACAATGCAGGTTCGAAAAGGGTATTACAAAAAGCTGGTTTACACGAGGCCGGGCGAATTCGTTATGCGGCTTCTTCTGGCGGACACCAGGTCGATCGTATTTACTTTGATTTGATCGCAAGTGAAGTGCGCTAACGTCGTTCGAACCTGCTTGAGGAGATTTGGCAGACTTGGGAAATGGAGCTGCGTTTTATTATGAAGAGCCAACAGGCAACGCTCTTAAGCGAGCCTGACCTCGCCTAGAAGAAAATAAGAGGATCGGCAAGCTGCTAAGCTTCTTTGGCGTGCGTCAGCGAAGATTGAGTATCGCCGCGTGTCTAGCTGATGCTATTGTACGCGACAGGACTGCAGTTAAACCTGGAATCTTTGCCTCGGCGGAAATTTTCTTGCGATTGATCGAATGTCTGGAACGCAATCCGGAACACTTGCAGACTTGGTGCCAGGGTATCCGTTCGGTGTTTGTTTCTCCAGCTGCTGATCGTGATTCTCTGCAAAAGCTGGCAAGAATACTGATTGGAAATGAGGGAGCAGTACTCTCCGAAATCAATAATAGCGCTCAAGATTTCGTCGTCTCAGATTGCATGAACGACTTTTGTGGGGTGATGACCGGTGTCCGAGTTACTGGTGTCAACGGTAAATCTAACCGTAGCCTGATCCTAAATATCCTAAATATGGGTAAGCGAGATGCGATCAACATAATTTCGCTCGGTGATGGCGCGGTTTTCTTGAAGCTTGAATACAAAGGGGTACCTGTCTTCCTTTCAACCTCCAGAGAAATCATCGATATCGACGCAGAATTGGCGTCGCAAAATTTTGACGTTCGTGAGCACTTCCTTAGTGCGGTGCCACTTGTTCTTTACATAAAATGGGCATTTGCCGAGACCTGTTGGAACGCTCCAGAAGCGAACGCGTGCTTGGTGATTGATGATCCTCTGCTCAAACCAACACATGGCTTTGTGGACTTTGAGGAACTTCTGTTACTAATGAAGGAACACAATTTTTCTACAAACATCGCGTTCATCCCATGGAACTGGCGGAGAAGCGCTCCCGGGGTTGTTCGACTGTTCAAAGAAAACCCGAGCATGTTCTCACTTTCGGTTCACGGCTGTGATCATACACGAGCAGAGTTCGGCAGCTCCAGTCAGCAACGGCTTTATTGGAAGGCAAAACAAGCGGCCGGGCGTATGAATAGCCATCGGTCGATCACCGGGATTGACCACGATCCCGTCATGGTATTTCCTCAAGGCATTTTTTCGGAAGCTGCTATGAGTGTGTTAAAACACACTGATCTGATTGGAGCTGTCAACAACGACGTTGTCAGCGCTGATCCGATGCCCGCGCGCGATTACAATTTCTGACGTATGGGATATTGCCGTGATGGGCTACGCCTTTCCACTCTTTACTCGGAGGTATCCATGGGAGGGGATCGAAAACTTTGCATTCGACACTCTGCTGGGAAAACCCGCGATAGCAGTGATCCATCACGATTTTTGCAGCGATCACGGCGCGAGCCTAGTTGACTTTGTTAAGCAAGTAAATGCTCTGCAATGTGCGCCGACCTGGCGTAACTTGGGTGACGTAGTTCGACGTAGTTGCCGTCAAAGAGAGGTGTCACCGGGGAAAATGGAAGTGGAAATGTACGCAACGGAACTACGGATCGAGAACTGCTCTGACCAGCCAAAACATTTCGCAATTAGAAGGCGCGAGTGCGAGCCTTCGGCGATACAGCGAATTTGCACGGGCGCGCAGGAGATTGCCTGGGAACGGAGCGACGAGCACATCAAATTTGAATTAAACTTCAATCCCAATGAAAGCCGAGTCGTAAAAATCAAATTTCACGATTTCGTAGGGAAGGAACGCAACGGAGATAATCTACCGTACAGGTTCAAAACAATGCTAAGGCGTTACCTTTGTGAGATGCGTGACAATTATGTTGCGCCAATGAGATGCTGGTTGCTAGGTCGTGTTAAACCACCGAAACGTAAATCGAACCAGAGCTTGACAATAACATTGAGGCGGAATCACGCCAGCAGCATCTGATCCATGAAGACCACAGTAAATGTAAGGGTTCAAATGCAAGTAGCAAAGACATCTGATGCATTGGCTGAAAGGGTTACTGACTTCTACCGAATTTTGTGGAATGGCTAGACGCACATGGTGAAACATCCTGGGATTACCAGAGCTTTTTCGCTGGCCCGGTCGGGGGACGAGCGAAGGCACTCTATTACCGCCATAGACTTATTGGAACCGCAGCTGTCGCGCCCATGATTTTCTGCGAAGCATTCCTGCCTTCGGCGCGAAGGCTGTTCCACCATCCGCTGCGATTCCCGATTGCGGATGCTCATTATGCTATGGGTTTTGCTTTTCTTTACGAGGCAACCGGAGATTCTTCCCAACTGGAAAACGCGGTTCATTTTCTAACCGAACTAGAAAAATCGCGGTGCGGCCAGTTCAAAGAATATTGCTGGGGATATCCCTTCGACTGGGTCTGGCGGGGAGGGACTGCCAAGCGACAGACGCCACTAATCACCACGACGCCTTACGTGTACGAAGCGTTCCTCCAGGTTTCCAATCTGCACCCACGAGACGAGTTGAAACTGATCCTTGAATCGATCGCGCGCCATGCCGTTTTGACATCAAGGATTTCAAAACATCGGAAACGGCCAGCAGTTGTTCCTATACTCCTTTCGGTGAAGGTGGAGTTATTAACGCCGCCGCTTATCGTGCCTTTCTGCTCACCAGCGCCTCCCAGGTTTTTTGCAACGAAGATTACTGGAAAATCGCAGAACGAAATTTGAATTTCGTCTTGGAGAATCAGAACCCAGACGGCTCGTGGTTTTACGCTGTCGATGGAGTACGAGATTTTATCGACCACTATCATACCTGTTTTGTGATGAAAGCTTTGGCGAAGATTCACGCCTTAACCGGACATCCGGGATGTCTCGAAGCGCTGTCGAAAGGTGTTAAATATTACCTTGAGAATCTTTTTTCTGAAGATGGTTTTCCTAAACCTTTTTCCAAAGCGCCGCGCCTGACTGTTTACAAGCGCGAACTCTACGATTGGGCTGAGTGCATCAACGTGTCCTTGCTGCTTCGAGACCGCTTTCCGCAACTGGAGCCAACACTGGAGACGGTGGTTGCAGGAATTCTGAAGACTGGATTAAGCCTGACGGTTCCTTTCGCTCGCGTCAGCTGCACCTGGGCTGGGACAATGTTCCGATGCATCGCTGGGGACAGTCGCAGATGTTTCGCAGTTTGGCGTTTTATCTTTCTGAAGCAAAGAAAGATGAAAAGCTGAGAGGTGAATTGCCGGAAGAGAATGCAGTCGAAATCCGAAGTGCCGGCCACCTCTAGCCCGTGACTTTTACCGGTGATTGTTTACAATTTTTGAAAGATCAAACATGAAATCATCCGCAGTTTCTACTGATATTTCGCGCATCGCCGAACACCAGACACTTGTCGACACACACTTTCACTCGCGCGTCACGGAATGGAAGGATGTTTACGAACAAGAGAGCGTCGAAGGCGCGATTTATCGAAAGCGGTTGGACATAGTGTTGAGATGGATTGACGAGCTGGCGATTCCGACGGGAGAAAAGGTTCTTGAAATTGGATGTGGAGCGGGAAGATGCACTGTAGCAATGGCTCAGCGCGGTTATGTCATCCACGCGATGGATTCTGTAGAAGGGATGGTGAATTCCACGCAAGAGCATGCGAGTGAGGCCGGGGTAAGCTCTTCTGTGACGACCAGTCGGGGCGATGCCCACAATCTCCCTTTTCGAGACGGTAGCTTCGGACTTGTCCTGGCCATGGGCGTAATACCTTACCTTCAATTTCCACAGAAGGGTTTGAGCGAAATGGCTCGGGTGCTCAGACCGGGCGGCTTTCTACTAGTCACAGCAGGCAATCGTTGGCGGCTCAATGATGTCCTGGATCCATGGGGTTGTCCTCCGCTGCAACCGGCGAAAAAGGTTATCGGAGCGATCTTTCGGCGGTTTCGTAAGGCGCGGCCTGACGATGCCGGGCTGCCGCTGCGACTCGATTCATTGCGTGAAGTAGACCGGTGGCTTTCGCGCATCGGGCTTTTGAAGATCAAGGCAACGACAGTAGGATTTCCGCCTATCAGGCTCCGTGGTCGACCAATTTTTGGAGAACAAAGGTCAATCCGGTTAAACAACCGGCTGCAGGAGCTGGTTGATCGTGATGTGCCATGGATAAGGTCGAGCGGAATGGACTACATCGTTTTGACGAAGAAACAATAGTTATTAGTCGTCGACGACGTGTTACCAATTCATGTCTAACTGTTCTGTTCTAAACCTTACAATCTAACCTTCTTGCACAATGTGTGGCATCGCAGGCCAGTTTAATTTTCAGCGACGCGCACCCGTTGAGCGCGAGACGATTGTACGGATGGCACGTTCCATCGCACATCGCGGGCCTGACGATGAAGGCTTCTTCATCTCCGGTCCGGTCGGTTTGGGATTCCGGCGACTGTCGATCATTGATCTCGCCGGCGGTCATCAGCCGATGTCGGACGCACAAGAAACCGTCTGGGTAATCTTCAACGGCGAGATCTACAATTACAGAGAACTGCGAAACCGGCTACAAAGCAAGGGCCATCAGTTCAGCACGAGTTCTGATACCGAAGTGATCATCCACGGTTACAAGCAGTGGGGCACTGATGTCTTCAATCACCTCAACGGTATGTTTGGTCTGGCTATTTGGGATGTGCAGAAGGAACGACTAATCGTGGCCAGGGACGCGATGGGTATCAAACTCATCTACTACAACATCGACAATGGAGCCTTAACTTTCGGTTCTGAAATCCGCGCGATTCTGGCTGCGCAAGAATCACAGCCGGATGTCGACCCTATAGCGTTGAATCTGTTTCTCCGTTTCCGCTATACGCCTTCCCCTTTGACGATATTTCAAGGTATTCGGAAGTTGGCACCCGGTACAATGCTAGTTGTGGAGAAAGGCCAGTGCCGCGAGGAACGCTGGTACAAGTTCATCCCGACTCCTTTTTCTACACCTAAGAAGAAGGAAGAAGCCGCTTCCGAACTGCTTGAGTTGTACAGAGGTGCGGTCAAGCGTCATCTGCTTAGCGACGTGCCAGTCGGAGTACTTCTAAGCGGCGGTCTTGACTCAGGTTTGCTGCTGGCGTTAATGAACGAACAAGGCGGGCCGTGGCCGGCCTATACGGTAGGCTACGGCGAGAGCTTCGAGGACGACGAGTTAACCGATGCCGCCGTGACCGCCGACCTTTTAGGTGCACGGCATGTAAGGGTAAGGCTCGACCAGAACGAGTTTGATCGGGCTCTTCCGAAAATCGTTGAATCTCTGGAAGAACCCATTGCGACATCGTCGATCGTTCCGATGTACTTTGTTTCACAGCGCGCTCGGCAGGATGTAAAAGTTGCGCTGATCGGTCAGGGCCCGGACGAGTTATTCGGTGGTTACAACCGGCACCTGGGTATTCATTACGGAAATTGGTGGCGCGGGCTGCCAGCAGGTCTCCGATCGATGGCCGGCTTCGCCGTGAATCGATTGCCGCGCAATGAAACGTTGAAGCGCGGAGTTCGTTCGCTCGCGAGCAACGATCGGCTGGAGCGTTATCAGGATGTTTTCTCGCTGGCGCCTGCGGAAACGATCGATGGTCTGTTTCGCAATCTTCCTCGGAATGGCCACGAATTAGTCGATTACTGGCGCGACTTGCTCCCGCAAATAGAGCACACCGATGAGCTTGGAGGCTTCCAGCTTCTGGAAATCCGTTGTTCATTGCCGGATGAGCTGCTGATGTATGCTGACAAGCTCTCGATGGCCCATAGTCTCGAAGTCCGCGTGCCCTACCTGGATCGGACTGTGGTGGAGTACGTGCAACGACTCGGCGCGGATCTTAAAGTCCGTAATGGAACTCGGAAGTGGCTACATCGACAGGTCTGCCAGAACTACCTGTCACCAAAAATCCTAAAGAGAAAGAAACGCGGCTTCGCCGCCAACGTGGTAGACCAATGGTTTCATTCGTCACTCGATGGAACGCTTCGGGAAGTCCTCGTGGATGAAAGCTCTCTTATGTTTGGTTTACTAAATCCTAAACCCGTGCGAAGACTGCTTGAAGGTCACCAGTCTGGCCGCCAGGACAACCACAAGCTTCTGTTTAGCCTGGTAATGATCGAGCAATGGTTGCGCGGGATCCAATCGAACCAAATGCAATCCTCACCACACGCGTTAAGCGCTTGATCGCATCGCGAGATAACCACAATACCTTATGCTAGAAACAACTGCCTCGAACCCGCCGCAGCCAGCGGAGGTTTATGTAAAGGAGAAGGAGGTCAATGGGAAGGCCGTCGGCTTCGAGTGTTCAACAATAAACGGGCAGACTTATTGTGTAACTCGAGGATTACTCAGACTTATGAGCCTTGAAGACGACTGGTACGAGGATGTAAATGACCCGGTCTCGCTGATCGCCGGGCTGCACGAGTCCGATACTAGACCTGACATTTTCACGTTTTGGCAACGCTTACCTGACGTCGAACCGAAATATCCGTACCACACAGAGTGGGAGTCACTGGCTGTTCTTCCGATCAAAGGCTTTGACTATTGGTGGAGCAAGCAGATCAAAGATAAGACGAGAAACATGGTTCGCAAGGCTAAGAAGGCAGGCATTGAGGTGCGTGAGGCTTCTTATGATGATGCATTTGTGCAAGGAATGACAGATATCTTCAATGAAACACCCGTGCGTCAAGGACGGCAGTTCTGGCATTATGGAAAGGATTTCGAAACGGTTAAGCGGCAATTCTCCCGATTTCTTTTCAGGGAGGAGTTGATTGGAGCGTACTATGGCGGCGAATTAGTCGGTTTTGCCATGTTAGCAAACGCTGGGAAATACGGCGTCCTGGGACAAATTATCTCGAAGATAAAGCATCGCGACAAGGCGATCAATAATGCGCTGATTGCTAAGGTTATTGAGAAATGCGAGACACACCAATTACCCTATTTAGTTTACGCTTACTGGAACGAGAATTCTCTGTCTGACTTCAAGCGGCATTGTGGCTTTGAATGCATCAAATTACCCCGATATTTTGTGCCGCTGACGTTCAGAGGAAAGCTGGCTCTGAAGCTTGGTATTCATCGTAATTGGAAGGAAGCTATTCCAAGACAGATCAAGGATCCACTGAAGAAACTCAGAAGCCGCTTGTTCAGATCTAAGCGGCGAGAAGTCTAGCTCTGGGTTCTAATAGGTAAGTTATCGTGCGATGTCAGATATTGTAGAGTCACAACGGACGAATGGGTTGATCATCGTTAGAAGCGTATTAATCCACGATTAGTAAGGAGCATAAGAATTTTTGCGTTGGCTTGGATCGATTTCCTCGTTGCTTGACGAGCGAAGCAGCCCTCATTAAGTTACAAAATCTATTGGCAAATGGGGCGGTAGCTCAAATGGTAGAGCAGCGTGCTGTTTCAGCGCGACGATGGATGTTCGACTCATCCCCGCTCCACTTCAATCTATTTAGGAATCGCAACATGATGCTCGCAGAGAAATGACTTAGCCCATCGCGGGTAAGTATTAGCTTTACGTTCGAGAGGGATGAAACGAAGGGTTTCCGATTACCAACCGGCAAATATGCTACGTATCCTGATACTAGCGCGGGACAGCAACCCGGACAAAACTCACGGCCATCTCATTGGGTATTCGCATGCCGAGGCCCTCGCCCGTCTGCATGCTGTAACGCTGGTGATTCATCGTGACAATGAGAAAGCTGTGCGCGGCGCCCAGGGTCCGTTCCAGGCGATCGAGGCGGTCAGTCTTCCATGGCTCGATCGTATCCACGCATGGTGTTTTCGTTGGATCTTTAGGAACAACTACTTCAGCCAGGCTTTAACGGCGTTTAATTATTTCTTTTATCTCGCCTTTGAGTGGCGCGCATGGCAGCAGACGCGGGCCCGAATCCTGGCTGGCGACTTCGATGTGGTGCTGCGCCTCTTGCCTGTTTCAGCGGTCTTGCCGAGTCCTTTCGCTTTCTGTCTGCGGCGAGGGCCCATCCCCTTTGTCATCGGACCGATCAATGGTGGTCTGCCATGGCCGCCAGGTTTCAGCCAGGCCAACAAGCAGAAGGAGTGGATTTCCAGTCTGAGACGGATCTACCGGTTTCTGCCTTTCACCCGATCGACCTATCGTGATGCGGCGGCTATCATTGCCGGTTCCTCGCAAACCTACACAGAGTTTGCAACATATCGTGAAAAATTGTTCTTTGTCCCCGGGGAGAACGGCATTAACCCTTCCCTGTATTCAGATGGCTTGCGAGCCGCGAAACGCAACGGCAAGCTCCAGTTGATTTTCGTCGGCGGCCTCTTTCCCGTTAAGGCTGTTGACCTCGCCGTGCGGGGGGCCGCTTCACTGCTACAAACGGGCGGGGCTAACTTGACTATTGTTGGTGATGGCCCGGAGCGGGCGAACCTTGAGCAGCTCACTAGATCTCTGGAAATTGAGGAAGTTGTTTCCTTCTGCGGGTGGATAGACCATAGTGAAGTGATACAGCGGCTGGCAGTCGCTGACGTGCTGGTTTTTCCATCAGTTCGCGACTTTGGTGGTGGCGTGGTCTTCGAGGCCCTGGCAATGGGCGCCGTCCCGGTAGTCGCAGACTTCGGCGGGCCTGGGGATATTGTTTATGGGGATGTTGGCTTCAAAGTGTCTCTGACTAACGAAGACGACGTGGTGCTACAGATCGAAAAAGTTCTGGCGGAGCTCGCTCGTGATCCGGGTCTTGTTAACCGGTTAAGGCAAGAAGGCATGCGATACGCTCGACAACGCCTAAGCTGGGACGGCAAAGCACAGATGGTTAGCGACGTTCTGTGTTGGGTGACAAGACATGGTCCCAAACCTGATCTCCCTTCCCCAAAACAAGGTGGGACCCCAAAGTTGTCCTTGCAACGTGAAACAGTTTTTGCTATAGCTGCGGCAAGACGCTTGCCGAACTTAATGCGGGCTGAGTAAATAAGAAGCTGAGGACAGGTGGCTGAGTGGTTTAAGGCAGCAGCTCGCAAGGGCTGCTATGCGACGCAAGTTGCATCGGAGGTTCGAATCCTTCCCCTGTCCGCCCAATTTCTACTGATTCCTGTTCCCTGTCCTCTAATCTCTGTCTGTAATCAGAATATGCCTGGCATCGTTGGAATAGTCAGCCAAAGACCGTCGGAGGATTACGATACTCTCGTGAAATCCATGGCCAAGTGCCTAGTGCATGAACCATTTTACACAGATGGCACATATACTAATAAGGAACTCGGTCTCTGGAGCGGATGGACCTGCCACCAGGGAGCGTTCGGGGATTGCCTCCCTATCTGGAATGAAAAGAAAGACATCTGCCTTCTCTTTTCGGGCGAGGATTTCACCGATCGGGCTGACATCGATGCGCTTAGAATGCGCGGGCATGAGTTTAGCTCAGATGACGCAAGTTATCTGGTCCATCTGTATGAAGAAATGGGTTCCGGGTTTTTTGAGAAACTCAACGGCTGGTTTAGTGGTGTCTTGCTGGATCTTCGGGAGCAGAAAGTCATTCTGTTTAATGATCGATATGGAATAAATCGACTTTACTATCACGAAATGCAGGCGGATTCTATTTTTCCTCTGAAGCGAAGGCCCTTCTTAAAATTCTTCCCGGCACTCGTCAGCTAGATCTACGTAGTTTGGGCGAGGCTCTCAGTTGCGAGGCGGTTCTGGAAAACAGAAGCCTTTTCTCCGGAATATCGTTACTTCCAGCAGGTTCTTCCTGGGTATTCGCCCGAGGCAAACCCGTTAAGAAACAGACTTACTTCAAGCGGGAAGCATGGGAAAACCAGCCGGAGTTAAGTGAATCTGACTTTTACGAGAAGCTAAAAGAAACCTGGGCACGGGTTCTTCCCAGGTATTTTGCTGGGAAACAGTCCATCGGCCTGTCTTTAACCGGTGGGGTAGATAGCCGGATGATCCTGGCTTGGGCGCCAAGCAGCCCCGGCACACTTCCATGCTATACCTGGGGCGGAAAATATCGTGATTGCGCAGACGTTAAGATTGCTCGGCGGACAGCAAAGCTTTGTCAGCAACCTCATAACACGATTGCAGTGGACGGTAAATTCGTGTCCGAATTTCCTGTGCTCGCGGAGAGGGCCGTATACATAAGCGATGGCACCATGGACGTAACTGGGTCGCTGGATCTGTACGTCCAAAGATTGGCCCGGCAGATCGCTCCCGTGCGATTGAGTGGTGTCTGTGGCGGTGAAATCTTACGGCGGCTTGTAATGTTCAAACCCGATTCTCCTCAACAAGGTGTTTTCGATCCGGAGCTGGAATGCTCCTTTCGAGACGCCGCCGTGACTTACGCCAGCGAACTTCAAGGCCACAGACTTTCCTTTAGTGCCTTCAAGCAAGCGCCGTGGTATATGGCGAACAAGTTTACCGTGGAACGGTCGCAAGTCACATATCGAACCCCTTATTTTGATAACGAATTGGTTGCGCTCGCCTATCAGACCCCGGCGAACTTACTGAACAATGAGCCGGCGCTTCGGCTCATTGCTGATGGCAATCCACGCTTGGCACGGATTGGGACTGATCGTGGTATTGCCTTCCGATCAGTTCCAGGTGTTAGCCAGGCACTCCATCAGTACCAAGAGTTCACCTTTAAGGCGGAATATGCCTACGATTACGGAATGCCGCAGTGGATGGCAAGACTCGATCATGTCTTTGCTCCGTTACACCTCGAAAAGCTGTTCCTCGGGAGGCACAAAGTCGCCCACTTTCGTGTTTGGTATCGCGATGAACTGTCTTCCTACCTGAAGGAAATGTTGCTTGATCCGGTCACGCTACAGAGGCCGTACCTTCGTGGACACTCTCTGGAAAAGCTGATCGAAGGACATGTGAATGGCTATCGGAATTATACGAGTGAAATACACAAGATTCTTACGCTGGAGATCATCCAGAGAAAACTGATTGAACTGAATTAGCATACGCCGCTTGGTGTGCTTCATGACCATAAAAGATGCTTTGAACTAGTATGAACGTCTTGATCATCAAACTTGGTGCTACTGGAGATGTTGTCCGCACCACACCGTTATTGCACCGACTAAAAGGTTCGCTGACATGGATTACGGCAACAAAGAACGCTGTGTTCCTGGACGGGTTGTCAGATAATCTGCGCCATTTTCCATGGGAGGCGCGTGGGAGAGCCCTGGATAGTTCATACGACCTCGCTATAAATCTGGAAGACACCTTGGAGGTTGCCCAGTTTTTAGAAAGTGCCAGGCCGACAGAGATCTTCGGCGCGTACGCCGATTCAGCCGGGAACTTGTGTTACACTGACAACTCGAAGTGCTGGTTTGACCTCAGCCTGATCAGTTCCTATGGCCGGCAGCAAGCTGATCGCCTCAAACTGCTTAACCGACAGAGCTATCAGGAGCTGATCTTCGCCGGTCTTGGGTTGCATTTTGCTGGTGAACCTTATCTGTTGCCGGAACCGATCAAGACAGGGCTATCAGGAGATGTTGCCATAGCAGCCGAAGCCGGACCTATCTGGCCAATGAAGAGATGGGCCTACTACACTGAGCTGCAACAACGGCTCGAGAATAAAGGCTTGATCGTCAATGTGCTGCCCAAAAGAACATCGCTGCTCGAGCATCTGTCCGATGTCCGAAACCACTGCTGCCTCGTTGGCGGTGATAGTCTGCCCATGCATCTGGCGTTGGGGACGCGTACGCGATGCGTGACTCTCTTTACCTGCACGAGCCCGTGGGAAATTTATGATTACGGGATCCAGACAAAAATAGTATCGCCCCTGTTGGAAGAATTCTTCTACAAGCGGGGACAGGATCGCCGTGCGACGACCGCAATAAGTGTGGAGGAAGTCGAAGCAGCTGTACTAACGCAATTGGAACTGGCCAGGCCGGCAACGCTTGACACCGCAACATGAGAGCGATGTTAAAGATCAGCGGCCAGCGCCAACCAGCCTTTGCCCAAAGCGACGGTGAGTCAAGAGGCTACATCGAGCAAAGCGGGTCGAAAAACGAAAGCCAGACTCCGGTCCGTAGGACTTATCGCTCGGTGGGAGAACAGATGTCAGGAATCAGAGGTCAGAGAACGGCAGACAAACAGTCAACTCTGAACACTCAACCCCCAAACCTGCGAGTCGCCTTACTTACCGGCGGCGGAGACAAGCCCTATGCCCTCGGCGTCGCGGCCGCACTCACATCACAAGGAATATTGGTTGATTTCATTGGCAGCGATGAGTTGAGCGTGCCGGCCGTCCTCAACAATTCTCGTGTGACCTTTCTTAATTTGCGAGGGAACCAACGGACTGATGCGAGCCCTTTTTCCGAAAGCGTGGCGAGTATTAAAGTATTATATACACCTCATTAGTTATGCGGCAACGGCGCAGCCAAAGCTGTTTCACTTACTGTGGAACAATAAGTTCGAGCTCTTCGACCGCACACTGTTAATGCTGTACTACAGGCTGCTCGGAAAGAAAATCACATTGACCGTCCATAATGTGAATGCTCGCAAACGTGATTCAAACGATTCATTTTTAAACCGACTTTCGCTTAGACTTCAGTACAATTTCTGCGATCACATTTTCGTTCATACCGAAAGGATGAGAAGTGAACTTGTATCCGACTTTCGCATTCCAATGAAGTAAAGTCAGCGTTATTCCATTTGGAATTAATAATACCGTCCCTAACACTGCGCTCTCGACCAGGGAGGCGAAACGACAGACGGGTGTAAATAGCAGCGATAAGGCCCTGCTCTTTTTTGGAAACATCACCCCTTACAAAGGACTGGAATGCTTAATCTCTGCTTTTGGCGTTCTTCTGACGAAAGACCGAAGTTACCGACTGATTATCGCTGGCAGACCCAAAGGATCCGAGACGTACTGGAAGGAGGTCCAGCAGGCGATTGCGAGTGGCGGCATCAGTGATCGAATCATTCACAAGGATCGAGTATATTCCGGACGAGCTGACGGAATTATATTTCAAAGCCGCCGACGTATTGATCTTGCCGTACACGCATATCTTTCAGAGCGGAGTGCTGTTTTTAGGCTATAGCTTTGGATTACCTGCCATCGCCGCCGATGTGGGAGCCTTGAAGGAAGAAATCATCGAAGGCGAGACCGGCTTTATCTTCAAACCACGCGATTCAGTCGATCTGGCCCGTAAGATTGAGAATTACTTCAATAGCGAATTGTTTGGTGACATCGAAAACCGGCGGAAGCAAATCAGGGAGCATGCCAATGAGCGATATTCCTGGGATAAAGTGGCCGCGATAACCATGGCTGTTTATTCGAATCTCTTATCTTCCACCTGATTTCTGAAAGTTAACCGCCGAAAACGCCCAATTCGGGTTAGCCGTCCGATTCAATTCAGCGGTTTGACGACTTAACACTTCGACACGATGGCGCCTCTAGTTTCGATTTTAATACCTGCTTATAATTCCGAGCGCTGGATCGCTGAGACGATCAAGTCCGCGCTCAATCAGACGTGGCCGAATAAGGAGATCATCATTGTTGATGATGGATCTCGCGATCAAACTCTCGCAAGCGCGCGGCGATTCGCATCAAAGACTGTAGCTGTCATTTCGCAGGAAAATCAGGGGGCATCGGCAGCGAGAAACAAAGCACTCCAGCTTTGCCAGGGAGATTACATCCAATGGCTGGACGCCGACGACCTCCTCTCGCCAGATAAAATCCAAACGCAGATGGAGGCTGCGGAGAAGTGCGAAAGTAAACTGAAGCTCATCTCTTGCGGATGGGGAGATTTCCTGTATCGGCCAATGAAGGCGAGATTTGTTCCGACTGCTCTATGGTGTGATCTCGACCCTCTGGAATGGCTGTTAAGAAAATGGGAAGGCAACCTCCATATGCAGACGGCGACGTGGCTGGTCAGTCGGGAATTGACCAGCGCCGCTGGTCCCTGGGACACACGGCTACTGGTAGACAATGATGGAGAGTACTTCTTTCGTGTCATCCGGTCGGGTGACGGCGTGAAATTCGTGCCGGGTGTCAGAGTCTTTTATCGTGCTTCAGGCTTTGGCTCTGTGAGCAGCAATCGGGCTGTCTGACAAGAAAATAGAAGCGAAGCTCCTGGGAATGAAGTTGCAGATTGGATATCTGCTTGCCTTAGAAGACAACGACCGCGTTCGTGCGGCTTGCGTGACCTATTTGCAGACGTGGTTGCGCAATTTCTATCCAAATCGCCCCGACCTGATGCAGGAAGCGCAACAACTTGCGGAGAGCCTGGGCGGCCAGTTGTCCCTCCCCAAGGCATCGTGGAAATATGCTTGGATTGAAAAGCTATTTGGTTTTGGGGCTGCAAAGCACACGCAATTCTACTACAATTGCGTCAGGTCTTCCGCTCTAAGAGCGTGGGACAAGATGATGTATTCATTCGGTGGTGATGGGTTACCCGGCTAAGAAAATGGTGAAATACTAAGGACCTTTTCTTTGGATATTCTCACACTTAACTCAAAACGGAATCATGGCAGAGAACACACTCGGTATAACGGTTCTGATTCCTACCTACAATAGGGCAAAGGTGTTAGGTGAGACATTAGAGGCGCTTACTCGCGTCGACCGAGATGGAATCGACTGCAATATCGTGGTCATTGATAACAATTCGACCGATAACACGCATGAAATTGCCAATGAATACGCTGCGAAATTACCTCTTTCGTATTTGAAGGAGCCGCGTCCTGGAAAGAATTGCGCGCTGAATAAGGCCTTAAGAGAATGTGAACTCAAAGACATCGTGGTCTTTACAGACGATGATGTGACCCCAACTAAACATTGGCTGCAAGAGATCGCCTCCTCTGCAAAGAAAAGGCCCGAAGTTGCGGTCTTCGGTGGCAAAGTAGAAGTAGTATGGCCAGATAACAAACAGCCGGAATGGGCGAAGCCGGAATGGATTATGGCCTTCGGGTTCCCGCGTCATCATTATGCTGAAGGAGAAGCTTTCTACAAATCCCCGGATTGCCCGTTCGGGCCGAACTACTGGGTCCGCAAAACTGTCTTTGAGAAAGTGCCGTTTTTCGACGAAACACTTGGTCCAAAGCCTAAAAATCGCATCCAAGGAGACGAAACAGCTTTTGTAATGAATCTCCGAGAGCATGGTTTCGAGATACTTTATTATCCTGGCGCAGAGGTATACCACAGGATTCTCCGCGAAGGATGCACGATACCATGGCTGAGACGTCGCGCTTACACACACGGGCGGGGACAGGTAAGGTTACATGGATTGCATCGGCGCAATATTTATCGCAAGAACAAGGTTTTATGGGCCATGGTACTGGCAGTGGACGAGGTCTATACGACGCTGCGTTTCTTGGTTGGCTTTGCCATTATAGACACAAATCGGAATTGCGAGACTACGGTTTCCGCCATGATGAGATTTGGCGAAATTCACGAGACCGCAAACCAGGTTTTTAAACGCGTTCTGGCTAAGAAAACTTCACCTGAAGCATCGAGCAATATTAGGGCGTTTTGGTGAGCAGTGCGAGTCCAGTTAGAATGGAGATCTTGAAGACTGACCGCCAGCTAAATAGCGTCTCTAATTTAGCACGCGTCCGTTTGTGATCATGGCAGACAACACACCGGGTATAACGGTTCTGATCCCTACCTTCAACAGGGCAGCAGTATTGGCTGAAACGTTGCAGGCTCTCACCCGTGTCGACCGGACTGGAATTGATTGTAGCATCGTGATCATTGACAACAATTCCAGCGACAACACTGCTGAAGTAGTCAAAGAATATCAGACGCGACTCCCGCTATCGTATTTGAGAGAGCAGCGCCCGGGAAAGAGCTGCGCGCTTAACAGCGCTTTACGAGAATGCGCGCTGAAAGAGATTGTTGTCTTTACAGATGACGATGTGACGCCGGCTCGGAATTGGCTCCAGGAAATTGCTTCGTCGGTGAAGAAGTGGCCGGGCGTTGGTGCTTTTGGCGGCAAGGTAGAAGTGGCGTGGCCAGACAACAAACGGCCGGAATGGGCAATGCGAGATTGGATGATGGGTTTTGGCTTCAGTCGTCATAATTATGCTGACGGCGAAGCCCTTTACGCGCCGCCAGATTACCCGGTCGGCCCAAATTTTTGGGTTCGAAAACATGTCTTTCAAAACGTGCCATCTTTCGACGAGACGCTTGGGCCAAAACCGAAACGTATCATGGGAGAAGAAACATCTTTTCTGGCAAATCTCCAAAGCCATGGCTTTCAGATACTTTATTATCCCGCCGCCGAGATCTGCCACCGGATTCTCCACGAAACCTGCACAGTACCATGGCTAAGAAGTCGCGCTTACACGTATGGCCGGGGAAGAATAAGGGCGTATGGCTGGCATCGGCGCAACACTTACTCTAGGAACAGGATTTTGTGGTGCACGCTTCTTGCTGTCGATGAAATTTCTGCCGTGCTGCGATTCTTAGCTGGCTTTTTTCTTAGGGACTCCACGCGAAATTGCGATCGTACGGTTAGCGCCATGATCATGTTTGGCCAGATTCATGAGACAGTAAACCAGGTTTTCAAAGGCTCTAACTTGAACCAGCGAAACCTAGTGGCCGGGCATTCTAGGCCGACGCGGAATCCTGCCAGAATCGTATAATAAAAGGCTTGATTAAATCCCTAATTCCAACGCAGCATTGGTTCGCAGTCGAAAACGACTATCACCAGATATCATACCCTCCGGAGGGCGAAAACTGATTCTAACTGCACTCCTCGACCTGAAGCCCCGGGCAGCCTTCGCGAAATCAAATGATCACTGACAATTCCAGCATCAGTAAAAGTGAGGCTGTACCCATTGACATGTCTCAAATGGAAACAGCCAAAGAAGATCTTTTGGATAAGACAATCCATCCGAACGAGAAACATCTTAGCACTGATCATCTTTTAGATAATCTAAAACACCGAACGATCTCCAGCGGGTTTGTCACAATCATCGCGCAAGGCGTTCTGTTCGTACTGGGCCTTGCGTCAATCATGGTACTGGCACGGCTGCTTACGCCCAAGGATTTCGGGTTGTACGCCATGGTAACAACAATAATGGGCTACGTGATGACCTTTAAAGATGCAGGTCTTTCGACGGCAACAGTTCAAAGGGAGGGTATCACGCAGGCGCAAGTCTCAAACTTATTTTGGATAAACGTTGCCTTGAGCGGTGCGCTCAGTTTGCTTCTCGCGGCCAGCTCCCCGCTGGTAGCATGGTTTTACCGAGAGCCGCGGCTTGTTACCATTACGCTGATCCTATCCAGCACCTTCTTCTTGAGTGGTTTGACGATCCAGCACACAGCTTTGTTGAATCGACAGATGCGGTTTACGGCACTCGCGTTTATCCAGATAGCTTCGATGTTAACCGGAGTTGTCGTGGGTATTGTTATGGCTTGGATGGGATACCGGTACTGGGCTTTGGTTTTCTCAAGTCTTGTCAACGTTGCGGTTGCTGTCCCGCTGACTTGGTTCGCAATTCCGTGGCGACCGCAATTACCATCGCGCGGCACTGGGACTGAGTCCCTCGTGCGTTTTGGAACCAGCATGGCGGGTGGTGGCTACATTTATGCTCTGGCAAAAGGAACTGATAGCATGTTGGTTGGGCGCTTTTTCGGCGCCGATTCGATCGGTCTCTATTCAAGGGCAGCTCAATTACTGAATCGCCCGCTGGAGCAGTTCTTGTATCCTATCAGTTCCGTGTTCGTGCCAGCTCTATCCCGAGTGCAAATGCAGCCAGAACGCTATCGCCGTACCTTCCTGAAAGTGTACGAGAGCATGGCACTGGTAAGTTTTCTCTTCACCGGGTTATTGCTTGCGCTTTCTCGTCCGTTAACCCTGGTTGTCCTTGGACCGAGGTGGGAGAAGGCAGCCATTATCTTTGCCGCGTTTGCTGTGGCAGCGCAGTCTGCGCCGGTTGCAAGAGCGGCCAGCTGGTTGTTCATCAGTCAAGGCCGCGGAGGCAGAGATTGGTTACTTGTAAACTTGCTGGGTGCGGGTCTCGCAATCGCTTCTTTCGTGGCTGGCCTGCCATTCGGTCCCGCCGGAGTCGCGATCTCTTATTCCATTGTTTGCCTTTTCATCGGGGTGCCAATTCTTTATTACTTCGCCGGCCGGGAGGGCCCGGTAACGACGGCTGACCTCTGGAGCGGGTTTTTTCGCTACGTTCCGCTTTGGATAGTCGTCAGCGGTGTAACGTCGTTGGTGCGGCTCCTTCTTGCGGATTCCCCGCCACTACTACAGTTAGTCGTGTGCGGTCCCGTTGGCCTGCTCTCCGGCGGGATCTTAATCTGTGTTGTTCCTTCCATGCGTCGAGTGGCAGTTTCGCTCCTAGATATGCTGTGGGAATTGAAATCCCGTTTCAGTTTCTTTAATGCAAAATAGTGTTGCTTCGTCTGTCCCATTGACAAGGGCAATGCCGGCCCGAGCGATGTGGGGGGTTTTTGTTCGAAAGGAGCGATGGTCGCTGTCCTGGCGTGGCCGGCTGATCGTCGCTTCCGCTGTGTTGCTACTCGGCGCTCTGGTTCTCAAAGGCGTGTATCCTTTTCTTGCAATAACTCATCGTGTAAATGCGAATATCCTTGTCGTTGAAGGGTGGATCCACGAGTACGCGATTCAGGCGGCAGTAAGGGAATTCCAAAGTAACCATTATCAACGTGTCTTTACTACAGGCGGACCGGTAGGGGGCAACGGAGGATATATCAATGATTTCTACACCTCTGCCAGCGTAGGCGCAGATCTTTTGAAAAAATGTGGGCTTCCGGAAGAATACCTCCAGATGGTCCCTTCCCGTGTGATGGACCGCGACCGAACGTATGGATCGGCCCTCGCACTGCGGAACTGGTTTCGCGACCACAATATGGTCGTCTCCAGCATCGATGTTGTTACTGAAGATCTACACGCGCGCCGCACTCGCCTGCTTTTTCAAAAAGCGTTCGGAAAGGGCGTACAAGTTGGGATCATCGCCGTGCCGAACGTGGATTATCCTGCGAATCAATGGTGGCACTACAGCCAGGGCCTTAAGGATGTTGTGAGTGAGTTCGCTGCATATTTGTACGCGAAACTATTATTCTTTCCGTCGGAACCAGTCCATCCAAGGAAGGCGGCTAGGGCGTCGTCGGTGCATAATCGAAAGGTGAAAATCGCAGTCGTTGGTCTTGGTTACGTAGGCTGCCACTCTCCCTCCAATTTACGCGACTCGCGCGTTAACGTGCTGGGGATCGACGTCGACCCCAGGAAGTTGCCCAAACTTCTGGACAAGAATCGCGGTCCGCCGCACCCTGCGGCTAAACCGATATATGCATCGCTTCCGAGCTCAAGCTCGCCATTTTCGCGAGAACGTAGGTTACTCCTCACTACTGCATAGTTTTGATTGAATGGTTCGACGAAGCACCCGTCCTCTCCTTATCCTAAACACTTGGGATTGTCACACGCTATGAGTACGACGACTCCTCTGGTGTCCATTGTAACTCCGGTGTATAACAATGCGCAGCACCTTCAGGAATGCATTGAAAGTGTTCTTGCTCAGACCTACGCCAACTGGGATTACACCATCGTTGATAACTGCAGCTCGGATGGCTCCGCTGAGGTCGCGCGCAGATTTGCAGAGAAAGATTCGCGTATCCGAGTCGTTCAGAACAAGCGATTCTTGAGGGCCCTGGAGAACCACAACGCTGCATTGCGTTACATTTCTCCGGCGAGCAGGCTACTGCAAGGTTGTCTTCGGAGACGATTGGATCTTTCCCGAATGCCTGGAAAAAATGGTTTCTCTCGCCGAGAAACATCCATCCGTCGGGATCGTGGGCGCTTACGCCTTGGAGGGAACGCAAGTTCGTTGGACCGGCCTTCCTTACCCGACTCATATGATCTCTGGTCGCGAGATCTGCCGGGAGCATCTTCTCAGAGATTTGTTCGTGTTCGGTTCAGCAAACTCCGTTCTTTATCGGGCTGACCTGGTGAGGGGTCGCGACCTCTTCTATAACGAAGCACACATGAACGCGGACGACGAGGTATGCTTTGAACTTCTCAAAAACTGCGATTTCGGTTTCGTCCATCAGGTTCTCACTTTCACAAGGGTGCGACCGGGGTCCATGTCTGCGATATCCGGAAACATGCAGACATCCTTTCCCGGCTTTCTGAACATCCTCCTCACCTATGGTCGGGATTATTTGACCGCCGAGGAGTATGAGGCTCGGCTTCATCGACACGTATGCGAATATTACAGATTCCTCGGCAAGAGTTTCCTGTTAAACCACAACACGACATTCTGGGACTATCACACCATGCGGCTAACCGAATTAGGTGTCGGTTTTAGCCGGCTTCGCTTACTCAAAGCGACGCTACAGACGTTGTTTGGGGCTCTTCTAAATCCCAAGGACAGTATCGCCAGACTGCTGAAACGGAGATACAATCAGAGATGGGCGGACCGCAAGCTTGATCATGAAATGAGAGAATTGTTTTTCGGGCCTATTGGACAGAACAGCACCGAAAAACGCACTTCAAGCGACGCAGCGCAATAGAACATCAAGCCCAGGGAATAGATCGGCTGCAGATTTCAGATGCGGGAGCAATAATCAACACGCCTCAGGCCGATGGCAAATGGTTAGAATTATGAAGCGACTATTTCGCGCCACGCCAAAGGACTGATGTTGTTCTGATCATCGGCCAAAGTGGCAAGAGGAAAAACACTTTGAAAAGAAGTAAAAGTAACCGAAACAGGATTAGCCTGTTTGGTCATTTCGGACAAATTAACTTCGGCAACGAGAGCACTTTTCAAGCAATCCTTTACCATCTCCGTCGTCACATACCGGATGCAGAAATAACTTGTATTTGCACCTACCCTGACATTACTGCGCGAACCTATAACATCGATGGTGCACCGATGACGGGAATATTAATCAAACCCCGGTGGCTCCATGGTAATCCGGCCATGCGATTCCTGCGGAAAATTATAATTGGGATACCAAGCGAGCTATACAGATGGCTTGCAGCTATAAGAACCCTTAAGGGAAGCCGGATGCTTATCGTACCAGGAACGGGATTGTTGACAGACGTTTGCGGTCTTTGGGGCTGGGGACCTTATACGCTGTTCAAATGGTCATTGGTAGCAAAATTGTGCCGATGCAAACTCTTGTTTGTAAGCGTCGGTGCGGGTCCGCTTCATAGCGCTTTGGGGAAATACTTTGTTAAGTCCGCTCTTTCGCTGGCCGACTTCAGGTCTTATCGGGACAAGGCAAGTCTGGAATACCTCAGGCGAATTGGATTTGAGACAAACAGGGACCGTATTTATCCAGATCTGGCGTTCAGTTTGCCTGGCGTGATGTTACCGGGTGACAACGGTGAAAAGGAGCGTCGATCTGTTGTTGGCCTCGGCTTGATGGAGCACTATGGAAAGCCTAGTGTCGACAGTCCTGGTAATCCGATCTATTTGGCCTATTTAGAGAATCTTGTGGCTTTCTTGAGATGGTTGCTAGCCCATGAATATAATGCCAGGCTACTAATCGGAGATGTTGGCGACGAACATGTAAAGGAAGAATTCAAGTCCTTGCTGAAAGAACGCTCATCGACTTATGACAAAACGCGCATCATCGACGAACCGATCTCCTCTGTGCAGCAGCTATTATCACAGCTTGCCGCGACCGACATAGTAGTCGCAACGCGGTTTCACAATGTCCTCCTGGCCTTGCTCCTCAACAAGCCGGTAATAGCGATCTCCTTCCATCACAAATGCACTTCTTTGATGAGCGAGATGGGACTGTCACAGTACTGCCATGACATTAATCATATCAATGCCGGCAGATTAATCGAGCAATTCCAAGACGTGGAGAGGAATGCCGAGAAACTGAAACTTGTCATTAGGCAAAGGGTCGAGCAATCACGTAAGGCTTTGGAAGAGCAATACAGGCTTATCTTTAAAGGCGTGCCGAGAGATGTCGCTGCCATCTCGGCGGAAGGTAATTCGGACGACCCGAGTTGGTTTGTTGAATGACGCCCGACCAGAAGTACTTCGCGATTTTACTGGCAAGGCAGGCGTAGTAAATAAATAGAATAGCAGATTGCCAGTCCCGTTCAGAGAAATTTCGTCATCATTGGCAACCAAATGTCTCATCCAATCCTAACGAAGGCGGCACGTTTGGAAGTCTTAGGAAAGTCTCCTGCCAGTCTCTGTTTGCGGTTAAATAAGCGGATATGGGAGCAGCTTCCTTCTCGCGTACGAGATTTGTCCTCCCTCCATTCATACGGGGCATGGTTGCATACCTTGGTTTGCCTCCGCGCCAGACGTCAGCAGTCTTTTGGCACATTTTTCCTGCGGAACCGTCCGGCTCTCGAGTTGATGGGCCGCATGGCCGGGCAGAAGTCCCACGGCGCGACGCTAAGAATTGCCGTGCTGGGATGCAGTATTGGGGCCGAAGTTTATTCAATCCTCTGGACCATCCGCTCGGCGCGGCCGGACTTAAAAGTGCTCCTGGATGCGGTGGATATTTCGAAGGAAATACTGAACTTTGCCGAGAAAGGAACCTACACTTCCGATAGTTCCCAGTTGGTCGGTGCTTCGATTTTTGAACGATTAACCGAGGCTGAGATGGCTGAAATGTTCGATTTGGAGGGCGATCAGGCGACTGTCAAATCTTGGCTGCGGGAAGGGATCACGTGGCACCTTCGGGACGCCGCTGACCCGGAACTCATGAACATTCTCGGTCCCCAGGACATGGTGGTCGCGAGCAACTTTCTCTGCCATATGCCTCGAGCAGATGCCGAAAAGTGCCTGCGTAACATAGCACCACTAGTTAGCCCCGGAGGATATCTTTTTGTTTTGGGCGTGGATCTGGACGTTCGAACACAGGTCGCGCTTGATCTGGGGTGGGAACCGGTGCCGGAGCTGATAAAAGAAATCCATAATGGCGACCCTTCCGTGCGAGCCGATTGGCCCTGGCAGTGGTGGGGGCTTGAGCCGCTCAACCGAAAGAGGCCCGATTGGCAAACCCGTTACGCTGCTGCGTTCCGGATTGGTAGCTCACAACTCCAGTAATTTAAGATTGGGTCCAGTGGTCCAGCATAGATCCGCATAACCTGCACACCGCCCTTCTAGGCACGACGCCGGAGAAGAACCAGTAAGATGGATACTATTAAACGCATTCTTGTAACCGGAACACAGGGGTATCTTGGTGCGTTGTTAGCACCAGAGTTAATCCGCCAAGGCTATGAAGTCATCGGTTTGGACACGGGCTTCTACAAAGAACGTACGTTATACCAGGACGGCGGAACGACGCCGATGACGCTCGCCAAGGACCTTCGTCACGTCGGATTGAAAGACCTCAAGGACGTGGATGCGGTTGTTCATATGGCCGAACTGTCCAATGATCCAGCCGGCCAATTGGCGCCGACGATTACTTACGAAATCAATCATAAGGGCTCGGTTCATCTCGCTGAACTTGCCCGTAATGCCGGCGTAAAGCGCTTCGTTTATATGTCGTCCTGCAGCGTTTATGGTGTTTCCGAAGAGGACCAGGTAACCGAGAAGTCCCGAGTCAGTCCGCAGACTGCCTATGCCATATGCAAGACCTTGGTTGAGCGTGACGTGAAACAGCTCGCGAACGAGGCATTTTCACCCATCTTCATGCGTAACGCTACTGCCTATGGTGCGTCTCCGCGAATGCGGTTTGACATTGTCCTGAACAACCTGGCTGGGTTGGCATGGACAACCAAGGAAATCAAGATGACCAGCGATGGAACGCCATGGCGGCCGTTGGTCCATGGGTTGGACATTGCGCATGCGATTATAGCGGTATTGCAGGCTCCCACCGAAGCAATCCACAATCAAGTATTCAACGTCGGCGATACTTCTCACAACTATCGCGTACGTGAGATTGCGGAGCTAGTAGGAGAGGCGTTTCCTGGTTGTCGCGTGAGTTTTGGCGCTCCGGGCCAGGATAATCGAAGCTACCGCGTGTCCTTCGAGAAGATTCGCAAGCATTTGCCCGGATTCAGATGCGCTTGGGACGCACGACGCGGAGCCAAACAACTCTACGATCTATTCGAGCGGATTGACATGACGAAAGATGTCTTTGAGTGCCGGACTTTTACGCGCCTGAAACAATTGGAATACTTAATACGGACGGAGCAGATCGATTCGCAGTTCTTCTGGACCAGTGAAGTTGGAGTTTCGCAGCCGTTCACATGATGCTGTCATCTGCGTTTACGATTCAGTAAGCAACGTGATCGAGGCACACAAACAGGCGGCGACGGAGTGAAACGCCATTTGTAATGACAGCGAGGACAAAAGTGACGTTTGGGATCGCGGGCTGTGGGGCAATTACAGAGATGTATTACGTCCCGAGCGTCCGCGAACTCGAACGCGCTGGGTACGCGACGGTGACCGCAATTTTTGACCCGAGCGCCGAACGCGTCTCGAAAGTTGGAGCGCAGTTAATAGGCGCAAAGCAGTTCACTGACTTCAGCGAGTTTGTGAACTCCGCCCCACAGCTTGGGATTGTTGCCTCGCCCGCCAAGTTTCACGCGGAGCAAACAATCAGGCTACTTGAAAGTGGGGCCTCGGTTCTTTGCGAAAAACCAATTGCTTCGAATGTGGCGGAAGCGGAACAGATGCTGGCGGCGGCCACGCGCGCGAAAAGGAAATTGGCGGTTGGTTTGTTTCGACGTTTCTTTCCAGCATGTAATTTGATTCGCGAATACATCGCCGCGGAGACATTGGGCAAAGTGATCGACTTCGAATTTTCGGAAGGCGGGGTGTTCAATTGGCCGGCGCAGTCAGCTTCTTTTTTCCAGAAAAAAACCGCGCAGGGCGGCGTTTTTTTGGATGTGGGCGCTCACTTATTGGACTTGATGCTTTGGTGGTTTGGCGATCCGACCAGTTTCGAGTACTCGGATGACGCGATGGGCGGCTTGGAAATCAATTCGGTCGCGCGTTTCCAATTTGCGAATGAGTTGCGTGGCAGAGTGCAACTAAGTCGCGATTGGGAATTGCCGAACAGCTACATGATTCGATGCGAAAAGGGCTGGCTCGCCTGGAAGGTGGGCGACGCGAATCACGTTGAGATCGGCGCAAAAGGAAGCAGCCACACGATTTTAGGCGAGACCCTGGAAGATGGCTCATCGGCCGCCAACTATGCCGAAAGTTTTGTTGCGCAGCTAGCGAACTGCATCGAAGCGATCACAGGTGACGAGAAGTTGGTTGTTCCTGGTGAAGAAGGAATTCGAAGTTTGCGGTTGATTGAGAAGTGTTATCAAAGCCGCGAATTATTGCCGATGCCATGGCTGACAGAAGTTGAAATGGCGCGCGCTCGTGAATTGGCTGTATGAGGACCATCGCGATTATCGGTGCGTCGGGCTTTATCGGAACGCGGTTGGTCGAGGTTTTTTATCTCGGCGGTGTGGCGCAGGTTCGACCGATCGTTCGGCACTTCACGAGCCTGGCGCGATTGTCGCGGTTCCAACTCGATTGTCGCATGGCAGACGCCCGCGATGAAGCGGCATTGACGAAGGCTTTCGAAGGTTGCGATGCGGTGGTGAATGCGGCGATTGGCGATGCTCAAACAATCGAAGGGATTATCGAGCCCGTGTGGAAGGCCTGTGTGGCGGCGCGCGTCCGGCGGTTAGTTTATCTCAGCTCAGGTTCGGTTCACGGCCAAGCGCCGGCTCAGGCGACGGATGAGATGACGCCCTTGTCGGATCAACAATGGCATTGGTACAACAACGCGAAAGTACGCGCAGAGTGGAAGCTGGCGGGGCTTCGAAAAACCGGCGGCGTGGAATCGGTAGTATTGCGGCCAACGATTGTTTTTGGACCTCGTTCGCGATGGGTTTGGGATGCGGCAAAGGAAATTGCGAACGGACGCGCATGTTTGCTGGAAGGCGGCAAGGGAATTTGCAACACGATTTACGTAGATAATCTGGTTAACGCGATTCAATTGGCGATCGACAAACCGAACGCCGCTGGAAAAACATTTTTGGTCGGCGACGAAGAGACCGTTGCATGGCACGATTTTTACAGGCCGATTTGCCAACACCTCAATGCGGTCGAGCCGGCATCTGTTCCAGCGCGGGAGATGACGGCGATTCGTGAATTCAGCCTTGTGGAAAAAGTGCGCGGTATTTCGGGAATGCAAAAGGTTTTGCCGTTAATTCCAGATCCTTTGAAACGCGCGGTAAAAGGTGCCTTGAGCGGGTGGTCCGAAAAAGAGAAGCCGTCCCCGTGGCGTTTGCGACAGGCGGGACCGATCGGGCTTTCTTCGGAAATGAATGCGCTCCAGCAATGTCAATGGCGCTTGCCGCATCAGCGCGCGGCGGAGGAATTGGGTTATCGCGCTCCGGTGAGTTTTGAAGAAGGAATGCGCCGCTCGCTGGCATGGCTCGATTTCGCGGGATTCAACCTTGCTCGCTAATGATACCGTCGCCAACCCCACGACCCGCCATGGCTCTGTGCCAGAACGTCTGCCACGCATTTTATCGGCAATTTCGTGACCGATGAATGACGATTCGAGAATCGCACGCCTCGCTCTCGGAGCCGTAACCCATGGCCCAAACGCTACTTAACATTTTCGGAAACTTCGTCTTGCAGTTTCCGGAGAAGGTATTGATGCGATCGGCAAGTGTTGGCCTCGGTGATCGCGCATCGGAAAAGACGACGCGCCAGTCGTTGACCTAGGAAACGAGCGTCGATACAACGAAAGCAAATCGTACATCAGTGATGCTGAGGAAAGCCCTTTATCTTTTTGGAATCTGGGCGCGCGGCGTCAAGGGAACGGTCGGAGCCAGCACTCTGCGAATGAGACAGGTTAGTACGTTCGTTCGGTTAGCGGTGGTGGCGTGGGGCCTTGTCTTGGGGGGTAATCTCCTCGCGGCGACGGTGCCTCCCGGGTTTACTGAAACTACAATTTCGGGACCATGGACCAACGCCGTCGAAGTCACTTTCGAAAGCAACGGGCGCATGTATGTGTCCGAAGGAACGGGCCAAATCTGGTTCAAAGATCCGGGAGACGCTAATTATACGCTCCTGCTCGACATCCATGACGAAGTCGGCAAATGGGGTGACCACGGGATGCTGGGCTTTGCGCTGGATCCCGAGTTTCGAGTCAATGGTTACATCTATGTGTTGTACGTCGTGGATCGATACTATCTTTTCCATTTCGGGGATCCCGATTACGATCCCAATGCAAATGAATACAACGCTGCGACGATCGGCCGCCTAACCCGGTACACATGTCGATCGGCAGATGGCTTTCGCTCAGTGGATCCAGCCAGCCGGCAAATCCTGATTGGCGAAACGAGGCAGACGGGAATCCCAATTTGCTCCGAAACTCATGGAGTTGGGAGCTTGGTTTTCGGTGAGGATGGCACATTGTTGTTGTCCTGCGGAGACGGCGCCAGCTGGCAAACCACCGACGTTGGTGGCGCTCAAACGGGTAGTTATGCTCCACAAGCTCTGGCCGATGGCATTCTCCGCCCGAAGGAAGATGTAGGGGCTTTCCGCGCTCAATTGGTTGATTCCCTGAACGGAAAGGTGCTGCGGATTGATCCGGCCACGGGCAACGGTATACCCAGCAATCCTTACTACGACACCGCCAATCCCAGGTCGCCGCGCTCACGGGTTTGGGCACTAGGACTGCGCAATCCGTTCCGCATGGGCCTGCAGCCCAACACGGGCAGCCATTTTCCACCCGACGGCAACCCCGGCGTCCTGTACCTTGGGCATGTTGGTTGGGGTACTTGGGAAGCATTGGACGTGGTGACCGGCGCAAAAGACAACTTTGGGTGGCCGCGGTATGAAGGATTGAGTCTCAACTCGCCCTATAATAATTTCAACATCGCCAACCAGGACGCTCCCAACCCGTTGTTTCCCGCCGCGGGGTGCAACCAGTATTTTTCTTTCAACCAACTACTTCACGAAGACACTCTGGATCCGGCCGGGCAGCCGCCGTTCGCAAATCCCTGCAACGCTTCGCAGAACATACCCAGTTCTATCCCGCAGTTTCTCCACACTCGGCCAGTGCTTGATTGGAATCACGGCTCCCCAATCACACGTACGCCGATTTACGGCGCCTCGGGCGATGCTCAGGTAGCTAACGTGGGAGATCCCGGATCGCCGGTGTCCGGAACGCCGTTCAGCGGAAACTGCGCTATTGGAGGTACTGGTTACACCGGCACGAACTTTCCGGCGGCCTATCAAAACCGATATTATTTTGCCGACTGGGGTCAGGGGTTGATCAAAACCCTCACCTTCGATGCGAATAACAAGCCGGTTGCACTGGGTAGTTTTGCGACTGCGGCCGGCGCCGTTGTCGACATGGTCCAGCATCCTGTCGATGGCACCCTTTATTACATCACTTACGACTACAATGGGGGGGCGCTCAAGCAACTTTCCTATACTGGTAATCGGACGCCGATCGCAGTTGCCTCCGCGGATCGATATTATGGCGCCACGCCCCTGGCGGTGCAGTTCAGTAGCAACGGCTCGTACACGATCCCGATAACCAGCAGATCACCTATTCGTGGAACTTTGGTGATGGTTCGCCTGTGAGCACGCAGGCCAACCCCGCCCACACCTTTACCGCCACACCAGGCGTGCCAACGGAGTACGTTGTGACCCTGACGGTGACTGACACCGGTAATTTGTCGGCGCAAGCGACCTTAATTATCTCGGTAAACAACACGCCTCCCAACGTTACTATCACCAGCCCGGTGAATGGCACGCTGTATTCGCCGTTCAATCCAACCACGATCAACCTGACGGCGACGGTCAACGACGCCCAGTCGAGCGACCCTCAACTATCTTATCAATGGCAGGTGTTGCTGCATCATAATGATCACAACCATCTCGTTTACTCGGATACGAACCATTCCACCACAGCCGTGCTCGATCCAACCGGCTGCGATGGCATCAACATCTATTACTATCGGATTCTTCTGACGGTGACGGATCCGCAAGGGTTGGCGACGACTCAGGAGGTGCGGCTCTATCCAGATTGTGGGCCGGATACCCCGCCGACGATTTCTAACATCCCCGATCAAACTATTCCTCAAAATGGTTCCACCGGTCCGATTCCGTTCACCGTGGGCGACGTGCAAGTCGCACCGGCAAATCTGCAATTGAGCGGGGTGTCATCTAACCTGGGGCTGATACCTAATCAGAACATCGTGTTCGGAGGCTCCGGCGCCAACCGCACCGTAACTGTAACACCGACGGCTGGACAAACGGGAAATGCGACGATCACGGTCACGGTAAATGATGGGCCCAATAACACCAGTCCGAGCTTCCTGGTCACGGTGAATGCGGGTTCACCTACACCCAGCCCGACGCCGACACCCACGGCTACGCCTACGCCGGGACCGACTGTAGCATGTCAGCGGCCACTGACGATCGACCATACCAAGGTACCCAGCACGCAGTCTAATTTCACGGCACTGGTCAGCCTCAGTGATCCTGCGCTTAAGACTGTTGCCAATGGTGGTCACGTAGCTAATGCGAACGGATATGACATCGGGTTTTACGCTGACTCCGGGGGGACTACGAAGCTCAAGTGGGAAGTTGAGAAATACGATGGTGTAACCGGCAACCTGATCGCATGGGTAAAGATCCCCTCTGTGTCCAGTTCCACCGACACGGTCTTTTACCTGATGTATGGCGATAGCTCGATCAATACAAACCAGTCCGATCCGCCCAATACCTGGGACTTAAACTTCAAGGCTGTGTGGCATCTGGGCAACGGCTCTACCCTATCGCTGAATGACAGCACGAGCAACGGAAGCAGTCTTGCAAACGTGGGAGCAACTGGGGCTACGACCGGAAAAATATCCGGGGGAGCAGGTCCGTTTAATGGAACATCTCAGTGTCTTAAAACTACAAGCTCGATCAACCTGGGGACAAACAAGGTAACCCTATCTGCATGGGTGAACATAACAGGTTACTCCTCTAACTTTGCGGCTCTTGCTCAATTTGCCAGTACCGAACTGGTATTTCAATAGCAACTCGTTTTCCAGTACACCCAACGAAGCGGGCACGTGGGGAGTATGGGCGGCAGGCAACAATGGGCTTCATAACGGAGGAAAATTCACCAGGCCGTCAGCCGGGGTTCATCATGTTGTTTTCACATACGACACAACCCTTGGAGCGGCACTGAACGTGACAGCATACGTTGACGGGGTAGCGCAGACAATTACGCAAACGTTTAGCGACAACACCGCGAGCGCCAACTTTGGAAACTATCTTCTTCATTTAATGGGGCAATCAGATGAAACCGTGTTTTGGCCTGCGACGTATCTGGATGAAGTCAAGTTAAGTTCCTCTGTCCGAAACGCTGCCTGGGTTACAACCGAGTACCAACAACCAAAGCTCCCCGGGAACATTTATCACCATCGGCAGCGAGAATTGCCCGACGACAACACCGACGCCGACTCCTACTGGTACTCCAATTGTAACACCAACTCCGACTCCGCCACCGCCCACACCAACGCCCACTCCGCCACCACCGACCCCCACACCAACGCCCACTCCGCCACCACCGACCCCAACGCCGACTGCCACGCCTCCCCCACCGACACCAACGGCAACACCAACACCGGGGCCGACTGTAGCATGTCAACGATCACTGACGATCGACCATACCAAGGTTCCCAGCACACAGTCCAATTTCACGGGTACTGGTCAGCCTCACTGATCCGGCGCTTAAGACGATTGCCAACGGTGGCCACGTAGCCAATGCCAACGGATACGACATCGGTTTTTATGCTGACTCCGGAGGGACTACGAAGCTCAAATGGGAAGTTGAGAAATACGATGGTACAACCGGCAACCTGATCGCATGGGTAAAGATCCCGTCTGTGTCCAGTTCAACCGACACGGTCTTTTACCTGATGTATGGCGATAGCTCGATCAATACAATCCAGTCCGATCCGCCCAATACCTGGGACTTAAACTTCAGGGCTGTGTGGCATCTGGGCAACGGCTCTACACTGTCGCTTTCTGACAGCACGAGCAATGGAAGCAGTCTTGCAAACGTGGGAGCAACTGGGGCTACGACCGGAAAAATATCCGGGGGAGCAGGTCCGTTTAACGGAACATCTCAGTGTCTTAAAACGATTAGCCCGATCAACCTGGGGACAAACAAGGTAACCCTATCTGCATGGGTGAACATAACAGGTTACTCCTCTAATTTTGCGGCCCTTGCTCAATTTGCCAGTACGAACTGGTATTTCAACAACAACTCGTTTTCCAGTACCACCCAACGAAGCGGGCACGTGGGGAGTATGGGCGGCAGGAAACAGCGGGTCTCATAACGGAGGAAAATTCACCAGGCCGTCAGCCGGGGTTCATCATGTTGTTTTCACATACGACACGACCCTTGGAGCGGCACTGAACGTGACAGCATACGTTGACGGGGTAGCGCAAACAATTACTCAAACGTATAGCGACAACACTGCGAGCGCCAACTTTGGAAACTATCTTCTTCATTTAATGGGGCAATCAGATGAAACCGTGTTTTGGCCTGCGACGTATCTGGATGAAGTCAGGTTAAGTTCCTCTGTCCGAAACGCTGCCTGGGTTACAACCGAGTACAACAACCAAAGCTCCCCGGGAACATTTATCACCATCGGCAGCGAGAATTGCCCGACGACAACACCGACGCCGACTCCTACTGGTACTCCAATTGTAACACCAACTCCGACTCCGCCACCGCCCACACCAACGCCCACTCCGCCACCACCGACCCCCACACCAACGCCCACTCCGCCACCACCGACACCAACGCCGACACCAACACCGGGGCCAACTGTAGCATGTCAGCGGCCACTGACGATCGACCATACCAAGGTGCCCAGTACACAGTCCAATTTCACGGTACTGGTCAGCCTCACTGATCCGGCGCTTAAGACGATTGCCAACGGTGGCCACGTAGCCAATGCCAACGGATACGACATCGGTTTTTATGCTGACTCCGGAGGGACTACGAAGCTCAAATGGGAAGTTGAGAAATACGATGGTACAACCGGCAACCTGATCGCATGGGTAAAGATCCCGTCTGTGTCCAGTTCAACCGACACGGTCTTTTACCTGATGTATGGAGACAGCTCGATCAATACAAACCAGTCCGATCCGCCCAATACCTGGGACTTAAACTTCAAGGCTGTGTGGCATCTGGGCAACGGCTCTACCCTATCGCTGAATGACAGCACGAGCAACGGAAGCAGTCTTGCAAACGTGGGAGCAACTGGGGCTACGACCGGAAAAATATCCGGGGGAGCAGGTCCGTTTAATGGAACATCTCAGTGTCTTAAAACTACAAGCTCGATCAACCTGGGGACAAACAAGGTAACCCTATCTGCATGGGTGAACATAACAGGTTACTCCTCTAACTTTGCGGCTCTTGCTCAATTTGCCAGTACGAACTGGTATTTCAATAGCAACTCGTTTTCCAGTACACCCAACGAAGCGGGCACGTGGGGAGTATGGGCGGCAGGCAACAATGGGCTTCATAACGGAGGAAAATTCACCAGGCCGTCAGCCGGGGTTCATCATGTTGTTTTCACATACGACACAACCCTTGGAGCGGCACTGAACGTGACAGCATACGTTGACGGGGTAGCGCAGACAATTACGCAAACGTTTAGCGACAACACCGCGAGCGCCAACTTTGGAAACTATCTTCTTCATTTAATGGGGCAATCAGATGAAACCGTGTTTTGGCCTGCGACGTATCTGGATGAAGTCAAGTTAAGTTCCTCTGTCCGAAGCGCTGCCTGGGTTACAACCGAGTACAACAACCAAAGCTCCCCGGGAACATTTATCACCATCGGCAGCGAGAATTGCCCGACGACAACACCGACGCCGACTCCTACTGGTACTCCAATTGTAACACCAACTCCGACTCCGCCACCGCCCACACCAACGCCCACTCCGCCACCACCGACCCCCACACCAACGCCCACTCCGCCACCACCGACCCCAACGCCGACTGCCACGCCGACGGCAACTCCTACCGCAACACCTACGCCGGGATTCTTAGCAGACAACTTCAATCGCCAAGATGGTGGACTGGGGCTCAATTGGACAAAGCCCGCCGCGTCGGAAAACAACCTGGTTATTTTTAGCGGCCAGGTAGAAGCAGATGTCGAGAACAGCAACAATTTCGCTTTTTGGTCAGCCAACAGCTTCACCGACGATCAGTACTCGCAAATTGCAATCACGAAGATCGGGTCGTGGCCTGGCGTAATCGTGCGGGCGGATGGGATTTTGGACCGTTTTTACCTCGGGGTTGTTGCGGGGCAGAACGACTATCGGATCTATCGAAGATGGGACGGTGGTTATTTTCTGCTGGCCACTGGAACGACGGAGACATGGCAAGTGGGCGATGCGTTAATGCTGGGGGTAACGGGAAGCGTTAATCCCGTGAATGTGACGCTTTACCACAACGGAAGTGCGGTCTTGAATTGGACGAGCAGTTCGAATGCAGAGGTGAAAACGGGCGGAAGCCCAGGAATTGGAATTTATTCGCCCACTGGCGAGGATTTAACGCTGGATAACTGGCAGGGTGGGAATCTGCCAACGGACACGCAACCGCCAAGTGCGCCGTCGAATCTGGTTGCGAGTACATTAGGTGTGAGTCAGGTCAACCTGAGTTGGACTGCGTCAACCGATAACGTACGTGTTACAGGCTATCGCGTTGAGCGGCGGAATCCTGGGGCCCCGGGTTTTGCTCAGGTTGGGACAACCACCACGACTAGCTATAATGACACAGGCTTAGCCGCCGGGAGCAACTACAGATACCGGGTCCGCGCAGTCGATGCCGCGCAGAACCTGAGTCAATATTCGGGGATGGCGAACACGACAACGCTGGCCGGTATTGCGGCTAGTGATGGTTTTAATCGGGTGGACGGAGGACTGGGCCTCAACTGGGTCAAACCGGCACCGGCGTCGGAACAGACGTTGATCATTCTCGACAACGCAGTGACGCCCGACACCGACAACGCACACTGTTACGCCTATTGGGTGGGAAGCACGTTTAACCAGGATCAGTATTCTCAGGTGCAGATGAGAAACGTGGGACCATGGAATGGAGTGATTGCTCGCGTACAAGCCGGAATCGATCGATTCTATATGGCCTTTGTATTTGACGTTAACGACTACCGTCTCTATCTCCGAAAGGACGGGCTTTATTATTCCTTGGCTACGGGCACTACCGAGACATGGGTGCCTGGCGATATTGTCAGGCTGGAGGCGGTGGGGTCTAACCCCGTGCAGTTGAGATTGCTGAGAAACGGAAACCCGGTGCTGACCTATACCGACGCAACAGAGAACCTCGCTGGAGGCAGCCCCGGCATAGGGATATTTTCGCGAACCGATGCTAATCTCACGATCGATAATTGGGAGGGGGGCAATCTGGGACCCATGGGGCCTCTAATGCCATATACGCCACTGGAACCAAGTGTGCCCGGTAATCTTGTGGCCACGGCATTAGGAGTGAGTCAAGTCAAGCTGACTTGGGTGGCAGCATCCGGCAACGTCCGTGCCACCAAGTATGAAGTAGAGCGGAAGGACCCGGCAAGCACGCGGTTTGTGCATCTGGCAACGACTACCGGAACGAGCTACACTGACACGGGATTGGCAGCAGGTGGCAACTACAGTTATCGCGTTTTGACGAGGGACGCGAAAGGGAAGCTCAAAGACTATTCAGGTGTGGTAAGCGTGACAACAGGTTCACCAACAATTATTCCTCCCGAACCGCGATATTGAGGGCATGACCCAACCGGAGGTAACAGGGCGGGTAAACTCATGAGTCATCGCTAACCGTTTGGTTATCAAATGTGTGTGGTTCAATGCTGGAACGAAGCCAACATTAACAGCAAGTAACAAGATTTAGAATACCCCATGCAATTCAGTGAAACAAAGCTCGCGGGAGCCTACATTGTTGACCTGGAACGCAGGGAGGACTCACGAGGTTTTTTCGCACGCGCCTTTTGCCAGAAAGAATTCGCGGCCCATGGACTCAAGCCATTTATCGCGCAGGCAAATGTCGCCTATAACTATAAGAAGGGCACGCTGCGGGGAATGCATTTCCAATTCCCCCCAGCAGCGGAGACCAAACTGGTACGTTGCACACGCGGCGCGATTCTCGACATCATTGTCGACCTACGCCCGGAAAGCCCGACTTACCTCCAGGATATTGCAGTCGAGTTGAACGAGGAGAATGGCCGCGCGCTCTACGTGCCAGAACGTTTCGCGCATGGTTATCAGACGTTGCACGACAACACAGAGACAAGCTATCAGGTCGGCGAGTTCTATGCGCCCGACTATGAGAGCGGCCTCATGCACGACGATCCGCGGCTCAGCCTCGAGTGGCCGCTGCCGGTGACGGTAATTTCGGAGAAAGATCAACAGTTCAAGTTGCTGGAGCACATCGAGCCAGAGCTCAGGCGGCGTATGACTGTTTAGATAACACACACAGGAGTAATCATTCATGGTTATCGTCGATAAGGCTTTGGAAGCACGAGAGGAGCAAGGCAATCCGATCAAGGTCGCAATTCTGGGGGCCGGGTTCATGGCGCAAGGGCTTACCAACCAGATTGTGAACAGCGTCCCCGCAATGAGCATGGTCGCCATTTATAGCCGCAAGCCGCAGAAGGCGCTCCATGTGCTGCATTATTCCGGCCTGGAGAATCCCATCGAAGCTGTCACCCAGAATCAGTTAGACGATGCTATCCGTGCAGGGAAGCCAGCCTTTACTCAGGATGTCATGTTACTGGCGCGTTCGGAGCACGTGGATCTAATAGTGGACACGACTGGGTCTGTGGAGTTCGGAGCGCATCTGGTACATCGAGGCATTCAAACACGGCAAAGACGTTGTGCTGCTCAATGCAGAACTAGATGCGACAATTGGCCCGATTCTCCAGACCTACGCTGATAAATACGGAGTGATTCTCTCAGCGTGCGACGGCGACGAACCGGGCTTGCAGATGAATCTGTATCGCTGGGTTAAGGGTCTTGGCCTTACGCCGCGCGTCATGGGTAACATCAAGGGGCTGCAGGATCCCTATCGAAACCCGAGTACGCAAAAAGGGTTCGCCGAGAAGTGGGGCCAGAATCCTGCGATGGTGACCAGCTTTGCGGATGGGTCAAAAATCAGCTTCGAGCAAGCGATCGTGGCAAATGCGACCGGAATGGTTGTCAAATCACGCGGCATGTCGCGGGGCGCAGAATACAAAGACGACGTGATGAAGATTGGAAAGCTCTACGATATTGAAGAGCTTCGCAGACTCGGTGGGATTGTGGATTATGTCGTTGGTACACCATTTACAAAGGTCTATTGCCTTGCCGAGCACTCCGATCCGAAGCAGCGGCATTACCTGAATCTTTACAAGATGGGCGAGGGCCCGCTGTACTCGTTCTTTCTGCCGTATCATTTAGTTCATTTCGAGGTCCCCAATTCTATCGCTCGGGTTGCGCTCCTGAGGGATTCAGTTGCCAGGCCGCTAGGGGGACCGGTAGTTGAGGTTTGTGCGGTTGCTAAACACGATTTGAAAGCAGGCGAGGTGCTCGACGATTATGGAATGTTCATGACCTACGGTGAGGCCGTGAACACGGACGAGATGAGCAACCGCCGCTACTTGCCGGAAGGATTAGTCGAAGGCTGTAAACTGAAGCGCGATATTGCCAAGGACGCGGTCCTCACATACGACGACGTGGAATTGCCGCAGGGCCGGCTTGCCGATCAGTTGCGCGCCCAACAATACCGCCATTTTCGCGGCGAAACCTGGCTGGAGGAAAAGATCATGAGTCGCAACTGAGCCGGCGGCTTGTTTCAAAGGAACTCTTTGCTTCAAAAACCGGAGAAGAGACTGTGAAAGTGGTTTTATTTTGCGGCGGTTTCGGCATGCGGATGCGCGAATACTCCGAAGCTTTACCCAAGCCAATGGTGCCGATTGGGTATCGTCCCATCCTTTGGCATATAATGAAGTATTACGCCCATTACGGACACAAAGATTTTATTTTGTGTTTAGGTTACAAGGCTGACGTTATAAAAAAGTATTTCCTCGAATACGACGAGTGTGTGTCAAATGACTTTGTCCTTTCCAGCGGCGGCAAGAATGTTGAATTGCTGAGTAGCGACATCGATGACTGGAACATCACTTTCGTCGATACAGGGCTTACGTCGAACATTGGTCAGCGTCTGAAAGCTGTCCAAAGGCAGCTTGAAGGAGAGGAGATGTTCCTTGCCAACTACACCGATGGTCTTTCGGACGTACCGCTTCCTGCAGTCATTGAGTCTTTCAAGGATAGCGGCAATATCGCCTGCTTTGTGGGTGTGAAGCCGCGGGCCAGCTTCCATCTTATCACGATGAAGTCCGGTGGCGTCGGTGACGAGCATCGAGCACATCGCTAAATCAGGGGCACAGATGAATGGAGGGTTCATGGTGTTGCGGCCGGAGATCTTCAGTTACATGAAGGATGGCGAGGAACTCGTAGAAGAACCGTTCCGGCGACTCATTGGCGATGGCCGGCTGATGGTCTATCCACATGACGGCTACTGGGCCTGCATGGATACTTTCAAAGAAAAGCAGGACCTTGAAGACCTCTTCGGCCGAGGCAGTGCTCCTTGGGCAGTGTGGAATCACCAGCACGAAATCAAGAAATGATTTCGTGCAATCTGAAGGGTGTGAAGCGCGTGCTGTGCCTGGGAGCGCACAGCGACGACATCGAGATCGGCTGCGGTGGCACACTGCTGCGGATGATTGAGCAGTCGGAGAGCATCGAATTTTACTGGCTGGTGCTGTGTTCCAATCCAACGCGAGCCAAAGAAGCCAAGCGCAGCGCGAACGCCTTCCTGAGCGGCGCAAGGAACAAAACGGTCGTTGTGAAATCCTTTCGAGATGGATTTCTTCCCTACGTCGGCTCCCCGATCAAAGAATGCTTCGAGGAACTTAAGAAAGTCTTCACGCCCGATGTAATCTTCACGCATTGCCGGCATGATCTTCACCAGGACCACCGCCTGGTGTGCGAGTTAACGTGGAACACGTTTCGTAATCACCTCATCCTCGAATACGAGATCCCGAAATACGATGCTGATCTGCGCTCACCTAATTTTTTCGTACCGCTGAGCGAGACCCAAGCGCGCAAAAAAGTGAAGAGCCTGATTGCGGTACTTTAATACGCAGCAGAATAAGCAGTGGTTCTCTGAAGAATTGTTTTACGGTTTGATGCGGCTGCGAGCCACTCGAGGCCGCCTCGCCCGACCCGATATGCGGAGGCTTTTTGTTGCCGGAAAATGCTTCTCGGAGCGGTGAATTGAGCCGGGAGCCGGGCCTCGGGAAATTCGCCGCTCCGAATTCTACCCATGCATGAGTACGTAATCATTGGAGGGGGAATCGTCGGATTGGCGACGGCTGTGGCGGTCGGCAAAAAGTATCCCAAGGCGAGGATCCTCGTCCTGGAAAAGGAGCAGGATGTTGCGCAACACCAGACTGGCCGAAACAGCGGTGTCATCCATTCAGGTATCTATTACAAGCCAGGAAGTCTGAAAGCCAGATTCGCGCGGGAAGGCAACCGCTCAATGGTTGAATTTTGCAGCGAGCACGGCATCAAACATGCAGTCTGCGGAAAAGTGATCATTGCCACCAAACCGTCGGAACTTCCGCTCTTGGAGAGTTTGTTTCAACGCGGCCTCGATCACCAGCTTGCTGTTACGCGGCTCTCGCCTGAACAAGTCCAGGAAATTGAGCCGCATGTGCGCTGCCTCGCCGGCATCAATGTTCGCTCTACGGCAATCGTGAACTACCGCGAGGTTTCTGCGAAATATGTTGAGCTGGTTAAATCAAACGGCGGAACTGTGCGAACGGGCATCCGGGTTGACCGCTTGCGCAAGGTGAACGGGACTCAAGTCGTCGAAACAGCTCACGGAGACTTTGAGGCCGGATTCATCATTAACTGCGCAGGTCTGTTTAGCGATCGTGTGGCTCGCCAAAGTGGCCTCGATCCAGCCGCGAAAATTGTCCCGTTCCGGGGCGAGTCACTACGAATTGGTCCCTGAAAAGCGGCATCTCGTAAAGAGTTTAATTTACCCGGTGCCCAATCCCGACTTTCCATTTCTAGGGGTTCATTTTACGCGCATGATTGATGGCTGCGTGCACGCCGGGCCCAACGCCGTGCTCGCCTTCAAGCGCGAGGGCTATAGCAGGACGGACATCAACTGTGCCGACTTGTTTGAAACCCTTACGTTCTCCGGTTTTTGGAACCTGGCGCGGAGATATTATCGAGATGGGATTATGGAGATGTTGCGTTCTGTGAGCAAACGTGCGTTCGTCAAGAGCCTTCAGCAACTCATCCCCGAAATAACTGAAGATGACTTGGTTCCGACGCATTCCGGAGTGCGGGCGCAAGCGTTGATGCCAGATGGAAAATTGGTGGACGATTTCCTGATTGTGAAGGAAAAAAATTCTATTCACGTCTGCAACGCCCCCTCGCCGGCGGCGACTGCGTCACTTGAAATCGGGCGCTTCATTGCCAATCAACTTCCGAACGTCACGCTGGCTGGGATGTGAGCTTCTCAGCTTCAGGCAGGGCAAATCGATCGACCGACGTCGCTTGCTGTTTTAAAAACGGTCTTTAACTATTCAGAATGAAAATAGCTGTAGTCGGTCTCGGTTATGTTGGATTACCGCTGGCAATCCAATTTGCGCGTGCGGATGTGACGGTTCTGGGGCTCGACATTGATGCCGCGAAGGTGGAATCGATCAATCAGGCGCGCAGTTATATCAAGCACATTTCGTCAGAAGCCATCGAGGAAGTCGTCAAGCGAGACAGGCTCTGCGCATCCACCGATTTCAATCTGGTGAGGGAAGTTGAAGCAGTGATTATTTGTGTGCCGACCCCTTTAAGTAGAAATCGGGAGCCGGATCTTTCATTTGTTCTCGAAACGGGCCGAACGATAGCGCCGCATCTCTCGAGAGGGGCTTTGGTAGTTCTCGAATCGACAACCTATCCCGGCACAACAGATGAGGATTTGCGGGCTGTCCTGGAGGAAGGCTCCGGTATGAAGGCTGGCGTAGATTTTCACCTGGCTTTTTCGCCGGAACGAGAGGATCCAGCCAACGAACAGAGCAAGGTGAAACTAATTCCGAAGGTGGTGGGCGGTTATACTCCCGCGTGCCTTGAGCGCGCGATTACGCTTTATAGCAAAACGATCGACAAAGTTGTGCCCGTCTCTTCGTGTCGCGTAGCTGAAGCGACCAAGCTTCTGGAGAACATCTTCCGCAGCGTCAATATCGCGCTGGTCAATGAGCTCAAAATTGTCTACGGCGCCATGGGAATTGACATCTGGGAAGTTATTGAAGCCGCCAAGACGAAGCCGTTTGGCTTTATGCCATTTTATCCGGGTCCTGGGCTCGGCGGGCACTGTATTCCGATCGATCCATTTTATCTCACATGGAAGGCTCGCGAATACGGTCAACACACACGTTTCATCGAGCTGGCCGGTGAGATCAATACGCGGATGCCAGAGCGGGTTGTGCACCGGGTCGGGGATGCGCTCAACGCCCAAAGCAAGGCCATCAAGGGATCTAACATCCTGGTTCTAGGCATTGCGTACAAAGCAAATGTAGATGATGAGCGCGAGTCGCCCAGTTACGTATTGATGGAACTATTGGCGGAAAGAGGCGCAGAAGTGGCATACCACGATCCCTATGTGCCAGTGATCAAACCAACCCGTGAGCACCCGCAATTTGCCGGAATAAAATCAATCGACTGGAACCGCTCCACGATAGAAAACTTCGATGTGGTACTTATTGCGACAAACCATTCATCAGTGAATTACCGCGAGCTCGGCGCCTGGGCGCGATGCATAGTCGATACCCGGAATGCGATGGCTGATGTACCGCTTGCGCCGGGAAAAGTTTGGAAAGCATAATCAAACGAACCGCGGATTTCGCGGATGGTTCGACCGAGGGCAAAATAAATTGCCCCAATGCAAAAATTTTCCTTGCGATGAGCATTGATCCTGATACGACTTACCGCGGCGTACCGCCAGGAACGGTAGGCCGCGCTTATGAACGTGTCGGGAAAAATCGTTCTATTTATCCTTATTTGTACTGGCTTTCCAGCTCTCCGCTGCGGGGCCACGACGTACCAGTCAGACGGCTCGGTGGCGAGTGTGCAAGGTCTGCAAAACGCAGTGCTAAACGGCGACACGATTACGCTACCGGCTGGCACGTTCACATGGTCAACGACCTTGAGAATCAACAAGGCGATCACGCTGCAAGGCGCAGGAATAGGCGCGACCATCGTTAGGGACAATGCCAGCAACGTTAAGCTGATCGATTGCTCGCTTGTCGCCTCGCGACTGACCAGAATCACAGGGATAGAGTTCCAGGACGGCGGCAGGACGCCAACCGCTGCGGCACCGGGCGGCATCATTCATATTGAGGGGAGCAACACGAACGGGAGCCTGTTCAGATTCGACCATTGCAAATGGACTGATCTAAACGGCTACTTCGTGGCGAATACAGTCATCGGCGTCGTAGATCACAACATCGTTACGGTTGGGAATCATGTTTACGAATGGATGTATCCATACGGAAGCGCGTGGAACGGGGCAGCGTACGGGGATGGCAGTTGGGCCGCGCCAGCGAACTACGGGTCATCACAGTTTTTATTTATCGAGGACAACACATTCACTTGCACTCGAACGACAATTCAGGGAACACTCACAGACGGTTTCAACGGCGCGCGATTCGTTGTTCGGCACAACAGCGTCAACAACTTCGTAATCGGGAATCACGGCACTGAGTCGCCGGGGCGCGGGCGCAGCAGCCGGGCGATGGAGATTTACAACAATCGGATCGACTGTCATCACGTTAATCGCTTTGTGTCCGGCGACAGGGGCGGCGGCGAGTTGTTCCACCACAACACCATCACGAACTGTGGCGGTACAAGCACATTAGCAACACTTAGCGCGTTCAGAATGATAGCGCCGTTTTTCCAGTGGGGCGGCGCGGACGGAGCGAATGGATGGGACAAGAACAATGTCAGTAATCCGTTCTATTCAGGCACAGCGGCAAGCGCAGGCAACCTCACTGTTACTGCTTCAGATAGTCGGTGGGCGGTTAATCAATGGGCCGGCTACACGATTAAGAAGACATCTGGCTCTGGCGGATTCGCATATATCGAGAGCAATACCGCGAACACCATCCACTTTGGGCCCGGATTCAATAGCAATCTGTCATTCACGGCAGGAGACACGTTCAAAATCAACAGGGTGAATCAATCAATCGACCAACCGGGCGTTGGACAAAGCACGCTGCTTAGTGGCGACAACCCCACGCCGCCACCGAACTGGAATCAGGTGGTTGAGGCTTGCTACATCTGGAACAACACGAGTGACGGACAGCCGTTTAACACTTTCGCTGCTGAGACATCGAACATTAAGCAGGGCGTCAATTACTTTAACAACATGGCGATGCCGGGATACACACAGTACGCGTATCCGCACCCCTTGGTTACAGGGCAGCCACCGCCACCGGCTCCGCCACCGACTCCGCCACCGAGCACCACACGGTGTGCCCAATTACAACAGCGTCTAGAGCGACTCCAACGTCGACAACAACGGTTACAGAAACGCCATCGGCAAAACCCTCGCTTAAACCGACGGATACGCCGGATCCAAGACCAACTCCAACAGTGCGTCTAAAGTCCACCGCACGGCAACATGGGCGATACAATGGTGACTCGCATTCCCGCAAAAAAGAAAGAAGGGTCAAAGAAAAGTCGGACAATTGCATGGCCGAACGTCCTTCTCCTGACCCTTTGAGCGTGCTCTCCCGTTAGGGAACATTTGCTCTCACTGCTTTGGCGTATTTGTCTTGCGCTTCAGCAATGTTATGGAGTAAACCAAGTTGCATGGCGCAGACTAGCATACACCCGTGGGGCAATCGAAAATTGCCAGGCACTTTTAATCACAGACGCGAGTTGCGTTTTTCCTCTCTCCTTTTCGCTCTGGTTGTTTTGGCTATGCTCATGTTGGGCAGCTGCCAGGCACCGCTACCACCTTTGCCAAATCCACCCGGTCCCCACACTTCGGTGAGGCTCTCTCCGGGAGATGTGCTCAAGCTTTCATTTGCCGAGGAAACCGATATGGACCAGGTGCAAAGGATTCGCAGAGATGGTAAAATAAGTCTGCCGTTCCTCGGCGAAGTGACAGCTGCAGGCAAGAGGGTCATCGATTTCCAACGAGAGCTTATCCGCCGCTATGAAGATCAGCTTGATAATCCCGAAGTGCTGGTCACGTTGGAACATGGCGCAGGGAACGTGATCGTGTCAGGATTTGTCAACAAACCAGGCACAATCACGTTTGATCGCCCCATGACTGTGTATCAGGTGATTATGGAGGCTGGCGGAGTGAGCGACTATGGAAGCGCGAGCAACGTTCATCTGACTCGTATAATCAACGGAGTACAGCGCACCGAGACTATAAATCTTCGGCCAAGTATCCGCGGCAATCCTCTCTACCCAGAATATGTCCAGGACGGGGACGTGATCTATGTCTCGCGTAGCTTGTTTTGATTTGGCAAGCCGGCGAGACGCGACTTGCAAACATGATTTTGCCATGTCGAATTCACCGGGACCGTAAGCGTAACCGCGTTGATTCGCTGCCCCTCGCGCTCTTGGTCGCCACTTGCTTTCTAGCTCCGATCGGCGAAGTGGTCAGTCAAGATGCGATAGGTTCGGCAGCGGAAGCGGCCGGGGTCGGCTGGCTGCCAGCTGTCCCAATTCAAATCACAGCCGGCCTGGATGCGGGCTACAACGACAACGTCACCCTACAGCCGAGCGGCGAAGGCTCAATATTCACCAGGGAAAACGTTGTTCTAACTTACAATCGCCCTGGGGAACGGACACAATTTTTTGCGGTGGGTGTCGGACGCTTTAGCCAGTATTTCGATGTGTCGGGCCAGAACGAGACTGCCGGAAACGTCACTTTATCGCTCACACATAACTTCTCGAGTCGGCTTTCCTTCTACGCCAGCGTTTATGCCAGTTACCAAAACCAACCCAATTTCCAATCCAATGTTGGACCGCAGAACGTGGTCAGCCCGTTCTTCGACACAGTGGATATTTTTTCGCTTACTTATCATTGGTCTTCACGACTTTCCTTGGTGACCAGCTACACGTTCGAGCGCGTTCAGTACTTTTCCTCGTCGAACGGAAATTCTCAGAACGGTATTCAGAACACGCTTGATCAGAACCGTCTTCAGAACACGTTCAGTGAGGCACTTCAATTTAACCTCACCAGTCGCACGGTTCTTGTGGGCGAATATCGTTATGAAACGATTAATTACGACACGGCCCCAAACGACTCCACGACTCATTTCCTCCTCGGCGGAGTCAATCATAATTTAACTGAGCACTTGATTGTTCACGTTCTCGCGGGTGAATCATTTCGCTCCCTGGAGAACGCTGGGGATTCGTCCCTCCCTTACTTTGAAGGCAGGCTTGAGTACACGAGAAGCAATTACTCGCTGAACTGGGTGGCGAGCTATGGATTCGAATCGCCCACGACCACAGGTGCGACGACCACAAAGACGTTGCGCACGGGTCTGAACCTGACGTACAATCTGACGTCGCGGCTCCGTTCAACCACTGGCATTTATTATCATCATGATGAAAATCAAAGCTCGGCTTCATCCGGAACGGGCTCGGCTGGGTCGCAGGATTCTATCGATCTTTTGCTCGGTCTTAGCTATACGGTCAATACGCGTCTTGCCCTGCATGTTAACTACAACTATACCTCGCAGAGCTCCATAGCAGGGACACCCGGTTACTCGCGGAATAGCTATTCCGCTGGTCTGACTTACACCTACTAGGAATCTATATACGTGATAGGTTGGCCACAGGTAACGCGGCGAACAAAGCATCGACAACTGCCCCGCCTAAGAAACCCCTCCGCAATGCTGCATCTACCAAACCAAGCTGCTGCTCGAGACCCAATTGCTCGCGCGCAGGCCGGGAACGTCTCCGAATCTACTCCGTCGAGTTCTAGGAAGATGTGGCGGTTTTGGGGCGGAGCCTGTTTTGTGATCGTGTTGCTGGCCGCGTTTGGCCAGCCGCTCCTCGGATTGGCAAATTACGCGGCCCACAGTTCGCTGCACTCGCACATCTTACTGATTCCCTTTGTTTCTGGCTACCTTCTTTACCTTCGCCGTGATCAACTGGCGAAAGAACACGTCGCTGATCTTCCATTCGGGATTGTGTTACTGGCATGCGGTCTCGGCGTTTTCCTGTTCACTCACTGGTTGGCCTTCGCCGGACGAGCCCCCGCAGACAATTACTACTTCGTGCTTCTGACCATATCGTTCCTTTGCTGTCTTGTTGCGGGAGGTTTTTTCTTTCTCGGTCGCGCCTGGATGCGAGCGGCGGCTTTTCCGCTGGCCTATCTCATTTTTATGGTTCCGATGCCGGATGCTATGGCGGATGCGCTCGAGAGTGTTTCGAAATATGCCTCTGCGGAGGTGGCAAATGTTCTTTTTCACCTCAGCGGTACGCCTATTCTCCGGGCAGGACTGTTTTTCCAACTGCCGAACATCACCATCGAAGTTGCGCAGGAGTGCAGTGGCATCCGATCGAGCTGGGTTCTTTTGATGACAAGCATCCTAGCAGCCAATTTGTTCCTAAAAACGCCATGGCGGCGGTTTACCCTTGTTGCCTTCGTCATTCCGCTCGCCATTTTACGGAATGGCTTCCGTATCCTCGTAATCGGCCTCCTCTGCGTGAACGTGGGCCCACAGATGATTCATAGTGTAATCCACCGCCGCGGCGGCCCTCTCTTTTTCGCGCTCTCGCTGATTCCGCTTTTGCTATTGTTGTGGTGGCTCCGCAAGAGTGAGATCCGAACTCACCCAGTGGAATCGCGCTGAAGCACCCCATCGGGATCAAAGGTTCTGCCTTTCTTCCGCTTACCGCCTGGGTCGCGCCTGTTTTTTCATTTTTTACGCAAGTTTTCAGGAACTTAGTCCTCCGGTTTCCGGAGAACGCTTCAGAGACCCGACGCTACGGCCCGCGCCCAGAGAGCGTTTCGCTTAACGAACGAGATTTCGATTAGCGATCAGCCCCAGACTCGTGCCATAGCTGAACCTGCAATGCGATTCATCATATCAGCTGGGAGCCAATTGTGAGCCCGAATACCGTTCTGGCTTTGGCGGCCGGCATGTCTAGTGCTGCCTTGGCGGCGGCTGCGGCCTGCCGAAAGCAGCGGTCGCTGGCAACCTGGTGTTTCTCGGCTGGAATGCTGATTTTTGCATCGGAAAGTCTTTTTGGCGCAATAGCGAGCGATGCGCCTCTACCTGAGAAAGCGGCCTTTTGGGGAACATTTGCCTTGGTGGCAAAATCATTTCTGCCTGGCATTTGGTTAACTTTTAGCCTGACGTATTCCAGGGCAAATTACCGGGATTTCCTCGTTCGATCCCGGTGGCTTCTTCTTGGCGTTTTTTTGGTCCCACTGTTGTCGCTAGCGGCTATTTACAGACCTTTTTTCTACATTGCCGCTTACAACCCACCCGTTGGTGGATGGGGACTCATGCTTAATGACCCGGCAAAAATTCTAAACGTTCTGGTTCTCGTCTCAACGGTGTTAATTCTTACGAATATCGAGCGGACGTTCCGAGCCGCCGTTGGAACGATGCGCTGGCGAATCAAGTTCTTGGTTCTGGGGCTGGGGGTGATCTTTGGTGCCCGCATCTATACTGGAAGTCAGGCGCTCCTTTTCTCAGATTACAGCTCGGGGCGACTCAGCGTCGAAGCGACTGCGCTTCTTATCGGTTGCGCGCTGATCGCCGTAGCTTACCTCCGGACTGGATTCAGCGAAATTGATGTCTATCCGTCACGTGCGGTATTACAGACCTCGGTCACGGTGTTATTGACTGGGGCATACCTTTTTGTGGTTGGCGTATTGGCTCAAATTGTTGTCCGCTTTGGCGGCGCGGCCAGTTTCCCAATCGATGCTTTTGTCGTCCTCCTTGGCGTAGCCATCCTAGCCGTGTTGCTTCTTTCTGATCGAGCACGGCAAAGTCTGCAGCTCTTTATCAGCCGCCATTTTAAAAGGCCACAGCATGATTTTCGTCAGATTTGGGCGCGATTCACTCGAAGTCTCTCCAGTGCCTTAGATGAGACCGCGCTTGGCACGGTCGCCACGCGGCTGATTTCGGAGACATTTGGTGCCCTGTCCGTCTCGATGTGGCTTTTCGACGAACAAGGAGAGCGCCTGATCAGGGTGAGTTCAACCGCCGATGCCGAGCGGGCACAGAGCGACGATTCGATCAGCTCAATCGCGGGGAAAGAGCCCAATTCAGCAGAGTTAGTCAAGCTGTCACGACCCTTTGATCTTGGTAGAACAAAAGAAAAATGGGCACGAGACCTCATGGAAAGAAGCCGTGGTCAATTCCGCACTGGGGGGAATCCCATTTGTGTCCCGCTGATCGGAGGAGAGCACTGCCTCGGAGCGATTGTCCTCGCAGACCGCGTTAGGGGTCTCGGCTATTCAGCAGAAGAAATGGACTTGTTAAAATGCATCGGCGAGCAGGTGGCGTCGAGTCTGCTGAATTTGCGCCTCACAGAAGAGATCATGGAAAGAAAAGAGCTGGAAGCGTTCCAGACAATGTCCGCATTCTTGATTCATGACTTGAAGAATGCGGCCTCGACCCTTGGCCTCATGTTGGAGAATTTGCCGACACACTTCAACAATCCCGCCTTCCGGGAGGACGCCTTCCGCGGGATCGGGAGCGCGGCCAGCCGGATTAATGATCTTATCAACCGCATGAACGCCCTGCGCCATGAGTTGCGTCTCAAGCCGGCAGAATTGGATCTCAATCACGTCGTCGCCGAGGCTCTCGCGACCTTGAATGGCACACTGGAAAACAAACTGGTGACCAAATTTGATCAGATCCCAAGGATACTGGCCGATGGACAACAACTTCAAAGCGTGTGTACGAACCTCCTTCTCAACGCGTGCGATGCGGTCGACACGAACGGGCGGATTACGGTTGAGACGACACGGCAAGGGGAGTGGATCGCCTTATCCGTGAGTGATAATGGATGCGGAATGACTGAGCAGTTCATCAGGAATTCTCTTTTCCGGCCGTTTCGCTCCACCAAGAAAAAAGGGTTGGGTATCGGCATGTTCCAATCCAAGACGATCGTCGAAGCGCATCAAGGAAAGATTCACGTAGAAAGCCAACTCGGCGTCGGCACAACCTTCCGGGTCATGCTGCCTCTGAAACATCAAACAGCATGAAACCGAAATTGCTCATAGTAGATGACGACGAAGCCATTCGGACCCAGATGAAATGGGCCCTGGGAGAGAATTACGAAATTTACTTCGCTCAAGACCGTCGAGAAGCGCTTGAGGCCTTTGAGGCCAACTCACCGGCGGTGACATTGCTCGATTTGGGGCTGCCACCTCGTCCCAACGAATGCGACGAAGGCTTGGCGGTGCTCTCCGACATACTTGCAATCGATAACGCGGCCAAGGTCATCATTATTTCCGGACAGAACGAAAAGCAGAATGCCATCGAGGCGGTCGGTGCGGGGGCTTACGATTTCTTGTGCAAGCCCGTGGAGATGGACGAACTGAGGCTACTCCTTCGGCGATGCATTCACGTGGTGGAACTCGAGAAGGAATACCACCAGTTGCAACAAAGCCGGCGCGCTGATGTCTTTGAAGACATGCTCGGCACCAGTCCACAAATGCAGGCGGTCTTTGAGTTCATTCGCAAAGTGGCCGGGACGAATGCTCCAGTGCTTTTGCTCGGAGAAAGCGGTACGGGTAAAGAAATGGCCGCAGCGGCCATTCATCGTCGCAGCGCGCGTAAGGATGGCCCTTTTGTCGCAATCAACTGTAATGCTATTCCTGAAAACCTTTTGGAGAGTGAGTTGTTCGGCCATGAAAAAGGGGCCTTCACCGGTGCTCACATTCAGCGCAAAGGGCTGTTGGAAACAGCCAGCGGCGGCACCCTGTTTCTGGATGAGATTGGGGAACTTCCAGCTGCCATTCAGGTGAAGCTCCTCCGGTTCCTTCAGGAGCAGCGTTTTCAGCGAGTGGGCGGGAGACAAGAGCTTCAGGTCGATACAAGGCTGGTGGCCGCGACTAACGCCAATCTAAAAGAGTTGATCGACAACGGTAAATTTCGTGAAGATCTTTATTTTCGTCTTGCCGTTGTCACTATCCGCCTGCTACCGCTTCGTGAACGTGGCGAAGACATCGCGTTCCTGGCCCGCGAGTTCCTACAAAAGTATGCTAACCAAAGCGGTCAGACCAAGATGGTCTTTACGCCTGACGCGTTGCGCGCGATGAGCTGTTATTCATGGCCTGGAAATGTCCGCGAACTGCAAAACCGTGTGAAACGGGGCGTCATTATGGCCAGTGGGTCGCGAGTGAGCGCAAAGGACCTTGAGTTGGAACGGGAACGGGGAGTGGTCTCTTCCGCTGCAACGACTCTGCGACAAGCACGCGAGCACGTCGAACGGGAAATGGTTGAACAGGCGCTTAAGAAGAACTCTGGAAAAATCACTTCCGCAGCTGCTGAGCTCGGAATTAGTCGACCAACTCTTTACGAACTGATGGAAAAGCTCGGCATTGCCAAGGAGCGCGTACATACAAACGTCAACTAGCATCAAAGCCATCCTCCATATGCAAACATCGAAAATGTTATTTAGAATCGCGACGCTTATTCTAGCGGCTACACTCATCACCGCCTGCTCCAAGGAAGCCAAGAAGACACGCTTTCTCGCCGAGGCCGACAACTATTTCAAAACCGGCGACTACGATAAAGCCAAGGTGAGCTACCTGAACGTGGTACGGCTGGACCCGCAAAACGCGCTGGCATTCGAAAGAATCGGGGCGATGTCGATGGACGGAGGATCACCTCTTCGCGCCGCTGCATTCCTCGCAAAAGCGAGTGAACTGGCTCCGAAGAACGATCAAAATCGTATGCGGCTCGCCCGATGTTATCTGGCCATCGGGCGCTTCGCCGACGCGAAAAAGGAAGCACTGAAGGTCCTTGAGCAATTCCCCGGCAACGGGGATGCGATTGTCGCTTTAACAGAATCGGCGCAAACCCGGGAAGACATTGAGGAGGCCGCGAAGCAGCTTCAGAAATTCCCCGAGAAGAACAGCATCTCTTTTTATCTGGCTTCTGCGAATCTGTTCCTTGGCCAACGCAATTTGTCTGGAGCGGAAAACGCGCTTCGGCAGGCGCTCACTGTCGATCCTAATTCGGCCGCCGCGCACAATGCGCTGGGAGATCTCAATCTGCTCAAGAAAGATCGCAAGCAAGCAGGCGAAGAATTCAAAAAGGCCGCCGAGCTTGCACCTGTTCGTTCGATGGAGCGCTTGAAATATGCTGCGTTCGCGTCCGACATGGGTGACACTGAAGAAACCAAAAGAATCGCCGCCGAAATGACCCGGAAGGCACCCGACTATCTGCCGGGCTGGACCTTGCTGGCCGAGCTTGCCTTTAAGGATAAGAAATACGACGAGGCTCTTTCACTTCTTGAAAATGTTTTTAGCCGCGACCCCGAATACGCCGATGGCCACCGCCTGGAAGGCAAGGTGCTGCTGGCAAAGGGCGACACGAAAAAAGCGGTCGAAGTTTTGGAGCGGCTCGACCAAACATATCCCGATAGTGCTCTCATCAAATACGAATTGGCTCAGGCGTATCTGAAGAACAAAAACCTTAATCAAGGCAAGGCCGCGCTGGAGCAGGTGATCTCGGCCAATCCGAATTTTGCCGATGCCATCGTGCTCCTTGCCGAAATCAATCTTCGCTCCGGACACAGCGAAGCGGTAATCGAACCGCTAACGCGTTTACTGAACAGAAACCCCGAGTTAAAGCCAGCTGCGCTGCTACTGGCAGCTGCATATGGGTCGCTTGATAGATTCGACGACGCCGCCGTAGTTGTAGGCGAGCAGGCAAAGCTCGCGCCTCGCGACCCACAAGCCCAGATGGCGCTTGGCCTCACCTTGCGCCAAGCCAAGAGAAATGACGAAGCGCGCCAGGCATTTGAAAAAGTCGCGGAGCTTGCGCCGGATAGCTTGTGGCCAGTCGAGCAACTTGTGGAACTGGATCTGCTGGAAAAGCATTTTGATGCCGCGCGCCAGAGGGTTCGGCATCAGTTCCAGAAAACACCTGATTCGCCAGCCGCCCATTTCTTTGAAGGCAAGATCCTGGCAGCGGAAGAAAAATGGGATTTAGCGGAGGCAGAGCTTCAAAAAACGCTGCAGCTGGATCCAAATTTTTCTAATGCATACGGCTTGCTGGTCCAGGCTTATGTTTCGACCAACAAGCTTCCGCAAGCGCTCGCGCAATTGCAGGCTCAACTCACGAAAAATCCCAATGATGTGTCGGCACTGACAACGTTGGCTCTATTGTACGAGCGAACGAACGATTTCGCAAAAGCACGCGATACCTACGAGCGGCTTCTCGCAATTGAGCCGAACTCCACTTCCGCACTAAATAATCTCGCTTACCTCTATGTCGATCGACTGAACGATCTCGACAAGGCTTACGACCTGGCGCGTAAAGCCCGCGATCTGCAAGGAAACGACCCTGCGATAGCCGACACGTTTGGCTGGATTCTGTCCAGGCGCGGTGATTATCAACAAGCTCTGCCAATCCTGCAGGAGAGTGCTGCAAAGATTCCTGACAGCCCGGAGGTTCAGTTTCACCTGGGTATGACGGCCTACATGATGGGACAGACTGATTTGGCCCGGGTTGCGCTTCAAAAAGCCGCGAGCGCCACCAAGGATTTTCCCGGTAAGGAAGAAAGCAAACGTCGTCTCGCCTTGCTAAAGAACGGTACCGCCGCTTCGCCGGAATTGTCGGTTTCACAGCTGGAAGCAATGGCGAAAGAGCAACCTAACGACGTCATCACTCAGACGCGTTTGGGTGAAGCGTATGAGAAACAAGGCGCAGCGAATAAAGCGGCCGCGGCGTTCGAGCAGGCACTAAAATTAAATCCTCGGTTGGCTTCGGCGACAACCAAACTCGCGCAACTCTATGCGGGGCCGCTTCAGAATAAGGAGAAAGCTCTCGCTTACGCAAAAAAGGCCCGTGAACTCACGCCGAATGATCCCCAGGTAACCAGCATTCTCGGAAAAATTGCATACCAAAGTGGCAATGTCGCTTGGTCGTACAGCCTTCTGCAGGAGGCAGCGCGACAACGCGAAAACGATCCATCGATCCTGCATAATTTGGCTTGGGCTGCTTATGGATTGGGGAAAGTAAATGAGGCTCGTGATGCGATGCAAAAAGTCCTAACGAACAATGCTGATTCTTCCCAGGCTGCCGACGCCAAGAAGTTTCTCGCTCTGACCAAGCTGAGTGAAAATCCTAAGGAACTAATGAGCTCGGAAGCCGAGCTCCAAAAGGAATTAAACTCCGATCCCGAATATCTGCCTGCGCTCATGGCTCAGGCTGCGCTCGATCAACAGCGCGGCCAGATCAAGCCGGCGACCGAGATATACAACGGTATCCTGCGTCGGTGGCCGGATTTCGCGCCGGCGCAAAAGGGCCTCGCCACGCTGTATGCCCAGGATCCATCCGCAACCGCTACGGCCTATGATCTCGCCGCAAAGGCGCGTCAAGCGTTACCCGATGACGCCGAATTAGCCGAGCTTCTGGGACAATTGAGCTACGAGAAAAAAGAATACCAGCGTGCGATCCAATTATTACAGGAAGGGGCCAGGGCAAAATCACTCAACGCCAATTCTCTTTTCTATCTGGGAATGTCGGAGCTTCAAGTCAGACAAAAGACCGAAGCCCAAGGAGTGCTAAATCAAGCCTTGCTCGCGGGCCTTCAAGAGCCTCTTGCGAGCGAAGCAAGGCGAGCCCTCGCAGATATCGAGCGGGAGTAACTACTTAGCTCCGACAGCCCGTAGGGCGAAAATAATTGCACCTGGCTGGGCAGCGATGGTTCGGACGATTCAAGGAACCCCAGGTATCACCAAATCGTCGATAATCGGTACATTTTCAAACATTGGTTTATAATCACCTTTGCCCGAGATATTTATACACATTCTCTCCTCGTGCTGATGGTGGCGTCGTCGGAACAACTTACGATTTGCGGCGGCGCACATAAATTCATGGCTAACCGCTCGACTTCCTAACTACCTACCACGCATAATCTTATAAGATTTTTACGAGACAGATGTTCCTTTGGCACGGCCTTTGCTTCTATCTCTTACAAACCCGAAAATACCTATGAAAATAAACAAAAAATATCTAATCCCGAAACTCGTGCTTGGCTCTGTGGCCGTTTGCGCCCTGATGCTCGCGTTCACTCCCAATGCCAATGCTGTAACCAACTTGAATTTCAATCAAGCTGTCGGCACGGTAACCCCTGGAGCCCCGGCCAATGAAACCGTACAAGCAAGTTACATTAACTTCATGATTGGCTTGGGACTTGGCCAATCTGATACGTTCGCCGGCCAGATCATTACACGCTCAAACAACGTGTTCGCTAACCTCCCTACTGCGATCGTGGGGCCTTCCTCGGTCGTTAACCCTCCGGTAGGCGGTGACGGGTTAGTACATATACAACTCGGCGCCGTCGGTACCTTCACGTACCTCTATGCAAAGTACGATGGCCAAAACGATCTGAGCCAAGTTTGGTATGTCGGTGATTTGGGTGGAGAGATCACGATTCCTTCTCTTGGCCCAGAGGGGCATGGAATTTCCCACTACACGCTTTATGGTCCAGGAGGCAATGGTGTTCCGGACGGTGGCACCACGTTAATGTTGCTGGGCATGGCGTTCGGCTCGCTCGGCATGGCTCGGCGGTTTCTGAAGCGCTAACTGATCAAGGAGTTTCCCAACACAAGAGTGGCCGTTCCTTTTTAGGGCGGCCACTTTTGCTTTGTACCCAAATGAACGATAGCACCTTGTTTCTCCTGTCCTCAAGCAACTGTCGTGTCCGCGGGTTGTTTTCCTAAATTCCCCTCGGCGTTCGGCCAGCTTTAACTCTCAGTATTCAAGAGAAGAACACATGTAACTCGCCAGGCCGACCCTTCATTGGGCGCTGCCCAGAGTGATGGCTTGAATTGCTCTGGCTCCCGGCGAGGGTTGACTAGAGTTCGGACGGATCCAATTTTTTCCCACCCGGGCAAGACGCCCTGGTGGGTCTCTCAATTTACCAGACTTTGCAAAGCCGCATGAACGTCGTGGAGTAAGGATGCGCCGCTTGGAATGGGTGTGCGCTTATGCTCTCTTTCCTTCGTCCTGTCTTCCTCTTCATCGAAGCAAGATGTCTCAAATAAAAGTCCCGAAGTCTGCACGTCGGTAACCCCAGGGGAAACCATTCCCACCCCCGGGTGGCGGCGAGTCGTTTCCCCGATTTAGTCTTCTGCGGCCAAGCAGCGTAGTCGTTTCCTGACAGCGACACAGGGAGTGTTCATCCACTATGGCACTCGGCGCTTCGATATGACATGCGCACCATTTTAATTCCGGGCAGGATAAAACCTACCCGATTAGCTTGGCGCGTTCCAGGCCTTCTGGATGCGCCTTTTCATCTTGAGCGTTCAGGTGTTGAGAAACCGCCGGGAAAACGTCGGAAGTCCTTACGCTAGGCTGCTAAAGCGTCGGAATAACTTACGATTTGCCAGCCGTGCATACTAACGGTCATATTGTATAACTACTTATCGAGTATGATCTTATACGACTTCCATAAAGCAATCTACGTCTTGGCACGACCTTTGCTCTTAGAAGGCTTACATATGAAAATAAGCAGAAAACATCTGATCCCGAAACTAGCCTTTGTTTCTGCGGCCGTTTGCGCCGCGATGCTCGCGTTCACTCCCAATGCCAATGCTGTAACCAACTTGAATTTCAATCAAGCTGTGGGCACGGTGACTCCTGGAGCACCGGCGGACCCAACCGCTGAAGCAAGTTACATCAACTTCATGATTGGCTTGGGACTTGGCCAATCTGATACGTTCGACGGCCAGACCATTACACGCTCAAATAACGTGTTCGCTAACCTGCCTACTGCGAACGCGACAGGGGCTGTCAAAAATGAGAGCCCTGTAAATGTCAAAGGCCTGGTGCATATAGACCTCGGCGCCGTGGGTACCTATTCATACCTCTATGCAAAGTACGACGGTCAAAACGACCTGACCCAAGTCTGGTATGTCGGTGATTTGGGCGGAGAAATCACGATTCCTTTCCTTGGCCCATCGGGGCATGCAATGTCCCACTACACCCTGTTTGTCGCAGGGGGCAACGGTGTTCCGGACGGCGGCACCACGTTAATGTTGCTGGGCATGGCGTTCGGCTCGCTCGGCATGGCGCGGCGGTTTCTGAAGCGATAACTGATCAAGGAGTTTCCCAACACAAAGAGTGGCCGTCCCTTTTTAGGGCGGCCACTTTTGCTTTGTACACGCGACGATCCTTGGACGAAACGCTCTCCACACGTTGACCATTTTCAAAACCGCCGTGCCACAAGCCGCCTAATTAAGACGGCTATGGTTCTGAGGTTTCGTACGTCGGTGATCTGAGTGGGAGCATAACGATTTCTTCAGCGAGGTGGCCGAGGGGCCCCCAGCGAGTGGACGCTCCTTGGCCCCAAGGAATTCGGGGGCACCGATGGTGGCATCACGGCAATGTTGCCAAGTGTAGCACTCGGTGCGCTCGGATTGGCTCGGCGCTTTGCGATAAGTTAACAGACGGTGGAAGATGAAAGCTCCAATCTGCAAACCAAACGTCGGAAATCATTACGTTCCGAGGCCGCGCCTCGTAATACCTGACATTCGTGGTTGTTATGGGTTATTCCTTTTTAGCCGGCCGGGTACTCGTCGGAATACTTTACTATCTGCAACCTGAAAGAGGTGCGATTAATGGAATCTTTTCCATCACAAACGGCTCCAACATAGTAGCTTACGGCTTTGACTGAGTGGTATTGTTCTTTTGGCACAACCCTTGCTACTTACCATGCAACACATGAGAATAATTTTAATCCCCACAACCAAGCTCGCCTTGCTCTGCACGGCTTTGGCGGGCGCATTGCTTACATTCAGCAACAGTGCCCAAGCCGTCAGCATCCGTGACGCTCACGAATTTGGCTTGGCAAAGTTCGGCGCACCTTCGCGTTATATCGATGGATCGAGCTACGTTAATCACTTGATTGGCATGGCCCTTCGTAACAACGAACGGTCCAAGGGACAATACTTTCCTTCAGGCAACTCAACGCGAAATGTAGTGTTGCCTGATCATATGAACGCTGGTCGGAGTGTTGAAGTCATCACGATCCCTACCGTTGGCGGAGTTCCCGGCTCAGGCACTGGGGGGGTTCCCGATGGTGGCATCACCGCAATGTTGCTCGGTACAGCCCTCGGTGCGCTCGGCATCGCCAGGCGCTACATAAGGAATTAATAGGGCGAGCGCTTCGACCTCGCCAGAAGGCTTATATCAGACATGGCCGTTCCCCTTTGGGACGGCCACGTTGCTTACAGGCAGGGAACCGAGTTGGAAGTATTCTTGCAGTGACGACCCAAGTTGCGGCATGGAACTCTCGTTAGCGCTTAAACACCCTCACTTTGGCGAAAAATATGAACGCCATGGCCAAGTCTTGTGGTTGGCTGTGGCGCAAAGAGTCGATTCCCCTGACCCACGTCTATCGGACTTGATTGCGTCCGACCTCGCGATTGAGCGCGTGCGACCGGTTTTAAGCTGCGAGCACCTTTGCCGTCGAAACTTCCATTTCCACAGACCGGCCAAGAAAATCGAAAAGGACACGAATCCGATCTTTCGTTGGAAGTAAATGAGTAACCACGACGTCAAGTCCTTGAAAAGGACCATCGACGATTTGAACCGATTGGCCAATTTTGATGGAGCAATCGAGGGTCACGATCTCTTCCGCACCCACGCTCGATTGGAGCGCTGTCACAATATTTTCAGGCAAGATTGCAAGCCGATCTCCAAAATGGACGATCCCAGAAATTCCATGAGAGGCCTCTACGGCGCGATGTTGCGTCGAATAGATAAATTTTGCGAACAGATAGCCAGGAAACATGGCCTCAACGAACCAAACCGGGCCACGTTGGGTCATTTTTCGGAAACGCAATCGAGGGGAGAAACACTCGACGCCAAATTGACGCCGGAGCGCGGTCGCGGCTAAATGCTCGCGTTTTGGCTGCGTCCTTAGACAAAACCATACCGGATCAGGAACCAGCGCGAGTGAGGCGGATGACTGGGTCACACTCCGAACTACGGGATTGACGATTCCAAGTTTCAAAAAATCGTAAGGTTTTCCGTCGAATTTTTGAGCCGTGACTTCAGGCGAAGGGCGGCTGGCCGGCTGGAGCCTGCTGGAAGGCCAACATCTACAGCAAATTATGGGATAATCTCGATCAAATAGTGGTTTAACGTGGTCGACTCACTGTCCGGTTAAGAATCTGCAAAACCGAAACCAGCCATAAGTGACCAAGCACCGAGCACGGCACTCCACAATTAAGGGCCCTGCCGGTTCGAACTGTGCTTGGAAACTCGCGCGCTTCCAGATGCGCGGTCTCCAGGCTGAAAAATTCAAAGTCCAATTTAGACCCGCAGCGACCCACGGAACGCCCTGGCGCCATAGTAAGACTGCGCACCATTGTGATACACAAAGACGCGGCCGAAGCGGCGATCACCAAAGAGAGCGCCGCCGAGTGTCCTAATAGCAGCAGGTGTTTTCACCCAGCTCGACGTCTTCGTATCGAAATTTCCACGTTTCTGCAGCTCTCGATATTGTTCTTCCGTCAAAAGCTCAATGCCCATGGCCGCCGCCATATCGATAGCGTTATTTTCCGGTCTATGTTCTTTCCTGGATTCCTGGCCTTCACGGTCGTAACACACACTTCTGCGGCCGCCAGGACTTTCTGCTGAACAATCAAAAAAGATGTATTCACCCGTCTTCTTATCATGATCAACAACATCCGGTTCACCGCCGGTTCTTTCCATTTCACTGAGTGACCATAGTTTTTCCGTCTTAGCTTCTAGCTTTGCTTTTACTTTCGCCCATTCGAGACCTTTATGACGGTTCATATTTTTCTCAAAGCGGGCTTTCAAAGCTCCCAGGAGCTGTTCACGTTCTTCCGGTGACAACGTCTTCCTGGTTTGAGCGCCTTTCACCGAGGTCTCCTTTTATCGCTGTGTCGTTTGAAGAGTTGACCCGACTTAGGTCGATCTTTTCGATTGTCGCGCATGAATCACCAACCAAGCCTTCCGCGCGATGAACAGCGCGACCAGACTCAGGATAGCTGCCCCATATCCAGATAGGTAACATGCACCCAGCCATAGCACGACGCCAATGATGGCGAAAAATACGCCTGCGTACATCCAGAATCCCGAAAGGATAAGTACAGGAACGAAGACAAACCGAACGACAGGGGCGTAATCTGGAAGTTCTTCAAACGGACTATAAACATAACCGAGTATCGGAATGGTAAAGACGAGATGAATCCAGCGAAGAATCGAACGTTTGGTGGCACTACTAATCATTCAACCCCTTTCCATCAAGAATCTGCCGCATACATTTTTCAACTCTTGACTCTCGAGTTTTGGGTTGTTTGGCTCCAGAAAAGTAAAGAATGTATGCTCTTTGCCGCCCCGGCGTCAGTGCTTCGAACGCCGTTTTTAAGGCAGGGATTTTATCCAATCTATTTTGAAATTCTTCAGGAATCGGTTCTGGATTCTTTTTCAAATTCACTTTCAACCCGGCTTTTTCCGCTTCGATGGCTTCATGAATATAGGTTTTCAAGATGGGTTCCATCTCATCTATTTCTCGAACATTGGTAAACGGAATCCGGCGTGCCGCCTGCCAGCCAAATTTTTTGAGAATACCATTGGGATCCTTTAACAAGGCGCCTTTGCAAAACAAGAGCGCACAGAACTCTTTAAATCCTTGTATTATGACGATGTTGCTTTCCTGAAACGTGTAACAAGGTTTACCCCACTTCAATTCTTCGGTCAGGCCACAGACAAGACTGATCTGTCTCAATTTCTCCATTTCTTGCTGCCATTTTTTGGCTTTGCTCAAATATTCATCAACCTTGGGATTCATACTGTTGATTTATTGATAGCCTAAAGTGGGATAATATCTTGATTGGTCGTTCGGGAAACTGGCAGAGTTTTTAAAATGGGTTGTGGCCTTCGGATGTAGGGAAGAAGGCGAAGACCGCGCTTCCCGGAAATCCTCATTACCAGCATTTTACAATGGTGCGCGGTAGAGGGTTCGAACCTCTGACCCCTACCGTGTCAAGGTAGTGCTCTACCACTGAGCTAACCGCGCGATGGGATCGAAAATCATAACTGATCGGGGACTAGAAACGAGTCAAGCGAGATATCGACACTACGTAACTCAATAAAATTTTGCATACGGAGAAGTCGTATCGTTTGTGACACTACTTCGCGACTGGACAACTTCGATGTGCAAGACGACTGTTCGCGTCTCGTGAGTGCCCTGTTTTTCAAACAATTTTTGAAGCGACCGTTTCGGATCGCATCGATCGTCCCCAGTTCCAAGGCGCTGGTAGAACGGGTCGCCAGCAAGATGGATTTTAGCCAACCACGTGTCATCGCCGAGTACGGGCCCGGCGAAGGAGTACATTCACGCGAGATTGCACGGCGGATGTGTCCGGACTCAAATCTTCTTCTGTTCGAGTTGGACCGAGCGTTCGCGCGCGATCTGGAACGCCAGTTCGCCGGCGACCGGCGTGTCCGCGTGATTCATGGCGATGCAGCCTCCTTGCCACACGAACTGAAAAGTCACGGCATTGATTCCTGCGACTATATCCTTTCAGGAATTCCGTTCAGCATCCTTAAAATCGAAAAGAAACGCGCTCTCTTGCAGAAAACATATGACGCGCTGGCGCCGGGTGGCAGGTTCATCATCTATCAAGTCACCAACGAATTGAAACAGCACGCGACTCACTTCGAACGCGCCGAATCAGAGTACTTTTTGCAAAACATACCGCCGATGTTCATCACCGTTTTTCAGAAGGCGCCTCCGCTCGATCACCATGAACGTGGGCCGATGCCTGGGGCTAAGTTTAGCGTTAGCGCACACCGTTCGGCATGACGGAGAAGCCGACCCGGACAGAAAAAGATTCGATGGGCGAGATGACGCTTCCGGCGTCTGCTCTCCACGGCGCGTCGACTCACCGCGCAGTGCTAAACTTTCCGGTAAGCGGTTACCGGTTTTCACGGCCGTTCATTCGCGCGCTTGGCTTAATTAAATGGGCTGCAGCGCAAGCGAATCATGATCTGGGTCTGCTTGATGCGGACCGTTCTGCGCTGATCGTGCAGGCGGCTGAAGAAGTTGTTGAAGGAAAACTCGACGACCATTTTCCGCTCGATATTTTCCAGACCGGTTCGGGCACGAGCACAAACACCAACGCGAACGAAGTCATTGCGAATCGATGCGCCCAACTCGCAGGCAAGCCAATCGGCTCGCGCGAATTGGTGCATCCTAACGATCACGTCAACATGGGGCAGTCTAGCAATGACGTGATCCCGTCTGCCATCCATATCAGCGCGGCGGAGCAACTAAAGAACTGTCTCATCCCGGCTCTCGCAGAATTGCACACCGCACTTGCGGCTAAGGCGAAGGAGTTCTGGAATATCATGAAGATCGGTCGAACCCATTTAATGGATGCGACCCCGGTTCGCCTCGGGCAGGAATTCTCCGGTTACGCACAACAGGTTGCTTATGCCAAAGAACGCGCGCAGAAATCGATCGAAGCTTTGCGTGAACTTGCACTGGGCGGGACCGCGGTGGGTACCGGGCTGAACCGTCACATTAATCTACCAGAAAAAATGCTGCGGCATTTGGAGCAACACACTGGCATCGCTTTTTACGAGGCAAAAGACCACTTTGAAGCGCAAGGCGGAAAAGACGCGGTCGTTGAAGTGAGCGGTCACTTGAAAACGATTGCGGTCAGTTTGTTTAAGATTGCTAACGATATCCGCTGGCTCGGGAGCGGTCCCCGATGCGGAATCGGCGAAATCCAGCTTCCGGCGACGCAACCTGGCAGTTCCATCATGCCGGGCAAGGTAAACCCGGTAATGTGCGAATCAATGATGATGGTCTGCGCAGAAGTGATCGGCAACGACACCACCATTACCTGGGCCGGGGCCAATGGAAACTTCGAGCTCAATGTTATGATGCCAGTGATGGCGCACAGTCTTCTCGAGTCGATCCGACTGCTGGCAAACGTGGTCGATGCTTTCTGTGACAAATGCGTTCGCGGCATTGTGGCGAACGAAGAGCGCTGCCGCGAATTGATCGAGTTATCCATGGCCATGGTGACGAGTCTCGCGCCCAAGATTGGTTATGATCGTGCGGCTGAAATCGCGAAAGAAAGCGCAAGAACCGGCCGCACTGTGCGCGAGATTGCCCGCGAGAAAAAAGTCTTGCCCGAAAGAGAACTAGAACGCGCGCTCGATCCAGTGAAAATGACTCAGCCCGGTGGAAGTGGCTCGGACTAATGAGTCGTGCAGCATTGAAACAAGCGTATGGTTGCAAAGCTCGAAGGCCCGCAATTCTCCGGCGGAGCAAACATCGCAATCAAATGCCCCAGCCACACGTATGATCAGACGGTTTCCTTTTATCGTGATACGCTCGGGCTACCTTTAATTGAGGAAGAAAACGACGGCTGTATTTTCCAGTTTGGCCCAAACCGGCTCTGGATCGATAAGGTGCCAAACCTGAGTCATCCGGATATCTGGCTGGAGCTGGAAACAAACGACAGCGAAGCGGCCGCGTCCTTTCTCAAAGTGCATGGTGTCACGCGGCGCGATGAAGTTGAGCAGCTTAGTGACGATTTTAACGGCTTCTTTATTTCAGCGCCGAACGGTGTAATCCATCTCGTTATCGGCCCCGAAGCCTAGCCGAATGTAAGGCTAAGACCGTTCCAACGCTGCGGGCGGTACGACGTTCAACGTCTAAGCTTCTAAACGAGCAATTTCACCGTTGCGGGCCACGCCAGCGTCCGACCCACGTGCTCCAGCCGTAAAAGCCCAGCGGCTGCAACCAACCCGCCGTGGTCAGCGAATCTACGTCGGCTCGGCTAGGAGTGATCTTTGCATTGGCATCAGCGCCGTAATAATCGTCAATCACCATCCAGCATCCCTCTGCAAATCTCTCGCGATAGCCTTCGATGTCGCGCCGTTTGGCTGCATCGGCGTCAAGAATCAGCAGACCAACTTTGTCTGCACCCAGCATTTCATTGACTGCGGAGATTGTTGTCCGATCAAAGGAACGTCCCTTGATAGTATTGACCATTTCAGATACGCCCTGCCTGGCAAGGTTCCGTTCCAAGTCGCGAAAAATATTGCGTGTACCAAGCCGTTTGTGTTTAACGCTGCCGCCTGGTTCGATGGCAATGAGTTTCTTCCGCGTTCCCGAATCGCGTACGCCGAATGCCGCAGCAATCGTGGCTCCACCGATGAAGGCTCCGATCTCGAGAACATTGCCGGAGCAAATTTTCGCAAAGTGGTAAATGAGAATCAGCACGTCCAGATGCAACATGGAATATTTGTCCCGGATTTTCAGTAGCTTGGAATGAATCGGCTCCTGCCGGTACTCCATCAGCGTATGCATCAGGTTCAAGCAGTCGTTGAACTGGTTGACGGTGTGTGATTGAACCTGCGATGTCGCTTTTACAGGAGAACGCGCGGGGCAATGCTGACCCATCACCACGAGGTCGCGCTGCACGCCATCAAGTTGCGCTACCGCGGGTAAAAATGCCCACCGCTCAAACCTCAGACGCTGAAATAATTTCAAGCTCGCCTCATTATGTCCGAAGATGAAACCGACCAGGGCCGTGATTCCAAGCGAACGTGCGCGGGTGATCGCGTGTTCCAACAACCGCTGTCCCACACCGCGACGCCGGAATTTTTCATCGACATAAACGCTGATCTCGGCGGTGCCGCGATACGCACAACGCGGTAGGAATTTTTTAAACTCGAGCCAGCCAACCACGCGACCTTCCAACTCTGCGACCCAAAAAGGATATTGCCCCGGTGAATGTTCGCGAAACCACGGCAGCCGCGCTTCGACAGCGGTTGGTTCCAGTTCAGCCGTCACCATGCGCGTTGGCACAGTGGCGTTGTAAATCTCGACGATGGCCGGCAGATCAGCCTCAACAGCATCACGGATGATCATTCGTAGGAAATAACGGTTTGAACCGCGGGCAACTTAGATAGCGCAGCCGGTAATCGAGGTTCACGGCTTGCGTTTCTTCTTGCGCGGACTTCGCGTTGCGGTGGGTGATTCCGCCGGCGAAAGCGTCGAATTAGGAGTGGCCGTGGTTACCGGGCTGGGAATGGGAAACGCAAACGCCGGCGAAGGTGAAGTAGAGACTCCCGCCGATTCACTTGGTGAAGGAGACGCTGTTCCACTCGGCGTCGCCAGGGGACTCGATACCGGACTCGGAGTAGGCGAAGGGGGAATGATATTTTCCCAGCGATGTAGCGGTACGCTCGCTCCCCCGATTTCTTTAATGAGCGTTTCGCAGCGCGCTTGAAGCTTTTCCAAATCCGGAGGACCAAATGGCGTGTCAGCAGTATCAGGAAAGATCAGGTAAGTCACCTTGAGATCGCTTACCGGGCGATTATACGGCGTTGAAAGCGTGTTGATCTCTTTTGCAATACGCAGTGAAGCCTCTCCGACTTTGTCATTAGGCCCAACATCGCCCACCAGGGCCGGATAAATTGAGTTGCCGAAAATCACGAGCGCGTAGTCACCAAGTTTAACCGGATCGCTGCCATGCAAAAATGCACCCGGTACCACGATAAAAGGATCGGTCGCGCCGATCAGGAAACTATACTTTTTTAAAGTGCCGACCTCCGCACGCAACTGAGGGATGATGTTGCGCAGATCACGTTTGCGAGCAGGAGTCGTAGTTGAAAGCGCAAATTCAGCTTCCGCACGCTTCAATTCATCTTCGGTAGCTGCGAGATATGGATTAGGGGCAGATGCCTTCTTTGGCCATCGGTAACTGGTAGATGGCTTGAAATTCGCCGGTGTGCCAGTGCCAATGGGCATCCGATCGGCATCAGAGCCGTCAGCGTCCACGTCCATATCGGCCTGGAGCAGGAGGGCTTTTCGATGCGTCTCGGGATGCTGAAGCTGCAAGACGGTTTGGCAATCGAAAAAGTTATGCCTTGAAAGAAGCATATCGAGGCGGGCGAGCTTTTCGCGTAGCATTCTGACTTTCGTATCGTAGAGCTGAGCATACAGGGGCGAAACCGGATCGGGTGCGAGCATCGTGGCCAATCCGGGCAAAAGCGCCGGTAATTGCGGACTGACCTTGGCCAGCTCTTCAATGGTCTTGTTTGGCGAAGGGACCCGTGCCTGCAATTTAAGGTCAAGCACATAGCTGTCTGCCTCGCCCCGCTCCGTCGTTGCATCGGGGCCAGGTATCGTCTCGACTGTTGAATGGAGTGTGATGCCGTTGAATAATTTCGCGGTGTCCAGTTTTCCAGTGATGAGGGGCGGCCGCGTCGGAGTGGGGGTTGGTGTAATAACGACTTCCAACGGCGCAACGTGCTGCAGGCGTTCGAGTGAGATCCAGCGATAAACAATGGCAGCGAAGAGCGCGCTGAAAATCACCAGCACCAGCCGCCGCCACGTCCGCAGACGAATTCTTCCCACGCGATTACTTTTTTACCCAGGCGACAATCGCCGCGACGAGTCCGATCACACTCAGGATTGCCATCATCCCTGCAGGCATGACTCTTCCGGTTCGTATGAATTTGGGAACAAACTGCGCGGCGAGTAAAAGTGAGATAATGAATGCAGTTGCCAACCCGGTTGCGCGATGTTGGGGAAGCAGAAATGCGGCAACAAGAAGCAGTATTCCGGTGATTGACCCGGCAATGATCGACGCCATGCTACCTGCCTTGGCGTACCCCACAATGCCTCCGGCGATTGTCAGAGCGCCGAAAGCAATAAAATAGATTTTCGCTGCTTCCATTTAACTACGGCTGGCGCATTGGTAAGCTAACAGCTCTGCGCTGTCCAGTGGTCGTTGTAGTCGGCTACCGCGGGCCCTGGCTTGGGTCATTGTAGAATTCGATCTGCCGACCCCCGAGACGACGTATCACACGCCAACCGTGATTTTTTGCGAACTCGATAACATCCGTCTCCGACATTTCTCGAAGAATTCGCAGCTCCACGAGCTGCGTCACCAGGTACTCCGGCTTGATCGACAGCACCTTTGCGATCTTCACGGCGAGAGCTGGCAGATGCTCGTGCATGGTGATGATTTTCTAACCACTCGACGCCGGGCCTGTGGTGGTCACAGTTTTCTTGGCAGGCAGGCATGGTGGTCGTTTCGGTTTTCGATTCAGAACCCGTCCCAGCGCCCGATGCGCCTTGCGACTCGGCGAAGGGCCGCGCGCGCTCGGTTTTTCCATATTGGAAGAGAAATTGAACCATGAATCGGAAATTGCGAGCAGGCTTTGTTGCACAACTGGCGCGGTCACTCTGATCGGCTAAGTTTTACAAATGGTTTCGGAAACGATCGAGTTACGCGGGCATATTATTGATTCTCTCATTTTGCCTAAGGTCCTGGATCAAATTCTGACCCACGGCGCAAATTTCAAAATCGGCGAAATCAAGATCGGCGAAAGACGAGCGGACCAGAGCTTCGCTCGGATTGAGGTGTCGGCTGAAACAGGCGACGCGCTCGACGAACTGATGCTGCGCCTTCGACAGCACGGTGCCGAAGTGATTGAGCGTGCAAATGTGCAACTCGCCAGCGCGCCTGTGAACGGAGTTTTTCCCAGCGATTTCTACGTAACGACTAATCAGCAGACGTTTGTTCGCTTCGACGGCAAGGAAATCGAGGTGCGCCCTGCTATGAGCAACAGTGCGATTGCGCTTGATCGAAAAAAAGAATCGGCCCGGGCAGTCAAGTTTTTCGACGTTACCAAGGGAGACGAAATTGTGGTCGGTCAGCAAGGGATCCGCGTCGTGCCGGTGCAGCGTTCAACTACGCGCACTGATATCTTTCAATTCATTAATACGATTGTTGATGCCGACGAACCAAAATCGGCCATCATTCGCGAACTTGGTGAGGAGTTACGGCGCGCACACACAGCGAAGGGTAAAATCGCGATCGTCGCAGGCCCTGCAATTGTACGCACCGGCGCAGGCCACCACCTGGTGCGACTCATTGAAGGAGATTATGTCAATCGCCTTTTCGCCGGAAATTCATTTGCCGCGTACGATGTGGAACAGGCTCTGTACGGAACCTCGCTGGGAATGAATCCAGATCTCGCCTTTGCGCGAGGCGGACATGAGAACCATCTGCGTGCCATCAATACCATTCGCGAGGCCGGTGGAATTTCTGCGGCCGTGCGGCAAAAACTCCTCACTCGCGGCGTCATGTATGCCTGTGTTCGCCATGACGTTGATATTGTACTGACTGGCGCGATTCGCGACGAGGGACCACTTCCTGGGGTAACAACCGATGTAATTGAAGCTCAAAAAGTCATGCGACAAAAGCTCGCCGATGTAACCCATGTGATGCTGCTGGCAGCCGTCCAGCATTCCCTTGCCGTCGCCAGCATGCTCGCGCCCACGGTAAAAACAGTATGTGTCGATATCGATCCAACTGCCGTGGAGAGAGCGGTCGAACATCAGCCCCTGCAAGCGCTAGGTCTGGTCACGGACGTGGAACCGTTTCTGCAGGAGTTGGCCGATTATCTTACTGAGTCCCGCATTCGCGAGTAAATTGCCGGTCCTATGCGCGAGCTGCTTCTCTGTCCGCCCGATTACTACGGTATCGAGTACGAGATCAATCCCTGGATGAACCGCGCCCGCGGCACCGAGGCAGCCTTGGTGCAAAAGCAGTGGAAACAATTGCATGCGCGACTCTCGAGTCTCGATTGCGAAGTTCATTCGATTCCACCTCAGCGCGGACTTCCCGATATGGTTTTCACAGCGAACGCCGGGTTGACGGTTGGCCGCAAATTTATTCCCAGTAATTTTCGGCATAAGGAGCGTGCGGGCGAACAGCCGTTCTTCGCGAAATGGATGGAACAACGCGGTTATGAAGTGAGTTGGCTGCCGGAAAATCTCTATTTCGAGGGTGAAGGCGACGCGCTTTTTGGCGGGGATGCACTATTTTGCGGTTACAAATTTCGTTCCGACATTCAATCTCATCACGCCTTGGCGGACCTCCTTGGCTGTCTCGTAATCTCAGTCGAATTGGTCGATCCGCGTTTTTATCATCTCGACACCTGCTTTTGTCCGTTGCCAGACGGCTCGGCGTTTTGGTTTCCGTCCGCGTTCGACGAATACGGCCAGCGCGCAATTCGCGAACACGTCACTGGTTTGATCGACGTTTTGCCAGAGGAAGCAGTGCACTTTTCATGCAATGCGGTCGTCATCGAGCGGGATATTGTTCTACCAGAAGGCGCTCCGCGGCTCGTCGCAACGCTTCAAGATCGCGGTTATCGTTGCAACGAATTGCCGATGAGCGAATTCATCAAGGCCGGCGGGGCCTGCAAATGCCTCACCATGTTTATGCCGCAAAGAGAAAATGTTTAGTGGTAGGGACGGACCGCCGGGCCGTCCGTGAAGTTTCGGCGCGCTCAGTGATCGCGTCCTACGAACTCGCGCTTCGCTCGCAACGTGCCCTCAATCTTGCCGAGCGGTAAGCAATTCATCACATCCGTTGTGGTCAGCCAGCCTTTGCGGGCGACGCCGATTCCAAACCACAAATCTTGCAATCGCTCCGTGCGATGCGCGTCCGGGTTAATCACACATTTAACACCCTTTTGTTTCGCCAGCGGCCACCACCGCCAGTCGAGATCGAGGCGTTTCGGTGCAGCGTTGAGCTCGATCCATGTCCCCGTGCGCGCAGCTGCGTCGAGGATTTTCGGGATCTCAATTTGATAGGAGTCTCGTTTCAGGAGCAACCGGCCAGTTGGGTGCGCCAGCATTGTAACAAACGGATTCTCCAAAGCCCGGATTACGCGCCGGGTCATGTCAGATTCACTTAAGTTGAAAACGGAATGAACGGACGCCACGACATAATCGAGCTCTGACAAAATTTCGTTTGGAAAATCAAGTGAACCATCGCGCAGAATATCGCATTCGACACCCGCAAACAGGCGAAAGCCGTGCAGCTTCTTGTTCAGTGTCCGAATGCTGGCGATTTGGAAGCGCAGCTTCGCTTCGTCGAGTCCATGTGCCTGAGTCGAGCTGCGGCTATGGTCTGCGATTCCGAGATACTCGAGTCCCAGTTCTTGTGCAGCGCTCGCCATCTCTTCGATGGAGTTATGCCCATCGCTCGCAGTGGTGTGACAATGAAATGCGCCGCGGAGGTTTTCCTTCTCAATTAATTTTGGCAGCGAATGGTTCTCGGCGGCCTCGAATTCTCCCCAATTCTCCCGTAACTCCGGGGGAATAAAATCGAGATCAACTGCGCGATAGACGTCGGCCTCGTCATGCACCTTTGGAATTTTCTTTAGCGATCTTTTCTTTTTCGCTTTCGGATCGACCGGAAGCGGAGCGAACCGGTATTCGTTAAGAGTCCAGCCACGCTGAAGCGCGCGGCTGCGTAATTCGATGTTGTGTTCCTTGTTTCCGGTGAAGTAAGCGAGCGCGAAAGGATACTCCGCCGGGCTCACCACTCGCAGGTCGCACTGCACACCCGACGCCAGTCGCACGCTCGATTTGGTGGGCCCTTGAGCAATAATCGATTCCACCAGTGGATGGGAAACGAAAAATTTTGTGAGGCTCTCTGGCTTCTTAGTCGCCACCAAAAGATCCAAATCGTGTACGATTTCTTTTCTCCGCCGATAACTTCCAGCCAGATCGACCTGCAAAGCGTCGCTGTGCGCCGCAAGATCAGACCGCAATGTTTCCGCTTCCGCTGCGATCTGCCCAAATTGAAATGAGCCGGCGTGCGTTGCGCGTTTTGCAATGATATCACAAAGCTTTTGCTGGGTTGTTTCACCGAAACCGGGCAATTCAGCGACACGCCCGGTTTCGCATGCCTTTCGCAGCTGCTCGATGGAACTGATCTGAAGCTTGTCGTGAAGAGCCTTGATCTTCTTGGCACCAAGTCCGGGCAGTGAGAATAGTTCGAGAATTCCGGACGGAAATTCCGCGCTCAATTCCTCCAGATACTTCAGCGATCCATTCGCCGCGAATTCCTTGATCTTAAGAGCGATGCTCTTTCCGATTCCTGGAATTTTCGACAATGCGTCTTCGTCCTGAAAATCGGCGACGTTTCCCCCAAAAGTTTCGATCGCGCGCGCGGCATTCGTGTAAGCCCGGATTTTGAAAGGGTTTTCGTTCTTCAACTCCAGCAGCGTCGCGATTTGCTCCAGCACGCCAGCGATTTCGTCTTTCGTCATTAACGAAACCGTTAACCCAGATTGCCGTGTCGTCGATGGCTGAGTGGTGTATCAACTCCATTAAGCACGGCCAAGCGAGGGCGCGCGCTCGTTGAAAGACGAACAGTTAACGCTTAAACCAGGACCCAGCGGGTCTCATTGCCCGACCAAGCTCCAGCCGGCCGGAAGAGTTGGGCCATACGCGGACCCGACGAAAACGTTGTTGTTCAGATACCAGATGGCTGTTTGTCGCGTGCCGGCATTGTAAAGTACGTAGTCTGGATTGCCGCCGCCGTTAATGTCTCCTGTCGCCACCAACGCCCAGCCACCGGGAACACTCGGCCCATAAGCGCTCCCGATGCGAGTTGACCCAGACAGATACCAAATCGCCGTCTGACCGGTGCTGGAATTAAATAGGGCATAATCTGGATGTCCGTCGCGATTAAAATCCGCGTCGCCTATCAAATTCCAACCAGGGGGAAGAGTTGGACCGTACGCACTGTTAATGAAAACGTTGTTGTTTAAATACCAGATGGCTGTTTGCCGGGTATTCGCATTGTAAAGTACGTAGTCTGGATGGCTATCGACGTTAAAATCTCCTGTCCCTACCAACGCCCAGCCATTGGGAACGGCCGGCCCATAAGCGCTCCCGATGAATGTTGGTCCAGACAAATACCAAATCGCCGTCTGACGCGTGTTGGAGCCGAAGAGCGCATAATCTGAATGGCTGTCGCGATTGAAATCCGCGAGTCCTTGTAGGGCCCAGCCAGCTACAAGAGTGGGACCATATGCGCCGCCGATATGAAAATTGTTGTTTAAGTACCAGATCGCTGTTTGGCGCGTGCCGACATTCCGGAGCACAAAGTCCAGGTGGCCGTCATTGTTGAAATCACTTATCCCAGCTCTGCCAGCACCTCCACCTTGTGGCGCGTTCACCAAGTCGTAACCGACAACATCAAGATTAATACCTTCAGGAGATGTCGCTGCGATGTCGGAATATTGTCCCACGCAACCGAATGCGTTCTGGACGTATGGATGCGCTTGTGGGCAAGCCGTGCTCAGCCAATCACCGAAATCGCCGCCTGGATTCTGATTGAAGCTGACAATATTTGTGGCCCCGCCGTTGATCGAGAAATAACGGCTACCGTTGCTAGTAATATTTCTGACGCCAGACGACGACCAACTGAACAAGTCCTGCGGATGAAGATCGTTCCCATTATGGCCAAGCCGGGAACCAAGGGCGATGACCTCGTCCACTTCGTGCTCCGTCGATTGCTGGGCATCCAAGTTGCCCGCACTGGGAGGCCGGGTGAACCGATAAGGCGCCGAGGAATTTAGTGTAACAATTCCATCGTATGGTCCGCCCTGGCCGATGGTGCCGTCGGAGCGCATCGCAGGTGGCGTGTCCAATCCAACTGCCCGTCCGCCCGCACTTCCCGGTTTGATATTTGGCGATAACGCCGTTGCTGGGAGACTTGCGTTTGCGACACTATCGTTACTCGTTCTGGCATCCGCTCTCAACGCGCCGATGTAAATGCTCCAGGGAACCTGATAAATAACAAAGATACTTTGGGCGATAGACCCAGCCGGAAGACGGGTACCGTCTGGACCGGTGGTCGAGTAGCGGAAACGGATCTGGATTGTGATCGGATCGCTAAAGAGCGATTCGTGAAACGAGATGGCCCGGTTAATCATCGCCTCGATGGCTGCCGCGTTTGGATTGCCGGTAATGGAGGCGTCAAACGTCGGGTTAATGTTCAGTCCAGTGGTAGGCTCCGTCGTAGTCCTCGTTACTGCTGAGTACTCGCCGGGCCCGGTCGTACCATAAGCGCGTGCCCGATAGTAGTAAGTCGTGCCCCGGTTTAAACCGGTCACAACTCGAGCAGTCACGTTTCCGACATCCAGCTCGTGGTAACCATCCACGTAACTACTGAACGAGTCGCTCGTGGAAACATCCAACAGATAACCGAGCGCACCTTTCACACTCGACCAGCTCGCCATAAACGTACTGCGCGTCGGCGCTGGTATTTCAATTTCACCTTGTGCTAGCATTTCCGGGGCGCTCGGAAACTCGGGCGCTGTTTGTGGGTCGATCCGTGTTTCGTGCGTCCCGATGCCTGATTGAAACGCAGGCGCTGCAACGGGAGGATGACTTTGTCCCGGCAAATTTGTGTTAGAGACCGCGAGTGCCAACACAACGCCAAGAGCAAGAATAGTTGCCCCTCTTATGAAAGAGTCCGCCCGTCGCATTGTCTCGCTATGAAAGGCGCGAGCTTAGATGGACAATTCTTACCACACAAGCCGAAAAATAGTATCGCCGCAGGTTTTCGGAATCTGGTTGAGCGTGCGCGTTCACATTCGTCACATTTGCCCTCGCCGCTGATAAAATTGGTAGCGCTCGATAATTGAGTCGACGTACTTCCGCGTTCCGGGAAAGTCGATATTCTGCAAAAATTGCTTTACCGGGATGTCAGTGGTGCTTCCGCCGCTCCACCGTTCCGCCCGACTGGCGCCAGCGTTGTATTCGGCCAGCGCAAAAGGAGTGGGATCTGACTGCGCTGCCCACCGTTCAAACGCGCGATGCAAATACCATGTGCCAGCCTCCAGATTGGTTTTCGGGTCAAAAAGCTGGTCCACTTGGAAACCGGTGATCTTGTTTTCACTTGCCCATTCGCTGGCCGCTTTTTCGCTCACCTGCATGAGTCCCCGCTCTTCGTGGGTCCCATGTTTTCGAGGGTCGAAGCGGCTCTCGCGCCAAACGACCGCTTTCACGAGCATTGGGTCGAGTTGATGTTCGGCTGCAACAACGCGAATCATGCGATCATACTGATGAAACCGCGCCGGACTCATCCATTCGTAGAAGGTGTAGACCGGATCGCCCGATCGGATGGTGAGATAAGCGAAACCCGCGGCCAGCGCCAGCATTACGCAGAGGAGCAGTTTGAATAGGAATCGTATCACTTCGGTATCAAATCTCGTGCTCCTGCTCTCCCGAGCAATTAAATTAACGGATCCCTATGGCGAAACCCAGTTACGTTCGCGTCATCATTGATCGGGCAATTCACCGCGAGCTCGATTATTCCGTGCCGGAAAGCTTGATGAGCCGTATCGGAGTCGGCTCCCGTGTCCGCGTGCCGTTTCGAGAGAAATCCGCTCTTGCGACGGTGGTCGCTGTCACGGATCACAGCGAGGCGAAAGGCATCCGGCTAATCGAAGCAGTGGTAGGCGAAGCGCCGATCTTAAGCGAACAATTGCTCGAGCTAGGCAGATGGATCAGCACCTATTATTGCTGCCCGATCGAAACAGTGATGCGCAGCTTGTTGCCGCAAGTCATCCGGCGCGCGGAAGTTGGGTGGAAAAAACAATTGTTCGTCCAGCCCGGATCTCAGATCGACAACGAAGAACTTGAGAAGTTGCGAAAACGCGCGCCCAGGCAGGCAGAACTTCTGGAGGCCATCCTGCGATTGGAATCGCCGATCCGCGCATCGCAACTTCTCAAGCAAACTTCTCTCGATAACCAAACGCTTCGCGCGCTGGTGAAACGCGGTCTGGTGGAGTTGCGCGAAGAAGCAGTTGTCAGGGATCCACATGCTGACGAACAATTCATCGCGACGTCGAACCTGATTCTCAACCAGGAACAAACACGAGCCTTTAAGGAAGTCGCACAAGCGCTCGATTCACCGGAAAAGTCGCGCCCGATTTTACTGCACGGCGTAACCGGCTCCGGCAAAACCGAAATTTATCTGCAGGCGATTCGTGCCGCTCTTAATCGCGGGTGCACGGCAATTGTTCTCGTTCCTGAAATTTCGCTAACGCCGCAAACGGTTGAGCGTTTCAAAGGCCGGTTCGCCGATGTGCAGGACGCGGTCGCGGTGTTGCACAGTCATTTATCCGAGGGAGAGCGTCACGATGAATGGCACAAAATTCATTCTGGTCGCGCGCGCATCGTAATCGGCGCGCGCAGCGCGGTCTTCGCACCGCTGAAAAATCTCGGACTCATTGTCGTCGATGAAGAACACGAGACCACATACAAACAGGAAGAAGCTCCCCGATATCATGCCCGTGACATCGCGATCGTGCGCGCGAAGATTGAGAAATGCGTCGCGGTCCTGGGAAGCGCCACGCCGTCGCTCGAGAGCTATCACAATGCTTCGATCGGAAAATACCGGCTGGTTACACTGACTCAGCGGATAGACGAAAAGCAGATGCCGCTCATGCGCGTTGTCGATCTTCGCCAGGAGCGGCGGAAAGAGAAGTCGGCAACGATCTTGTCTGAAAAATTGCGCACCGCGATTGCCGATCGGCTCGAAAAACGAGAACAGACCATTTTGTTCCTGAACCGGCGCGGTTTTTCCACTTCGCTCCTGTGCAGCGATTGTGGCGAAGCGCGCAATTGTCCCAATTGCAGCGTCGCGCTCACCTTTCATCGGCATCCCACGGTGGCGGGACGGTTGAGCTGCCATTTGTGTGGGCACACCGCTGCGGTGCCTAAGAAATGTCCGGCCTGCGGAAAAGATGCACTGATTTACGCGGGCTTCGGCACGGAGAGAGTCGAGACAACCGTGTCGCAAATTTTTCCTAAAGCTGTTGTTCGCCGCATGGATGCAGACTCGATGACCCGCAAGGAAGCATATCGCGAAACCCTGAGGAATTTCCGCACAGGCAAAATTGACATCCTCGTGGGCACACAAATGATCGCGAAGGGCCTGCATTTTCCAAATGTGACGCTGGTCGGAATCATCAACGCGGATCTCGCGCTGCATCTGCCCGATTTTCGCGCCGGCGAACGCACGTTTCAGCTTCTCACACAGGTCGCCGGACGCGCAGGACGGGGAGAAACATCGGGCGAAGTTTTTGTGCAAACTTACACGCCGTTCAGCCCGTCAATTCAGTTTGCACGGCACCACGATTTTGCCGGCTACTTTCAACAGGAGCTCGAATTTCGCGAGCGCTGCGATTTTCCACCGTTCAAACACGCGATTCTAATCACTGTGCGTTCTCCCCACGAAGGACGCGCGAAATTGTCGGCGGAAACACTGCAACGCCGCTTGAAAGAAGCGCTGCCGCAGGCATTCATTTTGGGCGAGGCAACCCCCGCGCCGCTCGAAAAATTACAAAGCCAATTCCGCTTCCATATCCTGCTCCGCGGCGAAGCCATCATGCATCTGAGCCGCCTCGTGCGCGAAACCCTCGACAAATTGCCCTTCCCCGAAGACGTCACAGTCACCGTCGACGTCGATCCCTATCAGTTGCTGTAATCTACAGAACAACACCACTTCTCGCAGAGTAGTAATGAGACCTTCGCGTACACTCCGGCGAACGTCCTCAAGAGGCGTTTGAGGTAAACAGCTCGGTAAGTTCCACCCGCGCCCATTTGGCGAAACCTTGAGCAAACAGTTTCGGATTGGCGGAATGCAATTTGAAGCCCGGGATCAGGCACCGCTGCGCGCGGTTGGTTTTGCCCAACATTCGCCGTTTGCGACGACGACGCGCAATCTCAGCAAACCGGCGGTTATAGGTTCGCATAAAACAAAAAATCGGGCCGACCCCTGTAGCCGAAAACGGCGGAACCAGCAGAGCGTTCTCGCCATACCTGAATATTCGGGATACTACGCCCAGATAATAAAGGCAAAGATCGAAGATTAGGGCAGTGCTCATCAGGTCAAATTCGCCCATGTATTCATACTTATCCTTGTAAACGGCCTCGAACCAGCATCGATGAGACCTTGCCAAATCGCGATTGTGCCTCTCGACTAACGCACTCACCGCTTCGCCTCTTCGTTGCGCTCCGATCAGCGCGGCCGCGCGCGACGTTGTGAATGAGATCCAATCCATGCCTGGGCTGTAAAATGGATCCATGAACGCCGCCGCATCGCCGACCAGCACAAAGCCGTCTCCTGCAAAAGTGGTGCTGTAATAAGCAAGATTCTTCCGCCAGTGGACATCTTCCTCGTCAAATCGTGCATCAACGAGAATCTCTCGGCCGACCGGATGCTTCATTAGAAATGCTTTGAGCCGTTCGCCGAGTTTCCCGCCATCCTGGGGCCAATCGACCAGTCTTTGGTCAAAAACCACGCCGACACTCACGTCACCGCCTTTTAGGGGAATCCACCAGCTCCACCAGCCGTCGCCGATCACATGGTTGGTGGCAGTGTTACGAGTCGCGTAAACGGCGCGCGACCAGAAGGGATATTTCTCGGCAAATTCGCGGCTGTCCCAGTCTTTGACGCCTTTCCATCTCGACCACGCCGCTGCGGTTGGATGTTCGGTATTGGATTTCCACCAACCTTGCTTGCGAGCGAGAATTGCAGCCACCCCCGATGCATCAACAATCCAGCGTGACCGAACTGTTCTGGTGCTGTCGCCGTTGCGAAATGTTACGGTTTGTTCTTTTCCGGGCCGCAGCTGCACGTCGATTATCGTTGCAGGACGCAGAATCTCCGCACCAGCAGCACCAGCGCGGCGTAGCACCTCTTCATCAAGCGTGGCGCGATCCAATTGATACGACGGCACACGTACCTGATAAAGCGGCCCGAGTTCGCTCGCTTCCGCGAGCGTCTTTACTTCGCCGTTTGTAAACCAAAACCGCAATCCTTGCTTCGCGAGATGCGACTCGTTGAGATATTGCGTCAACCCTAACACTCGGCCCAGGAAATATGCACTGACCTCGACGGTCGCTTCGCCGACGCGCCGCGAAAGTTTTATCGATTTCTCCAGAATCAAGATGCGAATTCCCGGGTTTTGCCGCAATAACAGCGTAGCGGTTGCTCCCCCGGAAAGCGCGCCTCCCATGATTACGACGTCATAAAAGTCCATCCCATCGGGTTGAGCTGGATTTATACGAGCTTCCATTTTACGAACGGATAGTTTTCTTGACCCAGTCTTATTGCGTCAAGTGCGCAATTGGTTACCAACTGAGTGGCACAATTTGTAAGAAGCAAATCTTCACCTTGTTCGATTCTGTCTCACTCCGTTAGAGTCGAGGCTAAGTCAGTCCATGAACAACTTGCATCTTGCCGTCCAGTTTTTTATTCAGCTTGCCGTTATTCTTCTATTCTGCCGATTGGTCGGCGCCATTGCTTTGCGCCTCGGCCAGCCGCAGGTCGTGGCGGAAATGCTTGCCGGCGTGCTTCTCGGACCATCGCTCTTTGGTTTGCTCTGGCCCGATGCACAGCATTGGCTCTTCCCATGGGACACCACTCAGAAAATGCGCGACACCCAGAGTTATTTGTTTCCAGCGTCGCAACTCGGTCTCGCGCTTTACATGTTTGTGGTTGGAATGGAATTCCGAGTCGACATCGTGCGCCGCAAATTAACAAGCTCAATCGCCGTGTCGGTGGCGGGAATGTTGACACCTTTCGTATTGGGCGCCGGCCTGGCTTGGATTCTATTTGATTACACGGCCCTATTTCCGGCCATCACTTCGCGCTCGGAAGCAATGCTCTTTCTTGGCGCGTCCATGTGTATCACCGCCTTTCCAATGCTGGCGCGCATCATTCATTTCAAAAAACTGACCGGCACAACCATGGGGACTGTGGCGTTGGGCGCAGGGGCAATCGACGATGCAACGGCGTGGTGCCTGCTCGCAGTGGTGCTTGCCAGTTTTGAGAAAAACTGGAGTCACGCTGTGGTGAACATCGCCGGTGGCGTCGCTTACGTGGCTTTAACGCTGCTGATTGTGCGTCCGTTGCTGCTTCGTGCCAAAGCTTGGTTGGCAAAAGACGGGACACTCACCGAAGCCGGCTTGGTTATCGGACTTGCGCTCATGGCCTTGGGTGCGTGGTTCACCGATCTCATCGGTTTGCACGCAGTATTCGGTGCGTTCGTCATGGGCGCGGCGATGCCGCGTGGAGTCATTGCGCGTGATCTAATTGGCCGCATTCAGCCGCTCACGGTCGCGCTGCTGCTCCCGCTCTTTTTCACCTACTCGGGCTTGAATACAAAGATCGGTCTGCTCAACACCAGCTTTCTTTGGGCTATGTGTGGCGCGGTGTTGATCGCGGCTGTTCTGGGCAAAGGCGTCGCGTGCTGGGTAGCCGCCCGGGCCACTGGCATTCCCAATCGCGAAGCGCTCGGCATCGGCACACTAATGAATGCACGTGGATTAATGGAACTGATCGTTATTAACATCGGACTGCAGCGCGGGATCATATCAGAGGGACTTTTCGCCACCCTGGTGATCATGGCAGTCCTCACTACGCTCATGGCTTCGCCGCTCTTCGAACGCCTTGTCGGAAGCGGGACGCATCAACCCATTCCCCAGCCCGAGGCGGAAGAAGCAAGCGAACCCAGGTTCGTCGGCTGACCTTACCTCTTCCACATACTCCGTCCGGAAGAGCGCGACCAGCAGGCCAGTGGTCGTTTGGCGGCCTATGGACGTCGCCAACCGTCAAGCGCCATTCGCAACGGAATCTTTGGAAGACATTTCGCGAGGGTAACCAGCACTTCGGTCGCGTCGAAAAACGGGTCGCGTTATGTTAAGTCTTTTCTGAATCAATATGATACCGAAAAACAGCTGGTTCAGAAAGCGGGTCCACAAACTCGAGTCCCACTTGCCAGCAAGCACAGTGGCGACTGACCGAAAGATGAGCTTCGGTGGCTCCGGGCTGAAAAAGACGTCGCGAAACTGCGGTGTGTAGAATCCCACAACAAACCGGCGAAACCTCTCGAATCGTTTTCGTTGGCGACGAGAGAACGCCGCGAAGCTCGAAGCTGAGAAGTCATTTCTCATGAGCGCGCGATGGAGCTCGCCAGCGGCTTCAATTCCCGATTCCATGGCAATTGAGACTCCGGTCGAGAACACGGGATCGAGAAACGATCCTGCGTCGCCCGCCAGGATCCAGCGATCGCCAGCGTACGCCGACGCGCTGTACGAGAAATCCTTCTCAACGCGTACGGGCCACTCGCGCCGGGCATGTCGCATTAACTCAGCGACTATCGGGGTATCGGCGATTGTGCTATGGAGCGTCTCCTCAGGTGAACCGTTCGCCAAACCGCGGTAAAGGGCCTTTGGTAGAACTACCCCGACACTCGTTAAGTCTTTTGAAATGGGAATGAGCCAAAACCAGCCAGCGTCATTCCGTGCAATAAGTCGAATATCGTCGGGTCGCGGACCTTTCAGTCGTGGTACGTTCGTGTAGTGAGAGTATATTGCTATGTTGGCAAGCCGCGGCTCCTCGGTGCGCAAATTGAATTTTCGAGCGAGCAACCCGCCTCGGCCTGTGGCATCAACTAGAGCTCGCACACGCACCCGACGGGCCGATGCATCGCCGGCTGACGCCACCTCGAGGACCGCGGCGTCTGGTGCAAACTCGCATGTAATTACGTTGCACGATTCTCGAACGTCGACACCCACTTCGCGAGCTCGTTGTAGCAGAATGCGATCAAATTCCTGCCGGCTCACCTGATAGGTTTGAGGCCTCGTGACTTCCCGAACGTTTGTGAAGTCAACGTACCGGCCGCTCTGACCGTCGTGTGTGAAGAGGCGTGCTCCCCATTTCTCCGGAAAACTTGCCGCCTCGATCTGCTTGGTCACGCCCAACGCCGCGAACGCATCGTTCGCAGTCGATAGCAACGATTCACCGATATGGAATCGCGGGAAGGCCTCACGCTCAAATAGAACGACGGAATGCCCCTGTTGCCGGAGCGAGATGGCCACTGACGAACCAGCAGGACCACCGCCAGCTACAGCGAAATCAAAGTCGTACCCAGGATCAGTCCCAATCGTCACATCGCTAAAGTATCATTACGTCGGACGGGGAGCAGGCAATTTCTTTGAGCGTCTTGTCATGAACTGAGAGCCGGCAGTCGGATTCGAACCGACGACCTGCTGATTACAAATCAGCCGCTCTGAACCAACTGAGCTATGCCGGCGCTGTCCTATACGAAAGCCGTTTTTAGCGAGTTGATCAAGAGTTCGTCATGACCCTCTCTCTCGCACGCATCATGGGAACCTGGTGACCTCGACCATCAGCCAGGAGGAAACAGGACTTTGCGATCTTGTAACCGTTGCGCCGCTTCAGCTCGGCGAACAGGTTGCGCGGATTCATCCTTCTCTTACTTGGGCGGTTCCTTTGGCGCGAGGGACTCTACGATTTTTTCGAAGTGCGGATCGCCGCGGAGCGGGTCCCAGAAAGGGAGCAGTTTCAAGGCGCCGTAGCTCAGCATGAGCGCTGCGGCGGGAGCACGCAGCCCAGCTTCCAGTTGCTGCAAGGCAAGCTCCTTCTCGCCCGCCCACGCTGCTGTAATGGCGAAGTATTGAAGGACGCGGCTGCCGCTGTCGACATCTTTTTCCACCGGCATGAGTGCGATCGCTCGACGGCCTTCGTCCAACGCCAGGTCTTTGCGCCCAAGAGCAGCGTCGATTAAGCCCAGGACGCAGAGTGCGGGGCCATAGTCCGGCTGCGCCTGCACGATCTTCTCCTGCTGCGTGCGAGCCGCTTCAAACGCAGTGCGCGCTCTTGCCTCATCTTTGGTCATGCGCGCCAGCAGACCTTCCCCAAAGCTGCGGCTCAGAATAATCACCCCTTCGGACCAACAGTCCTCGTCGCCCAGCGCGACGAGTGCTCGTTCGGCCGCGGCCGGATCGCGTTCGGCCAGAGCGCAAAAGAACCAGGCGTCCGCGGCGCTGGCGATAGCGCTCGGTCCTTGGGCGAGGATTGCATCAATCGTCTGGCGCAGCGGCCGGGTGTCCCCTTTCCAGCAGAGATAAAATAGTCCACGATTGGCCTGCGTTTCGACGTTGTCGGGCACGATCGCTAACGCGCGATCCAGCGCAGCGATCGCCTCGGCATAGCGCCCCAATTGTTGGTAACTGAGCGCGATCTGTTGCAGAATATCAAAGTTGCGCGGGTCCAGCTCCACCGCGCGCTCGAGATTACGCAGACCTTCCTCCTGCTGGCCGCGCCGCCGCAGAATGTAGCCGGTGAGTTCGAAGAGACGCGGATCATTGGGTAACGTTCGCCGCGCAATCTCCAATTCGGCGAGGGCGCCGGCATAGTCGCGCAGCCCGTTGTAGAGATATTGCGCGCGCGCCAAATGCGTTTCGGCAGCATCCGGTCGCAACCGTGTCGCGGCTTGCAGAGCAGCTTCAGCCAGGGCAAGCCGGGCCGGAGTGTGATCAGACGCCATTACTGCATAAAGGGATTCGTGGGCATAGGCGAGCTGGCAGTAAGCGTCGAAAAATGAGGGATCGCGCTTCACCGCTTCATCCAGAAGTTCAATTGCCTTCCGCAGGTCTGGCTCGTTCGTCGAACTGAAACCTGCCGTGAGGACAAGTGACTTCGCCCGGCTGTAAAGGTCGAAAGCCGCCAGATCAGTGGTGGGCGGCTGCTCGATGGCTTTCTTCTCGTTAGGCGAGAGCTTGGCCTGTAGCTGCTCGGCAATCGCCTTGGCGATCTCGCTCTGGATGGCGAACACATCGGCCAGATCGCGGTCATAGGTTTGCGCCCACAGATGCGCGTCGGTCCGTGCATCGAGCAACTGCGCATTCACCCGCACTTTGTTGGCCGCGGCGACGCTGCCTTCGACGACATGTGCTACGCCGAGTTGCTGGCCGATCTCGCGCAGATTGCGCGGCGCACCGCTCTTGTATTGCATGACGCTCGTGCGGCTGATCACTTTCAAGTCGGCAATCCTGGCCAGAGGGGTCAAGATCTCGTCCTGCACGCCCTCGGTGAAAAAGGCATTCGCTTTTTCTTCGCTCAGATTTTCGAACGGAAGGACCGCGATTGATTTTGCGTTAATGACCGACTTTGACTCGTTAGGCGCCGCACTGGCCACCAGTGCGGCTTCGCGCCTGGGCGCGAGCACGAATTTGTCGAAAGCAAAATAGCCAAGGGCCAAGACCAGCACCACGATGATCATGCGGTCCATCCGTCGCCCGGTCTGCGGACTGATCGATTGCTCAGGCGCCACATCGTCCTCGCGTTTCAAGCCTTGCGGGGTCAGTTCGAAGACCCAGCTAAAGATCACCGCGGGGATAAAGCCGAGCGCGAGAGTGATAATCAATCCGCGCAGCGCCCAACTCGGAGCGTCAAACGCCGGTAGCAGAGTGCTCGCAACTTGAGTCAGCAGCCATGCGCCGACGAGATAGAGCCCCGCCATGCGGAATACGTTGCGCCGCTTCAGTTCGGCAAAGAGGGTGCGCGGATTCATCCTTCTTCTACTTGGGCGGTTCTCTAGGCGCGAGGGAAGTGACGATTTGCTCGAAGCGCGGATCGCCGCGGAGCGGGTCCCAGAAAGGCAGCAGTTTTAGGGCGCCGTAGCTCAGCATGAGTGACGCGGTGGGAGCACGCAGTCCAGCTTCCAGTTGCTGCAAGGCAAGCTCCTTCTCGCCCGCCCACGTTGACGTAATGGCGAAATATTGAATGACGAGACTGCCGTTCCTCACATCTTTTTCAAGCGGCGTGAGTGCGATCGCTCGACGGCCTTCGTCCAAGGCCAGGTCTTTCCGCCCAAGAGCAGCGTCGATTAAGCTGAGGACGCAGAGCGCCGGGCCATAGTTCGGCTGCGCCTGAACGATCTTTTCCTGCTGGGCGCGAGCCGCTTCAAACGCAGTGCGCGCTCTTGCCTCGTCTTTGGTCATGCGCGCCAGCAGACCTTCGCCAAAGCTGCGGCTCAGACGGATCCCGGATTCGTTCCAGCATGGATTGTCGCCCACCGCGACGAGCGCTCGTTCGGCCGCGGCCGGATCGCGTTCAGCCAGAGCGCAAAAGAACCAGATGTTCGCGGCGCTGGCGATGGCGTCCGCCCCTTGCGCGAGGATTGCATCAATCGTCTGGTGGAGCGGCCGAGTGTCCCCTTTCCAGCAGAGATAAAATAGTCCACGATTGGCCCGCGTTTCGACGTTGTCGGGCACGATCGCTGACGCGCGATCCAGCGCAGCGATCGCCTCGGCATAGCGCCCCAGGTTTTGGTAACTGAGCGCGATCTGTTGCAAAGTATAAAAGTTGCGCGGGTCCAGCTCCACCGCGCGCTCCAGGTTCTGCAGACCTTCCTCCTGCTGGCCGCGCCGCCGCAGAATGTAGCCGGTGAGTTCGAAGAGACGCGGATCATTGGGTAACGCTCGCCGCGCGATCTCCAATTGGGCGAGGGCGCCGGCATAGTCGCGCAGCCCGTAGTAGAGATATTGTGCGCGCGCCAAATGCGTTTCCGCAGCATCCGGCCGCAGTCGTGCCGCGGCTTGCGCCGCAGCTTCAGCCAGCGCCAGCCGGGCGGGCGTGTGATCAGACCCCGATACCGCATAAAGGGATTCGTGGGCACGGGCGAGTTGGCAGTAAGCGTCGAAAAATGAGGGATCGCGCTTCACCGCTTCATCGAGAAGTTCAATTGCCTTCTGCCGGTCTGGCTCGCTCGTCGCGCTGGCAGCTGCCGTGAGGAGAAGTGACTTCGCCCGGCTGTAAAGATCGAAGGCCGCCAGATCAGTCGTGGGCGGCTGCTCGATGGCTTTCTTCTCGTTAGGCGAGAGCTTGGCCTGCAACTGATCGGCAATCGCCTTGGCGATCTCGCTCTGGATGGCGAACACATCGGCCAGATCGCGATCGTAGGTTTGTGCCCACAGATGCGCGTCGGTCCGCGCGTCGAGCAACTGCGCATTTACCCGCACTTTGTTGGCGGCGCGCTGCACGCTGCCTTCTACCACATGCGCCACGCCTAACTCCTCTCCGATCTTGCGCAGGTTACGCGCGACTCCGCTCTTATACTGCATCACCGAGGTGCGGCTGATTACTTTCAGCTCCGCGATCTTTGCCAGGTCGGTTAAAATCTCGTCCTGCACGCCATCAGTGAAAAAGGCGTTGTCAGGGTCGCGGCTGCGATTTTCGAACGGCAACACAGCAATGCTCTTGTCCAGCACACGCAACGCTGAAGCAGTCGGGCGGCGCAAATAGAAGAAAGTGCCGCCAACAATCGCGCCGAGCACGAGCAATGCCGCCGCAGCTTCTGCCCAACGCACCCGAGCGCGATGTTTCCTAAGCGCTCGCAGTTTGCTTGGCAGTTGCGGATTACCAACCTCATCCGAGTAGAGGTTCGTAACGTTCACTCGCATGCCGTGCTTCACTTCGAATGTGCCGATGTCGTGCAGGAACGGTCGCCAGCGTTCATATTCCGCCAGATCCTCAGCGACATGATGTGAGAGAAGGATGTGCCCCGCGTCGCCGCAGTCCATCACCCGCTGGGCGATGTTGATGCCAGCCCCGGCCACATTCGTCCTCTCGGTCACGTCCACTACACCGCTGACCGGCCCGCTGTGAATGCCCATCCGAACTTGCAGGCGCGCATTGTCCTTGAGCGCGCGGCTGATCTCTACCGCACACTGCGCCGGTTCCTCCGGACTCCTGTAAAACACCAGCGCCATGCCGTCGCCGGTGGGGATCTTTAAAAGGCGACCGGCTGTTTCTGCTTTGCGGAATTGTTCGCACAAACGAACAATCTCGTTCAGTTCCTCAACCTGGGCATGCTGCTCATTAACCGAGAGCTTGGAGTAACCTACAATGTCCAGAAAGAGCACATGCGCGATTTCAAGCTCGATCTCTTTCCTAACTTCGGCGGCCATTTGGATTCACCTGGAAATGCCCGACCCGACGATACTCTCAAGTAGGCTGCCGAGAGTCGAGGGGAAAGCGTCCGCCATGCGCCGGCACATTCGCCGTTGCAACGACTCAAGCGGGGCCTGGGGTCATGCCGCGTTAGTAATAGTGGTTTAGTCGCGACTTTCGCGCTTATCGACCTGGCGAAATTTCTACGGTCTGTTCTACGGTCGAGCAAGATTTTGATGCAAAACCACGCAACTCTGCGCAACGCACTGCGAAATCGAAATTACGAATTACCTAGCGTCAGCAACGATATGCAAAGCAGTGAAACGCTGCGCAATTCGTTAGGCTTGAATTACAAATCAGCTGCTCTGACCAACTGAGCTATGCCGGCATTCACCAGGGTAAATCACGTATCAGCTGATCCGCAACATTACCTCAAGTGAGAAAAAAGTGAACGACGTCCAAACGTTTATCGCGAACGTTCCTGCAGACCAGTTAATCTGCATTGGATCTTACATTGTAAGCACCGCGCCGAATCCAAATTACGCTACGGAGTAGGCCGAGGGTGTGGAGTCGGTGGAGGCCGTAGTGTACGCGGACTCGATGCATGAGGACAATACATTGCCACCACTGTACCCGTGCCGGGATGGCCCGGATCTCGGCGGTAGCCTGGGTTCGTCCTGACAACAACGATTTCGGGCACATCGCCTGAGATAGTCGACCCCGACTGGGTAATGCTGCTGGAGCCGACTACGCCCATGTAGGGGGGTATCGTGTCCGGCGGATTTGAGCTGTTGCCCGGCCTGCTCGTCCAAGTGTCGCCGCAGGCGGGCGGATTAGGACCTGATCGCCGAGGCGAAACCCTTGAAGCTGTCCGGGGCAGGCCCACCACTGAGCACGTTGTCACGGGACCAACTGTGGCCCCAGAATTCGACGGACCCCGTATCTGTCTCGTCTCCAACGACGAAGGAACCGTGATCGAGGAAGGCGAAGATGATCGTGGCCTCCGAGGCGGAGGATGGCAAGTAGAAGGCGTCGCCTGCAAAGTCCGCGCTGACAACGCCCGGGCCGGAGGGCTGGTTCACCGGGAAAATAGTGCATGCGGCGACACCCGCAGCGTCCGTTACGCCGCTGCAAGTCTGCGCGGTCGCACCCGTTCCTAAGGTGAAGTCGACAGTGCGCCCAGCGATGGGCACCGTACCGTCCTCGAGAAGAACACCTGATAGATGCGCTGTGGTGTTATTGGCAATGACGGTATCGCCCGTGTAGTTCAACGTAGTCTCCTCACGAGTGATCGTGAACGCTGTGGATGCACTACTCGGTTGGAAGAGGCCACCGCCGGCAAAGTTCGCGGTGAGGGTGTATGGACCGGGAACTTGATTGAGCGTAAAGTTGCACGACGCCGCGCCGGTGGCGTCGGTGATACCTGCGCAACTCTGTGCGCCGATGGTGAATGTGATTGTTTGGGCGGCCACTCCCGCCGAAGTTCCGCTAAGGGTAAGTACAGCCGAAAGAGTAACATCGTCGTGGTAGTCGCCGGTAGTAGCGCCAGTGTAGGTGAGCGTGGTGGGCGTTGAGGTTACCACGAAGGACTGGAAGAAATTCCTGACGCTCGTTAGACCGACGCCCGACGCGAACACTGTGTAAAAACGTCCGAGGACGCAAGCGTTGCCGTTGTAGTCACCATACTTGGGGGCGCCACCTCCAGTTTGGCAGGTTTCTCCAATGGGGCACTGAGTGCCGTCGCCACTAAAATCGCAGGGTATATTTGTGGAGACGCTGCATCTGCCTGCGTTCTCGGGCTGAACCGAGCAGTTCTCCGAGTCCCAAGTGGAACGGGGCGCGGCCGGCCACAAGTTGCATTGCGGGTCCGAGGTTGCTGAAATCTGGAACTCGTCATTGTTAGGAACAAGATTGCCTCCAGAGAGGCCGGCGCTCGCCGCAAAGAAGTCGGTCAAATCATTGTTGGTTGCCGTGGCGGCTCGCCTGTCGTACCAGGTGACGAAGGCACTGCCACCCGAGGCGCAGGCCCACGGCATAAACCGGCGCGTCGTGACGTTCGTATTGATAGTGACAGGTGCCCGCCAGTTCGCGCCACCATCGGTAGAGTCCGCCACAAGTATGTTCTCGTTGTTAGAGGCTGTGTTATTCGCCCAGGACGCGTAGACGTGGCTCGCGTTGGTGTCGTCCACAGTGACCGTTGGACTCGAGAGAATGTTGCCGTCGTTGCAACGGTCGAGTCCGCCAAACCCGTTCATCACCTCGCAGCCGGCAAAGCTGCTGAATGCGCTCACTGTCTTGGGAAAGCCGCCGGGAGCTCTCGTCATCTGGGACCCCGAGGTCGTGCATGCGTTAAACTTGTCGATCCTGACGTTCCCGCCATTTCGATATATTACATACAGGAATCCGTCCTGACCCACAGTCACCCTAGGAAAGTCAGAGCCGCCCTCCAGCGGGAGCCGGGGCGCCCAGGTCGCGCCGCTGTCTGGGGAGCATGTGACATCGGCCTCTGCTCCACACCCGCCCTGGCAGTTCCTGAAGGCCATATAGACGAGGTCTGAGCCTCCGGTACCCGCGTTGACCCGGTCGGCACCGATGTGTTCCTGATCGACGCTACAAGCTCCACCACCCGAGTTCGGACACACCACGGCATTGACCAGGGCGCCGAAGCTCTGGCCGTTATTCGTGGAGGCGGCTATCTCGATGCAGTTGTTGTTGGGTGGACAAGCAGCGGCACAAGAAGCCCCAAAACACGCAAGCGCTGCGTGATAAAAGCTTCCGCTCTGTCCGAACGCGAGCGAGCTATCACCATCATTGACAGGGAGAGAACCAGAAAACGGGAAGGTCTGGCCGCCATCGTTAGAGGTGACGAATCCGCTTTGCTTGGCGACCACGATGTTCGCGCCATCGTTGGAGACTGCAATCTCCAACTCGCCGTTGTTCCCGAGATTGTCCAGTCGTACCGGAGGAAAGATAGGCGCGTCGGCACCGGCGGCTTTAAGACGGGAGGAGAGCGTTGCGGCTGCAGCTGGCGAGGCAACGCGTGCTTGGGGAGAGTCTCGGCGCCTCGGCAAGCTTTGAAGCGTATTCAGTTCCTGCTGGATCTCGGCTGAGTTGCCGACTGTCGGAAACGTGAGGCTCCGGCCAATGGCGAGCACCAGGTCCTTGAGCTGCTGGTCAGCATTCGACGGCAGTTGCGCCTCGAGGCGGATCAGCAAATTATCCGCCGCAACTGCGGTCGTGATTTGCACCATGTTACGATCCGGAAAAAGCGGAGCGTTGCCCGGTTGAGGTCTTTTGACAAGCTGCACTCGCTGCAAGGCAGGCCAACCACCGATGGCGAGAAATGTTGAGGGTTGACTGGATTCGTTCGCGTACTCTGCAAGCTGCTTCATCGCATCGGCGTGATCGGGCCTCTCCAGGTAACCGATCAGCACTCGAACCGTGGGCTTGCCAATGTTCTGCTGGGCAACAGGCACGTTTAGGATAACCCATGAGCTTAAAGTCGGCTGATCTGTAGACCAACCTTCCGGATATCTCACGGTGATTCCCTTGCCCCCAACGTTTAAAGTTTTCGCAAGCACCTTGCTTGCCTGCGCAGGCTGGGCCTGACCGATAAGCGTCTTGACCGGCACTACAGCGGCTAATGCCAAAACCACGCCAATGCTAAGGAATATGTTCGCAACGATTTTTCTTTTCATAAGATATCCTTCTTTTTCACTCGTTCGGGAAATTTTGCGCCACGTTGGAGAACAACGCGGTTCGCTGCATGAATCCGTTAATTGGAGGCAATCCGGTGGAGCGGAACCCGTCCATAGTGGTTTGTTCTTCCTGGCAAAACCTCGCTCGAGAAAGCGAGTCGCTTGGGTTACGTGCGGCGGGCTAGACGGGAGGGGTTTTGGGGTTGACGCGATACTGCGCAGATCGCTTTTCGCTAGTCAAGAGAAAATGAATGTCGTCCAAAGTAGGCGAACGTTCATTCGGCCTAACCGTTAGATACAGATTGAGACGGCTGAACTTTTCTACGGTCTCTTCTACGGTCCGCCAATTTTTTGGTGCAAAACTGCGCAATCCTGCGAGGCACGTCGCAAACTGAGCTCGGCATATTCACCTATGAAAAGCATGCTATGCAACACAATGAAAACCTGCACAATTCGTTAGGCTTGAATCACAAATCAGCCGCTCTGAACCAACTGAGCTACGCCGGCGTTCCAATACGAAAGCTGTTTTCAGCGAGTTGATCAAGAGTTCGTCACGACCAGCTTCCCGAGTTCCAAGCATGATCCATTCGTAGTATCGGGCATCGCGCCCATACAGTTACCGGCCAGGAAGTCAACTTTATCGGAAACCATACGCCAGCGCCCAATTCGTGCGGGCTGCTGGCGATTCCTCCACGCTAACGATGATAAAGTAACTGCCTGTGGTTTTCGGAATGATGTGCGCAGCCGCAAAGTGGCCTTTCGCCCAACTGTCTGGTTGTTCCGCGAGTTCTCCGTCCGAATTATAAATATGAACGGACACCTTTGCATGATCGACTTCTGTTCCCAGCCAGAACCAATATTCATTCCCTTTAAACAATTGTTGCCGCACCGCTTTCCTTTTACCCGAAGCGAGGTCGCCTGCCCAGTAATCCTCGCGCACGTGAAATCCTTGTTCTACATAGGGTTCTGCTGCCAGAAGAGCAAATGCCCGCGCGTAGACTGTGGTGGGGTCCACCGAGGCGAAAATCGCAGACGGTAGCACAACGATGGCCGCCAACAGGGAGGTCGTGCAGAGAAGGACCTTTGCGAAAGGGTTCACCCGAAATTTCTCAGTCTTTCTTGCTTTCTACAAATCAACGACTCTGAAGCGCAAGCCGAAATTTTCTACGGTCCGTTCTACGGTCGGGCAAGATTTTGATGCAAAACTGTGTAACTCTGCGGAAGCCGCCGCGAAAGCGAAATTGCGAACTACCAGCATCAGCAACGATATGCAAAGCAGTGAAACGCTGCGCAACTCGTTAGGCTTGAATTACAAATCAGCTGCTCTACCAGCTGAGCTATGCCGGCAAAAATGCGGCGCACATTAATGCACCCTGCCGCTTGAAACAAGTTGCCGATCTTAGAAACGCGAACGCGTCGTGACTGAGAGTGGCTCGGCCGTTTCCAGGTTCTTGATCACGGTGCTGAGATAAACTGACTCCGGATAAAAGGCCTTGTACTTCGTGATTTCCGCGCGGTTCAGCACTTTAAATCCGTACCGTTCGAACATTTTCTCACCACGCCGGCTTTCGAATGTAATGATCTGGCCGTAAACGCGTTTTTCGCCGGAGCGATAGAGATAACTCAAATACGCGCTCATGAGGGCGCGCGTCGTCGAAACCTTCCGGGCATCTGGTAGCAAGTTGATATGAAAATGCGGTGTGCGTCGCGGCGCCGCCGGCACTTCACGCCATCCGTGCCCCAGGATCCACCGAACAAAACGGCGCGAGCGTTCGTTGTAGCGGAAATAACGCGTCAGCGCACGGAAAAATAGCCAGACATTTTGATAAAGCGCATAAAGCTGGTTTTGCAGAGGCTTGCGTGAACCCAGAAGATAACCCCGAATTTCGCCGTCGACCTCGAGAAGAAAACACGATCCCGGTTCGTGATCGGTGTAATAGGTCGTAAGAAAATCGGCAAACAATTCTCGATCCTCGTACACGGGATCAATCGGGTCGCCAAGAAATCCGGTGTCGCAGCAGAGCTTTCTTACCGCTTCGCGGTCGGATCTGCGATAGCCACGAATAAGGAACGGCTTGTGGTCGTCGTCCACCATTTAAAATCGGCGATAGTTTGCGCGAACCTCGCGATAAATGCAAAACAGTTCCTCAAATACGCTGGCCCAACTGTAGAGCCTTTCTGTTGTCCCCGCCGCAGTCTTTCCCAGCGTTGATAATTTCCTAGTGCTGAAATCTTCAATCGCATCGGCCAGCGCTTCCGGGCTGTTTTCCTGCGCCCATGATTTCTGGTCGTGGCAAATAATCCCGTCCATGTAACTCCCGCGAATTCCTACCACGGGCGTGCCGCAGGCCTGACTTTCCAGCGCCACAAGTCCAAACGTTTCCTGGACGCCGGGATGAACAAAGAGATCCGCAGCTCGATAGTAGCGGGCGAGCTCGATTGAGTCTGCGCAGTAAGAAATCCATGAGATGTTTCCGATACGACGTTGCAACTTTTGTAGTTTGCCGCGCTGCGGTCCATCGCCGATGACAAGCAGGTGAAACTTGTTTTGCCCGCGCTGGCTCAGAACCTCAAAAGCTTGAAACAATGTTTGTGTGTTTTTTTCGCTGGTTAGTCGCCCGGCATAAAGAAGTAGTGCCTGCCCTCGGCCAACGTGTAGCGACTGACGAGTCGCGGCCTTATCATCAGGCACAGGCTTGAAAACGCCTGTGTTCACGCCGAGCCGCACGGGACGCACATTACAGACACCCCATTTGGAAAGGAGGTGGCCTAGCGTTTCGGACGGCACCAGCGTCGCTTGAAAGTGATTGTACAATTTGCGCACATAAGCGCGCGTCAATTTCATAGCTCGTTGCGTGCCACGTTTGCCAAGAAATTTCGTGCTCCCACGCAAATACGCTTCCGGGAAATGGGAGTGATAAAAACCAACCACCGGCACTCTCAGCGCCCGACCGGCAGCAATTGCTTTCCATCCGATCTGATACGGATCGCTTGATTCGATCAGGTCCGGACGTTCGCGCTCCAGGATTTCTTCGATTGCGCGGAGATTTAGCAGTGCGCGATATCGCGAGCTCCTCGACACCAATGGCGAGCGAATCGAATAAACTCGTGACCGCCCATTTGTTGTGACTTCATTTTTCGGGCCAGGCACAATGAGAACGTGTGAATCATCAGGCGAACGGTCGCCGATGTACGCAATTTTCTCATGCACGTACCGTTTTACTCCCCCGCTACGTGGAGAGTAGAACTGAGTCAGGTCGCAGATTTTCACGGTCTTGTCATGCTGAGCGAAGCACAAGCATCTCTAATTGCCCGCTGGCCCTGAAGCGAGAAAGAGATTTCTCGATTCCGTCCGGATTGATAAGAACAAGGCTTCGATTGCGCGACGTGCAATCAAGAGGGCGATTCCAGCTCGCTTAGGTATTTTTCCGCGTCCATAGCGGCCGCGCAGCCTGAACCAGCCGCCGTCACGGCCTGTTTGTAAACGCGATCAGCGACGTCGCCTGCCACAAACACGCCGGGGTGTCTGCTCTCAACGAGGTTCTTAGTAATTAAATAACCGTCCCCATCCATTTCGAGTTTGCCTCGATACGCCTTGGTATTGGGATCGTGACCAATGGCCACAAAAACACACGACACGGCTAATTCCTGCTCCTCATTCGTCTTCAGATTTCGCAAGCGCACTGCACGCATTTCGCCTTTTTCGTCGGGAATGTATTCGGTAACGACAGTGTCCCAGAGCGGTTCGATCTTCTTGTTCGCAAATACGCGGTCCTGCATGATTTTGGAGGCTCTCATCTTATCGCGTCGATGAATCAAATAGACCTTTGAAGCGAAGCGGGTAAGAAACAATGATTCCTCCGCCGCGGAATCGCCTCCGCCGACGACGCAGACGGGCACGTTTTTGTAAAACGCGCCGTCACAGGTGGCGCATGAAGTCAGTCCGTGACCGATTAGTTTCTGTTCGTTCTCGAGTCCCAGATATCGCGCCGAAGCCCCACTGGCGATGATCAGCGCTTCCGTGTCCAACCATTCATCATCGGCCTTGATCCGAATATGCCGATTGCTGGCATCGAAATCAGTCGCCTCGGCGTATGAAAATCGGGCGCCAAATTTCTCCGCCTGTTTGTGCATGTTCAGGACGAGCTGAGGCCCGTCGATTCCGTCCGGGAAACCGGGATAGTTTTCAACGAGCGTTGTCGTCGAGAGCTGTCCGCCCGGATGGCGACCTTCCAGCACCAAAGGGCTCAGGTTCGCTCGGGCCGCGTAAATGGCAGCTGTCAACCCCGCGCAGCCGCTTCCAATAATGATCAGTCTTTCCATCAATTAAAACTTAGCACATGGCGCAAGTCGTTGCCGAGGAAGCGCGTTGCCATCAATACTGAGTAAGCCATTGGGGCGAAACCACATGACACCACCAAATGCGTGAAGGCACAGCCAGCTACGCCGTCACGTTTACGCCAATTTCATGCAAGCCCGCTACACCGGAAAATGGGCCTCTCTTGTCTTCCCATTCCTGCACACCTCCTTCGCCGTCGGTGGCCCGGACGACTAACATGTAATCACCTGCTGCGTCTGGCATCCATTCGGTTTTCCAGAGCGACCACGCCAGATTGCCACCGGAATAATAGATCTCGGCGTCCCGCCAGGATTTGCCACCGTCACTGCTGAATTCGACGCGTGAGATACCGCGGTCGCCACCGTAGGCAATCCCCTTCACTCCAATCGGCCCGTTCAATTTGCCTAACGAGAACGACGACCAAGCGTCCGGCACGTCAATTCTCGATCTTGTCGGCGTGATGAAATCGGGTCCCCAGCCTTGTGCTTCGTAAAATCCTTTCGCGTTCGCGTCGGTCACTTCGATTCGGCTGAGCCATTTCACATGTTTTTCTCCGAAGTAACCCGGGACGATGAGACGCAAAGGATAACCGTGCCGATCCGGCAACTCGGCGCCGTTCATTTCATAAGCAAGCAACGTGGTAGGTTTCAGCGCCTTCTCGAGCGGAATCGTATCGGTGTAATTATCGACCCCATGAAAGCGGACGCGTGCCGCGCCGGACAACGGAATCGCCCGGTCCAGAACATCCCGTAACGGAAAACCTTTCCAAACAGCATTGCTGATCAGGCCCGCATCCAAACCATTGCTAATGCACATCAGCGTCGTTTCCTGCTGCTTCGTTTCGAATCCCAATAGATCGTCGAATCGCCACGTGGCGGCGTTCTTCACGAGACCGCCTACTTCAAGGTGCCAAAGATCGACGTCCACTCGCGGATCGACCACATTCTTTGTCACACAATAAAACAATTCGTTAGGCGTGATCGGCTGAACGATGCGGCCTTTGTACTGCGTGCCGTCATAGCTAAACGTGGCAGCGCTATAAAGCTTGCGAGCCAGCGCGATCCCGCCGCCGGTGACTGCAGCTCCGATCGCACCCAGTACAAAAGTACGCCGGCCGATTGCGGGACTGAATTCGTAGTCGCGGTTTCCGATTTTTCCTTGTGCAAGAAATCGAAAACCAACGACCAACGTGCGCTCGAACACAAAAACGCACAGCGCGAAGCCGACCAGCGTGACCAAACGCGCAGCACCGGTGGGCAACCCAATGTAACTGGTGCCCAGAACCGGCCAAAGCGCGATTGCAAACGCGATGATCGGCAACACAACGAAAATTGCGGTAGTCCAAAGCGCCGAAGCCCGCGCGGGATTGCGCCGCAAGAACAATCCCAAGATTGCTCCGCCAATTGCACCAACAACGAGTTGACCAGCTATCGCCGAACCAACGCCGAGTTGCTTGAGATGATTGTAACCGCCGACCTTGCCCATAAGGGAAAGAAACGGACCGGGCGGGATGAAAACCGAAAGTCGATCGCCGATGATCACGAGTGGTGTAGCCACGCCCAGCACAGCCAGCAATAACATCGCTGTTGTCATCACGATTCCGGCGAGCAATCCGGCAACGAGCCCAGCGAAAATTGCTTTCGTTCTACTCACTCACCGCGAATATGAATTGTAGAGGCGCTTGTGCCAAGCGCCTGGATCATCATTCGGCGGTCGCCGCGGCGACCCCTGCAACAACTGCTGGCTGGCTTTTTGCAGTCGAAAGAATTTTCCGCACGCGCTCCACTACCATCGCAGAAGTAACCTGCTTCATGCAAGCGTGATCAAATGGGCATTGGCTCAAGCGACGGTAATTGCATGGCGAACATGGTAAATCCACGCGCACGACCGATTCCGGTCGCTCGTAAGGGCCGATGTGAACTGGGTTGGTCGGGCCAAAAACACTGACCATCGGTTTGCCAAGCGATGCGGCAACATGCATGGAGCCGGAATCGTTGGTGACAGCGACCTCAGCCCGTCGAATCAGCGCTGCCAAATCTGCGGGCGTTGTCTTTCCCGAAAGATCGCATGTTCCAGGCGCTGCGGCGGCAATTTGTCGGCATCGCTGTTGATCGCGCGTGGTGCCTGCCAAAGCGACCGCAAATCCATCCTGAAGAAATTGCCGCGCAACACCAGCGAATCCTTCAATCGTCCAATGCTTGGTCTCCCAAATTGTACCAGGCACAAGGACGACAAGCGGTTTAGACGCCGGCACGCCGTGCTCCTCCAGTAATCGATTCACCTTGTTGGTAGTCTGTGGTGAAAGGTGAATAGTGAGATCAGGCGGATTATCATCCAGGCCAAGCAACGGCGCGACCCAAAGATAACGATCGATCGCGTGAACATCGAGCGTCGGAATTGGAATGCGGTGGGTGTAAGCTATCCACGACCCTTCGCGCGCCCCCCGCCAGCCATGGCTAGGGATGTTCTTGAGATCGTGCTCAGCAGAAACGGTCAGACCGCGCTTGACGGGTCGATCAAATCCGATGCGCACCCGCGCGCCGCTGATAAGAGCAAAAAAAGCCGAACGCACCTGGCCATGCATGTCAATGATCAACTCGTATTTCGCGCTGCGAATTTGTTTGAGTAGATCGAAAAACGACACGAACGCGCGCCATCGACGGCCGCGCTTTGAGAAATCGCGACGCGCAAAAAGAACGACATTGGAGAGCGCAGGATGGTAGCGGACGACTTCCGCGTTTTCCGGCGTGATCAGCCAGTCGATCCGCGCCCGCGGATACCGCGCACGCAGTTTCACCAGCACCGGCAGTGTGTGCACCACATCGCCCAGCGCCGAAGGCTTAATCAGCAAGATCCGCGAGAATTCGGCTGATCGGAGCGCTAACGCGTCGGAATTCCTTGGGGGTTCAATCTGACCTTTCACAAAGGGGTTTCAACGACCAACGCTCAACGCTCAACGCTGAACGTCAAATTCAGATGGTTGAGTCTTCTGTGTTAGATATTGGGCGTTCGGCGTCTCTTTCGGCTTCCAGTCTATCCCTGCCAGCAGATCAGGCGGCCTGTTTTTCGCCTGACAGCGCGCCGCGTAGTTTTTTTATCCACGCGGATAATCGATGCCGATTTTGCTCGCGCCGCACCACCGCCTCGCTCGTGACCCAGTTGAACTGAATGACGCGACGCGGACCGGAGAATGGCTTGTGCCCATGCCATGAGTTATTGCCGCGCCGAAACGCCAGCAACGTGCCTTCGGTCGGCGGCACCTCCATAAGGACATCTTCCAGATTCGTCCCGGATCGCAACAATCGAAGCCGGCCACCGGATGATTCCCAAGCCGAATTCATGTAAACAAGGATAGTGATGATTTTGGTCTCAGAATCGGTGTGGATCTTGCCATCTTTCTCGCTACAACGGCCGCGCACGGTGATCATGTCCGGGCGATTGGTCAGATCGATATTAAACTTTTCTTCGAACGCCTTGCGAAACTCTTCGCTGCGCATCTCCTCGATCAGCTTCGCAAATCCCGGGCCATAAGTCACCTCTCGAAGCGGAAAGCTACCCGCCCGGCCAACCTCGGGGTAATCCTGATCGATTGCCGCCCGCGCCTCAACTTTCACAAACTCTGGAACGACTAGAAACTCAAACGGCTCACGGGTCAGCGGCGTGGTGCGAAATCTCTCAAGATCGAGCATCGAAAGCATTGTGGGACGCTACACAAAAACTCCGGAACTTCTAGATTCAATCGACTATCCCACAGCGACGCGCACCAACGTCGCAACGATGCGGGCACCGGCGACAAATGTGCCGCGGAACGTGCCGGACACCTTGGATTCGCCACCGGCACGCCGGCGATGGTTTACAGGGACTTCGAGAACACGCAGCCCGTCTCGCGCAGCTTTCATCTGCATCTCCAGATTCCAGCCGTAGGTCTGCTCGCGCATATCGAGTCGTTCGAGCGCATCACGACGAATGGCGCGAAATGGCGACATATCCGTGTAACGAACCCCGTAGAGGATTCTCAAGATCAATCCCGCCAATCGGCCGGCAAAGACTTGCTGGAGATTCATGCTGCCGGGTTCGCGTTGTCCGCGCGTGCGCGAGCCGATCACAAAATCGTGCGTTCCGCGCGCTACCGGATCAACAAGCTGATTCATGAATGCGGGAACGTCGCTGCCGTCGCCATCGAGAAAAACCACAATGTCACATTCACCCGAAAGCGCATGAACGCCGGCGGCGCATGCGCGTCCATATCCACGCGACGCGGTCACCACGCGCGCGCCTGCTTCATGCGCGCGCTCAGCAGTTCGATCGATGCTGCCGTTATCAACAACGATCACCTCGTTGGGCAAACCGGTTGCGAGACATTCGCGCACGACGCCCGCGATCGGTTCCTCCTCATCGAGCGCCGGGATAATGACCGAGATGCTGCTCATCGCAAAACCAGCGAGGCACCGGTGAAAATCGTGGTAGCGATGTTCATCGCCCTACTTGATGAACAATCCCTTTGTTCTTCAAAATGTCGCTGGCTTCGCTGAAATAATCGCGAATGTCTGATTGCCCGCGGATCCAAGCGATATAGCGACCGATTCCTTCATTGAGATCGACACTGGGTTTGTAGCCGGCCGAGCGAGCGAGCGTGGTATCGCTAATGAGATGGCGCATTTCGCCGGGACGAAATTCGCCGTTAATCTCAGGCGCGAAATCGATCTTCAGAACGTCCGAAAGTTGTTCGGCGATCTCGCGAATCGGCGTACCGCGGCCGCTGCCAATGTTTACTGCCAGTCCGTCGAGTTTGTCTGTTTCCGCGGCAAGCAAATTCGCCCGGGCGATGTCTTCCACAAATGAGAAGTCGCGCGTCTGCTTCCCGTCTTCGTAAAGCACGGGAGGTAAATTGTTCAGTAAACGTGTGCAAAAAATCGCGATCACGCCGGTGTAAGGATTAAAGATCGATTGGCGCGGCCCGTATGTGCACGAGTAACGCAGCGCGACCGTGGGAATACCGAGCTGTTTTCCCCATAGGAGGACCAGCCGCTCTTGATCAACTTTTGTCAGGCCGTAAACGGTTTCTCCACCGACCGGCGCATTTTCAGGCGTCGGAATGCTCGTTGCGGTCGCGCCGCAAAGTGGGCAATGCGCCTGCCAATCGCCTTTGCGCAATTGTTCCACGGGACGAACCGCCGGAAAAACCAATCCATGTTCCGGACACTCGCCGGCCCCTTCGCTGTAAACAGCCTGGGAGCTCGCAACGACGACCTTCCTAATCGGCAGGGCTTTTTCGCGGATCACTTCGAGCATTTGCGCAGTACCAAGCGAATTCACATGCACAAATTTTGTAATCTCAGGCATGTAACCGCCGTAGGCAGCCTGATGAAAAACGACATCGATCTTGTCGAGCGCGGCGGTAATCGTGTCGCGATCACGCAAATCGCCGTGAACGAATTCCGCCCTCTGGTTGATCCAAGCCGGTTTTCCGCGGCGATGAGTTTGTGGTTCCAGATTGTCGAGCGCCCGAACCTCCCAGCCATCGTTAACGAGCAGATCCACGACATGTGAGCCGATCAGGCCCGCGCCGCCGGTAACTAATGCCCGTTTTGCCATGCGACTGTGAGGCTAGTCATGTAGCTGTGATAGGGCAACCGCTTCAGTTGCTCTCGCATGCGGCACGCAAGGCGGAGACCTATACCGACCAAATACGCCCACGACCGTCGTGCGCGACAAGTTCGCGCAGAAACTGCTGGGTCCGAGGCGCGACATGATCGCGCCCATGTTTGCCAAGGAGTTCATCGCAAAGCCGACGGAGCGCCGCGTGATCGTCGACGTCTAATCCTCGAGGTAACTCATGAACCCCGACGCCGATTTGCCTCGCGCGCTGTTTTGTCTGCTCGAAAACCCACTCGGTACTCCAATCGATTTCCTCGAAAACTTCTCGGTGCAGCTGCTTTAAGCCAATCAAATAATAGCCACCGTCGTCGCAAGGTCCAAGGACGACATAATCCCCTGGCAACGAAAGGAGTTCAATCGCTCTGGTAAAATTCTCCGCGGGAACGGTAGGGCTATCAGAATCAATCAAACAAACCTTGTCGAAGCCGCACTTGAACAAGTCCTCAGCTGCAAAATAGAGGCGTTCACCGAAATTTTCGCCGCGCTGTGGCAGCAAACTGAAATTCGCCGGCAAAATATCGGCATAGTCCAATTCGGCACCGACAGGAGTGTAAACCGCAACCCCATGTACGATGGCCCGGGAGGTCGGCTCGGTTAAACCGCTGCAACAAACCGAAATCGCAGTACCCGTATCGTGCAAGAAACACCTGTTGAGTTGCGCCGCTTCCTCATTTGTGAGCGGCGGGACAAGGCGGGTCTTCACCTTGCCTGCGCGCGGCGCTTTGGTCATCAGCCCCAATGCAGAGCAGCCCGCAAAATCCTTAGACGCTCTATCCGGATCAACAATGCGATGTCCGCTTCTCATTCGCTGCAAGGTCGATTGCTAACCTTTCTCGCAAAGAGCGTACTGATAGCGGCCATCCTGCCAGGTCTTGAACTCTTTCCATGGTTGCATCGCAAAAAGGCGCGCAAACCCTTGCGCTGAAAATACCGTCGCCTTGTATGGTTCCCGATAACCATTTCCGGAGGGAATTAATCCCACGAGAAGCCACATGCCCAAAAGTGGAATTGACGCCCAAAAAGCGTAGCGCGGTTCGGCAACAAAACAGCGACCTCCTGGTTTCAGCACACGATACATCTCAGCGATGACGCCCGCTTGTTCGGGCAAAATAGTGAGTAATCGTGAAGCCAGGACAACATCAAAGGCTGCATCGAGACACGACAACTTGAGGGCGTTGATTCGTTTAAAGCAACAATTCGTCAACTGCAGCGCCTCAGCTCGCTCGCTGGCCCACTGTACTTGTCTTGCGGAACGATCCACTCCGGTGATTGATATCTCCCGAAAGCGCTCTCCTAGACGACACGAGTAGAATCCAGGACCGCATCCGAGTTCAATCAGGGTCGTTCCCGGAGCAGGATGTTCGTCTGGCCAAAGAGCCCTGATAATTCGTCTTGTATCATCCCGGAAAAGGTGTTCGCGACAGAACGCATAAGCCCAGGAGGCGTGCTCGAAAAGACTGTCGTTTTTATAGGCTCGGTACTGGTATCTGTTTGGGAGGGCTGTTGTCTTCTCTAATAAAACCTCTTTCGGCGGCATTTTGTCGTTGTTTCCAGTAGCACATTCGATTCTCGTTCGGTTTTTCAGCGTCAAAAAGTTTTCCACAGCAAGATATGAATTGGATCAAAAGTTCATCCTTCTGATCATCTTCTTCTAGTTGAGAATAAGTCGGAGCTATGCACGGTGCGTTTGCCTCGTGTTTCACTACGCGAATGAGCTGTTGATAAAATCAGCATCGAACACCGATAGGTTTGATTCTTCGAAGAGGGACGGAACTTATTCAAAGTTATTCGAACATATTCGCCTCTTAACCGTAAATGCTTTAACAAGTCTGGATGCGCATCGAAAAATTCTTGTTGTTGAGCGCCGTCCTGTTTCTTAAAGCATTTTCCTCGGCATGGAGTGCCGACGAACAGTCTCTCTGGCAAATCCAACAAATTCTAGCCCATAAACGATACGTAGATCTGACGCACGCGTTTGCACCTGGAATTCCACGATGGCCCGGGTTTCCCGATGAGGTACGCAAGACAATTTACTGGTACGAGAAACGTCCCGACATCATGGGGACAGGTTTTTTCTCCGAACTCTATACACATGTCGGTCAATGGGGCACCCACGTCGATCCGCCTGCTCATTTTATAAAAGGCCTTCGAACCGTTGATCAGATCGATCCAAAAGAAATGGTGCTTCCCCTTGTTGTCATCGATGTGCACGACGAAGCCGCGAAAAATCCAGATTACACACTATCGCTGGAGCGCGTGAAAAAATGGGAGAAGGATCACGGACCAATCCCTGCCGGTGCGTTTGTTGCCATGCGGACCGACTGGTCGAAGCGCTGGCCCGACGCAGCAAAGATGGAAAACAAGGATGCCAACGGCCTCGCACACTACCCAGGTTGGAGCCTGCCCGCTTTGAAGTATCTTTACGAAGAGCGAAAGATCACGGCGTCAGGCCACGAGACGACAGATACGGATCCGGGATTCGCTGCCAGTAAGGACGATTATTCACTTGAAACATACGTTCTCGGCACAAACCACTATCAGATCGAATTGCTTACTAATCTCGACCAGGTCCCGGAAGCCGGCGCAATTGTGATAGTGACCTTTCCAAAACCAAAAGGCGGCTCAGGCTTTCCGGCGCGGGCGTTCGCGATTGTTCCCTGAATCTTGACTGCGACGGCGGCGCGGCGCGACTGCTCCGCGTTGAGGTAATACCGGACGATCGCTGTCTGGAGTGATTGGTGCGAGCCGAGCCAGGTACATCCATACGGTTCACCACGATTGCGTCGGCAAAAATGTGCGTTGACTGAGTTGACCTAAAGTCGCGGCAGGAACGAAGGTAGGCGCCGAGTCCATGCATATTACCGACATCATGCGGGGCAATTCTCCGATGTTTTCGTTCGAGTTCTTTCCACCGAAAACTAGGGAGGCGGCCGAGACTCTGTATCAAACCATCCGCGACCTCGAATCGTACATGCCGCACTTTGTCAGCGTGACGTACGGTGCTGGCGGCTCAACACGCGATTTAACGCACGATCTTGTGGAGCGCATTCAGCGCACGACAAAGCTCGACCCGATTCCTCATCTTACGTGCGTTTGTCATAACGAACCGGAGATCGAAGGGATTCTCCTTCGATACGCCATGTCTGCGATTGGCAACATTCTCGCGCTGGGCGGCGATAGGCCGGTTGGAATTGCTTACGATAAATCGCGGGACTCGTTCCAACATGCAATCGATTTGGTTAAATTCATTCGCCGATTCAATGAATCCGGCACGCATCCGGACCGCCGCGGTTTTGGGATTGGAGTGGCCGGCTTTCCTGAAGGACACCCCGCCACGCAAAATCGATTGCTCGAAATGGATTACTTTAAAGCGAAAGTAGACGCTGGCGCCGACTACATCGTCACCCAGCTATTTTTCGATAACCGCGACTTTCTCGATTTTCGCGAACGATGCGCGCTCGCGGACATTCACATCCCTATTATCGCCGGCATCATGCCCATTACTTCTATCGGCGGATTCAAACGCATCGCCGAACTAGCTGGCGGGGCACGATTCCCTGCAAAGCTTTTGCGCGCTTTACAGCGTTGCCAAGGCGATCCAGAGATGGTTAAGCGGGTCGGCCTTCATTTCGCGATAGAACAATGTCACGATCTTTTAGACAACGATGTTGCCGGTATTCACTTCTATACACTCAATCGTTCGGACGCTACGCGGGTAATCTTTGACAGCCTTGGTATTCCGCGTCGTCGGAATCCAGAGCCGTCCAGTGTCTAGTTAGGCGATAGGTATTTCCAGTCTCGAACCCAGCTGGCGGGATTTGCGCTAAGCCGGTGACGCAAGCAGAATTTCCGGATGCTGAACGTCAGCCGCGCAATTTGCTGGCAGGTTGGAGCGCTCGTTATCGCAATTGTCTTCGCAATCGTGCTTTCGCGTTTCCTTCCGATCGTCAGTTTTATCGAGGCATCACAACACCGGGTGATGAGCTGGGGTGCATGGGGAGCCGTTTGTTATCCGCTGCTTTTCGCCGCTTGTAACATCCTTCTGCTGCCCGGTGGCATTCTTGCTGTCGGCGGAGGTTTCTTTTTTGGATTGTGGTGGGGATTTTTAATCGTGCTGGCGGGTAACCTTGTTGCTACAGCAGTTTCTTTTGCGCTGAGCCGATGGATTGCCAGGCGATGGTTCCAGCAAAAACTTTCACATAACGCCACGCTCCGCGCATTGGGACCTGCGGTTGAGCGCGAGAGTTGGAAGATTATTCTCCTGAGTCAACTGCATCCACTTTTCCCGACTAGCTTACTGAATTATTTCTACGGCATAACGCGAATCACGTTTGGCAGCTACATTCTTTGGGCATCGTTGGGCCGGGCACCCGGTCTATTTTTGTACGTTTATGCCGGCACTCTGGGTCAGTTTGCGGTACGCATTATGCGTGGGAAAAGTTATCCTCGCACGATTGAGTATTGGATATGGGGAGGCGTGTTTGTCACGACAGTGTTGCTTCTGATAGTGCTCGGCCGCATGGCATACGCCGCGATACAGACCTCGCAGAATGCGACCGGATCCAAACAGGAAGCGAATACCCAGCAGATTAGTATAAGTAGCTGATTATAAACTATTTATCATATAATATGATTTTCAAGCTACCAACTGAATACGAAGTATTAGTTGTCGGCAGCGGTCATGCCGGGATCGAAGCGGCGCTAGCCGCCGCGCGAATTGGATGCCGGACGTTGATGTTGACGCAAAACCTGGACACGATTGGGCAAATGTCGTGTAACCCGGCGATCGGTGGCCTAGCCAAAGGGCATATCGTTCGCGAGATAGATGCCATGGGCGGCGCGATGGGCGTAAATGCGGACGCCACAGGGATTCAATTTCGAATGCTTAACAGGACGAAGGGTCCATCGGTCCGGGCGCCGAGGGCGCAATGCGACAAGAAGGCTTATCAATTTCGGATGAAGGCCATTTTGGAATCGGCCGAGAATCTTGACCTTAAACAAGGAACCGTGTCACGCATTCTTGTCGAGGAGGGCAAGGTCGTTGGGGTGGAAACCGATTTGGATCTGAGAATCGCTACGCGAAGCGTCGTGATCACTTCGGGGACATTTTTGCGAGGTCTCCTCCACGTCGGCGAAGCTAGCAAGCCTGGCGGACGAATGGCTGATGCCAGTTCGACTCTCAGCGATAATCTTCGGCATTTAGGCTTCCAAGTCGGGCGATTTAAGACCGGCACGCCCTGTCGCTTAAACGCCCGCTCGATCGATTTTTCTCGGTGTACAATCCAGCTAGGCGATGACCCACCGCCGACTTTCTCCTTTCATGGAGAGGAAATCGGAGATTGTCGAGCAGACATCTTTACGCTGAACCGCATTTGCGGAGGAAAGTTCCACGTGGAACAAATGCCCTGCTGGATAACCCATACAACTGAGCGAACCCACCAAATCATTCGCGCGAATCTTGATCGGTCGCCACTTTATGCGGGCCAGATAAAAGGGACCGGACCCCGATATTGCCCATCGATCGAGGATAAGGTTGTAAAATTCTCAGATAAGACATCGCATCAACTCTTCCTTGAGCCCGAAGGTCGCCACACCAGAGAATATTACGTCAACGGCATCTCGACGAGTCTGCCATATGATGTTCAACTTGGATTTTTACGTTCGATTCCAGCTTTGGAGCGAGCTGAGATAATGCGCCCGGGCTACGCGGTGGAGTACGATTATTTTCCACCAACCCAGCTTTTCCCGACACTCGAAACGAAGCTGATCGATGGGTTGTATTTTGCCGGCCAAGTTAACGGAACCTCCGGGTATGAAGAGGCAGCCGCTCAAGGTTTGATCGCTGGAGCCAACGCTGCACTGAAAACTCAAGAACGTTCGCCACTGGTCTTGGAGCGAAGGGAAGCGTACATAGGAGTTCTTATCGATGATCTCGTCACTAAAGGGACGGAAGAGCCCTATCGCATGTTTACAAGCCGTGCCGAGGATCGGCTGTTTTTGCGACATGACAATGCCGACCAGCGCCTGACGAACCGCGCATTCAGTTCGGGATTAGTAAACGCCGGGCGCTGGGCCCAGCACAGGGAAAAGACTCGTTTGTTGGACCAGGCTCGGCTGCTAGCTAGTCAAACGAAGCTCAGTGGGGTTCCGATCTCTCAATTGTTCAAGAGACCGGACTTCAATGCCATAAACTTGCCATCCGACCTTCTTTCTCTCGTGCCCATCACTATCTGGCAGTTGGTTGAAACGGATTTTAAATACCAAGGTTATGCCGCGCGCCAATCAGACCAAAATCGACAGCTTGAGCGCAGGCGACAAGAGGTAATTCCGAATTGGCTGGATTATAATGAGATTCCCGGCCTTCGTTCCGAGACGAGACAGAAACTAGCGACTGCTCGTCCCTGCTCGCTAGGGCAGGCTGCTCGAATTAGTGGAATCACGCCCACTGACGTTGCGATAATATCTATCTGGTTATCGAAGAATCACTTACATAAGTCACCAGCCGTGGAAATGGCGATTAACTCAGAATAATGCTTCCATGCTCACGTTCGCAGTTGTAGTGATCGCGAGCTATCTGCTGGGATCGATCCCGTTTGGCTATCTTGCAGGTCGAATGGCGGGGATTGATATCCGTAACTGCGGTAGTGGCAATGTCGGTGCTACCAACGTAATACGAACCCTAGGAAAGGGTTATGGCTATCCAGTATTCGCCTTAGATTTTCTGAAAGGGTTTGGCGCGGTAAAGATGTCGATCTTGATCGCTACCCGAATGCAGTCGGAATGGAGCGCGCCTGAGATGTTTGGAATCGTCGCCGCAATGGCGAGTGTGCTTGGGCATTCCTTCCCCGTCTGGCTACGCTTCCACGGGGGAAAAGGTGTTGCCACCTCAGGCGGGGCGCTTTTCGGGTTGGCTCCGGTCGCTGCGCTTTTCGGTGTTGTGATCTGGATAGTAACCTTTTGGCTTACGCGTTATGTTTCGGTGGCCTCAATTGCAGCTGCAGCTGCCTTACCTTTCGTGATCCTGATTACAACCTGGTTAGGTCGGACCACCGGGAAGTTATTATTCTATTCATCGGTTTGTCTCGCCGCAGTTGTGATTTGGCGTCATCGTTCAAATCTTTCGCGGCTCACCCATGGAACGGAGCCGCGCTTTAATCGAAAGTGAAAATCGGCGAAACAGCAATTCTTGGAGCTGGCAGTTGGGGGACGGCTTTGGCGTGGTTATGGGGCAAGGACGGGCGTCAGGTGTCGCTTTGGGGCCATGACCGCGATCGCGTAGCGTGGATTGAAAGAGCCCGAGAGAATAGTGATTATCTTCCAGGTCTTAAATTACCTGGGTCAGTGCACGTCACGTCCGAGCTTACCGATTGCACCGGAGCGGATTTAATCGTTTTCGCGACGCCATCGACAGCTCTGCGAAAAGTTGCAACCCAACTGCGAGAAGCGATCGGAAATGTTGGCCCAGTGCTATTGAGTTGCGTCAAAGGGATCGAGCACGGCACCGGGATGCGGATGAGTCAGATCCTAAGCGAACTATTTCCAGAGCAGAAAGTCGCGGTCTTATCGGGCCCGAATCTTGCAGCCGAGGTGGTGCAGGACTTCCCGGCTGCGACGGTGATTGGTTGCACAGACGCTGCTTGTGCAATGAGTTTGCAAGGCACACTGGGGAGTCCGCGTTTCCGTGTTTACACCAGCCAAGAGGTCACTTCCATTGAACTGGGCGGCGCTTTGAAAAATGTCTTCGCTGTGGCGGCCGGGATCAGCGATGGACTCGGGTTGGGCGATAATTCCAAGGCGGCTTTAGTGACGCGATCGTTGGCGGAGTTGGTGCGCCTCGGAGTTGCGATGGGAGGAAGCGCGCAAGCTTTTTATGGATTAAGCGGCGCGGGCGATTTGATTGTAACTTGTTATAGTGAGCGCAGCCGCAACCACACAGTCGGCAAACGACTTGGGCGAGGAGAATCCCTCATTCAGATCACAAAATCCATGAACATGGTCGCTGAAGGGATTCCCACTGCGCGAAGTGCGTTTGAGTGCGCACGCCAGTTGAAGGTCGAGACGCCCATAATCGATCAGGTTTATGCCGTTCTGTATGAGCAAAAAAAACCGACGGGTGCGTTGGAAGAAGTTCTGAGCCGCGAGCAAAAAGCAGAACATCTTTAGGCAATGCATGAGCCGCGATCTGCGGTTTGGCACGGGGAATTCGAAATTACAATGCCGGTGGTCGATATCTTCCGCAAAATTCCGCGACCACAGCGGGATATAAATCGCGCTCGGCGATCTGGATTCGCGCGTGCAGGCTTTCAGCTGTGTCATCAGGCAGGATCCGCACTTCACGTTGAGCGATGATTGCACCGTGATCGATTTTCTCATCCACGTAGTGCACCGTACAACCACTGACCTCTTCGCCGGCTGCGAGCGCTTGTTTCCAAGCTTCGAGTCCTGGAAATTTGGGCAGAAGCGATGGATGGATATTGATGATGCGTCCTGGAAACGCCTTGAGCATCGGTGCATGCAGCACGCGCATGAATCCAGCTAGAACTACGAGCTCAACATGGGCGTCGCGTAACATATTCACGAGCTCGTTTTCCACATTTGGCTCCAGTCGGGTACGAAGTTGGCCAGGCGGCAGATATGCGTTAGGAACGGAAAACTCCCGCGCTATGTCGAGGATTGGCGCATCCAGGACGTCCGAGATTACAACGCGTGCTTCCGCCGCCAGATTGCCCGACCGAATACGCTCGAGAATTGCCCGGCAGTTAGTTCCTTTTCCTGACCCAAGAATTCCAATTGGCAGTCGTTTCACTTATTTACCCTGAAGTCTGGCGATATCGGGATATCGATGCAGGATGCGCGCCACAACTTTCAATGCCCGCTCTTGCATATTTGTTCAAGCAGGCCCGAAGTCGAATAGCCTGCCTCAAATGGAATGATGCGAATCTCGGCGCCGATCTCGTTCAAAAGTGTGCGCTCCTCTTCGTTGAGCGTTTCCGACGAGTAGTCTCCACCTTTCACGTAAATGGCAGGATGGCTTGCGGCAATAAACTCCGTCGCTCGCAGTCCGGGAAAAATTGTGACGAGAGTCTACGCACTGTAGACTGGCGAGGATTTCCGCGCGATCGCGCTCAGCGGTAATGGGACGTCCTTTTCCTTTTAATTCTCGGACCGAGAGATCGCCATTCAAGCCGACCGCCAACAAATCGCCAAGCGCCCGTGCAGCTTGCAAGTAGCGCACGTGCCCGACGTGCAGCAGGTCGAAGCAGCCGTTTGTCGCTACCAGTTTTTTCCCGGCAGCACGCAACTGTTTGCTGCGCTCCGAAAGTTCTTCGAGACCGACGATTTTTGCGCTCATGCCATTCTCAATTAAACGAGAACTATGCGTAAAACGCGCAAAAACGCGCGGAAAAGTTCCAAAAGGACCGGGATGACTTGTTGGTGATTGGAAGTTTTCGACGCGAAATCTGTGGTTGGCCTTTTATCGATTTGGGCCAACGTTCTGGAGGATGAAGGCGAGACAGACGTTCCATATTTCCAGGCAACCCCTCGTGCCTCTCGGGGAAACCGAGGAGTCACACGATTTGGGTCATGGCTCAGGATTGCCGCGCCTTCCTGGTTCACCGCGTCTTCTCGCCGTTGCGCGCGACCCTTGGATTGTTTTCGCATATTGGGATGTTGACTGGCCATCGATTTTCAAAAATGCCACGCCTATCGATCGACAGGTTCATCTGCGGATTCATTGCGCAGACGGTCTCGAGGAGAAAGAAGCGGCTGTCGAACCGATGGCGGGAATGCATTATTTTACAATGTCTCAACGGCATCGGATTTGTCGGCTTGAGATCGGATATTACCAGCCCGCTGACGTCTGGCATTCAGTGGTGAAGTCCAATGAGGTTATGATGCCGCCCCAGGAGATATCGGAATCCGAGGATGTGGATATAGCTACGATTCCGTTCCATCTCAGTTTTCAACAACTCGTCGATCTGTACGGAGCTAATGACAATGCATTGGCCACCTTCATTTCGCGATTTCAAACGCGCGCAGCGAGCAGTGGACAAAATGAGACGTTAAGTTCTGAAGAGCGCAAAATTCTTCAAAGGACAGGCTTGGCGGTCTCCAAACTCGCCGACTCACAGCGCGCTTTCAATCAGACCAATAGCAAAAAGCTTACGAACCGCGCTAAAGTGCTTTTAGATTTGGGCGCAACCAGCCCATCGCGAGGATTCAAGGGCGACTGGACTTCATCTGGATCTTAAAGCCTGTTGTTCTTATAAAACTTATCAGCGTGAGCGTTTCGGCAACGCTAACGCTCACTTGGCGAGATTGGTGGAGGTGACTAGTTCTCGCTTGGCGTTTCCATCATCAAGTGCCGGGCATGTGTATGATCGGAAACTTGCGCAACCAGGTTTAACAACGCGCCCAGACTCCACGCCAGCACGAAGCCACCGGCACCGATGACGATTCCGAGAGCGCCGGGAATGTACTCTGTCCGATAACGTGCCAGCCACAGGATCGAGCCGAGCGAGCCGAATACAATCCAGATCACACCCGCCACTTTCAGAGCGCGTGACCAGCCGGTTTCGCCGGGGATTTTGCGCGGACCAAGTTTGGAGTTGTAAATGCTGTAGCCGAAGTAAATCACAATGCCGAACGCAAACCAGTAAATCAGCCGCTCCCAGGTTAGCCACGGCAGTGAAATCATAAGAGCAAGAGCCGACAGCGCCCCCATCGGTGCGACGAACCACACAAATGGCGTCTTGAATGTTCGCGGCAATTCAGGCTCGCGCAGTCGCAGTACAAGGACTCCAATTGAGACAATCACGAACGCCAGCAGTGTGCCGATCGAAACAAGGCTGCCAGCCTCACGTACAGTGAAGATTGCTGCAAAGCAGGCCACGACGATTCCTGTGGCTATCGTCGTGATATAGGGGGTGCGGAATTTTGGATGAATCCTACTCACAAACTTTGGCAACAAACCGTCGTCCGCCATGGTGAAGAAAATCCGCGACTGGCCCAAGAGCATCACCAGAATGACCGAGCTGAGCCCTGCGATGGCGCCCAGTTTGATCAGCGAGGCCATCCACCCGACACCAGCGTGGTCGGCTGCCACGGCAATCGGATCCGGAACATCTAATTGCAAGTACGGGACGATGCCGGTCGCCACAGCCGACACCAGGATGTAAAGGACGGTGCAGACCAACAGCGATCCGATAATGCTGATCGGCATGTCGCGCTGGGGATTCTTTGCTTCCTGCGCCGCTGTGCTCACAGCGTCGAAACCGATGTACGCGAAAAACACTATCCCTGCTCCCTGCATCACGCCGCTCCAGCCAAAATGTCCGCGCGTACCGGTGCTTGGCGGGATGAAAGGGTGCCAGTTGGCGGGATTGACCGCGTGAGCTGCGCCGACGATGAACAGCAGCACCACCGCCACTTTGACAAACACAATGACATTGTTGACTGTCGCCGATTCGCGAATGCCGATCACCAGCAGTAGCGTAACGATAGCGATAATGATGACGGCTGGCAGATTGAAAATTGCCATAACTTGCGTTCCGTCCGCCATAGTAATGAGCGTTCCGCGCGCCGCCGATAACTGAGCCGGGATATGAATGCCAATGTCGCGCAGAAACGAGACGACGTAGCCTGACCAGCCGATAGAAACTGTGACCGCACCGAGGGCATATTCCAGAACCAGATCCCAGCCGATGATCCAAGCGAACAGTTCGCCGAGCGTCGCGTAGCCGTAGGTGTACGCGCTGCCGGCCATTGGCACCAGCGACGCAAACTCGCTATAGCATAGCGCCGCAAAAATCGAGGCCACACCGGCCAGCACGAACGATAAAATTACCGCTGGCCCCGCGTTTTGCGCCGCGACCGTGCCGGTTAGCACGAAAATGCCTGTGCCAATGATTGCACCGATGCCAAGCGCCGTGAGGTTGGTTGCCCCTAACGCACGCTTCAAGCGAGTGTCCGTCAGTGCTTCAGCTTGAAGTTGGGTGACACTTTTTCTTCGAAATACATTCATGTGCGAAGTTGGGTTTGTTTGCGCTAACCGGGTTGGAATGAGCAGGTCAGCCTGGTCGTGGTTTTGCCCCAAGAAATTTCCAGATGAAATAAATCGGCACGCCGGTGAGAACGATGATCAGCCCGGGCCAGGTGGTTGCGGTTTGATAGATAAAAAGAACTAGAAGAATTGTGGCGGCGCCAATGATGTAAAGAATAGGGATGAGCGGGTATCCAAACGCTTTGTATGGACGCTCGGCATCAGGACATTTCCAGCGAAGTAAGAAGAGTCCTGCGATTGTGAGAATGTAGAAGATAAGCGCCGCTGAAATAATGTAGTTGAGTAAATCGCCATAAAGATTGCCGTAGGTTCCATCTGCCTTCACAGTGCGCGGAAGGACGAGAATACCGGCCCAAATTCCTTGAATGATCAGGCCCCATGCGGGGACATGGTTCTTATTCAATTCAGCCACGCGCCGGAAAAAGAGACCATCGCGCGCCATCGCATAATAGGCGCGCGGGCCGGCCAGGATCAATCCATTATTGCAGCCGAACGTGGAAACCATAATCGCGACGGCCATGATCGTCGCCCCGGCGCCGGGAAAAATTACGTTGGCCGTTTCCGACGCCACGCGGTCACTTGGCGCATTTTGGATCGAGGCGAAAGGAAGCGTTGCCAGATAAGCGACATTCGCAAGCAGATAAAGTGCAATAACCAGAAACGTGCCAAATGCGAGCGACAGCGGTATGTTGCGTCGCGGTTCCTTAACTTCTCCGGCAGTGAACGTGATGTTGTTCCAAGCGTCAGCGGAAAAGAGGGAATTGGTTTGTGCCACGCAGATGCCGACGAAAAGACCGAAGGCGGTGGCTGCCGTGAGTCCTGCTCCCACATCCTGCAACCCGCCTCGTAAGGTCCAGAAGTCACGAAAGTTTTCCGCACCCGCTCCAGACTTCAAACCAACGATGATCCCCAGCAGGATTAACGCGATGAGCGCACCCGTTTTGGCCGTCGTGAAAATATTTTGTACGAGCTTGCCAAGCTCTAATCCGCGCGTGTTCATGAAGGTTAGCAGCGCGATCATTGCAAGACCAAGAAATTGCGCCGTAGAAAGTGAAACGGCATAGCCGCTAAACCAGCCGCCAAAACGGATCGGCGGGATGAGATAGTTGGATTCAGAAAACCACGGGACAAGTACGCCAGTGTAGCGCGCGAAGCCGACTGCAACCGCCGCGATCGTGCCGGTTTGAATCACCAGAAACAGCGTCCAACCGTAGAGAAAACCCCAGAGCGGACTGTAGGCTTCGCGCAAGTAAACGTATTGGCCACCAGCCTTCGGCATCATCGCCGCCAGCTCGCCGTACGACAGTGCGGCCATCAGCGTCAGCAAACCGGTGACAATCCAAACAACCAGCAGCCAACCGGGCGAACCGACCTGCCGTGCGATGATCGGTGACACAATGAAAATTCCTGAGCCGATCATTGAACCGGCGACCAGCATTGTTGAATCGAGTAGGCCGAGGCCCCTGACGAGTTTTTGGTCAGCTACCGATGTTTCAGTTATCTGCGTCGTCATTTGAGCCGGTTGAATTCGGCGGAGAGTAAATCATCACTAAGGCATGCGGCGCAATGATAAAACACTCGGCTTACAGTTCGCCAAGCCGGCGATCATCCAAACGCGAAATTACTTTCGCGTAAAAGGAACCGTGTTACTCTCACGCCCCGTGACGTGTTCAAGCCAGCGGCGGTTGTGGCGGACATTTTTATCGATGTCGTCCGCTGCAGTGGTGCTGATTGCCGAACTGGCTGCCATGCCGCAGGTCACTTACGCGCGAGCAGACGCGCGCTTCGTCGCAATCCCGCTGGTGCGCTCCCGGCAAAATCATCTGATGGTGCGCGCTTTTATTAACGGCAAAGAGGCGTGGCTCACGATCGATAGCGGTGCGCCGGTAAGCGCAATCGCTGTGAATCGTCGCAATCATTTTCGGCTCAAGCCAATCAGCGCCAAGTCGAACCTGCCGGCGCGCATTCAGATCAACGGCGCGTACAACAATGTCGCCATCGCGCGCGAGCTGCGGCTCGGAGGGCTGACCCTGATCGATGAACCAGTGGTTACTGTCGATTTGGGCAACTCTGCTCGCGCGGCGCGACTGGCTCACGAAGAGCAAATCGACGGAATCATTGGAGCGGATATCCTTTTTCCAACCCAGGCGGTGCTGGATTGTCAACGGCAGCTGCTGATCTTAAAGACCGACCCCGACGTTTTGGGTGGTGTTCCTGGTTTCGACCGGCGCGGATTACAAGCGGTTCCGATTCAAGTAAGCGACGGTTTTAATTTGTACGTGAATGGTTCGATCAATGGGAAAGCTGCCAAGTTCATGGTCGATACGGGTTCGTTCGCGACGCTGTTGCATCGTTCTTTCGTTAGGCGAATGCGAATTGCCACTCGCGAGACGCAGTACAGTTCTTCGGCCGTGAACTTGAAGGACCGTGGCCTGCGCCTGGCGAAGATTCGCAAATTGTCGGTGGGTTCGGTCAATATCACTGGCAGGGACGTAGGCGTGATCGATATGGAAGGATTAATTCACACCGGGTTGTTGGAAGGTTCGCCGCCGGTTGCCGGTCTGCTTGGTGCGGAAACGCTGCGCCGCCATCACGGCATCATCGATTTTGGCACGCGCACCCTTTATTTACAGCAGCGCGAGCTCCCCTGGCAGCGATTCGGTTGGCGGCGTTCCGCTGGCCCTAACTTAACCTACTAGAATTACTGAGTAACCTCGCGGTTGCCGTGTAATTACTGATGGAAACAGACCTAACGACCATTCGCGGCGGTTGCTTGTGCGGCGCCATTCGATACGAAAGCATCGGTGAGCCCTACAACGTCACGCATTGCCATTGCGAAGATTGTCGTAAGAGTGCCGGAGCGGCCTTTGTGACATGGGCTTCGTTTCGGCGGGACAATTTTCAATTCACGAAAGGTAAGCCGCGTGAAATTGAATGGGCCGGGCGCGTCCGCGCCTTCTGTGCAACGTGCGGAAGCGCGGTGACTTTCATGAGCCAATCCGATGCTGACGAAGTCGATGTCACGGTTGCCACTTTCGATCGGCCCGAAATTGTTACGCCAGCTGACCATATCTGGACGGAGGATCGAATATCGTGGATCAAGCTCGCGGACAATTTACCACAGCATGCACAAGCCAGAACTGAGTGATATCGAGTCAATGCGCATCCGCGCGTTGGCGATCGGAGCGCAGAGCATTGGAGCTTTCGCGCTCGGTGCGCTGGCAATTGGAGCCCTTGCATTGGGCGTCGTTGCCGTTGGCCGCCTTGTGGTTGGTCGAGCGAAAATCAAGCATCTTGAAATCGACGACCTCGTTGTGAACAGATTGCGCGTGACGGATTCGCTGGAAATTCCACGCGCTTGAGTTAATCGCGGTTCAAACAGTTTCTTCGGCTTTACCTGAATCTGTCGTGCAATGAACACAATCACCCCAGCTTTTGTTCTCGTTCCTGGACTCGGGACTCGTTTGCGTGCGCTTTGCTTGTCATTGCGAGCGAAGTCGAGGAATCTCCCATTTTTCTACTGATGAACGAAATCACCCAGGCATTCGTCTTGGCCGCCGGCCGCGGTACCCGCCTGCGACCGCTGACCGAGGATCTACCAAAGCCCCTCATCCCGATTTTTCAAAAACCACTTATCACATTCGCGCTCGATCATTTAATTAACGCAGGGGCGGAAAGGTTCATCGTCAACACGCACAGGCGGCCCGAGCTATTTGAAAACTTCTTTCGCGATAATGAGTATGAAGGCCATTCGGTCACGCTGACTCACGAGCCGGATTTGCTTGAGACCGGCGGCGGAATCAAGAATGCGGAACGCTATCTGGGTAGCGCGCCCTTCGTGACTTACAGCGGCGACATCTTGACTGACATCAATCTGCAGCCCTTAATCGACGAACATTTTCGCCGCGGAAATGAGGTCACTCTCGCGTTGCGTGAAACAGGTTTGGCTTCGGAGGTGGCGCTGCGCGATCACCGCGTTGTGGATATCGCGAATCGGTACGGTACGAGGGGGGATCTTGATTTCGCGAACGTCGCTGTTTGGAATCCGACGATTTTCCAGCAAATCCCGCCACAACAAAAAATTTCATTCATTCCGATTGTTGCGGATTGGATAGGCAAAGGTGGCAAGATCGGCGGCCTGGTCATGAACGACGGACGATGGTTCAATATTGGCTCGCGCGCTGAGTATCTCGACGTGCATCGTACGGTTTGGCAAGAACATTGGATGCCTCATTACATCAAAACAGGCGCGTGGCCTGAGCGCATTGCGAAGTCAGCCACAGTTGATCCAAGCGCACAGCTGCGCGGTTACTCGGTTGTCGGAGAAAATTGCCGGGTCGGCGAAGGAGCCGTCCTCGAAGACACAATTTTGTGGCCCCACGCACAAATTGCTTCCAAAAGTGAGCTTCATGGTTGTATTGTCCGCTCCCAAAAAAAGGTCAGCGGCATCCATCGTAACAGCGACATCTAGTATGAGGACCGATTTTCTTCTTCGCCGAACACGGATGCATTTTCCGCTGCTGGATGTAAGCGATGTAAAAATTCGCCCGATTGAAAAAGGCGGATCCGATCGAAAATTCTACCGGATACGTTGCTCGCCAAACCAGACGCTGATCCTGGTTAAGTACAATCTGGAGCGCGAAGAAAATCGGCATTACGTCGAGATCGCAAAATTTCTGGAGGCCTATGGAATCCGGGCACCAAAAATTTATTTTCACGATGCGACGGAAGGCCTCATCTGGATCGAGGATTTGGGTGAGCGCGACCTCTACAGTTATCGGCGAGAGAGCTGGCTTGTCCGCCGCGCGTTTTACGAATCAGCGCTCGATGAAATTATCAAACTTCATCGCGTGCCGGAGTCCGTGTGCGTGGAAATGAAGGAGCATTTGCCCGCCGAGTTTAACGCCGCGCTTTACCGCTGGGAACAGCGGTACTTTTTCAACAATTGCCTCGGCCGTTTTTTCCAGGTTAGCGAGTCAAAACGCAAGGAGTTGGCAGCGCTTTCCAGTTTGCGTGAAATCGCAAAACGCCTTGCGAGTTTGCCAAGGGTTTTGGTTCACCGCGATTTTCAGTCGCAAAATATCATCATCCAGAACGGGCAGGCTAATTTGATTGATTTTCAGGGAATGCGACCGGGGTTGGCTGAATATGATTTGGCATCATTGCTTTTCGATCCGTATGTCGAGCTTTCGGCCGCAGAGAGATCTGAGTTGATTGGTTATTACCGGCAAAAACAGACGAACGACGAGCGCGGAATTAACGGGCAGTTCGACGACACACTGCAACTATGCGCGATGCAACGCATGATGCAGGCGCTCGGGGCTTATGGGTTTCTGGGCCTGGTCAGAGGACACGAGCATTTTCTGCGATACATTCCGGGAGCGATGGGCTCGCTGCGCGGCATCGTGGGGAAGATCGAGGATCTCAAGCCACTAGCTTCTGTTCTCGCCGATCTAGGCTCGTCTGATCCAAGTGTGTAACGGCAGAGCGCCGGCGCGCTCTGTTTCTTCTCGAGTAAGCTGCCATGCAAATGCTGCAACCCATGGGCACAGCAACTCCAAGTCTCCATTAGGCGTTATTGGTTAGCCTTGGTTTCAGTTTCAAGAGGACGCCAATGGTTGGCCCTACTCCGCTCCAGCGAAAGGATTAGTGCGACGCTCGGTTCCGATCATCGTGGGCGGTCCGTGCCCTGAGAGTACTGTGACTTCGTCGCCGAGCGGAAATAATTTTTTCCTGATCTCCTGCACTAACAGATCGATATCGCCTCCCGGTAAATCCCCACGGCCGATGCTTCCGGCAAAAAGCACGTCGCCACCGATAAGCAATCGATCCTTCGGCAAAAAGAAACAAAGGCTGCCCGGGCAATGCCCGGGGACTTCGAGCACTTGGAATTGCGCTCCGAGAAATTCTCGGCTGGGCGTTTCCTCGATCAGAAAATCAGGGTTCGCCGGCTCAATCTCCAGTTCGAAACCGAAGCTGCGAAAAAATTCGCGGTCCGAAATCATTGGCGCAGTGAGGGGATGACAGCCTATCGGGCAATCAAACTGCCGCTTAATCCTGGCGACATCCTGAACATGATCGACATGTCCATGCGTCAGAAGCAAAAGTTTAAGATCGATTCCGAGCGACTTGACCCATTCACAGGAACCTTCCGGTGCGTCGAAAAGAATCCATCCCTGTGGCGCCTTAACCAGGTAACAATTCGTGTCAAAAATGCCGCCGCAAAAGGTTTTATAGGTCATGAGATTGGATTGTAGCGGGATTTGCTACAGCTGAAGCTGGGAGCTTTTACGAATATTTGAATGTTCCCGAGTACGGATTGTCTCATTTCTACTTACATGCCCATCCTGTCTCGTTCTCTTGCGCTTCATGCTGAAACCTGCGAACGTAATTAACTCTTCTTTTCACCGATGAGATCATCTTTGCAACGATCATTAGCGCTTTGCGCCATTCTGTTAACGGCCACAATCGCGGTGCCGCCCGCCATGGCGGCGTCGAGAGAAACGATTGCCATGTCGGTCGGCCGTCTCCTGGAGGAGGGCCATTACACGCGGCAGAAGCTGAATGAGAACGTTTCGAAAAAATTTCTTCAGACGTATCTGGAGATGCTCGACTTCAGCCACCTCTTTTTTACTCAGAAGGACGTTGATGAGCTGAATGCCAAGTACGCCAGTTCGATGGCCGGCGACGTCCTGCTCGGAAATCTCAAACCGGCTTTCGACATTTACGCTCTCTATACCAAGCGTATGGACGATCGTGTCGCTAAAATAAAGGAGCTGTTGAAGCAGCCAATCGACTTCAAGAGCAATGCGACGGTTGAGCTGAGCCGTCAAAAATCGTCCTGGCCCAAGGACGAGGCGGAAGCCGATCAACTCTGGCGTGGTCGGATCGCCAACGAGCTTTTACAGGAACATTTGAGCGAACATCCTATCGAGCCCGCTCCCCAATTGGTTTCACGCCGCTACGATCGGCTGGCCCGCAACGTCCATGAGGAAGATAAGGACGAGCAAATGAAGCTCTATCTCGACGCGCTCGCCCAGGCATATGACCCGCATTCAGAATACTTGAGCAAGGCGGACATGAAGAATTTCAGCATCAACATGGGTCTCTCGCTTGTCGGTATCGGCGCCATGCTTCGTTCGGAAGACGGGTACGCGAAAATCGAAAGCCTCGTTCCCGGTGGACCAGCCCAATCAGATGGGAGACTCAAGGTCGGCGACCGAATCTCTGCCGTGGCACAGGGGCCGGCTGATTATGTCGACGTTCGCGAGATGCGGTTGGACAAAGTTGTGGAAATGATCCGTGGCAAGAAAGGCACGCACGTGCGTTTGCTCGTGATTCCCTCAGACGCTACAGACCCGTCGCGCCGCAAAAATGTCGAGCTGGTCCGAGATGAAATTAAGCTGAAAGACCAGGAAGCCCGCGCCGACATCATTATTAGAAAAGACGAGAACGGCGATCCAATAAAACTGGGGTGGCTTACGCTGCCTTCTTTTTATGCGGACATGGACAGACACCAGAAAAGCACGACCCGCGACGTACTGGCATTGCTCAAACGGCTGAAGAAAGAAAACATCGCCGGCTTGGTCATCGACCTGCGGCGAAATGGCGGCGGGTCGCTGGAGGAAGCTCTCTCGCTCACGGGCTTGTTTTTGAAATCTGGTCCGATCGTTCAGACGAAAGACTATAACGGAAGCATCAGAGTCTCGGCCAATCCCGATCCGGGCATCGCCTATTCGGGGCCCATGGTCGTCTTGACCAGCCGTCAAAGCGCGTCCGCGAGTGAAATCTTCGCGGCTGCTCTGCAGGATTATGGTCGAGCCGTGGTCGTTGGAGACAAAAACACATTCGGGAAGGGGACCGTGCAGACCATTCTTCCGATTGGGAGGTTCGCTTCACTGCTGGGCAGCCATTCCGATGAGGACGGTGCGCTGAAATTGACGATCCAAAAATTTTATCGGGTGGCCGGCGGCTCCACTCAGCTTCATGGCGTGGCTTCCGACATTGTTCTGCCGAGCTTGAGCGATCTTCCGGAATTTGGGGAAGGCGCGCTAAAGAACGCCCTGCCCTATGATGAAGTCTCGAAGGCGAGATATACAAAATGGTCCGACACCCATTCCTTGTTTATCGATCAATTACGACGACGCTCGGAGGAACGGGTTAAGGGCGATCCGGAATTTCACTACGTGATGGAGGACATCGGTCGTTTGCGTCACAAGCTCGATGAGAATCGGATTTCGTTGAACGAAGATGTGCGGAAAAAGGAACTTCAGGACGACAAACTGCGCAAGGAAACTCGTTCGAAGGATCGGCTGGCGCGGAATCAGGAAGAACCGCAAATTTATCGGGTGACGCTCGATACCGTTGATAAACCGAATCTCCAATTGATCATGTATCCGGGGAAATTGGCTGAGGCGAAGAAGAATGGCACTGCTCCCAAAGTTGATCCCGACGCCGCTTCGGATGCAGATACAGATCTAATCGGTGGCGCGAACGCCGATGATGACACCAAAACGCCGGCGATCGATCCGGAGCGCGACGAATCGCTCAATATCCTGGCCGACTTGGTTGATCTCTCGCGCGGACCAAAGACCGCAAGCGCCAACAACGTTGATAAGACGGCGCCCGAACAGCGTCCGTAACGGATAGGCTCGCTCTTCGCCTTTCTTCTTTTGTGGTGGCAGCCGTGTCGGCTGCTCTCGCTTCACTCCCGCAGGCGATACGCCTGCCTCTACAGTTTCATTTACACCGCAATCGGCGCTTTGATTGACGGGTGCGGGTCGTAGCCGACAAGCTCGAAGTCTTCAAACTTGAAATCGTGAAGGTCTTTCACTGCGGGATTTAATTTCATTCGTGGAAGAGACCGGCAATCGCGTGAAAGTTGCTCGTTCGTTTGTTCAAGATGGTTTTTGTAAAGATGCAGGTCGCCAAAGGTGTGCACAAAATCTCCCGGCATAAGACCGGCAACCTGCGCGACCATCATCGTAAGCAGTGAGTACGAAGCGATGTTGAACGGGACGCCGAGAAACAGATCCGCGCTTCGTTGATACAATTGACAACTGAGCTCGCCGTCCTGCACGTAAAACTGAAAGAGCAGATGACACGGTGGCAGCGCCATCTTGTCGATCTCGGCCGGATTCCACGCGCTCACGATGAGGCGGCGGCTTTGCGGATTTGATTTAATTTGAGCGATCAGATTCTCGATTTGGTCCACGCGCATGCCGTTTGCACCTCGCCAGTCGCGCCATTGCGCGCCATAGACGCGACCAAGATCTCCGGTTTCGTCAGCCCACTCATCCCAGATCGTCACACCATGTTCATTGAGATAACGGACGTTGGTATCGCCGCGCAAAAACCAAAGCAACTCGTAGACAATCGATTTGATGTGCAGTTTTTTTGTCGTGAGGAGCGGGAACCCTGGTCCGTCGGTGCGCAAATCAAATCGTGTCTGCGCACCAAAAACAGATAACGTTCCCGTGCCTGTGCGATCCGTTCGTGGCTGACCTTTCTCAAGTACGAGTCGGAGTAGATCGTGGTACTGTCGCACGCTAAAATTTTATAGTGGTAGGCTCTTTCGCGAAACAGAATTTCTTTTTATCGCACATGCAATTTCCGCAGCATCTGCCGTTGTGCACATTTTTGTGATTGCGATATTCGAGGGTAGAAACCAAGTTTTCTCGAACGAAATATCGACGGTTCGTATGCGCAGGTGTTTACCCCCGTGAGCTAAGCCATGTGCTATAGAGAGGTGCGCCGCGTTGGCGCGACCTCCACTCGGAACGAGCACGGAATCGAGCCGAATTGGCTCAGTCTGGATAGATCCTTAAGTCACTTGATCGACGGTAATCCCTTGTAAAGAATGGTTTATGCTGCGGCAACTTAATTGGCCCAACGCTTGCTAAAGAAGCAGAAGCTTAACCAAGCGTCTCGCCACGGCGACTCCGTTCGTTGGCGAACTCGGAATCAGAAAGGAATTTTCAATTATGGCTAAAGTTTTAGGTATCGATTTGGGCACCACTAACTCCTGCATGGCCGTGATGGAGGGTGGCGACCCGGTAGTTTTGGAAAACAGTGAAGGCGCACGCACTACGCCGTCGATCGTCGCATTTACAAAGAGCGGTGAACGATTAGTCGGCCAGGCCGCAAAGCGTCAGGCGGTGACCAATCCGCAGAACACGGTCTCTTCAATCAAGCGCTTCATGGGACGCAAGTTCGACGAGGTGCATGAAGAACAGAAGCGCGTCCCGTACAAAATTGTGAAGGCCGCTAACGGCGACGCTCACGTGCAAGTGGAAGTGAACGGCCAGCTAAAGACATTTTCGCCCCCGGAAATTTCGGCGATGATATTGTCGAAGCTCAAAGCTGACGCAGAAGCGAAACTGGGCGAAAAAATCACCCAGGCGATCATTACTGTGCCGGCGTATTTCAACGATTCACAGCGCAACGCCACAAAGGACGCGGGCAAAATCGCGGGCCTCGAAGTTTTGCGCATCATCAATGAGCCCACGGCAGCGTCGCTCGCTTACGGCCTCGACAAGAAGAAGGACGAGGAGATTGCCGTTTACGATTTGGGTGGCGGCACATTCGATATCTCCGTCCTTGAGATCGGCGACGGCGTTTTCGAAGTAAAAGCGACCAACGGCGACACGCACCTCGGCGGTGACGATTGGGATGCGAAGGTCATGGATTGGATCGTCAACGAATTTAAGAAAGATACCGGCATCGATCTGACCAAGCAGCCGGATGCGATCCAGCGAATCAAAGAAGAAGCTGAAAAAGCGAAGATCGCGTTGTCGAGCTCGCAGGAATACGAAATTAACCTGCCGTTCATCACAGCGGACGCGAGCGGGCCGAAGCACATTCAGAAAAAACTGACCCGCGCAAAGCTGGAACAGCTCACGGATGATCTGGTTCAGCGAACCGTTCCGCCTGTGAAGGCATGTCTCAAGGACGCACAGGTCAGTGAAAAGGATATCAACGAACTGGTGCTTGTCGGTGGCATGACACGCATGCCAAAAGTGCAGCAGGTCGCACGCGATCTAATTGGCAAGGAACCACACAAAGGTGTGAATCCGGACGAAGTCGTTGCAGTCGGCGCAGCCATCCAGGGCGGCGTTCTCAAAGGCGAAGTTAAAGATGTGCTGCTTCTCGATGTGACGCCGTTGACGCTGGCGATTGAAACCGCCGGCGGTGTGGCCACACCGATGATTCCGCGCAACACCACGATCCCGACACGCAAATCGCAGATCTTTTCGACCTACAGCGATAATCAGCCGGGTGTGGAGATCAAAGTACTTCAAGGCGAGCGCCCGCTAAGCCGCGATAACAAAACGCTCGGCACATTCCATCTCGATGGGATTCCACCCGCGCCGCGGGGCGTTCCGCAGATCGAAGTTACCTTCGACATCGACGCCAACGGCATCTTGCACGTCTCGGCGAAAGACCTCGGCACCGGGAAGGAACAGAAGATTTCGATCACGGGCAGCTCAGGACTTTCGAAAGAGGAAGTCGAGAAGATGCAGCGTGAAGCCGAAGCGCACGCCGAGGAGGACAAGAAGGCGAAGGAAGCGATCGAGATCAAGAACAACGCCGACATGCTCGCCTATCAAAGCGAGAAGCAGTTGAAGGAATTGGGCGACAAGATTTCCGGCGACAAGAAGAAGCAAGTCGAAGACGCCATTGCCGCGGTGCGCGACGCGATCAATCGCAACGACGCCGATGCAATGAAGCGGACCTACGACGAATTGCAGAACAAGTTCCAGGAAATCAGCGCCGACCTTTACAAGCAAGCGTCAGCGCAGGCCGGTCCTCAAACGGGACCCGGAGCTGGACCTGAAGCGCAACCGCACGGTGGCGCAGAAGAAGGCGCCGGCTCCGCTAAGCGGGGCGAAGGCGACGTTGTCGATGCGGAGTTTGAAGTCGTGGACGACGACAAGAAAAAATAACCAATTTGCTGGCGGCTCCGGAAATTTTTCCGGGCCGCCGGCACAACAACAAACCAAAGGAGTGATAATAACAACTTATGGCAACAGTTAACGTAAGACCGCTCGGAGATCGGGTGCTGGTGCAGCCGCTTGAAGAGCAGGAAATGAAAAAAGGCGGGATCATCATCCCCGACACCGCCAAGGAAAAACCACAAGAGGGGAAAGTGGTCGCCTTAGGCACCGGTAAAATCGACGACAACGGAAAGAAAGTCGATTTCACGGTGAAGAAGGGCGACAAGGTGCTGATCTCGAAATACGGCGGTACCGAAATCAAGATCGACGATGAAAATTATCTGATCATGCGCGAGGACGACATCCTCGGCATCATTGGATAACTCCGTCTCTCAACTCTCAACCAACAACTATCAACTTAAAATATGGCAGCTAAACAATTACAATTCGATGAAAACGCGCGGCACACGTTGCTGCGCGGTGTCGAGAAACTGGCGAAAGCCGTTAAGGCCACACTCGGCCCGAGCGGTCGCAACGTCATTCTCGATAAAAAATTCGGTAGCCCGACGATCACCAAGGACGGCGTGACGGTCGCGAAAGAGATCGAGCTGGAAGACCCGTATGAAAATATGGGTGCGCAGCTCGTCCGCGAAGTCGCTTCCAAAACGTCCGACGTCGCGGGCGACGGCACGACCACTGCAACCATTCTCGCGGAATCCATTTACCGCGAAGGTCTGCGCAACGTGACTGCGGGCGCGAACCCGACTTCGTTGCAGCGCGGCATCATGAAAGGTGTCGAGGCAATCGTCGAGGACCTGAAGAAACTCTCCAAGAAAGTCAGCGATCGCACCGAGATCGCGCAGGTCGCGACCGTTTCGGCCAACTGGGACAAGACGATCGGCGAGATCATCGCCGACGCCATGGACAAGGTTGGCAAGGACGGGACGATCACGGTCGAGGAAGCGAAATCGATCGAGACCACGCTGGACGTGGTCGAGGGCATGCAGTTCGACAAAGGTTATCTGTCGCCCTATTTCGTGACCAACGCGGAGGCGATGGAAGCGATTCTCGAGAATGCTTACATCCTTATTTACGAGAAGAAAATCTCGAGCTTAAAGGACCTGCTTCCGTTGCTCGAGAAAGTCGCGAAAGCCGGCCGTCCGCTCCTCATCATCTCTGAGGACGTGGAAGGCGAAGCGCTCGCAACCCTCGTCGTGAACAAATTGCGCGGCACCTTGCAGGTCTGCGCAGTCAAAGCTCCCGGCTTCGGCGATCGTCGCAAGGCGATGCTGGAAGACATTGCCGTGCTAAGCGGCGGGCGTCTGATCAGCGAAGATCTCGGCATCAAGCTCGAGAACATCAAGCTCGAAGACCTCGGCAGGGCCAAACGCGTTACCGTCGACAAGGAGAACACCACCATTGTCGAAGGCGAAGGCAAAAAGGCCGATATTCAGGGCCGCGTCGCCCAGATCCGTCGTCAGATTGATGAGACGACCAGCGATTACGATCGCGAGAAACTGCAGGAGCGCCTGGCGAAACTCGCGGGCGGTGTTGCAGTCATCAACGTCGGCGCTGCGACTGAGACCGAGATGAAAGAGAAGAAAGCTCGGGTCGAAGACGCGTTGCACGCCACACGTGCGGCGGTTGAGGAAGGCATCGTCCCAGGTGGCGGTGTTGCGTTGCTTCGCGCGCAGAAAGCGCTCGACAATATGAAAAACCTCGAAGGCGACGAGAAAGTCGGCGTGGCGATCGTGCGCCGCGCGATTGAAGAGCCCACGCGTCAACTTGCCGATAACGCGGGCCGCGAAGGCGCGCTCGTTGTCGAGGAAGTGAAGAAACGCAAAGGCAACGAAGGTTACGACGTCGCCAATGACGAATACACCGACCTGGTGAAGGCGGGAATCGTCGATCCGACCAAGGTCACGCGCTCGGCGTTGCAAAACGCCGCGTCTATCGCGGGCTTGTTGCTCACCACCGAAGCATTGGTTACGGAGATTCCTGAAAAGGAAAAAACTCCTCCGATGCCTCCAGGCGGCATGGGCGGCATGGATTACTAATCGACGGCCAAAACAACAATTAACAAACAGCCGAGCTCGAAAGGGCTCGGCTGTTTTGCTTTCCACACGCCAGCTGCGCAGCCAGCATGATCTTGTCTGCGTGTCTGTACTGCAATACAATCGCGCACAACTGCAGAATGAAGAATCATTACGACGTTCTCGGCATTCCTACCAACGCAACGCAGGAGCAGGTCGTAACTGCGTACCGACTGCGCGGCAACTTTTTGCACCCCGATCGCTTCGGGAGATGATTAGTCGTCGGCAATTTACGAAAACTTTGAGCGGGACAGTGGCGTTGACCGCGATCAAGCCGGATGCTCTGTTGTCGGGCGAACCGACCGCTACTGCCACACCGGCATCGGTGTCGCCCGTCGCGGCGGAATTGTATCGCAAGGTGTTTGTAATCGACGGGGATGTACTGGGCGAGATCGGGTTTCCGATTTCGACTGATGATCCGGTAGGCCCGGTGGGCGTGACCAAGCTGATTGTCGGTTCCGGCGTGAACGTAGTGAAGTCGACACTTGGCGGCGCACAGGGAAATTTCGAGGACGCCGTGGCCGCGATCGCGAAGGCGGAGCTGTTGATGGAAAAGCAGCCGGAAGCGTTTTTCAAAGTGCAGCGCGCGGCCGATTTTGATCGCGCGAAGAAAGAAGGAAAGCTCGGCGTCATTTACTCGTTTGAATCTCCGAACATGCTGGAGGACAAGATCGACAGGATCGAGCTGTTCCGCAGTCTCGGGGTGCGCGTGATGCAGCTTACCTACAATCACCGGACGCCGTTCGGGTGTGGTTGTCTCGACGGCGACACGGACGGCCTGACTGATCTCGGCGGCAGCGCCGTGGCCAAGATGAATGAGGTCGGCGTTGCGCTCGATCTCAGTCATTCCAACACAAAGACGACGGCGGACGGCATCGCGGCGTCGAAGAAACCGGTGTTGATTACTCACGCTGGCTGTCGCGCTGTTTACATGCATCCGCGGAACAAGGAAGATCGCGAATTGAAAGCGTTGGCGGAGAGAGGCGGCGTGATCGGAGTTTACATGCTGCCGTTTCTGACCGAGCCGCCGAAGCAGCCGATGCTCAAGGATTTTCTCCAGCATCTCGATCACGCGGTTAAGGTTTGCGGCGAAGATCATGTCGGGATCGGGACGGACGTTCCCTTTCTGCACGTCGGCGAAGAGGAACTTGCCGAACTGAAACACAGGACCGAGGAACGGAAAGCCGCGGGGATTGCTGCGCCGGGCGAGGATCGGCCGGCTTATATCCCGGACCTGAATACCGAACGGAAACTCGAACTGGTGACCGATGCGTTGTTGAAGCGCGGCTACAAAGGCGCGGCCGTAGAAAAAATCCTGGGCGGAAATTTCAAGCGGGTCTTGGCCGACATCTGGTCGGCGTAATTACTCAGGCATTGTCTGTCCCGAGCCGCCGATTGCGGCTGAGAATCTTTTTCAGAAAAGCTGATAGTTGAGAGAGCGCTCCGCTTTAGGTGAGAAACTGGATCCGCCATTCGGGACTGCGCTGTACGCAGGGCCTTGGCTTTCCGGAAGGGCTTCACCCGGCTCTCCAATCCCCTCATATCACCTTGGCGCCCAAGGTGCGCACGATCACCCATTTGTCTCCGCGCTTCTTGAGGAGATCCATAAAAACAAACTGACCGCTAATGTCTTTCCATCGTGAAGCCTTTTTTCGGTGACGCTGGCTTGGACCACGGCCACATCGCCGAACACCTGCACATCCATAGGTCCAATTTCAAACGACAGGAGTTTGTGCTTGCCGGATTTAAAATCGCTTAGAAGGCTCTCCTTAGTGAAAATTTTGCCAGAGGAATCGACGGTTGCCCAATCGTCGGCATAGATCTGGTTGAGCTTGTCGATATCGCCGGCCACCATTGCATCTCCCATATCCTGTCCGACTTGTTTCACTGCGTCGACAGCGGCCGGATCGTTGGAAGGCGCCTCGAGTGGCTGGGCCAAAACCAATCCAGCGCATAGACTGGTGAACAAAACTGCTCCGACGAATTTTTGCATTTGTAGTTTTTTCATTTGTTGTCTTTCTAGTCGATTTACCGCGGGTTTTGCTTGTCGGCAGGTAATGCAATGTTTGTGCCAACTACACGAGCGACGTCACAATGCACACTGAAAGGGAGACTTAGCTTTATTGGGCGAGTTATGGTCGCCTCGCGGCAATCCCGTTCTGGGACAATCCGGTCCCAATCCTGGGACGCAATTTGGGTGAAGATTATCCCTTTGATACAACGTCCCATGTGAATAAACTAAACACATGTTACGTTCAGAATTGCTCGCCTTTTTCAAGGCTGTTTGGAGACATTGGATATGGGTTGTCGGTGGAGCTACGGTCGCATTTGGCCAGGTGTGCTACGGGATATGGCAACGGGAGCCTCAGCCCATGGTAAGCTGGATATTGCTTGCAATCGGACTGTCATGCGCGGCGTTTTTGGCTTGGCGAGATGAATACAGGGAGAAATCGAAGCTTTTAGCTACGCAATGGAAAGCAAGAGACGAATGTCTTAATAAGGCTGTTGACCTGCTAAAGAAACATAAGATTTTTCTCTTACCGATACAGGCAGTTTACCGGGCTAGGGTTTACAAGCTGCAATCAAACGATGATGTGCTTTGGATTTCGTCGGAGTTAGAAAAGCATGGTCACGGCAATCCTTTTGAAAATCTGGATGAGATTGTACTTCCGTCTGAGAGATTAGAATTTTTCCAGTGGGGCAGGAAACTTTCCGAAGTAGATCTTTCTGCTGGCGGAGATTTTATAGCGGCTATTCAAGCATGGCCCGAACACAAAGGCAGACCACGACCACAGGATATTTACCGCATCCTGACTCCCCAGATGGGGTATTTCACAGCCGCATTCGGCGAGGAGTCAAAACAACAATTACCACCATTCGATGATTAGGCGGCCTTAACTAATTCCTGATATGGCAACTTCTCGGCCTTTACCAATTTCAAGAGTGTATCCCGGAACAAGAACTGATTATCGCGGTTGTTAAAACGATGTTCCAATTCATCCAGATAGGCATCAAGATGCTTCGCGGAAAGCTTGTGATATGTCCCCACGACCGAGCGTTTAAACAAGCTCCATACGCTCTCAACGCTATTGGTATGAACATCTCCGCTAACCCATTCCTCTTGCGAGTGCTTAACGGTTTCATGGCGTGTGTCGGCGTCCTCTATGCCTTTGTAATTGATGTTTTCATCCGTATAGATCGCTTCGCATGCGGGATCAGTAGTTTCTTCTACAAACTTGCGGAACTGAAAACGATTGCTGTAGGGAATGACCTTCAGGCGGATTTGTCCGCCGCGCTGAACAGCACCAATCACCGCAGTTTTATTCTCTGGTTTAAAGCCTCTTCCTCTTCCGTGGATGCGCCCGCCAATATACGTCTCATCAATTTCGACAATGCCCTTCAGCTTTTCCGCCGTAACTTCGCGCATAGCAGCGCGAATACGATGACAAAGAAACCACGCCGTTTTGTAAGTCGTTTTAAGTGTGCGTTGAACTTGGCACGCCGAAATGCCTTTTTTGGATTCGATCATCAGATAAATGCCGAGAAACCACTTCCAAAGTGGCAAGTGGGTATCGTGAAAAATCGTATTGCTCGTCACCGAGAATTGGTAGCGACAAACATTGCAATCGTATTGACCGCGATCAGTCAGCTCGGATACGCCTTTCCATTTACAGCGCGGACATTTGACGCCTTGAGGCCAGCGCAACTCGGTCAAATAGGCGCGGCACTTTTCATCGCTGCCGAATCGCTCAATGAGGTTCACCAGATTTACGTCTGACTTAATAGGATGCTTACGTTTTGATTTCATATGCCTAGAACGAGGAAGAAAAAACCCGCTCGTGAATTGACGAACGAGGAAGTTGTTAAACGGCTATTTCCGAAACCAGTTCGGCGAGAAGTGCGGAAAACCGCGACCCCTAAGCCGAAGGGACAATAGCTAATCATGTCCCCAGTTTACGTAGGCAACCACCTGTGTCAAGTATATAATCATCATTTGGGTCGATACTGTTAAACGCGGCCCAATGACGCGGGTATTACGTCGAAAGTGCCTGGCACAAGGTCCATTCACTTCAAAAGATGTAGGACCATTCTCACGGCGTGAGCGACTCTTTCAGTAAAGCGGCGCCATTCCATCCAGCTGCAGCACAATGGCCCCATTCAAATATAAAAACTCTAACCATGCAAAGCTCCATGAAGCGATTGCTGCAATTCCGATGGCGATGATGGCAAGCGGTTAAGAATTCGCCGGGTGCCCGGCACGTTGGTAGAATTGTTCGATGAACGATCTCGAGAATGCGGCCGCGGATTCGAACATATTCGAAGCGGAACTTGGCCGACAAATTCTGGTGAGCGAAAGAGAGCGCGCCAGCTTGCAGGCGCTGATTGGTGTGGCGCTTTTACTGATCATCGGTGTAGTCAAGGCCGTTCACGTCGCCACCGCGAACCCGTGGCCGGCGTTCAATGCCGCCCTGGCCGTGGTGGCGATCCTCATTGTCTACGAGTTGGGCATGCGACAGTTGTTTGATCGATATCTTCGCCAGGATCGACAACTACCGTCGGTAATCCGATACCTGAACGTCGCCGTCGAAACGAGTTTCCCCACGATTCTCCTGGCTGCGTTTGGGAATATTATGCGGGCCGATGTCGCGCTGACCAGCGCAGTCGTGCTCGGTTATTTCTTCTTCATCATTTTGTCCGCGCTTTCGCTGGACTTTCGACTCAGTGTTTTCGCCGGGGTGGTTGCCGCCGCCGGTTATGGCACGCTGACCCTGATCTTTCGCGAACAACTGCCATTTGGACCGGGCCAGTCGCCGGAAAGCAGTGTCGCGTATACCATGCGCCCTATTCTTCTTTTGCTCTGCGGGGTAACCGCAGGTTTGGTCGCGGCGCGCATTCGCTCCGGTATTCTACGGTCGCTTGACGCTGCGGAGGAACGCCGGCGCATTGTGCAGATGTTTGGGCAACACGTTTCGCCAGCGGTGGTGAACCAACTACTCGCCCAACCAGCCGGGCTTCGATCCGAGCTGCGGGACGTGTGCATTCTTGTCCTCGACATTCGCAATTTTACTGCGTTTGCCGAAACGAAGTCGCCGGATTCAATCGTCAATTATTTGAACCAGCTTTGGGGCAAAGCCGTGGGAATCGTTAACCGGCATCACGGCGTTGTGAACAAGTTTCTCGGGGATGGATTCATGGCTGTGTTCGGCGCGCCGCTCCTTATGGGGAATCATTGCCAGAATGCCATCAACGCCGCTCAAGAACTGGTAGCCGAAATCAAGCGCGCGACCGACGCGGGTGAGATTCCGCCGACACGGATCGGAATCGCACTGCACTCGGGCGAGGCCTTGGTCGGCAATATCGGTTCTACCGAGCGCCGCGAATACACTGTGATCGGGGACGTTGTGAACGTGGCATTTCGTATCGAGCAATTGAACAAGGAACTGAACTCGAGCTTCCTCGTTTCAGAATCGGTGCAGGAAACCGTTGGTGAACTCGAAGGCGTCGAATCCTCGGCTTCAGTTCCGATCCGCGGCCGAAACGCGCCGGTTCGCGTTTACAAACTGGGCTGAGACAGCGAAACCGCGGGAAGAAGTACTACTCGGGCAGTGTTTCCCCTGACCCTCCGATCTCCGCCGGAAAGTCTTTGAGTTTGAGTAAGCCGTCTTTCATCGGAAGAATCGTTTGATTCGTGCGCTCCCGCGCAGCTCACCTGCGGCCCCCGCAGGTCACCATCTATCCGCCGGCTCCCAGCCGGACCGTATTCCGCATAGTTGAAGTGCTACTCAGGCATTGTCTCGCCCGAGCCGCCAATTTCAGCGGGGAAATCTTTTAGTTTTGGCAGGCCGTCTTTGATTGGAAGAATCGTTTCAGAATAGTTGAGGTGAACCTTTGGTTTGAACGGAAAATTCCGGAGCGCGCCGATGCGAACATCCATTAAACCAAGCGTTGGATGCTCGACGATGATGTGGCCACCGCACTTCGTGCAATAACCACGCTCGCTGATGTCGCTGCTTTTAAAGCGTCCGAGAAATTCCTCGCCTTTGGTGACGCTGACATTCTCTTTCTTCCACAACGTGAATGCGCTCACCGGCGCAGCGGAATAACGCCGGCAGTTCTCGCAATGGCAATAACCCACCTCAATAGGATCGCCGCGCATCTCGATCTCCACCGCTCCACAGTAACATTGACCCGCATGCGTCTTTGCCATCGTTGCTGGATATGACACAAACCAGAAAGGGTCTACAAGCTTTTGTTGCTCGCTAACCAGTCGTATAGGTCGTCAGTCGCAACCGTTCAGTGAGGCAACATTTCGAGACAAATTTGGGTTTCGGCGCCGTCGTAGTTTCGGATGAATCGCATCTGCCAGACTCTGCTCGTATTGCTACCGGCGATCTTTGTCACCGGCTGTCATGAGCAGTCCGATTCTGTCTCGCTTGATGAGATCATCGAGCGCAACACAGAGGCTATGGGCGGTCGCGGAGCGATTGAAGCGGTTCAATCGATCCAGATCGAATTGCACATCAAAGATCCGTCATTCGAAGTAGACGGCACCTATTACGCAACACGCCCTGGCAAAATGCGCATCGACGTTAGCGCGGAAGGTAAGCATGTTTTCACCGAAGCGTTTGATGGCCAGAACGGCTGGCAATGGGAAGGTAAAGGTGAGCAGAAGCCGGCGACTGAAAAAGGTACTGCAGCTCTAATGCATGGCGTCGAATTGCCGGGAAAGCTGTTCGGTCTGCACGAACTCCGAGCGCGCGGTCACAGAATGAAATCAATCGGACGCGAACAAATCGACGGTGTTAACTATTACGTGCTCCAGCTCGTTCTGAATGATGGTGCCGCTATCTCGTTGTACGTCGATCCGAACAGTTGGCTGGTCACCCGACGTCGAGATGTCAGACCGCTGCACGTCGATGTCGATCCTAAGCCGACGACGATCGAGCAGGTTAGCTCCGATTTTCACGACGTGGACGGCGTGAAATTCCCGTTCGCAATTGCTGAAACGGATCTCAACACTGGCAAGCTGCTCGAAAGCACCATAACGAAAAGCGTGAAGATAAATCCAACGCTGCCGCCGACGTTGTTCGACAAGCTTTGACTTTCTCTCGTAGTCCGAGAGAACCAGTCGCTGGAAATTTGCTTTAATGCGTTCGTCGAACCGTGCAAGGTTGAACAGGAGGTTTTATGACGATCTGGCAAATTATTCTGCTTATCGCCGGTTTTGGAGCAATCGGTGGGATTGTTAACTCCGCGATCAGCGGCGAGTTCAATTATCCACGATTTGATCCAGCGGCAAAGGTTTGGCGGCCGGGCTGGTTCGGCAACGTGCTTGTCGGTGCGGTCGCTGCAGTCGTGGTCTGGGGCGTTTACGGCCCGCTGGCTTCGTACGATTTGGTAACCGGATCAAAAATTGAGTTACACCTGACTGTCGCCCAGCTTCTGACGTCGCTTGTTGTTGGCTTGAGCGGTGGTAAAATTCTTACATTGATGGCCGAGAAACAGGCGGCGACGATTTCAAAGGATCAGCTGGCTGCCACCTTAAGCGCGCTAACGAAAGGTTGATATGATTATCGAAGACGACAAAGCCGCGAAGATTCAGAAGCTTTTGAAACAGCTTTCCACGGCGGACACGTTTCAATCGGTTGCGATCACCAGGGAAATCAAGGATGTCGCGACTGAAAGTGTGGAGCAGGAGAATCCGACTGCGACAGGCAATCCGGTCGCGATTAATCCGCCACAAGGTAAGTAGAGCTCTGAAGTAGTCCTGGCGAAGATTGCGCGCCCGTTAGCGATCTGGCTTGCCATCGGCGCATCCATCGCGCATGATGAAGTCCCGATGGTCAGGGCGAATTGTCGGGCGCGGTTTACCGCGGCTGATTTCGATTTCATCGTGCGTACGCTGGCGCGGTCGCAAACCGATCGGGTTTCGCTTGTCGATCTTTTGAGCGATGTCGACACGCGCGATTCTGTTCTCGATCATCCGCGATTGGTTGATGCAATTCTAAATCACTGCGGACATCTGCGGATCTCGTCACAGTTTTATTTTTATGTTCTTGCCCGGCACGTTTTGCAGCGGGGCGGAATCGGAGATCGAAAGTTGTGCGACTATGTCGCATCGTTGCTTGAGACGTTTTCGCGTGCGAGCCAGTTGCAAATTTCTGAAAGCATCGGCGAACGTGTTGAGCAATACATCCATGACATACTTATCGCGCTCACCCGCGCGACGCCCGAGCAAGCGTTTTTGCTTCGGGCACACATAGGTAACTATTCGCTTTTCATCAGCGGAATTTTTCATCCAGCCGTTGCCGGACAGCGCAGTATGCGCGGCGGACCGGACCTTGAATTCTATGAGCAAGTCGGTCGCACGAACTATCAGCTCGTTGCCTCACACGCCACTGCTCGCCGCTGCGAACTGGATGACGTTTTCGAAGGATTGGCGGATCAGTTTCGCGATGTTCGGCTCGCGCTGAACCAACTCTCCGATCGATTGCTCAACCTGGATGATGACCTGCGCCCGTCGCTCTCCTTGTGAACGAGACGCTTTTCAGCCAAATCCAGAAGTTATTTGAGCGAACCTACGCGCAGGTGGGGATCAATCTGGAAGATTGTCTAATCGATCGGAGCCGCTGCGCGCAATTGTCTATCCTCGCGGGGAGATCAGCGCGCGAATTAAGTGAGCTCGCGCGCACGTTTCTGCGTCGCGCTGGAGATCAACTTTATGTGGGTATTTATTATTCGCGCTGGCTCATTGAGCAGCTCGAACAGCACGATCCCCGCGCAGGCGTGGGCGATCGCAATATTCGCTCGCTCATCACGTTCGTGGAGGAACTCAATCATGCCTTACATGCGGCGCTTCAATTCAAGAGCGGAATCCGCGAGATTGCCTCCGAAGATTTTGCGCGCAATCTGGAGCTCCAGGCGCAGGTCGATACCTATCTCGTTCTGCTTTTGTTTATCGCCTTCTTTCGAAAAACGCAGCGAGTTTCGCGCATGGACCGGCGCTGGCTGCGTTTTCACCTCTTCGCGCGTCAATGCCCGGAGGCATTTCGCGATGCAAATCTGCGTGGCCGCTATCTCGAGACGAGCCAGCTCGCGGCGAGCTACACATATTACCTCGACACGCTCAATGGCCAGCGGCGTCTTGATGAAATCCGTCGTTTTCATTCACTCGATTACGGTGAAAAAAAGACGCGGATCCTGGCTCTGACAAATCGCAGCACAAATTAGGCAAGCTAGCTGCGCCAGTTGCACCGACAGTGCGATACGGCGATTACTCTGGCATGACGACATACCCAACAAGCCCTAAAGAAATGACGGGCGGAATGATGTATTTCCCGCGAATGCTGGAGAAAATTCGGCTGCACGCGCGCGGTGAGTTACAGGAGGACTATCATGAGAACCTCGGTGCTCCTCGAACGCTTGATGGCGCATGCTGCAATTTCTTGCGCGTCAACTATGACGATCTTCGCGAGCACGTTCTCCAAGGCGGAACTAACGAAGAAATCCTTGAGTGGTGTTTTCAAAGCGGCCGGCAGCCGAATGAGGGAGACTTGTTTGTCTGGAATGGATTCGTGTCGAAACTTGGATGGCGCGATTCTTTCGCTCCCGTGTTGGAGAAAAGGAAAAAGAAGTACGGCATCGCCGATCGCACCGACATCCTCACGATGGCTGACCTGATCGATTACGATGAAGGCCGGTCCTCCAACACGTCCAAGACTTTGTGACTTTCCGACACGTGCTCTGTCGACGAATCATTTTCGGCGTTGTCAGTTGTCTGTGCGTCCTGGCTTTTAGTGCGTGTGAATATGAAGCTCCAATCACGCAAAGTCCCACCCGCAATGTACAGGAACAGCTTCTCGGAAACTGGGTTTCACTGGACGGCAAGGAGAACATGAGGGTGCGGCGGTTGGATGACAGCACTTACGTCGTCTATTATGATGGCGATTTGTTCCGCGCATATCACTCCGATGTCGCGGAAATGGCGTTGGTCACGGTGCAGGATCTCAACTCAAACGATCGCAAGTACGCTTACGTCGTTTGGAAATTGTCGAGCGACGACAAGGGTCTGACTTTACGGAGCGTCAATAAGCTGATCCCAAAGGAAACCAAGGACTCCGCGGCGGTTGCTGCGCTTTTGACAAAAAACGCGCGTAATCCTGAGCTGTTTGGCGAGGAAATCGAGTTTCGCAAGGAGAAGTAACGCTCGCTGCGCTACATCCGGCGTGGCCAATTCGACGAAAATGTTGTAGCGGAAATTCCAGATGTCTGAATTGAATCAATTACGCGTGGTCTTGCTTCTGTCGCTTTCATTATTTTTCTGCGCTGAACGAGTTGGTGCGCAACAAACGCCGGCGGAAATGTCGAGTCCCACCGCGTCGCCGTCGTCGACACCTGCTGTGTTTTCACGGCAAACACTGGCGGAGCTGAAACGATTGCAGCAGGCAGCGCTGACCAGTGACTACGCTTACCGGCAAGTGGCGCATTTATCGAACAACATTGGACCACGTTTGACCGGATCGGCGCAGGCAGCCAAAGCCGTCGAGTACGTCGCCGGCGAATTGAAAGCCATCGGCTGCGAAGTGCAGCTCGAAAAAGTGATGGTGCCGCACTGGGTGCGCGGTGAAGAAACAGCAGCGCTCGTTCAATTTCCCGGACAGGCAGCGAACACCACGCAGAAGATTGTCTTGTGTGCGCTCGGAGCAAGCGTGGCGACGCCCCCAAATGGAATCGAAGCAGAAGTGATCGCTGTCAGAAATTTTGATGAACTAAAATCGCTGCCTCGCGAGAAAGTCGCGGGCAAGATCGTGCTCTTCAATTATCCGTTCGACAAACAAATGGCCGCGGAAGGTCGTGGCGGCGAAGCGTACGGCGAAGCAGTCGTTTATCGCAGCAATGGTCCGGTCGCGGCTGCGCGCCAAGGCGCGATCGCCTGCCTGATTCGTTCGGTGGGTGGCGCCGACTATCGGCTTCCGCATACTGGCGAGACGGATTACGAAAATGGCGTGCCGAAAATTCCAGCCGGCGCGGTTACCGCGGAGGATGCAGATTTGATCGCGGACCTGGTCCGCCAGGGACCAGTGAGACTGAAATTAGTTCTTACGCCCCAAACTCTGCCGGATGTCGAAAGCGCCAACGTCATCGCCGACATCAAAGGTAGCGAACATCCCGAACAAGTGATTGTCGTTTCGGGTCATCTGGATTCATGGGACCTGGGCACAGGCGCGATTGACGATGGCGCAGGCGTCGCAGTCTCGATGGAAACGGCAAACCTGGTCCAAAAACTTCATCTCAAACCAAAGCGCACAATCCGCGTGATTGCATGGATGAATGAAGAGAATGGGCTGGCCGGATCGAAACAGTACGCAAAAGACCATGAAAAAGAATGGATGAACCATTTTGCGGCCATCGAAACAGACGGCGGTGCCGATCATCCGCTTGGCATCAACATCAAGGCAAAACCTGAAGTGAAAAAGATGTTCGCCCCGATCGCAGCAATTTTGCAGGGATCGGGCGCGGGTATGCTGAACCTGGTCGAACACTGCGGCGCTGACATTGGGCCGATGGAGAAAGCAGGCGTGCCTGCTTTCAGTCCGATTCAGGACAGTCGTTTCTATTTCAATTATCATCACACAGCTGCTGACACGCTGGACAAAATTGTCCCGAAAGAATTGGCAGAGAATGCTGCCGTGGTCGGAGTCCTTGCGTATGCGCTTGCGAACATGGAGCAACCATTGCCGCGTTGAATTGTAGTCGCCTCGCTGCGTCAAGGCGCTCCGCGCGTGTTGACCGCTGCTCGCGGCACGGCGACACGGCGACACGGCGCCGTGGCTACATATCTTCCTGCGATGCCGCCTTTAACGGTGTTTCAGATTGCGCAGCTCGTTCAGCGCAAAATTAGCTGCTCGCCGGCCCCGATTCCTCACAAATCGCCATGGTCCGGCATCCACAAAATAAGTGAGCAAAATGCTGTCGCGCGTTTTCACTTCCTGTCCGACCGGGTCGGCGGAATGCCATGTATTGTCAGCCACCGCAAACGCGTAGCCGCTATTGGGTGAGAATGGCATCTGCGCCTTTTTGGGTTTTCGCCCATTTGGGAGCACTTCATGGAAAATGGTCCCGATATGTGGTGTCGAGTTGTCGGGCGGCAGATAAAACTGGACGGTGATTCCCTTCCAGAGGCTATCGGTGTGTTTGAAGATGCGGTATCCAGGAATATCGCGAGTCAGAATCGGCACCGGATACATTTTGACGTTCGCAAAGTCGGCGCCGAATCTGCGCTCCAAGCCTGGCGCTAGTCGCTGCATGAAAGCTTTCTTCAACTCTTTGGAACGCAATGCACCGCCGGCTGCGTCCCAGATTTGGCGCTTCATCGGCGGCAAATGACGGATGTACTCCGGGAAAAGATCGATCTTGGTGCGAGTGGGTCTCCCGTCGGCCCTGCTGCTGCCCATTTTACTTTTGCCAGACATGGCGCGGTAGTCGTCTGTCACAGGCATCGCCAGCAACATCTCCGTGTAAAAGTCATCAGGAAATACGCGGTCCAATCTCAAGTGAAGGAACGGCGCATCGTCAACAGTCGCATTTCGGACTGAGTTCGCCACGAAAGCGGTCAAATTGTTGACTGACCACGATTGTCTCATTGATTGAATTGTTCCCATGAATCATGAGTCAAACAACTGAAAAGCGCTCGCGTTTCGCGCGCTTTGGGCGCTGGGTCGCCGAGTTAGTTTTGGTATTCGTTGGCGTTTACGCGGCGTTCTGGCTGAGCAATTATCAGCAACACCGGCAGGATGCCGAACGTCGCGACCGAATCCTGGCGTACATCGAGCAAACATTGAGCGAAGGAATCGAAAGCTCAAAAGCTAACCGCGCGAAAGAACAAGAACCAGAAGCGGCGGAGTTTCGGCGCGCCCTCGATGCCGGTGAGATGCCGCCCGTGCGTCCCTTTGTTTTCATCACCGACTACAGCCCAAGCGACTTGGCGACCATGCTGCAATCCGGAGGCGTCCAACTGTTCGACGTGCAGACGCTCAAGGCGCTGCGAAGCGACGAATCAGTGATCCGCTGGGGACTGGCCCGGATGGGACGCTATCAAAAATTAAGTGATGAACTGATCGTGCCAAATCTCGGCCAGGACATTTCCTTCTTTTACGATCCGGCCACCAAGAAATTGCGAAAACAATTCGAGATCTATCCCCAAGCTCTGGAAGCAAGAGTGAGCTTTGCGCACCAGCTTGAACGAACCCACACGAAACTATTCGAAAGAATCCAAGCCGAGCGCCAACGAAATCGATAAATATGAATCCAAGGCTCCGAATCTTTACACTGACCTTTTTCCTCCTGGCGGCGAGTTTCGCGTCGGCGGCCGATTATCCGGCGCCGACCGAGAGTGACTTTACGATTCGCGACTTCAAGTTTGCGTCAGGCGAAACACTGCCGGAGTTGCGCCTCCATTATCGGACGCTGGGAAAACCGGAAAAGGATGCCCAGGGCAAAACGACGAATGCAATCCTCATCATGCACGGTACTACTGGGAGCGGCGCGCAATTTATTCGCTCCGAGTTTGCCGGTGAACTCTTTGGAAAAGACCAGCCCCTCGACGCGACGAAATTTTTCATCGTGCTGCCGGACGGGATTGGTCACGGCAAATCGAGCAAGCCAAGCGACGGCATGCACGCGAAATTCCCCCGGTATGGCTACATCGACATGGTGGAGGCGGACTACCGTCTCTTAACAGAGGGACTCGGCGTGGATCACGCGCGACTGGTCATGGGAACGTCAATGGGCGGAATGCACACATGGCTCTGGGGTGAGCTGCATCCCGATTTTATGGATGCGCTGCTGCCGCTGGCGAGTTTGCCGACGCAGATTTCGGGACGCAATCGTGCCTGGCGTCGCATGGTCATCGACGCCATCCGCAATGATCCAGCCTGGGATGGCGGTGAGTACAAGACTCAGCCGCCGAGCCTGCGTACCGCCGCGGAGATGCTTTGGTTGATGAGCAGCAATCCGGTCTTACGCCAGGAGGACGCGCCTACGCTCGGGAAAACAGATGAAGTTCTCGACAAATTTGTTGAGCAAATCGTCAAGACTGATGACGCCAATGACGTTCTTTACGCGCTGGAGGCTTCACATGACTACGATCCGGGGCCGAACCTGGAAAAAATCCAAGCTCCTCTTCTGGCGATCAACTCCGCCGATGATCTGATTAATCCGCCCGAACTCGGTATTCTTGAACGAGAGATAAAGCGAGTTCCGCATGGCCGCGCAATCGTGATTCCGCTCAGCGGCAAAACGCGCGGGCACGGCAGCCACACCCTGGCGTCGTTGTGGAAAGATCAGTTAATGGATCTGCTTAAGGAGACAGAAAAGTAAAGACGGATTTACCAGCCGCGGCGGCCAGACCGCGGATAAACAGCGGGTTAAGCAGAGATTGAAGTTTTGGTCCGCCGGTATCTCCGCTACCTAAACAACAGCCCATTTAGGCTTGTAAACTTTCCTGACACTGGATAAAAAGCGCAGCATGCGGGCAGCGTTGCGAAGTACAACGCGGGATAGCTTGTTTGGTTCAACGCGGTGGACAGTCGTGCGCCAAGCGGCCGATTCCCAGACATCATCGGAGCATGCGCTCAGCGCGCTTTCCGAGCTCTGCCAAATTTATTGGCGGCCGGTGTATCTCTTTTTGCGGCGGCAAGGAATTCCCCAACACGATGCGCAGGATCTTACGCAGAGTTTTTTTGCAGACCTGATCGAGAATCGCGCTTACGCGAAAGCTGATGAAATGAAGGGGCGGTTCCGCTCGTTCTTGCTCGGCACTCTGAAACATTTCCTGGCGCACGCGCGTGACCGTGACCGAGCGCAAAAACGCGGCGGCGGCGTCCTGCGAGTGCATCTCGATGAGGCTGCGCTTTCGGAAGTCGAAATGCATGCTGCGCGCTGCCAGAACTGGAGCGCGGAGGGAGTCTTCGAGCGTGAATGGGCGACTTCACTGTTGCGACATGCGCTCGACCGGCTGGCGCAGGAATACGCGGTCGCAGGCAAAGACGCATTGTTTGAAGCACTAAAAGTTCATCTTACGGGAGGCCCGACTGCTGCGGCGCCCTACGAAGAAATGGCGAAGCAGCTCGGGCGCGCGGCTACGACGCTGCGCAGCGACGTGGCGCGTTTGCGCGCGCGCTATCGTGCGATTTTGCGGGAAGAGGTGACTGGCACGCTGATCGATCCGAGCGATGTCGATGAAGAGCTGCGTCATCTGCGCCAGGCAATGGCCGCATAGGGAACGAATCCCAATGCCTGGGACAAGCAAAAGCGCGCGTGTCTGCGAAACCTGTGGATCGTCAATTGAGACGACCAGTTCAGGCGATCTCGGCTGCATGGTGTGTCTGTTCGATGCTGCATTGGATCGCGTCGCAGAGGAGAGCGATCTCACGTTTGCAACGGCGCCGGATCACCTCGGTGTCTACACAATCGAGCACCGCGTCGACGGCAGTGCATGGGAACTCGGTCACGGCGCCATGGGCATCACGTATCGCGCGATCGATAAAGTCCTCGACCGTCCGGTCGCTTTAAAAATCATCAACACCAATCTTGGATCGCGCAGCACAGAGGCGCGTGAGCGGTTCATGCGGGAAGCGCGGGCTGCGGCTGCGTTACGCCACCCCAATGTTGCGACCGTATATCAATTCGGAGTTTGTGAAGAGACCGGGCAGTTTTTTTACGCGATGGAATTGATCGAAGGCGAGACGTTCGAGGAACGCGTTCGTCGGCTGGGACCGCTCGATGTTTTAACTGCGATTGATATCGCCCTGCAAGTGACCGCCGCGCTGGCGGCCGCAGAAGAACACGGACTGGTCCATCGCGATCTCAAGCCGGGGAATCTGATGCTCGTGAGCACCAGCAACAGCGTAAAGGTAATCGATTTCGGCGTCGCCAAGGCGATAGCAGAGAAGACGAATGCAATGGCGCTCACTCACGGCGGATTCGTCGGGACACCGGCGTTTGCCAGTCCGGAGCAGTTCACCAATGCGCCGGTGGACGTGCGCTCCGATATCTACTCGTTAGGCGTCACGCTCTGGTTTTTGCTCACCGGTCACATGCTCTTCAGCGGCCGGACGATTGAAGAAATTCACGATGTTCGCCGATCAATGCCCTTACCGGTCGACCAACTGAAAGCCGCGCGGGTTCCACGTCGCTTTGTCGCATTGCTGAAGTCGATGTTGGCGATCGAACCGGCAGCGCGGCCCGGAACGCACGATCTGGCAGCACGCCTGCGCCATTGCGCTGGACGGCCTAGCGGCGCGCAACGCACACGCATCGCTCTCGCAGGCGCCGGTCTGACGTTGATTCTCGGCGCGTCCGCATTTTTTGTTTCACGTTCACTACATACCCATCCGTCAGCTGCCGGACCAGCGTCGAGTCATGCGCCGCAGGAGAAGAGCGTAGCCGTGTTGCCTTTCGAAAACCGAAGCGAAGAAGAAGCGAACGCCTACTTTGCCGACGGCGTTCAGGACGAGATTCTGACGCGCTTATCCAAGATCGCTGATCTGAAGGTGATTTCACGCACTTCAACCCAGCATTATAAGAGCGCACCGGGAAATCTGCCCGAGATTGCCCGGCAACTTGGCGTCGCCAACATCCTGGAAGGGACAGTGCAAAAGAGCGGTGACACCGTGCGTGTGAATGTCCAGCTCATCAAAGCCGCCGATAATTCCCATCTTTGGGCGGAAACATTTGATCGCAAACTAACCGATATTTTTTCGGTCGAGAGCGAGGTGGCCAAAGCCATCGCCGATCAGTTGAGGGCGAAACTCACTGGCCAGGAAGAGCAAGTCATCGCTGCCAAACCTACAGACAATACCAAGGCTTACGACGCCTACTTGCGCGGACTGGCTTATACCCTAAGAGGTGCAATCACACCTGCCAACGCTCTTGAGGCACAGAAATATCTCAGGGAAGCTGTGCGGTTGGACCCGAAGTTCGCCCTTGCTTGGGCGCTGCTATCGAATGTGGAAGCGCGCGGCTATGTCGCGCAGGCTCTTCAACCAACAGTGGGCCTGCGTGAAGAGGCACGGCAAGCTGCCGAAATGGCGCTCACTCTTCAGCCCAATCTCGGCGAGGCCGTGTTGGCCAAGGGCTACTACCACTATGGTTGTCTGAAGGATTACGACACCGCGGTGCGTTACTTTGAGCAAGCACGTCAGTTCCTGCCAAATAGCAGCCGGGTTGCAGAATCGCTGGCCTATGTTACTCGGAGGCAAGGCCAGTGGGACCAGAGCGAAGCCTACTTCAACGAAGCCGAGCGGCTTGACCCGCGCAACGTTAACCTATTCGCCCAGCACGCCCTTTCCTATGCCATGCTTCGCCGTTTCCCCGAAGCGCTGCGAAAGTTTGATCAGGTTCTAAACATTACGCCGGACGACGTCGATACCCTCGCGGAAAAAGCGGCGATCGCGCAGGCTCAAGGTGACTTGCCGCGTGCATCGGCGATCCTCGCTCCGCTTCACCCGGCCGCCGACCTCAACCAAGCTTTGGAAACACAAATTTTCCAGGCGATCTTGGAGCGCCGGGCTGCATCTGTTATTCCTCGACTGAAGGAGATATTGGCCAGGCCTGATCCAGCGTTGGGTTACATTAATGGCGAACTGCGCTTTTGGCTGGCTTGGGCGCAAGAAGTCGGCGGGGATCACGGAGCCGCGCGGGAAAGCTGGCTAGAGGCGCGCAGCGAACTGGAACCTTTACTTAAAAAACAGCCAGAAAATGATAGGCTCATCGGAGACCTCGCCCTAACCAATATGGGCCTTGGTGATAAAGCCGCCGCGTTAGCTCTGGTAGAGCGGGCGATGGCCGTAAATCCGATTGAAAAGGACGCGATGACTGGCCCCACACCGATCGAAATCCTGGCCCGGGTAGCGGCGCAGATGGGAGAGCCAGACCGTGCAGTTGTCGCTTTACAGAAACTACTCTCGATACCCTACGGGGGTCCGTTGACTGCAAACGTACCGCTCACTCCTGCGCTGCTTCGTCTCGATCCAATGTTCGACCCGCTCCGCGGCGATCCGCGATTTCAAGAACTTTGCAAAGATAAACAGCCGTGAAGAACGGCGGTTTCCAAGTCGCGAATTGAAGCTGCTCGCATCGAGCGTGCATTGCCCAGCGCCCGGGGATTAAAAGAAAATCGTTAATTCCCTTGATCCAAAGTAGCAGAAGCGGCCATTTGTTGTTGTCTTCCGACAGACTACCACGGATTACGCGGATAACATCCGCCTTCGCACGAGGCTACGGCGGGCAGGCGAATATTTTGGAGTGCGGCGCCGCTGCGCCGCTTTTTTCTGCCCACGAAAAACGGGAAGGGACCCGAAAAATTTCAGAAGTAGGTCTTTTTTCGTTTCGGCGGTGTTTTTCGTGGGCAGATGTCACTTGCGTCGTACCGACCATGCGACCTGACTGAAGCAAAAACACGGCGGACTGGAGACCGCCGCTCCCTGATACGCGCTGCCCAATCCGTGATATTCGCGTAATCCGTGGTTAAAAAACCCAAATTTTTTTGCAACGCCGTCCAAAATTTTCGGAAGGAATGCGTGACGGCCAACTATGAGTTCCCCAATGGATGTTGCCTTTAGTCGCCGCGGCGATCTGCTGCGCACCAAGGGGAAATCAGAGAAGGCCAAAGAACGAAAGGAAAATTAAATTATGAAAAATCGAAACATCGTATTCACAACTCTTTTGCTTGCGCTTGCCTCCTTTGGGCTTTCATCCCCGAAGGCTTTCGGCGTTGTTCCAGCACCGGATGGAGGCTATCCGGGAGGCAATACGGCCGAAGGGCAAAGCGCCCTTTTGAGCCTTACCACAGGTCAATACAATACCGGAATTGGCATATTCTCCGTGCTGAGTCTCACCGATGGCAACTTCTGCACAGGTATCGGCGCAGGGACGCTCCTTGCCAACACCGCAGACGAAAATACGGCCACTGGGTGCTGGAGCGCTTTTCAGCAACACCACTGGTGCCGCCAACACAGCCACCGGAACGTTCGCGCTCTTTAGCAACGTCACCGGAGAAGGTAATACGGCCACCGGGGTCGACGCGCTCTTTAACAACACAGAAGGCAACGCCAACACCGCCACCGGTGATGCTGCGCTGTTTTCCAACACCGACGGCATTGACAATACAGCCACCGGCACGGCGGCGCTCTTTTTCAATACCGGCAACAGAAACACGGCCACCGGGCGGGCTGCGCTCTTCTCCAATACCACCGGCGACAGCAACACGGCCACCGGTTATCTAGCGCTTGAGAACAACGACACCGGCGGCAGCAACACGGCCACCGGCCGTAGCGCGCTCGCTAGCAACACCACCGGCGACGTCAACACGGCTGTCGGCACTAGCGCGCTCGCTAACAACATCGCCGGTGCCCAAAACACGGCCGTCGGGTTTACTGCGCTCTTTCTCAACACCACGGGCAGCCGCAACACGGCCGTGGGCCAAAATGCTGGTCGCTTCATCACCGGCGATGGCAACACCGTTTTAGGCGATCAGGCCGGGCGGGATATCACCTCAGGCAGTAACAATATATGTATCGGCCGCGACGCCGGCTTTGGTATTACCACGACCAACAATCACATTGCTATCGGCTTACCAGGTGAAAACGGGCCAAGCCCCAGGTGCTATATCGGCAACATTCGCGGGGTTACAGTAGCAAACGCCGACGGCATAAATGTCATTGTAGACTCCGACGGCCAGCTTGGCACGACTAACTCCTCGCGCCGGTTTAAGAAAGACATTAAACCGATGGAGCAAACCAGCGAAGCCATCCTGGCGCTCAAACCGGTCACGTTTCATTACAAGGACATGGACACCAAAAAAGCCGCAGACACGCCGCAATTTGGTTTGATTGCGGAAGACGTGACCGAGGTGAATCCCGACCTGGTGGTGCGCGACGCTCAGGGCGAGCCGTTAACCGTGCGGTACGATGCGATCAACGTGATGTTGCTCAACGAGTTTCTCAAAGAACACAAAAAAGTCGAGCAACAGCAGGCGGCGATTGCAGGCTTGAAATCGACCGTTGCCCAACAGCACAAAGATTTCGAGGCGATTGCCGCACAACAGCGGAAGGAAATCCAGATTCTCACGGCCCAACTCAAAGAGCAGGACGCAAAAATTCAAAAAGTGAGCGCCCGCCTTGAGGTGAGTAAACGGGTGCCGCAAGTGGTCGTGAACAAATAGCTGATTCTTTGTACCTGACCCGAAAGCTTTCTGGGTTGACCACGGGTTATCAGCCGGCTCACTCTCCGTAATAGTACGCGCCGCCGTAGTAACTGTACCACGGATAGTACGGATAATAATACGGGGCGTGGTAAGTATTATATCGGGCCTCAGGTGCTGAATAGGAGTATGTGTCAGCACATCCACTGAGCCAAAGCGCAAGGAGTGCCGCGCATAAAAGCGGGAACACTGATGATACTGCGCGAGATGTTTTCGTGATCCCTTTCACCGGTGTCTTCATTTGCGCATTTAATGACAACGACGCAAACAAACAAAGCTAAATTGAAATAAATTTTTCGGTGCCGCTTCTGTGAAGCGTTTGATTTGATTCAAGCCGTTTTCTTGATAACGGGCTCGCTGCGCCGTGCCTACTGCATGTTGGGGAGGGGATGGGAGCGCCTTTGTTAACAACGCTTGAATGGATGCATCGGCGCATCCGCCACTGGCGGATGGCGTCGATGCATTATCCAAGCGCGCGTCGTCAATTAATACCCGTAGTAGCGGCGACCATAGCTGTCGTAGTAACGGACGCCTGACCGCACGACCGTGCGGCTATACCTCGGTCCGTATTCATAGTAGGAATACGGGCTGCCGTAATAGTCGTAACTGGGTGTGTAATATCCAGTCGGATAATAATAACCGCCGTCATACGCTGTTACGTAAGGACCCTCCGCGCATCCGCCTATGAAAGTTGCAACGACGCCTGCACAGAGAACCGACAGCAAGAATGCTCGGCTCCGGCGCATGGATTTGGATTTTGTTATCGTTTTCATCAGATTTCCCCTTTCATTCAATTCTGATTTTCCCTTCGACCCCCGATTGCCTCCAAGGTTAAACGCAGGCGCGCTTTCTCGCGCGGTGCGCTTCAATCTACTGTCTCAATTTGGCAAATAGACCTCACTATAAGAATCGGCTCGCCAGCCCCTTTTGGCCGTTGGAAGCAGCATTCCTCAAAGGGGTGCGAGGAAGCACTACACTCAAAAAACTTTGCAAAAATAGCGGGCCATCCGCGAACAGTCTCGCACGAAGCGCTTTCGGAGCGCGAGGCGTCCACGCATCGCTTTGAAAACGTCCGGCCTCAAATTAGAATTCGGGCAATGAGGCAAAAATTCTTTTGGTTCGGCGCGTTGCTTACAATGGTGTCCACCGTGCTCGCCCAGGACCGATCCCCATCACCGACGCCGGCAGATTTCGACGTTATTATCAAAGACGGCACGGTTTACGACGGCACTGGCGCCGAGCCGAAACAAGCGGACGTCGCGATTCGTGGCGATCGGATCGTTGGCATCGGCGACTTCAAAGCGGGAAAGGCGAAGAAAATTATCGATGCGAAGGGACTCGCCGTCGCGCCCGGGTTTATCAACATGCTTTCCTGGTCCACTGTGTCGCTGATTCAGGACGGCCGTTCGCAGAGTGAAATTCGGCAAGGCGTGACGACTGAGATTATGGGCGAAGGCGAATCGATGGGTCCGGTGAACGATCGAGTGCGTGAGCACATGGTTCGTCAGCAGATCGACGTCAAGTACGACATCAAATGGAACACGCTCGCGGAGTATTTGCAGTATCTGGAAAAGCGTGGCGTGTCGTGCAATGTGGCGTCGTTCATCGGTGCGACGACGATTCGTGAGTACGTGATCGGGTTCGAAGATAAACAGCCAACGCCCGAACAACTCGATCAGATGCGCGAGCTGGTGCGCAAGGAAATGGAAACGGGCGCACTGGGGATTGGTTACTTCCCTGATTTATCCACCCGCCTTTTACGCGAAGACCGAGGAGCTGGTCGAGCTTTGCAAGGTGGCCGCGAAATATCAGGGCAAATACATTTCGCATATGCGCAGTGAGGGTAACCGGCTGCTCGAAGCGCTTGATGAATTAATTCGCATCAGCCGCGAAGCGAAGATTCCTGCAGAGGTTTATCACATCAAAGCATCAGGCCACCAAAATTGGCCGAAGATCGATGATCTGCTTTCACGAATCGAGGCCGCGCAGAAGGAAGGACTGAAAATCACCGCTGATATGTACACTTACACAGCAGGAGGAACTGGCCTGGACGCGTCGCTTCCGCCGTGGACGGAAGACGGCGGTTATCCTGCGTTATTCAAGCGGCTGCGCGATCCGGCGACACGCGAAAAGATCAAGGCAGAAGTCCAGAAGCCCACGGGCGCGTGGGAAAACCTGTACTTGGATGCCGGAGGACCGGAGCACATTCTGCTGGCAGAGTTCAGATCGGAAAAGCTGAAGCCGCTTACCGGAAAAACATTGGCTGAGGTGGCCAGGATGCGGGGCAAAGATCCCATCGACACCGCGATGGATTTGATCGCCGAAGACGAATCGCGGATTGGCACACTTTATTTCATCATCTCCGAAGACAACATTAAGAAGGAACTGGCGAAACCGTGGATTTCATTTGGCTCCGATGAGGCTTCGCAGGCGCCGGAGGGGGTTTTCTTGCGATCCAATCCGCATCCGCGCGCTTATGGAAATTTCGCGCGCGTGCTGGGCAAATATGTACGGGAAGAAAAAGTGATTCCAATCAAGGAAGCTATTCGACGCCTGAGCGGACTGCCGGCCACAAATCTGGGGCTCGATCATCGCGGTTTTCTCAAGGAAGGGATGTTTGCCGATGTAGTGGTGTTCGATCCGGCGACGATTGCTGACCGAGCCACCTTTGAGAAACCGCATCAATACGCAGTAGGAGTGAAGCACGTTTTCGTAAACGGTGTGCAAGTGCTCAACGACGGAGAGCACACCGGCGCAAAACCCGGCCGGGCGTTGTGGGGCCCGGGAAAAATAAAATAGCTCAAGCGATTGCGCGCTCATTGCAAAGCGAGTGCAAAGCAGCGAAATTTTGGAGTCGCACCGATTTAGCAAATGGACCCGATCAAAAACATTAAGCTGCGCTGGTTACATGGCGCATTGCACGATCTGACCTCTGAGCTATCGCATTTGCAGTTTTCCAGGTTTGCGGCGCACGCTTGGGAGCCGGCAATCAATGCGTATCGCTGCGAAGAATCCATTCGCATTTGCGTCGATCTGGCGGGGGTCGATCGCGCCCTCATTGATCTCATCGTTGAACCGCGACGCTTGGTAATTCGCGGCACGCGCGAGCTGCCGGAGCCGACCGGCGATGAGGGATGTGCCCTGCAATTGTTGGCCATGGAAATCGATTACGGCCCGTTCATACGTGAAGTGCCGTTGCCAGCCGATGTAGAAATCGAACAAGCGCACGCCGAACAGCGCAATGGATTGCTCTGGATTTCGCTGCCTTTGAAAGAGTAATGAGCTCAAAAGAACTCAGCACATTCCGAGCCGGCGTCGAATCGAAACCGGGAGCGGAAAGCACAATCGCTGCCGGAACCGGCGAAAGCCAGATGCCACATATCCCGGAGGAGCTATCGATCCTGCCGGTGCGTGGACTCGTTATTTTTCCGGGGACGATCATTCCGCTGACCATTCAGCGTGCCGCGTCGCTCAAACTGCTCGATGATACTTTGCCGCGAACAAAAGTGATCGGACTGCTAACGCAGCGCGATGAGGCGAAGGACGATCCGACGCCACAAGACCTCTACACGGTCGGCACGGCCGCGCTGGTGCTAAAACTTTTGCGCCAGGCGGAAGATAATGTGCTGGTCATCGTGCAGGGGTTGCGACGCTTTTCACTCCGCAAAATCGTGGCCACGTCGCCCTTCCTGCGTGCCGAGATTGACTTGCCCGAATCGATCATGCCGGCGCCAAGCAAGGAGTGGGAGGCCACATTCCGAAACTTGCGCGATTCCGCCGCGAGATTGTTCGAACTGGCGCCGGACGCACCAGAACAAGCGCGCATGATGATTTTGAACATCGAAAGTCCCGAGCAACTGGCTGATTTTCTCGCGCCCAATCTCAATGTGGATGTCGCGCAAAAGCAGGCGCTGCTCGAAGAATTGGATGTCGAAAAGCGCGTACGGGCAGTACAGAAGCAGATATCTGCCCAGTTGGAGATCGCTGAGATCCAGCAAAAACTTCAAAAAGATGTGGCCTCGCAATTTTCCGATGCGCAACGACGCGCCTATTTGCGTTCGCAAATCAAGGCGATTCAACGTGAGCTGGGCGAAGCTGAAGGGGGCGGCGAGGAGCAGGCCCAGCAATTGCGTGCCCGGCTGGAGGAAGCCAAGCCGCCGGAAGAGGTAATGAAACAGGCCGAGCGCGAATTGAAGCGCCTCGATTTCATTCCCCCGGCCAGCCCGGAATTCTCGGTCATTGTCAGTTACATCGAGATCATCGCCGATCTGCCTTGGAACAATTTGAGCCAGGACAATCTCGATCTCGATCAGGCGCAGAAGATTCTCGACCGCGATCACTACGATCTGGAAAAAGTAAAAAAGCGGCTGATCGAATACCTGGCCGTGCGCAAACTCAATCCACAGGGCCACGGCGCGATCCTTTGTTTTCTGGGGCCGCCTGGCGTGGGAAAAACCAGTCTCGGTCAATCAATCGCCGACGCGCTGGGCCGGAAATTTGTCCGGATCAGTCTGGGCGGTATGCGCGACGAAGCGGAAATCCGTGGACATCGTCGCACGTACATCGGCTCGATGCCGGGACGTATCATTCAGGAGCTGCGTCGTTGCGGCACCCGCAATCCGGTTTTCATGCTCGATGAGATTGACAAGATCGGCGCTGATTTTCGTGGGGACCCTGCGAGCGCTTTGCTCGAAGTGCTCGACCCGCGACAAAACAATGCGTTTGTCGATCGTTATCTCGATGTGCCCTTCGACCTGTCGCAGGTGATTTTTATCGGCACCGCGAATTACATCGATGGCGTGCCCGAACCGTTGCGCGATCGAATCGAAGTGATTTCACTGCCCGGTTACACCGAGCGCGAAAAACTCGAGATCGCCAAGCGATATCTTGTCAGAAGGCAGTTGGAGGAAAACGGACTCAAGCCCGAGCAGGTTGAATGGCAGGACGAAGCGCTCCGGCGGATTATTAACGATTACACACACGAAGCAGGCGTCCGTGAACTTGAACGTCAGATCGCATCGGTTTGTCGTGGGATTGCGTCCCAGGTGGCACGTGGAAAAACCGAGCACGCCACCGTTGCGCCCGAGCTGGTCGTCGAAATGCTCGGTCCGGCGAAATATGTGCGTGAAACGAAACTGAAAACGAGCAAGCCAGGCGTTGTCACCGGGTTGGCTTACACGCCTGCCGGCGGCGAGGTGCTGCATATCGAAGCGACACGTTATCCCGGCAAGGGCAATATCACGCTTACCGGACAAATCGGCGAAGTGATGAAAGAATCCGTCCAGGCCGCGCTCAGTCTTCTTCGTAGCCGCGACGGCCAATTGGGCGTGAATTCAGAAGATTTCCGCAAGATGGACATCCACGTGCACGTGCCAGCTGGCGCTGTGCCCAAGGATGGTCCCTCTGCCGGCATTGCGATGTTTACGGCACTAGCGTCACTGTTCAGCAATACACCGGTGCGACCTGATGTCGCCATGACGGGCGAAATCACTTTGCGCGGCCTCGTCCTTCCGATCGGCGGTCTAAAGGAAAAAAGTCTCGCGGCGATGCGCGCCGGGATTACGACAGTCATCATCCCGAAGCTCAATGAGAAAGACTTGGTAGACGTTCCAGAGGAAGCGAAACAAAAACTCAAGTTCGTCCCAGTCGAAAATGTCGATGAAGTCCTGGCCGTAGCGCTGGAGAAAGATGGCGCTACGTCCGCTTCGGAACGTAAATTAGCCTGACGGTAACGTCGGACCGTAGGCGCTGTTGACGAAAACACCCGGTGCTTTTCGAACGAGCCTCGGTGAAGTCTTTGCCGGAATGTGGATCGGCTTCTCCGAAGACGATGCCAGATCAATCGCCGAAGGCGCAAATATTCAGGCAACAGAGCCGCGGCCTGTCTCCCAACGGTTGAGCACAACGCAATCCGCCAAACGCCCCGTCACCACGCATCCGTGGTCGCCTTTTGCTCAATCTGCTCAAGGCTTGGGTCATCGTTGGAAATCCAATCGCGCGCTTCATTGATTTCAGCTGGATTGACTGGGATCGCGCGCGGAATGGGCTCGGCTCGCGCCACGAGTTGCCCTTCAAACTTCACCGGTTTCGCGCGTTTGATTGGAAATTTCCAGTGGTGTCCAAATCTGTAGAGGGCGTAAAACATGGTCTTTGCTTCAACGGCGCTGACTCCGCTGCAGCGCATGGCGTAGTAGAACATGCGGTCGCAATCTTGCCATGGCCGCTTCCTTTGCCCATACGCGACATCGTGCAATACGGAGGCATTCCTATATCTTCCTTCGAATGGCCCGCCCATGAACGACCAGAGGTAGCGCGGAATGGACGCCCCATCGACAAGCGATCCGATGGGAGCGACCCAGACGTGGCCCTTCGGATCTGTATAACGCAATTCAGTTAACAGCGTCATGGTTCGGCCATCTGGATTCCACTTGGTCACCGGCTCTCCATTGTAAAAGCCCCATGTGGTCGCGCCGGGAACGACTTGCTCACCTCCAGGAACCTGGGCTTGATCCTTGTCCGACGCGCATGCGGCGAAGAGCGCTACGAAAAACACAAACAACTGACTGATTTTTCTGTTTTCCATGTGAGATCAGAACGTTTAACGCTCAACACTCAAGATTCAACCCTCACTCCTGACGATATGCTTCCTCGCGGCCTGGCTCTACATAGGTTGGTCCAATCTCTCCGAACCACAAAGCGGAATCTAAACGTCGAAGCACCAGTGTTGGGCGCCGAGCCTACTGGGTGATTTCTGCGATAGCTTCCCCTCTGGTAATTCCTGTTTTTTGCTCTGGAGCCGAGGGCGTAATCGGTTCGCCTTCGGTTTGTTTTCGGTACGGCTGAAGATAGAACATCATAAAAACCCCGATGACGACGAGCAGTGAACCGATCCATTTCAATAGCCAGCCGGGATCGCGCAAAATTTGCACGGTACTTTGCCCGAGATTTTCCGGGTTCCAAGACGCCTGTGAAATTTTGTAAGTAAGTCCCGTCCAGGTATGCCACCAGGTTCCCGGATAACTGAATGGATGGTTCATCCAGCATGAGCCGGTAGCTGTCTCGCCCTCGGCGGTCACAACGCGTAGAGTACCTCTTGAATCCCGCGGGGCTGTCACTGCCTTCATTCCGTTTTACTTCAAAGGCCAGCAGTTCCAGTCCGATTGGCAGTGACACCGTTTTCCAGCCGTAGGCAACCATCGTCGGGCTGGGTGAAGTTGGAATTGCAATCTGCCAACCCGCTGGCGCCCATCGTTCAAGATTCTCGCCATTTTGCTGAATGCGGACGCGCACTCCATCAGGCAAATCAGTGCTCCTTGATGCGGTCTCGGAATTAACAGGGTTGAAGTCCATCGAGCTCGCCGCGTGCGGCATCGTCTTATCAATCGTCAGCTGCCAATCAGCCCAGCCGGTCGGCAGTGGCTTGTTCAGATCGATCTTACCAGTCGATTTGCCGTTCTTTCGTGAAGTCAGATCGTAACTGATCATGCCATCGTCCGCGATAAACAGAGTCAGATGGTTCGGAGTCTCTTCGCCAGGCGCGGGCATCGTTGGCGGACCGCCAGTTGTGGTGTGGTCTTTAGCACTTCCATGTGGGTTTGTTTCGGGCTCGCTCGCTGGGAGACCTTTGCCTCGAATTGTCACAAGCACCGCAGGATTGTTCGGCTCATCGGTCACGGAAGTGGGGTTGCCATTCTCGATTCGAAAATCGGCCCAGTAGTCGTCGATTTTGAGTGTGAATGGCGTATCGGCGATCGTGACGTCCCGACCTAGATTTTCTGCAACATCGAAACTCGCTTCTTTTTGACCCAGTGAAATGAGAACGCGTCCTTTGTTGCCGTTCTGAGGTCGTTCCAAGCGCACTTTCGCGCCGGTGCTCCCACCCTTGCTAGCCCGACCAATCTGTTCCTCAGGCGCTTTGCTAAAGGCGAATATTGATTCCTCAAGATCGGTCTCTTGATCCTTCGGACTCGCTTCGCTTTCCGAAGGCGGATGGCTCGGCGATCCGTCCCTACCCAAACCTTCTGCGGTACCGCGTTTGAGCTCGATATTGGCCAGACCCATGGAGAAATTTCCGTTCTGCGGATCGTCGGCGAGCAGCCAGCCGTCGAGATGTTGATTCATCATCGCTGTGGCAATGGCGAAATGCAGCGCCGGCGCTCCACCATCATTCAGTGGCTTCGGGTTGAGCTTTGCGTCGATCGTTGGGGCGTAATCAATAATCCTCAAATGCGCGCCGCTCGCGAGCATGCCAAGGTCGCGTGGATGCTGTGGTGTCGGCGGATGATGCAAAAACTCGGCGGGATAGCCTTTTACGATTCCATCGATATCATGGACGCGCAGTTGACGTTCGTTGACCAGAAGCCGGTTCGTTGGCGGTTCGCCTTTGAAAAGTGTGATCGTTCCTTCGATTCCCCAAGTTCTGCCGATAAGCGATCCGATCAGGAGCGTAATGATACCGAGGTGAGTGATAAGAAACGCGAGATGATGTTTGCGCCATGGCCACCGAGAGAGCGCGGAACAGGTAAGGTTTGCTCCAAGTAAAACAAGCCAAAGATTGAACCACGGCGCCCCGTAAACATAGGCGCGCGCGACATTCGCATCGAAGCTCGATTCATACAGGGTGCCCGCGATCGCGGCGACAATGATCACCGCAAGGAGGACGACCGCGAGCTTAAGCGACGCGAAAAACTCGAAGATCGGATTGCGTTGCCAAGCGGGGCGTTTGGATGAATTCGACGTTGCCATGCCAAGATCGACACACTCCGCGAGTTGAGGGCGCGCTTCAACTGGCGAACACTCTCGGGCACGGTGGGAGAATTTCTTTGCCTGGCACTTACCGCCATCTTGACCGTCGTGATGCTGCTTCCTAACGTCGACGATGCCCAAGGAATCGTTCGAAAAACTCCAAGTCGATGGGGCGCAAATTGCTTATCGTCGAATTGGGAATGGCCGACCGCTCATGGTCCTGAACGGCTTCGCGGCGACAAGTGCGGATTGGGATCCTTCGTTTCTCGACAGACTCGCGTCTTCCAACGAGATCGTCCTCCTCGACAATCGCGGAATCGGTCGCTCCACTGACAACGGACGCCCATTTGATATCGCCCAACTCGCCGATGATGCGACGCGAGTAGTGGACGCGCTCGGCATCGAGCGCATAAGCGTGCTCGGATGGTCGATGGGTGGTTTCATTGCCCTGACTCTCGCCCTGCAGCACCCGAGTCGTATTAACAAACTCATCTTGTTATCGACGGAGCCCGGAGGAGCCGAGGCAAATCTCGCCTCAGCCGAAGTGTGGTCACAGCTCATCGATATGTCCGGAACGCCTCATGAGCAGGCGCGTCGATTACTCTCATTGCTTTTTCCAAGGGCTGTCGCCGAATCTATTTATCGCGAATTCGGCGATATCGTAGCAGAGGCGCGTGCGCAGTTATGCCCTGATCTTGTTAATCGTCAGGTCGCGGCGATCGAGGCGTGGCACCGTGTCGGCATCGGAAACCGCCTGCGAGAGATGAACGTACCTGTGCTAATTGCCACCGGCACGGCAGACGTCGTGGTTCCACCATCCAATGCATTGAGGCTGGTTAACGCTATTCCTGGCGCGTGGCTGGCTCAATTCAATGGTGGCGGCCACGCCTTCACGGCCCAGTATCCGCGTCAGCTCGCCGATCTCATCAATAGCTTTCTCGAGCTGGGCTGAATCGTTCGCGCGGATCCGCCACGACTCTCACCGCGTCCAGGATTTCCAGCGTTTGCGAATCGGCTTTGCGTAGCGGTCCACGTCGATCTTTTTCAGTTGTTTTACGCCATCTTTTACTGCTTCAGCCGAGCTTTCATATTTTTCCCTGGCTGATTTGAACAATGGCCAGAGAAAAGGCAGCGAAAGAACACCCCAGTCGAAATTCCCAAGCGGCGACTTCACCTCTATTTCGGCCTTTCGCTCGCTGGTAGATGCAAAGCGGATCGCCAATCCTATCGCGATTCCAAGTCCCAGGGCGCCAAGGATAGTCGGCACGGGATTCTCGCGTACGAAATATTCAGTGCGCTCCCTTGCACGGCTGGCTTTATCCTTTGTTTCATCCCACGTCTGGCTCACAGCCGTGGAAAATTTGCTTGTTGCTTGACGAAACTGCTCACGCCCACCCGGTCCAATTTGTTGCTCGCCCGGCTGAACCGGCGTCGGCAGCGGTTCGTCCCCCGTAAGATTGTTTTCGTTCGGATTAATCATACACAAATGCAATCGTATCCGGTGGCCTGATTGCGTTTCTCGACTTCTATAGCCGGTTCGCTCTGCGAAATGTGGCGCTGACCTCCACGCAACGCGTCTGTCGCGCCGCCCAGAGATCGGGGGCTACAACAATTGCCGATACGCGTCATAAATATCTTCGCCCCAAAGAACAAAAGCTACTTTGTCGATGCTGTCATCAGTCGCGAGGAAATCTCGCGTGGTTTTTAAAGCGACCTGGGCTGCCTCTGGAATCGGATAGCCATATGCGCCGCAACTGATTGCCGGGAAAGCAATCGTCTTGATTTCATTTTCCACCGCGAGTTGCAACGAATTCCGATAACAATTCGCCAAAATCTCAGACTCGTGGCGCTTTCCTCCTCTCCAAACCGGACCAACCGTGTGAATAACAAACCGCGCAGGCAGATGATAGCCGCGAGTAATTCTCGCTTCGCCAGGTCGACAACCGCCGAGAGTCCGGCATTCAGCGAGCAACTCGGCGCCAGCGGCGCGATGAATTGCACCGTCGACCCCGCCGCCGCCGAGGAGTGTGGTGTTCGCAGCGTTAACGATGGCATCCACGTCGAGCTTTGTGATGTCGCCGCGAACGATGTCGATTTTGTTGTCGGGATTCTTCATGAGACGATCCTCCTTAGAATGACGAAGCTGACACACGCAAGTTCGTTAAATCGTTACATCGGATTTCCGATTCAGCGATTCAACGTGACGAAAGCCACTTCTCACGGCGCCAGCCGCTCGATCAACCAACCGCCATCTATCTGGCGAGTGTAACGAAAGCGATCGTGCAGCCGGTTCGCTCGGCCCTGCCAGAATTCGATCGTGTCCGGTTTCACTCGGTACCCGCCCCAGTGCGGCGGCAACGGAATTCGCGTGTCACCGTAGCGCTCGGTCATCTCTGCCATGCGCGCATCCAGCACGCGGCGTCCATCAACCACTTGGCTTTGACGCGACGCCCAGGCGCTCAGCTGGCTGCCCACTGGTCGGGAATGAAAATAGGTTTGCGACTCTTCGCGAGAGGTTTTCTGTGCTTTCCCGCTAATCCGAATTTGTCGATCCAGTTCAATCCAGTAAAAGCCCAGCGCCGCGTACGGGTTGGCATCGAGCTGCTTTCCTTTTTCGCTCTCGTAATTGGTAAAAAACACGAACCCATCGTGGTCGAAGCCTTTCAGCAGCACGATGCGAACTGATGGTCTGCCATCCGCTCCGGCCGTGGCTAGGCTCATTGCATTGACGTCGCGAATACCGGCCTCAATCGCAGCGGTGAACCAATTTCCAAATTGTTTGATCGGGTCGCGGTCGAGATCGCTCCGGCGCAGGCCTTTCGCCGCGTGCTCGTAACGGGAAGCGGTAGGATCACGTGGTGTTTCCATCACAATAAGAAAAGTGCCGCACAATATTGCGCTACAAGGAAATGTCGAACGGCTCACCGAGCCGCCGCTAAAGGAGTCCGCGCAGCGCTTTGCCGCAGTTTCTCGATGACCTTTGGGACGACCTCAATTGCGCGATCGATTTGCGCGTCACTGTTGAATCGGCCAAGAGAGAAACGCAGACTCCGTCGGGCGCCATCGCTGCTCGGATCCATTGCTCGTAGCACATGCGAAGCTTCTTGTGAACCAGTCCGACAAGCCGAACCGGCCGAGCAACAAATACCCTGTCGATCCAACAAGAGAAGCGCAGATGGAGATTCGATGCCTTCAAACGAAAGACTCGACGTGTTTGGGAGCCGGCACGCGCCCGAGCCGTTGACGGATGCTCCGCTCACAGCTTCAAGCAGGGACTTCTCAAATCGATCGCGCATGGAGCGAACATTGCATTTTCCTTCCGCGAGATACTTGAGAGCGACCTCGGCCGCTTTTCCGAGACCAACAATCGACGCGACATTTTCCGTCCCGCCGCGGCGCCCATTTTCCTGGCCGCCGCCGGCAATTAACGGACTGAAGGGGGTTCCCCGGCTGACATAAAGCGCGCCGACGCCTTTCGGGCCGTGAAATTTGTGCGCGGAAAGGGAAAGAAAATTGATCGGAGAATCGCGCAGACGCATCGGGATTTTGCCGGTTGCTTGTACGGCGTCGGTATGAAACAGCACACGTTTCTCGCGACAGATTTCGGCAATTTTCTCGATGGGAAATACCACGCCGGTTTCGTTGTTTGCCCACATGATTGAAACGAGGGCTGTCTCCGGACGAATCGCACCCTCCAGTTCGGCTACGTCGAGATTGCCATGGCTATCGACGCGGAGAAATGTGACGTCACATCCTCGTTTTGCGAGATCCTGGCAGGGACGCAGCACCGCGCTGTGTTCGACCGCGCTCGTGACCAAATGTCGTCCACCGCGAATCGGTCCTGTTGCGGATTGGTCCCGCGCCTCGCGCTGCAGCGCCGAATTGATCACCGCATTATTGGATTCTGTGCCGCCGCTGGTGAAAACAATTTCCGTCGGCTGACACCCGAGAAACGCCGCCAACCGTTCGCGCGCAAGATTGATGGCTTTCCTCGCCGTGGCCGCGAAGCCGTATCCGCTCGAAGGGTTGCCGTAATACTTGGTCAAAAACGGCAGCATTTCCTCGATCACGGCGGGGTCAAGCTGGGTGGTCGCGTTGTTATCTAGATAGATGATTTCGCCTTCGGCCATCACGGACATTGTAATCGATTCAGCGACCGCACGACAACCTTAATGGAGTTGTCATTACTCCATTACTCCACTACTCCATTATTCCATGATTTCGATCTGGGAGCTGGCGAACCCGCAACTGCGCGAGATCACAGTCTATCAACCTGGAAAGCCCATCGAGGAAACGGCCCGCGAACTTGGTCTCGATTCAGGCGCAATTATCAAGCTGGCTTCGAATGAGAATCCGCTGGGTCCGTCTCCCAAGGCAATGGAGGCGATGCGTGACGCATTGGAAACAGGCCACCTGTATCCGGACGGCGGCGGATTTTGCCTGTGTAACGCAGTGGCAGCCAAACTCGGCCTTGGCCCTGAGAACGTGATTCTCGGCAATGGTTCAAATGAAGTGCTCGAGTTCCTTGGCCATGCGTTTCTCAATCCCGGTGACGACGTCGTCACGTCCCAATACGCGTTTGTCGTCTACAAATTGATCGCGACCTCGTTTGGCGCGCGCGCGATCGAAGTGTCCAGCCCGGACTATCAGCAGGACCTGGACGGAATGCTGGCCGCGGTCACACCGAAAACGCGGCTCATTTTTATTCCGAACCCAAACAATCCAACTGGGACTTTGCTTTCGCAGGGGGCCATCGACGATTTCATGTCTCGTATCTCTGAAAACGTGATCGTTGTTTTCGATGAAGCTTATTTTGAGTTCCTCGATCGTCCGCCCGATACGCTGCGATTCGTTCGCGAAGGACGGAACATCGTTGTTCTACGCACGTTTTCGAAAATTCATGGACTGGCCGGTTTGCGTATCGGCTATGCCGTTGGGCCGGCCGATCTGGTCCAGGTGCTCCACAAAACACGGCAACCATTTAACGTGAATAGCATCGCTCAAGTCGGTGCGCTGGCAGCGCTGGAAGATGACGAGCATCTGCGCGAGACCAAGCGAGTGGTCGATGAAGGCCGAGCCTATTTGCACGAACAATTTGCCAAAATGAAAATTCCTTTTGTACGCGGGACCGCGAATTTTGTGATGGTACGAGTTGGCGACGGGCATGCGATCTTCGAAAAACTGCTGAGGCAAGGCATCATCGTGCGCCCGCTCAAAGGGTATAACTTACCCGAATGGGTCCGCATTTCGGTCGGCACAATGGAGGAGAACAAGAAATTAATCGCGGCTTTGCGGAAAGTAATTAGCGATTAGACAGCCGAGCCGAGATCTGAATGAAAAGCTGCGGAGCACCGCCGCACTCCAAAACGCCAGTGTAATAGACTCCTTTCAACGACGGCCACGTCTTGGAGTGCGGCACTGCCGTGCCGCTTTGGGTGCAAGCGTGGCGATGCTGTTTCACGCAATTTGGCAACCGAAGCGGTTGCCCTACAATTTGCTCTAGTTATGACTGTTCCGGACACGATCGCTGCCGTTTCCACTGCCCCCGGGGAAGGGGCCATCGCGCTTGTGCGCGTCTCAGGGGCGAATGCGGTGGGAGTGGCGGACAAAATCTTCCATGGCAAAGAGATGCCGTCGCGATTTGAACCCCACGTGCAGCACTTTGGTGAGATTTTTGGCCCGGAACGCCGATTGATTGATCAAGTGATGCTTTCCGTCCATCGCGCGCCGATTAGTTACACCGGAGAGGATTTGATCGAGATCAGTTGCCACGGAGGAATGTTGGTTTCTGCAAAGGTGCTTGAAGCGTGTTTGCGCGCTGGTGCCCGAGCGGCACGTCCCGGCGAATTCACGGAGCGCGCCTTTCTCAACGGGAAAATGGACCTCACCCAAGCCGAGGCGGTAATCGATCTGATCCGCGCGAAGACCGATCTCGCTCTGCGCTCGGCCACCGAACAACTTGAAGGCAGGCTGGGAGAACAAATCAGGAAAATTCGTGATGAGCTGATTGAACTGCTCGCGCACATCAATGCGTCAATCGATTTTCCTGAGGAAGGCATCACGCCGGATGAAGACGAAACATTGCGCGCGCGACTCGGGGCCATCCGGGAAGAAATTGCAGCGTTACTCGCCACTGCTGATCAAGGACGCATTCTGCGTGAAGGTGTGCGCGTCGTGATCTACGGAGCAACAAATGCTGGGAAATCGAGCTTGCTCAACCGACTCCTCGGTTACGATCGCGTGATTGTGAGCGATACGCATGGCACGACCCGCGACACCATCGAAGAAACCTTCAATCTGGACGGCGTTCCCATCCGTTTGCTTGATACAGCTGGTTTGAGAACCTCCACTAGCGAGCTGGAGCGTGAAGGGATCGCGCGCACGGAGAAATCTCTGCAATTGGCCGATCTGCGACTCCATATTGCGGATCGCAATATGCCAAAGCCTCCACACTTCGAGGAGCGCGTGCGCGATTTAAACGAAATTATCGTTCTAAACAAAAGCGATCTGCCTGAGAACCGTGACTGGAAGGATTTCCACGCGGTGCGAATTTCGTGTCTCACAGGAGAAGGGCTTCCAGAGTTGCGAAAGGAAATTCTGGCCCGGATCACGAGACAAAATCTTAAGCCGGAGAGCCCTGTCGCGATTAATACGCGCCATCGCGATTGTCTGCGTCGCGCTCTGGAATCATGCGATCGGGCCACGACAGCACAGACCGAGGGCTTGTCGCCCGAATACGCTGCGATTCATCTTAACGAAGCATTGCTTGCGGTCGGGGAGGTAATTGGAGTCGTCGATGTGGAACAGATTCTCGACTCCGTGTTCAGCCAGTTTTGTATCGGGAAATGAAACTGACATCGAACCGTTAAAACGTTACAGCGTTAAAAAGATTAAATCGCCGCTTCTCTGTTGTAACTTTGTGACGCTTTTGACCTTTTAACTGAAACGCCGGTTCAGATGATAAACTTGTATGAGCGGGTTCTTAGGCCGTTGCTGTTTTCACTCGATGCCGAGACTGCACATCATTTTACGATCGCATCCCTTCGCCGCGCTTCACATTTTGATCCTGCGCTCCGGGCGCTGAAGCGGTTCACGCCCCCGCCGAAACCAAAAACTCTATTTGGCTTGACGTTTCCGAATCCAATCGGCCTCGCCGCCGGACTGGACAAAAACGGAGTCGCCCTGCCGGCATGGGCGGCGCTTGGTTTTGGCTTCATCGAGATCGGGACCGTAACCGCCATGGCACAACCAGGAAATCCGAAGCCGCGCATCTTTCGACTGCCTGAACAGAAAGGGCTTATCAATCGTCTCGGATTTAACAATGACGGCGCCGATGCGATCGCAGCACGCTTGCGTGGCCTGCGTGAGAGCGGGCAATGGCCCGCAGTTCCGATCGGAATCAATATTGGCAAATCGAGGACGACACCCCTTGAACGCGCAACGGACGATTACCTCTACTCGTTTCGATTGCTTCGCGATTTTGCGGACTACATCACGTTAAATGTGAGCTCGCCCAATACACCTGGCCTAAGGGAACTACAGGAATCGGCAGCGCTATCACGATTGCTGCACGCAATTCACAGTGAGCCGGGGCCGGTCGCGAAGCCGCTTGTTGTGAAGATTTCACCTGATCTGTCGCCGGTCGAATTGGAGGCAGTTCTTGCGGCGTGCGAAGAAAACGGCGCCGCCGGGATCATTGCGACAAACACCACGCTCGATCATTCCTCCGTGCCGCCGGAGCTGGACAAGCAAGGCGGTTTGAGTGGCGGACCGCTACGGGAAAAATCGACTGCGCTGGTGCGCCGCATTGCTGCAAACTCCAAAATTCCGGTGATTGCTTCCGGTGGAATATGCGATGCCGAATCGGCCTGCGAAAAATTCAATGCGGGCGCTCACCTTCTTCAGCTTTATACCGGATTCGTTTATCGCGGTCCGTCACTTCTTCGCGAAATCATGGAGAAATTGTAGAGCAGGCGCATCGCCTGCTTTCGCTACGGGTTGGCAACCGGAGCGGTTGCCCTACAGTTCACAGATTTTCAAATGAAACTTTCCCGAAAGATTCTCAAATTTACCACGCCGCTAACATACCGGCGCGGCTGGCGCAGAGCACAGCGCTCGATTTTTCGCGTTCCGCTTCAACCGATGCTGGCGAAAATCGATGAGGCGCGCGCCCGCGAGATTCAGCAGCGTTATGCGAATTCGACTGCGGGATACGCCAAGTACGCGAACATCGAGCCGTGGTTGCGATTAAATCGGGAACGCGTGCAGGATTTGAAACTCCATCGCTCGGAGCCGAAGCGCGTGCTCGATCTCGGTTGCGGGGGAGGTTTTTTCCTGTTTATCGCCAAGAACCTTGGCCATTCCGTTCTGGGCTTGGACATCGAGCACGTCGCGCTTTTTACCGAATTGCTCGAGCTTTTCCGGGTTCCGCGAATGGTTTGGAGAATCAACGCGTTTGAACCGCTGCCTCCCCTTGGTGAAAAATTCGATTGGATCACGGCGTTTTCGACCAATTTCTACCTTTATCACCCGACGAAGGAACGCTGGGGAACAGCCGAATGGGATTTTTTCCTGAGTGATTTGCGGCAACACCTCGCCCCGGGCGGAAAGGTTTTCTTTGGGCTAAATCCTCTCTATAGCGGCGATTATTACACGCCGGAACTGCGCGATCTTTTCATTAGCCGCGGCGCCGACGTCGAGCGCGAGCGCATTCTTTTCGAGAATGGATTACGCTTCTAGCGTTCCGTAACGCGACACAGCGAGGAGGCTACAATCACCCAGCACCAGTCTGACTACGGGGTGGCCGCCGGCGATTCGGGAGCGAATTGGCGCGGACCGTGACGATGGCGCCCTCGCCGGTGTCGCTCCTGGATTTGTTGAAGTTTTTGCCGTTGTTCGTCGGTAAGATTGACTGCGATTTCCTTGTGCGCATCCGTCATGAGCTCATGGACGCGCTGACCCGTGTCGCGCCGTATCTGACGGAGCTGCGCAGCCGTTTTATCGACAATTGGCGAAACTTTTGCGACTTGCTCAGGCGTTAGTCGAAGCTCAGTGCGTAGGCGCTCTTTCATTCGATCGGCCATCCGTCCTGGACGGTGAGCATCAAAGAAAAGATGGCGAGCGTAAAATCCCCCGAAAGCAGCGCCAGCGATTCCACCAGCAACGAATACAAGGACAAATCCGGCAATCAGTTTCCACTTTAACGCGCCGTTCATTGTGAAAACTCATCCTGAATGGCGGTGTCCGCGATAGCAAACTCGTTCGTGAAGTCGTTGGACTGTTCCTGGCTTTGTTTGAGCTCGAGAACAGCCGCCAACGTCGAAATAACAATCACTGCGGACGACAACAGCGCAACGTGCCGGAGCAACGAAGCAATGCCATTTGGCTTCACGGCCCCAAGACTGCGGGACCGGAGCGCGACCACGCGAGTATCGAATCCAAACGGCATTTCGGCCGGAGCTTCATCGCCCACCTGCGCAGCTGATCGCAACAACCGATCGATTTGGTCTTTCATTCTCCCTCCTTTGCCGAAATCCTGGCGAGTTGCTCTTTCATTTTTTGTCGCGCCCGAAACGCCCGTACTTTAACGAGTGCCGCGCTCCAGCCGGTGAGTTTACGGATCTCTTCAACCGAACGTCCCTGCAAGTACAGCAGATCAATGGCCAGCCGTTCGACGGGTTTGAGCGCAGCGAGAAGATGTTCAACCAGTTGGCGCGAGGCGAAACGCTGGTCCGGTGCCAACTCATCGGCGGAGGTTGTCAGGTTCTCAATCACAGCCTGTTCTTCCACGCTTAAATCGGCGTGACGAAGTTCGGGTCGTATTTTCTCCCACTGAATCTGGTTCAGGCAAGTGTTGACTGCGATGCGAGAGACCCAGTGCGCCAACGGCACCTTCCCCGAAAATTGCGACAGTTTTTGGAATACTTTGATGAAAATCATTTGGCAAAGGTCTTCTTCATCCGTTCGACGCGGACGATGGGCACGGACGATCTTGGCCACGAGTGGATAGAGCTGTCGCACCAATGCGCGAGCCGCCTCATCGTCATGCTGGAGTGCAGCATGAACAAGCGCACTTGCGTCAGTATCATCCATGTAATCGAGAGCGCATCCACACCAGTAGCAATGACCGCTACCGGCGTGCTTTGGTTACAATTTTGGATGTAGACGCGCTGGTGCCAAGCGCTTGGTATTGAAAAGCGCCGTGGGGACGAACGAACACAAGAAAAATTGTAACCGGCCAGACTGCCTATTGGTCATTACCTGAAGAAGCGAAACAATATTTCGCGATTAGAAATGAAACAAACTATGAAAAGAAACATATTAGCACTTGTGGCCGCGGGTGCGATAGCGCTTGGCGGCTTCGTTGTTGTGCAGGCACAAGCTGGTTCTGGTGGTCACGGACGTTGGCACGGACATGCATTTGGCTTGCAGCATCTGACCGAGAAGTTGGACCTAACCTCTGACCAAGAGGCTAAGGTTCAGCCAATTCTTGATGCGGCGAAACCGCAAATCGCCGCCATCCATCAGGAGGCAATGCAGAAGGCGAAAGGTGTCATGGACAACACACTTTCGCAGATCCGGCCGCTGCTCACGCCTGATCAGCAGAAGAAGCTTGATGCAGTTCAAAAAGCGCATCAGGACATGATGAACGCCCACAAGGAGCTTCACGACGCGATGCAGCAATAACTTCATTGTTCGGAGCGGTGGGGAAAGGCGGCGATCCGGGAGGATCGCCGCCACTTTTTGCTGCAAAGCAATTCGCTCGTAACAATCGAGACGCTCGATCCCCGAACCTCTGTTGGAGACAACGACTGACTCGCGAGTGATGCTTGTCAGCTCTGTTTTTTTGCTAACGAAAACAGAAACAGAAGGAGGCCCAATCCCGCGAAGACCGCCGCTGCGACGAAGCCCGTCGTCGAAATCTCCGCGCGCGAGTGAAAACTCGATTTAAAATGAGCTGCCATGCCGATCAGGAAAAACAGAACTCCCAGGCAGATAAGAATCAAACTGATTGCTTTTTGGTCATCGGACGAAATTTTCATTTGGTCGTGAGCAATCAAATATAATAGGCAGACAAAAATCAAGTGCACTCTTTGAATCGAAGGCATTAATGTGGCTGGTGCACTGGATTAAGGTCAGTTTTTGGCTGCTCGTTCTACTGATTGTCGGGTTTCGGCTTAACGCCCAGATCGATCGCATTACTGGAAAGAATTTTGCTACGCGATCAGAAGTTCTGGCACGCCACGGAATGGTCTGCACAAGTGTGCCTGCGGCCACCGAGGTTGGCATCGATATTTTGAAACGTGGTGGCAGCGCCGTAGACGCGGCGATCGCTGCAAACGCAACGCTCGGTTTGATGGAGCCTGTCTCCAACGGAATCGGAGGCGATCTGTTCGCAATCGTTTATAGCGCGAAGGAAAATAAACTCTACGGCATCAATGGTAGCGGGCGTTCACCACTCGGTCTGAGCTATGACCAGATGAAGGCCGAGTTGGCAAAACTGCATCGTAACACAATTCCCCCGACCGGCATGTTGCCAATCAGCGTGCCCGGAACAGTGGATGCCTGGGCGGAACTGCATAAGAAATTCGGCAAACTGAAATTAAGCGATGATCTTGCTCCTGCCATTCGGTATGCCGAAGAGGGTTTTCCGGTTACGGAATTGATTGCTTATTACTGGGCGTTTGGTCCGCGGTTATATAAGGGATTGCCAGGTGCCTTTCTCGAGACCTATACCCTCGACGGAAAAGGCCGAACGCCGGCGAAGGGCGATATTTTCAAGAATCCGGATCTCGCGAAAAGTTTGCGGTTGATCGGGGAAAAAGGTTCCGACGCTTTTTATAAGGGCGAGATCGCGGACAAGATTGACGAGTTCATGCGAGCGAATGGCGGCTTTTTGCGGAAAGCTGATTTCGAAAAACATACATCAACCTGGGTCGAGCCGGTTTCGACGACTTATCGTGGCTATGAGGTCTTCGAGCTTCCACCGAACGGTCAAGGCATAGCGGCCCTGCAAATGTTGAACATGCTCGAAGGATTCGATCTGCGTGCCATGGGACGCAATTCGCCTGAGACGCTTCACGCCATGGTCGAAGCGAAGAAAATCGCCTGGGCCGATCGGGCGAAGTTTTATGCCGATCCTGCATTCGCAAAGATTCCCCTCGCTGGTCTTCTTTCGAAGAACTACGCAGCGGAGCGTCGAAAGTTGATCGATCCCAATCACGCGGCAAAGAAGGTCGAGGCTGGCAACCCAACCCTGAATCAAGGTGACACCATTTATCTTTGTACCGCCGATGAGGAAGGCAACATGGTCTCGCTCATTCAAAGCAATTATCGCGGGATGGGCAGCGGCATTGTGGTGCCCGGACTCGGATTCATGTTTCAGGATCGCGGCGAACTTTTTTCCATGGATCCGAACCACGCGAACGTTTACGCGCCGGGCAAGCGTCCGTTTCACACCATCATTCCCGGTTTCGTGATGAAAGATGGTAAACCGTGGGAAGCGTTCGGTGTCATGGGCGGCGGTATGCAACCACAGGGCCACGTCCAAGTGCTTACAAACCAGATCGATTTCGGGTTAAACGTCCAGGAAGCTGGGGACGCATCGCGCTGGCAGCACGAAGGCGATAACGAACCGACTGGAGAAAAAATGAGTGAGTCAGGTGGCTACGTTGAAGTCGAGAGCGGTATTCCGTATGAGACTGTGCGCGAATTGCGCAAGAAAGGACATGATGTGCGTTTCGACGTTGGTGGTTATGGCGGTTACCAGGCGATCAGAGTCGAAATGCACAATGGCCAGCGTGTCTACGTTGGGGCAAGCGAATCACGCAAAGATGGAATGGCGGCGGGGTATTAATTGGAATGACGAAGCACGAATGACTAATGACGAAGGAAGCCCAAATGACGAAGCACGAAAAAAACTCAAATGCTGGCAGCTTTTTGTCATTCGGTCTTCGTCATTAATTCGTCATCCGTCGTTCGGATTTCGTCATTAGAATGACGAGACCGCCGTCCAACAAAACACGTAGACGCACATCGCAGACCGAACCAAATTCCTTCGCGTTCAATTCTTTGGCGCTTTTAGCTCGGCGAGTTTTTCCTGCGCGCGATCCACATCGTCCTTTCCGGCGATTCCCAGTTTAAGAAGCTTTTGCTGACGCCGTAAGTTTGCTTCCGCGGCCTCAAGCTCGGCTCGCTCACGTTTCGCTGTTGCGACTTGCGCGGCTTCGGTTAATTGCGCCAGCGCGGTTTTAATTGACTCCAGTTCATCCTTGGTAATCTCGCCAGTCGCGAGTTGAGACTCCTTTTCGGCAAGTTCTTCTTTCGCGCGAGCGACGCGCGCATTTGCCAGATCCGATTCGCATCGGGTTACCTTCAACAGGCGTTGTTCAACTTCCATTTTTGCCAGTACGCCAATTTTATAGAGACGTTCCGCGCCGGCGGCATTTTGTTTTGCGCGTTGCAATTGCTTTTCCAAACGTGCCATATCGCCATCCGGCAATGGCTCATCCGAAAGGTTTTGCTTCAATATAGGCGGCTCGACGTCGAATGAATCGGGTTCCTCGGATTTGTTTGCCGCGGATTGATCCGCTGCGCACACCGCCATCGCCAGAGCGAGAAGCGTGACCGGCAGGGCGAAAATGCGGGCCATCCCTATATTTTACCACGAGTTCGCGCCGCCAGCACAGGCGTATGTTCTCCGCCTGCGGCGATTAGGCGCTGACGCGATCTTGTTTTTTCGTTTCCTCAAGCAATGCTGCGAGCCAATCGGGCGCTTCCATCTGAAGGTGGCGTTTTAGAATGTCGCGAACGAAGCAGCGAAGATCTCCATCGGAATCTGTGCAAAATTTTTCCATAGTGTACGCACCGAGCATCCGATAACTCTCGAATTGCGACTCGGAGAAGAATTGATCGCTCGTGCTCTCGTGCGGGAACGTCGGATTGGTCTTGAAGTATTCGTAAATATCGCGCGGTTCGTCCCCGTAACAAACCGGCTTGATATAAACAATAATGCCATCCGGAGCGTCGGGACCGTCCACTACCGAGTAACGAATGCGACCCACGGCGCAGTTATGGCCGGGACTTTTGAGGGTATCGATTGCGCTGCGAGGGTAGATGGTCATTGTGCCGAACTCGATCGGGATTCCAAAATCGATGCGGATTTTGCGGACTGCTTCACCCAGGTCGGCGTAGGCACAATCAGGGTCTTCACCGCCATCGCTCACCACAATGAAATGACAGCGACGCAGCACCATTTCGTAAAGGCCAAGGTTCTCGAAATGCCCCCCGTCGGAGAGGTTCACATATTTGTAGAGATCGGTCGTATTTCCGATCGCTTCAGAGAACAGAGGTCCCACGGAATACTGTGGTCCCTTTCGTTGCCACGTTTTGGCACCAGGCGATCCGGGGTTGCCCAGCCACCACCCTAGACGCACATTGAACAGCGTCATCAAAAGACCGAGCACCGGCGAAGAATGATAGCCCATATTCGGATTCGCTGCCGCGCCCGAGATAGCCATCGCGGTTCCGAGCGTAATCGCTTCGCCATATTTGGCTGATGGCCGGTAACCAACCTTGTAAGAACCGCAGTGTAGCCGGCTCATTGTGAAGGATTCGGCCTTTCGCTGCTGCCACGCCAGTTGCTGGCCTCTGACGATATTTAGCGCGCCGTTGAGTACGTGAAGAGGCTTTCCGGCAGCCAGGTCGCGCAGCTTAATATTGTCTTCAGGGTCGAAGCCCGTGAATAAATTCGGGCTGCGGATCCTGCGCGAGGCGGCCAGGTAAGCGCGGATCAGCCGGTTTCGATAGGTTGCATGAAGGGAGAACTTGTTCGTATTGATGAAGAAACCGATCACAATTCCGAAAAGCAGCATGACGCCCGTGAGAAACGCAACAACGAAGAGCTGAACGCGCCAGGAATTGGGATCTGCAAGTTGATCTTGCCTCCCGCCTAGAAGCCATGCGGTCGCGTGTTGCGCCCAAGGCTGAGAGCCCATCAGTACCAAAACCCACGAAATTACGATCGAAAGAAGTACAAAAAAGACGACTGCCACCACCACAAGAAGCCATTGAAAACCCGCTTTCTCGCCAAACCTGCTGCTTAGCTTGGATCTGACGGCCAGCAAGGCACTGACCAGGCCGGTCACTCCTCCAAAAGCACCAAGAAGACCTTTTGCCTCCGGTGTCGCTTTAACATCTCCGAGGAAAACGCCGAGCCGGTTTGGCGTTGCGGAAATCGCCTGGGCGCCCCAAAGAACGACTACGTTGACCACGATCCAGCCAAAGATGGTGATGAGAATCCAAGCCGCCGATCGTCCCCACCATTCGCGATCTTCATCCTCTGTCACCCAGCTAGTCAGACCGGTGAAGAGGAAATTGACGAGCAGCAGCACGGCCAGGATCAATGCGGGCGCGAAGCAAACGTACTTCACCGCGTTTTTCGCGGGCGCGGGCAACGGAAAACGATCAGGAAGGTTCTCATTTGGTTTCAGCTGCAATGCATCGACATCTTTGTCAGTCAGGCGCGCGCGACCTTGAGGGGTTTCGATGATGTAAATCTTCTGAATTTGCGTGATGACAACTGGAGTGCCCGTTGCCAGCTTCATTTTTTCACGGCTCCAAGGAATTGGGATGGCCTCACACTCGTGCTTCAACGTGTATTGAATCGGAGGCTTTTCGTCTGGCTTCAGTTCCAAGGGACCAAAATCGCTTTCAATGATGCGTCCCTTCCGTCCTTCGGTTTCGATGGTGTAACTTCGGTCGATTTGCGTAATGACGCCGCGGGTGTCTTTCGGGATGATTATTTTTTGTTTACTCCAGGGGATCGGAGTTGCCTCGCAATCGCGACTTAATGTGAATTGAATAGGGGGCTCCAAAAACATTCGAGTTGCGATCGTCCAGAGAGAAACACCGGCAATAGCCGCGGCCATGGCGATGATACCAAGTCGCCAAAGCGAATTGAAGATGCGGCGCTGTCTCTTTTGCTTACGAAATGCAAGAACAACCGTCGCAAAGACACCGCCAGTTAGGTAGCTCGCAATAGTAAAGGTCATAAACTTGAACAGCCATGCCTTTGCTTCAAACGGCTCGTTACCGTGAACGTTGCGGAGCAAAGCCCACCATTCAGTCAAAACAAGAGACGCGAGCACCAACGGAAGTTGACGAAATTCCAGAAAGCGGCGTTGTGACAATCGCGCGTTGCCCGTGGCAGGGACATCGATAATTGCATAAGCCATCGCCATGGCGATCAACGCAAACCCAAGTGCTACGAGGATGTAGAGCCAGATGTCCCAATCGTGCTTTACCTGATTGGCCAACTGCGCGTACTTCGTGAGGTCCATATCGGGACCCCAGGCAGGCCAGTTCGGCTGCAGATTGACCGCCGCAAGATATAACCTCGGAATCATCATTGCGGCGGCCAGCCACGAAATCAGCACCAGCCAGTTCAGGAACATGTTGCGAATGAACGTGGCAATCAGGGTCCAAAAATCTACCGACGTCAGACCGGTTCGTGGTGCCAGGTAATTGCTGAATTCTCTAAGATGGCGGATCGGTGGCGGTTCGGGATCTAGAGTCGAATCGGGTCTGCTCTTCAACTCGTCGACAACGCCGCGAATGCCGTTTGGATCGTTCTTGATCCACGCGCTCAGCCAGCTGCCAATGTATCCTCCGCCCGAGACAGTGGAGAGATAGTGAAATTTCTCGAGCAATCCGCAGCGTGCCAGGCCCTGCAAAATCCCCAATCCAAATGTGGCACTCCGGATGCCACCGCCTGAGATGCAGAGAGCGGCGCGTTTTTCCTTTAGTCCGTGGATCGCGCCCCACAATCCCTTTAGGCGTGTTTTCGATTCACTGGAGCTTGGATAGCCTGAAGGGAGTTCTCCATGCAGAGCGACATACTCAGCTTCCAACACTTCGTGCAATGGCAACGAAGAATCGGCCGATGAAGTCTCTTTCGCCATGGCGCGCAAACGGTGCCGTCTGCGCACCAGCGTTTATCAAGACACGGATCATTGGTCAATCTTGTTGTACAACGATCAATGGTGTGACTTAATACCGCGCCAGTGAATAGAGGAACTGCTGAGGTCCGGAACCACGAGTAAGTTCGCGACCTACTCAATCTCGGCAGTGATCTTACCGTTGACGTCCTTCAACGTGACTGTGTCAGCGCCTGCCAGCTTTACATGATTGAAGGTTACCGAGAGTCCCTCGTCGTCCACCAAGTTGAAATCCCACGCTTCTGATTTTGGGTCACTCTTGAAGCGCACGCGGATCTTCCCCCCGGCGGCCAGCACTTTTCCGTCGCGAAGAAGATTTGCGTCCCAATCTTTGTTTCCGGAGTCAGTGATGTAAATACCTTCAAAGCTTCTGGCGGTCTGGTTCACCAGCGTGAAATCGAGATCGGACGCGAACGCGTTTGCAATCGTTAGGAGAAAGAAGAAAAACAAAGGAAATTTCATGAGTGCGGGTTGGTTCTACTTTTTCTTCTTCTTGTGAGAGGTGGTCTTTTTGTAAACCGTGTTGCCGTATTGATCCTTAACCTTTGTAGTCTTAAACACCTTATTGCCTTTGGTCTTCTTGCTTGTTGATTCGTAATAGCGTGGTTGGCGGTAGATTTTAGGCTGGTTGTAATACGGGTCGAAGGCAGTCGGATAGGACCAGTCCTCCACATAAACGACAGGCTCGTCTGGGGCGAGCAAAACATCCCCTAGTTCAGCACAGCCCGTGACAAGAAAAGCTACGATCGCCATCATTGGTAGGAAGCGACAAATCACCCTGCTCGTTTAGCAGGAGCGTTTCACCGAGTCAAAGAAATCATGCTTTTTCCGTGCGCGGGCAAAAGTTTCGGGAGCTATAAAAACACGTTCTCGAGTTCAATTGGTCCAGAGAGCGACTAATACGCTGCGGGTTGCATCGTGTCCGAGAAGTAACGGAAATGTTTCTTTTGTTTGCTTTCAAAGGATTGGATTCTGAGCGTTATGAAAGCCATGCGTACCGAACAGACCAGCCTTGGATTAGTCGAGATTCCTTCAGACAAGATTTTGGGCACGCAAGCGGTCGGATGGAAATGTCCTCTACTCCCGCCCAGGACGTTTATGAGATTCGTCCCCGTAAAGGACGGGATGGCTTTGATCTAATTAGCGATCGCTTCAAGCGTGGCCCAATCTGGTATGCAGGATGCGATGCAATTCGCAACGCGGTCGCGTTCGCGAAGTATTGCTCTCGCTCTCGTTCACGCTGGGCAATCATCCGCGTGTTCAATGAATCTGGAAGGGTAATCGAGACACACGAGCAATAGCGCGATTTTGAAAGAGTAGCGCGGCCGCTAGCGAGCAGCATGCCATTGATCGAAGCACCCTAGCTAGGTTGTTTTAGGCTGCTTTCATTCACCGCGAAACGCGGTATATGTCTCAACGAATTCTGCGCCCGTAGCTCAGCCGGATAGAGCAACGGATTTCTAATTCAAGCCTAACGAATTGCGCAGCGTTTCACTGCTTTGCACAGCGTCTCGGATGCTAGGTATCTAGAACTTTCGCTTTCGCAGTGCGTTGCGTAGAATTGCGCCGTTTTGCAGCAAAATTTTGCCAGACCGTAGAAAACGACCGTGAAAAATTTACTCGCCTTTTTGGCAATTCAATCATCGAGGTCCGATAGTTGCGCCAACGTTCAAGCTTTCTGGCTTGACAAGCTGCACGGGGTTTTCGTAGAAACGCCTTCCGTTACGATCTGAATCCGGGGCAGGGTAAAGAAAAGCTCTCTCTCGGCATTTCTTCCCCCTCATTCAGACCTGCAATCGCTGGGTCTACCACCGAGAGAAGGAGAAAATAGCCATGAACTTATTCGGATTAAGAGACGGCAATTACGCGAATCAGAAATTCCAAGAACGCGCTTGGGTTCTTCGAAGCCGGCTGTGCCATGAAGCAACCGAGAAAGCATCCAAATATGATTAGCGTTAAACTGGAAGACACTCCTAAGGATTACAAGCAGGAGGCGTTGGAATTATGGCGCGCCAGCGGCTGTAGCGCGGCCAAGCTGGAAGCGGAACTGGGCATCCGCCCGCTGACTACGACTCAAAGACACGGAACACTTCCAACAGTGCAATGGAATTTCCTATCTCCTTGTTGCACAGGCAAGCGCATGAAAATTCCCGCAGTTGTTCTCGCGGCATTTCTTCTTGGCCTGCCAGTTCTCGGGTACATGCCAGTCGACCCCTCTCTCCGCCCAGGTCGCAGCTCCCACCACACCAGCAGCGGTCAAAGGAATCCTCGCGGCGCGCCGGTTCACGCTCGGAACGCCATTCCCGTCACACCTGGACCAAAGAGCACATCATTGTCTCCTCGGGCACTCTCGTGGTCCTCGAGGTGGATCCAGCGCTCGTCGTGCCGCGCGACACACTCGAGCCCGTCCTCTACGCGGGCAACGTCCCGGTGATGCGACTCAATCACGGCAACAAGTCCGGGCGCGTCGTCGGCATCATCCCGGGCAACGTTGATTTGGCGACGACGCCGATATGGTTCGGCGCGCCGGAGCTGCCGGGCCGGGTCACGACAGCGATGGCCGAGGCCGAACGCGCACGAGCGGAAAAGTCGGGCGCGCTGCGCACGTTCGGGCGGGCGCCCATCGTGGGGCTCGACCAGTCGGCGGCCGCCTCGGGGGACCTCGCAGCGCTGCTGCGCACGGTGGCCGCTGACCTCGTGCTCACATACTCGCCGCAGGAGAAGTATCTCGCGGACCAGTGGCGCCTTCCTGTCGCGAAGGCGCCGACGGGGCGGAAGCCATGAGCGCGCGCGTCCGCTTTGCCATTGGGTTTTGTCTGCTGCTTCAGGCGTTGCCGGCCGCCGCCGTGATCACGAAGACCGAGCTTGCCGGAAACCCGCTCGCGCAATATCCCTTCTTCGAATACGTCCGCGCGATCAACGCCAATGCGCCGGTGAATGTGGCAATCGATCCGTCGCGCTTTCCCTCGATCGTCGGTCACACTTGCAACATCTTCATCGTCAACCACAAGAGTGCGTCCGACTGGGCCGCGAACCCGACGCTCACCGACGTGACACCCGGCGGCGCGCTGAGCGAGACGTTCAGCGCCGCGAACATCCAGGCGAACACGTTCCAGGTGGCGGGTCCTCGGAGTTGAACGCGAACGCCGGCACTGGCCTGGGCGTTCCATACAACGTCGTCATCGACGTCGACAACAGCGGCACTTTGAACGACGGCGACTTCATCGACGGCCTCGGTGCTGAGGCGGGCTTCTACGTCGTACACGACACAACCGCCACCGGGCCGCTGGCTGTCACCGAACAGGTCTACAACCTCGACTCGGGTGTCGCGTCGAGCTTCGGCATTCCGGGCGGCTTCGAGGGCGAAGATCTCTACTTCCCGACCAACATCGCGGCGATGGGGAGACTCCGCTGGTCGTGCTCGGTCATGGCAACGGGCACAATTTCCAGTGGTACGACCACATCGGAAACCATCTCGCGTCGTACGGCTACATCGTCGTCAGCGTTGCGAACAACACCGGTCCCGATCCCGACCACGCCGCGACGACGGAGCTCGGCCACACCGACGCGTTCCTCGATCAGGCCGAGGCAGGCGCCATCGCCGGCGGCGCGCTGGTCGGCCATGTCGACTCTCACCGATCGTGCTGCTCGGTCACAGCCGCGGCGCCGAGGCGGTCGCCATCTCGTATCGCCGCCTTTTCGACGGCACCGTCACGCCGATGCATTTCACGAGGCAGGACATCCGGCTGGTCGACAGCATGCTGCCGACAGACTTCGGCGGAACCGTCGACGCCAACCCGCACGATGTGAACTATCACCTCTGGACGGCGTCGGGCGATGCCGACGTGAGTGGCGCGGCAGGGGACACCTGCTGTCAGACATTCCGCATCCTCGATCGCGCCACCGGCTACCACCAGGGAACGATCGTTCAGGGCGCCGGCCACGGCGATTTTCACGACGAGCCGGCCGCGGGCGAAGTCTTCACCGGACCCTGCGGGATCGGACGCACGACCACGCACCTGATCCAGCTCGGCTACATGCTGCCGCTGGTCAAGCACTACGTGGAGGGGAACGTCCCGGCGCTCGACTTCCTTACGCGGCAGTACGAGTCGTTCCGGCCGATCGGCGTTCCTTCCTCCGACCCGTGTGTCGTCGTGACGCTCGAATACCACAACGGCGCCGCGGTCGGGAACTTCGTCATCGATGATTACCAGTCGCAGCCGGGGACCGGGACGAGCAGTTCGGGAAGCGCCGTCACGTTCAACGTCGAGAACGTGACCGAGGACCGGCTCGACGACAACAACGGCGACTTCCTCTGGACGCCGACCGATCCGTTCAATGGAGCGACGCAGGGGGAGGCGACCGACTCGACCCGCGGCGTGGTTTTCGACTGGACCGACGCCGACCATTTCATGGAATGGCAAGTCCCCGCCGTGGCGAACGACTTCACGCAATTCCGCTACCTCTCGTTCCGCGGCGCGCAGCAGTCGCACCATCCGAACACCGTGGCCGATCTCGGCGACCTCACGTTCACCGTCACGGTTCGCGACAACAACGGCGTAACGAGCAGCATCAACATCGGCGCGTACGGCGGCGGTCTGGAAGAGCCGTATCAGCGCGACGGCGGGTGGCACAACGAGATGGAGACCGTCCGCATCCGGACGACCGACTTTCTCAACAACGCCTCCGGGATCAACCTCGCGAACATCGTCGCTGTACGCTTCAACTTCGGCCCGACGTTCGGATCGAGCAAAGGGCGGATCGTCATCGACGACCTGATGCTCACCAACGACGTGCCGCCGTTCGGACTGCAGATCGTGGAGCCGACCAGGGCGCGCCCGCGTTTGCCGGCACCTCGGTTGCGGGGAGCCGCGTGCTCGTGCGGCTGTCCGCGCGGGCCTCGATCTGTCGCCCGCCAATCTCACGCTCTCCGTTGCCGGCACACCGCTCACGCCGGCGCAGATCCCGACGCCCGCCACGCAAGTCGGCAGCGAGACCTGGGTCATCATCGCGCCGGGTCCGAAGGCGAACGGATGCTACGACTCGCCGCGACGCTAACCACACCCGCCGGCGTCAGCGCCACTCAGACGCAAAGCCTATGCTAGGCCGACGAGAGTCGCACGCGTTCGACCGCGTGCTCGCCATCGATCAGACGAACAGCATGAACTACGAGGCCGCACGGGTGTTCAGAGCACCGCCAAGATGGACGCGGCGAACGCAGCCGCGAAGTTCTTCATCGACTCTCCAATCCGATCGACAAAATCGGTGTCATCAGCTTCCAGCGCCGCGACCAGGACCACAACGGCACTATCGTCGATCCGGACGAACTCGCGGAACCGAAATTCGACATCGTGACCGCAGGCGAGGGAGTCACCGATCAGCGTCCCGCCGCGCGCAGCGCGATCGACGCGATTTCGCCGGACACCTCCCCCGGCGTCGCCGGACCGAGACCTCGGTAGGCGCAGGCCTGGTTGAAGCACGGACAATGCTGACCGGCGGCGCAGTCGCAGGCCACACGCCGAATATCGTGCTGCTGACCGACGGCCTCGAAAACTATGCCCCGTTCTGGACTGCGACGGGTCCCGGAGGGCCGTTGCGCCCGACTTCGACGCCGGCAACATCCGCGTCGATACGGTCGGCGTCGGTCAGGATGCCGACGACCTACTCCTTCTGGACATCGCCGCTGTCACAGCCGGCGAGTTCCGCCATCTTAACGAAGGCTCGGGCTCGTTCTTTTTGCTAAGCCGGCTCGCCGACTTCTATAAGACCGTCGACGAAGACGTGCGCGGCGAGCAGCGCTTCTTCTACGCGGAAGGGTTCCCGGAAGCGACGATCCCGATTACGACAAACCCCGGCGCGTGGGCTACTTCGACGTCGAGCCGTCGCTCGACTGGATGACCGTGGCCTTCCACGCAAACCAAGACAACGCGGCGACTGTGGAGCTCTGGCCGCCGGGTGCAACGGGGCCAATCACGATCACGCCTCCGACGGTGACGCTCCGCAGCGATACCAAGCACTCGGTTTATCGCATTCGCACGCCTGCGGCAGGCCGCTGGGTGTACCTAGTCGAAGTGCACAAGCCCTCCGCAGAATTTTCGCGGTGGCTTCCGCGCTGACGTCGCTCACGGCGAAGGTCGGCCCACGGCAGCTCGTTAGACGGCAGACCGACTATCGATGCCCATACGTGCGTGGATCGCCGATCGCGGTTCGGTGCGCGGCGCGTTGGTGACAGGTTACGTGTACCGGCCCGACGGGGTGAAGCCCCAGTAATCCTCGCCGATGATGGGTTCAACATGGACGGCGCTGCCAACGACGGCATCTATGGTCTAGGGTTTCCAGCGACGATTCCCGGAGCCTATTACGTACAACTGAAGGCCATCGGAACCTCGAACACTGGTCAATCCCTTTGAGCGTTATCCGTGGACATCGTTCGTGGTGGACGGACAACGCCATCGGCCGATCCCGCCAGGCGAAGGGCTCTCGACGCCGCCGCATGGCAAGGGTTGCACCTTCGCAATATTCTTCTTCTTCTGGTTTCAATCTTCCTTATCGTGGTGGCATGGCAGAAGCGGAATAGGTGGTTCTTGCTGGTCGCGATCCTCCTCATCGTGATCGCGGCCATCTTCATCTGGTTTTGTTGCCGCCGGTAAAAGGTGGTAACGGCTCCGTGTGCGGCACGTTCAGCAGTTGACCGCTGCAGGTCCAATACGAAACCCTTGCTCCGGGAGCAAACCGGCGAAAGCGACTGCCTCAAGTGGCCGCAACGCATTCTTGCTTCGGCCAATCCATCCACGTGTGATCGCAGCGCGCTAAAAACGCGGTACGCTTCGTCCTGCGCTTGTGCCTCCGCCAGCCTGCGCGCTATCGCGTCCAGTTTAGCGTCTATTGCCCGGCGCTCGGCGCGTTCCTCTTCGCTTGGCATCCAGCGCAAGCATCTTGTCCAGAGCGACCCCGGTCCCGATCGCTGCATCACGCAAGTTGGCCTTGCCATGCTTTGTCGCGCGATTGGTGCTCTTGCGAGCGAAAACGACATCGCAGGATTCGAACTGCCGATTCCATGCGGTTCACTTAAAGTGACGGATTGCTACTCCGTGGACACTCCTACCTCCGGCCCGAAGCTGAGGCCAACTGTGCTCCCAAGCTGAGCGTATTATAGAAAGCATTCTTTTGGCTTAGGCCATTAGCGGGCTTGCCCCGTTTCGCCGTTGCGCGAGCGGGAGATAATATGACTGGGCCCTCCCATTGCGCATAGGTTTTGCCGGTCAAAAAGTGGTCTCAACCCTTCCCGAACACCAGAGAGGGGCAATTGCCGGCGCTGTCAAAAAGACGGCTTGTCCCTCGTTGCCGGCTCTGGCGTCAGATGACCCGCAGCCGTGGAGCAATCTGCTCTACGTCTATCGACGGTGCGCATCCGGCTCCGTTCGAAGCAGTATACAGCGCCGTGACCGCCAGCTCTACGGTGCTGATGATCTCGAGGATTCCCAGAGTCAACGACATCTGCCCGGAAGGAGGCGCTCCGAGCAGCACTTCCAGAATACGGCAGCAATCGTCCATTGTCGCCGATTGTGCGGGGAGCCGGAGGACTTCCGTAGACGCCGCTTGCTTGAACTTCGGCTCCACGAGCAGGACCGCGCCGGCAAGCTCCAGAGGAATCACCCTCTTCGCAACCGGCGCTGTCTTTGCTGCAGGGTTGAAAATAGTGATCTCGGTCGAGTATCGGCCCGGGACGACGGGCGCGCATCCCGCAACAGTCATTCCTTTGCTCTCCACATATGAACTTCACGCTGTAGACAAAGAGCCGGAACCCAGGGACTCTGATTACCACAGGCGGTCTTCCAGGCTGGACGATTCCGATCGCGGGAGGCTCCAACGAGCCCGGATCGGAGCATACGTCGATCTGATATGTCCCGTTTCCTAAGTCCGTCACGGGACTCGATATCGTGCTGACGGGCTGCGGCTCGACCGTGAACGCATCGGAGCGCCCCGGTCCAAGCATGTTTCCGAATCTGTCGCGCGGCACGAACTTCATTCGCACGCACGATTGGCCGGCCCGGTCGCGGAGGTAGGTCGGTCGTAGTTACCATGAGCCTTCTCCGGGATCGATCCCCACGTCCACGTGCATGGACCATACCAGCTCGCGCATTCCGAGGCAGCTTTCGCCGTACATCGCTTTGGCGTGGAAGGTATAGTTTCCTTCCACGTTGAGCAGGTCCGTCATCGGCTTGCCGAAAGTGCCTCCTGCTTCAAATAGGCCGCCGTTGTCCTCTGATTCGTCTGAGAAGTCGACAGAAGTCTCGGTGTAGCTCGCCACAGGCTTACCTGTAGAGGCCTCGATCGCCTGAAGCGTGGCCTGCCGGGTAGGCGTAAGGTCGGCATCGATAACGGCCGAGGTGCCCAGTCCTGCATTACTGAGCAAAGTGCCGACGGATGTGTCGGGACGCGTGATCGTCATGCTGACCTTCATTCCCACTGGCCAGCCACCATTCTCGTGACGAACCATAATCATCGGGTTGATAGCATCGCCGGTGTAGTAGCGCCTGGCATCGCTAAGGCGCACAATCCCGAAAAATTCCTGCGGGTTGGAATTACGGTGATGAAGTAGCGCATCGCCGGTGCTGGCGGCTGGATCTCTCCGCTTTCTCTAGGCCGGATCACACGCACCTTCCAGAGCCCGTCGCGCTCGCCCGCGATAGGCAGCTTGATTCGCAGGAAGGTCCAGCTTCTTCCCGAGGACGATTCCACCGCGGGCGTCGCGCTGGTAACGATTGCGCCTCCGGGAGTGGTAATTTCCAAGAATAGCGAGGCGTCTGTTCGATCCCATCCCGCCACTGCCGTGATCGTCTCCTCTCCGCAGACATGGAACGGAATCGGATTGCCCGGCTGATTCGCCGGAAGGTCGAATTCTGGGTCGAAGAAGAGGATGCCCGCCTCGAAGATGTTGCCGAATGCACTCGAAAAGAATTCTCTCCAGCGCGAGCCCGCCTCCGGCGCGCATATACAGGCCTCCGTGGGAAGTGGCGAGGTTGTTAAGCATGTTCCCGTCCAAGCTCGATTCTGTGCCGAATCCGATTGCGTGCACGGTAATGCCGGAAAGATCGACCTGATCCGGAGTAAGCCCGGTGTTTTGGAGGCCATCCGTCAGCAGGAGAATCGCTCGCGGATTCAGCCCGGCGCTTGCTATCTGGCCGCGAGCCGTATCGAATCCGCCTCCAATAGTCGTCATGCCTCCGGGTGATAATGCCCCCACCTTTCCCCGGAAAACGAGAAAGTGTAGTCGATCAACACGGTCTTGGCTCCACCCGTCACATTCGCTATGCCATGGTCCAAAGTCGGATTTGTGCTGAACGAAACCAGAGCCAGCTGGTTGCCGGTCCCGGCCTTAATGAGCTGCACAAACAGGGATACCGCGTCGCGGGCCGCTTCGATCTTCTGTCGGCCGGTTCCGTCGTCCATAGACATGCTGCCGGAGCGGTCGAAGACCAGCATGACGTCGCGGGTCACGGGAGGTGGCGGTGCCAGGCACGAGATCGGCAAGAATGTTCTTGGTCGGACAGGTATTCCTGCGGACCCGCCTGCGTGGTTTTATGGCATGGATCACCCCTAGACAAGACTCCCACGATGCGCCCAGCGGTATCGAACAATCCCGAACCCGAGCTGCCGCCCGATACATCGAAGCCCGAAGCCACCGCCACAACAGCGCCGGATTCATACACCGAAGAATTCCCCGCCACTGTCGCGAAGCCTGCCGCATGCGGGAGAGAAAGCTTCTTTACCGCTCCATTCGGATGATGGATTCCAAAGACCTGTTCGGGTGGCGCCGGAACATCGTGCCGCATTTGGATGATCGGAATCCAGCAGGCGTCTCTGCAAGCTGCAACAGACTGTAATCCAGTGTAGGCCCAGTGTTCTTGTGACCGATCACTTTCTTGACCTTGTAAAACCGCGGGTTATAACTACCCGGCCGCCCTCAAGGCACTCCGTCAAATAATCGAAGATGACCGAGCTGGAGAGCGCTTCGTCCGGCTGGTGGCAGTGGCCCGCAGTGATGATCTTGTCCGCATCCACGAGCGTCACTGAGCATGTCGAGACCTGAAGCGGGTAGGGGAAAGTGTCGCTTTTCTCAACCGTGATGATCATCCCTACGCCACGCGCCACTTTGGCACGAATGTCCGTGGGAGGATCGGCGCAACCCGCATTCTCCCAGTCCGGTGGAGGCGTGCAGAACCACCAGTCATCATACTGCGGCTCCTGATAGGAGGGAGGTTGATAGAACGGATCGCAATTCGAAAAGCTGTTATCACCCGGTTCGCCGGCGTGGCGCTCGCCTCGGCCATACTGATCGAGCTGCACGCTGCCCGTCAGCGGCCCGGCTGCGACATGAGTGATCGGAACTCCAAGAGGGAGCGCGTAGACGTTCACGGGCCGGGTCCAGAACGCAGGGCCATCGACCGCCGTGAAGGTGTCCGTATCGTAACCGAGATTTACCTCCAGCTTGTCTCCCGGCTTGAAATTGAGATTCTGGAAGTGAAGGATTAAAAACTTGGTTCCCCCTGGCGCGGCAGACGGATTGAAATGGGTCGTCCCAGGCCCGATGGTGAGAGGTCCGCCTGAAGGGACTTGAACGGTGCCCACTATGTGCGACATCGTTCGTCTCCTTTTGCCGAACGGTGGCTTGTAGCCTCCTGCCCGCGATTTGCTGTAATTCGACGGAAGCCCCACTGGAACCCAGACAGGGCAGCAAGAACTTGAACTGTCGCGGTAATGTGTGACATCGGACTTCTCCTCTGGCTTTGACTCTGACTGAGATTCGCCGTCATCTGGATCGCTTGCCTTGAATTTGTTCGACGTCCATGCTCACTGACCCCGACTGTGGGTTCGTTACTGTGTAGACTGCGGTGACGTTGAGCGGTCGGTCGCTGATGATCTCCAAGAAGCCGATTGTCAGCGGAGCGGACGATCCACTCGAAGCGCCGAGGAGCAGTTCATTCGCCGGCAACAATCATCCATCGTGGCCGTGTGTGGCTGTAGGAGGATGCGGTCTGACCCCTTCCGCCTCGCGAAGCGGGGTTCCCGACCGGCGGCTGCGCCCGCGAATACGACCGGAAGCACATGCTTCTCGATCTTCACTTCTGTATCGAGATAGTTGTGAATATTGATCTCCGTTGCATACTCACCGGGCCTGACGGAGACGCAATGGCAATCGGATCCGTCTTGAACTCCGCAGAGGAACTTCACGCTGTAGACAAACTTCTCAAAGCCCTCGGGAACCGGAAGTAGTATCCCAACGGGCGAGCGTTCCGGTTGAGTCCACGATCACGCCCGGAGGCGCGGAGGATTCCGGGTCCCAGCACAAATCAACGCTGTATGAGCCATCTCTGTTGTCGCGCACGCCGCCGAGTGGATCGCTGCCGGGTTGCCCTGCGATCGCAAACGCATCTGGGCGGCCCGGTCCCGAGATGGTTGCCATAGCGGTCGCGCGGAATCAGCGTCGCACGCAACAGCACGCAGGCCCCCCGGGCCCGTTCCGACCGGGTCGGTCTTGACGCCCGTGTCGGCCGGGATCAATCCCCACGGAGACGTATGTTGTCCATGTGGTTTCACGCGTACCGGTGCATCCCTCGCCGAACGTCGCCACCGCGTGGAAGGTGTAATTGCCTTCGAAGCGCGTGAGGTCTTTGAGCGCGTTGCCGAAGACTGAGTCTGGCTCCAGCGCTCCGTCGCCGTCCAACTCGCCGTCGTCTACTAACTCGAACCTCTGTGTGGTTACTGGAATGAGCAACCCTCGCTCCTTCTCGAGCGCAATCAGCGTGCTCGCGCGCGAGTCTACCGCATCGCCATCCTTCTCGCTCGCTGCTCGCAGTCCCGTTTGTTGTGTGAGGATGTTCCCGGTGCCTTCCTGCGGCACCTCGACATCCAACGTCACCTCTGCGTGAACAAGGAATCCACTCGGCTCTCTTAATACGACTTTTGCGGATTGATCGTGTCCCCGGTGTAGTAGCGGCGCAGACGCGGCGGACGAAAATACGGCCCGCCATCCACCGTCACCGTCACGAAGAAGCGCTCTTCTTCGAGTCGCGACCGGGAACTCGCCCTCCCCCGCAAAGCGGGTCACCTGAATTTGCCATGTGCCGTCCGTCACCACTGGAACGGCAGTTGTGTAAGCGGAAGTAGACCCAGGTGTTCCCCGACGATGCGGAGAACGCCGAGGCATTGTGTGAGCGGTGGTTTCCCTCCAGCGTGATTAAGTTGAGAATCAGGCTTTCCTTATCGCTTTCCCAACTGAGTACCACCGTGATTGTTTCCTCGCCGCATACTTGCAGCGGGAACGGCGGCATGGTTGCCGACCCTGCCGGAAACACGAAGAACGGGTCCATCGAGATGCCTGTTTGAAAGATGTTGCCGAAGCACAGCACGAAGAATTTTTTGAGCTGCAATCCCTCACCGGCCCGCGTGTAAATGCCGCCATGCGTCCGCGCCAGAGTCGTCAGGCGCGGCCCGTCTACGCTGCCTTCACTCCCAAACCCGATGATGCACAGGCGCGTGCTTGCCAGCCCTCCCCTCAACGTCCGCTATCAGCGGAGGCGTGTTCTCCAGTCCATCGGTCAAGAGCAGAATTGCCGGCAGGTTAACGGAGGCGCCGGGTGCTGGTAGTGCGCTCTGGCCTTGTTGTAGGCCACCACCAATCGTGGTCGAGCCGCCAGGTGTGATGCCCCCGATGACCCCCGCATTTCGCGCTGGGGCTGGGCCGATCAGCGCATCCTTGTTGCCCGGACTGATCGGGGTCAACGCAAAGTCTAAAGACGACGTGCTACTGAAGGTGGCCAATCCGGCTTGATGTGTCCGATCCGTGCGCAGCAGGTCAACGAACAGCGCTGCCGCTTCTCGCGCTTCCTGGACCTTCGTCTTGTCGCCCCGGAACCCGAGCTCGCTCATACTGCCCGAGCGGTCAAACACCAGCATCACATTGACATCCTGGAAGGCCGGCGTCGGGTTGGTGAAGTCCACCAGGAACACCGACGCCGCCTGCCCCTGGTTGCCGCACGCGCTAGGCGCCCAATCGTTCACTGCGACGATGCTCCCGGTAGTATCAAACACCGGCGACAGAGAGCTGCCCGTTATCCGAGTCACAGGCGTAAGTGGGTCCACTTTCCTGATGCGCTCAACACTTCACAGGTCGGATCCGTCGGCTTGCGCGAGACTTTCTTGGCGCTGCCGCGCGGATGGTGAATCACGAACAGTTCTTCGTGCATCCCAGGAACCGTGGCGCGGATCGGGCGGGGCGGCACGCCTAGTCCTCCAGGCGGCGTCTTGATCTGAATCACCGCGTAGTCTAGGCCGCTTCCTGACGAAACTCCCGCGCCCACGCCGGATACTGAAAAACCCGTCTTCACCAGCCGCTTCATCTTGTGGAATTTCGGGTCGTATCCCGGTGGACGATTCCCCAAAGCGTCGGTCTGAAAGTCGAGTGTGAACGATCCCGATTCAATTGCTAGGAGCGAGTCGGCGCAGTGTCCGGCGGTGAGGATCAGATCAGGCCCGATCAGGGTTGCCGAGCACGTGGACACATCGCCCGCATGGACATCGATCAGCATCCCCACGCTGCGCGCTGTGTCGCGCATCAAAACACTTACTTCCGATTTGGCCACGTTTTCCCAGCTTGGCGACGCGCCTGACGGGCACACACCAGCCGAGTTGAAAAACATCGGTCCCAGCATACGGACTGTCGATCATGGCGAAATTGCCGTTCGCGTTACCCCCTGCCGATGCGTTGGCACCGCCCAGTTGAAGCCCCTCGCCGCGCCCGAATTCGCTCAGTGACGCCTGGCCCGTGCCGCTTCCGCCATCAACAAAGAAGATATCCACGGAGTTGCCTTTGATCGGGCGACTCCAGAAGCTCAGCCCATTGGCAGCGTCGAACCTGTCCGTGTCGTAACCTCGTGGAATTTCGATCTGGTCGCCCGCCCCAAACACTGCCCCCGTGAAATGCGGCATCAGGAACTTTGTGCCGGTGCTCGCTGGCGGCGGAGAGAACGTCACTCTCCACCGGCCCGGTGAGACTTGCGTCCCGTGGCCAGGCCCAACTATGACCGCGGGACTTTGCGGGAAAACTCTTCCGATTCGGTGACTCATTTGTGTTCCTCCTCGGCTACCCTCTTGCCTTCAGCGACTTTCCTGCCCTCGATCTGTTGAACGTCAATATCAACCGTGCGCGACGCGAGATCACTCGCCGTGTAGACTGCCGTCACGCTCACCTCTTCCCTGCTCGTGATCTCCAAGAACCCGATGGTCAAAGGGATCGGCGATGGCGGTGCGCCCCCGAACAGCATCTCGGCGATCAGGCAGCAGTCGTCCATAGTTGCCGAATGCGGCGGCAGGATAATCTTGTCCACTGCCCTTGGTAGCGCCACCTTCGGCTCACGTCCGCTCACTGCCCCGGCGAACACCACCGGCACGAACTTCTTCTTAAGCTCGACTTCCGCCTCGTGGTAGTTGTGGATGTTGATCTCGGTCGCATACTTGCCGGGTTGAACGGGCCCGCATTCGCAGTCGCACTCCGGCTGCACGCCGCAGATGAATTTCACGGGGTCCACAAACCCCGCGCATGGAGGTACCGTAATCTCGACCTTCTTGCTGGCCACGACGGTGCCATCAACCACCACATCGATCGTTCCGGTGAACACCTGCGCTTCCGGCTTGCACGGGATTCCCGTAAACCGCACATCGAACTTCAGGGTGTGCTCCTGGTCGCCGACCAAAGGACCGTAGCCTCCCGCGGGGTTAATCGACGTCACCAACGGCGCGATAGAAGCCGAGGGAACCGCAGCTTCACGTTTTGAATAGTAACCGGCGCCGGTCACCAGATTAATGATCGTGTTGACAATGTTGCCCGAATTGATGCCTGTGATGAATGTGCCGCCTGTCGCGGTGGCAATGCGTGTCCCTTGCCCAGCCAGGCCGCCCGGGGCTCCGCATTGAGCGGCGTAATCGGTCGCCCCGAGCTTCGGATCTTCGTCCAGGCCCGGATTCGCCGTCGAGATCGCGAGCACTGTGATACCCTCCGCCACGAGTTTGGCGGTGACGGTCGCTTCCGTGATCGCCGCGGGCGCGCCTGACAGCGCCGTGCAGATCGGGTCATGGCCCGGCGCGTCGCCAAACCACACAATGATGCGTTTGCTCCCGGTACGCCACCGACCGCTCCTCCAGGTGGAACCGCCAGACTATCCAACGCAAACAGCTCGCCTTCGGGAATGTCCCCGCCGCCGATCGCGGCCCAAGTATTGATCGCAGCGGTTACTGTCGCTGCCACGTTGGTCGGGCTCACCTGATGTTGGAAGCAATATCGGTAGCCGGAACCGAAGTCCTTGTAGTTGCCCACGCCAAACGCCATGTCTACGCCCAATCCGGCCAGGGCCGACGAAACGTTGTTCGCTCCGGCTTGCACCGCGTTCAGGATACTGGCCATCGAACCCGTTGTATCTGCTAGGAAGTAAACATCAGCCTTGGCTGGCCCGGC
>CAWIJH010000009.1:0-146102 GCA_963836455.1 uncultured Verrucomicrobiae bacterium
GCCCAGGCTTCGTCGCGCGCTTTCTTGTCGCCTTCGCGAACAGCGGGATTGGATGGTTCACCGGAACGCATGAAACCGTGTCCGGCGCCTTTGTAAATCACTGGTTCATACTTTTTACCAGCGACTTTCATTAGCTCTTCAGCCTTTGGAATAGTCGCGTTCACCCGTTCGTCGTTCTCGCCGTAAAAGCCGTAAACCGGACACCGAATATTCGCGATCTTGGAGGCTTCATCGGGCGCGGTCCCGTAAAACGAATAGGTCGCTTTTAGTTTTGGATTTTCATTCGCGTACACGAACGCCCATCCGCCGCCCCGACAAAATCCGCAGACAGCAAGCGTGCCGTTGCATGCTGGAATTTTGAGCGCGTAATCGGCCGTCGCGTCAAGAACCGCTTTGACCTGATCTTGTGTCACGGCCGAAACCGCCTTGCTCGCGCTATCGGCATCTTCAAACTTTTGACCATTGAGAAAATCGGGCGCAATCGCAATCACTCCATTTTCTGCCAGCTCATCGCACAGGCTGCGCAGCCAATCGGTTAGGCCGAAAATTTCCTGAATGACCAGCACGGCAGGGGCTTTGTCTTTACGCTCGGGATAAACGACGAAGGCTTTAATGGTACGGTCGCCTGACTTGATATCGACCCATTCGCCGTGGCGCGGCGAATTGTTCAGGCGGTCCTTGCCGAAATCTTTGTACTGCTGTGCGAAAAGCGATGGTGCCCCCTGGCAGGCAAAAATGAGTCCCACGATCAATCGCAATGGCCAGTAGGCCAGATCGGGATAACGATTAAACCAATTCATCGCCGGTAACATGGATGCCGGTGTTTCGCACCGGCTAGGTGGTCGTCGTCGCCGAGGCTTTCCCTTTTCCCATCATCGCATCGACGCTCCAACCGCCGGAACCACGTAGAAAGATGTAGAAAAACACGAAACAGTAAACTACCGCCAGCTCGCCCTTGTTCACGTAAGGAATCAGACCCTTCGGTGCGTGCATCATGAAAAACGCCGCCGCCATTTCCCCGGAGGCGATGAACGCTGCGACTCGCGTCAGCAGACCAAACGCAATGAGGAATCCGCAAACGATCTCCACCCAGCCGCCGACTACCATCAAGGTCGGAATCGCTTCGCCTTTCGAGGTAAAGGTACCAAATATCTTATCGAGCCCATGACAGGCAAACATCAGTCCGACAACCAAACGCATGATGCAATAAAACGGATCTGCAAATCGATTAAGAGCGTTCATAGCGGTTCAGGCTGAACGATGTCGAGCTTCTGTGTCAATTAAAATGACTAAGCACGAATGACGAAAATTCGTCATTCATCTCACGCCGCTTTCTTTGAAGGCCGCTTCCGTTTTCCACGCGATTTAGCGGTCGCTTTTTTCTTACCGCCAGTTTGCTCCAAGCTCTTCTGCAAGACTGAAACCAGATCGATGATTTTCGTTGGCTTGGGCGCTTTCTTTGGTTTTTCTTCAATTTCCTTTCCGCCAGCTTCCACTTTCTCTTCGATCACTTCCATAAGCGCTTCGCGATAGTCGTCCTTGTATTTTTCAGGGTTCCATTTTGAACTCATGCTGTCGATGAGCGACTTGGCCATGTTCATCTCGCGTTTGCCGACTTCGGTCTTTTTTGGGACATGCAATTTTCCAGGGTCTGCAAGTTCATCGGCGAAATGCATCAACTCTAGAACAAGCGCACCATCTTCCGGTTTTACGCCAGCGAGATATTGACGCGTTTTGATCACCACCTTGGCGATGCCCACCTTGTTGCTGTCCTTTAGCGCGTCACGCAGGAGAGCGTATGCTTTGTCGCCGCCTTTTTGAGGTTCCAAATAGTACGGCTTATAAAAAAACATTGGATCGATCTCCTCCTGATCGACGAAGTCTTGAATATCCACTGTCTGGGTGGCCTCCAAATCAACACGCTCAAAATCTTCGTCCTTGAGCACGACGTATTTTCCCTTCTCATACTCATAACCCTTGACGATCTGATCCCAGGAAACTTCCTTGCCGTCCTTTTCGGCAACTCGCTTGTAATTTACGGGACTTAAATCGTTTTTGCGCAGCAAACGAAACTTGAGCTCTTCCCGTCGCGTGGCCGGATAGAGAGCGATCGGAATATTAACGAGACCAAAGCTGATACTGCCTTTCCAGATTGCGCGTGGCATACAAACTTAATTCGCGTGGCGAGAAGTCTGTGCGTGTGAGGCTGTCGATCGTGTGCTCCGAGCGCCCTTATTGACACCTCATTTCAGTGAGGTGCTTTCGCGCACTGGAAGCTGCCAAACCGTTTAAACGGTTTGTTTCGGGCCTGAGCGAGCGTACACCGCGCTAAAGTCGCGGTGTTAATGAGAGCAGCAAAAACCAACGATCCGCTTTACGCGGCCAGCTCGAGCTCCCGGCGCGAAATGCCGCGTAATTCGAAAAGCCGGATCAACGTTTCTTCGATCAAATTATTCGGACATGACGCCCCGGCAGTGATACCAATGACAGCCGGTCCGTTCGGCAACCAAAAATGGGAAACCACTTCCCGTTTCTCATGCAGGTTATAGTGCTTGATCTCGGTGGCCGAAACCAGCCGCGAAGCATTCAGCACAAAGTATGTAGGCAATTTTTCCTCGCCCATCTCTGCGAGGTGGGATGTGTTCGAACTGTTATAACCGCCTACAACCAAAAGCAGATCCATTGGCACGTCGAGCAGTTCGCGTAACGCATCCTGCCGCTCCTGTGTGGCCCCGCATATCGTGTCGAAAAAACGAAAATTTTTCTCTGCAAGCTCGGGCCCATCTCGATCGACAATGGCCCGCCGAACGCGACGCTGCACTTCCTCCGTCTCGCCGCGCAGCATGGTGGTTTGATTTGCTACACCAACGGTTTGCAGATGCACGTCCGGATCGAACCCCGGCGAATGTGCGCCCTTGAACTTCTCGAGGAACGCGTTCTTGTCGCCGCCGTGCCTGATATAGTCGCAAACATAATCGGTATCTTCGAGTGTTAGAACGACGACATAATGCCCGCTTCCATCGCCAAGCGCGCGCGAGCTGGTTGCCTTGGTTTCTTCGTGTTCGGCTTTGCCGTGAATGATGGAAGTGGCCGACTCGCTCGCGTATTTGCGCACTCGTTTCCAGACGCTCATCACGTCTCCACATGTGGTATCGACAATCTGGCAGCCACGATCCTTGATCTGTTGCTGGATCGATAATTCCGTTCCAAACGCGGGGACGATCACCACGTCTTCGGGGCCGAGATCGGAAATGTCTGCCTCCTTGTTTTTACCGGTCAGGTTCTTTATGCCTAACGAGGCGATTTGATGATTGACCTCGGGGTTATGAATGATCTCGCCGACAATAAAAAGCCGGCGATCTTCGAAGACTTTGCGAGCCGCATACGCGAGATCGATCGCGCGCTCGACACCGTAGCAAAAACCAAACTGTTTCGCCAGGCGCACGGTAGTGTCGCCCACGGAAATGGTCCCACCCGCGCGGCGCACCTTCTCGACAATATCGCTCCGGTAATGTGACTCAACCTGTTGCTGCACAACAGCCATTACGTCGGGCGTACGCAGGTTTACCTTCTCCCGCGCCGTTGTGCCGCTGGAAATCAGATTTGTGCTCATGGCTTTGGTCAACGTAACCCTAACCGGCCATTTTCCAATGGCTGGCCATCGGCCAAATCTCAACTGCAGACGATCACTGATCGACCAGCAGCGGACCGGGAGGATCGTCAAACCAGCTCGCGGACATCATTTTCGCTCGCGGCGGATCCGGGTCGCGGCTTTGATCAAGCCGTCGAACTAGTTTCCCATATTCCTTGTCCTCGGGAAGCGAGCTTGCGATTTCCACCGGCGTGCCGATCCGGACCAAGGCGAAGAGTCGAGCAGCCGCTTCGCGATGGAGACGAACGCAGCCATGGGTATGCGGCACGGCCCAAACAAATCCTTCGTGAAATCCGTAGGCTGGCTTGAATTCGCACCAGTAAGCCATTGGATAGCCTCGGTCTGGCTCGCTCTGCCGGCGGCGTTCTTTTTGTTTACTGTAAATCGTGAAGTGGCCAAGCGGGGTTGGAGCACCAGGCTTGCCCACGTTAGCCTGAACAGCCATTAACACCCGGTCTCCTTCCATCACAAAAAGGTTTTGCGTCGAGGTGGAGAGTTTCACTTTAACCTTGGATGGATCGTGCGGGCGATATGCCGTTACGTGATAGGAACCGCTGGCCACATGCCCTGTTTGACAACCAGTCAGCAGCAGGAGTGAACCGCCAGCACACAGCAAGAGTAATCGGGAGATATGTCGCATACGAGCATACTGGATAAGGTTGGACGGCTTTTTGTCAACCCGCCTTCGCTTAAAGTACGGTGTGCCAGATCCGCCTTTCCCTCCAGCTAGCGGGCAGCGATCACTCCTTGTTAGTCGCCGTAAAGACTGTCAGGAAAGCGACTTCGATCGCTAGCGCTTCGTGAATATTGCGATTCAAATGATCGCGCAATTCTTCGAGACACCGGATGCGTTTCAAGATTTGGGCTGTGCTGAATTGGCTTGCCAGTGCGGCGGTTTCTTCTCCTGCACGAGACAAACTACGTTGCGCTACACCATTCCTGGACCGCAGAACATCCGACCACCACGCGAATAATGTCTCGATTAATCCAGCGCGCCGTTGCAGGTAAAGACTTTCAGCACGGGCTTTGTAGTATTGTTCGCGTTCTTCCAGCCACGCTCCATCGGTCGCATCTTTGTAACGCGTTTGCTCCTGCTTCAATGCTTCGTCGGTTTCACGCTTAACTTCTTCACGAACTGAGCGGAGCAAACGCTGAAATTCCTGAGCCAGTCGATAGGCAAACTGAATGGTCCAGCTTTGTTCATGAGACGCCTGTTGCAGTAGGTTCACCAGGTTCTTTTCTTCGTCGCTTGCCTGCAGTTGGCCGCCCCGCGTAAGGGGAATCGCAATGCAGCGCGAAAGAATAGTTTCTGGCAGTGCCTCCGGCAAAGCACTCAGCAGGAGCAGCAGAGAATCCTTGGGCGGTTCTTCCAAGGTCTTCAGAAACGCGTTTGCGGCCTGAGGTTGTAGCCGATCGGCATCCGAAACGATGGCCACTTTGCGCCCCGCATTACTTGCACGCATTTGCAGCGCGTGCTCAAGATCGCGAATTTGCTCGATAACAATACGCCGTGATTTCGATTCCGGGCGGGCAACGAAAATTTCACGGGCCTTGGCTGAAAAAACATCACCGGAAGGTGTGCCATTCACAAGACTGGCCAGATCGGCGGCGAGCTCATGCTTCCCACTGTCTGGCGGCCCGGAAATCAAATAGGCATGTGCCAGTCGATTTTGCTCGTGGGCACGACGTAAATATTCAAACGCTGCTGTGCGGGAGAAAGCCATGTCAATTAGAAGGAAGAGACGAACGCGGATAACGAAACGGCGAAACGGTGAGTCGGCGAAACGGCGAGATTCCTGTCGCTGGCCACGGGTGGAAACTTCTTGCTCAGCTCATAAGCGCGCAGGCCGGTTGCCAGCGCATTTTGGTAACCTTCCAAATCGCGGAAATGCCGGATTAGCTTCCTCGCCGTTTCGCCGTCTCGCCGTTTCGCCGTTTCGTTCATGAGCATCAATGGTCAGTTGTGAGACCGGAAAACGCGACCGCAGATCGTCTTCCAGATCTCATTCTCGATTTCATCCGCGTCACGCGCGCCATTGATCAAGACAGCGCGATTCGACTCACGCGTGGCAAGGTCGCGATATGCCTGGCGAACGCGCTCGTAAAACTCCTCGGGTTCTTGCTCCATCCGATCTTGTCGACGCGGTTCCTGCATTCGCGACTTCGCGCTGGCTGCATCGATATCGAGAACAAAGGTAACGTCCGGAATGCAATCGCCGGCCGCAAACGCATTCAATCGGTCGACTGTATCGCGATCTAACGCCCGTGCCGCTCCTTGATAGGCAGTGGTGGAATCAAAGAAACGATCGGCGATCACGCACAAGCCACGTTCAAGCGCCGGCTGGATGATCTCGCGCACGAGCTGGCTGCGGCTGGCCTCAAAGAGAAGCAGCTCGGTTTCCGGAGTCATACCGGAATTGTGCGAAGCAAATTGCAGAAGTTCACGAATGGTTTCGCCGATCGGCGTGCCGCCGGGTTCGCGGGTGACCAGATATTGCACACCGGAGCGCTCCAGTCGCGCGGTCAATCTCTGCACCTGCGTCGATTTTCCACTACCCTCTGATCCTTCAAACGTGATGAATGGCAGTCGACGCATGATGTCGATTGTGAAACAAGCAACTGGGATTGTCGAATGCGCAGCGTAGCATGGCTGCCCTGGCCGATGATGCCCAGGGCGTCGTGCCTGCCCAAGATGGATCCAGCAGGCAGGATGTCCGCTGCCTCACAGGGCAAAAAGCCTGTGCTAGTTTATCGGCATGAAAAATTTCTGGCTCGTGAAACAGGAACCATCGTCGTATTCGTGGTCGGACTTTGTCGCCGAGGGACAAACCAGTTGGACTGGTGTGCGCAATTACACTGCGCGCAATAACCTGCGCCGAATGGAAAAGAATGATGAAGTCCTTTTCTATCATAGCGGCGAGGACAAAGCGGTTGTCGGGATCGCCAAAGTAGTTCGGACGGCATACCCAGATTCAACTGCAAAGGAAGGCGACTGGTCCACTGTTGATCTGGTTCCCGTCAAACCGCTGCGCCGGCCGGTCACGCTTCGCGAAATCAAAAGCCACTCCCCGTTGAAAGGAATACCGCTGGTCCGCCAGTCGCGTTTGTCAGTCATGCCGTTGGCGGAGTCGGAATTTCGCGAGATTGTGAAGATGGCGAGTAAATGACGAAGCACGAATGTCGAATGACGAAAGAAGCACGAAGCCTGAATGACCAAGAAGCGACATCACGGTTCGTCATTTGATCATTCGTCATTCCTTCGGGCTTCGTCATTCGGATTTCGTCATTCTCTCCGTTGTTTCAAATTTCGAGCTTCGAATTTTGAATTTTCTTGCGGCGTGTTTCGCCGAGGCGAGCGGACGCCACGTTTTGCCTTGTTCAAAGCTGTGTCGGGGCCGAAAATTCCCTAATGAGTACAATTGCGGCAACGGAATTCCTCCCCCTGGTCGCAACGGGCGCTGCCACGAGAGATTTTATGGTCGTCTCGCTGCACGACGTCGCTCCCTCCAATCAGCAGATCGCGAACACAATCGTTTCAGAATTGGCTCGGCGCGGGGTAAGCGTTTGTTCTCTTCTCGTGGTCCCGGATTATCATCATCAGGGGCTGTTCACGAGAAACCACCAATTTGTGTCGTGGTTACGAGGCTTGGAAGCGGACGGTCATGAAATCGTTATTCACGGGTATTTTCACGAACGACCTCGGCGCGCGAAAGAGAGTTTCCACGACAAATTTTTGACAAGATTCTACACGGAACAGGAAGGGGAGTTCTACGACCTGGGCTACGACGAGGCCTTATCCCGCATCACGCGAGCGCGAGACGAATTCCATGGGTCCGGTCTTAAATCGCGAGGTTTTGTGGCCCCGGCATGGCTGCTCGGCAAAGAAGCTGAACGCGCCGCGCGCGATGCCGGGATAGAATACACCACTCGGTTACACAAAGTGTGTGATCTTCGAGGCGGCGATGAATTCGTCGCGCGATCGATTGTTTACAGTGTTCGACAGAACTGGCGCCGCGAGATTAGCCGAATCTGCAATGCCACGCTGTTTCGATATCTACAAGGAAAGCCACTGTTGCGCATTAGCATTCATCCGCCCGATTATTCGCACCCGACGATTTGGCGGCAGGTCACGGGTATGATCGAAAGAGCGATTGGGTCGCGGACAGCCACGACCTACCAGGACTGGATCACGCAACAAAGATTGAGACGGGGAATGTAGATGTGACCAAGTGCGATCTTCATATTCATTCGCGCTACAGCGCGCGCTCTGAAGAATGGCTCTTTCGTCGTTTGGATTTCCCCGACAGCTATTCCGATCCGAAGCAACTGTATGAAAAATTGCTGGATCGCGGAATGGACTACGTCACCATTACCGACCACGATACCATCGAGGGTTGCCTGCAAATCAGTGATCGGCCCCGCACGTTTATCAGCGAACAAGTCACTACCTATTTCCCCAACGATCCGTGCAAGCTGCATATTCTCGTTTGGGGAATTTCAGAAAACCAGCATCGCGAGATCGATGGAATACGCGGCAACATTTTTGAGCTGCAACGCTACCTGCAGTCTGCGCAGATCGCGCACGCGGTAGCGCATCCCCTTTACAGTATTAACGGCAAACTCGACTCACGGCATCTGGAGTTGCTCATTCTTCTCTTCAAGCATTTCGAGGGTATCAACGGTTTGCGCGATGCGCTTCTAAGCGATCTGGCTCAGACACTGTTCAAACAACTGACTCCGGAAAAAATCGAGGCGCTCGCAAATCGCCACAACCTGGCGCCTACACACGCCGAGCCGTGGAGGAAGATTTTTGTCGGCGGGTCGGACGATCACGGCGGGCAATTCGCAGCGTCGGTTTTTACGGAAACTCCTCGGGCGGACTCCACGGAAAAATTTCTCGAATGCGTCCGCAACGGCCACTGCAGCGCGCACGGCCACGGTGGCACCCCACTGGTCCTTTCGCACGGTTTCTATAACACCGTGGCCTGTTTCATTCAGGATCGTTTCAATGAAAAGCTCGGACCGGGCGCAGCCCTGTTGGAGAAAATGTTTTCGCGGTTCATGGAAGGCCGCGCCCCGACTGAATTCACTCTCAAAGAAAAAATGGAATTCATCGTGCAGGGCGTTTTGTCCGGAAAAATTTTCGACTTCGTCAAGCCGGCGAACGTGTCGCTGTGGAACGAACTGTCCGGTTATTTCGCGCAGCCGGAAGTAAAAGCGAAACTGTCCGAGCAACTAAACGGAGTCATCGAACCGGAGCGCCGCACATTTCTCATGGCGAACATGGTGGCAGAACAACTTACCTTTCGGTTTTTCCAAAAATTCGTTCAGCAAATCCGTGGCGGGAACATGGTCGAAAGCATGCAAGCTCTCAGTGCGATTGCGCCGATCCTGGTCATTCTTACGCCGTACATCTACGGCTTTCATAGTCAGGCGCCGTCCCGAAAATGGCTGCGGGCGATCTTCCTGGACTTGACGGGTGAAATTCCAGCCGCGTTGCAAAACCGCAAACGCGCCTGGTTCACTGACACCCTGGATGATGTCAACGGCGTCGCCACTACAATTCGCAAAATGACGGCAGCCGGCGCTGAAGCCGGAAAAGAACTGGTGGTGGTTGTCTCCAGCAGCGAATTACACGTCGATAATATTCCGATCAAGAATTTCCCGCCAATCGGCCAATTTGAATTGCCCGAGTATGAACTCCAAAAGTTGAGTTTCCCGCCGATTCTCCAGATGCTCGATTACATTCAGCGGGAAAAATTTACTGAGATCATCATCAGCACGCCCGGACCGGTCGGGCTTACCGCGCTGCTTGCAGCCAAAATGCTCAATCTGCAAACGAGCGGCATTTATCATACGGATTTCCCTCAGTACGTCCGGATTCTTACCGAGGACAGCTTCCTGGAAAGCGTCGCATGGCGGTACATGCATTGGTTCTATGGCCAGCTCGACACCGTTTTCGTTAACTCCGAAGAGTATCGGCAAGGTTGGATCAAACGTGGTTTCGATCACGCGAAACTGAAAATCCTTCCACGCGGCCTCGATATCGAGCTTTTCACACCATCGAGACGCGAGCCGGCGTTTTGGGAAAAGTTTACCGCTGCTAACGGCCAGGTCCGTTTGCTCTATGTCGGCCGCATATCCAAGGAGAAAGATCTCGATGTGTTGGCAGACGCTTATCGCCAATTGCGCGACGACGGCCTTCCGGTGCAGCTTTTTATTGTCGGTCATGGTCCGTACTCCAAGAAGCTTGCGCAGTCACTACCAGAGGCCGTTTTTACCGGCTACCTCACGGGAAAGGAATTGGCGACCGCCTATGCTTCGGCGGATATTTTTGTGTTCCCGAGCACCACCGACACTTTCGGCAACGTCATTCTGGAAGCGCAGGCTTGCGGCATGCCGGTCATTGTTTCCGATTCTGGCGGGCCCAAGGAATTGGTAGAGGACAGAACGAACGGTTTGATCACTCGATCTCGTGATGTGGACGATTTCATGCGAGCTATCCGTTCGCTGGCTACAGATACGGCGTTGCGAGAACGCATGGGCACAGCCGCCAGAAAAAGCGTCGTCGATCGGAGCTGGCCAAACGCGTTTCGCAAATTCTGGGACACGACCGACGTATAACGACCGTTGAATTACTGCGGATAGGAAGACGGCTCCGATCCATATCGGTCAGCCCACGTCTTGCAGTCGCAATCGGACGCCAGGGTTTCACTTTCCTGCAGGCAACTACTGCATAGGACCATTCGCGGAATTGAAACATCTTCGGCAAATTCTTCTCGCCCCTTTAGCTGGTCCGAACCAATGTGCCCGCATGACGACGACTAAGATCTATTCAATTATCGCCGCATTGCTGCCTGTTGCTTTCACTTGCTTCGCAGCGCCAAACGCGGCGAGCACCAAAGGGAGCAATGCACCTTATAACGAGGGCCCTGTCTGGACGCTGACAATGATAAAAACCAAGACCGGTCTGGGCGATGAATACCTTAAACAGATCACCCAAACCGTGAAGCCGGTTTACGACGAGGAGAAAAAGCAAAAGATCATCCTCGATTACAAAATCCTGAACGGCGAAGCCTCCGGGCCTCAGGATTTCAACATCATGATCATGGTCCAATATCCTAACTGGGCTGCATTGGATAATCTGCGGGACAAAATGGATCCTATCGTCGAGAAAGTCATGGGCACCGAGGAGCAACGCCTCACCACAGCTACGAAGCGACTCGACATCCGCGAAATCCTGGGCACAAAAACGATGCGGGAGATTACTCTTAAGTAATCCGGCTGTTTTGATTTAGCGATTCTTACCGGCCACGACCGCCATGACCCATTCCACCCATACGTCCCATACCATGCATGCCATGGGATCCCATATGGGCAGATCCAAAGCTCGGGCCGTGCCTGGAACCTCGCGCTGTACTCATTCGAGTCCTGTGGCCACGGCCCATGTTCGTAGCGCTTTTCCCATGAACGCTGTTGCTCTTACCGTGGACAGTCTTCGTATTCTGCGCATGCGCGGTTGCCCGGCTTGAGCGGTTTGCGTTGCTTACAAGCCTGCCGAGACTCTGGCCGTTATCGTGCGCAATTTTTCCCCAGCCTTGCCCCGACTGGTGCAGCGCGACGATGTTGTCGAAGCTCTGTCCGGTGGCGTTGGCCAATAGATGCGCTTTCTCTATTCCACCCCAACCAAGCCCGGTCGAAGCTCTCTCGGCCTGAAGCGTTTGGACCGGAACTCCGGTCGCAGCTGAGATTCGATCCAAGTTCGCTCCGCGAGAAGCAACAATGCCGAACAGCAGAATAAATGCCGCTGTAGTTACAGTTACCTTTTTCATACGTGATTAAGCCCCTTTCTACGAATAAAGATTTCGATTTTGCCCGAGCCGATGGTTCCCCACCTTATGGGAATTTTGGAATGAAATCGCAGAGAGTACAGACAGACTGACATTTGGCTTTTGAAATCCCTCCTACTCGCTGCCGTGCATGATCGCGTTGCCGTACAACTTCCAGAAGTAATAGATGGACGCGGCAAAACCAATCGCGATGACGATGGCGCGAACCACTGTGCGGTTCGCGCGATGCGATATCGTTCCCCCAACGTAGCCGCCAACAAGACCACCAATCGCCATCGGCACCCCGTAACTCCAGTTCACATTACCTTCGTAAACGAGCACCAAGATCGCCGCTCCTCGCATGCAAAGAGTGAGGAAGTTTTTGAGCGCGACGACATGCCGAATATCTCCCCGCGAGATAAAACTCAGCGAGCCGATCATGAGGATGCCAATCCCGGAGCCGAAGTAGCCGCCATACAATCCCACCAGAAAAATGCCCGCAATTGCGATAGGCCACAGTGCCACCGTGATGTCCGGATGCACGCCACCACCTTCGTCGCGTCGAACCACGATCGGCCGCAACACAATGATGACCGTGGCAACTAACACCAACCACGGTACTAACTGAATCAAGTTGCGATTGTCCGTCCGGCTCAGCAGCACAGCTCCGATTAAACCGCCGAGCACACTTGGAATCACAAGCAGCCATAACCATCCGCGATCGAAGACACCTTCCAATTGGCTGCGGGTGCGCCAGACTGCCGCGGGATATGCGGGGAATAGGGCGATCGCGCTTGTGGCATCGGCCGTCACCGGCCCGACAACCAGCATCAGCAGCGGGAATGTTATCAATCCGCCGCCACCAGCTAAAGCGTTAATTACTCCCCCGATAACGCTGGTGATAAAAAACAAGAAGTAAGTTTCCACAATTCACGCATCGATTCTCTTACTCATGCTCATGCTCATGCTCATGCTCTTGTTCTTACTCATGCTCTTGCTCGTCACCGCTGTAGAGGCAGGCGTGTCGCCTGCAATGCCATCCATATCCGCAGCCGACACGGCTGCCACTACAGATTCCACGGCAACGCGTCGAGATCGACATTTCCTCCGGTGAGAATAATGCCGACCCGTTTGCCAGCGACGTCGATCTTCCGGTCCTGAATTGCAGCAAACGGTACAGATGCTGATGGCTCGACAATGATTTTCATCGTCTCCCAAATGGTGCGCATCGCCGAGATAATTGCTTTCTCATCTACGGTCACAATGTCGTCCACGTACTGCTTGATGATCGCAAAGTTTGGTTCGCCGACATTTGTCCTTAGACCATCGGCAATGGTGAATTTCTTTTCGGTTTGAATCACTCGCCCCGCGCGAAATGATTGCGCTGCATCGTCCGCATTCTCCGGTTCAGCCGCAATCACGCTGATGCTTGGTCGCATCGATTTTGCGGCGATCGCTGTCCCGGATAGCAATCCTCCTCCGCCGACTGGACACATCACAAGATCGAGATCAGGAACGTCTTCCAGTAATTCCACCACCGCTGTCCCCTGCCCCGCTATAACGTCTGGATTTTCGAAAGAGTGAATCAGCGTTGCGCTCGTCTTGGCGATCACATCCCCGCAGACGGTCTCACGCGCCTCTTCCGTGGGCTCGCAAAACACAACGCGTGCTCCGTAGCTTTCTACTGCGTGAATCTTCACCTTCGCCGAGTTCGACGGCATGACGATGTGGGCGGGAATACCGCGAAGGTTCGCCGCTCGCGCCACCGCAGCTCCATGGTTTCCAGACGAATGCGTGGCCACACCGCGCCGGGCCGTCGCATCATCGAGCGAAAAAACGGCATTTGTCGCGCCACGTGCCTTAAACGCGCCAATTTTCTGAAAATTTTCGCACTTAAAGAATAGTGAGGCTCCGCTGGCCTCGTCCAGTCGCGAGCTCGTCAGCACAAGCGTACGATGAATATGTGGTTGAATCCGATCGCGGGCTGAAAGGATAGTCGGAAAATCGAGGCTCATATCTACGTCGACCATCCGAAAAAAGCGTCGATGACTGCAAATGTGTCAATAAATCCGTGAGTCAAAATGCAGGCCCAAAGATTTCGGCCCCCCAGCATGTAAGCCGCTCCCAGGATTACGCCGGCAATCCCAGAATCAATGATTCCTGATGGCCCTTTATAATAGTGGCCGTAGCCAAATAAGATCGAGATAAACACAATCCCAATCCAATAAGCCGTTGTCGATCTCCCTCCAATGTCGGCTGCGCGCGTAAGGAGATATCCTCGATACGCGATTTCTTCACCAAACGCGGCAAACGTCCACACTAATAACAGAGCCAACAACGCCATTTTCGCATTGCCGGTGATTTCATTTGCCAACTCGGGCGCGTTCGGCGCCGGCCAGAAAAATCCAGTAATCGGTTCGATGACGAATTGCCCAAGGACGATGCGCACGCCAGCCGCGACCAGTGCGATCAGTAAGATCCGCCGCCACGATACAGGCCGCTTGAATCCCATCGACGACAAGCTGCCATCCCGGAGCCTGATCGACACCAAACCTAAGACAGACAAAATAATCACTTCATTGGGCACGATGTGAAAAACGTTGTGACCGATCACGATGAATGCGCCGAACAGCAGCTCGAACGCGCTGAGTGTTCGTGAGACAACTGGATTAGTAGAAGGAAATGGAGTTTTTACCGATGACATGATGAAAGATGATTGCGTTGCCTGTTCTCCAGGTTTGATACACCGTCCACCCCGACCGGATTTAAAAATTGCAAGAAAGCATCTGACAAATGTTGTAGCCGCTTCGCTGTGTCGAGGCGCCTCGGCAACATTGCTGCCTGTGGAGTGTACGGCGACACAGCGCCATGGCTACAGAAGCGAATCTATAACATGGCTTTGAAGTCCCTCTAATCTGCGGTCGGACTGCGGACATGTTCAGGGCGCGGCCCGAGGCCGATGAAACGTGCGGGCAGTTGTCGCAGAATTGGAAACCATTTCAGCAAACGGAGTACCAATGGGAGCGAAGTCTGTCTCTCATCAGAGGTTTGACCGGTGACGACTCGACGATGAATAAAGATTTGCATTCCCTGGATCAGACGTGTCGGCCATTCACGGCGCGCCTGCACTGTTCGCAAGTCGTCAAGATGCACGGGGCCGTGTTGGAGTTTTTTCGCGAGCAGGTTCGCAGTCGCGACTGCGTCCTGAATCGCGAGGTTGATTCCGACACCGCCTGCTGGTGACATCGCGTGCGCAGAATCGCCGATGCAAAGCAATCCTTCGCAGCACCAATCGCGCAGGCGATTCACTTGCACTGTGAGCAGTTTGATCTTCGACCAGTCATCTAGTTCGGCCACTCTGTCGCGTAAAAAACCCGCGAAGCTGGCGATGTCGTTTTGAAACTGCGTCAGCCCGCGCGCTTGGATGTCCTCGAACTGCCCCTTGGGGATGACAAAACCGCACTGCCAATAATCACCGCGGTCGAGTAACACTAGTAGCTTGCCGTGTTGGAAAAAGCCGAGCGTTTGTTTCGGATCTCCCTCTTTCTTGGGAATCCGCATCCAAAGAACGTCAATGGGCACGCCGAACTCACGTAGCTCAAGACCGGCACGAGTGTGAACAGTCGAATGCCGCCCATCAGCGCCGATAACAAGGTCCGCACGAACTTCCAGCTCGCCCATGGCTGTTTTTGCGCGCACGCCGACCACACGTGAATTCTCCGTTAACAAGTCAACGACTTCTGCTTCCATGTACAATTGAAACGCCGGAAACCGTTTGGCGTGACTTGAAAGGAAGTTTAGAAAATCCCACTGCGGCATGAACGCGATGAATTTGCAATGAGTGGGAAGCTTGGTGAAATCAGCCGCCGGCACGACCTGTCCGTTAACCACAGCACGCAATTCACGCAGTTCCTGGTGCGGCAATTTGAGGAATTCATCGAGCAGCCCAAGCTCATACATCAGTTCCAAGGTTGACGGATGAATGGTATCGCCGCGAAAATCGCGGTTGAAATCGGCGTGTTTTTCGAGCACAACCACGGGCACGCCCGCTCGCGCGAGCAAATAGCCAGCCATCATCCCCGCCGGTCCGCCACCTACAATTACGCAACGGGTTGCCAATTTTTCAGGCGTATTCATCGCTATAGGGAAACTACGGATCACATGGATAGCACGGATAATGAAACGCGAGCACGAAGAATAATAGAATTCTTGTTTTGCATCCGCGTTATCCGTGTAATCCGTGGTTAAAATGATGAGCAGTAAACAGCCGCTTTTTCTCAACGAAGACCAAGTGCGCCAGCATCTACGGATGGCGGATTTGATTCCAGCCATGGAAAAAGCATTGATCGATTTTTCTGCGGGCAGGGTAACTCAGCCGGTCCGGTCGATCGTTAACGTCGATGTCGCCGCGGCGACCGGATTCCTGGGTTTGATGCCGGCACTAACTCCGGATGGACTCGGCCTGAAAGCCGTCACCTTCTATCCGTCCAACGTTGAGCGTGGAATCCCAACGCACATGGCTACGATTTTTCTTGTCGATCCGGAAACGGGCACGCCACTCGCAATCATGGACGGAACGTTGATTACGGAGATGCGCACCGCGGCAGTCTCAGCGGCTGCGACGAAACTTCTCGCGGCGCCCGATTCAAAAATTCTGGCGATTCTCGGCAGCGGCGTGCAGGCGCGCAGCCACGTGGAAGCGCTTGGGCTTGTTAGGCAATTCGAAGAAGTTCGCGTTTGGAGTCCAACGAGGGAACACGCAAAACACTTCGCGAACGAAATTGGCGCAACAGCTGTCTCGCTGAAGAAGCAGTGCGCGGCGCGGACGTTGTGGTCACAGCGACAAACTCGAAAACACCAGTCTTAAAGGGATCGTGGCTAAAGTCCGGTTGCCACGTGAACGCAATTGGCGCGTGCCGTCCCGACTGGCGCGAACTGGATGACGAAGCCATGTCGAAATATCGTTTTTGTCGATTCACGCGAAGGCGCAATGAAAGAGTCCGGCGACGTCATTCTGTCCGGCGCGAACATTTATGCCGAGCTCGGCGAAGCGCTCGCTGGCTCGCCACAGGACGAGTCCGTCCGACTGGCGGACAAAATTCCGACGCGCGCAAACGAAACAACGATCTTCAAGTCGTTAGGCATGGCGGTGGAAGATATTGCCGCGGCGATGCTTGTGTATCGGTTGGCGATTGCGACTCTGTAAACGTTGCGAGGTTTTAGCTCGGCGAAGAAATTGCGCGGGTTCACGGCTGCTTTTCCTCGCAGAGTTTTTGGAAAGCGGGATCGGTGCGCAAAGGGTCCCAGATTGGATCGAGCCTAAGAAGGGCCGGCGTAACAGGCGTGCCGTAAAGCCAGCTCCCATATGGCGTTTGTGACAAGTGCGTGAGAGTTGAGATCGCGTGGCTATTCTCGCCGAACATCGTCTGAATTACCGCTAAGTTCTCTTCGTGGCCAGGTCCGTCCACCGGATCTTTAGCACGTCGGCCCAACCATGATTGCACGTTGCGCTTCCCTTAGCGCCGAGTCCTTTTTTCCCATCGCGGCATAGGCTTGAGACAGGCTTGCCGCGATGAAGGCAGCATCTGGTTTATCTTTGTAGAGCTGCTCGAGTGTATTGCGCGCCTGTTCACCGGTAATCTTTGCGCCAGCCGTATCGCCAGCGAGGCGCTGCATCAAAGCAAGCGCCACCTGATCCGAGCCCTTGTCGTACTGAGAATCATAATGAAATTGAGCCAGTCGGGCTTGCAGTAATCGAACCGCTTCACTGTAATTTCGTTCAAGTCTCAACTGAAGAGTCTTGATTTCGAAGGCAAACGCAGACGAAGTCTCCTTTGTTCCGGATAGGCATCTAGCGGCTTCTTGCAGGTTACCCTCACCCTGATAAATGCTGGCTTTGTTCGCCATCACATCCGGATCGTCTGGCTTAAGGTCCAATACTCGATCATAGAGCTTTAGCGCAGCTGAGAATTCTCGAAGCTCGGTGTAAGGCCATACCGCCCTCATGAGTAACAACTCATTACGTGGGTCCAGAGCTAGGGCTTGCTCGTAGTAGGTAATACTTTGATCCCAGTTTCCCTCGCGTCGGACAATTAAGCCGAGGGCCATTGGCACCTCACTACTACTTGGCAACATTTTGCTGACGCGCTCGAACGTGGGTTTCGCGGACGCGTAATCACGCAACACCCAGAATTGATAATAACCCAATGCAAGCAAAGTATCAGGCGAGTCCGGCGCCAGCCTCTGCGCATTCTCCAAAGCACGTTTCGCAGCCTCGCCCCGAGCGGCGGCAGTAGGCTCGAGGCTGATAAAGTAGATTAACGCGTCCACGCGAGAAAGTCGCGCCCAGGCAAGCGCAAAATTGGGGTCAAGCTGCACCGCTTGGTTGTAAAAACCCGCGGTTTCCAACACGATGCCGAGGGAGGAGCTGCGCGTTTCAAAAGCCAGGCCGCGCAGATACGCATCGTAAGCCTGCGGATTGTTCGTCGGTTTCACTGCTAATGCCTGCTCCTCCCGACCGGTTAGCTTCGCCTGCAACGACTCTGCTATTCGTTTGGCAATCTCGCTTTCGACGCCAAAGATGTCAGTCAACTTGCGATCATAGGTATCTGCCCAGAGATGGGAATCGGTTTGCGCGTTAACCAATTGAACATTGACCCGCACGGCGTCGCCGCTCTTTTTGCACCCTTCCTTCCAGGATGTGAGCGACGCCAAGCTGCTTGGCGATCTCGCGCAGATTCCTGGGTTTGCTCTGATATTGCTGCGTGGAACTGCGCGAAATCACTTTCAAATCGGCAATGCTAGCCAGCCGCGTCAGGATCTCCTCTTGAATGCCGTCGGCGAAATAGGCGTTATCCGGATCGCGGCTTAGATTTTCGAGCGGCAGCACTGCGATGCTTTTCTGAGAAATCGACTCGCCTGTCTGCCTATAAAGCGGGAGTCGCCCAACGAACAGCATTGCAATAACCAGGAGCAGAGCCCCGATGATGATGAAGTCGAGGATCCGTCCAGTGGCACGCTGAATCGATCTAGCCTGTGCCGGACGGAGATCTTCCGTACGCACAATTCCTTCTGGGGTGAATTCGTAGACCCAGGCGAGTAGCATCGCGATTGGAAACCCGACTACGAGCGCAATGACAACAAAACGCATTGCAGAATTCGGAATCTCAAAAAGCGGCAAGACCTGCGTTGTGAGCTGCGTGAGGAACCATGCAACGACTCCGTAAGCGACCGCTGCGCGGTAAACATTGCGCCGCTTCAGCTCGGTCAAGAAGTTCGTCGGGTTCACTCTGCGCGCCTTGACGAAGCGCTCCTTACAGCAGCAATCTTAACTCAATGCGCGTGACTTGAAAAGCGCGTGCAACGTCGAAGACAACTGTTGAAGACTGTCCCCAGCCTACCAGACGGTACAGCGAATATGGTCGCCCTACCGTTCGAGCTCCTTCGACGCCTGATTTTCCAGTTCGAGAAACGCGGTCAACTTTTCGTCCGCACGCACAACGAAACGCGCGATGGGCCGACCGGCACGAATCGTATGAGCGCTCCGCGAAGTCTTGGAATCCCTGTTCTCTTGTCTTGGAGTTCGAACCACGGGAACATTGAGATATGAAGGCACGACTGGTGAAATTTGGCGAGATCGAGGTTGAGGGAAAGCGCTACACGCATGATGTCGTGATCGAAGGCGGCAAAGTGCGGAAACGGAAGAAAGGAGCTTCTAAGCACTTTCGTGAAGAGTTCGGCCACACGCCGCTTTCGGCCGAGGAAGAAATTCCCTGGGGAGGTAAGCGGCTGCTTGTCGGAACCGGCGCCCATGGCGCGCTTCCGGTAATGGACGAACTCCTGGCGGAGGCGAAACGGCGCGGCATCGAGCTCATTGCGGCGCCCACATCGGAAGTCTGTCAGCTGTTGGAGGAAGTGAAGAAGGGCCAGGCGTACGCCATCCTGCATTGTACGTGCTGACCGGAGTTGGCAGACCGATCGGGCTGAAGGTGTGGCCAGAGAGCAGTCAGCTTTTCCTCCGCGCGCACAATGAAACGTTGAACGTCTGCGGTGTGCGTCCGCAATCCAGATCGTTCGCCGGTTGGAATCAATCGCTGAGACACAGCCCCAACTCCAACCGACTTTGCTGAGGTTGTCAGCGATGATTTCCCATTATTTCATCTTACGTCGAGCGTGGCTCGTTTCCCTAGAACAGCCTGATTGAGGCTTCACCGTTCTCTAGGCGCGAGCGAGGCGACGATTTGTTCGAAGCGCGGATCGCCGCGGAGCGGGTCCCAGACCGGGAACAGTTTTAAGGCGCCATAGCTCAGCATGAGCGATGCGTTGGGAGCACGCAGTCCAGTCTCCAGTTGCTGCAAGGCAAGCTCCTTCTCGCCCGCCCACGCTGCCGTGATGGCGAAATACTGAAGGACGAGACTGCCGTTATCGACATCTTTTTCCAGCGGCGTGAGTGCGATTGCTCGCCGGCCTTCGTCCAAGGCCAGGTCTTTCCGCTCAAGAGCAGCGTCGATTAGGCCGAGGACGCACAGGGCTGGGCCGTAGTCCGGCTGCGCCTGTACGATCTTCTCCTGCTGGGCGCGAGCCGCTTCAAAGGCAGTGCGCGCTCGTGCCTCATCTTTGGTCATCCGCGCCAGCAGCCCTTCACCAAAGCTGCGGCTCAGAAGAATCGTGTCGTCGACCCAGCATGGATTATCGCCCACCGCGATCAGTGCTCGTTCGGCCGCAGCCGGATCGCGTTCGGCCAGAGCGCAAAAGAACCAGATGTCCGCGACGCTGGCGATGGCTCCCGGTCCTTGGGCGAGGATTGCATCAATCGTCTGGTGCAGCGGCCGGGTGTCCGCTTTCCAGCAGATGTACCATAGTCCACGACCAGCCCGAGTTTCGACGTTCTGGGGCACGATCGCTAACGCGCGATCCAGCGCAGCGATTGCCTCGGCAAAGCGCCCCAATGTTTGGTAACTGAGCCCGATCTGTTGGAGAGTATAAAAGTTGCGAGGATCCAGCTCCACCGCGCGCTCCAGATTGCGCAGACCTTCCTCCTGCTGGCCGCGCCGGCGTAGAATGAAGCCCGTGAGTTGGAAGAGACGCGGATCACTGGGCAACGTTCGCCGCGCGATCTCCAATTCGGCGAGGGCGCCGGCATAGTCGCGCCGCCCGTGGTAGAGATATTGTGCGCGCGCCAAATGCGTTTCGGCAGCTTTCGGCCGCAGCCGTGTCGCGGCTTGCACTGCAGCTTCAGCCAGCGCAAGCCGGGCGGGAGTGTGATCAAACCCACTTATTGCATAAAGTTGTTCGTGGGCATAGGCGAGCTGGCAGTAGGCGTCGAAAAATGAGGGATCGCGTTTCACCGCCTCATCCAGAAGTTCAATTGCCTTCCGCCGGTCTGAGTCGGCCGTCACGCTGAAACCTGCCGTGAGGAGAAGTGACTTCGCCCGGCTGTAAAGGTCGAAAGCCGCCAGATCAGTCGTGGGCGGCTGCTCGATGGCTTTCTTCTCGTTAGGCGAGAGCTTGGCCTGCAACTGATCGGCAATCGCCTTGGCGATCTCGCTTTGGATGGCGAAGACATCGGCCAGATCGCGATCGTAGGTTTGGGCCCACAGATGCGCGTCGGTGCGGGCGTCGAGCAACTGCGCGTTGACGCGCACGCGATTGCCCGAGCGCTGAACGCTTCCTTCTACCACATTCGCGACTCCCAGTTGCTGCGCGATCTCGCGCAGATTGCGTGCAACACCGCTCTTATACTGCAAAACGGAGGTGCGGCTGATCACCTTCAGGTCGGCGATTCTCGAAAGGTTAGTCAAAATCTCGTCCTGCACCCCATCGGTGAAGTAAGCATTGGCTTTGTCTTCACTTCGGTTTTCAAACGGGAGCACCGCGATGCCTTTCTGAGAAATCGATTCGCCAGTCTGCCGGTAGAACGGGCGTTGCCCAACGATCATCATTGCAATAACCAGCAGCAGCACCCCGATAATGATGAAGTCAAGGATCCGTCCGGAGGCGCGTTGAACAGATCCCGCCTGCGCGGGATCGAGATCTTCCGTCCGCACTATTCCTTCGGGGGTCAATTCGTAGAGCCAGGAGAGTAGCATCGCGATTGGAAATCCGACCGCGAGCGCAATGACAACAAAACGCACTGCGGAATTCGGAATTTCAAAAAACGGGAAGACCTGCGTTGTGAGTTGCGTGAGAAACCATGCAACGACTCCGTATGCGACGGCTGCGCGGTAAACATTGCGCCGCTTCAGCTCGGTCAAAAGTTCGTTGGATTCACTCTCTGCGCGCGTCGACGAAGCGCTCCTCCCAGCAGCGATTTTAACTTAATGCGCATGACTTGAAAAGCGCATGCAAGTCCAAACAGCCTGCGAAGGCGCGCTAGGTCAGCACGAAGCGAGTCACGGCCTATTCGAGCCGCCTCGGTGCATTCAATAGCACGCTCAAGCATACCGGCCCACAGGTAAGATGCCTTTGCTCCAGCTTGCAAAACGAAGGCAAACCGGAAGAGTTGGCAGCAATGTCCGGCGATGTTGAAAAACTGAATTCGAAAATCCAGCGCGCCATTACTGACGGGCAATTAATGGAATCGGCGGCGAAAAAACATTTCACGCGTTGCTGGGCGGCGCGCCGTCTGATCTCTATTTGCGACTCTGTCACGCAACTGGTTGATGCCGGTGAATGGTCCGAACTAAACGATCGCTTCTACCGGACACTTTCGTTTGGAACAGGCGGGCTTCGCGGTCGGACCATTGGAAAAATCGTAACTTCTGCCGAACGAGGGAACGCGCGCGAAGGCGAACGACCCGAATTTCCGTGCGTTGGAACAAACGCGATGAATTTCTTCAATATCAGTCGCGCAACGCGGGGGCTGGTTGCATACCTTCACGATTGCGAACCGAGACGAAGAAATCTCAGCGAAACCGAAAATTGTCATCGCGCATGATCCGCGGTTTTTCTCGAAAGAGTTCGCTGAGCTTGCTGGCAAAGTTGCATCCGAAAACGGTTGCAATGCGTTTGTATTCGACGGGCCGCGGTCCGTCCCGGAACTTTCGTTTGCGGTTCGTTATCTCAGGGCAAATGCCGGCGTTGTGATCACGGCGAGTCATAACCCACCGCATGATAACGGTTACAAAGTTTACTTCAGCGACGGCGCACAGGTAATCGAACCGCACGCGAGTGGGATTATTGCAAAAGTGAACGCGATCGACTCCGAAGCTTATGAGCCATTAGCAAAAGATCGACAGGGCGAGATAACTCTCATTGGCAAGGACATCGACGACGCATACATGCATCGACTGGAAACGCTCGTTCTGGATCCAAGGGTCGTTCACGAGGCGAAATCACTGAAGATTATCTACACCCCTCTGCATGGAACCGGCAGCGTGATCATCAAGCCGATGCTCAAACGGCTGGGCTTCAATTTCAAAGTAGTGCCGGAACAAGATCATTTCGATGGACGATTTCCAACGGTGAAATCGCCGAATCCGGAAAATGCCGAAGCATTAACTATGGCAATCAATTTAGCGGAAAAGGAAGATGCGGACGTGGTGGTCGCGACTGATCCTGATTGTGACCGCGTGGGCGCGGCAGTTCGTGCAACCGACGGAAAAATGAAATTGCTTACCGGGAATCAAATCGGGTCGTTGATTGCCTGGTACCGAACTAAAACGCTATTTGAGAAAGGCGTGCTGAATAAACAGAACGCTTCCCGCGGAGTCATCATTAAAACCTTTGTTACTACGGATCTGCAAAAAGCGATCGCTGCACACTACGGTCTGCGCTGCATCGAAACGTTGACCGGCTTCAAATACATCGGCGCCAAGCTGGGCAATTATGAACGCGCAATTCCGGAACGACTTCGACGCGACTATGTCGATCTTTCCGAAGACGAAACGCGGAAGCTACGTCTGGAACACTCTTCATTTTATGTGTTCGGCGGCGAAGAAAGTTATGGCTATAGCGGCGCGGATTTTGTGCGCGACAAAGACGGCAACGGCGCCGTGATCATGTTTTGCGAAGTGGCCGCTTACGCAAAGGCGCACGGCAAAAGCGTCGATCAATTGCTCGATGACATTTATTCCGAGTTTGGTTATTTCGTCGAGAAAAACGGCTCCCTCGTCTTCGAGGGTGCAGAAGGCGCAACAAAAATCGCGCGCCTGATCAAATCTTACGCCACGAATCCGTTCCAGGAAGTGCTCGGCTCAAAAGTCGCCAGCATTAGAAACTTCGAGTCCGACGAGATTCAGGATGTGGAAGGCGACCAAATTCCAAAGGAAAAAATGTTGATGTTCGAGTTACAAGATGGAACGCGCATCGCAGTGCGTCCGTCAGGGACGGAACCAAAGATCAAGTATTACCTTTTTGCGCAGCGCCGGCCAGAGAGCGGAAAATTCAATTCCGCGGAGCTCAATCAAATCAAAACTGAAGGCAAAGAGAAACTCGATCGTCTCTGGGATTGGCTCCAAAAAGACGCCGAGTCGCGACTGGGCGAGAACAATGAGCAGTGACTTATAGCCGTGGGGGGCTAGCGATGTTTGTCATGTCGAGCGAAGTCGAGACATCTCTGGATGTTTGCACTCTAAGAAGAGCAAGAGATTCCTCGACTTCGCTCGGAATGACAAAAGGCAATGCTGAGATATTTGAAGCTCCAATCTCAAAGAGGCAATTTTGTCATCCTGAGCAAAGCGAAGGATCTCTGGCATTTCTTCCAGTTCCCAAACAATAATCAGAGATGTTTCGCTCCGCTCAACATGACAGTATCGGAAGCGCAAAGCGTTGATGCTTCAAGTTTCTCTGGAGGTTGGAGCCTGGAGCTTGCGACTGAGTTGCACGACTTGATGAAAAAATTAACTGTGGTTTGGCCATGGCTGGCAGCGATCTGCAGCGGGCTTCTCTACACAGGTTGTTTTGCGCCATTTAATTTTACGTGGCTGTGCTGGATTGCTCTCACACCGCTCATCGCCGCAATTTGGTTTTCAGAAGCAGGGTCGCGGCATCGCTGGCTTCGTAATCTTCTGCTCGGTTACGTTGCTGGATTGACATTTTTTTGGACGGCTTTTTCCTGGCTGACAACTGTCACTGGTCCCGGTTGGTTTGTTCTTTCATTCTACATGGCGATTTATTTCGCCCTTTGGGCGTGGTTTTGCGGGCTGCTCCAGCCACGAGAAAGAAGGAGGGAACCACGTTCGACGAAATGGGACCGGATGCTGGCTCAGGCCCGCAGAGGCGCGGCTCCTTCGCGATCGCCGTGGATAAAATCAACAAATAATCTCCTTCTCGCCTTTCTTGTCGCTGCTGCGTGGGTAACGCAGGAATGGTTCCGTGGCTGGGTGTTCTCCGGTTTCGGCTGGAACGGTTTGGGCGTCGCACTCCATGGCAACTGGCCGCTGATCCAGATCGCGGAGTTTACCGGCGTTGCCGGTTTATCATTCATGGTCGCGTTTGCGAACGTCATTGCGGTCACAACCGTGCGCCGTTTGGTTCTTGAGGTGAGCACACGCACGGTGCGCCCACACTTTGACCTGACGCTAACGTTGGCAACAATCGTGGGCGTTCTCACTTTCGGCCTGCGCGCTACCCAGGTTTCTCCACCGACAAAGCCGCTGCGGGTTGCTGCCGTACAATCGAACGTGCCCCAAAATCAAAAGTTCGACCCGCAGTTTACACGCAAGATTTTCGATCAATTCAGGCGCCTGAGCGAAATTGCGCTGCGCTCCACTCCTCCAGCGGATTTATTGATCTGGCCGGAAAGCTCCATGCCAGGGCCGGTTCTTGCAGACCGGGAAAGTTATCAATTCGTGATGGATCTGGCGGCCTCGGCCGAGAGCGACATCCTTTTGGGCACAATCGACGAGGAAAACGGTGACGTGTATAACGCCGCGCTGCTTGTTTCCGATGGAGGTGAGCAAGTTCAGGTTTATCGAAAACTGCATCTTGTTCCGTTTGGTGAATATGTTCCGGGGCGGCACTCCGTTCCCCTGCTTGCCCGAATTGTTGGCGACCAGGTGCCTGGCGATTTCAAAGCGGGCAAGAACCACACAGTATTCGAGCTGACAAATAGAGATGTGAAAGTAGCGCCGTTGATCTGTTTCGAAGACACACTCGGCGAGCTGACCCGCCGCTTTGTGCTTCCGAGCGAGACGAATCCCGGCGCGAATCTACTGGCAGACATAACAAACGACGGATGGTTTTTGCGTTCCGCCGGTTCGCACCAGCACCTGGCAAACGCCATTTTTCGCTGTGTAGAAACACGCCGCCCGATGGTTCGAGCCGCGAACACCGGGGTAACTTGTTTTGTAAACGAATTCGGACGAGTCACCCAAAAATTGGAGGATGATACAGGCAGCACATTTACCGAAGGCGTGCTCACCGGCGAGGTAAAGATCCCGACCGAGAATGAACTAACGTTTTACACGCGCCATGGTGAATTGTTCGCCAAGTTGTGCGCAGCTGTGACGGCAATAGCCATAGTGATTGGGATCGTACGACAAACGTGGTTGTAGAGGCGTTCGCCGCGGCGAACGCCTGATGACTGCCGGTGCTTGACGCAAGCACCGCTACAACGTCTCGCGAGAATTCCGCGTTGTGTTAAAAGGACACCATGGCCGTCGAACTTCCACTCGATCATTTGAGCGAACTCTGGCCAGAGAAATTTCGCGGCGCGCGCATCGGCGCGCTGCTGCATCCCGCCTCGGTCTCTGCGAAGCTCGAGCACGCGTCGCGGATTCTCGAGCGACATGATGGCAATCTTTTTCGTCTCTCAGTGTTCTTTGGTCCGCAACACGGGTTCCTCGGCCAGACGCAGGACAACATGGTGGAATGGAAAAGTTACGAGCATCCCCGTTTCCGCATTCCTGTTTACAGTCTGTACGGCGAACATCGCGAGCCGACTGCGGACATGCTGAAAGGCGTCGACGTTTTGCTCGTAGATCTCCAGGACATCGGGGCGCGCTACTATACTTTCATCTGGACGATGTATCTCTGCATGCGCGCCTGCGAGAAAGCGGGCATCGAGGTTGTCGTTCTCGATCGGCCGAATCCGATCAATGGCGTGACGACCGAAGGGCCTCTGCTCGATGCCAATTATAAATCGTTCGTGGGCCTCCATCCGATTCCGGTGCGCCACGCAAAAACCATCGGTGAACTTGCCCGGCAGTTTCGAGACGAGGCCTTCCCGCAATGTCGAGTGTCGATCCTGCCGATGAAAAGCTGGGACCGCCAAATGTGGTTGGATCAAACCGGTCTGCCATGGGTGATGCCGTCACCCAACATGCCCACGCTCGACACTGCGACTGTTTATCCAGGCATGTGTCTTCTGGAAGGAACAAATATTTCGGAAGGCCGCGGCACAACACGTCCATTCGAGATTTTCGGCGCACCATTTATCGAAGCCGAAAGACTCTGCCGCGAACTCAACGCATCAAAATTGCCAGGAGTTTTCTTTCGCGAAAATTTTTTCCAGCCGACCTTTCACAAGTTCGCAGGCGAACTTTGTAGCGGCGCGCAGTTGCACATAACCGATCGTAATGCGTTCCAACCGTTTCAAACAGGCATTGAAATCATTCGGATGCTCCGAAAATTAGAGCAGTTCGCGTGGAAGCAACCGCCCTACGAATACGAATGGAAACGACTCCCCATCGAAGTTTTGATCGGCGGTCCGATCGAATCCCTTTTCGACTAGGCTGGTTGGCGATCGACGTTGTAGCCACCGCCCTGCGGGCGGTCCAGCCCAGACGTGCCACAGGCACGTGGCTACACTTATTAGGCCTAAGCGGCATAATCACGGCGTGGAGCACGATCGCTCGAGCGGACATTCCGTGGCCGGAAGTTGTCCAGCGGCTTGCGTATGAGAATGAAAAATTGGCGCGGCGCCCTCAAGGACACAACGGTGAATACTTCGTAGTCTGCACTCTTTATTACACGCCGAAGGAATCCGGCTTCACCTTCGAACGCGGATTTGACGCTACCCCGGTCACAAAACGTGGTTTGCGCGGGCGAAAATATCCGCGCGATTTTCTTCGCTCGGTGAAGAAGGAAGGCTTTGGCCGGATCGTTACACCGGTCGAACGGACGCAATTACATTCGTTACAACGGCGGAGATTCATATGCATTCGCTTCAGCCGCTACAGGCGGAGGCGGGGTTTTGGTTCCACGCTTTTCCGCTGCGATGAAGTTTGCTCATGGCGTCCTCCGTCGTGGTGCGATCGTCGAGACCGAATCCCCGGATTTGCAAAATGTATTTCGCAGTAATCGATGGAAGATTATGGATACCGGCGGCGGTCTGCGCCGCTGGCAGATCGACTGCTATTATGGAGAAGACGAGCCTCTCGGGCCGGGCAAGTTGATGGGGCGGCCACGCGCAACTTCCTTCGAGTACGCATACGCCAACGCACGAATCACCGATTGATGTGAGCCCATTTACGGTTCGACTCAATCTACACAAGGACCTTGATTTCTTTGTCCGATCGGAATCGCGTGGCCAAAGGATCGAACGCGGTCTACGCGAAAAAACATCGGTCAAGGATGTGATCGAGTCGTGCGGCGTGCCACATCCGGAAGTCGATTTGATCCTCGTTAGCGGGCAGCCCGTCGATTTTCATTACACGCTTGGCACCGACGCTGATATCGAACTTTATCCGGTAGGAGCTGGAATTCCGGAATTTAAGGAACAACGATTACAAGCTACTACCGCGACCCGCTTTGTCGCAGATGGACATCTGGGAAAACTTGCGCGTAACTTGCGCCTGCTCGGCGTTGATGTCGCCTATGATCCTCGGGCAGACGATCGGCAATTGTTGCGCGTTATGGAATCCGAAAATCGGGCGCTCCTGACACGTGATCGTCGCTTGCTCATGCACTCGGTAGTAAAGACCGGTTACTACCCGCGTTCACAAAACGCTGACGAACAAACCGTCGAAGTAATCCGCCGCTTTAATCTTCTCGATTCCATTGCTCCATTTACACGATGCATTCGCTGCAACGGGCTGCTGCGAAATGTTTCCAAGGCCGAAATAGTTGAGCGGCTCGAACCGCTTACCAATATCTACTACGAGAAATTCCAGCGTTGCACCGATTGCGAACAGATTTATTGGCCTGGGTCACACTTCTCGAAACTACAAGAACGTCTCGAGAAAATCAGCCTGGATTCTAACAGCTGAGCTGAGAGACCCGCTGGAACTTTCTGGGAAAGGCGCGATTCAATTGTATCCTCGCCCTTTTGAAAATGAAATTTGGGCTTCGACGCACTCTGCTGACGATTCTTCTTACGGTCTGCTTCGCAATGGTGGCGCACGCGTACGGCCCGCTCGGACATGAAATCGTCGGCGCGATTGCGGACGAACGATTGGCCAATACGTCCACGGCCACAAAGATCCGCGCGCTGCTGGACGGATTTACTCTGGAAAAAGCCGCTCTCATTGCCGATGAAATCAAAGGCTGGGACAAAAACGGTGTCGATAATCCGAGGTCATTTCATTATTCAGCGCATCGGAACATCGACAGCCAGTTGCGCGATTTCTGGCGAGCAAATCCGCCGACGCCTGGCGTAAATCCAGGCGCACCTTCGCATCATTGGTTTCACTATACAGATGTCCCAGTCGTGCCGGCCCAAAGATACCAGGACGGTTCGGCTGGCCGCAGCAAATGGGATGTAGTCCACATGATTCCATTTTGCATCCAGGTCCTGCAGGGACGAGTGCCTGAACAAAATGAGCGCCGAATTACAAAGCCCGTAGCACTCATTTTGCTTGCTCATTACGTTGCCGACATTCATCAGCCGCTGCACGTAGGCGCGGAATATTTCGATCGGCAGGGACGAGTGGTGGATCCTAATGAAGACAAGTCGGCACTTGGAGACGAAGGCGGAAATACGTTTACGCTAGAACTGAGCGACGAACCGCCACGCAAACGCGGAATTCATAGGAAGAAATTGCACGGCTTTTGGGACAATGACGCCGTAAACGCTCTTTTCCTACAGTGGCCCGTCGCTCTACGGAAAAGCGAATTGCAGGCGCTCATCGAGCCGCACAAGAGAGAACTGGTCGACAAGATGGCGACACATGAACCCAACAATTGGCGAATGCCGCCGAATGTTCCCGTCGATGGTTATGCCGAGGTATGGGCGAACGAAATTTTGCCAGTTGCGCGCGAGGCGTATGCGAGGCTGGATTTCAAAAATGTGCACACGCAACCAGAGGAAGACCGTATCGTTGCGGTCGGTGAAGCAGTCGAAAAACCGACTGCGAATCAAACGAACTATCGCGCATGGGCAACCGACGTTGTCCGGCAAGAATTACACAGAGCGGGTTGGCGTCTTGCCGACTTGCTGCAGAAAATTTTGTAGCTAAGAAATGCGAGCCGTTGTCCAGCGTGTCAGTCGCGCGCGTGTAATCGTGGAAGGCGTAGTCAGGGGAGAAATCGGGGCGGGCCTTGCGATATTACTCGGCATCGGGCGCGACGATACATCCGCTGTCGCTGTCAGCATGGCCGGGAAAATCGCCAACTTGAGAATTTTTGAGGACGATCAGGGAAAAATGAATCGGTCGCTCTTGGACGTGAAAGGCAGCGCGCTGGTTGTCTCGCAGTTTACGCTTTACGGCGATGCGCGCGGTCAACGCAGGCCCAGCTTTATTGCTGCCGCACCACCGGAACAGGCGAAGCAGCTCTATGAAGAGTTCAGCGAAACGTTGCACAAGTTGGGAATTACCGTGGCCACAGGAGTTTTCCAGGCAATGATGTCAGTGGAATTGGTGAACGAAGGCCCGGTCACAATCCTTCTCGATTCTGACAAAACGTTCTAGGCAGCAGCGCTTAAACCGCGGCGTAGATTGCTGCCGGGTCTTGCATAACCGAAAAGCGAGGCGGTTAAGAATCCAGTTGCGGCGCAAAGTTTCGCGAAGCTTTAGGAGTGCGCACGCGTCTTCGCGTCGCTTTTGAAAGTAGCCATCGTTTTCTGGGTGTACACTAACTGGCAACAGCAGGGCGCAATAAAAGCGATGCGTGGACGCATCGCACTCCTAAAGCACTTCCGTGCGACATGCTTCAGCACTCACCGAAACAAAATCGCGCCGGGATTTTTCCACGGCGCGATTCCGTTTGAAAACTATCGGTGCAAATCAGGCTTCTGTTTTCTTTGTGGCCTTAGCGGACTTCTGACATTGAGCTTTCAACTGAGCGAATTGCTGTGCAGAAAGAATTCCTCTGGCCTGTTTAAGGAATGTGTGCCGGCTTTCCTTTGTGCAGCCTGCCTTCATGCATTCGGCCTGCCACGTTTCGATTTTTGTCTTTTGGTCGGGCGTGAGATTGAGCGTTGCCAGATTAACGCACGCCATCGCATCCGCCTTCGAGACGCCCTTGGCGCAACATGCCTTGTCTCCTGCAAACGCACTGGATGCCGTAAGCATCGCAACCGCAACTAGAGCCGTAGTGGTAATTTTAATCATGGTGAAGCCTCAGACAGGGATGGTGCAAGGACTGTTCAATTTGTTTTCGTACGGTGATCCCGCAGTCGCGGGAGAGAATCTCGGATCACTTCTCTTCGGCAGCCCTCTATAATCGCCAGAGACGCTTCGCGGAGCCTGTCCTGAGCGAAGCCGAAGGGCTCAACATGACAAGGAACAAGTACGAGACTGAATTGCGGCTGCGACAGTCGCCTCTACAGTAAAGATGGATGTCCGCAACACTCGAACCGGTACGCCCGATCCGGCTGTCAGAAATACAAGAAGCGCGCAAACGAATTGCACATACGATCGTTCGCACGCCGCTCATCCGCCTGGATCTGGGACCGGATTTTCCGGACATTCGGCTCAAGCTAGAAAACCTGCAGCCGATTAATGCCTACAAGTTGCGCGGCGCAGCAAATGCCGTGGCACTGCTTCCCGATTCGGAGCGCAAACGCGGGGTTTGGACGATCAGCGCGGGGAACGCCGGCCAGGGCGTCGCCTACGCGGCGCGACAAGCTGGTGTGCCATGCGCCGTCGTAGTAATCGAGACCGCGCCCAAATCCAAGCTGGATCGGATGCGAGCGCTCGGTGCAAAACTCATTCCAGTATCGTACGACGTCGCATGGAAAACACTGGACGAACGCTCATTTCCCGGCGCCGACGGAACATTCATCCATCCGTTCGACGACGACAATTTCATCGCCGGGCACGGAACAATGGGATTGGAAATTCTGGAGGACGCTCCGGATACGGTAGCTGTCATCGCCAGCATTGGCGGCGGCGGGCTCGTCACTGGCGTCGGTGCTGCCATTAAAGCGCTCAAGCCGGAGACAAAAATTTTCGGCGTCGAGCCCGAGACGGCGGCACCCTCCGCGCTCTCGTTCAAGATGGGATCGCCGCAGGTATTCAAAGATTGGAAAGCTTCTTTTGTCGATGGTGCCGGCGGCCAAAGCACGTTCCCTCGCATGTGGGAACGAATGAAACCGATCGTCGATGATTACTTCGTGGTCAGCCTGGAGGAGACCAGGAAAGCGATGCGGCTCATGGCGGAAAAGGCACGAGTAATCTCCGAAGGTGCGGGCGCGTTGCCGCTCGCTGCAGCTTTGAGTGGAAAAGCCGGCAAAGGTCCGATCGTAGCAATCGTCTCAGGCGGTAACATCGATCTTAACAAATTCTGCGAATTGACCGCTAACTAGGAATTGTCACCGTCGCGAGAGCACGCCAGTATTGACTTTTCCCTCAGAACTTGAGAAAGCCTTAGCCGTAGTACATCAGCGGAGGAAAACTTATGAAAATTGGCGATACAGCACCAGATTTTGAAGCGGAAACCACCGAAGGCCGGGTCCGTTTCCATGATTGGATCGGTAACTCTTGGGCCATTCTGTTCTCACATCCGAAGGACTTCACTCCGGTGTGCACGACCGAGCTCGGTTATATGGCGAAAATCAAGCCGGAGTTCGAGCGCAGGAACGTGAAAATAATGGGATTATCAGTCGATTCGACTGGCGATCATAAAGGCTGGGCGAAGGATATCGAAGAGACGCAGGGACAGGCGCCGAATTATCCAATCGTCGGTGATGCCGACTTCAAGATCTCAAAATTGTACGGCATGCTTCCGGCGGATATTGAGGGCGACCCGAAGAAGCGCACACCTGCCGACAACGCGACCGTGCGCAACGTTTACGTCGTCGGCCCGGACAAAAAGATTAAGCTGATCCTCGTTTACCCGATGACCACGGGGCGCAACTTCGACGAAGTGCTGCGGGTGATCGACTCGCTGCAATTGACCGCGAAGCATCAGGTAGCGACGCCAGTCAACTGGAAGCCAGGGGACGATGTAATCATTGCGGGTTCGGTTTCGGACGAAGAAGCGAAGAAGCGTTATCCGCAAGGGTGGAAAGCGCCGAGGCCGTATCTCCGGATCGTGCCGCAGCCGCAGTGACCATATCCTCTAAGCACGGCGCGCTCGTGGATGTCATCGAGCGCTGCGTTCGATTTGCGCATTCTAAACGTGATCAGTGAACAGTGATCGGTGACAGGATCACCGTTGCCACGAATCTTTACCGATCACTAATCACAGATCACCGATCACGTTTCTCCTAGCAAAGGCTCGGCAGAATATTCCACAGGATCCTGCTGAAAATACTTTTGCAATTCTGCGTATAGCGTTGGGTGGCGATCGCGCAACGCCCGCGGCTGCTCGAAGAAGGCCTCGACCGATACAGCGAAAAACTCAGCGGGATTAGTGGCTCCGTAAGTATCGAGCAAGGTCGGTATCCCGGTTTCATCGGCAGTGCGGAGCGACGCAAACTCGGATCTCATCACTTCGCTCCAGGCTGATTGCTGTTCCTTCGTTGCCAATCCCGGTACTCCGTCGGCCGCGTGATTTTCGTAGTCGAGCTGGTGAGCAAATTCATGAAGCACAACGTTCTTACCGTCGGAGGGATCCGCTGCGCCATGTTTGACGGCGCCCCATGAGAGGACCAGCGAACCCATTCTACGGGCGGTCTCGCCAAGTCGATTCACAGTCCCTTCTTCCCAAACATGTTCGCCAACCTGGTGGTCTTCCTGAACCATGTATGACAATGGATAAACAAGAATCGTCACGAGACCGGGGAAATAGTTCGTCTCGCGATGCAGCAACAGAAGACACGCTTGCGCCGCGATCGTGACACGGACCTCGTCCGTGATCTCGAACCCGCCACATCCTTCGAACCGTTTTTCGGCGAGGAATACTTGTATGTGACCAAGCAGTTCAAAGCGATCGCTCCCGGACAATTTATGAAAAAAGACAACATGCCGCTGAACCAACGTCAGCCATTCTTTCGGAAACGGCCGCGCTCGCAGGCGACGTCGCCTTTGTTGTTTCAGCCACTCGAGGATCATATGAAAATCGGACGTTTCACCACGTTCGTTTTAGCGGATGCGCTTCGGTATTAAAGATAACTTTATCGAATTGCAAGGTTTCAGGCGACGCGAAGAGTAAATAGAAATATTTGAAGGTCTCTGCCAGGACAAAGCTCTGCATTTCATCGAGCTGTTGTTTAGTGACCACGTCGGCAAGCGCGGCGTAGCCAGAGTCGGCGCGGCAATATTTAACAAAGTCGTCAAACATTTTCTCGCCCATGCGCCGATATTCCGGGTCACCGGTGTAATGATACAGGTAATAAGTGGACTCAACGATTTCGGGCCGCAGATGATAACTTCCGGCGACTACGCGCATCGTTTTGTAATCGAGAGTTTCCGGCTCGATGCCGTACAGGTTCCACATCTTGAACGATGAAGTTTGCAGGCGACGCGCACGCTCCAGATCGCCGGATAAGGGCAAGCAATGCAGGGAAGAATGCGTCGAGCGCGCCGTACGTCGTGCTGGTCCGCTTGCCTGTCTGCATGTCGGCGTGGCCGTACCACAGTTCGCCGCGGATCTCGTCGGCAAGATATTTGTTAACCGCAGGAATGCTGGCATCCCACATGTCGCGACAATCCTTATCGCCGAAGAGAAGCCAGCACTTCCACAGATATTCGTAGTACGAGTCAATGCCGCCGCTGATGTGACTGTCAGTATTCGTCCACTCGCCTGTCTCCACGTTAATGCTTTCTCCGACCAGGCCGAGCGGCGAACGGCGCTGGAAGGTTTCAACCAAGGCGCGTTTCGCTTTCTCGTAGAAAACCGGCCTGCCGGTCAGTTTGCTCAGCGTGCCAAATTCCAGCAGCAGCGTGCCGGTTTCTGCCGGATTTGTCACCGGATCGCGTGTCTGGCCAGTGCGAAGATTGACATAAACATATGGGAGCCCGGTGGGTGAATTGAACACCGGGAGCAAGCGGTTGCCCAAATCCTCAGCCAAACTCAAGAGGCGATTGTCGCCCGTCAGCTGATACCCGGAGAGAAGCCCACCGAGCAGGCGGATCGTGATCTCGAAGTTCTTGACGTAGATGTCGCGATCGAACGAGAGATGGTCGACGATGAGCGATCGCGCCCGTTCTGCCTCCGCGTCGAGATGCATCAGGATAAGGGTGTCGAGTGCATCGACCGGCGTCATTAACAGCGACTGTCCGTACCAATCGTGCGCAGTTTTACTTAAAGGCCGCAACGCGTCGTGACCCCACGCATAACGCTCGTAATTATTCCAGGCATGCAGAAATTCAGTTCGCACACGCGCAGCAAGCTGCTGTGCATGCTCGTCCTGCCGTGATCTGTCGCACCCGGGCGTTGCGAGCGAGACTACAGCTGTCAGTAAAACAGCGGTTGGTGCAATTCGTCCTGGCATTTGATTCGGATCAGCCTAACAATCGACTAGTGTCCTGTCCCGGGAATAACTATGCGTTTGTTGAGTCGGAAATGGCCTTCCGGCAAGGCGCGGCGAGAGAGCATCCCTCAACTGGGGCTGTGACCGAGCCGCAACGCCGCCGCAAGGCTATTTCCGGCTCAACCCTCCGGGCGAACGCAAATGTATAGCTATTTCCGGGACAGGACACTAAGGAGGACTCAAAATGAATACGATGTCTATTTCACGACGTAAATTTGCGCAGTTGTTAGGAGCAGGCGCGGCTGCTGCAGTCGTTAGGCCAGGGCTTTCCTTCGCAAAGCCAGCTCAGTCTCCTGCCACGTCTTTAACGGCTGGAGGAAACATCGTTCGCTTGAGCGCGAATGAAAATCCTTACGGGCCTTGCCCGAAAGCATTGCAGGCGATGACCGATTCATTCGGCCTCGCGTGCCGTTATCCAGACGAACACAATAACGCGCTAATCGATAAGCTGGCGAAGCTGAACAATGTCGATCGCAGCGAAATCCTGCTAGGCGACGGTTCAGGCGAGATTCTCAAACTCTGCGCGGAAACGTTTACGAGCCCTCAGAACGGGAATCTGATCGTGGCGGATCCGACATTCGAAGCAATACTCCATAATGCCAGCGCCAATGGCGCTGAAGTAGTGAAGGTGCCGTTGACCAGCGGTTTTGCGCATGACCTGTCGAAAATGCTCGGCGCCGCGAAGAGAGGTCTGATTTACGTTTGTAATCCGAATAACCCCACTGCCAGCATTACGCCAAAGGACGAGCTGCGCGATTTCATCGGAAAGACTCCGCGCGAAACAATGGTTCTCGTAGACGAAGCGTACTTCCATTATCGCGGACAGCCCTGACTACGAGAGCGTGATTCCACTGGTGAAAGACCACCCGAACCTGATTGTCTCGCGCACGTTTTCAAAAATCTACGGAATGGCAGGGTTGCGCTGCGGTTATTGCGTTGCGCAAAAGGAGACGATCGAGCGGATGCGCCGGCAGCAAATGTGGGACAGCGTCAACTGCATGGCGTTGGCAGCAGCGACCGCGAGCCTCGATGATCTGGATCACGTCCCAAACGGCCAGCGTTTGAACAAAGAAGCGAAAACGTTCACAACATCCGAGCTGGAGAAGATGGGCTATAAAATAATTCCATCACAGGCAAACTTCATCATGTTCGACTGCAAACGCCCAGTCGTTCCGCTCATTAAAGCAATGAAAGAACAGAACATCCACGTCGGCCGTTTATTCCCCGCGCTGCCAAATCACATGCGGCTGACAATTGGAAAGAAAACTGAGATGGAAACTTTTCTGGCAGCATTTCGGCAACTGATGGTCTAACCCAATAAGCAGCTGCGAAACAGAAATGCTGGCGGTCCAAGCGGCGGCCACGCATTTCGATCAAATGAGAGTTGCGAGATCGGGCAATGCCGCGCGGAGGGCAGCAGCCCGTACATGATCGTCTGCGAGCAAACGAAAATCTGCGAAGTCGAACCCTGGGCCAACTGTACAGCCGACGAACGCATAGTGACCCAGTGGCCGCGCTGCCTGCCAAACCCCGGCAGCGATCGTGCAAACCGGTGCGTCTGTGCCGTTGCCGATCGGGGCCAACCGGTGGCGCAGGACGGATTGACCCGACGCGCTGAGCTCGAATAATTCTAACGGCCCACCCTCGTAGAGATGCCAGACCTCGTCCGATGCGACCTGATGCCAGCGACTGAAGGCTCCCTCCGGGAGGAGGAAGTAGATCGTGGTCAGCGCAGCACGGGGACCGCGCCGATCCACCGGCTTGACCTGGACTACGGACCGGAATATCTGGCGATAAAAACCGCCCTCGGGGTGAGGCTGCAGACCCAAAGTTGTTATCAACTCAGTGGCTCGCGGGTGCATCGCCGAAAACGAGATATCGAATCTTTCGCGGTGTTTTCGAGCATGTGGCCGGGATAAAATTTTAGCTGGCGTTCCGTGACTCATCGCGACGTCCTCGCACCTCGTAACGAAGCTCCACCGTCCCGCTTTTGTAGGCTTTGACGTCCGCCAGATGGAGGGCGACGTCTCTGTCGAGTTTTTCGAAGAACCGTATCCCATCCCCAATCAAGATCGGCAGGATCGAGTAGTAAATTTCGTCGGCTAACCCGAGACGAAGGCATTCGCCGGAAACCGCACCACCCCCAACAAACCAGATGCTACGGAACGTGGGCCGAAGGCGCCCATTCACGAACTGCGCGAGATCGCCTGAGTAGAACTCGACAGTATCCCGTGTCCGCGGCAGCTCGCGACTAGTCAGGACGAACGTGGGTTTGTCCCCGTACGACCAACCCAATCCTTTGGCTTCAAAACTCAACGCGGTCTCATAAGTTCTTGATCCCATGACGTAGCAATCGATCGTCTTGAGGAAGGCCTCGACGAATCCTGGGTCCAAGGTGTCCCCGCCTGCGAATTCGTCTGAGGTCTCCATCCAGTCGACGCGTCCGTCCCTTCGAGCGATGAAGCCGTCGAGGCTCGCCGCCATGTGGATCGTTACATTAGAATCCGGGTTTGCCATCGTTTCGCTCTGACGTCGAGTGCTTTGTTGGGCAGCCTTCGCGATGAAATCCTAAACAGCCGCACGATGGGCAAGTGAATCGGCGACGACGAGCCTTTTGAGGGCCATGTTTTTGGGTCCGCGGGAGTTCTCTACTGAGATAGCGGTTCCGCGCAACGTACTTAATGCGATATCGACCGACGCGAAAGATGGGGATGAACAAGATGCAAAACCACTGACTCCGCACGACCGATCCGCACGTTGGACAGCGATCTCGCGAACCATAAAACATACCTCCGATGCCGAGAGGAATAAGCACGATATTGTCGCCCGCCGACACAGGCGTAGAAGCATCGATACATGTCTTGCAGAACCCTGTATGAGTCGTGCTTTCGTCCGCCTGGTTACGCCGGTCTTGCGGTGGATGCACGCTCATAAAATAAACGAATGACAGTGTCCGCGAAAGTTCGGACCCGCGTCGTCTGCGACATGACGTAGGTCTCTGTAGCAAGGCCGCTCTTGTCTTGAGAGGCTGGGTCGTCCCAGAACGTTAGGTGGGCGATGCCCTGTTAGTTTCGTTGATCTCCTCTTCGAGCGTCGACTTGTCGGCGCCGGAGAGTGTATTTAAATCGACGAACGTGCCACCGACATCAGTAATCTTCACTTCCCATGATTGGCCGGTGAGGTGCTGGAAGTAATCACGGTCGGCGCACAGCCGACCGCTTCGAACTCCGATTACGAGGAAGCTAGCGATCGCCCGAGAGAAAATAGCAGCGACAGCTAAATCTCGACGCGCAAAACGAAGACTGGATAGAAGCGATGCGTCCCGGAACATGCTTCTGCAAAAACACAAGCTGCTCGCTCCGCGTAACTGGAGCCGTCCTGTGCGATAGCCGCTGCATCGAGGTACGCGTTCGAGACCTAACGAGAATTAGACCCAATTTTTCGATCTGGTCCAAGCGCGTTCTCAGAATTACTTCTCGCGAAACACGAGCGCGCCGTTTTTGGCATCGACCTGGACGGTCTGGCCTTCGCGGACTTTGCCTTCGAGGATATCGATGCTTAGTGGATCGAGAATCTCTTTTTGAATGGTGCGCCGCAGGGGACGCGCTCCGTAAACAGGATCGTAGCCTTCGCGCGCCAGCAGTTCCTTCGCCGAGTCGGAGAGCTTGAGCGTGATTTTTTGTTGATCGAGACGCTTCGATAAGCGGCCAAGTTGGATCTCAACAATCTTTTTCAGATCGTCCTCACTGAGCCGATCGAAAATGATGATCTCGTCCACGCGATTGAGAAATTCTGGTCGGAAATGAGCGCGCAACGCGTCCGTGACCAGTCGCCGGCGCGCTTCTTTCGATTCTTCTTCCATGATGTACTGAGAACCGATGTTCGAGGTCATGATGATGACGGTGTTCTTGAAATCGACCGTTCTCCCCTGCCCGTCTGTGATCCGTCCATCATCGAGCACCTGCAGCAACACGTTGAACACGTCCGGATGCGCTTTTTCGATTTCGTCGAAAAGCACCACCGAATACGGCCGACGCCGAACGGCTTCGGATAGCTGACCGCCTTCTTCGTAACCGACGTATCCAGGAGGGGCGCCGATCAATCGCGCGACGGTGTGTTTCTCCATGTATTCGCTCATGTCGATCCGGATCATGGCGTTCTCGTCATCGAACAAGAATTCCGCCAGCGCGCGGGACAATTCCGTTTTGCCGACACCAGTGGGTCCGAGAAAAATGAATGATCCGAGTGGACGGTTTGGGTCCTGTAAACCAGCCCGGGCACGACGCACCGCGTTGGAAACCGCCTTGATCGCTTCCTCCTGCCCGACAACGCGCAAATGCAGATGTTGTTCCAGTTTAACCAGCTTTTCGCGTTCGCCTTCCTGCAATCGCGAGACGGGAATGTGCGTCCAGCTAGAAACCACTTCGGCGATATCTTCTTCCGTCACTTCTTCGCGAAGGAGCGATTTCTTCGTCTTCGCACTTTTAGCCGTCGCTTCATTCAATTTTCTTTCGAGCTCAGGTATCCTGCCATATTGAATTTCGCTCGCCTTTGCCAGTTCACCACGCCGCTGGGCGCGCTCAAGCTCGGTGCGCAGTTGATCGAGTTCTTCCTTCCATTTCCGCTGCTCTTCAATGATTGCTTTCTCTTTCTGCCACTCCGCTTTGAGCGCGTTGGATTTTTCTTTTAACCCTGCCAACTCTTTTTCGAGCTTCTTCAAACGCTCCTTGCTCGCAGGATCTTTTTCTTTCTTGAGCGCCTGCCGCTCCATTTCATGCTGCATGACCTCGCGCTCGATCACGTCGATTTCCGTCGGCATGGAATCGAGCTCGATCTTCAAACGCGATGCCGCTTCATCGACGAGATCGATCGCCTTATCCGGCAAAAACCGGTCCGTAATGTATCGCTGCGACAACACAGCCGCTGCCACGAGTGCGCTGTCAGTGATACGGACGCCGTGGTGTACTTCGTAGCGTTCCTTTAATCCGCGGAGAATTGCGATCGTGTCTTCCACGGTCGGTTCATTCACCAGGACCGGTTGGAAACGCCGCTCCAACGCGGCATCTTTCTCGATGTATTTGCGGTACTCATCGATTGTGGTTGCGCCGACCGTGCGCAATTCACCGCGCGCCAGCATCGGCTTAAGCATGTTTGAAGCGTCAACGGAGCCTTCCGCTGCGCCTGCGCCAACGATGGTGTGCAGCTCGTCGATGAACAAAATGACCTGACCTTGCGAATCGGTTACCTCTTTTAAGAACGCTTTCAGACGATCTTCAAATTCGCCGCGAAATTTTGCGCCGGCCACCATCGCGCCAATGTCCATCGCGATGACCCGTTTGTTCTTAAGCGACTCCGGCACGTCACCGCTGATGATTCGTCGAGCGAGCCCTTCCACGATTGCTGTCTTGCCCACACCCGGATCGCCGATGAGCACCGGATTATTTTTCGTTCGGCGTGACAACACCTGCATAAGCCGCCGAATTTCGTTGTCGCGTCCGATCACTGGATCAATCTTGCCGCGGCGAGCGAGCTCGGTCAGATCACGTCCATATTTTTCCAGCGCCTGATATTTGCCTTCGGGATTTTGATCGGTTACGCGCTGGGAGCCGCGCACCTGCTGAAGGCCCTGCATGATTTTGTCGCGCGTGACGTCGACTTCCTTAAGTAATTTTGCGGCCGGAACGTTCGAGCCGGCCAGCGCAAGTAAGTAGTGCTCAGCGCTGGTGAACTCGTCCTTTAATTTGGACATTTCCTTCTCAGCCGAATCCAAGACGTTGCGGAGCTCATTCGAGACACGCACATCGGCCGAAGCGCCGTGGATTTTTGGGCGGCGTTCCAACTCTGCGCGCAGCCGATCGCGCAGTTGGTCTACATTCGCGCCCAACTTCTCGAGGAGCGGCCGGGTTATCCCCTCGCCCTGGTCTAAAAGCGCCGAAAGAAAATGCTCGTTCGTTATTTCCGGATGATTAGCGTGCGAAGCGACGATCCTGTGCCGCCTGCAACGCCTCCTGCATCTTCTGCGTGTATTTATCGATGCGCATTTACCAAAGATAGACAATGCAATTGCCCTGAGCAATTCGGCATAAGAATGCGGCACGTCACCTCAATTTTGCTCGACGAGACATAAAGCCTGCCTGTTATGCTCGGCGTCTAAATATGGTCGACCAGAACAAAATCACCTCGGGGTTCGATGTCGAGTTTCTAATGGGCGAAGAGTACATCAAATACTTTCTGCTCAGCTCCATGGAAACCGGCTCGATTCCGTGGTTTTCGGAGACAGAGGTCAAAGACGCTCAAGGCAACCACATCCGCACAGACGCCACCGCCACACATCCACCTGAGGAGTTGAACCAAAAGAGGCTTTATCCCGTCCATCCGGAATTTTTGGGACACGAGAATCCGTTTCTCGATCTTCCGGAAGGCGTCCCGGCATATTCCGGCCACGCCGACGAATTTACCGTCACACTATTACAGGACTCTCCTGTCGGAGCCGACATCAGTTTGAAGCTCTATCCGACGATCATCAATGACCTTGATCATCCGGAGAACAGAAAAGTCTTTCCGAACCTTCTATCCGTAAACCTGGATCTCAAATTTGAGCTCGTCTCTTCGGTCGGCACCGATGGTCTGCTGAGTGATATTGGTCTCAAGATCGAATTGCTGGATATCAACGGGCCTTTGATCGATGCCGCTGAGGGCCTGCCGCCGGATGACGACGGCAACCCGGTTTTTTCAAAAGCCGACACGCTGGCATCGATGAAAAAACAGGTGGACCGGACGGTCGATTTCTCCGTTGCAGGAGGTGGAAAGATTGCCGCTATCGCGTTGAAGAAATTTTTTGCCGATGACGAAACGCCTAATGCTATCGGAATCTATATCAATCTGATTCTACAGAACGGTCCAAAAAGTACGGATTTGCTGCCCGATCGCGGCAATGTAGATGACGCGCAGAATTTTCTGCCAAAAGACTCTCGTATGGCCTTCGGTTTCGCGCGCGAGACCTATAAGCGGCTTGGTGACGATCTGTTTCAAAAAATGGCAGTGCTCAAGGAAGGGACGACGGATGAATTTGAATATCCGTTGCTCCAGGACGGAGAAAAGAAGGGGAAGATCAAGGGCATCAGCGTTCGTCCGGAAATTCGAATACCGCCGGGACCAGCCGGTAACCCGACTTTCACTAACGTTCTGGTAATCGACGTACACGGAGAATATGCCATCGAGGATTTCTTTGATCCGGACTTTCATTTCTTAATCAGGCTGGTTCCGATCCAGAATAACGGCCTGCTCGACTTTGACCTGGATTTCGATCTGCAACTAAGCACTCTTGGAAAATTCGTAGCCTTTTTCCTAGGAATGGTGATCACCGTTTTGCTGCCAAAACTGGGATTGACTCTGTTGTTCGCCACACTCCTCATCATTAAAATCATCGAGAAGGTCGGCGAAGATGCCGCCGCCGGCGTGATTCAATCGGAATTAGATAAGACATCGTTCCTGGACACGCTTCCCAACAAACTGACAGTGGAAAAAAGACGTTGGGACCCATTGTATTTCACCACGCACCGTGTGGAGGCAGCCGTAGATGATTTAATGGTCAACGACTCCGGTTTCGCGTTTAGCGCTAACGATCTTTTCATTGGGAAGAAGTTCGAACCATTGCCTGACATGGTCATCCGTGCGCCCACCCGGGACGATGACGGCGCCATAAACGGTCTCTTGTACCGCGCCAAGGATTTGCAACCTTTCCTGGACACCGATCTGAAGTTCATTTTTCCCGCTGTCGATCGAATGCCTGTTGCCGGATTGCTTGATCCCGAAGGCGATATCGAATCCTTCCGCGTGTCACTTACGATTGACCAAATCAACGATCGCTTGGCCAGCGAAAACAAAGGCGCAAAGGACAAGCACCTGGAGAAGATTCAATACGTGCCCAAAAAGGCGCATGTGATCAAACATCAGATTTACAAAATGCTCGCTGTTTCGTTAACCGAGATTCCGGAAATCGAGCAAATCACGCGAAGACTGCTTCGAACCGAGTTGCGGGCTCAAAAAGGGGCTACGTTTCGACAGGAGGCAATAGAAGAACTGCAACAAGAACTTGGCCGGCCTCCAACTGAGGATGAGATCAACGCACGCGTTAATTTTAAACTGGACCAGGCTGTGGCCATCGCCTTCCCCAGCAGGCTTAAGAAGGAACTGGACAAGAGAATGAAATTTGACCTCGAACCGTTCGAGTTTGCCGATCTTCAGAAAATGAAGTTTCTGACCCTTGGTCTGGGCAAGCTCGATATCATCAGCATGCATCGAGATGGAAAAGTGACTGTGTATTACCGCGATCACGAGCAGCCTTTCGAACCACACGTTGACCAGAGCGACAATCTGTTAAACCTGCCGAGATACGTATCGGCATCGTGATTTATTTCTTCCACGGGCGATAATTAGCGGCTCGTTGACGCAGCCCTCTAGTACGGCGGTTAATCCCGCACCGCACGGACAGTGAAAACGCTCCGCGAGCAAACAGCAAGAGCGCTCCCAGCGTTTGACACGAACGCCTCTACAACGATGAGTGTTTGCGATGGACGAGAAGGAAAAATGGATTGGAAGCAAAGCGCTCGCGCTTTTGCGGCAGGGCCCGTTTCGTCGCTACATCATCGGTTCGCTCATTTCCGACAGCGGCACGTGGATGCAAATGATGGCGCAAAGCTGGGTCATGAGCGGGCTTACAAACAAGGCGATTCTGCTGGGCCTGGTGAATTTTGCCGCCGGCTTGCCAGCGCTTGCACTCGCTCCCACGGCTGGGTCGCTCGCTGACAAATGGGACAAACGCAAGATCCTGGTCGCGACGCAAATTGTGCAGATCATTTTCGCTATTGCGTTGGGATTTTTGGTTATGAGCGGGCACATTCAGATTTGGCATATTATCTTTTTTGCGTTTCTGCTGGGCGTTGCGTTTTCCTACGAAATGCCAGCGATCTCTGCGCTTGTGCCAGAGCTGGTGAAGCGTGACGAGATCGCAGCGGCCGTTGCTCTTGATCGTTCCGTGTTTCATGGATCCCGTCTGATCGGTCCATCACTGGCTGGATTCTTCGTCGCGTGGTGGGGCGCAGCAGCGGCATTTTTCACAAATGCGTTTTCCTTTGTGGCTCTCATCGTTGCACTCATCTCACTTCCGAAGCGGCCCATGGGAACGCCCGAGGAAGAAGAACAACGCCGCAGCGGGATCATGGAAGGTTTTCGCTATGTCCGCTCCAATCGCGTTGTTTTGTCGTTGATCGCGCTAATCGCGTTAAACACGATTTTCATTTTTCCAGCCATCTCAGTGATGCTGCCACTTTATGTGCGCGATATTCTTCATCTGGGTGCGCAAAGTATGGGAGGACTGATGGCGGTGTCCGGTAGCGGCGCTTTTCTTGGGTCGATTGGCTTGCTTAGCGTGGCGCGCAAAAACCGTCTGAAATTCATGGGCGGCAATGTGGTCGCCATTGCTGCGGGAGTGTTTCTCATGTCGTGGTCGCAAAGCTTTTTACTTACAGCATGTGCCATGGGTGCCATCGCCATCGCGCTCTCGATGAACTTCGGTCTGACCAACACGATCGTGCAGGAGCAAGCACCAGCACACTTGCGCGGCCGAGTGTCTGCGGTCGTGGGCATGAGCTTTTTCGGATTAATGCCGATCGCCGGTCTGATCACGCCCGGCTTTTCTGATTTGATCGGAATGCGGACCACGCTCGGTATCGCTGCGGTGATCTATGGAATCGCGGCAGCGTCAGTTTTGAGCCTTGCTGGACGGCACGTTTGCGACAGCGCGATTTCACCCGCGCCAGCGCCCGAGATTGAGCCGGTCTGCTAGATTATCCAGGTGGCGTTTCACAAAACGCCGCACAACTCGTTAGGCCGATGATTTCGTTCTCCACCTGTTGGAACTCGGCACGCCATACTACTGGCGATGCGATGCTGCGCGAAATCAAAACCAAACTCGGGTTTGAATTGATTGAACTCGATCACGGCGTTCGCAGGTCCTTGATGCCAGGAATTCAACAGATATTCGATGCCGGAGCGATCCGCTTCAGCAGTCTGTATGAATTTTGGCCCTTACCCACTAAAACTCCGGCGGCTTCACCCGACTCTTATCGATTTTCCGCCGCGTCAGCCGAGGACCGCGAGCGGGCCGTCACGCAAGCCTTTCAGGCGATCGATCTAGCCGCGCAATTAAACGCTACATTCGTTGTGTTACGTCTGGGAAACGTGACCATGTCGTTAATTACCAATCGCCTGATTGCGATGGCAAAAGCCGGGGACTACTTGTCGCGCGAATACGTGAGAATGAAAATCAATGCCGTGCAGGAAAGGGAAAAAATTGCGCCCGAATGCCTGCAACGCGTAAAGAATTGCCTGCTCCGGGTCATCGACTATGCCGCTCCGAAAAATATTAGGATTGGTTTGAAAGCGCGGCGCGATTATGAACAAATCCCAACTGAGCGAGAATTGTCCGAGCTACTTGAAGAGATGAACTCGCCGCACCTGGGTTACTGGCATGATTTCGGTCACTGCCAGGTCAAAGAAAACCTGGGGTTCATTGATCATGCTGAGTGGCTGCGCGCAGTCGGCCCGCGCACGTTCGGGTGCCACGTGCAAGACTGCATCTGGCCCGCCCGAGAAGGCCAACTACCCTTTACCGGAGACGTCGATTTCGAGAAACTTGTTCCGCTCCTGCCTACAAACTGCTTATTTGTCTGGCAGATGAGCCCGAATAGGACAGCTGATGCAATTCTCCAGTCAGTCCAAATGTGGAAGGAGCGCTTCGGCGAATGAAGAAAATCCTGATGACGCTTTTCCAGGTTAGCGTCACCGTTGCGGTGCTTTACTGGGTTTACCACGATCCCAACCGGCGCGCACAGATGGGCGAGGCGATCCGAAACGCTCAGTACCGCTGGGTTATGCTAGGCATCCTGGCTTACACATTGGTGGAAGTCGCCGCCGCCTTTCGCTGGCACGTTTTGCTGAAGGTCCAAAAGATTCATCTGAGCCTTCCCCGCCTGGCTGGTTTGTTCTTTATCGGGATGTTTTACAACCAATTTCTTCCCGGAGGCACGGGCGGCGATATCATGAAAAGCTATTACCTGCTCAAGGAAACGCCGGACAAAAAAGCGGGCGCATTGCTCGCTGTGGTGTTTGATCGTTTCATCGGTCTTGTCGCCTTGGTCGCCATTACTGTCACTCTTATCAGTTTGCGCTATGATTTTCTCGCGCAGACTACCGAGACGCGAAATTTGCTTTGGCTACTGCTCTTTCTTCTCGGCACATCGGTCCTGACATTGATATCCACTTTTGTAATCAGCGGATTTAACTTGTTCCATTCATTGCCAGAGAAGTTCCCGGGCCGCGACAAACTAATTGAAATTTCCGCCGCCTATCATCTTTACGCACATCATTGGCGCGCGACGCTCGTTGCGTTTGGAACATCTCTCGTAGCACATCTTGCCACGTTCTCGACGTTTCTCTGTGCCGCTTACGCGTTGGGCGCACGGGTACCAGTAGTCGATTTCTTTGCCGTGATGCCAGTGGAACGCACCATCTCCGCGTTACCCATCAGCTTCGCTGGAATTGGCCTTCGAGAAAAAGTCTTACAAATCATGCTCAGCGGCCTTTGCGGAGTCCCGGAAGCAACGGCCATTCTCATTGGCTCTCTTAGCTTCCTCATCATTCTCGTCTGCTGCCTGCCCGGCGCAATCGTTTATCTGTTTTACAGGCCGAGCGGCGCCGTAGGGCGCGTGAAAATGCGCGAGATGGAACATGAAGTCATCGCGCTGGAACATGAGATAGGCGAAACGGAATGACGAGATTCTTCAACGCCCAACGTTCAACGCTCAACGCTCAACGCTCAATTCAGACAGTTGGACGTTGGGCGTTGGACGTTGAGCGTTGGACGTTTTCTTCGTCATGAAGCGCAAGCATCCGCGCCCACTTGTCGTCGCCACTTTCGCTATGACTGTCGATGGCAAGGTGACCACGAAGAATTTATCGCCGGTAGATTTCACCTCACGCGAAGACAAGTTGCATTTGTTTCGGCAGCGCGCCCTGGCCGATGCGGTACTGATCGGGCACACCAGTTTAAAGCGCGACAACGTCCGGCTGGGGCTCCCAGCGGAAATGCAGGAAACCCGAGTGAAGCGCGGGCGAAACCGCTGTCCATTACGCGTGATCATTTCAAACGAAGGCAGGATCGACCATCGTCTGAAGATTTTTCAGTCAGACGTTTCCCCGATCATCATCTTTTCTACCAAACGAATGCCTCAAAGATATCAGCGGGCTTTGGAAAAGAAGGCGACGCTCCATTTGAGCGACAAAAAAAATGTGGATCTAGCAGGCCTGCTGAAAACATTACGCAATAAATACAAGGTTCGGACTATTGCATGCGAAGGCGGGCCGACACTTTTTCGATCGTTGTTGGAACAAGACTTGATCGATCGGCTCAATCTAACCATTGCGCCTTATCTGTTCGGTGGAGCAACAGCACCGACATTGACAGGCGTAGGCAAGGATTTCCTGCCTGCCAGCGTGCATTGTTCGTTGAGCGACATGCGCACCGTCGGTGAGGAGTGTTTTCTTACTTATCGAATCAAGCATCAGCCCCGCCGCCGGAATTAGGTGTCTCTTTGCGTCGCGGTCGCCGCACAAGTTCACCTTCGCAGTTTGGACAGACGAAATTCATTTGCCCGGCGCAACTTGCGCAATAGGTGCATTCGTAACTGCAAATGTATGCGACCCCGCCCGGTGCAAGCGCGGCTCCGCATTTCTCGCATTCACTTTTTAGCTCCAACCCCATTTTGTTCTCTATTCTCCAGGAGCGCCTCCAATCGTTCAACGACGAAGGCGTAGTCTGATTTGCTCACTTTTCCCGTGTGATGATCAACCGTTTTGTGTACGCTCGCGATGTTTCTCGGAGGAACTAGTATGCGCAACCCAAAAACACGTCTCATCGCGACCGCGGTTGTAATCGCGTTGCAAACAAGCGGATCGATTGCTGCCGACGCGGAATGGGATCGAACCGTGCTGCCGCGTCCACCTCAACCGTTTGAAGGCGTGACCAAGCGAACGCTGGAAGGCTCTGTGGCAGCCTTTACCTCACCAGTGAAGGCTCCACCCAACGCGCCAAACGTCCTGCTTGTCCTGATTGACGATGCGGGGTTCGGTAACCCGTCGACGTTCGGTGGGCCGGTCGCCACTCCTACGCTCGACAAACTGGCGGCGGAAGGGCTTCGTTACAATCGATTTCACGTCACCGCCCTTTGCTCGCCGACGCGCGCAGCATTGCTATCGGGGCGAAATCATCACGCCGTAGGTTTTGGTTCGATTTGCGAGTTGATCGGCGGCTGGCCCGGTTATAGCACGAACTGGCCAACGAGCGCCGCTTCGATCGCCAAGATTCTTCAGGGCAACGGCTATAACACAGCGGCCATGGGCAAGTGGCACCTTACACCTGACGCGCAACAGGGCGCTGCGGGGCCTTTTGATCGCTGGCCGAACGCACTTGGCTTCGATTATTTCTGGGGATTTCTCGGCGGAGAAAGCGGTCAGTTCGATCCCGTCCTTGCCGAGAATAACACCATCATTGGGGTGCCGAAAGAGAAGGACTTCTATCTAAACGACGCAATGGTGGAACACGCCGTTACCTGGATTCGTGATCAGAAAGCACAGTCACCGGACAAACCTTTCTTTCTCTACTTCTCAACCGGAGCAACCCACGCGCCGCACCAAGTGCCGAAGGAATGGAGCGACAAATACAAAGGCAAGTTTGACCAGGGCTGGGACCAGCTGCGCGAGGAGACGTTTGCGCGACAAAAGCAGCTCGGCGTGATCCCAGCTAACGCCAAGCTCACCCCTCGTGATCCGGCATTCCCAGCCTGGGACAGCGTATCACCGGATGTAAAGAAAGTGTATTCGCATCAGATGGAAGTGTATGCGGGTTACCAGGAAAATGCCGACCACGCGGTTGGTGAGGTCGTGAAAGCGCATTGAGGATATGGGCCTCGCTGACAACACACTGATTATTTACATCTTCGGTGATAACGGCGCCAGCATGGAAGGAACCGAGAGTGGGACATTCAACGAAATGACCACACTGAATGGCGTTCCCCTAACGACGGACCAGCAATTAAAAGCGATTAAAGCCTATGGTGGCCTGGACAAATGGGGTGGTCCGGATATGGCTCCGCATTACGCGGCCGCGTGGGCGTGGGCTGGTAACACGCCATTCAAGTGGGGCAAGCAGGTGGCCTCACACCTGGGCGGGATTCGTAATCCAATGGTCGTCGCCTGGCCGAAAGGTATCAAAGGCAAAGGTGGGTTGCGAAGTCAGTTCACTCATTGCACGGACATCGCACCGACCATCCTGCAAGCCGCCGGGCTGCCAGAGCCGAAGGAAGTCAACGGCGTCGCGCAGATGCCAATGCAGGGCGCAAGCTTCCTATCCACGTTCGATGATAGCAATGCGCCCTCGCAACACACCCAACAGTACTTCGAGATTTTGGGAAACCGGGCAATGTATAAGGACGGCTGGCTGGCGTGCTGGCGGCTGGACCGAATTCCGTGGAAGATTGATCCTGAAACACTCTCGCGATTTGCACCAGGTAAGTGGAACCCGGATAACGACAAGTGTGAGTTGTATAATCTCGATGAAGATTTCTCGCAGGCTGACGATGTCGCCGATAAATATCCGGACAAAGTGCGCGAACTAACGGCGCTGTTCTGGGCCGAGGCCGAGAAATATCAGGTGCTGCCACTACTTGGAGAGATGGCCACCGTATGGGGCTTTCCGAAAGGCTTACCGGACCAGACCAAGTTCACCTATTACAACGGAACGGAAAACATCTCGTCTGGCATGATTCCCCCGATTTATAATCGTTCTTACAGCATCAACGCGGACCTGGACAATCCAGGCCGATCGGGTCTGGGACTGCTTCCTGGCATCGCTGGCGTGATTGTTGCCGAGGGCAGTTTTCTTGGCGGTTTTTCGCTTTATGTCGAAAACGGCTATCTCAAGCACACCTACAGCCTGCTCGGTTTGAAACTGGATACCATCAGCTCACATGATGCGTTGCCCAAGGGCAAAGTGAATGTGCGTTATGAATTCACTGCCGATAAACCCGGCGAGTTCGGCACCGGCGGTACGAGCCGGCTTTTCATCAATGGCAAACAACAAGCTGAGGCGAAGATGGAACATAGCGTTCCGTTCCGGTTTGCGTCCTACGCCGGCATGGATATCGGCACCGACAATGGTCTGCCGGTGGTTCCAAAATTCGAATACACCAAGATATTACCGAAGTATTTCAAAGGCACGATCGAAAAGGTAGAGTTCGAACTTGGTCCGGCCAAGGTTAGCGCCCAGGACCTGCAGCGCACGTACCTGGAGCGCTTTGCGAGGGCCATGCGAAATTAGGAATCCCAGAATCGTTCCAGGCGCATCATTTCTCGAAGTAATAGGTCATGGTGAAGTTCACTTCAAACTTCTTGGCGCTGCCGTCGAGTTGTTTCTCCAAAGTGGCACTAAGAACGACTGGGGTCCGTGAAAGGCGCTTGGCCACACCCATATCGACAGTATGCGTCCAGCGATCGCCATTTTCAAAATTGATGTTTGCCTTGTAATTCGTACTGATCGCCCAATCGTGCGGGAGAATAAAAGTGGCAGGTAAAGATAGCTCGGTATAGCTCTGTGCCGGGACGTTTTGTTCTTCGGCGATTGATTGGTTGTATTCTGCGTTAAACGTAACTGTCAGCCAGTTCGTAAAATCATGCGCTATCCCCCAACCCGGCTTGAGGCGCCACATACTATCCCCAAGCGCGGGATTCGAGGCAGTATCAGCGTGCAGTTCGATCCCGCCGGCAGTACGCCACCTGTCACTCAGGCGAAATGCCGTGCCAGTTGCAACTTCGATATCGCCGATGCCGCCTGTGTCGGTATGGCCTGATAACTCGTCGCTCCGATCATAGACGAATGGCAGCTTAAATCGCAAAGCCCAATCCTGCCGATCGCGAACATGCCATCCCCAGAGCCCTCCCAAGGTCCATTTCGCCTTTTCTGCACCACCGTCGAATTGGTCCCACTCGGTGTCGATCGACACGTGAGACTGGATAATCGTCTGATCGCGTAGTGCCTTTAGTTGGTCCGCGGCTGTCGTCGAATCAACCGAGGTTTCCTCCGCTCCAAGCAACGCGGGCGCCGCCAGTGAGACAAGCGTAACAAAAAGAAACCAATTAAAAGAGCTCCAAAGAACCAGGGAATGGACCGCAGTAGTTGGTATCCAAATTTGCAATTCGAAAGTTTTTGTCAGTTACAAGTAAATGGTGAGAACGTTGATGCGCCTCAGAGCTTAACACGCCTCACTTTGCCTGGCTGTTCAACAGGTTTATCAAGGGCTCACTTGGTATATGAATCAGGCCGCCAAAAGGGTGGTCCAGTTCGAGAATCAGGAAAATAGCGCAGGCGACTGAGAAAGCCGAGGCGACCAGGGCGAGCATGGTTGTGGCGTTGGGCGGCGCGAGCAGGCTGAAGCCAAAGAAAATGACCACGAGCCATGAGACCAGGATGATCAGCATCGGTATCGAAATTGACGGAATCGACTGAGCTACCAGCAGCGATCGAAGCTGACCAAGATCCGCCATTAGAGTCGCCAGTTGAACCTTAAGTGCGCGTTGTGTGTCATCGTGCGGCGAGAGTCGGTGGATGGTGAAAAAAACTGCGTCACCCGCCTGTTGATTCGGGGTCAATTGAGCATGTCCACTTTTGTCTGTCGGCCAAATGCGCCGAACGGCATCGGCGGCGGCCGCGCGAAGATCGCCGCGAGCCTCCGCGGTTTCTGGTCCGTAGAGAGCCAACACGCGGTCGAGGAAAGCGATCTTTGCGGCCATCTGGATTACTAAATTGCGTTTGGTGTCGTAACCCTCCTTCGCTGAGCTTACCAGCAGTCCCAAAACCAGGGCGGTCATGGTAGCAACAAGGCCCATGGCAAGTTTCACGGCGTCTCTGGAGTCAGCGCTCAGATGATCTTCAGGAAGGTAGCGACGCACACGCCTTCCGAGTAACGTGGCACCGACCAGGCACGCAAACAAAACGGCGGCGATTAGGGTGATAATCATAGTGGCATTTTCGCTGTCGCTAATCGATCTGTCGATGAAGGATCGGGCGTCTGGTCGGCATCAGCGTGTTGGCGGCTTACCGCCATGGCAAAGCTGAGACCCAGCAGGGTCAAACGCGCGGTCGGCACGCTGCCACCATCCTCGCTTTCTTCCGGTTTAGCCGGGCTGCGTGCGAGGCCCACGCGCCACCCGAATTCCGCAAGAGCCAGTAGAATGAGAACCAGGATTGCAAAGATTATCCAGCTCGAAAAAATCCTGGTTAGGAACTGATCAAGCATGATCGGCTATTGGCGTTCTCTCCCGATTGCGATCCGGCTCTTGATCATTTCAATCACGTCCACGGTCAATCTTTCATTGGACTGAGTTTATTCGGTGGTTCGGTAGGCTTGTCTTTTTGCGCCACAAGAACCTGAAAACCGGCGGGACTTTGCGTAGTCGGATCCACTGACTTGTCCGTGAAGATGATTGTCGTACCCGGTGTGATGATTGCCTTCGCATCAGTTAGGAACGCTGTCGGAAGCCCGCTCTTCTGAGTCGCTGAAAACAGACTCTGGGTTGATCCTTCTTTTCCTGCAGAAGTTACCTCCACCCAGCGCAGATGTCCTTCCGCATCCAGGCCACTCAGCGCGCTGAAAACCCGATCTTTCAGAGGCGAAACAACCTGGGCATTCGGAATGCCCGCCCGCCCGATTTCGACTCCATTACGATAAACATAGGCCGTCTTGTCCGCGCTACTGACAATCATGGAGACTGGACCGCTGGTAGACTTGTCGGGATCCCAGTCAAATTTGCCAGCAGCGATTGGCTCACTCTCCTCCCCGCTCTGCGTGAAGAACAGACCTGGATGGATCGTTTCATCCGGCGCGGAATGCTGATCAGCGATAATCACTGTCGCACCTTTCATGGTGACGCCGAAGAGCAGCTTGGAAAATTCCAGCGGGAGCCGGACACAGCCGTGCGAGTCTGGATAACCCCGGCAGGTCGCCTGCGTGCAGCGCAATCCCGCCCCAGGTCACCCGTTCCATGTAAGGCATCTCGGCTCCTTTATAGATGCTCGACGTATGATGCACCTCTTTTTCCAGAATTGTGAAAACACCCGTCGGAGTTGGATGGCCCGGCCGGCCCGTACTTACACTCGATCGTGCGATGCGGATACCGTTTCGATACACATATGCCACCTGGTCAGTAACGCTGGCTACGATCAGTAAAGGTCCTTCCAGGGCGCGCTCCGGTTCCCAAACGTATTCACCGGGTTTCAGCGTTACCGTGTCCGGCGACACCTGTACGCCTTCGGTAAAAACTTCAGCAAGAATGAACGATCTCTCGAGAATGAGCAGGCCAGCGGCAAAAGCGATAAACAACAAAAGCTTCATCCTAGTAAGTTCATTATCAGTGGATTTCGGCGATCATTTAGATCAGCCTCGATCCCGTCAATGTCTTTTTGATGCGATGCGCACAGACTGTCGTACTATGAAGAGAATGCGCCGCGTGACGCTTTCACCAAATACCGGGGAAAAGGCGGTAACGCACCAAGACTACGTAAGCTGGCCATTCGGCATGTTGAGAGACCATCCGCTCCTCCGCGTGTATGCGGTAAACGAGAGACATCCAACCCACCAATACCAGGAGGAGCGTAACGAAATTCCACTCCTGGAGGTTGTACCCGATGTCTGCAAGTATGTACGAGAGGTACATCGGGTGGCGGACGAATCTGTATGGTCCATTCGTCACCAGACCTCTCAAAGCCGGGCGTACCCCGAAGAGTCTTCCCATAGCGAGAAGACTAACAAGGCTAAGACCAGCTGCGAGCGTTACCAGAATCAACCCGGCTGCGGGTGACGCCACATAGCCAGGCGACCAGCGTAGATAAATGACCTGGGCATAGGGATAAGCATAAGCAGCCCCGACAGCTATGCTGGAAGCTAAGGAGTAATCCCGTACCTTCGGCTGAGGGCGCGTCAACGCGATCCCAAGAACGATGAAATGTTGAAGAACGTAGATCCAATCTGTGATCGTAAAGGTAGACGTCAGTAAAAAAAGGATGACCAATTCTATGGAGGTGACACCGAACAGGAGGAGATCGGCAAACCGTCGCCAAAACATTTCAGAGACGCGCGGGATCACTTCAGGGCTTGGGCAGCTTTATGATTTTCGGTCACCGCCGAAGCCAGTGCGTCTGAGAAATCAAACGTGGACGATGGGATGCAATATCCGGAAAAGACGCAACTGCCAGCGCGATTAACCGAAACTCTGACGACTCTTAGGACCCAATATCAATTGCAAAAAGGGAGATTTAGTGCAGGCAGGCTAGATTTAATAGTCAGTGCTCGACTGCTCTTGTTATTAAAGTCGGGCACTACTCTTGTGAGTCCTCCTCCACATCATCCTCGGTTACTTTCCAAGTCTTATCGGGATTGTAGCGGTCCATGCTCTGAAACGTCTTCAGTGTATCGGGTCCAAGATCCTTCTCGTAAACGACTCCGTCGGCACCAACGATGAACGTCTGCACTCCGGTCACTCGATACTCAGCAGGAGCAGCGGCGAGCGCGAATCCGCCGATCATGGCTCCGCCAACCACGAAGTCCATCTCTCCCAAGGGGGCCGCAGGTCCCTGCCCCTTCAGGACTTTAAAGTAGTAACCGTGATACGGCTGAGGTTGACTCGGATTCGAATAGCCCTGCTCGAGCGCTTTCGCCACGCCTTCCCCAATAGGGCCTCCCCACGTGCTATCTGGGTTTTGCCATGCCAGGCCGTCGTGTTTACCAGGCGTGCTGATAATTCGTTGCGCGTATTGGTTTACCTTCGAATCATCGTGTTTTTCCTGGGCGTACTCGTGTTGTGCTTCTACGAAACCAAGACAAATCTGAATGGCATTGAGCTCGTTAGCGCCGATTCGCCGATTTAATATTTCCTCACGGCCTACCTTCGTATCAAAGAACCACTTCCCTTTTTGCTTCACGATGGGAATAGGAAGCGGAAAATCATCCTTACCAACCAGAAGAATGGCGTGGTTAGGATTTTTCTTGTCTAACTCGACTGAGGTCTTTTCTTTTGCCTTGTTCGCAAACTCCGTCGCTCGATTCTTGTCCTGCACCGGATCTTCCGAACTGATAATATCGTCGCCGTCGGGCCCCAGAATCTCTTTCGCCGCAGCGACATCGAAATTCGCTGCCACTTGGATCAGAGCATCGGCCGCCTGTTTCGGCGTGTCGAATTCCTTTTGCCCTGGTTGGGGCGTTCCTTGGGCTTCTTGCTTCGCGGCCGTCTCTTTCTTCTCCGGCGCTGCGACCGAGACCGACCCGAGGAAGCTTGTTATAAGAATCGATGCGGCGAGCACGATCATTCGTGATGATGTCATGGTGTTACGCTTTGTCTTCATAGTTTTTCTCCGTCGATCACTCGTTTATCTCCGGCCTCCTCCCCCGCCGCCACGTCCGCCACCGCCACCGCCACGTCCCCGCCGCCGCCGCCACGACTATAACCGCCGCCCCCACGGCTGTAACCGCCACCTCCCATGCTATGACCGCCTCTGCTGCTGCTGGCTCGCGCGTAGTTTCCGCTACCGCCGCCACCAAATCCTCCGCCGCCGCGAGAAGCAGAACTAGGCCGTGAGGATGCGCTGCGGTTACCGACTTGGTTCTTAGTGCTACCACCAGCAGGTCGCGTGGATGGCCTTGCACCAGCACCGGCACCACCTGGACGTGTTCCTGCTCCGCCGCCACCGGGGCGTGTTCCAGCTCCGCCACCACCGGGTCGAGTTCCAGCTCCGCCACCACCGGGTCGATTTCCAGCTCCGCCACCACCGGGTCGTTCCAGCTCCACCAGCGCCCGGGTCGGTTCCAGCTCCACCTGCACCGGCCGAGTCTCCAGCTCCGCACCACCGCGGTCGGTTCCAGCTCCGCCACCACCAGGCGCCACCCGCACCGCCGGCTCCACCGGGTCTTCCGACACCACCAGCGCCACCCGCACCGCCGGGGCGACCGGCGCCACCAGCTCCACGCGCACCCTGACCACCAAACTTGTTCGCTGTTTGCCTGTTCCCGTAAGGCGCATTGCCGCGGTGTTGTGGATTGTGCTGCCAGTTGCCGCCTTGGCGATTGACGTTGCGGTTAAAATTGTTGTTACGATTAAAATTGTTACGTGTTATTGATCTTGACGTTACCGCCATTCCAATTGCAATCACCCCAGTGCCCGTTCCGCCGCCCCAGGCACCCCAAGCCGCAGCACCTAGCGCGATTCCCGCACCCCACGCTAAAGCTGTGCCCGGCACATAGCCTGGATAGGTGTAAGGGTAATAAGGATAGGCCGGAGGAGCAGCTCCGTACACCACGGTGCGGATCATAAGACGGGACATAGACAACGTCGGGGTTGGCCGGCTCAATTGTGATCACCTGATTGCCGCTGGGGATTGTCTCCGTCTTAACTACCGATTGGGCGCTGGTCTTTAAATTTCCTGTACCCTGAGCCTTTGCGCGCATGCGCTGCGCTGCGGCCATCACATCCGATTCTTGCGCCAGGAATGCATTCCCCAGGTCAGTCGTCCATTGGATATTGTCCGCCATCCGCTGAACGACGTCTGGAAACATTACCATTGACTGGACGCTTGGGTCCCACGGTTGCTTTGCCACTGCGTCCGCCAGCGCTTTGCCTTTCAAATCCTTGTTCCGACCCATCCACTGCTCAAGTTGGATAACTTCGAGCGGATAAGTGGAAGCAGCGAGCGTTTGAGCCAGAAGCGCGTCGGGATATAGCGCAATCGGCGCAACCAGCGAATCCAATTGATCATTTGGAAGCTTCGGCGCCTGCTCTGTGTCTGCAGCGTCCGAGGTTGTGGTCGTCATCTCCTGAGACTGGGCCTGCTGCGCCGGGGTCTGGGAATGGACCGGCGTTAACAGCCCAAGAAAGAAAATGGCAATCACGGCGAGAGATAATTTTCCACGGCATGTGGATTGAAGAGTTCGTGGCTTCATAAGTTTTGCTGGCTGTTCATGTTTTTACTTCATCGCTCAAGCGGTGGACAAGTATATTGTTTGAGTCGACAAGAGTGAATCAGACCTTGAGGCTGCAGCCATTGCTCCGAAGGGCAAAACAAATCCAGCATTCGCCGGTCCAAGGCCCCAAGATCGCCTTGGCAGCTGGAATTCTTGCTTTGCATCAGGCTTGATTAAGGGTCCCCTTTTATTAACAACCTAATTTTGTGTTTTTTGTTGCGCGACATTCTCCGGTGACCGCACGCATCGAAAACCGAGGTGATTTGTGCCTGTGTTGACATCGCCTTTGCCGCGCGTGCCAACGATGTAGCGCGAGCAATACTGATCGTTGCAAAGAAATGAGCCGCCGCGATGCACCCGTTTCTTTTCGTTCGGCTCGGCAGGATCGAATGGTGAATCGGGCCCTTGCGGATTGTGCGCTACGCCGCCTTTATCGGCCAACATCCGGTAGTAATCGGGGCGATACCAATCGCTGCACCATTCCCAGACGTTTCCCGCCATGTCGTAAAGACCATAACCATTTGGCGGAAACGATTTCACTGGCGCGATGCCCGCATAAGCATCTTCGCCCGCATCTTTGACCGGAAATTTTCCCTGCCACGTGTTCGCCATCCATTTTCCGTCAGGGCGAAACTCATCGCCCCATACATAGACTTTTCCCGACAAACCACCGCGCGCCGCAAATTCAAATTCCGCTTCAGTCGGCAAACGTTTGCCCGCCCATTTTGCATAGGCTTCCGCGTCCGGATAGGCGATATGGAGAACCGGATATTTTTCTTTTCCCTTGATGTCGCTCTGCGGTCCCAGCGGATGCCGCCAGTTGGCGTCTTTAAGGTAACTCCACCATTGATAATGATCGTTCAGGGGAACGTCGTGATCGGTTGGCGCGAAAACGACCGAGCCGGCAACGAGATTTTCTTCCGGCGCAGTGGGATATTCTTCCTTTGTTGGCTTGCGTTCCGCGATCGTCACGTAACCGGTTGCTTTAACGAATTTCTCGAACTGTTCATTGGTTACCGGCGTTGCATCCATCCAGAATCCATCCACTTGAACGCGGTGAATCGGTCCGGAATCGTTCGACGCCATCGGCATTTCAGCGCTGCCCTTTCCGCTCATGGCTAGCGCCCATGGAAAATTCACCGCCGGGAATCCATACCATTCCCTCAGGCGCTTTGCCTGGCGGAGAATTCTTGTTCGGAATCGTGGGTTCGAACGCAGATGACTCGGACGTTTCCGCATGAACGCCAGCGGCGCAGATACATAAACAAGCAATCAGAATATTACTTTTCAAATCGTATTACTTGGTCCGTTTGTCAGTGAACGAAACTTCAATACTCCCCAGTTAGCCCACGGCGTATGATTATAGAACTTTACCCCCTGATGTGCGATGGCAATATTGGACTTTAGGCCTACACGAGCACGGCTCGCATCTTAATTTTCCCAAGTTGTCGCAGAACAATCGGAATATTCGAGAGACATTTGGCAACAGCCAGATCGATCGTGTGATTCCAGCGGTCAACACCTTCGAAGTCAACCTTGGCTTTGTATCGCGTACCAATCGACCAACCGTACGTAAGAGATCCTCACGGACCGGACGTAACCGCGAACGGCAGACCTTCGCGGATCAGCTTTGAGAAATCGGGAGAGTCATTAGCGGCGCGGGCGCGGGTGTCGATCAGGCTTCGGGTTTTGAGCTCGGCAAAGGGAAGCCCGCCGGTGACGATGGCATGGCGTTCATACAGCAGTTCGTCGCCTTTGCCATTAAGCAGGATGCGCCAATCCCATGGCACGCGCTGGTTGGCTGGGTGCTGCGTACGGATGGCCGTAGTACAGTTGGTAGTGATGGCGTTATACCAGCGCGGTTTGTTCCGCAGAGCGTTTAGCGAATGGATGTATTCAAGAAAACGTTCGCGCGCCTGCGCCGGCGAAACCGTGGTGCGGTAAAGATAGATATCCTCATTGCGGTAGTTCGTGCGCACGCGAATCACATCGCGCTCATCGGCCACGATGTAGATAAGTTCGAACTGCCGGTAGAGGCCGCCGATAGTGGAGTAGGTTTGGCCGAGCTTCTTGCGCGTCTCGATGGAGAAACAGAGAGGAAGCGCGTCAGTAAATTGAAAGCTGACGATGGGATGCGCGATCCAGGGCGAGCCCCAATAATTGATCGCGAGGTCGATGCCAGTGATCTGCGAAAGGCGCACGGTACGCGTTTCCCAATGCGGCGTGTAGTCAGTCTCCGTCCGGTAGTCACAGTCGCGTACATTATGCAACGTCACTTCGTCGCCTTGAATGTCGGCCCACGCTTTCTGGGCCACGTCCGGTTGCCAGTCGCTATCGTTGGTGGGAGAAAGCGTCAGCCACCAGCCCAGCACGCCGGCAAACAGTGCGACAAAGATGATGAGCTTTCGCCAGAATTGCCTAACGAATAGCAGCACGACCACAAACGTGATGCGCGAGCAGTACCGCTGCCAACCGGTTGCCCGCTCCGAATGGAGCGTCAAACCATACGGCGCCAAATGCCCAGGCAATAGCGATGATGGCTATGGGAATAGCCAAAATCAACTTGATCGCTGCCATCAATCCGCCGTGGCTAGTATGCCAGTCCTTCGCCCACCGTTGGATTTGAGATGTAAACGCAAAATCCGGTCAAGCTCGGCAATGGTTTGCGGCAGTTCGCATGCCCCGTGCGGGCCGGGAACAATCACTTCGGATTGAGCGCCACCGAGATGAGAGCTCCAGTAGGGCACAACGCCGTCACTACTGTCCGCGAGCGGTCCCGGCTTACCGCGGTTACCGATGATCGAGTGGTAGGGCGCCTGGATTGACTCCTTGTTCAGAACCGCGAGATACGGCGCTTTTGGCGCAAGGTTGCTGACGCTATTAGGGAGTCTGCCATTGTTGAGCTTCCTCAGCGTTTCCTCCGGAACCTCGCTTTTGATCGTTGTGACAAGGTCAACCGGAAGCGATATCAACTTGATGGCAAACGCGCCGATGCCGCCTGACGCCATTTTGCTGCCACGATGGGGAGTACAAATGAAGACGACTCGCTTGATGCGGGGGTTGGCCTTGAACGTCGTGGCTTTCACAACAAGATCCGCCGGTCGCAGTGCGGCGAAGAGTTGCATGGCTGGTTCCCCCAGTGTTTGCTCCCAATCAGCGCGCGTCATGCTCGTAACCTGCGCCTGCGAAAGCAATCCCCCCATACTGTGGCCGACTAGGACATAGTCTTTGTGATTCGGATAAAGTTTATCTACTTTGGCCAGTTCTTCGCGCAGACGTAACGCAGAGTAGAGGACGGGATTACCGGTCGGATAGGCGAAGACCCAGAATTGGTAATGTTTGCGTATCTCAGGATCTGCCTGGAGACCGTTAATCGTCTGCACCCAATCAAAAGGAGTTGAAATAAGGCCATGAACAAACACCACAGGAATCCGGTCGGGATCATAGGGCTGAAGGAAATAAAGTCCGGTCTTCTTCTCGTAATGAGCGGCTCGTAATGCCCCCATTACTCCTACTAGCAACAGATTGGCCGGGGGTTCGTAGTAGCTGATCGGCGCTGAGAAATTGGCCGCCAGAGGACGGTTTTTTCCCTCGACACTCGCCATCGGTTGCTTGCGGGGGCGATGGAGCGCGAGCGTCGCATCCGTTGCACGAAAATCGAGAGTAGCCGTGACCGGGGCAGTGATGCCCTTCGCGGGCGCGAACTTTTCAGGTGGATTGAGGATTCGCACGCCGACAAGCGCTCCCCCAACGCCTTCCTGGATGTTTTGCTTCCTGATCAGTTTTTCTTTGATCTGGTCTGCGCTCTCAAAGGTCGTGAAATAGTTCGGGGCCCAGACTGTGGAACTGGCGGGTGCAAGCCGCAGATGATAAGTGTTGTTGATCCCGCTGAGAGTGAGCGGACGGTTCCAAAGCTGTCCTCCTTCACTGGAGCGCAGCAGAAGCGTAAGTTCACCGCAAGCCGCGTTGTAAGTATTGCGGGCTGGTGTCCCTTGAGCGCCGGTGCCCAGCAGTGGAGCGGTCATGGCAGCGGCCTGTAAATAATCGGCGGCTCGTTTCTCAACAGGGACCTCTGAGGATCGTGCCTCCCGCATCATGCTGGCGGCAGGCCCGTATTGAAGACGGCCTGCTGTTTGCGGCGTAGTCGCGCACCCGGCAAAAAACGCGAGGCCTGTTGCGGCGGCGATGAGGCGAATCCAAATAGGTGTTTGCGACTGTTTAAAAGTCATGCGATTTACGTGGTGACTTGGTTCGTCGGTACTTATCGAAGCAAGTTTGAGCGAAGATTGTCGCAGCATTTCAGACGTCGGCAAATTCGATGCAAAGGTTACCGGGGTCTCGCTTTTTGTTCGATAAGATCTTTGGCGTATGGCAATCTAGTCGCAAGTGCAGTCGTTAAGGTGTTGTTTTGATCCGATGGTAATCGAAACCTATAGGACTAAGGTCCTATTGGTCCTCCCAATCCCGACGCCTAAAATTCGGCACTTGAGCGCCCTGAGCAGTTTTCATACGATGCTCGGTGGCGCTCCTAAAAGCTTCAATGAAGACCTTCGTTAGACTTGCTTTCGCGATGCTGCTGGTTTCGTGCGAATCGTATGGCCCATTCCACCCCAACACGGCGACAGAACCGCTCAACTCAATACGAGGCCCAAGCGACGGGCGCTACAAATTCGCTTTCATCGAATTCGGCGACCAGGGCTCGGCCTTGGATACATCACAACGAGCGGCTGCGCTCAACGTGATTCGCCAGGCGAAGCGTCCCCTTCTTTTCGTCTACATTCACGGCTGGATGAACAATGCCAATTCGGGTGACGTCTGCCGATTTGAACACTTTATTGATATGGTCTCGCGTCTTCCCGAGGTAACCCAGGGAAACATTAACGTGATCGGTGTCTATATCGCGTGGCGCGGCAAAGATCTTACGATGCCAGGCCTGGATTTGCTGACGTTTTGGAACCGCAAGTTGACCGGCGGGTCGGTGGCGGCGCAAAACAGCTGTCTGGCTACTATTAACGAACTGGCACTGGCTGCGCGAGAGCCAGGCAAACAGGTGCATCATTGCGTGCTGATGGGCCACTCATTTGGCGGATTGGTTCTAAGCAATACTATTTCTCACTCCATCCTCGATGCCAGCAGCACTGGCGCGCGGAACGCGAGTCCGTGGGACATGGCGGTTGCATTCAATCCCGCGGATGATGCTATTGGCACTCGCCAGTTGATGTCCGAATTAGATTATCTTTATAAGTATGACCCGACTCGTGGCGCTTACGTAGGGAGGACACCCGGGGCCGAAGAGGGAGCTGTGACGAACGAGAACCGTCCCCTTCTCATCGTTCTGCAATCGGAGAACGATCAGGCGACGGGGAAATTTTTTCCAATAGGCCAGAGTCTAGCCAACACTGTAAATCTTCATTACCACTGGGACAGTGTTCCAGTGCCCGGCGGCAACGGACAAAAAGTATCGGAGGGAGAGTTCCAGACCCACACGCCCGGCAACGATAAGTATCTGGTAAATTTTCACGTTGTCCCCCTTGGACAAACGACGCCGCCGTCGGATCTAAAGACGTATGAGAACCGGGCCTTCGAAGCTAATATTCGACAAAACGTCCGGGGTCGAACCTTTTTCACCAGCGAAAAGAATAATGGTCACGAAAAGCAATTCTGTCGTGGTCCCGAGTACAATCCGGATGAGACGCGCCCTCCGACAGGAAACGAAGACTGGCAGCGTTGGGAGTTTGTCTACAGCGGTAATGCGCGTGTGCCCTGCTGGATCGTACGCGTGCCTAAGGAAATTATTTGGGGTCACGGAGGATTGTGGAGCGATAACTCGGTAGCGATGTTCGGCGCTCTTTACCGTATGCATTTTCCCTTGAATGCGGAAGGGGTGCCTGCTCCTTCTCAACCGGTTCGTGTTCCCAAGGCCCCAGACGTCCTAAAACTGAACCAGGACAAACTGCACTGAAGACGCCGCGTGCGTTAGTGTTGCGGCAAACCGGATTCGTTTCCCCAAAATCCTGATTGCTCAGGAATCATTAGATTTCGGACTCGAATAGAGTGAAACCAGGCGGGCAATCAGGACTGTCATATAAAGCAGGCCGGTCATCGCTTCCAGCGCTGCAAGCCAGCGCGCAATTCTCGAAAGCGGTGTGATGTCCCCATAGCCGACGGTGCTTAGTGTGATGAAGCTGAAGTAGAAGGCATTGAACCCATTCATCGATTGCTTCCCCGTGTTCGTGTTAAAGGAGAATGCTCCTCCCGGCGTCAACTGGTCCACCAGCCAGTAGGCCATCGTCCACATCAAACCGAGCATAAGATAAGCTGCGATGCTGGCGCAAAGTACCTCGACATTTACCGAAGGAGCACGCAAAACGAAGCGAAGTAAATTCGCCACGACGAAGCCAACCAGGATAAGACCTGCGCTAAGAAAGACAGAAGGTGGAACCAGGTTCGGCTGTAAATGATTGATCCACCGGCCACCGATCGCCGGAATGGCAAGGATGATCGCGAAAATCAGAACGCTTTTGCGTTCCGCGACCGCGAGGACGGCTGATAACAAGACCAGGGAAAACAGAATTGAGACGATGAGGTTTCCGCCTTTGACTTCTTCGACAAATGGGAAAGAGAAGAAGAGTAACCCCAGAGCGACCAAAAGTTGGACGGTGGTAAAGCGACGGAATCTGGGTATTCGGAAGGACTTCACACTTTCCCTCATTGATTCGCCTTTTCTTGTTAGTGCGTTTTCGCCAACGATAGGTTTGAATCGCCTCCGTGACGCCGTGAAAGATCAATCCCACGCCGATCGCAGCAACAAAAAATCCGACGATGCGCGTCGCCGCATCGATGCCGTGCGGGCCGATATAGCGTACCACTGTGTTGGCGTAGGCAAGGATCAGATAGGTTGTAAGCATCGTCGCAAGGATAGCGATTACGATCGCAGCCAGTGACGGAAATTCAGCGAAAGGATGCCGGACAAACGACACCATGCCGAGCACGGTAGCTATGGCACCCGGTCCAAACATTAGTGGCATCGCCAGCGGCACAAATGCCACGGTATCGCCCGCACCTGTTGGAGCGTTTGGGATGATGGAGGCTGTATCACTGGTCGGCATGAATAGCGCGAAGCCGATCCGCATCAAAATGATGCCGCCGACAATCCGCACCATGCTGAGCGGCACATCAAAGACCTTCAGCAGCAGCGCACCGAAGATCAGAAAGAAGAACAGCAGGAGAGTGGCGTAGGAGCAGGCCTTCCACGCAACGCGTCGATGTGCACTCTTATTCTGGCCTTCCAGGAGCTTCAGAAACACTGGTAGCGCTGCGAGTGGGTTAATAATCGCCAGCAGCGTTGTGAAAGTGCTGAAGAATAGCGTTGCAATTGTGTTCACGGCTCAAGCTTTCCGACGGGACCGATCGCGGTCCATAAGATTGGTTCCTTTTAGGTTTGGCTCATTCGTGTTAACCAACATGCTTGAGATGAACAGGGTCAACGGAATAGTCGTTAACCTTGCTCCAACAGACACCGCCATGTGAGGTGTGCAAAATGCGTCCGTTATCGTCTCCGCGTCACTTGAAACAGGACACCTTTGATAAGCTTCGGAATAACAGGAGTGATCGAGACCTGCACGTTCCACTCCTGTCCGGATATTCGGGGATGCACCGGCATGTACTGCACCGCGAGCTGAATTTTGACTGGCAGACGCCCAAATTTCACCACCTTGCCCAGGGCCGAGCCCAACTGGGACAGTCCAGACGTCCTCAGACGGCGCGTTCCAGTCCGCAAGGATATTGCCGGAGTATCCGACACTCCAGCCCTCGCCGAAGAAGATCGTGGCGATGGGTTGCAGGTTCATCTGGTTCGTGTCGGGCCGGCCGTGCTCGCCGCCGATGGACCACCATTGCTGTGGAAACACGCCTAGGAAGAACTCCTTCGTGAGATAGCCTACCACGACAGTGGGCCCGAGCTGCCACTTACCCTGGCCGGTGAAACGCGAGGTCGCGGTCGGGAAGATGGCGGTCGGCCCGGCTCCTAGAATCCAGTTGCCCGAGTGCGCAGGCGACAGCAATTCCAGCAGAGCCAGATCTCCCAGCCCGGCGTCCCGCGCGAATTCGCCGGGGGACGTCTCATGCGGGACGATGTTGTAGAAGGGCATCACCGGCCGCGTGATCAGGTTCAAGTCTTTGGTCAGGCTCACTGGCATGACCGGCTGGAAATTCCAGTTGTTGTTCCATTGGCCGTTGTTCAACTCAAAGTTGTTGAACTGATTCGAGATGGACCAGATGCTGCTCACCGGGTTGGTGAGCTTCCGGTTCAGCTCGCTCGCCGATTCTTCTCTGTCAGAGGATTCGGTGACCGCCCCGTAACTTAGATTCTGCACCGTTGCGAAAAGGCAAACGAAGCGATACGCCTGCATTAAGAGCGAAGGCCTCGCCTATTGTCTTGTCGTTTATTTCGACGTTCGAGGGGTCAGCCGCGCAAATGGCCGGAACCACTAAGAGAATCCCCAATGTAAGAACAGTGGCTCCCGAAACGAGGAAAGACAACCTCACATTCTCCCTTTGTCTTTTTGGTTCTGGACCAACGAGAACAGCAGCCAACAGGCTGCTGCCCTCGTTTATTCTGTCATCCTTTTACCAATCCCCAAGAGCGTTCACGCCCATCGGACCAAACCCACCGAACTGCTGAACTTCGATGTGGTTCGGGTCCGGCAGTCTTCTAGCGTGGGCATCAGAGACTGTCCTGCCATCAGGCTGACCCGGCTGAGCCTTCGCTTAGCAGCCTGCTGGCTGGCCGGGTGGCTGGCATACTGCCGTCGCGAGCGCCTGTTTATAGGCGTTGAATTGCTTTTGTCTCCCGACGTAGATCTTGTCCTTCGTCGCAGTCGGAAACACATAATACATCTTTCCGTTGTACTTCACGGCCGAGACCCTGCCCTGGGCAAGTCCACTGACTGCCTGTTGCTGCTTGGGGGTGGTCACCGTTATGACCTTAAAGCCCGACTGGGAGAGCAGGGACTCTTTCTGGGCGATAACGTCGCCGCCTGTACCGGTGGTCTGACACGCTACGAATAGCGCCAGAACCCCGCCGATACTGGCGATACCTGTTAATGTGAATAGTTTTTTCATATATGTTTGGGTTGGTTGTTTTTGCTTGTGTTTAACTTTTATAAAAACAAAAGGACGAAATTCCAAGCATTAAATGTCGCCACCTACCAATCTCCCAAGGAGGCCGTGCCCATCGGACCAAAGCCATCGAACTGCTCAACTTCGATGTGCTGCGGGCCCGCCGTTTCAAATGCCATCGTAGGCGCCGGGTTCATCAGCTGTTGACCGGGCTGACCCGACTGGCTAGCTGGCTGGCCCATTTGCTGTCCGGCGAGCGCACTCTTGTAGGCGTTGAATTGGCTTTGTCTCCCGACGTAGATCTTGTCCTTCGTCGCGGTGGGAAACACATAATAAAGTTTCCCGTTGTACTTCACGGCCGAAACCCTGTACTGGGCTAACCCGTTGATTGCCTGTTGTTGCTTGGGTGTCGTGACGGTTATGACCCTAAAGCCTGATTGCGCCAGTAAGAACTCCTTCTTAGACGCGGTGAGCTCTGCCTGGTTAGTGGCGGCAGTCTGGCACGCTGCCATTAATATCAGGGCCACCCCCAAACCGGCGATGCGTGTTAGTATTAATAGTTTTTTCATGTCCTCTCCTTTAGGTGCCTGGTTGTTTATAAAAATAAGATGAGGACATTCCGAGCATTAATTTTCAGCGCCGACCTCTGAACCCCCCGCCGCCGCCACCGAACCCGCCAAACCTTCCAAATCCGCCGCCGCCAAAGCGATCACCCCCGCCTCCGAATCCACCGCCACCAAATCGATCACCGCCAAATCCTCCACCGCCCCCAGATCGATCGAAGCCGCCGCCTTGGAAGCCTTGGAACCGTTGGCTCGAAAATTCACCGCGCGACCGGTTCTGAGCTTCACGATCCAAATCACCGAAACCACCTCCACCGCCAGATCGATCGAAACCACCTTCGGATCGGTTCGAGTTGCCTGCGCCAGAGCGATCATAGCCACCTGCATTTGCACTCGAACGATTGTCGCTACTTGCTGCAGACGACCGCTGCTGATAGTTCTCGCTGCCTGTCCGTTGCTGGCTGTTTTCTGCTCCTTGCCAGTTAGGCTGAGGCTTATTTACTGAGTTCCAACTTCCATTGTCGTACTTCTGCCAGCCATTACCCGTATTCTTGTACACATTACCATCGTGCCCGGCGTACATATTACCGCTGGCAGTTTTACCAACCGCACTGTTCCCCCACTTCGTGCTAGAAGCGGCCACTTTTCCTCCCTGTGAATCAGCGGCGCCCGCCACCGTTCCATTCGCGGTTGAGTAATGGCCCATGGTAGCGCTCTTGTTTCCTCGCGACACGTAGGAGCTACCCCACTGTGCATGTCGGGTTCGAACCTTGTCTGGTCTGAGCATAGGTTCCGGTATACGGGTTGTAGGCCTGCGCTGCACTTCTACTCCCATACGGAGTCGAAACCCTGCCGCCTCGCGCATAAGTTCCGGTGTAAGGATTGTAACCAGCACCGCGCGTCGCCGATCCGTACGGCCCATAAGCAGTCTGTTTCCATCCGTAAGCTCCGGTAGCAGAATCATAGTAAGGCGTTGGATAATGATAACCGTAGCCCCCGTAATAGGCGCCACAGTATGTCCCCGGGTAGGGATAGTAGTACCCACCATAGCAATATGGCGGCCACCAATAGCCACTCCCATCGGCAAGAATCGCTCCCGCGGCGGCGCCGAGGATGAATGTGCCTAAATATCCTGCTGTATAGTTCGCTGTAACCGTGCCGTCGGGATTCGCGGTTTGGGTAACATAAGTCACGTTATAAACTGGCGAGCTAGAGGGAATCGTGTAGATCTCCTGCGGAACTGATGTGCACGTAGTCCATGGCCCCGCCGGATTGGGTGACATGAACCACACGCCCTGGAGACAAAGGTAGAAGACGTCTCCAACCTTGATCACCTTGTCGGGAGTGTTCGTGGCGTACTCCATCGATGTTCCCTTGATTGGCTCAAACTTTGGCACACCGGCATACTCAACCTTAAGCTTCGCCGCCGCTTCCTTCGAGTTGACGGTCATCGTTGTCGGTACCTGCGCCAGTAAAACCGCATCCTTTGCTTCCTCGGTCCCCGGAACTGAAGCAAGTATTGCTGAAGCAGGACTGCTCAGCGGAATTTTGGCAAAATCAGGCGGAAGATCCGGCGTGGCATAGGTCCAGGAACCCTTTTGCAAATCAGTCGTCCGGAACCATCGGCCTGCAGTCAAATAGTAAAATTGCTGCGTGGGCGTAAAGACGAACACAACACTGTTTGTGTTCGTCGCATATTCAAGCTGCGTGTCTGGAATTTGCGCGTAAACGGGCTGACCATCGAAGAGGATTGCCTCGGCGGGCTTGTCACTGTAAAAGACGGCTGGCGTAACTCCTCCCGATTTAGCGGGCGGCGGGATGAATTTTTTAAGCGCGCTCCATTGTTTGTCCTGCGGCACCTTGGACATATCCGGGGGCAGCTGCTTCGTGGCCGACCATTGACCGTCAAGGCTATTGCCAACCAGCCATTGCTGACCGACTGCGAGGTAATAGGTGGAATTCCCCGAGTCGAAAAACAATGGCCACTGCGTGTTGACAACGAACTTCAAATTCGTGTTTGGAACTTGCGAAAGAACGGGCTCACCATTCACGCTCAACAAAATCGACGGCCGGTAACCGACGAAAATCTTGGGCGGGTCGTTGTTTAATTGCGCACCGGCCGGCGCTTCCTTCTTTGGCGTGGACGCGATCAAAGAATGCAAAGAGATTGAGAAGGTCTGTGGGACAAACGTTTTGAACAATTCCTCCATCTTTTCCGCACTGGCTTTGTCCAACGACGGAAAGTAGGTACCGGTAACCTGCGGATTCGTGATGACGGCCACCTTAGCGACGTTGTCCACATCGGTGTTGCCCTTCATTTCCACCACACCCACTGCCGTTTTTCCACCCTTGGGTGTAAGCGATATCGCCATTCGCCAGCTCAGGTCCTGAAAATTCTTCCAGTCATCGACCTGCGGCTGATAAATGATGAGCCGGGTGCCGTTACTGTATTTCTCGCGCGGCCAACTCGAATCGCCCGATTGGCCGGATCCAGCAGTGGATCGCTGAAAGCTATTTCAAAGGGCGAAATAAAAAGCCCGCCGATAACAAGCGCGCAATGGAGCAAAAGAATGTTAACGCAATTTCATATTAGGTCAGCGCGATCGATCTAATCATGCCACGCCAACAGTGGAATCGCCTATAGGACTTTAGGGCAATATGCGGTAGTGTTCTTCGCGTTGTGGGTTCGCATGGCTGTTCAATCACAGCCTGGGGCAACGCCCCAGGAGTCTGGTCCCAAAATGCATCTGGCGTGAGAGCGCGATTCGAGTCTTTCGGGCGGCCCGCGCATTTGGTGGGCGGGCCGTCCCCCTCACGCCGCCTCTCCGGGCCCACTCCTTTGCCCGCACTGGCGCTGGCGCGCCGTCTACTCCCAGACTGGTGACAGAAGGGAATTCGATCCTTGGGCGATGCCATCGGTTTAACATGAGAATGCACAATTGGCGCTAAACACTACATGCAGCGAAAGAGGCTTCTTCGATCCGGCGCGCTCATTTGCTCTCAAATGGAAAAATTACCTTCCAATCATTCTTCATGCTGATGACTGTCCAGCCGTTCTTCTTCGCCTCGTCATAGAGCGCCTGCGTGAACGTGCCGACTTTCGTGTCGGGCAAGCCATGAGCCGGACCGTACGCATACTCTCGCTCTGCATCGTCGTGCAACACGAGCAAGGAAAGCCGCGCACCGTCGCCCGCTTTGGTATATTCGAGCATCTGCTGGTCACCGGTCGAGTTGCCGAAGGCGATGTGCGGGCGGCGGCCGATCATAAGATGGATGCCTTCGGGCTTGCCGGCATCGTTGTCATTGAGCACGAGCTTCGGTTCCTTGGTGAGGAAGGGCTTACCGTCCGTGTCATAGCCATACTTGGTCCCCAGCGCCGTGCCGACGACCTGCTCGGGCGGAACGCCGTAGGTTTGCTCCGCGTACACGCGCACGAAGTCCTGACCGCCGCCGGTGACGATATAGGTCTTGTAGCCATTGGCCCGGAGATACTTCAGTACCTCCTGCATGGGGAGATAAGTCAGCTCGGTGTAGGGACGTTTCCACCGCGGATCTTTAGCTGCAGCGAGCCATTTTTTCACTTCGGCGATGAATTCCTCGACCGACATGCCGGTCAGCGTGGCAATGGCAATCTTCTCGAGGTCGGGCAATGTCAGCTTCTCCATCGCCGCGCGATCGCCGTGAAGCAGTTCCAGGACAGTGTTAAACGGCGCGACGTTCGCCAGTTCGGGCTTCGCCTTGACCAGGGCCGGAACCTTCTCCAGGCAATACATCACCTGGGTATAGATCGGATGCTCGACCCACAATGTGCCGTCCTGATCAAACGTGGCGATGCGCTCCTCGGACGGTACGAACTGAGGACTGCCTTGGGTTGTAGTCGTCTTGACGAATTCCACGATGGCTTGTTTGGCCGGGCCGTCGTTCCACGAAGCCAACGGGTCGGCGCCCTGCGCCTTGGTCGTCATGAAAATGACCAGGCAGGCGAGTGCAATTGTCATGACGTTTTGTGTACGTCTGGTTTTCATTGTTGTATCCTTTCGAATGTTGATTGGTTTTTCAAATTAAACCTGAGCTAACAGAGAAAAGCCTACTTAGGGGTTTAGTGATGTGATGCTTTCCGCGCCCTTCATCGAAATCTTGGTGAGATTCTTGGCGTCGAGGTTCATTTTCATCAGGTCCACCATTCGGATCTGGCTGTTCTCGTAAGTGCGGAAGTAGAACCGTTTTGCCTTGAGATCGTTGGCAGAGGTCCAAATGGTATAGTCGGCTAGAATATTTCCGTGCGAATCCTTTTCGTGTTCGCGGGCCGCGCCTTTTGGAATGTCGAATTGGTTCAAGATGTGGAACGCTTCCACAACCGCGTCATCCCCGGTCTTCGGCTTAAGAACCGATTGGCTGAACGCGACTGCGCGAACGAAGCGCGACGGCGGCGTGAAGTCTCCCGGCAGCCCGAGCATGCCCGAGCCTTGACCGGTTGCCAGGAGCTTAACAGATCCCAGTTGCACTGGAGGAGCATTGCTCATCGAGAAATTTAAATAGTTGCGCAGATTGGTCATATGCCAATCGAACGTCGGCGAGTTGGTCAACACACCTAGCGGGTTGTCATGGACATTGAGCTTGCCGCCGACGTATTCGATCACGATGCTCTTGCCGGAAGAGTCATGCACGACGTAGTGCGCCTCCGGAGCGAAGCCCCACCCACTGAATACGACGGCGGGAACAACGATGTTGCCGATGTTGGCCTTCACTTCCTCGAGGCTGGCGAAGTTCTCCAGTATCCATGATCCAACTTCCCACTGCGCAATGGTCTTGCCCGCATCGGCTGCGGTGTAGGGCATGTATCCGGCGGAGGTGGGAAAGTAGAACGTTCCCGCGGCCAGGCCCTTTTCATTTAACCCGTCGAATAGAACCGGTAGGCCCACACCATTGGCCCCGACGCTCGCGTACTTCGCCTTCCACTTAAGCCCTTCCTTTCCGTCGGGCGTAGTTCCGGTCCGCGTATAACTGCGCGGGATCATCATCACGTCGGAATGGATATCGTTGGCAAATTCCATCGTTCGCGCGTAGACGACGGTGCCATCTTCGGCAATGAGTCGGATGCCGGTGCAGGCCTGCACGGCATTGGCTAGCAGCGAGCAGATGGCAGCGGCAATAATAAGTGTCTTCTCGATTTGATGATTCATTTGGTGGTTCAGCACATGGCTTTTGATAATACTTATTTTGCTATGTAGAGCGCTTCGCTCAAACTTGCGGTGCAGGCATCGGGCCGAAGAATATCCGCAGAGCCTTTTCCCTGCCGATGACCCGGACCAATTCATGCACTGTGCAATACATGGCGATGAGGATGAAAAAAAGGATCTGAATAGCGAAGAAATGCGGCCAGATGATTACCGAGAGCAGCTTCTCATTGCCGGCAACAAAGCTGCCGGTTTCCCGCCAGAAACCGATTAGTCTCTCCAGATAGTGGAGGACAGCAGATATCAACAAGTAGATACCGGTCTTCCACGCGATGTTGTAGATGAGCGGTTTGTTAGGAAAACGATTGATCAACGGCAGCATGTCCGCGATCAACACTGCTTTGCCAAGAACGAGGGCAGTGAGGGCAATTGAAGCTGAAGAGTAGGGCGAAAGCCCGGTTCCTTCCAACATCAAGACGCGAATAAACATGACTAGATGCAGCGCGACGAAGAAGTAGATCGTCGGCGGGAGGATCTTGAAGAACTCTTCTTTTAGCTTGCTCATTTTGAGGTCATTTCCTTTCGACAGAGGACGGCCCGCGGCTGTCCGGCGACCGCCTGCGCAAATATCGCACGGATCGCCGGATTGATTAGCGACAGCACCTTGATGATGGCTTGAAGTTGCCTGTGCATGTTTGTTTAGGGCGATCGATTCTTACAAAATTGGCCCCAGCATCGCAATGGTGTTGTTCCAAAGCCGGCGGGTCATCGGCCATTGGGCCACCGTCTCGGCGGTGACGGGATGGGAGCAGGCAAGATAGGCGTCCTGACGGCGGCGCATTTCGGCAGTTAAAGTCGGATCGTAGAACAGAATGTTGTTTTCGTAATTCAAATCGAAACTGCGCCGGTCCATGTTGGCCGAGCCGATCAGGGTGACTTCCCCGTCCAATGTGAGTGACTTGGTATGGAGGAGACCGCCTTGGTATTCGTAAATGCGGACCCCGGCGGCGAGCAAGTCACTGTAGTAACTGCGACTGGCCGCGCCCACGATCCATGAGTCGTTTCGCGCGGGGAAAATAATAGTGGTGCTACGCCGCGCCGGGCACTGGCACAAAGGGCGCTCTGCATGGCTTCGTCGGGCACGTAATAGGGAGTTGTGATGACCAGCTCCCGTCGCGCGGTGTAAATGAGGGTTTCGAAGACTTCGGGCATGGCCGAGTTATATACCGTCGGCCCGGTACCAATGACCTGCGCTGTCAGCCCAGGTTCGCCGGGCGGCAACGGTTGACGCAACAACGGCGTGAGATCGCCATCCATTGCCGCCATCCAGTCGCTCGCGAAGAGGTATTGATTCTGCCGCGCAATCGGCCCCTCAAAACGCATGAGCGCATCTACCCATGGGGCAAACCTTGCCTTGATCCGGAACTCGGGGTCTGCGCAGTTCTGACTGCCGCAATAGGTGATCCGATTATCGATCACCAGAATCTTGCGGTGGTTGCGCAAGTCGATGCGTCCTCGCAACGGACGCAAGAGCGGATTGCCGATGGCAAGGGCGGTAGCTACCTGAACTCCCGCCGCCTGCATGGCTTTCCAATGTGGGGATTCGATCATGATGCGCGAACCCAATCCATCGGCCATCGCCCGGCAGGTGACGTTACGCGCGGCGGCCCGTTTCAGTGCTTCGACCACTTTGAGTCCGTTGTTATCGGGCAGCCAGATGTAAAAGGTCAGATGGACATGATCCTGAGCAGCATCAATATCTGCGACCATGGACTCGATGGCCGCGTTGGAATCTGCCAGCAAGGTCGCGCAGTTGCCACCCACGGGCTCGAAGCCATTGACCGAATGTCCGAGCCGGAAGAGGTGGGCATAAGTCTCTGGAATTTTCGGTTGCAGATTAGGCGAATCCATTCCCGGGACCTTGGTAAGGTCAGGCATGGTGGCCAGCACTGCGCACATGCGCCTCACACGCCGGCGGCCGATACTGGTTTCACCGAGAAAGATGTAAGTCAGGATGCCGATTACGGGCAGAACAATGATGACAACGATCCATGCAATCCGTGAAGCCGGCTCCCGGTGCGGCCGTAAAATGACGCGCGCAATCACGCCGAGGTGGACCAGGAGAAAGGCTCCCGTCCACAGTGCGGTTAGGATTTGAATTTCAGTCATTCATTGGCTGGGTTGACGTGGTCGTTTTCTTTCTCGTATCGATAGTGGAGTTTCGGAACGAAGAAAAGGCTCGTTTGTAACTAAGTTAGCCCGGATATTAACGTAGTTTGTATGAGAGTTTCGCCCATACGAGGGCGGGCCCGCGTATTTGCGAGCAGCGCGCGCGTTTCATGATCGAAACGATTAGCTAATCGCAGAAAAAGGCGGGCAGCTCTTGCGAGCCGCCCGCCATGAAAGTCATTTCTATTACTGGCCAGTGCCTTTGGCGGCCGCTTCAGCTTGGGCCATCTTTTTGGCCATTTCCGCTTTGACGGCTTCCAGGTTGAAACTCGCGCCCTTCTGCATCGGTGGGTAATCAAGGAAAGTCTGGAGCGCCTTGCCCATTACTTGCTGGACGAAAACAAAACGCCAGAACTGGAACTTGAACCAATCGAAGTATTGCTGCGCGCCTTCTTTCGTTCCGTTGTTGGGCCAACCCTGGCGCTCGAACGGATCGAGACGCAAGTTGATCAGGTAGGGAACGTCCACTTGTGTCTTGGCACCAAGCCAGCCATGGGGCTGGTCGATGAAACGATACTTGTAGTCGTCAATGCGCACCGCGCCGACCGTGCTTTCGCCGAGGTAGAAGATTTCGTGACGGTTCGATGGCCCTTTGCCAGTGATGGCAGTCCATCTGGTCGTAGCCATCGAGATGGTTCTTGTAAGTCCGGTCGCCGAGTTTCACACCCTTAAGCAATTGGTCGGTGATGTTCGGGTTGCCAGCGGCATCGAGGAAGGTCGGGAACCAGTCCAAGCCGGAGAAGATGCCGTTCTGCACGGAATCCGCCGGGATGTGGCCGGGCCAGCGCAGCGATGCACGGCACGCGGAAGCCGCCTTCCATGACCGTCCCTTTGCTTTGCGCGAACGGCGTCGTTCCGCCATCGGGCCAGGTGAAGAGTTCGGTGCCGTTATCGGTGGTGAAGACGACGATGGTGTTGTCATCCAAGCCAAGGTCCTTGAGCTTCTGCATCACCAAACCGACGTCGTCATCGAGCTGGGCCATGCCGGCTTCTTCTTCCGACCAGCCATTCTCCGAGTTGCGCATCTTCTCATACTTTTCGGAAAGGTGCGTGACGATGTGCATGCGCGTCGGGTTGAGCCAGCAGAAGAACGGCTTGCCATCATTTTTCGCCTTCTCGATGAACGTCAAGGCGAGGTCGCGGATCTCGTTATCCACGGTTTTCATCCGTTCGGGATAAAGCGTGCCGGCGTCCTCGATCTTTTGCTTGCCGATCTTGCCCCAGCGCGGCATCACGGTCGGGTCGTCCGTGTCGGTCGCCCAGGAATGAACCATGTTGCGCGGGCCGACTTTATCCAACAGATCCTGCGGATAGTTGGGATGCGCCGGGTCTTCCATCGCGTCGAGGTGATAGAGATAGCCGAAGAACTCGTCGAAGCCGTGGACGGTGGGCAGGAACTCATTGAGATCGCCCAGATGATTCTTGCCGAACTGGCCGGTGGCGTAGCCCTGCGCTTTGAGCGCGGTGGCGATGGTGCAGGCCTCTGCCGGTATACCGATTTTGGCGCCAGCCTGGCCGACCGTGGTCATGCCAGTGCGAATCGGCAGTTCGCCCATGATGAAGTTCGCTCGGCCCGCCGTGCAGCTGGCCTCGGCGTAGTAGTCGGTGAACAGCATGCCTTCCTTGGCGAGCTTGTCGAGGTTCGGCGTCCGCCCGGCCATCATGCCGCGATGGTAGGCGCCGATGTTCCACATGCCGATGTCATCGCCCATGATGAAGAGGATGTTGGGTTTCTTGTCTGCCGCCTGCGCTCGCCGCGGTGATAAGCGCAACGAACACGGCAACGGCCCACGGTATAAGTATCTTGTGTTTTGCTTTCATAATTTGTTCTGTTATCGCCTGTGAACGTGAGTGTTTTGTTGGGTTGTCGCAGCAATTTCACCAGGCGGCTGCGACCGAAAATCTGCGGAGTCCTTCGGAACCCGTCTATGGGACCTTAGGCTTAGTCGCCGGTGGCTTTCGGGGCGTTCTGCAAACTTTGCAGCGCGTCGTCGAGCGAAAAGCTGCCGGGCTTCTGGCTCGGCGGGAATTCCTTGAATGAAGCGAGGAATTGTCCGACGTATTGCTGCGCCGGCACCAGGACAAAGGCGTGATCGACCCGCCACCGGCCGTAATCAATGCTCTCGTGGTCGGCCGTCTCGAACGGATCCGAGCGCAGATTGAACAGCTTTGGGAAACGTAGCGGCACAAATGGATCCTGCCAGACATCCAGACCATGCGCGCGCTGTTCGGCGAAGACGATTTTGTATTGGTTGTAGCGGAGCGCAACGAGAGAACCGTCGTCGTTGAAGTAAAAGAATTCCTTGCGCGGGCTGGGTGATTTGCCAGCCAGCGTGTCGGTCAGGTTGTAGCCATCGAGATGAACCTTGAAGGTCTTGTTTCCGACTTTCATTCCCTTTAACAACTGTTCCTTCACATCCGGCACGCCGGCGGCGGCGAGCAGCGTGGGTAGCATGTCTTCGTGCGAGAAGATGTCGTTGAGAACGGTGCCTGGTTTGATGACACCGGGCCAGCGAATGGCACAAGGCACACGGTAGGCGCCTTCCCAGTTACTCGCCTTCTCGTTGCGGAAGGGGGAAATTCCACCGTCGGGCCAGGAGAATTTTTCCGCGCCGTTGTCGGTGGAATACATCACGATGGTGTTATCCTCGAGGCCGAGTTCCTTGAGCTTGTCGAGTAAAAGGCCGACGTCGTAATCATGCTCCAGCATGCCGTCGGGATAAATACCCAGACCGGTCTTGCCCTCCCATTGCGGCGAGAGGTGCGTCCAGATGTGCATGCGGGTGGCATTCCACCAGAGGAAGAATGGTTTGTCCGCCTTCTTAGCGTCGGTCATGAAACGCAAAGCCTCCTTGGTAAACTCGTCGTCCACCGTTCTCATCCGCTCGATGTTGAGCGGGCCGGTCAGCTCGATCTTCTGCGAACCGTCCGGGTTCGCCCAGGTATGAAGCACGCCGCGCGTGGCATATTTTTTCCGCATCTCCGGGTCTTTGAAATAGTCCGGGTGCTCCGGCTCCTGCTCAGCGTTCAAGTGGTAAAGCGAACCATAGAACTCGCCGAAGCCGTGCGCCGTGGGCAAATGTTCGTCGCGATCGCCGAGATGGTTCTTTCCGAACTGGCCCGTGACGTAGCCCTGGGCTTTCAGCAACTCGGCGATCGTCACATCCCGTGCCTGCAAACCTTCCTTAGCGCCGGGCAAGCCGACCTTGAGCATGCCGGTGCGGAAACCCGATTGGCCGGTGATGAAGCACGAGCGCCCCGCGGTACAGCTTTGCTGGCCATACCAGTCGGTGAACAGCGCGCCTTCCTTGGCGATGCGGTCAATGTTAGGCGTCTTGTAGCCCATCATGCCCTGGTTGTAGGCGCTGAGGTTCCAATAGCCGATGTCGTCGCCCCAGATGATGAGGATGTTGGGCTTCTTTGGGTCTGCGGCACGGGTAACACCGGCGGTCATTAACAACGCCAACGTCACTGCTGCGACCAACGATAGGTTGTGCAGCATCGCTCTTTTTGTTCTCATGATTCTTCTCCCGATCGTACTGGCTATGTCTATTTGCTGAGGCGAAGCGGGCGGCCCGTTTCGAGCCGCCCGCCGTCGTTATCAATCCTAGGATGGCGATCGACTATTCGCTCGGGTGGTGCTTGGTCATCTCCCGCACCTGATCGAGCACCTGTTCGAGGTTGTAGCTCGCCGCCAACTGGAGCGGCGGGAAGTCGATGTAGGACATCGAGTTCCTTCTGCCACAGGAGCTGGCCGATGGGCAGGAGGTTCCAGTCATACAGATAAGCCGTGACTCGGGGCGGCGAGGGCGCCGCCGATCGACAACGCGCCCTTCTGATCTGCCCCTACGTTATTCTCGAACGGATCGCGCATGATATTCTGGAGCTGAGTCCAGTGGTAAGTCATCGCCGGATTAAGTGCATCGACGCCGCTCGACCCCATCATGGAGTAGTAGAACTTCCAGTTCTTGTAGCGCACCGCCGAGGGCTCGCGACCCTGGTAGTAGAAGAAGTACTCGCGATTCGACTTTTCCGACTTTCCGGTGAGGTAGTCGATCTGGTTGAACCCATCGAGCTTGGTCTTCACGATGCCCTTGTACTTGCCCGCCATGATCTCCTTGTTCAGTTCCTCCCCTTTGGGGCCGCCGCCGATTTCCACGAACGTGGGCACCCAGTCCAGCGAGGAGAACATTTCCTTGAAGATCGTGCCCGGCTTGATGACGCCCGGCCAGCGGATGACGCACGGAGCGCGCATGCCGCCCTCCCAGGTCGTCAGCTTGCCGGCTTTGAACGGGGTGGTGCCGCCGTCCGGGAAGGTTTGGACCTCGGCGCCGTTGTCGGTGGTGAAGACGACGATGGTGTTGTCGAGTTGGCCCATGTCTTCGAGCTTCTTCAGGACAAGGCCGATGTTGTCGTCCATCTGCTTCATGCCGGCTTCGTTGATACCCCAATCCTTGCCGCCTTTGGTGCCGATCATGTCCAGGTACTTCTGCGACAGCACGGTCGTGACGTGCATGCGGGCCGGGTTGTACCAGACGAAGAAGGGCTTGTTAGTCTTCTTGGGATCATTGCGATCGAGGAAGTCAATCACGTGTGAGGAGATTTCCTCGTCCACCGTTTTCGAGCGCTCGAGCGTGAGCGGACCTTCGTCCTTGCCCGTCTGGTTCTTGGCCGTGCCGTCGGAGGACTTCATCCAAAGGACCGGGCGCGGCGGGGTCATGCAGGTGCCGAGCTTCGGGTCAACACCGCCCGGTGGATTCGGGATTCCGGGGATCGGAATCGTTGTGCACGGCGGCACAACGGCCTGCTCGGTCGGGCTGCTGTTGATGTCCGGGAAGCTCACCTGCTGCATCGCGTCCAGGTGATAGAGGTAGCCCCAGAACTCCTGGAAGCCGTGCGCAGTCGGCAGTGAATCCGGATGATCGCCCAGGTGATTCTTGCCGAACTCGCCGGTGGTATAGCCCAGATTGTACAGGAACTGGGCGAGGGCCGGCGTGCCGGGTCGCAGATACGAAATGGCGCCCGGCAACTGCGGCAGGACCATGCCCGCGCGGTACGGGTGCATTCCGGTGAAGAAGGCGCAGCGCCCGGCGGTGCAGCTCGACTCGGCGTAGTAGTGCATGAACATGCCGCCTTCGTTTGCGATGCGGTCAATGTTCGGTGTTTCCCCGACCATCAGGCCGCGATGATAGCAGCTCGGCTGCATCCAGCCGATATCATCGCCCATGATGAACAGGATATTGGGTTTCTTGTCTTGCGCCTGGGCTGGAACGACTGCGCTGAAAAGCGCAGCCGTGGCTAAAAGCAGCGACAAGCCATTATGGATTAAGTTTCGTTTCATATTTGTTTGCTGTTGTTATTTAGTTTTGGATGTGTTGAGGGATAGTTGAGCGTAGTTTGATTCGTATTTTTGAAGCGATTTAATGGCCATAATCGCACCCGGCTGGCGGGAAGCATATAGGACTTTAGGCCTATGCCACGCGCCGTCCTGCAGTCGGGCGATCCCATCAGCCGCTCGCATGATGCTGCGATTCGCGTTTTCGATCACCATATCAAGACGGACGGCCATGAAGGACATGCGCCGCCGACCGGCAACGAAGGACTTTGGTTTTTCGATAATTAGTGCGCGCGCGTGAGGCTTCGGAACTTGCCAACGATGCGAGTAATCGCAATGCTGATTCCATGCCCAAACTACTGACCAAGCTCGAGGAAGAGTTCTTTGCGCTGCTTCCACCAACCATCTTTTTTTTTGTCGCTCTAAACATCGTAAGGCTTGTTCGCCTGTTGCTGCTGGAGGGAACCGGGATTTCGACACTTTCTTGGATTTCGGTGGCGGTCGCTGCCTCATTCTCGGGAAAGCCGTGTTAATCGCGGACATGCTGCCGATGATCAATCGCTTTCCCGATAAACCGCTGATCTACAATGTCTCCTGGAAGACCATGATCTATCTTCTGGTCTCTTTTGTCATTCACTACCTGGAGCGTCTTATCGATTTCCGGCGGCAAACCGGCGGGTTTGTGGCGGGCAACCAAAAGCTGCTGGCGGAAACGGTGTGGCCACATTTCTGGGTAATTCAGATCATTCTGTTCGTGCTGATTGTTATGTAAACTGTACACTGCACGAACTGGTGCGCGTGATTGGGAAAGAAAAGGTGCTGCGAATATTCTTCGGGCCAATGCCAATCCCGCAGGTTTGAACGGATTGAACAGTAGGTAACAGAGGAAACTGAGATTTTCTCTGTCTCCGTTCTCTCTGTTTGCTCCTGTTTAAGTTTGGGGTTCATCGGTTGGCTCCCGGTAGAATCAGGCAATGCACCCCGTCAGTCAGTTTCATCTCATGGAAGTTGATGGGCAATCCAATCGGGATATCCAGCACCTTCACATAGCTCAGGAGCTGGGCCTTGTGGATGGGTAGAATTTTCTCCACGGCTTTTGCTTTCACCAGTACGCAATCTTGCACCAACAGATAAAACCGCAGCGGTTCTTCGCGAGTGAAGCCCTTGTAGGCAATCACCACAATCTTCTGGCTCAGGCACGACAACCCACGCAGTTCAAACTCCTTCGTCAGACACCATTCGTAGATGGATTCAATCAGGCCGGGGCCTTTGTCCCGATGAACCTCGATGGCCGCACCGATAATGTTTTCAGTCAACCCGGATGCCTTTTCAAATAAGGGATGGCATACTTTTTGAAAGGGAGGAACTCTTTTAACAGGAGGTAACAAAGGAAACAGAGTTCTTTGTTTAAATCTCCGCTACCTCTCTCCGAGCTGGAGGACTCTCCGAGCCGGAAGCCGTTTGCTCCTGTTGAGTTTCCTGGTTCATTTGTTCTCGAATGCGAAGATTTGTTTCCAATGGTTCTTCACGCTGATGGTGAGGAGTTGCCGTCACTTCACTTGCTCGATGACCACTGCCAAGCTTCGATCTTTGACCGCCTTCGTCAGGACCTTGTGGTCGCGTTCGCTTTGATCTGCGTAGGCGATGGAGAAGTCGGCGACGGCCCGGTCGAATTTGTCGCTCGTGCCGAGGTAACCGCTGATCTTTGCCGGCTCACCGCAGCGGGCGTGCGCATGTGCGAGGGTTGATCCGCATAACTCGGCGTATTGCATCATAGTCGTTCGATTGAAAACCTCGACGAGCATGCTGATCTTCATGTCTTTGAGCTGTCGGACATAGAGTTGCCGACCCGTTGGACCGACCGACCAGCCCAAGAACAGGTCGCTAGCCGATTGCATTAGCCGGCACCCGTTCACGACTCGCTGGCCGTGGTTGGGATAGATGCTTTTCCCGGCGTATGCCTCCAGCACAGAGGGGCCTGCTTCCTTGACCTGAAGGAAAAGCGGGTCCGTTTCGCTGGCCAGGAGTAACACGATGCCACACCACGTGCCCACACTTCCGACACCCACAACCTTGATGGCAATGTCGCACAGTTCGTAATGATCCAGGAGAAGCCGGCGATCTTCCTCCATGGTGTCGCGATAGCTGGCGAACGCCGTTTTCACCCCGGCGAAGAACTTCTTATGCTCATGCTCGCGCCAATGATAAATCAGGGGTTTGAGGTTATCTTTGATCTTCGGCAAGCGGCCGACGATTTCAGCGCGCTTGGGAAAATCATGCTCAGCCACGTTGCGAACGCGCGCTTCGCGTAACCGCTTCCGAATCCGCGAGCGAGTTTGCTTGTCCTGAATCGTGGGGATCAGCTCTTCCATGTCGATGTGCGTGTACCAGACATCAAGCACGTGCATTTTGCTAAAGCCCGCCATGCGCTCTCGATACGATCGAACGCACGCCGCTGCCGCCTCCCACGCAAAGCTTTCGCTGAAACCGTTGTTTCGACAGGCGAGGACGAAGCTGGCGGCCAGGCGCTTCACGTCCCATTCCCAGGGGGCCGGGAGCGTTTCATCCAAATCATTGATGTCGAAAATGATCCGTCTCTCCGGCGTGGCGAATGCGCCGAAGTTGAGAAGGTGGCAATCGCCGCAAGCTTGCACACGCAGCCCGGTGGCGGGGGTGTTAGCCAAATCCGCGGCCATATTCAGGGCTGCGCCACGGTAGAACGTGAACGGCGTCTGCAGCATTCGTCCGTGCCGCACCGGAACAAGCTGCGGGATGCGTCCCTTGTCCGATTGCTTCACGAGCCAAACGGGATCGGGTCGGTTGTCCGGGGGTTTCCAATCCGCGTGAGATTGTCGTGGACACTTGTCACGCAGACTCTTACCCATCGCATACAGTTCGGCCTGCGACGGTCGGGACAGGAAAGCTCGCGTCGAAGCGGCCGCGCGGCGGCGCGATCTGGATTTGGATGGCTTGCGAAGCATAGCCATGTGGATGTTCTTTCCTTTTGTGTTCTTTGGTTCCGACGGCGAATTCGCGGGCGGCACCGTTAGGAAGCAGCCCGCGCGTTTCGCAAGCGAATCAAACAAAGCGCGCTTAGTCGCCTCCGCCTTTTACCGGCGGCACCTTGCTCGGATCGACCAGCGGCACCGGATTCTCCGGATGCTGAAGGTCGGGGACCAGGTCGTTGGATGCGCCGCCCGGGTATCGCTTGATGCTCGGATACTTCACGATCGACTTGTCGAAATCGATGATCACCGGATAGATCAGCGACGAGGGCCCAGCCGTTGTCTTCTCCGGCGTACTGACCCGGCGAGGTCTTGAGCATGCGCGACGACATCGCGCCGTTGAAGACCATGTCGTACTTTTCGAACGGGTCCATCGTGAGGTTATACAACGACCCGATCGACCCGAGGTTCTGCGTCGGGCCGAGCCAGGTGTCCTTGGCGGTATAGAGGTACTTCCACGCGATGTGGATGTCATCGTTGTTGGGATCGCCGCCGATGTCGAATCGCGCTGCCCATGAAATTCTCGCCATCGATGTAAATCCACGAATTCCGCGCCGAATGCTTCGCCTTGCCGAGGATGTAGGCGCTGTTGTCGATGCTGTCGAAATAGATCGGCTTGCCGTCGTTACCCTTCCACTCGCCGTGCGGAGGCGGCGTGATGCCCACCATCGCGGCCAGCGTTGCCCAGCAGTCAATGTGCGACATCATCTCGTCGTACGACCAGCGCCTGCCGGGATGTGGCCCGGCCACCACATGATGCCCGGGACGCGCCAGCCGGCCTCGAACGCGCGAGCCTTTCTCGCCGCGGAACGGGATGCGTGCCGGCGTCAGGATACGCATCCTGCCAGGCGCCGTTGTCGGCGGTCGTGATGACGATGGTGTCCGGCGCCTCGGCGCGAATGGCATCCATGATCCGGCCGATGTTGTCGTCGAGTTCCAGCATCGAATCCGAGTAACGCCCGAGGTGCGACTTGCCCGCGAACTTCTTCGCCGGGTTGTTCGGGTTGTGCATCTTCATGAAGTTCACGTCCATGAAGAAGGGCTTGGCATCCTTGGCGTGCTGCTTGATGTAGTCGATCGCGTGACTCGCGTCTGGTTCTGACGTCGAACTCGCGAGATAGTCCCAGCGTGATCTCGGTGACCTTGCGCTTGCCGGGCTGGCCCGCGACGCCTTCCCACTCGTACATGTTCACGATGTCTGAAGTACTCCTTCGCAGAACTCCGGGTTGTACGACGGGAAACCAGGGATGAAACCACGGGTTAGTGTAGCTGTAGGTATAGACGCCCGGGATAGTAGGCGCCGAACTGATTTCATCTCGTCGAAGCCGTGCTCGATCGGGTAGGATCCGGCTTGTCGCCGAGATGCCACTTGCCGGAGAAGTAGGTCTGGTAGCCGTTCTTTTTGAAGAACTCGGCGATGGTCGGCGTCTCCTTGCGTAGGCGAGTTCTCGTCGCCCGGCGCCACCACGATCGACAGCGCCGAACGGATCGGGATGCGCCCGGTGATGAACGAGGCGCGGCCGGCCGTGCAACTGGCCTGGCCGTACCAGCACGTGAACATCGCGCCTTCCTTGGCCAGCGGTCGACGTTCGGCGTCGGATGCCCCAAGGCCTGTCCGCCAATATAACAACCAAAGTCAAACCAGCCGGTGTCATCCTGCATGAGGATGAGGATGTTGGGTTTCTTGTCCGCAGCTCGGGCCGGCATGGCAGCGTAGAGGAGCGCTGCCGAAGCGGTCAGCACCGTCAGACTGCGTTTGATGAGTTTATGTTTCATATTTTCTTTTCCTTTTTCGGTTTAATTTCTGTGTAGTTTCGATTTACGGGTTTGCACTAAAACCGCCCAACGCCAGTTTTCCTCGCTACGCCTATAAGCCCTTATCCCATACGTCCGCGTAGCGGCCGCGCGCCGCGGATAGCCAGATTGTTTACGGACTACTGAACTGTGCCAAAGACAGTCAGATGCGAGGCAACGTGAGCAATTGCCAAAGCGGCAGGCAGAGCAACAGGGAGGCAAGAATCATGAAAACGACGTGCGACATCGGGCCTTCGCTCCTGTTCTATATCGCAGATTTGTCATCTAACGGGACAGGCGCTCAGCTACGGCTCCGGCAGGCGCGAGCGGCAGCCTCGCGCACCCAGGCGCGCATTTTCTCCCCGAACTCGGCCGATGAATGCGAAGAGTGCTTCGTCCTGCATCGGCTTCGCAACGTGATCGGAGAGGCGGAAGGATTTGTGCACGCGCGCGATGAGCGTGGTCCGCGTGATCTTGCGATCGAAATGCGCCACCACCACCGGAACGATCAGCGGTTCGGGGTCGACGAAGGCCGCAAGGCGGAAAGCCCCCGCTTTGAAAGGCAGCGGAGAGCGCTCGGTCGAGGTGGATGCGCCCTCGGGACAGATCACAAGGTTCCGACCGTCGCGCAGGCAGCGCGCGGCGGTTTCGAGGAAAGCCCGCCGCCGCTGCTCAGCCAGTAGCCGCGGGTTGCGTTCGTCTTCATCGACATGTTTTGCATAGACATAGATGTATCCCAGACGATCGAAATACTTCTGGTGACCGTATTCGTGGGGGTTCGACTTGCGAATGACGCGGACTGGCGGCTCGCCGTACTTCGGGCTGAGCACCATGCAGGAGACAAAATGAGTGTCGAGCGTGAGCTGGAAATCGTTCGGCAACGTGTTCTCGGGATGATTGGCGAGGTGGTTCATGACGAAGATGTGCCCGGTCTCGGCAGGCAGGTTTTCCTCGCCTTCAATGATGTGATCGACGCGCTCGAACAGCCGGCAGAATTCCACGCAGCACCGCCGCCTCACCTCTTCTGGCGTCGCGTCTTCCGGCGCCGCGCTCACCGCTTCGTAGATTTGCTGGAGCCGGCGATAGACGTCCAGTTCTTTGCGGACGTTTTTGAGAATTTCGAGGCACATCCGCGCGAGACTGGCCTCGAGTGGGTCGCCGTGGTTGCGGAGGAGCTCGAGCGTTTGAAAGGCATCGGAAAGAGTAAGCCTGCTCTCGAGATAAATGGGCAGCTTGTGCAAGGGCGATGTGACGCTGAGCTCGGAGACGCTTTCCTCGAGTAGCGCGCGAATGGCGAGCGCCTCCTCCTCGTAGCGGCTGGCCACCAGCCGGATGCGCGCCTCCCGTAGCCGGTTGCCGAGCACCCAGAGGATGCGCGCTTATCAGCTCCACTCCGAACTCAGGCAGTCTCTTCCGCCCGCCGCTCCAGCCATGCAGCGTTCGAATACCAGCAGGTGGGTGTCCTCGATGGCGCGTCGCCGTGTCGCGATAATGATATGGCTCTACCACCGCCGACCACCCAATGACGCGCCCCGGTTCCGTCAGCGTCCGGATGAGGATGCGATCTTCTCCTGACGTGCGCGGTGCGCGTGAGTGCCTCGGGCGTCTCGAACGAGAGCCGCACCTGCCCGGCCACAATCATGTAGAGCGCCTCGGCCGGATCGTTCTCCCGCAGGATCACCTCGCCCGCCGCGACGCTCCGCATTCCCGCGTGCGCGGCAAGCGCGTCGATGTCTTCGGGCGCGAAGGTCTCGAAGAACGGCGATTCCCGAATGAGTTCGCGTGGTCGATTTCATCAAGCGCCCGCCTTCGGCATCCCGCCCGAGGGCCGCCGGCCTAACGAGAATATCGCGCGTCTGTTCGAGTCTATTGGCGAGGGTCGCGGCGACCCGCTTGAGCAACAGATAGCCCAGACGCGGCTGCGCTCTGCACCAGTTCCATGATGATCTCCCGAGGGAGCCGCATGACCTGGCAGTCCTCCTCGCATCGGCGTGGTCACCGTGTAGCGATAGGGCTCCCGGAAAACCGACCAGCCCAGCAGCGCGCCCGGCTCGCGCATCGTCCCGACGAGCAGATCGTCCACGCCTTGAAAATGAATATAAAACTGCACCGCCCCGGAAATCAGAAAGAACAGTTGCTCGGCGGCGTCATGCTGCGACATGAGAATCCGACCGCGTTCCAGCGCGAGCACGGTCGAATCGGCGGCGACCTGCCGGAGCGCCTCCGCCGGGAGTCCTTGAAAAAACGGGATCTGGACGACTTGTTCGACATGCATCGCGCTCGGAGTATAGAAGAGCGAGCGACGACATCTGCAACCTCGCGAGCTGTCGTGCGCGTTTCATGAAACGCCAGATTCGCCCGAGCTCTGACCCGCCCCCCGGATTTCGAATCGTTTTGGGCGAAGACTCTGCGAGGAGCTGAATGCCATCGACCCAGAAGTGCGCCGGACACCCGTGCCATGACGAGAGTCACCCGTCGCTTGAATTGTCCCAGTTCACCTTTCATTCGTTAGGCGGAGTCGAAGTCACCGGCTACAGCCTCGGCTGGCTGGATGACACGCCGCGGCCCGCTCGTCGTGCACAGCCACGGCTACGGCTCGCAGTGCGACATCCAGTGGAAATGGGCGGAGGCTGGATACAACGTGGCCGGCATCGACATTCGCGGCTTTGGCCGCTCGGCGGCGGCCGTGCCCGCGCCTTCGCGCTGGGGCTATGTGCTGACCGGAATCGAGTCGCCCGAGACGTCCGTCCTGCGCGGCGCGGTTTGCGATTACCGCCGCACCATGCAACTGGCGCGCGATCTCTTCGCGGGACAGACCAGCACGGCGTCTGACTTATGGATTCAGCTTTGCGCGGCGGCCTCGCCCTGATGGCGGAAGCGCTTTGGCACACCTCGGACCTCCTCGTTCTCGGCGTCCCGACATTTGGATGGGCGGAGGGGCGATATTTCCTCGTCAAATCCGGTTCCGGCGCGGAGATCGCGCATTACCTCGAAGAGCGTCCGGAGGCCACCGAGGACATCATGCTCGTGCTCCGCTATTTCGACGCGGTGAATTCGCTGGGATGGTTTCCTGCGAAACGCTCATCGGTCTGGGGCTCAATGATCCAGTGGTTCCAGCGGAAACCGTCTATTCCATCGCGAACCATCTCGCGGCGCCCTACGAAATCATGGAATTTCCCATGAGCCACACCGCGCTGCCCGAGGAGCAGCGATGGGAGGAATTTGAAACCCGCTGGCTAGCCTTGGGACGCGGGGAGAGTGAACTACGCCCTTTGCGCGCGGCTAAATCCCACCGACAGAAGCCCAACGCTGGTTGAATGATGAATGACACAAGCGCGTTTTTTCAACGTTGGAGTTGGGGCTGCGCCTCAGCGATTGATTCCAAAAGGCGAACGATCTGGATTGCAGATGCGCATCGCGGCGACGGAAAGCGGTTCGTTGTGAACGCCGAGTCGTCAGACGATTGACTTCAACAACTTCTGGAAGCGCGGCTGATCATGACAAACCAGCGAAGTCGGAGTCGTGCTTGATCCACATTCTTATTTCTTCGCCAACATTCGGGAGCATACGTTCGAGAAGATCAAGAGCCTGTTCTGTCTCACCTAGTTTCGTATATCCGCACGCAACATTGTACTGGGTGAGTGGGTCCTCAGACCCAATAACCAGCGCTCGCGCGATCCACTCTCGTGCACGGTCGTTTTCGCCCATCTCAATGAGTGCAGCAATACCCAAATATGCCGGGCGTGGATCTTCCGGGTGAAGAATCACCTCACGCTCGGCGCGTTCGATACCACGTCGTGCCGCACTGTCCTTCTCCTCATCTCGACCAAGAGAGCGGTACGTTTGAATCAGCAGTATTAAGGATTGATAATCGTCCGGGTTAATCTCAGCCGCGCGCTCGAACAGCCTGGCGGCGCGTTCGAAATTGCCGTGAGCAAAACTCGCACGCGCATAAAGGTAGTGTGCTTCGAACGAATTGCGGTCGAGCGCCGTTGCTTGCTCGAATTCCGTTACCGATTCTTCAAATCGCTTTTCAATCGGAGAGCGCCAATCCGCGCGACGCGTGCGCCTCTGCCAGCCGATTATCCAAAGTGAGGGCTTTGTCGGTGTTCGCCAGAATCCTGCTCAATCGGAACATCGACATGATAATGGAGGAGTAGAAATGAATCGCAGTCGGCGATGCCGGCATAAGCACGCGCATAACGCGGGTCCAGCTCTATTGCCTTGGCGAACATGCGTCGCGCGAGATCGATAGTAAGACTTCGAGTGGCGATGCAGAAACTGGCGTCCTCTCAGATAGTAGGTATACGCCTCTACGTTGTCGGTCGGCGTCTGCTCAATCGAATTTCTCTCCTGCGGCAACAGCTTCACCTTTAGTTGTTCGACGATCGCGTGGGTGATTTCGTCCTGGATGGCGAAGATGTCGGTAAGATCGCGATCGAACCGCTCCGCCCAGATGTGGTCGCCCTCCTCGGTGCTCACCAGCTGTCCCGTCACTCGCACCCGCGAGCCCGCTTTTCTCACGCTTCCTTCAAGAAGAAACCGCACACCGAGCTCCTGACCGACCTGCTGCACGTGTCCGTGGCTTGTCTTTGTAGGTGAACGCCGTGTTGCGAGCGACCACGAAGAGGCTCGAAATCTTGGACAGGTCAGTGATGATGTCCTCCGTTATCCCGTCGCTGAAATACTCCTGCTCCGGATCGCCGCTCATATTCGTGAAGGGCAATACGGCAACGGATGGTCTGATCTCCTGCGGCTCGCTCTTCGACGTTTCATCGCGGCGCCGGTCGTCGTTCCTGCAGGCGTCGTGCCAGATGAGATGCTGTAAACGCGGACGGGCTTTTCGATGTTCTTCAGTTTTTGTTCGCCGCAATCTTCGAACGCGAGGTCAAGCCGATTACCGACATGGTCGCGCACAGTTTGCGAAATCGCGATTCCGCCTGGCATGGAAAACCTTTCTAAACGCACCGCGATATTAACGCCGTCTCCATAAATGTCGTCGCCTTCAACCATCACATCACCCAAACTAACGCCGATCCTGAATTCGATGCGCCGATCCCGAGGCACCGCCAGCATTACGATCACGCATCGCGCGCTGGACCTCAGCCGCGCACGCCACAGCGTTCACTACGCTGGGAAATTCCACAAGCATGCCGTCGCCCGTTAGCTTGACGAGTCGGCCCTGATGCGTCGCGATCCTGCTATCGACAATCTCAGCTCGCGCCGCTTTCAGCGCTTCCAGCGTGCCCGCTTCATTTACACCCATCATCCGGCTGTAACCGACCATGTCCGCGGCTAGAATTGCACTCAAACGCCGTTCCATCTCAGCAAATTATACAGCGTCGGAAAGACATGCGAAATCTGGGATCGCGGAAAACGCGAAGCGGCCAGCGGTTAGGATGGCGTCGGGATTTTTCACGGTGCCCTTTTGCTGAAACTCCCATTTCCTATGTGTGACTTCAATGTGCGAAATGTGAGCGGGATCGAATGGAATATAAGGATGGCCACGCCTGGCAATCACCTCCTAAAGGGCGGGATTCAAAAGATCCAGAAAGTCAGCGCCCGAGTGGAAGTGGGCAAACCTGCACCGCGAATGGTGCTGGGTTACTGTTCCCGACATAGAGCATTGGCCGGAAGTCCAAGATGCTTCCGGTGCCGGAGCTTTTACGAATGAATTGATGACAACTTACGCAGCTCAATGTCATCTGAACATAGGCAAGCGATGCGGCGTCCAGGTTCTTCTGCTGGCCAGCTTTCATCAACTCCTGGGCGTTGCGGCGGAATTCGTTGAGGAATAGCTCGTATTCCGGCACTTGGCGCGAGTACCAGTTCGTTTTATTGCTGAGTTCCACGAGTTTCCCGCGTTCTTCGCAATGAGTCCGTAGTCCTCGAGTGTGATCCCAACTAGCACCTGCTGCGAATAAGCCACCTTTTGCCGCATAGCTTCTTTAACGTCCGATTCCTTATCTGCCTGAGCACAAGTTGACCTAGTGCCGGCACAGAGGAGCGCCAGAATCAATGTCGCTAGAAGAAAGCGCGAAGTCATCATTCACTTCTGTCTGGGATTGAGAAAAGACTAACAAGATTGCCGTATAAATGATCGCGGTTCTTTCGGGTAATGCCTCGGGTAGCAGCTCGACCTCGCAAAACTGTCTTGGAGATGATTTCATCGCCACAAGAGAATTTGCGCAGGAAGACAGTGGCTTCAGTGGGCTCTTGTCGATAAAACCTTAGTCTAATACGTCGGCGTAGCGGCGCGCGCCGCGGATAGCCAGATTGTTTACGGACTACTGAACTGTGCCAAAGACATCAGATGCGGGGCAACACCAGCAATTGCCAAAGAGGCAGGCAGAGCAACACGAAGGCAAGAATCATAAAAGCGACGCGAACGGACTTGAAACGAAAGCGCTGTCCAATGGCCGTAATTAAAAGCACAGTGGCGAGGAGAACCGTGATCCGCACATACTGGTCTCCAGTCTCTCCCGATTTTGTGCCCTGGTCGGCCACGTCTGCGGCTTGTTTATTCAAATCAAGGAACTGCTCATGCTTGGCGTCATGGTATTCAGGCATGAAGATCGGGCCGGGTGGCGCTTGCGCGTTATTGAAGGGGTCGGTCTTCATCCAGGCCGTAAATGCGGGGCGATACTCGTCACGAAAGCGCCGCTCAAAGAACTCTGCGGCCTGGGTCTTGCCATCGAGCTTCGCGGCGAGCCAACTGTTGAAGGTATCGCTGTCGTAGATCCGTTCCTGTCCTGCCAGGGTGGCAAGGCCTTCAGCTGTGACCCGGAGCCGACTGGCTTGGGCGTAATTTTCCGCGCGCATGCCGGCCCACTTTGCTGCCTGGTACCCGCTCCAGGCAGTGGCCACGGCAACGAGGGCGAGAATCAATGCCTCGATGATTTCAATCACTTCAAAACGGGCCTGAGAAGAAGAAACGTTCTCGTGCAGTTGATTTAGTTTTCTAATCAAATAGCCAACCGCTCCCACCGCGGGCTCTAGCATAAGCAAACTTTCTGCACGGAAATCACATCTGACTACTGAGGGGCGCCCGGCATCAGGTGTTCGTCGATCCGTCTTGAGCTCGACGGAATCAAATGCCCGCCCTGATCGAAGCTAAGCAGGATGACCCAATTGTAGACCGAACCGGGCCATTTGCCATTGGGCAAAAAGGTTTTTGGGCGTTGCTCCCAATGCATCAAGCAGAAGCCGGAATGTATGGGTGACGCCAACAGATCAAAATCACTTTTCCCTGTTGGTTCGCGCGCAACTCAGCCGCCAGGTCAGCTGACTGACTGTTGCCAAAACGCGTATCGATTTTCAATTTTGCCGCCTTCGCAAACGGTTCCATTGTCAGGCGCGGTCGGTGGCTTTTCTTTGAGTCTTTGGCAGCAAAAACGGCGCTGGGTTCCAGTCGCTTGGAATCGATGGTAAAATTTCGGAAGTAATTCTCGTATGCTTCAGCCCGCTTTTCGCCAAGAGGCGAAATACCGTCGCCGCTATCGGCGTCTTCCGCATGACGAATGATCAACACGACAGAATTTTTTGGTCCGTCTTGCGCATGGGCTACGAATACCAGCGCATACGCAAAAAAAATCGCGACGGAAAGGCGCCGATGCATGAGCGCACATCGTTGATGTGCGTCGGATGATTGTCAATATGCTCGTTAGAGAGATCCAATAAATGGAATTTTACGTTTAGCGCCAAAAGGCGCTCCGCTACTGCATTTGCATCCGGGACAATAGCTGTGCACCGACGGGGTGTGGCCGAGCTATTGATCGATGTGCAGCGCCATCACGGGATGAATTTCCCAAACCGAGTATTTCTTTGCTTTAGCTCGTCGGTTTGAATGATCCGCAGGCGCGTGATCGACATCGAAAAAGGCCTGGCCTGTGACCGTGATTACATGGGTCTCGCGCATTTCGAGCTTTTGGGATTCCTTGAAACTGAAAGGAAAGCTCTGCGTTGTCCAACCGAAAACAGTCTGCCGAAGCTCACACCATGTGGAGCCGACGGGAATTTCGGCACCAACACTTCCCGCTTTGTTGCCTTCGGCGTCTTTGAGCACAAGCGTAATGTCACCATCGTCTTCAACTTTTACGCTGTCGAGGCGGCCAGTGAGGTTGTACCATTTTTGTTCAGCTGGGATTCTCGTATCGGTCTTGGGCGTCAAAGGCACATCGGGCCCTGGCCCTTTCCACTCGTAGATCTGCGATGGTATAACTGCTTGAATCGTCGACTTGTCCAAAGGCACAGGCGATGGATCAGTTTTGACCGGCCAACGACTACCGCTCTTTTGGCCCTGACACTCGCAAGGCGACACGAATGTCGCTGTACCCGCTGTCACAGATTTTGCGAACGCCGAGCCAATAACGAAGGCCGCCACCAGAGCGGAGAATAGGGTGCCGTTCACAGCAGTGAGCAGACCAGGGCCTGCTTACACTACGTCAACGGTGATCTTGGAGACGTGGTGCTTCTTCAAGCTCGCTCGCACTTCGGCCTCCAGCTGCCTTGGGTCAATCCCGCTCGGGATATAGAGCAAAAACACCATCTGCCCCTTGTCTTCATAAAGCGCAGAACTTTGAAGCCGACACTTGTGGGAGACGAGCAGCGACTGCACCGTGCCAAAAACTGGCTTTGGATCCTCCGTGTCGTCGAGTCGGATCCTGACCCGGCAGCTCGAGTGGGAATCAAGCCAGAACAAAAGCCCCCAGCTGAAGGCAGTAACAAACACCGCCATCGCCCATGACCCCATGCCGCACGCGAGCCCGACTACCACAACGGTGATCGCTTTCCCAGTGAGTTTCGGATTGTCGAGCACGGTTCGAAATCGCAGTAACGCGCCAATGCCGAAGATGACAAACGCAAGCGTCTGGCTGGTGCCTGTCAATTCAGCGATCACTGCGCCGACCACTCCCAGGAGTACAAGCGCCTTACGCTCCTCAAGGTCGGCCAGCGGATCCATCAGCGACGCGCGACGCGGATGCCACGCGATCACCCAGGCACACCCCACTGCCAGGATGAGACTAAGAAAGAGGCGAAAGATGAAATCCGGATGCCCGAACTGTTCGACGCTTTGCTGGATCGACATCCACGAATTCCCTTTGGGATCTATGCCGCCTGTGACTCCGTGTTTAGCTAACTCTTCTGCTGGATTGGCACCGAATGCCGAGGATGACAACACAAAAGCGATAACAACTATGATACCGATAGCGCGTAGTGCCCGTCCGAGATCGCGATTAGCGAAAAAGCTCTGTGACAGCATTTTCTCTTTTGACACTGGGCGTTCGCTGAGAATTACTTTCAACATGTTCATTTTCTCTGGGGTCATCTTCCTTCGTTAGCACTAATCTGGCGGCAATTTTCCGCCAGCACACTGCTATCTCGCGGCATGCTACCGCGAGGTTCACTGCCCCCACAAGCTAAACTTTCCTATTTAATCGGGTAGCACCGTCTGACCCTGGTTCCTCACCAAAGTCATATTCCCTCCCGACAAGCCTGCGGTAAAGGAATAGGTTTGCCCAGCTTTGACGTTCAGAGTTTTTCGCGCCGGACCGGCACCGGTTTGATTAGGATCGACCCGGGCGACAATGACGTGCTGGCCTGCCGGCAAGTAGCCACTGTAGCTTCGGCCCTCGGTAAAGCTTCCCACGTCCTTGCCATCGATAGATAGGACGAGGACCATATTGGATCCGAAGTTTGGGACCCGGTTAATGAGCAAATGACCTGAATTCGCAGGTATTGGCGCGGTCGCCTGATTGGTGGTTGCGCACCCGGCGAAGATCAGGCCAGCGCATGCCAGACTGAGAATGTGAATGATTGAACTATATTTTTTCATGGGTTGGACTCCTTTTTAAATGCGCGCCCATCGTGTTCCTCAACGATTCCACTGTCAATAAGACTTTTGGGCTATATTCGTCTCGAGTGTTAGGCCCGAATCGCCTGCGAGGAATGCAGCCGCCTACTCCTCACACCGGAATCAGTCCACTTTCACAATTCCCGGCGGTTTCCATGTACCTTCACCAGGCGGCAGGATTGAGGGTGCTTCCGTCTTGGGCCAATAGAGGCGCATGACCAGATAGATCGGCCCGTTTGGCGCAGGGAGCCAGTTAGATTCCTTGTCGGCGCCGGGCGAATCTTTCTGGATGTAAAGCGTGAGTCCGCGCTCAGCGTCCAGCTTCATGTTCGGCAGCATGGGCGAGTTAATCAGATACCGGTTGATTGGGTTCTTGATCAGCAACTGCGTCTTGCCGTCATACATCGTCACCGACCAGAAGGCATTCACAGGCGGATACTGGCCGGCAGCGAAACGTAAGCGTGTAGTTGTGCTTGCTGCCGTCGAGCGGCTCGCCATTGGCCAACGTCTTGGTCAGGGGATACATGGCCTCGACGGCATCGTTGCCGTAGATGCCTCCCTTAGCGGCCGCCGCACGCTTCAACCAATCACCATGGAAGAACTCACGGTCACCAAAAAGCGAGCCGATCTTCCAGCCGTTGATGTCCTTGGCTCCGCCGCTGAGATATTGATCGACCTTTGCATCACCCGCCTTCATGCCGAGACCTATGGCGGCCTTTTGCTCAGGTGAAAGATCTTTGCCGATACTCGCCAGTTTCGCACGGATTTCCTTCTCCTCCGGTCCAGCCGGGGCGAACTGCAACGCAAAATCGAGGTACTCGAAGAATTTCGTCTTCACGAGTTCCTTGCTGATCTTCGGGAAGTTGATGGTCGGGGCGCCCGGAGGCGCGGGCTGTTTCACATAAGCCGAGAGCGGCCGCACTTTGTAACCGGACTGGATCTTGACCACGTTCGGCATGTCCTCAGGGCTAAAGAGCTGCGTGCGATAGGCCGCGAGCGAGAACTGCGTGCTCGAATGGAACACTTTCTTGATGCCCGGGGGAGTCTCGCCTTTCCAGTCGGGCCCAACGACCATGTAATCACCGGGGTCATTGCCGGTAGCCCGGCTGCCGATGTACCCGTAGTTGAATGTGTTGCCATCGCAGAGCATTACTGAGTAGTAGCGCTCTTTTTCTACAGCGGGAACAGATAACACGATTGGCTCGGCACGCAGATCCATCCAACACAAGGAATAAGGAGTGTCGCTGTTAGGCGTAACGATCGCTGTGTCCTTGTAGGTGAACACGCGGGCTTCGTTGTTGATCTGATTGAACGGTGCCTTGTATTGTCCGGAGTTTTTGTCCACCGCGTACTCGTACATGACCGCGTAGTTCATCACGATAGGCAGGCCGTAGATGAACCCTTCCTCGGCGATGGTCTTGAGTTCAGCGGCGCTGGGCGCGGCACTGCCGACCTTGTTAGTTGGCTCCGTCGCGCGAATAGCTGTAATAGCCGTGGCGACCGCCAGGCTAGTTATCGTGAGGCATATTCTTTTCATGTTTCTAAGTTTATCATTTGGGCGTGTTTTAAGTCGGCTCGACGGTTACTCATTAGGCTAGTCGTTCACTCGAGCGATGGCTTCGTCCTTGGCTTTCTGGTCCTCAGCCATCATTTGGTTAGGCCCGAGCCTGATAGTCAGCTTGTCGAGCTTTCCAGTAAAACGGAACGGCGGCTTGTAATCTTTGTCCTCCACCCCTGTGCGGGTATCCACTCCGACGTCGAAAGACTCATCGATCGTCATGAGGGCCGGGACGGTATGCGGGATCGTTTTGCTGGCGACTTCCTGGCCGTCCACCGATAGAACGCCGGTGCCGCCCTTGGCCATGCCCGGGCCGTCGTATTTGAAATCAAACACGATGGTATGTTTGCCGGGTGTGAGCGCCTTCGGACTCTCCCAGCGAAACTTTTCCAGAGCGAGCAGATTGTAGGTGAACACAGGTTTGCCCTTGAGCAGGTAAAGGCCGTAACCGCCAAAGCGGCCCCCGAGCGTGTTGAGCATTCCGTCAGCGCCGCTTTTTGGAATTTCCACCTCTGCGGTGATGGAGTAGGACTTGGTAAGCAAATTTGGTGCATTACCATCGGGCAATCCAGAGACTTCACCAGAATAGGTAAACTCTGTTCGGCCCGCGGTTGCGCTCGGCCGCGGAGCGAGAAGGCGTTCCAAAATTGAATTATCCAGCGGGAGCACCTGATACTTTCTGGCCTCGTCCATAAAGAGCCCTTGCAACTCCTTTAGCTTATCGGGATTCTTCGCCGCGAGGTCGTTGTTCTCCGAGATAATCGTCGGCGATGTTATAGAGTTCCCATTTGTAGCCGGTGAGCAAGTCGGGCATTTTCACCGTGCCCATGAGCCAAGGGGGTTGCGGAGGAACAGTGGCGGCGATCCAACCATCGTGATAGAGGGCACGGTTACCGAACATCTCGAAATATTGGGTGTCGCGCTTCGACGGGGCGTTCGCATTCGCGCTATCGAATGTGTAAGCCATGCTGATGCCTTCGATCGGTTTCTGGGCGATGCCATTCACCGTCGCCGGCGGCTGGATGCCAGTGACTTCTAGAATTGTCGGCACGATGTCTATGATGTGGTGGAACTGCGAGCGAATCCCGCCCAAATCCTTGATGTGGCCTGGCCAGGAGATGGCCATGCCCTGTCTGGTGCCACCGAAGTATGACGCGATCTGCTTGGTCCATTTGAAGGGAGTGTCGAAAGCCCAAGACCACGCCACCGACATGTGCGGGGTTGTCAGGTCGGAGCCCAGGACATTGTAGTATTTCAATTGGGCATCAACGGGCATATCGATGCCTTGGATCGCAGCGAGATCGAACGTTGTCCCAATGGTCGAGCCTTCGGCACTGGTACCATTATCCCCGCTAATATAGATGATCAGGGTGTTATCGAGCTTGCCCAGGTCTTCAACGGCTTGAATCACCCGGCCTATCTCATGGTCGGTGTAGGCGGCGTAAGCACCAAATATTTCCGCCTGGTGAGTGTACACCTTCTTCTGAGTGGGATTGAGTGTGTCCCACTTCGGCAGGAGATCCGGCCAGGGAGTGAGCTCGGTATTCGGGGGAATAACACCGAGCTTCTTTTGGTTTGCGAAGATCGTCTCGCGCAAGTCGTTCCAGCCTTTGTCGAACAGATGCATGTCGCTGATCTTCTTGATCCATTCCGGCGTGGGGTGATGCGGCGCGTGCGTACCGCCGGGCACGTAATAGAGGAAGAAAGGCTTTTCCGGCGCGGCGGCATTCAATTCCGTCATATACTTGATAGCCTCATCCGCCATATCAGTGATCAAGTTATAGCCGGGCTTCCCGATCCACGGGAAGATCGCGGTATGATCTCGGAAGAGATAGGGTGTCCACTGATTAGTTTCACCGCCCATAAACCCGTAGAAGTACTCAAAGCCCATCCCGCTGGGCCATTGGTCGAAGGGTCCAGCCAGGCTGTAGAGGTAGGTAGGCGTATTATGATTCTTGCCGAACCAGGACGTGGCGTAGCCGTTCTCCTTAAGGATCTCGCCGATGGTCGCCTTGTCCTTGGTAATGATGCTGTCATAGCCCGGGTAGCCGGTGGCCTGCTCGGAGATCACACCAAAACCCGACGAGTGATGGTTGCGCCCGGTGATCAGGGCCGCCCGCGTAGGAGAGCAGAGCGCGGTCGAGTGGAATTGCGTGTAGCGCAATCCCGCCTTCGCGATCCGATCCATTGCCGGCGTCGGGATCACGCCGCCAAAAGTGCTGTAGACCCCATAGCCCTGGTCGTCGGTCATGATCAGCAGGATGTTGGGCGCGCCCTTGGGTGGCACGACCGTTGGGGGCCACCATGACTTGGAATCCGTGGCGGTATCTTTGATCACGCCGCCGAATTTCGGATCAGGCGGCGGAAGCTGTTTTCCGTCGATGGTCGTCGTCGCGCCAGGTGAGCCGGGCGTGCCGGTGGTTTGGATTTGTGCTTGGGCGGACGCAGCCGCCATGACGGCGACAGCGAGCATCCCGCCAAGAAGGATCTCTTTTACTGATTTCATAAGTTTTAATCTGGTTTGTTTGATGTGCATTGAAGTTTTGAGTAAGCGCTATTTTTCTGTGTGTGCTGTAATCTGGCTATAGGACTTTGGGCTATGCCATGCGGTGCTCCGCCGTGCCCAAGGTGAGGCTAATAGCGGTCAGTAGGTCTCAGTGTTTTATAGATTGTTAAACGCTTATCGATTGATTTCCTTTTTCCCTCCGGCGGCTGTTGCAGATATTCTGGGAGATGGCAATGGAGTATTACTGGGACTGGTAGCCTGAAGTTTTTTAACAAAGAAGGCCTTGATGTTTTTGAATTCTGACGCACGGGAGCTGTCTGGACGAACTTTAGCGCCCGAAGCGTCTACTGCTATCGTTCGGCGAAGAGTTCCTGAACTGTCCGTACGCCAGGCAGTGCCTACGGAATAAATTTTCATCTTATCTGCCATTGTTTTGAGCGCAGAAAGCACGATGCCCTTTTGTCCTGGATTAGTGCTGACGGCAAATGCGATACTAATACCGTCCGAGGTGCGATACGACTTTAGTTTCACTGGAAGACGATCACTGCCAAGTCCGAGTATGGCTGCCAGCTCTGGGGCGATCGATTCCGCAGCGCCTTGAGACAGCACCCATTCTTCGACTTTGGAAAGTTCGGCCTGGTCAGAAAACGAGGGGTTGGAGCAAGACTCTGAGCCAGTAAGCCGACGGGAATGACTGCCAAGGCTGCGAACAGTAATTTACTGTGGTGCCTTTTCAATGGCGACTTGTCGCTCGCTGACGTGGCCATTGCGTTGGTGCTCCTGTTTTTGTTGTATTTGGACACACAGTTTTTGCCAACTCGATTTGTGTTTCATTTCTCGTTTCTATCCTGGCTATGCAAGTCGGTGAACCAAGCCCGCGCGAGAAGCAGCGTCAGGACTGCATGCACCACAACCGCCGGCCACAAGAGCGGCCCGACCCAATTGCCTCGAATGCCGAGACACAAAAGATACGCCATGGTAAGCGCGCTGTAGGTCAACATCCCGCAAAGTGCGCGGGATCCAGACGCGCAAGGCCAGCAGGCAGTACCCAATGCGATCAAAGCAATGCCGAGCACGCGCGCTACCGGGATGGAAACCCGGTAAGGTCCGCACCGAACAACAACCGGACCACGATCGGCGGATATACCAGCAGGACAAGCCCGGTAAGGGCTTCGGCTGCGGCGGCAACTGCGAGGAGCCGGTTTTTCATTTCAAAACGCGGCAATGCGCTGAATAACCCAAAACGCGGCGACGCCACCGATGCTGTACGGCGCGACGCGCCAGGCCCATGCTGGCTGCGGTATGGCCGTGCGTCGAATGAGCCATCGCGCCAGCGCCATGATACTCAAGATCGCTCGCGATGAAGAGAAGTTGCCCAATCTCGACGCCAACATTGAAAAACAACAAGGCCACTGGAATTGCCGTCTGAGGCAGACCGACCGCATTTAACGCGCCAGCGAAACCGAATCCATGCAGCAGGCCAAAGGTGAAGGCGATCACCCATGGCCAGCGCTTTGTCCAACCCTGTCGACCCTGGCGCGCATGAACAATCTCGCTGGCGACAAAAACGATGCTCAAAGCAATACAGGCCTCGACAGGTTGTCTGTGGCACATGCACGAAACCAAGCGTCGCGCCCGCGAGTGTGATGCTGTGTGCAACGTGAAGGCAGTGACAGTGGCTATAAGACGACGCGTGCCTTTCACCAGAATCATCAGTGCGAGAATAAACAGAAGATGATCAATTCCGCTCCAAATATGTTCGATACCCAGGCGCAGATATGCGCCAGCAACGTGGAGCTTCGACGGCGCGCCGGCTAGCTCAAACCATGGTTGCGAAGGATGGGCGATCATTGTCCATGCCCTGCCATCGAGCATCTCGACTCGCACGATTACGTCGGTGATCGTCACTTGAAGACCTCTGAACTCAATTCGTTTGCCGGCCAGCCCATTCGCTCCGGCGTCGATCCATCGCCGTTCGAGGAGCGAATCCGCCAGTTCTTGCTGGACAGGCTCTTTGAGGTCCTTCACATCGCCAGGCATGGTTAGGACAACCGGTAGGCGCGTGCCCGCTAGGACCGGCGTGCGCCAGAGGACGCTGAACTGGTGAGGCGACGTCTCCTTGATCTCCAGATACGCTGGTCGAGCGTCATGCGCTCGCGTTGTGGGAACAGCGAGCAAGCTCGCGAGCAGAAAAATCGCAACAAGCCAAAGGCCGCGTCGCTTCGAAGCCATCTCATAAATACGCACGCGCTGTAGCCACGGCGCTATGCGCCGTTCTGAAATGCGGGACTCTAGAGCGATGCATAACGCCCCCAGGGGCGTGGCTACAACATTTATGAGATGGCTTCTAGAAGCAGTCATAACCCTTCGCCCGAGGTGGTGGGAATCTCTTTTTTGGGAAGAGGTGGTGGCGCGCTGGCAGTCTGCTTGTCGGGAGGAGCAGGCAGAAACACCTTGTACTTAGCCCGCATTGTCTGGTAAGCCTTTTGCCACGCTTGCGCTTTCTGATCACTCAGCCAGGCGGTCTTCACGTCTGACTCGACTTCCTCGAAAGCCGGAACTCGGCCGGAAATAACAGTATCAACAAAGACCAGATGCCAGCCGAAGCCGGATTCGATCGGTCCCTGCCACGAGCCGGGGTTTACCTTTTCAAGAGCCACTGCGAATTGCGGCCCGAATTCTTTCGCAATCGCGCTGGGTGTGCGATCACCGTAGTAGTCCTGAAACATAAACCGGTCTGCGACTGACGGAATCATCCTCGAGTCCTCAGGTTGTCCGGCGATTTTCGCCAGCGCCTGGGCCGCATCATCGTGAGCATCCGTACTCCGCTTATCGGTAGAAAAATAAACATGCCGGAAGCTATAGCGGCTCGGCAGGGCGAATTTGTCAGTGTTCTTCTCGAACCAGGCTTTCAGCTCTGCGATAGAAGGCTCGTGCGCAGCGGCAACGTCCTCGGCGAGAAACTGCACCTTCTGCGCCATACGCCGCTTGACAATCGTGTCGCCCTTGTCCAGCCCCATGACCAAGCCCTCACGATACAGGACCTCTTCCTTGATCTTGTCCTCTACCATGGCCTGAAACTCCTGTGTAGTTGGCGGGCGATGCCACTGTGATTCGAAATACGCTGTCATCGTGCGAAGCTCGTCGAGCGAAAGGACAATCTGCCTGGGCGAGGGAATCCCGCTCCGCCCGCGGTTGAGTGTAGGCGTAGACGCCGAAGAGCACGAGGCCGATGAGCAGGAAGTGCAGAAGAGGTTCGCGCAAGCAACGCTTCACGGTAGAAAGAGAGCGGCGCAACCAGGAGTGTGCGGTCGCGGGCTCGCGCCTCATTCATTACTGGTAATTCATCCACCAACAATCTCGAACTAGACTTAAAAAAGAACATTGTCCAGACCCTACCGAGGGATCTTCTTAACCCAAGCCCTCCACCTTCTGCATGATGTCGGTCGCCACCTTCTTACCCTCTCCCTTGTGTTTCACGCGACTCAGGGTTTAAAAGTGGGCCTCCGCCTTCTGCATGATGTCGGCCGCTGCCTTCTCCGCATCGGTCTCCACCTTCTTCAGGTCGGTCCCTACCTTCTCCACGACCGCGCTAGCCATCTTCTCGATCAACTCCCGTCGGTGCTCTTCGCGAATCGCCTGGAACTTCTGCTGTTGCTGCTGCATCCAGCAGAGGCGTGACTTTCGTCATCGACTTCGATCTGCTGATTTGCTTCAACTGCTCCAGCTTTTGCAGCGGCTTGAGAGCGGTGTCTTTCTTCAGGGCCTCCGAGTTGTGGCGCCGCCTCCTTGAGGATGGGAACAATCTGCTGCCTCTGTTGTTCGGTCAGCCCCAGCTCAATCGAGAACTGGTTGAGCATCGCGGTAAGCGGATTGACCACGAACTGCGGCGTGGGAATCATCTCGTAGTTGGCATAGCCGAATTCGTTGCTGCGCGCGCCGTAGTAGGTGTCGCCCAGCTTGTAAACCGTAACCGCGAAGGGATCCTGCGAGATGGTCGTCACCACTTTGCCGCCTTCGATTTTGTACGGCGTAGTGGTTCCCTGGTAGCCGTCGCGCACGGGGTTACCGAAGCTGCTTGGGGTGTTGGCGTTCTTGCCGATGTGGAAGACCATGCTCTGGCCTTCGGTCGTGTAAGCGACGCTGAACTGCTCACCCGTCACGTTGTTGCGCACCCAGAACGCCTTGCCCACGACGAGCGCTTTCAGTTGCGCATCCCCCAGCTGCGTTGCACCTTTCGCCTTGAGGTCGGCGACCGTCATGCCGGCCGGCGCGTTCTTGCGCGCATCGGCGCTGGGCGTATACCAGATCGGCGAGCTCCAGGCGCGTTCCTGTCCGGTAAGCGGAACGACATCGGGCGGAGGAACCCCGGCCTTCACTGCCTGAATGAACGTCCAGCGCGGCGTAGGAATCTCCAGCACGCGGGCGTAGTAGAAGGCATGCAGGCTGGCATCGAATTCGGGATCGATCCAGACGGTCTTGAGTTCTGTTGAACCGACGATCGTTGGTGTAGGTGGCTTTCTCCATGTCCACGGTGCTCTGGATCGCCGGAACCCTGCCCGACCATTTATCGGGCTTGCGATCGCCGGCCCAGACAACATCGAAGATCTTCTCGAAGCTCTGGCCGTTCTGCGTCCAGCCCTTAATGACCTGAATGCGATCGAGGTTAGCGGAACTCGGGTCTTTCACCGCCCAGATAACAAATGTTGGGGCGACACCTTTACCATGCCGGTCATGGCCGGAAGGTCGGCGCCCATGGGGACACCATTCGCATAGGACTGATGTACCCAATCCTTCGCGTCAAGGATGCCCTTGTTGAAGCCCCAGCCGCCAAAGAAGCGAACCTTGATGTGCGGGCCGCTGACGCCGAAGGTTTCTTTGCGATACATCGCGTCCCAGAGCGAGGCGCGCGTGTTTTCTTCGGCCCACACGCCGGTAAGCCCGCCGGGGTTCTCGAGGCGCACATCAAGGGTGTCGACCCAACAAGACTCCGGCCAGGCGCCTTTGAACGGTCCCGTCGATCGGGCGTGACCGCCGTAGAAATTGTCCTGGCGGTAAGGGCTGCCGGTGTTGTGCGAATCAGAACCACCGGCCATGCCGAACTTGTAAGGGTTATAGCCGCGCATGTCCTGCATCGTGAGGCCGTCTTTTAGGCCTGCCGGGCAAAGCTGCCGTGGATGTGATCGATGCGGCCAACATTCGGGTGGAAGACCCAGCAGACCGGTGAACATCTCGTAATTCGCGAACTCGTCATTGGGCGAGAGCAACGGGTGCGTCTCGGAAGCACCCTTGATCTGCTTGATTTCGACCAGGCGCTCGTTGCGGTCGCGCGAAGCTGCCCAAGCCGCGTCGATGGGACGCCCGTAGCTGTCGAGGTCGGTGGGATACATCCAGCCGTCGCTGACATTGGCGTTGTGCGAGATCGCCAGCAGCTCATTGCCCGCTTTGCGCTGCGAGTCCATCCAATTCCACAGCGCCTCGGGGTGATTGCGTCCAGCGAGCTGAAAGGCATCTCCGGGATGTGGGTGCAATCGCGGAAGAAGATGTTGCGGTGCAGGTTGCGATTGTTGGGCATGCGAGGTCCACTCATAGGAGCAAAAAGCAGTGAACTTGCCCGGGTGATTGTTCTCCTCGGCGATCTTGACGTTTTCCTTCCAGACGGGGACCGCCACCTGCGGCGCTCATGAAGGCTTTAATCGGGGGCTTGCTGAGCGAGAGCACACCAGGTACAGTGAATACCTTGCTGTTGCTCCGCGGCGCTGTTCGGGTCCTTCATGATCAGGGGCTGCGCCTCCGGCAACTTGCTGAACGTAAGAACCCGGAGTGTTGGCTTCCCTGGTGACGCCTACATATTCGGAGTGGTCGGTTACCCCCATGAAGTCCATGGGCGTGTCGATCTTGATGTCGTAGCCCATAGGGTGCTTGATGGTCTGGCCCTGCGCGTATTTCAGCGCGTCGTCGGGACCGGTGATGCGGTTGCCCATGACCCACGCATCCAGCGACCAACTGGTATGAATGTGTTCCTCGCCGAAGTAGGCATTGCGATCGGGTTTTTTTTTTTTTTTTTTTTTTTTTTTTTTTTTTTTTTTTTTTTTTTTTTTTTTTTTAAAAAAAAAAAAAAAAAAAAAAAAAAAAAAAAAAAAAAAAAAAAAAAAAAAAAAAAAAAAAAAAAAAAAAAAAAAAAAAAAAAAAAAAAAAAAAAAAAAAAAAAAAAAAAAAAAAAAAAAAAAAAAAAAAAAAAAAAAAAAAAAAAAAAAAAAAAAAAAAAAAAGTAAGGGGCGAGTTTGGTCGCTTGCTTCCTCAATTGGTTAAGTTGACTTCAAAAGCTTGTGCTCCCATGGAGGAGGCCAAGCCTTCGGTCTCGCCTGCGAGATACATGACCACACCATTCCCGTTTGTCAGCTTGGCATGCATCTTCCCCTCGATCAGGGTAAGTCCGCGACTGACGCCATGGTAAGTTCCGGAGAAGCTGGAGAGGTTATTTAGGTTGTAGACTTTGCCGGTGGCAGAGATCTTTTGGCCGCCCGCTCCACCAACGCCGACACCGGAGATGGTGAAATGATGTGCCCGGCCGTTGTAATACAAAGTGCCCTTTCCGGCTGCTGCCGAACCGTAGTAGGCGGCGGACCACTCCCGAATCTTGACAGTGGCCGAGGGTGGCGTACTCGGGGCCTGAGTCATTGAGGCGCATCCGGTGATGAGAAGGATTGTGATACCGGTGAAGGCGGAATTGATGAAGTTGGGTTTCATAGTTTCAAAGCTATCGGTTGGTTTTTATAGGGTTGGTTTTTTCTCAGTTAAGTTGCGAATTTTGTCAGGCCGACGAGAAAATGCATATAGGACCTTAGGGCTACGTGCCGATTCGGCTTGACTTGCTCCGGGTCATGAGCACGATGTCGCCTCGAAATCAGGAAAAACAAAAATATGAAAAACCGAATCTATCTTTTCACTGCGGCTCTCTGCTCCGCCACATTTGTATTGCTGGCATCGACGTCGTACGCCCAAAAGTCGGGTAAATTGTCAAAGCTTGAGGCGATCTCGCAACAGCTTGAACTTACACCACAGCAGAAGGTCAAAATCCTGCCTATTCTTCGCGACGAATTACCAAAGGTGCAAGCTATCAAGAACGACAACTCGATTGGGAAGATTCAGAAGGTGCAACAGATCAGAGCTATTCATCAGCAGACTGATCCGCAGATGAAGGCGATTCTGTCGCCTGCCCAGTACCAAAAGCTACAGGCAATTCGCCAGCAAGCGATCCGGGAAGCCACCCAAACCTACGCCAGATAAACAAACATCCATGGCTTGCCGACGGCGGTCGGCTGGGTGAACGACTAATCGATGAGGCCGAGTCTGGGGCTTGTTTAATACGGCCCCGGCCCTCCCATTGGCCCAAAGGATCCAAAGCCTGCATCCCATCCGCCCCATACGCTCCACTGCATCTCTTCGTCCTGGTAGATATCGGCCGTTTCCAGGCTCTCCTTTGCAAGCCTGTTGTCAGCGCGAAGCTGTTGATATTGCTGGTACTGTTTGGGGCCACCGACATAGGCCAGATTGTGAGCAGGATCAGGGAAAATGTAGTAAGTTTTCCCCTTCTTCTGGATCATGGTTACCTTGCCCTGCGGAAGGTTTTGAAGCTTTTGTTGCTGCGCTGCCGTCTTAGGCGTGATCGTTTTAAAGCCGGAGGCCGCCAGCATGCTTTCTCTATTCTGCGTGCTGGTTTGTGTACCGGCGCAGCTGAGTAACGATCGTGCATGCGACCGTGACAGTGGCGAGTAAGATATGTCTTAATGGTTTCATAGGTTTAATCTGAATTGTCGATGACCCAACTGAATGTCGAAATAATTCCGGTCAGCGATTTGCGGGCCTTGCGCTGCTCAAAAATTTATCCCGCCCTGAACCTGGGGGCCGTTCAATGCAGTCTTGTTAGTGAACCCGCCCTGGTTGTAGTCGTACTTTAAGTAGCGCCAGCCAACCTGCAGCCAGAACCACCGGCTGATTTGAAATTCGAGGCCGCCTTGTACCTGGTAGCTCCAATCAGAGCTCTCCACCGATTCTCGTGCAATCGTCCGCCCTTCGCGTTGGATTTCGAACGCGGAGCCAGAGTTTGCGTCAAATCCGCCTACGTCGGCTTCCGCGTAAAGCGATGTGGCCCTCCATATCTTCACTTTCCCGCGCGCGCCGATCACGGGATCGACCCAATCAGTCGAATCGGAGAAGTCCAACTTGTTGCGGATTCCCAGTAGTTGACGGAGTCTGACCAGGCGCGCGTCACCGTTATTGAAAATGCTTATATCGCCTCCCTGATAGCTGTAGCGCGCGCCGGCGAAGAGAGAGAGCGTGGCCTTATCGCAATTGATCAATCGATAACCGACGAATCCTTCTGCAAGCCCGGTCTTGGAGGTGGATATTGGCGTTGGTAAAAAGCAAACCAGGTAGCGTGGCAGAAGCACCTACATCCATGTACAGACCATCTCCGAAGAACTCCCATCGTTGATAGCGAACATCAACCGACAGCGAAAGGGGGACGTGAGTCAGATGCGTGAAAATCTCGTCGAAGCTGACATCTACGTCGGTCACCACGCCCTTTACTCCACTATTACCGGACACGCCCGCTAACCAGCCAGGAACGCCGATGCGTATTTCGAGCGTCGCAGGCGTTTCGCACCAAGGCTGCGGCGGCGGAGGCGGCGCTTCTTTGGAAATGTCGTACGGCTCCGGTCCGGCGAAAACGACTGGCGCCGAAAGGGCGATCGTCGCGAATAAGAATTGATTAACGAATCGATTCATTAGAGTTGGTTGATTCCCGAGAATGTTTCACTGGCGCTTGTGTTGGCACTCGCCAGAAATACCAATTCGCCACCCGTTAAGACAACCCTTTTTTGCCGCATTCTTTTGTACCTGCTGCCGGCTCCGACATCGTATAGGTCCCTAACGAAGCGCTTCAGAAGGTAATCCCTGTGGTGATTTGCGGGCCGTGCATGACCACGTCGAAAACGAAATTATTGTCCTCGAAGTCGGCGCCAAGGGCGCGATAACCGATCTCGGTGAAGATGGAACGGGTGAGGTTGATACCGATTACACCCTCGACCTGCCACATCAAGTCCGCACCGACTCCGAATCCTCCGATCTCGCCGTGTACGGCCGTGTAAACCGTTTTATTAAAATTGTATCGGCCACGCAGCCCCACATACGGATCGAACCAGTCATCGTCTCGCGCGATAGTCTGACTTAGCTTCATGTCCAGGGTAGACGCCAGCTGGTGCGTGATCTGCACCTCGGCCGCATTAACGGCGCGGGCGACCGCTGCACGACGAGCAGCCCCCTTCAGCTTGAGCGCATCGATCCGTGTCCGCAAAGCCACCTCTTTCGCCTGGATAAATTGCTGAACTACCTGCGCGACTTCTTCTTCAATTACGCCCAGCAATGGACCGATCGGAATGTTTGGTCGACGTTGGTGGCGTTCCAAGGAGTTGCGGTTGTCGATCCGGCTGACAATATCTGCCTCGATGGTGCTCTTGAGTCTGGCAATAAACTGGCTGTTGGAAATATCCTGATTCAAGCGGTCCCGCAAATGATCTGCGATGTTGTCAACGAATTGTTCGCTCGCCTGATCAATCGCGATCGGGTCGGAATGTAGTTCGAGCCGTTCATAGACGCTCGAGTAGTGCGTGCCGGCAGCGAAGTCGAGCGACCAGCGTGGCTGGTTAAAGAGTCGCCAGCTTAACCCACCGTCAATCAAATATGGGTCGACTTGCTCGTGGACGTTGTTGATCAATCCATTGATCTGTGTGTTATCGGACAGACCCACGTAAAGGAATTCACCGTAAATTCCGAAGGAACCTTTCTGTGCCTCTGCCCGGATCGCGAAAATCATATCAAGGTGTTGTAGAATTTGATCAACGCCGATATCTATGTCTGCATTGACCCCGCGGACTCCGATCGTCCCGCCGATGCTCGGTAGCCAGCCGGGCACGGCGATTGTAAATTGCCACGGCTCACTTTCTGTAATCGATGGGGGCGCAGTCTCCTTCGGCGCCAGTTCTAGCGAACCTGCACCGACACGCCCGATGATTGCGAACACTGCGCCCGTGAAAAAAAACAATTTCATTCGCATAAGCGATTTTTATGCTCGCCGACGTGCAAATCCGAGAAAAAACTAATTAGTCATTGTTCTTAACTGGTTTGCTTGCAGCAATCGAGCGCAACTACCACTGCGGCGCGTCCATAGGACTTTAGGGCTACAGCGATGCCCCACTGACGATTTGCGATTGCAAAAAAATCGGCCTCCCGATTAAAGGAGGCCGATCGACTTAACCAAATTAAGAGATTGCTATTAGTGGAAAAAGAACCGCACACCGGCGCCGACCAAGTGTTGCCCCAGATCGCGACTGTGGTTGGTCTCGATCTGGGTGCTTGTATAGTTGAGATAGTGGTATTCGATAAACGCGCTCATGTTCGGAGTGAAAAAGTAATCTGACCCGGCAACAATCTGCCACGCCAAGTCCGCATGACTTTTACCCCCGCCAGTATTGACTGGGACACACCGGTTACGGGGTCCCCAACCTCGACCCCTGCAGATTCGGCATAGTAAATGCCGACCCCGCCGCCGGCATACGGCTGGAATCTTTGGTTTCCAGGTGCGAATCGCAATATGAAGTTCGCCATAAACGCGCCCGTATTGATCCAGGTAGTCACGTTGCGCTGTGCTAAAACGACATTAATCAATATCCCGCAGGGTGAAGTCAGCGCCACCGCGAAAGCCATTGTAAAAGAAATCGCCTTCAACCGTTGGACGAACTACGCCCGTGCCAAAGACGTAACCGAGTTTAATGCCGCCAAAAAAGCCGACGTCATTTTTCGGCGCGACTTCAGAGTGTCTCCGAATCCAATATCGATCCGGATATATTGTCGCGAAAACGTTCTGTCTCCTCCGCGGTTTTGATAGACATTGGCTCCCGCGTCGATCGCGCCATAAAAGCCGAGTCCATACATTGGTGGCGGCGGCGGGGCAACCTGCTTGTAGACCTCCTGCCCGGCTTGCAACGAGGAGGTCACAAATCCCAGCAGAACAGAAGCTAAAATAGAGAGTTTCTTCATACTTGGTGGCCTGATAACTGATAAGTGCCGATTTGGCAATGTTTATTTTCTTAAAGTTTCTTCTGATCTGGAGCCAGCATTCAGCCACGGCGGGACCATTGTCTATAGGACTTTAGTCGTACGTCGAAACGCTCGCATCCTCAACAGTGGGCGCGCTGCAAACAGAGTCAGTGGTCTGCGAGAGCGCTTCAGTTTTTGTTTCTTCAGTCTCGGGTGGCTCGTCAATAAAAGTAGGAGCTGCGCCTCCCAGTGAATTGTCATTCAACCAAACATTATTATTTATCTCGAAAAGATCTGAACTGAGACCATCGGACGTTTCTGCGCTTGGGCTGTCGAGGACTGCCCGTCCTCGAATTGGTTTACTGGGCCGATAATCCCACTGCGCTATAGGTTCCGACACGTTCTCTTCGATGGGAGCGCTGGGTGTTTCGTTAACCTCACTTTGGTTAAGGAAAATGGCTACAGCTACACCAAGGCAAAGCAGGATCCCGGCAATGCCAAGCAGCGCTATCGTCAATAACCACAACTTATTTGCAAGTAGGAAACTCCCGCACACGCCGGCAAAAAAAACGATCGCGACAAACGAAATGATGCGTGCAACAACCCGTTTCCGAATCAGCAATTCGACCGGACCGTATTTTGGAAACGAGATTTTCATGTCGCGGATGTGAGCGCGAGTCTTATGGCAGTGAGAAGCTCTTCGTCGTCAAAAGGTTTGGTCAGGAAGGCAGATGCTCCTGCGTTCAAGGCGGTGGAACGAACCAGCGGATCGTCCTTCCCCGTAAAGATGATGACGCGCGTCGAAGGCGAAATTTTGGCAAGCCGCGATTGGACTTCCAAACCGCTCATAAGAGGCATACAAACATCGATCAACGCAACCGTTGGGCGATGAGTCTGCGCGTAGCGCAGGAACTCCCCGGGATCGTCAAATGTTTTTGCGTCCAGATCAGCCGACGAAAAAAGACGGCCCAATCCTTTCAGCACCGAGGGGTCATCGTCGAGCAGGCAAACAACAGAGGAGGCAGTGGTGGTTCGCAAGGCCTAAGATTACAGCAGCCGATCTGACTAAGGCTATGAGACCTTAGTCTTAGACGTTGGCCGCAGGTGCGAGGCACGCTTTTTCCGTCAACCTCACCAGCTCTGCAACAGAGTTAACGTTCAGCTTCCGCATCGCGCGGCCGCGATGAACTTTTACCGTTTTTTCCGCGGTGCCAAGTTCCCCGGCAATCTGTTTGTTCAACATGCCGGTGACGACAAGCTGCATCACTTCAAGCTCGCGAGGCGTCAACAGACCAAGAAGAGTCCGAGCTTCATTCTCTTCTGCACTGCGCCGGCGCTGCTCGGCTGACCGAATCAGGGAGCGCTCAACACATCCAAGCAAATCAGTGTCGCGAAAGGGCTTTGGAAGAAAATCGACCGCGCCAGCCTTCATCGCCTGAGCACACATCGAGATGTCTCCATGGCCGGTAATAAAAATGAGCTGTTCTTTCCGACGGCGCTGAATCAAAGCTTCCTGCAGATCCATGCCGTTTAAACCCGGCATCCGCACATCGACAATCACACATGCAGGTCCGGGATGTTGTTCGCGTTTGAGAAAATTGGATGCCGATTCAAAAATTTCATTCTTGTACCCGGCTGAGCGAAGCAGCCGGGTAAGACCCTTTCGCACCGATGGGTCATCGTCGATTACGAAGACCAGGCTGTTTGGAGGGATCATCATACAGCTGAAGTTTTGGCGATCGCCGGAAGAGAAAACTGGAATCGCGCGCCGCCGTCATCCGCATTTTCGGCCGCGATTGTGCCGCCGTGCGATTCAACGATTGAACGCACGATCGAGAGACCCATCCCCAATCCCTTGGCTTTCGTAGTGAAAAATTGTTCGAAAAGTCGCTCGCGCACTTGCTCGGGAATACCAACTCCGTAATCGCGCACGCTAACGCGAGCGACACCATCGACATCTCGCTCCGTGACGATTACTACTTTGCGGCGGCTCAATGGCGTAGCGTGCATCGCATCGAACGCATTAATAATGAGATTGAGCAGGACTTGTTGCAGCTGAACCGCGTCGCCTTCAACCCTTGGGAGATCCGGGTCCAGAAAAGTACCCAACTCGCAGGAGTGAAGCATGGCATTCGGTTTTACCATGCGCACCACGCTCATTACAATATCGTTTAGATTAATTCGCTGGCGGGACGAGACGTCTTTTTTCACCATGCCCTGGATGCCGCGAATCACATCGCCGGCGCGGCGCCCATCAGCGACGATGTCACCGAGCAGCTCGTGGAGTTCGCGAAGATCGACTTTGCCGCGATCAATAAAGCGCTGTCCAGCTGCGGCGTTGCTCGTGATACCCGAGAGCGGCTGATTCAATTCATGGGCGATCGATGCCGTCAATTCACCCATCGCTGCCACTCGGCTGAGATGGCTCAGCTCTTCCCGGTTCTGCTGGGCCTGGAGTTCCGCCTCTTTCCGATCAGTGATGTCGAAGAGCACGCCGGTCATCCACAACGGCTTCCCTGCCTCGTCGTAGTAACCGTGGCCACGAGCATCGACCCAGCGAATGGTGCCGTCCGTTCTCTGTGTCCGGAATTCAATTTGATATGGTAGCCGTAACTCCAATGCCTGACGCCAAGTCTGTTTCACTCGCTCTGCGTCATCCGGATGCAAGGCTCTGTAAAATGTGTCGAGTGTTATCTCTCCGTCGTCCGAGACGCCAAACATGTCCCGCGTTGCGCCGTCCCAAGTCAGTGTCTTTGCTATTTCATCCCAGTGCCATACGCCCAAATGCGACCCTTCCGCGGCAAGGCGGAACAGGTCTTGTGCCTCCTTCTGCGGCGTTATGTCCACGGAAACCCCGATGAGCCGTTTGCCTTTGCCATGCTTCCCGGTTACACAGCGTCCACGCCCGCTGATCCAACGAAGATTTCCATCCCGTAGCACGATGCGATATTCAAGGGCGTAATCACCCTCCGTTTCTATTGCTTGCTTTATGGCAGACTCCCGAAGCGCACGATCATCTGGGTGGATGCGGCGTTGAACGATCGGCAGGTCGAGGCGCGCCTCGGGATCGAATTGAAACAAAGCGCGTGCCTTATCAGACATCCAAAGCTCGTTCGTGGCGGTATCCAGTTCCCAAACTCCGTGATGCGTCGCCTCCGCTGCAAGGACGACTCGTTCCTCGAACTCGCGCAAAGCCTCATCCTTTTTTATTAAGTCAGTGACGTCCACGCACGAGCCAATGTATCCCGAAAACTTTCCGTTCGAGTCATAGCGCGCCACTCCCTGGTCAGAAATCCAACGAAATTCGCCATCATAACGTTTTAGCCGGTATTGCATCACAAACGCTTTGCGCGCATCGAATGCCTCCGTGTAAATCTTGAGACATTCTTGTAGATCGTCCGGGTGTACGCCTTCGGCCCAGCCATTTCCCATTTCCTGCTCCAAACTACGGCCCGTAAACTTCAGCCACGGTTTGTTAAAGAAGGTGCAGAGTTTGTCCACACCAGCCATCCAGATAAGGACCGGCGCAGAATCCGCCACGATCCGAAAACGCGACTCGCTTTCGCGCCGCTCAGTCTCTCCCATTGCGCGTTCCTCAATTACAGCAGCGAGTAACAACATTGGAATCGATAGAACGATTAGAAATATTTGGATTGAGAGCGTGTTTTGTTCGGCTGTTCCACCGGAGAACGGGCCATGCCCGTGGGATCCGCTCCAAATGGCCAGGAAACCGACGATCGAGAGAGCAGTGCTTGTTCCCAGGGCGCCGAATCGTGCGGCTGCCCAAAGCAGGAATGGCAGCGTCAGGAAAAGAAGAGCTGAATCCGCTCCCGGCCCGAACTTATAAAGAACAGCGAAACCGATCGAGAGCAGACCAAAAAGGAGAAGACATGCCTCCAGCAAACTTGCGCGGCCAGCACTTCGCACCGCAATAATCCCCTTCGTCGCCCACGTTACGATCAACGGTACTACTATTAACGCCGCCAAGGCGTTCGAAAAAAATCGTATACGGATTAGCTCCCAGTAGCTGCCCTGGCCCCAGGCATTCCATCTGACAAACGCCGCATCCAGGAACGACGACAGAAACGGACCGGCGAAGACTACACAAAGACAAAAAATTCCCGCGTTGCGAAGACTTGTGAACTGAATTGGTCCACGTACCAGGTAGCGCGTCAGACCCGCGCCGATCACCGCTTCGGAGCAGTTGCTGACGAACCAGCACAAAATCATCAGCGGCGGAACATGGCTCTGTATTTGCGCTGCCCAATGCGCCGGAAACGCCGCCAGCAAGATGAACCACCAGACGCGCGGTGGCGTCAGCAAAAGCGCTGCAACCAGGATCGAATTCGGAGGCCAAAGCACCGAAACCGGATACGGGTGGAAGGTCAGCGCAAAACCAACTTTGGCACCAAGATAATATCCAACGAACACGCACAACCCGATCACCGGCATGCGCCAACCAAACGGCGCACTGAAACTGTTTACATTCCGCGATGCGGGTTGAACGCTGGCGGCATTCAAAAGGTTGGGAGACGCTTTTCATCTCCAGTAAACCTCATGATTTCGAGAGCTATTTAATGTGACGATTGCGATTGTCATATGCCAACAACCGCAAAATGCGTGCCCCCACGTAGCGGCATTTTTCCACGGTACCCTGCATTATTACACTGCCCGGACCATTGCGAAAAGCCTTATATTTCGTTAGGATATTCTGTAACGGAACTGTAACAATCGGCTCGGTTGCAGCAGCTGTGATTGCATTGCCATCAGGGCGACTGGCTTGGCGCTGACGCATCTTAAGCGGCGTCTTTGTTCAGCGTTTTGTTATTTCCCGCTTTTACCGAGCGCGTCGCGAACCGCCGCGATGAATTTTTCGTCGTTGAACGGCTTCATGAAAAAGGCAACCGGGCCGATGGCCATTGCGGTGGCGCGCGCAGCCAGATCTTCTCGCGCGGTAATAACAATCACCCGAGTCTTAGGTGAAATGGCGCAAAGACGCGCCAGCACTTCCAGACCGGTCACCTGGTCCATCCAGATATCGGTCACCACCACTGGCACGGGGTGCGTGCTCGCGTGAGTTAAAAAATCTTCCGCTTTGTTAAACGTGCGAACCTTGAGACCTTCGGATGCGAGCAAGTAATGCATCGACTTGAGAACGGAAAGGTCGTCATCCACCAGACAAACCTCGTTCTCTTCCGCCTGGGTCGGATTGCTCATGCAGCGGCTATCGTTTGCGTTTGCCCGCGCACGGCCGGCAAACGAACAATCATGCTTGCGCCGCGGTCGGGTGCGTTTTCCCCCACGATCGTGCCGCCGTGCGCTTCGATAATTGATCGGACAATAGCCAGGCCCATCCCCATTCCTTTTTGTTTGGTGGAAAAGAAGTGATCGAAGACTTTGTCCGGCCGATCCTTTGGCAATCCCGTTCCAAAATCACGCACGCTTACTTCGACGACGTCGCCCTTGTCCGAGCGGGTACTGATAATGATGCGGCGTTCGGCAGGCGGCAGCCCTTCCATGGCGTCGAGAGCATTGATAATCAGGTTAAGCAGAACCTGCTGAATCTGAACCAAGGTCGCCTTAACTTGTGGAAGCTGAGGATCCAGCTCGGTCGTAACGACACTTTCGCGACTCAACACGTCCGTGCTAACGAGCCGCACCGTCTCTGTAATAACGGAATTGAGGTCCAATAGAGTGTGCACGCTCGTTTCCTTGCGCACCAAACTTCGAATTCCGCGGATCACTTCCCCGGCGCGCTGACTGTCGGCTACCATGTCCTGTAACAACTGCTGCAACAGTGCCGGATCGATGTTTCCGCGCTCGATAAAACGACGCGCAGCTGAGGCGTTGTTCGCGATAGCGGTAAGCGGTTGATTTAGTTCGTGGGCGAAGGACGCAGTCATTTCCCCCATCAGGGAAACGCGGTTTCGATGAGCCATCTCTTCGCGTTGATGTTGCAATTGAAGGTCGGCCTGTTTTTGCGCGCTAACATCCAGAGTCACTCCGATCGTCTCCAAAAGATTTCCTTCCTCGTCCGTCAAACAGCGCCCGCGCATGATTACCCACCGCGTTTTTCCATATGGCAAAAGGAGGCGGTGTTCGCTTTCAAACGTTCCGGAAAGAGCGCACGCACGATCATAAGCCGCTTTGACATCCGCTCGCTCGTCGGGATGGACACGGGAAAGAAGTAGATCACAGGTCAGCGGCAGGTTGGAATCGAAGCCGTAGATCAGCCGGCCTTTTTCACTCATCCACGCCGCGTTCTGTCCCGGATACAGAATCCAAAAAGCGAGATCGGCCGACTCGGCCGCCAGATTGATGCGGGCCTCGCGCTCGCGCAAAATCTCCTGCTGTCGTTGGCGGTCGATGGCGATCCCGGCAATATGCGTGGCGATTTGAGTCAGCCGGGTCTCTTCCGGCAGCGGTCCGCGATTTTCTTCGCGGTACATCGCAAACGAACCCAACACATCACCTTGCGCAGAGAGAATCGGAGTCGACCAACAGGCGCGGAGTCCGCAAATCTTTGCCAACTCTCGATAATCGGCCCAAAGCGGATCGGTCATCACGTCGGTCACCACTACTGGTCGCCGCCTGTACATCGCGGTGCCACACGAACCATTGCGCGGTCCGATCGGCGCACCATTTACCGCCTTCACATAAGCTTCAGGCAAATTCGGCGCCGCGCCGTGACGCACATGTTTCCCATCGCGGTTCAAGAGAAGAATGGAGCAACGCAGTCCCTCCGCCTGGCCTTCCATGAGAAGAACAAGGCTGGTCAGAACATCCGCAAGCGGCGCATCGGCGGCGATCATCTCAAGTACGCCGCTTTGCCCGGCGCGAAAAAATTCTTCCTCTTTGACTTGGGTGATGTCGCGGCAAACGATGACACCACCTAACACATCGCCGTTAGCGCCACGCAGAGGGCGACCTGTGATTTCCGTCCAGAGCCCGTGTGGCGCCCTTTCATGTCGCACGAACATCTCGACATTGTCCACCTCCTCGCCACGGATCGAACGTGCCAGGGGCAATTGATCGTGCGGAAACGGGGTGATCTTGTCAGCGAGGTAAAGTCCGTAACGCTGCGACCATTCGGTAAATGGCATTTGCGTTGCACCTTTCCCGAACATGCGCTCGGCTGCCGGATTAAAGACGAGAAAGTGGCCGCCCTTATCGGCAACGATAACTGCGTCCCCCATATTCGACAAAATGGACTGGAGAATTTCGTTCGTATCTGAGAGTTGTTCCGCGGCCCGTTTTCGTTCCATCATCAGGCCCAATTGCGCGGCGACGGCCACAATCACGTTAACTAACTGTTCATTCTGGCTCCGTGATTCCCGCATGAAAAACTCGAGAACAGCGATGACTTTGCGGCGCGATAAAATGGGAATTGCCACGCCCGTTTTCAGATGAGCCGATCGCGCCGCAGCTGATCGCGGAAAGTTAGGATCGTTGATGACGTCCTCAATCCAGGCAGGCTGTTTTGACTCCCACACGCGTCCGGGAAGTCCGACGCCCGGTTTAAAGTGAGAAGCTTCGGAGGCAGCTTTAAAGGGTTTCAGTTCGCCATCGCCGCAATACCATCCCACGACCAGATCAAGAGCAGTCGCATCTGAGTTTGGCACCCAGGCGTGGCCGATCACCCAGCCCGTCTTCTCGCAAACTTCACGAAGAACTACTTCCAACGCAGACGCCAGATCGCTGGCTGCCGCAACCTCCATCGAGATCGTCTGGAGCAAGCTCAGCTGTTCTTCGCTTTGCTGGTGGTCTTCTTTTGTAGAAGCTGGATTCATTATTGGTTACCGATAGAACTAATGATCAGTAATTCAACTGGCACGCCAAGCCATTTGGTGACCGCTTCACGTTCATTGCCACAGTAAGTTTTACAAAGCAAAGACCGCTTCGACCCGAAAAGACCTCACGGACTACTGAGAATCAGTGATAAGCCAGCCAAAGGGTTGATCAATCTTCGATTATCGCCGCTGCTTCTTCTCCATCCTCCACCGCTTTCTTGTCAGCCGCACTCAGATTCGAAGGCTTGGTATCTATGGTCACATTTACGATCTTGCCGGTAAACTTGTTCTCGCCCGGCTTGTAATCGTTGGATACCATCGTTTCGTTGTCCACCCCTATATCGGCGCCTTCATCCGCTGAAAACGCATAAGGCTGGGTTTTCGGAATCCGCCCTGTCGCCACTTATTGGCCGTCCCCGTAAAGCGTGCACTTGCCTCCCGAGCCTGGTTTGATCGCATCCACTATGAACTCATACTTGATCTCGTGCTTGCCTGGCGAAAGACAGCGGCCACAATTAGCACCAGACGATTGCTGCACGCATTCGACAATCGATGTCTTTTTGAACAAATGTTTTGACTAACCATTGCGAATTCGGGTATACAACCCTCCTTAAATCGAAACCGCCTGAGAGAAATTCTTATCGTGCGGCGAAACCAACCGAAGGAGACAAAACTATGAACAATGTTAAGAAAATTGCAGTTTCACTATTAATCCTGGGCGTGATGACAGGATTTACACAGGCGGCTACTCATCATCATGATTCAAAGCCAGACGCAACGTTGCGCCTGAGCGGGGGTTCGTTCGCTCTTGGAATTGGTATGAGCTGGGGGTCAGGCACGCTCACCTACAAAGGCAAAGACTATCCGGTTAAAGTAAAAGGACTGTCCATAGGCAAAGTCGGGATGACCAGCTCTTCCGCTAATGGTGAGGTTTTCAATCTGAAGCATCTTCAAGATTTCAACGGTCATTATAATGTCGGTGCCGCGGGCACCCGCGGTGTGACTCTTGGCAGTGGGAAAGCTGGCACCATCATGTCAAATCAGGCCGGTGTGATAGTCCGCGTTTCCGCCACGCAAAGCGGCGTTGCCGTCAATGCCACTGGTGGCGGTGTTGACATGCAACTCAAATAACCGGGATTGCCTGACAAATAGATCTGAGTGGGCCGCCGACGGCGCACTCATTTATGCGGCATCTCACGTTGGGAGCATTGCCGTCCGAATAACCGCAAACGCGAACACAGCCACAGCAAAAGCGAATGCGACGACACGCACCCTGCGCTGCTCGAATTTTCCCGAGGCACTGGCGAAGAAAAGCACAGTAGCAAACAAAACAGTGTTCGCGAGGTATTGACCGGAAACGCTGCCGGCATTGCGCGCTTTCTGCAGGCTGTTTGCAGCCTGAGCGTTGGCCTCGGCGGCCTCGCGGGTTCCCCGCACTTCGTAAAGTTTCGGCACAAAAGGATGTGGGTCGGCGTTTGGATTTTCAAAAGGTCTTTCGGCCATCCATGCGTCGTAAGCCTTGCGCACATCGGGTGGAAAACGTTCGACGTAAAAATTCACGAGCTTTTCGTTGCCGGCTTGCTGCGCCGCTAGCAGTTGCATGAACATCGCAGTGTGAATCGTCGCCTGCTGCATCCCTTGCATTGTCTGCAGACCGGCACGGCGTTCCAGCGAGTTAAATTCATTCATCAGCCGATTGGCTTTCCGTGTCCACGCCGCTGATTGATACGAGCACCATGCCGTGCTGAGCGTCGCGAGCGCCATCAGCAAAGCCGTGACAGGCTCAACCCATCTCTTTTTTTTCTGTGGCTCTCGGTTTGGCGAACCCGCCGGATCAGATCGCATTTTCATGCAGTCAGATTGAATCCTTATCGTCCATGCGTTGAAGAATATTTTTGCTCACGATGACAAAAAAGAATGCCGTCGAGAGCCCGCACATCAGAATGCCAGTCAATCCCTCGACTGGCCCATATAGTCGCCATTCTTCTGGTAGCACGAGGTCCCCGTAACCGATCGTGGCGTAGGTAACACCAGAAAAATAAAACGACGACTCGAGGTCGGGCAGACATTTATACCACCAGAAAAACAGGGCCCAGACGGCGATCTCAATGAAGTGAATGACAATCAGGAACCACGCAATGCGAATCAACAGCCATGCAATTGGCCAGAAGCGTGTATCCGGTCGCGCGCTGGAATGCAACACATGGCTTAACACCATACCGAGGCCCATGGCGTGAATGATTACAGTTGTCGCAACCAGGCCCGAGCCGATTAAAAGGTTAGTGATCACCGCGGTGTTAAGGTTCTCATGGTTATTGGTCGGAGGTTTTCTGAAAATCTTCTACCGCGTCCGCGACCGAAGTGAAGCGGTTGACCTGGCTAACATGCTCATCGATTCCCTCCGCGCGCAGCCGGTCGCGCACGGAGGAACGAGCCTCGACAATTTGCAGGCGCGCGCCAACTGTCTTGACGTCATCAGCCATGTTCATAACGACGCCGCACGCTTGAATGTCCATATGCGGTGACGCCGAAAGATCGAGGACTACGATTTTGGGTGGCGTGGCTTCGGCGCGAAGTCGAGCGGCTACCGTGTCGCGTACGTGCTCGGCGTTGAAGTAAAGCAGGCTGGATTCGACCCGGACAAGGAGCGCGCCAGGGACGGGCTCGTTGTCTGAATGACGCGCCATATCAGAGAATCGTCGTGTTCCGGGGATGCGTCCCAGGAAAGCCACATGCGGCCGGGAAGCACGGCGCAAAAGTTGAACCACCGAAATGATTGCGCCGATAAGAACTCCGCGTAACAGACCAGACCCGAGCACGCCCAGCAGCGCCGCAATAGCCACCACGAACTCAGCGCGGTCCGCCCGCCAGAAATGTCTGAGTGCTGCTACATTGAAGAGACCCGATACCGCCATGAGCACGATAGCTGCGAGGACCGGCTGCGGGAGGTAGCGCAATACGCCGGACAGAAATAACACGATTAGCAACATCAGTAAGGAAGCGATGAATCCCGACAACGGCGTGCGCGCACCGCCGCTTTCGTTCACGAGCGACTGTGACATCCCGCCGCTAACTGGAAATCCGTGACCCAGCCCGGCCATGACATTGGCGCTGGCGATGCCGAGCAGTTCCTGGTTCGGGTCGAAACGATAGCCGTGCTTCGCCGCGAACATACGACCAAGAGCCGCGGTCTCCACCATGCCAAGAAGAAAACAACCCAGCGCCAGTGGTAGCAGGTCATTGAGGTCGGACACATGAACCGCTGGAAGTCCGAATGGCGGCAGCCCCTGCGGCACCTGGCCCAGCAGTTTCACGCCCAGGTTGCCGAGATCCATGCTCGCAGCAACGATAATGCCGGCGATGACGACGAACAGGGCCACCGGTTTGTTCTTGAGAAATCGTTTGCCTAGCAATAGCAACGCGAGTGCGCCGATACCGAGCAAGAGCGACGCCATATTTGTTTCGCCGCAGATGCGAAAAGAAATAACCCGAGCGCTCCCAAAAATCGCCATGCGATCCTTTGAAGCCGAAGAGCTTGGGCAACTGTGTGCTGGCTATAAACAGAGCAATACCGCATTTGAACCCGACCAGGACGCTTTCGGAAACGAAGTTCACGATCACGCCTGCCTTGGCCAGCCACGCGATGAAACCCAGTCCGCCGACAATCAACGCCGTGCACGACGCCAGAGCCCAGAATCGTGAGGCGTCGCCTCCGGCGAGATCGCCGAGCGATGCTCCCACCAGCACTGAGATGGCGGACGTAACCGTGATAGCTGTGTGCCGCGAGCTGCAAAACAACCAAAAAACAAGCCCGGAGAAGAGGCAGGCATAAAGCCCAGCTTCGGCCGGCAGATTAGCAAGCGAAGCATCCGCGAGCCCGGCAGGCATGAGGTAGGCAGCAAGGGTAACACCGGCGATTAGATCCGCGCGCAGCCACTTAGGTTGATAGGCACGCAACCATGTGAGAACTGGAAACATGTTATACCATGCGCGGCGAGCCGCAGGCTGTAACTCAGACCCCGGTGGTTCTAAATTTTCCGCAGTCTCTTTCGTTGCGGCAATCTCCTTGCCCATAGTGTAGACTCACTTAGCCACGACGCTTTTTACGGCGGCGTTCTCGATATCCTACCGCCCATTCGTGAGCTGCTTCCAGTGGATTGCCGCTTTTCTGACGTTCTATCCAGGCGTTGAGTCCCGCCTCATCGATTGGTAGGTCGAGAACACGAGGCCGGCCGAACAATTTGCCGAATGTCTCGATCACTTCGGTCGTGGTCGGAAAAAACAATCTCGTCCATGGCTTCCGGTTTCCCCTGGGACGCGTAGGAGTTGAAATCAACCCAGCATCCATCCGGGCGTAGGACAAACATACGGCTCTTTGGGCATCGGATCGCTCGGCGCGACGCCCGTTTGAGTCACCAGATAGGGACCGCCTCGCCGCCGGAGCCCAGATTCAAAACTGAGCGTCGCGATAGTTATTGGTGATCGTTCGCATTAGCTGATCCTCGTGTGATGGTTCTGAGCAGCTTTTGCTGCGAGCGGCTGCATTAGCAGATAACAAACATTACGCATGTTACTTGAAGTCCTGACTTCTTACTTCGTTGTAAGCTGCGAACTCACTTCCATCGTAAATGTTCGCCCGTTGCCCGGAGCGAGTTCGCGTAGGACGGAACGTGTCGAGCTCATTTTGGCGCGCCAGTTCCCGCGAAATCACCGCCGAGAGCCAGGTATAGGTTCACGCGTTCGCGGAGGCGGGAAGCGCGGACCTGGGTGAGTTGAACTTTCGCGGCAAGATTTTCCCCAGTGAGACGCAAGACGGTGAACATGTCGATCTGGCCCTGTTCGAGCTGGTCCCTGCTGAACTTCACCGAATCGGCACTGCTCGAAACCGCGTCGGACAACGCGCCTTCGCGTTTACGCAGATAGTAATCGCCGGCGAGAGAATCTTCGACCTCTCCGAACGCGCGCAACGCGGAGCCCACGTAGCTTGCGGCGGCGGCTTTTTGCTCGGCAGTGCGAAGATCTTGGGCAGCCTGAAGTTCACCGCCGAAGAAAATCGGTTGCGTGATTCCACCGGCGAAACTCCAGACGAGGGCATTGAGCGAGCCGACTGAGTCGAGGTCCGCAGTTCCGAGCCCACTCCCGGCGCTGAGCACAAAGCGCGGCAGGCGTGCCGTGCGCGCCTCGTTCACTCGATGAAAGGCAGCGGCGAAGCGGCGCTCGCTGGCGATGAGGTCCGGCCGGCGTTCGAGAATTTGCGCGGGCAAACCGGCGGGCACGGCCCTCGGTTGGCCGGGAAAGGAACGTCGCACATCAAACCTGCCGGCGGGGTAGCGGCTGGTGACGACCTCGATCGCGCGGATCGTCTGCGCCCGCGCCGCCTGTGCGGAGTAGAGTGCATCTTCGGCGGCGGCGGTGCGCGACTTGATCTGCGCCACGTCAAAGTCACTCGCGAAGCCCTGCTCTTTGCGCACGTCAGTGAGCTTTGAGTACTCCTGGTAGATACCGAGCGTCTCCTGTGCGTTAGCTTCCTGTTGCGCGGCCTCGATGGTGGAGAAGTACGCGCGCGCTACCGCAGCGGCAAGGGATTGCCGGGCAAATTCATAGTCGGCTTCCAGCGCGGCGCTTTCGGCCTTGGCGGCAGCTTTTTTCGAGCGAATGCGCCCCCACACGTCGGCCTCCCATGCGGCACCGGCGGCGATGCCATATACCCAACGCTGTGAAGATGATCCGTGCTGGTGTCGAGTCCGGCGCCGCCGGTGTCCTCCGTTCCCGAGCTCCCGAAGCTCGGCGGATTGATGCCGCTACCGATGTCGCCGCTAAGTCTCTGACCCTGGCGCTCGCCCAAGCCCTTCATCGCGATCCGCGGGTAGAGCGACGATGCAGCGATGCGCACAGCAGCGCGCGATGCTTCCACTCGGGCGGCTGCGGCCTTGAGATCGGGATTCCGCTCCACGGCGTCCGCAACGAGCGCGTTCAGCTCCGGGTCGCCGAAATTGCGGATCCAGTTCGGCACCACGGCGCCACTGCGATGCGGGCCGGCCCAGCTTCCCGGGATTTTCGCGCGAGCCGACTCAGGCATGATGTCCGCGCCAAAGGGCGGATTTTTCAGAGCGCAGCCCGCAAGCACGAGGCTGCTGGCGGTAACAAGAAGCAGGGTGCAGCGCCGAGCGTTCATCGTTTGATCCTTAGTGTCCGCCGAAGAGAGCGGAGAGATGTTTGATGACGAACCAGTCGAACTTGGCCGCGATGCGGACGATCACGCGACGGAGGATCTGGATCGCCGTAATATCGTTCGTGTAGATCGCTCCCCCACCGCGGGCGCCAGCAGCGAGGAAGACGTCTTTATCCTTCCCTTCCGTGAGCAGTCGCACTGCGATGCGCTGTTCGGGTGCCGACATGGGCGCGGTGTTGGGGAGGTTGCCGTTGATCGGCAGCTGGCCTTGTGCCGTCGCCCAAAGGATGGAATCGACCTTGCACTTGATGATGCGGCCCGGATACACCTTCATAAAGATTTCCGCTTCGTCGCCGGGTTCGACGTAGCGCAGTTCGTTTTGCCGGTAGAATGCTAGCAGCCACGGATCGTCCTCCTGGATGAAGCTCATCACCGGCATTGTCGCGAACTGGGTCGCGCGCACGCCGGGTTGAAGGGAAAGATTGGCCACGCGCCCGTTCGCGGGAGCAAGGTGGACGCAGCCCTCGAGGTCGAATTTCTTATCGCGCAGGTCGGCTTCGGCCTTGAGAATCTGCGCCCCGGCCTGCGCTTCCGTCGCGTCGGCGGCGAGGAATTCGCTTTCAAGATTGCCGAGGTCGCTTTGCGCCTGCTCGAGGTCGGCCCGCTTCCCGGCCCCGGTCGCGGCGAGTGCCGTGAATTGCTCGACGCGCTTTTTCGCCAGATCGATCCGCGGAGTCAACGCCGCTTTTTTGGCCGTCGCGTTTTTGAGTTGATCCTGCAATCCGCGCAGCGTGGCTTCGGCGGCTTTCACCGCCGCCTCGAAGGGTATCGGGTCGATCTTGAAAAGCACGTCCCCTTTCTTGATCGGCCGGTTTGGTTGAATCGGCACCTCGGTCACCTGACCGGTTATGCGCGGAACGATCGGGATGACATAGTTCATCGCGCGCACGTCGTCAGTCGCGGGCGCGGCAATGTTCAGAAGGAGGAAAAGAGCCATCATTGCCACGATGGGCAGCGTGATGGTAATGACCGCCGCGGTAAAGTTCATGGGCAGCCACTTGAATTTATAGAAAATGAGCCAGACGAAGAACCCGTAGATGCCAAGCAGGATGACTTCCATTACGCTTTCCCTCCTTTAATCTCCGCTTCGAGTTCTGCGACGCGGGAGCGGAGTTGTTCGAGTTCACTGGCGGCGGATTTTTCCTCACCCGGTCTGCTCGTGCGAGAGATCGACATCCGTGCCGTACGCCATCTTGTGAAAAACCGGCTTTGAGTAGGCCCAAAGCCAGGCGAGTCGGCCAGAGCAGTCCGCCGAAGCAAAGCGAGAGCAGGCACAGGCACTTGATAGCCCCGAGCTGCGGATGGTGCCGCTTTTCGGCAACCTTTTCGGGGAGGATATGGACCAGCAGGAAGGCCCCGATCAAGACGGGCGGGACGAGGATGAACGCAAACCACGCAATGACGCCCGCGACTGTATCGAGCGTCTCGCCGTGGAGAAACGAGGCGTGGGCGCGCGACGGTAGTGCCAGGAAAATTAAAGCAAGAAACAGAACGAAGCGTCTGCTGCGAGGCCGGCGCGTGCTATCCGAGGATTGGATGGCTGAAGCTTCTAATTTCATATTTCAATCACCTGCTTTTTTCGTGTTGGATGTATTCGTGTGATGAGATCCCATCCATTACCCGAACTAAGAAAATTTAGAACGACGAGATTACAATTCATGGGCGAGTTCAACGTTTGATTCCTTTCCTGCTTCTGCTTCGAAACGCCGTAAATTTACTGGACTGCCCATCGCTTCGTATATTGGACTTTAGCCCTATACTGGCCGCACGGTACCTTTCACAGGTTTTTTTGCCTGCCGCCGTGAACAAACTCGGGGTTGGTGCAGTGTGTGCGCGGCATATCGTAATCAGCGTCATCGGTCAAAAATTCAGGGCTATGACAGAGCTACCAAGAGGCGACAATAAATGAGCGGTTCATTCCTATTGGACCAAAGTCTCATAGCGTCCCGGACCAAATACCTGGTATTTATTGGCGGAATTCGAAGCAAGACCTCTGCGCCACTGTTCATGAGAGCCCCTTTCGCGTCCCGCCCGAAAGATCTCGCATCGCTGGATTATTACTATCAGGTTAACAGCCCTTACCTGGTCGATAACCTCAATACTCAACATGCCGTTGGGATGTACGGGAAGCATGAGACTTGGCCGGCAACCATTTCGTACCTGGCAAATCTAAGGCCCGGGGTCTACCTCACCCTCGGCCTCAATTACACAGCGAATCCTTCGCAGGCGAATTCCTCCCAGCGGTTCGAAGAAAATGCATTGAACTTCCAGGCAACTCTCTTCACAGCGTTCTAGGCAGGGGCGGCCTCAGGTTTATGTTGCCATTGTGTAAGATCCGGCAGGGGCTCCGCGGGGAGTTCTTTCTGTTCTTCGCGACTGCCGCAGCAATTCTATTTTTTTTCACGAGCACCGCGTCGGCGAAGGAGCCGAAGCGCGTCCTCGTCGTTCATTCTTTCGGGAGCGTCGCGCCGCCGTTCACCACTCATTCGATCGCCTTTGAGACCGAACTGGTTGAGAAGATGGGAGAACGCGTTGATCTCGACGAAGTCTCGCTGGATATGGCGCGCTACTCAGATCCAACTTTGCAAGAGGCCCTAGTCGAGTACCCTACAAAAGCGGCAGTCACATTGGCAACCAGATTTGGTGGTGCCAATCGGTTCACCCGCGGGCGTCTTTGTGGCGCAATACCGGGACCGCCTTTTTCCGGAAACTCCCATCCTCTACACCGGAATGGATCGCCGGCGTTTAGCTCCCGATGCGCTAGAGAAAAACGCCGCTTTCATTGGGGAAAATTTTGATGCACCGGGTTTCGTCGAGGACATTCTCCAAATCGCTCCGGCAACCAAGAACATTGCGGTCGTGATCGGCGCGTCGCCGGTCGAACAGTACTGGACAGCCGCGTTTCGCAAGGAGTTTGAGCAGTTTACAAATCGCATCAATTTCATCTGGCTCAATGACCTGTCATTGGATCAGATGCTGGAAAAGACCCGAGCGTTGCCTCCGAATTCCTACATTTTTCTTATCCTGCTGCTACGCGATGCCACCGGAGTAACGCACAATGCAGACGAGGCATTGCAACGGATTCATGCGGTCGCGAATGCGCCGATCAACAGCATCTTTCAGCATCAACTCGGCTTGGGAATTGTCGGCGGCCGACTGTATCAGGCCGAGCGTGAAGGAATCGAATCGGCCCGTATCGCAGTTCGCATTTTGCATGGCGAACCGGCCTCAGGTTTCCCGCCCAAGATCGTGGGACCCCTGTCCCCCCGGTATGACTGGCGGGAGTTGAAGCGCTGGAAAATCGATGAAAAACTCCTTCCGCCGGGGAGCACTGTCTTGTTCCGTGAACCGACGATTTGGGAGCGATATCAAAGATGGATCATCGCCGGGATATCGGTGTTCATTCTCCAGGCGCTGCTTATCTTTGGGCTGCTGGCAAATCTGATCAAACGTCGGCGCGCCGAACGCTCATTGATCGAAAGCGAGGACCGGGTGGCTCTCGCGGCCGAAGCGGCCCAGTTGGGAGTGTGGGAGCTAGACACTGCGACGAATGAGGTCTGGGTCTCGGACAAAATGCGCGATTTATTTCAAATCCCTCCGGGAAAAGGCGTCGATTACGCGACCTTTCAGGAGAGAGTGTATCCGGATGATCAGCCATTGCGTGATTCGGCGATAAAGCGAGCGATCGAAACAAAGGGCAGCTACGAAATTGAGTATCGCATTCTGCTGCCGGATGGAACGGTGCGCTGGATCAGCGGGCGCGCGCGTTGTCTCGGCAACGGCGGCGGGAGATCAACCCGGCTTCTGGGGGTTTCAATGGACGTGACTAAGCGAAAACAGGCCGAGGCGCTCTTTGAGATGGAGACGCGGCGATTGCAGGACGAGATCACGCACGTCGGTCGCGTCTCGATGATGGGCCAGTTGGCCTCGGCGCTCGCGCACGAAATCAATCAGCCGCTCGGCGCGATCCTACGCAACGCCGAGGCGGCGGAGCTTTTCATGCAGAGTGAGACGCCGGACCTCGAAGAAATCCGCGCGATCCTGGCCGACATTCGCGCCGACGACCAGCGAGCAGGCGGCGTCATTGACCGAATGCGTGCTCTGCTCAAGCGACACGTCCTCGACACTCAATTGCTCGACCTAACCGAACTCATCGACGATGTCGCGAAGCTCGCGCGGTCTGACGCAGCGACCCGGCACGTGAAGCTGACGGTGAATCTGCCAGCGGATCTGCCGCCGGTGCGGGGCGACCGCGTGCATCTCCAGCAGGTTCTCCTCAATCTCATCCTGAATGGCATGGACGCGCTGAAAGAGGTCAGCCCACAGAATCGGCGCGTCACTGTCAGCGCGCGAGTAGGGGCCGAGCGCACCGTCGAGATCGCGGTCAGCGACACCGGGCATGGCATCGCCGCGGAGAAGCTCACGCACATCTTCGATCCGTTCTTCACGACCAAACCGGACGGAATGGGCATGGGCCTGGCGATCTCGCGCACCATCGTTGAATCCCACGGCGGACGGTTGTGGGCTGCGAACAACAATGGCAGTGGCGCGACGTTTCGTTTCACGCTGCCACCGGCGGAAGAGACCAGCAATTCATGAACTCCGCGGAACCAGTCATTCATATTGTTGACGACGACGCTTCATTCCTCCGAGCCAGTTCGCGATTGCTGAGGGCCAGCGGATTTGCGGTGAAGACCTTTGCTTCCGCCGCCGACTTTTTCTCGCAGCGCGATCAAGACGCGGTTGGTTGTTTGGTGGCGGATTTGCAGATGCCGGGGATGGATGGCCTCGATCTGCAAGCGGCCCTGGCGCGGACTCGCAACCCGCTGCCTATTCTTTTTCTCACCGGTCATGGCGACATCCCCTCGAGCGTGCGCGCGATGCGCGGTGGCGCCGAGGATTTCCTGGTCAAGAGCGCGCCCAAGGCGTTGTTACTCGATGCCATCCGGCGCGCGGTGGCCAGGGATGCACGCGAACGAAAAACACGAGTGCAGCGGCGGGAAGCAAACGAGCGAATCGGGGCTCTGACCGAGCGCGAGCGCGAGGTGTTCGGTCATGTGATTCGCGGACGGCTGAACAAGCAGATTGCCGATGATCTCGGCATCACGGAACGCACCGTCAAATGCCATCGTCAGAGCATTACGACCAAACTGGGCGTGCCTTCCGTGGCGGAACTCACACGGCTCGCGCTCCAAGCGGGCGTATTGGCTGAGTTCCCACCGACCTTCCCTAAAGGACAGTAGCCAGCACATCGCGCCGGAGTCTAGGGTGCTCATCGATTTCCGATGAGCAGCACAAAACAAACCTATGTCGCCGTCGTCGATGACGATGAAAAGCTGTGCCAGTCGCTTGGCCGGCTGCTGCGGGCTGCTGGCCTTCAGCCGATCACGTATCCTTCGGCAGAAGCATTTCTCGCGGACACGAAACAGCCGCGGTTCGACTGCCTCCTGCTGGACGTCCAGCTCGAGGGTATGTCAGGCATCGAGCTAGCTCAGCGTCTCACGGCCGAGGGTGCACCTCCGCCCTTCATCTTCATCACCGCGCACGATGATCCTGCCGCCCGCGCTGAAGGCGAAGCCGCGGGTTGCGCGGCCTATTTCCAAAAAACTGCTTCGGGCTCCCAGGTGCTCGAAGCCATCCGTCGTGCAGCCGCATGAACCGCCAAGGAAAGGTTTCCCGAACGCAGAAAAACAACCCACCCACGCCATAACCATGTCCACTCAATCGCCAAAAACATCCAAGTCCTCATCCCGTTATTCTGTCGGTATGTTTAGCGCCGGCGAGGCTCGCTGCGATCGCTGGCAGGATCTGGCTCATGCGGCTCAGACCCTTGTCGCCCAATCCTCCTCCGGCGCGTCCACTAAGGAAACCCTCGCCAAAGTGGAAGGTCTGCTCGAACCACTTGGTGTTCTGGAGACGTTCCGCGCTTATCCGGGCGAAGCCATGATGAGTGCGCTGAAAGAGGCGCTGGGCCGGAGTGATTATTCCACTTTCTCAAGACTAACGAACCGCATCGCCAAGGCCATCATCACTGGTTCCTATCGTCGTTCCAGCAATGCCTGGAAGGTCGGCGAGGAAGCAGAGACGGAACGGAATGATCGCTTGCTCAAAGATTACTTCGACACCGGTGACCTGACCAAGCCCTACTTTGAGGTGCTGATTGTCAGCGATGATCCAACGCCGGAACAGGTGCGCCAGGGACGTGCCGAATTACGGCAGCTTCGGCGTCCGGAAGATCCGTTTGTGTATGAAGCGGTCACGGTGCCGAGTTTTGAAGAAGGCATCCTCGGCGTGGTGATGAATGCCGATCTGCAGGCGGTGGTCATCAGGGACAACTTCCGCTTCAAATCCCAATTCGATGCGCCGTTGCTGCGCACTTATCTGGCCCAGCACCTTTCTTTCGAACCCGGTTCAATGGAGCCGAAGAATTACGGGGTAGCCCTCGCCCGCGCGATTCGGAAGATCCGCCCCGAGCTGGACGTTTATCTAATCATAGATGGCGCGGTGGAAAAGATGGCGAGCCATCTCGATTCCAAAAACATCCGGCGCGTCTTCTACGGGATCGAAGATCTGATGGAGATCCACCTGGCTCTCATGGAGGGGGTGAACCAGCGCTACGACACGCCGTATTTCAATAACCTGAAAAACTACGCGCGCCGTCCGATCGGCACCTTCCACGCCCTGCCGGTGGCACGCGGCAAGTCGGTCTTCAATTCACACTGGATTCGGGACTTCGGTCACTTCTACGGCGCCAACATTTTTATGGCTGAATCTTCCGCCACCACTGGCGGGTTGGATTCGCTCTTGGAACCGACGGGCAATATTAAAGTCGCTCACGAAAAGGCAGCACGGGCCTTTGGTTGCCAGCAACTGTTTTTCGGAACGAACGGCACCTCCACCTCTAACAAGATTGCGGCGCAGGCCATCGTACGGCCGGGAGACATCGTGCTCGTGGATCGGAACTGCCACAAATCGCACCATTACGGTCTCGTGCTTTGCGGCGGTCAGCCGCTCTACGTGGAAGCCTATCCGCTGACCGAATATTCGATGTATGGCGCGGTGCCGCTACGCACGATCAAGAAGGCTCTGCTCGACCTAAAGGCGGAAGGACGCCTCGACCGCGCGCGCATGCTATTGCTCACGAACTGCACCTTTGATGGCCACGTTTATAACGTGCAGCGTTTCATGGAAGAGGTGCTGGCAATCAAACCAGACATGGTCTTCCTCTGGGACGAGGCTTGGTACGCTTATAGCCGCTTCTCTCAATTCCACCGCATGCGTTCGGCCATGGGTGCCTGCGAAGCCCTACGCGAGAAGTATGCCAGCGAGGCATACCGCGCTGAGTATAACGAATTCAAGAAGAAGCACGGTAAAATTGAACCGAAGAATGAGAAGCAACTACTCAACACACATCTGTTGCCCGATCCGGATGCGGTAAAGATCCGAGTTTATGCGACAACCTCGACCCACAAGTCGCTGTCCTGCTTCCGTCAGGGGTCCTACATCATGGTGAATGATGATTGCTGGGAGAGCACGGAGGCGTCATTCAAAGAGGCGTTCTTTGCCCACACCAGCACCTCACCCAATCTCCAGTTGATCGCATCACTCGACGTGGCCCGCCGACAAGCAGAACTCGAAGGGTATGAGCTGGTGGGCCGCTCGATCGAGCTTTCCCTGATCCTACGCCGTGAGGTGAACAAACATCCGCTCATCTCCAAGTACTTCCGCATCGCGACCAACGCCCAGATGGTGCCCGCCGAGCACCGTGCCAGCGGATTCGAAGACTTCCATGCGGATGGTGTGAACTGGAAAACCATCTATGACGCCTGGGCGACCGACGAGTTCGTTCTGGATCCTACTCGGATCACTCTGTTGTGCGGCTCCGCCGGGTTTGATGGCACCCAGTTCAAGGGATTGCTGGCAAGTAAGTTCGACATCCAGCTCAACAAGACCTCACGCAACAGCGTCCTGCTCCAGACCAATATTAACAACACCCGCAGTGACATTGCCTACCTGATCAAGGTTCTCGCGGATATCTCGCGCGAATTGGAGCACAGGCTCTCAAGTGACCGCGACGAGAAGGCGGCGTTTGACGCGCGCGTGAAGAGTCTGGTCACAGACGTTCCCGACCTTCCCAACTTCAGCCGCTTCCATGACGCCTTCCGCGAAGATCCCCGCGGCAAGACAAACGAGGGGGACATGCGCACACCTTTCTTCCTCGCCTATGACGCGGAGAACTGCACGCATGTGAAACTGCACAGCAAGGAGATCGATGACATGGTCAAAAGCGGCCAGGCTGTCTCGGCAAAATTCGTTATCCCTTATCCCCCGGGCTTCCCGATCATGGTGCCGGGCCAGGTCATTACGAAGGAGACCATCGACTTCATGCGCAAGCTCGATGTGAAGGAAATCCACGGCTACCAGGCAGCCTTGGGCCTGGAACTGATCAAGCCGGAAAAGCTTGGCGCTAGCAGAAGAAAAAACGCGAGTCCTAGCCGTCGGGCTTCTCGTCGAGTCACTCCAAAAAAAAGAACGCGAAAGGCCTAACCCATTGACCACCTCAACAACTGAAACAACCGAGCTAACACGGAGCATAACATGATTGACTGGTTCTTCACGACGCTTAAGACCTACCCGGAAATCGCGATTTTTCTCGCGCTCGCCTTAGGTTACTACTTCGGCAAGTTCACCTACAAGGGGATCGGCCTCGGGTCGGTGACCGCCACCCTGATCGCCGCCGTCGTGATCGGGCAGATCGGGATCACGGTCAACCAGCCGCTCAAGGCGTTTTCGTTCCTCATGTTCCTGTTCGCCGTCGGCTACGCCGTCGGGCCGCAGTTCGTTCGCGGGATTGCCAGCAGCGGCCTGCCGCAGGCGATCTTCTCGGTGGTGCAGTGCGTATTCAGCCTGGCCGCCTGCGTGGTGGTCGCAAAGTTCGCCGGCTACGACCTCGGCTACGCGGCCGGACTCTACTCGGGCTCGCAGACGATCTCTGCCGCGATGGGGCTTTCGACCGACGCTATCAACCGGCTGGGGCTGCCTGCCGATCAAGCCAAGGCTCTGCTCGACTCGATGCCGATCGCTTATGCCGTAACCTACATGTTCGGCACAATGGGCTCGGCGATCGTGATCGCCGTCATCGGCCCGAAGCTGCTGGGCATCGATCTAGTCGCCGCCTGCAAGGACTACGAGGAGAAGCATGGGGGCGGCAAGAAACAGGTCTGGGCGGTCCGGGCACGGCCTGGACACGCTGGGCGCTGCGCGCCTACAAGGTGCAGCCGGGTGGCAAGGCCGCCGGTCTGCGCGTCGCCGAGGCTGAGTCGCTGGTGCCCGATGCGCGCCTCTTCATCCTGCGCATTCGGCGCGGGGGCGAGATCATGGATGCGACCGCGGACATCGTCCTGAAGGAAGGCGACGTGGTGGCGGTCGCGGGCGAGCGCGAAGTGCTGGTGAACATCCTCGGGACAGCGGCGGTTGAAGTCGAGGATCGCGAACTGCTCGCCGTGCCGGTGGAGGGCGTCGACGTCCTGGTAACGAACAAAGAAGTCGATGGCAAGACGCTCGAGGAACTGGCGACGCGCCCGGCGGCGCGCGGCGTGTTCCTGCGCAAGATCACGCGCGGCGCTACCGCTACCGATATCCCCATCCTGCCCGGCACCGAAATCAATCGCGGCGACTTGCTCACCCTGGTCGGCCGCACGGAGGATATTGCCGCCGCCACCAAGATGCTGGGTGTCGCCGACCGTCCCACCGATATAACCGACATGGCGTTCGTCGGCGCGGCGATTGTGGTCGGTGCGTTGATCGGCTCGCTGGTCTTCAAGGTGGCAGGGGCGCCGCTTACCCTGTCGACCGCCGGCGGAGCGCTGATCGCCGGAATCATCGGCGGCTGGCTGCGCTCAGTGCGCCCGAAGTTCGGCCGCATTCCGACGCCCACCGTCTGGTTCATGAACTCGGTCGGCCTCAACATCTTCATTGCCATCGTCGGCATCTCCGCCGGCCCGGGCTTCGTCAACGGTCTGAAAACGCAGGGCATCGGTCTCTTCCTGTGGGGCGCCCTCGCCACCACGGTCCCGCTGGTTCTCGGCATGTTCGTCGCGAAGTACGTGTTCCGCTTCCACGACGCGCTCAACCTCGGCATCGTTTCCGGGGCGCGCACGACGACGGCATCGCTTGGTCTGGTGTGCGACCAAGCCAAGAGCCAAATCCCGGCGCTCGGCTACACCGTTACCTACGCCGTAGGTAACACCCTGCTGACGATCTGGGGCATGGTCATCATCATGTTGCTCTCGTGAGAACACATTTTCCGAACATGATTCAACAACAAAGAAAACTATGACAACAAAAAGCAAACCCTCTCGGGCTGCGAAAGCTAACGGACAACCTCATCGTCGCAGTCGCCCATTATCAGATACTGCGAGACTGAAAGAGTTCGACAAACTCGGTCCGTTCGAGATCAAGGATTTCGTCCAAAAAGTGGCATCGAAAACCGCGCTGGAAAATTCCCTGTCGTACCTGAACGCCGGTCGTGGCAACCCAAACTGGGTCGCCACTGAGCCGCGCGAAGCGTTCTTCCTCCTCGGGCAGTTCGCAGTTACTGAGAGCAAGCGGGTGCTCGACCTGCCACCCGGTGTAGGCGGGATGCCTAGCGCAGAGGGAATTGCCGGCCGACTCGAAGCCTGGTTCGCGAAACACAACTGACATGCCGGGGGCGTCCTTTCTGCAGGCGATGGTGCCGTGGGCGGTGAACAAGTTCAGCTTCGACCCCGACAAGTTCGTGCACGAGTTGGTGGATTCCATCATCGGCGATCACTACCCGGTGCCAGACCGCATGCTGGTGCACAACGAACAGATCGTTCACGAGTACCTGGAGTGGGCCATGTGCGGAAATCCACGGCCGGAAGGCAAGTTCAAGATCTACGCGGTCGAGGGCGGCACCGCCGCCATGTGCTACATTTTCAAGTCGCTAAAAAGCAATCGGATTCTCAATCCCGGCGACACGATAGCGCTCGGGGTACCGATCTTCACGCCCTACCTGGAAATGGCGCATCTGGAGGACTATGACCTCCATTACATCGAGATTCACGCGAAGCAGGAGGATCGGTTTCAGTATCCGGATGAAGAGATCAAAAAGCTCCTCGACCCGAAGATCAAGGCGTTCTTCATCGTCAATCCTGGCAATCCATTCGCTGTCGCGCTTTCTCCAGAGACGATTAAGAAAATCGGGGCCGTTCTCAAGAAACGGCCCGACCTGATCCTGCTGACCGACGACGTCTATGGCACGTTCGTCCCGGGTTTCCGTTCGCTGATGGGAGAGTTCCCGGAGAACACGATCGGCGTCTACTCTTACAGCAAGTACTTCGGCTGCACCGGGTGGCGGCTCGGAGCGATTGCGGTCTACGAGAACAACATCTTTGACAAGATGATCGCCGCGCATCCCGAGCCGATTAAGAAACTGTTGGACAAGCGCTACGGCGGGCTCACCCTCGAGCCGCGCAAGTTCGCTTTCATCGACCGCATCGTTGCCGACAGCCGCGACATCGCGCTCAATCACACAGCCGGACTGTCGCTTCCGCAGCAGGTCATGATGACGCTGTTCTCGCTCAGCGAGCTGATGGACGAAAAGAAGGCCTATCAGAAAGCCTGCATCGGCATCTGCAAGAAGCGGGTCGACGCAACGATTGAAGGACTGGACATCGAAGTCGGTCCGAATCAGTACTTCGACTACTATTACGGGCTGATCGATTTCGAGTTTTTTGCCCGCAAATACCTGGGCGAGGAGGTCGTCAAGTGGATGAAGGCGAACGTGCACCCGCTCGACATCGTGTTCCGGTTGGCCGAGGACCACGGCATCGTCTTGCTCAACGGCGGCGGCTTTGCCGCTCCCGATTGGTCGGTGCGCATATCCTTCGCGAACTTGGAGAATCATGTCTACGACGACATCGGTCGGGCGGTGCGCGCCATCGCGCGCGGGTACAGGCAGGCTTATGAAGCAGCTACAGGCAAGAGCGCCCCGCCACCCCCGACGAGAGCGAAACGCTAGCTCGGTTACTTCGCGATGCTGCTGTCGCAAATAGAAAGGAAAGAAGGGTGAAAAAATATTACCCCTGACGGGGAGAAAGCCAATGCTAGCAGGCCCCGGTGAAGGTCAGCCCCCAGTAAACCATCATGAGTATACGAACTTCTCTTCGTGACTCCGCATGCACCGTAGTGGCACTACTGACCGTGTTGAGCGGCACGGATACTGCCCTCGGTCAGCAGGAGAAGGGGATAGACGTTTGGACGGCCGGCCCGTCTGATCTCTCCTTCGCGGTGACGCAAGTCCCTCCCGTCCTAACAGTGACGCAGGTCGCTCCCGAGGACAGCGCGCTAACATCTACCGAGCAAGGCCAGACACCCCTCGTTGACTCATTTGACTTCCGTGAATGGCGATTGGAAGAGCGCCGACAAGCCCTGAAAGATACAAAGTTCGAATTCAACTTGCGCAGTTTCTATTTCGATCGCAGCGACTTCACTGGTGCAGAGAAACAGGCCTGGGCCATCGGCGGATGGCTGGGAGTGAAGACCGGTTACTTTCTCGATCATGTTGCCTTCGGAGCGACGGTCTACACTTCCAACCCCATATATGCCCCTGACGACAGGGATGGAACCGGCCTCCTAGCGCCCGGACAGAATGGGTATACGGTCCTGGGCGAGTTCTACGCCGAATTCCGGATCGTTAAAGACGTGGGCATTACTGTCGGCGCCAAGGGCTACGACACGCCTTTTATCAACCGCAACGACACTCGCATGACGCCAAATACGTTTGAAGCGATCGTTTTGCAGGGCCGGACCAAGCTTGGTTCGAGCAGCAGCGACGACGACGTGACCGCGGACGGTATGGACCTGGGCAAAGAGGGAAAGGAGGTCGCCGTCCCGACGCCAACCCCGGCCGAGGACGTCGCGGCAATCAAGTACGGACTCGGGTATTTCTACAAAATCAAAGCGCAAAATGACAGCGAATTTGTCTGGATGTCAGAAGACGCGGGCGCTGATGTTGAGCGAGGCGTCTGGGCAGCGGGAGCTCTCTATGAGAAAGGAAAATTCTCCATTGGTGCGATCGACTACTACAGCGACGACATTATCAATATCGCATATGCGGAATCGAAACTGGAAGTCCCGCTGGCCGATGACTGGAAGCTAAAGTTCGCTGGCCAGTATGTGGATCAAGGCAGTGTCGGAAATAACGACCTGCAGGGCCACAGTTTCTCGGGCCATCAATTCGGCGTCAAAGTAGATCTGCCCATCCGGAACGCGCTGTTCACGGCGGCTTTCACCCAAGCCTGGGGCACTGCCAACTTGCAAAACCCGTGGAGCGGCTATCCTGGCTATACCAGTGTTCAGGTTCAAGACTTCAATCGAGCGGGTGAAGGGGCATTTTTACTCCGGGCTGGTTATGATTTTCCCTGGGTCGACGGTTTGAGCGCCTATGCCCTGGCGGTGTTTGGCACGGACCCGGATTCCGCGAACCAGTATCGGCAGAACGAGTTCGATTTTAATCTCCAGTGGGGTCCCAAAAAAGGCGTTCTGGAAGGCTTATCGCTGCGTCTGCGCTATGGGGTCGTCCAGCAGTTTGGAGGAAACGTCGACAACCTCACCGATTTCCGCGCGATTTTTAACTACGTGATCAAGTTCTAACAAGTCGGCCACCACGGAGGATGTCTTTGACCTAACGACTACTCCTGTCAGGCCTAACGACTCCTGTGATCAACGACCACAAACTTGAAAGACAGCCGCCAACATGAACTATCTCACCCAAGCCCTTAGGGAGCATCAGGAGCTCGCGGTCTTCTTAACCCTGGCGATCGGCTTCTTCATCGGCCGCCTTAAGATTGGGACGTTCAGCCTGGGCACGGCCGTGGGCACGCTGCTCGCGGGAGTCGCGATCGGGCAAATGAACATCCAGGTTCCCGCCGTGGTAAAGTATGTCTTCTTTGATCTCTTTCTCTTCACCACCGGCTACAAGGTTGGACCCCAGTTCTTCCGCGCGCTAAAGAAGGATGCGTTGCCGCAGCTTGCCATCACGCTTGTCCTCTGCGTCACGTGCCTGCTCGCCGCGTATACCGCCGCGAAACTCCTCGGTTACGACGTGGGCACGGCAGCTGGCATGCTTGCCGGCGCATTCACGGAATCGACGGTCATCGGAACCGCAAGCGATGCCATCGGTCGCATCGCTACCATAACGGATGCGGACAAAACGAACCTAATCAATAACATCCCGGTAGCCTACGCCGTCACCTATCTTATCGGCACGGCGTTTATCGTTTGGTTTCTCCCGAACGTGGGTCCGAAGCTGATGCGCGTGAATCTGAAGGAGGAGGCCCGAAAACTCCGTGCGAAGATCGCAGCCTCAGGCGGTGGCGAGCCGGAGACTACATCAGCCTACCAGGCCCTGGCAGTTCGCGCGTACCAGGTTTCGAACGCGGATTTGATCAATCGGAATGTGGGCGAACTGGAGGCGCGTCCCAAACAGGCTCGCGTGTTTATCTCCCGGATTCGACGGGAGGGCAAGATCATCGAGCCCGATCCGAATACGGTTGTTCGCGAGGGTGACGTGATCGCGGTTTTGACACGCTCGGAATTGCTAACGGCCCGCGGAGCAGAGATCGGCGCCGAAGTAGATGACAAGGAACTCTTGAGTTTTCCGATCGAGGTGCTCGACGTGGTGATCACCAACAAGTCTTTCATCGGCAAAACTATTGTAGAGCTGGCGGCTTTGGAGTTCGCGCGCGGTGTCTTTTTGAAAAAGCTGATCAGGACTGGCGAGCCGATGCCGTTCTCGCCTGCGACGCGGGTGGAGCGCGGCGATGTAATGACGCTCGTCGGAGCCGCGCGCGATGTCGAGCGCGCGGCCAAGGAGCTAGGCTACGCCGATCGCCAGACGGTGATGACGGACATGATCTTCGTTGGTTTGGGGATCGTCCTCGGCGGCTTCATGGGATTGCTCACCCTTACAGTTGCCGGACTGCCGCTCACCCTCACCGCCAGCGGAGGCGCGCTGATCATGGGTCTGATATTCGGTTGGCTGCGTGCTGTTCATCCGACATTCGGTCGAATCCCAGGGTCGGCCATGTGGATCTTCGACACGGTGGGTTTGACAGTCTTCATGGCCTGCGTGGGGCTTGCCGCGGGGCCCAGCTTTTTTTCGGGGCTCCAGAAGTCGGGGGTCAGTCTGGTCTTCGTCGGCCTCGTGATCGCGATTCTACCGCACGCGGTGTCTATCTTGTTCGGTCGTTATGTGCTGAAGATGAACCCTGTGATTGTCCTGGGTGCTTGTTGCGGCGCAGGGACGATCACCGCAGCGCTTCGCGCGGTCCAGGAAGAGGCGCAGAGCGACCTCCCCGCTCTCGGCTACACCGTGCCCTACGCGATTGGCAATATCGTGCTCACGGCATGGGGGCCAGTTTTGGTCGCGATGATGACGTAGCTGGTTTTGTACCAGCATGGTGTCGTCGATCCTTCCTGCTTTTTTGCAGGCGTGCAATGCAGCGGACGATGCGTTGCGATGTCGTGAGTTATCACATAATTTACCGCCAGCGCGCTTTCAGCCAGGACGATTCCCCATGCCTCCGCTCCTATCGGTTTACCGCCAGAACCGCACGCGGATCGGACGGAATAATTCCTCACATTTCTCGTTAGGCAATTCTTCGCGGACCGTGAGAACAGCGACCTTAGTCTTTGTGTTTTCAGTGCTCCTTCTAGCTGGCTGTGCATCCAATCGTTCGTCGGAGCAGCACCCATCTAACCGGAGCTTCTTCGACTCTCCAGATGTTAACAGTCTTCATTAGCTTGATTTCGGAAATCCGGGGCGCGGCCTCAACTAGTGGACATTTACCTTCAACCGAGCTGCGCGCGACGGCCAGGGAGGATGCCTGGTTATGAGGAGCCATTTCACACTTCCGATTTACATCGATCTCAGCGCCACATGCCTCTACGCCATGACCGGCGCCTTGCTCGCGATTCGACGGCACTATGACGTGATCGGCTTATTCGTGCTGGCGCTGGTGAGCGGAGTGGGCGGCGGTTTGATTCGGGACGGTATTTTCATTCAACACGGACCGCCCCTTGCGATGAGCGATGGGCGTTATCTTGCTGTTGTTATTATCGGCTGTATTGCCGCGGCCTTGTTTCGCAATCACATCGCTCGTTTGCAAACTGCCTTTTTGTTTGCCGATGCGCTTGGATTGGGTTGTTATGCGGTCGTTGGTGTTGAGCACGCGCTCAACGCCCAGCTCCCGATTCTGACTGCGATCATGATCGGCATCGTGACTGCCTGCGGCGGCGGGTTGTTGCGTGATGTGCTGGTGAGCGACGAACCGCTCCTGTTCAAACCGGGACAGCTCTACGTGCTCGCCGCCTTGATTGGAGCAAGCTTGTTTACGTTGCTTATCTTGTACTTCAAGATGGCGGCCACAACAGCAGCATTGCTGGCGATTAGCTGTTGCTTTGTCTTTCGCATGCTCGCCATTGCCTTCAATTGGAAAACAGTCTCGGTATTGCCCACATCATCTGAGCAGTCGTGAGCTGCGAAGCAGTGCAGTTCAGCTTTCTGATTGTGCATTTTATTTTGACTCCTATTCTTAGGGATCCGCTTTCGGATACAACAAGGTTTTCATCGATGCAGTATCAGCAAGTGTTCATCGGGGCCGTCTTGGCGCCGATCTTGATCACCGGCTGCGGACGCCAGGTTACTTCAACGCCTCAGGAGGTGGTTCGTCCCGTCCGGACAATGAGCATCGGGGTTTCCCAAGAATCAGGGGGACGCGCATTTCCCGGACAGGCTGAGGCAAACGAGGAGGCGGAACTATCGTTTCGGGTTGGCGGCTCGTTGATTGAGTTATCGCCAAACGTTGGCGATAAGGTCAAGAAGGGTCAGGTGCTGGCGAACCTTGATCCAACTGATTTCCAAGTGCGTTTACGTGACGCCGAGGCAGAACTGAGCTCGGCAGAAGCAAACCTCGAAGTGGCCAACGTCACGCTTACGCGCAGCAGGAATTTGTTCGAGAAGAAGGCTGGCCCGCAGGTCGATGTGGATCGAGCCGCGGCCCAGGTCGAGACCAGCAAGGCGAACGTTGCCGCGTTGAGGACCAAACGTGACATCGCCCAGAGCGAATTGAGCTACGCGCAACTGACCGCTCCCTTCGATGGCGTAATTGCCGCCCGCTACGCGCAGAACTTTCAGACGGTGCAGGCCAAACAGCGGATCCTGCGTTTGCTCGATACATCGCGCATCAAGTTCGGAGTCGATCTAGCTGAGACCGCAATGCCGCTTCTGCCTTATGCGAAGGAAATTTGGGTGACATTCCAAGCAGCTCCAGGGAACAAATTGCCGGCTACAATCCAAGACGTTTCGCACGAGGCATCACGCTCCACGCGCACCTATCGATTAACTGTGCTAATGGATCAGCCAGCGGGTGTTCGGATTTTGCCCGGGATGAGCGGCGAGCTGCGGGCACGCTTGGAACCTCCGAGCACGCAACCGAAGGCGATGGAGCTCTTAGCGTCAGCCCTATTCGAGGGAAGCGATGGCGCAACCTGTGTATGGCTCGTGGATAGATCGACCATGACCGTGCATCGCCAACCTGTAAAAACGCTGCGTCCAACAACAGTCGGGTTCCTAGTCGAAGGTCTGAAAGCCGGTCAAACCGTTGTTACCGGAGGCGTTCACTATCTCAAAGAAGGGCAAAAGGTTCGCATCATGGAGTCACCGGATGAAGTTGCCACACCGGCTCCGCTTACGAACGCTTCGGCTCCGGAAGCTACGCGATGAGCCTGACTGCAGCCGCGGTTAAGGGTCGCACGTTCACGCTTTTCGCGACGTTCATCCTGATCGTGGCCGGCATCGCCTCGTACTTTACGCTCGGCCAGCTTGAAGATCCCGAGTTTACGATCAAGAACGCTGTGGTCGTCACAGCTTATCCGGGGGCCTCACCGCAAGAAGTAGAACTGGAGGTAACAGACCGGCTGGAGTTGGCGATCCAGCAAATGCCGCAAGTAAAATATGTCTCGTCGTTTTCGCGGCAGGGATTATCGCAGATCAACGTGGCGATCCAGCCGCAGTATCGCTCCGGTCAGCTTCCGCAAGTTTGGAACGAAGTAAGGCGCAAAGTAGGCGACACGCGTCGTCAATTCCCGCCAGGCGTAGGCGAGCCAAGAGTCGTGGATGATTTCGGAGATGTCTATGGATTCGTGCTTGGAGTTATCGCCGACGGCTTCAGTAACGCAGACCTCGAGCGATATGTTGATGGGCTGCGCAAGGAACTGAGTCTCGTGAAAGGGGTGGCCCGGGTGGAGGTATGGGGAGTTCAGCCCGAATGCATCTACCTTGACGCCTCGCAAAGCCGGCTGGCAAATGCGGGTGTAAGCATCGATCAGATTCGAAACACTGTTCAACAACAGAATCTGGTCGTCGATGCGGGCGCCATCGACGTCGCGAACCAACGTGTGCAGATTGCAACGACTGGAATGTTCCGCACGCCTGAGGACATAGCGGACTTGTCGATCCGTGGTGGGCCGATCGGCAAGACTGAGCCAGCTGGTTTGGTCCGTCTGGGTGATATCGCCGAAATACGTCGTGATTATCAACAGCCTCCCGTGGCGCTTATGCGCGTGGATGGCCGCCCAGCCATTGGGCTCGCCATCACGAATCAGCCCGGGGTCAGCATTGTGAAGTTGGGCCACGCTCTGGATCGTCGGTTGGCCGAGCTGACGGCGGATCTTCCAGTCGGGATTGAGGTTCAACGCGTGGCCTGGCAAGGCGATCTCGTCAGCCACTCGATCGTTGATTTCGTGAGAAATCTCGTCGCCGCGGTTTTGATTGTTCTCGCCGTGCTCTGGATCGCGATGGGTCTGCGCCCTGCTCTCGTCGTCGGCATTACCGGTTTAGTCCTGGTGATCCTCGGTACCTTCATTTTCATGGCGGTGCTGAAGATCGATCTGCAGCGCATGTCGTTAGGTGCGCTCGTCATCGCCATGGGCATGATGGTGGATAACGCCATCGTCGTGGTCGATAATATGATCGTTCGTTTCGGACGAGGCATGAACCGCGAGGAAGCCGCGATCGAATCAGCCTCGAAACCTGCAATGCCGCTGCTGGGAGCCACGGCGATTGCGATTCTCGCCTTTTATCCGATCGCAGCTTCCACGGAAAACGCCGGCGAGTATTGTGCCTCCCTTTTTTCCATGGTTGCGATTTCGCTTGGTTTCAGCTGGATCGTGGCAGTTACGGTGACTCCAGTCGTTGGCATGCTAATGCTGGCAAGCCCAAAAGGTACAGAGCGCACTGACCCATATGGTAGCCGGTTTTTCCAGGCATATCGCAAACTGCTGACCACTGCGCTCCGAATGCGCATCCCGGTTCTTCTCGTGTTTGTCGTCTTACTGCTCGGCTCCGGGATGAGCTTTCGTTTCGTTAACCAGATGTTTTTTCCGAGCTCGTCCCGGCCGCAATTCATGGTGGATGTTTGGTTGCCGGAGGGAACGACGATCGAACGCACCTCGGAGGTTGTCGGCAGAATTGAAAAGCTATTGGCGAATCGAAAAGAGATTCAGAGCATCGCCGCTTTCATCGGCCAGGGACCTCCACGTTTCTACCTGCCTGTCGAACCAGAGAAACCCTACTCCTCGTATGGTCAATTGATCGTCAGTTTAAAGGACTTTCGGGATGCCGAAAAGCTCATGCATGAGATTGATGTTTGGGCTGGCGAGAACCTGGCTGACGCGGAAGTCATTCCGCGAAAATATGGATTGGGTCCGAGCGAGACCTGGGCAGTCCGGCTTCGGATCAGCGGGCCAGCCGTGGCTGATTCCGTCACGTTGCGTCGGCTGGCAGACGAGGCAAAAGAGATTATCGCGGCGAGCCCACATGCGAAGGTCGTGCGCACTGATTGGCGACAACGCGTCCCGACGATTGTCGCCGAGTACGACATCACCAACGGTCGCTGGACGAATGTAAACCGTAAGGGCATTGCAGACGCGACCAGGCGAGCTTTTGATGGCGTCACCGTGGGACAGTATCGGGAGAAGGACAAGCTGCTTCCCATCGTGCTGCGTGCAGTTGATTCGGAACGGGATGAAGCGGCGGCGACGCTTCCCACGTTGCAGGTGTCCAGCGCACTGGGCGGAAACACTATTCCACTTGGGCAGGTAACACGGGACATCCGTCTGGAATGGGAGAACCCTCTGATCTGGCGCTGGGACAGGCGGCGGGCGGTGACGGTCCAGGCGGTTCCGGTTGGGCTGGCGACCGAATTGCGAACACCCGAGCTGGTGGAAAAAATCTCGAAGATCAAGCTTCCACCCGGCTACACAGTGGAATGGGATGGTGAATACAAAAGTGCGCGCGACGCCCAGGCGTCGTTGCTCCCGGGCATTGTGCCGGCCGCGTTAATCGTGGCGTTGATTCTGGTGGGGCTTTTCAATTCCTATCGGAAGCCGCTAATCATCGGTACTGATCATTCCATTTGCGATAATCGGCGTGACCCTCGGCCTCTTGATCACGCGGCAGCCGTTCGGCTTCGTCGCGCTTCTGGCTGCTATGAGTCTCGCCGGAATGATGATCAAAAATGCCATCGTGTTGATCGACGAAATCGGTGCACTTCAGGCGGCCGGCCAGGCTCCCTTTGATGCAGTAATTAATGCGGCAGTATCTCGTTTGCGGCCAGTGTTACTCGCTGCCGGGACAACTGTGTTAGGGGTAATCCCGTTGTTGACCGACGTGTTCTGGGTCTCAATGTCGGTCGTGATCATGTTTGGATTAACCTTGGGAACCGTGATCACGATGGTGCTTCTGCCAACGATCTACTCGCTTGTCTTTGGAATCAGGAATGGCGCAACTGAAGGAAGCAATCCGGGGCTTCACATTCCCAAAATCGCCTAACGAGTAAAGAACATGAATCTTCGACATCGGATTGGTTCGTTCTAGCCATTGGATGTCTGTTGCCGGTGTGAAATGAACGACACACGATCGAACCAACCGACGCCGATCGAACGACTCGTTGGTCCGTTCCAGGAGTTCGCGGAGCTGGAAGCATTCGGCGGAATTCTTTTGATCAGCTGTATTGCCTTGGCGCTCGCGTGGGCAAATTCACCGTGGGCTGCAAGCTACTCCCATCTCTGGCACGCCAACCTGACATTCGGTTTCGCGGGCAAGACGTTATCGGAGCCTTTGCATTTTTGGATCAACGACGGCTTGATGGCGGTATTTTTTCTTCTTGTCGGATTGGAAATCAAACGCGAGACGCTCGCAGGCGAGCTGGCTTCATTTCAAAAAGCTGCGTTACCGGCCGCTGCGGCAATAGGTGGAATGCTCGTGCCGGCCGCAATATACGCTCTATTCAATTGTGGCGGTCCCGGCGGATCGGGCTGGGGAATTCCGATGGCTACAGATATCGCATTTGCCCTTGGGGTCGTCGCTCTTCTCGGCAATCGTGTTTCGACATCGCTTCGCATTTTCCTCGCTGCGCTGGCAATCGCCGATGACATAGGAGCTGTCCTGGTGATCGCGTTCTTTTATACCGAAACGATTTCGGGAGTTCATCTTGCCATCGCCGGTCTGTTTCTGGCGGCGCTCATCACGTTGAACCGTGCTGGCGCGCGCCATCCTCTCGTTTATGCTATTCTCGGTATTGGCCTTTGGGTTGCTTTTCTCCATTCAGGCATTCACGCGACCGTCGCCGGGGTCTTGCTCGCGATGACAATCCCTGCGCGACGACGCATCGACAGTCGAGCATTTCTTGCCCAGTCTGAAGAGATTCTCGGGGAATTTCGCCGCGCGGAACAGGTCGAGGATAGCATCGACGCCAACGCAAAAAAGAGTTCGGCGCTGCACCTGTTGGCGCGTGATTGCCAACGCGCCGAATCACCAATGCTGCGTTTCGAGCACGCGCTCGCGCCATGGGTGAGCTATGTCATCATGCCCGTTTTTGCGCTCGCTAACGCTGGAGTAGCCCTTGGCCCTGGGATCGGGAAGGAACTCGTTGATCCGATTAGTCTCGGCATTATCTGCGGCCTGGCTCTCGGCAAGCCACTTGGTATTGTCGGCTTCTCATGGCTGAGCAATCGAACGGGGCTCGCAACCTTGCCAGTCGGTGCGAATTGGCGACAAATCCTCGGTGTCGGTGGGCTCGCGGGGATCGGCTTTACCATGTCGCTGTTCATAGCGGATCTCGCTTTTGGCTCAGCACCGATGTTAGAGGTCGCAAAGATTGGAATTCTGACAGGGTCGATCGCTTCGGGTGTTGTCGGCGCAATTATTTTATTAGGAAAGAGCAAAGCATAGCCTGCACGTTTAAGTCAAAAAAACTGGCGTTGCCCGAGCGTCAGTCGGCTGTTCCAGCCTAATCGCTAGATGCTGAATTTAGCGTCAAAGCATTCAACCGCGGATGCTACTTGCTCAACAGCTTCTTTTTCGCTGCGGCGAGTTCCTTGAGTTTGCCTTCGCCAACTTCGGGATATG
>CAWIJH010000010.1:0-389363 GCA_963836455.1 uncultured Verrucomicrobiae bacterium
GTAGCGGCGGCTGTCCTCAGCCGCATTTCGTTGGGCCCCGTTTGCGCGTGGGGACACGCGCCACTACACCTTAAGTCCCGGGAATCAGCCGCATCCGGTTCGTGCGGTAGCGAACTCCAAAAGTGATTGCTACTCCACCCTTCATCGGGCATCCTTCGCGCTTTTCCGTGAACACATTCCACCCAATGAAACGGCCGCCTTCTTCAGTTCTTACTTTTGCCTTTTTGTTTCTGACTTTGTTTGCGCGTGCGGCGACCGCGCAAACACCGCCGTCGGACCAGGCGTCGGCCATCGCAAACATCGTTCAGAAAGCGATGAAGTCCGACCATCTCCGGGCGGTCATTGTGAAGGTTACGCAGGGCGACAAGGTCGTGATTAACCAGGCGTTCGGCGAGTCGATGACCGGGGTGCCGGCGACCACGGCCATGCACTTCCGCAACGGCGCCGTCGCCTTTGCTTACCTGGGAACGCTGCTCATGAAGTTCGTGGACAAACATAAGGTCAAGCTCGACGACACCATTGAGCGCTGGATGCCGGACCTGCCACAAGCAAACAAGGTCACATTAAAAATGTTGGCGAACCAGACCTCGGGCTATCCCGACTACGAGACCGATCCGAAATGGCTGGATGCCTTCATCGCAGATCCGTTCCACATCTGGACGTTCGAAGAGCGAATGAAGTACGCGTTCGCACACCCCGTGCAATTCGAGCCGGGAACGAACTGGAGTTACTCGCACACCAACTTCATGATCCTCGGCGAGATCCTGAGCAAAATCGGCAATAAACCGCTGGACGTGCTCCTGCGCGAGAAAGTGCTCGACCCGATGGGCCTGAAAAACACCACCGCCTCACAGACGTCCGAAATCCCAAGTCCAGTCCTGCACGCGTTTGATTCCGAACGTCGATCCGCACTCAAAATTCCTGCGAACATTCCGTTCTACGAAGAATCATCATTTTGGAACTCGCAATGGGGAACGCCGATCGGAGCGAACCAGACAACGACCATCGATGACATGGTCACGACGGCGGTGAAAGTCGGCAGCGGTGCTTTGTTGTCGAAATCCAGTTACGAAGCCATGACCGGCCCACACTTGCTCGGGTTCGGAAAAAAACAGGACAACTGCGCGCCTTCCTGCGGCACGCAAACAAACTTTTACAATTACGGCCTGGGCATCGTGCGCTCAGGTTCGTGGCTGTTGCAAAATCCGATGCTCGGCGGCTACAGCGCGACGATGGCGTATCTTCCCTCCAAGAAAATTGCCATCGCCGTTTTCGTAACCTACGCGCCGGAAGCATTCGACTCGGAGGGGAACTACCACAATTCCAGTGACGCGCTGTTCCGATCGATCGGTACCTACCTCGCTCCCGACGATGCGCCTCCGCCTGTGCCAACCCCGGAGTCTACCCAGGCGACGCCTTCAGTGGCGGATCCATCCGTTCAATCCGCGATCGTGGCAGCCGTCGAAAATGATCGAAAACGCTTTGGCGGCGACACGCCCGTTCCAGCCACTCTGATCGGCGTCTGGGATTCCAAAGGAAACAGCTTCATCCGAGCGTTCGGCGACGCCGATCTTGAAAAGAAAGTGCCTGTTACTCCGGCTGACCACTTCCGCATCGGCAGCAACACCAAGACGTTCGTCATTAGCGTCCTTCTCCAGTTGGTAGCCGAAAAAAAACTGAGCCTCGACGACCCGCTCAGCCACTTCTCGTTAGGCGTTACCATACCGAATGCCGAGGGCATCACCGTGCGCGAGCTCTGCAATATGCGCAGCGGCCTGTTCGAGGCCTACGATACCCCGGAGTTCGCGAAGTTGAACTGGAAGGTCCCGAAGGACTTCAACCCACGCATGCTCGTCGCATGGGCGATGAAGCAGAAACCATACTTTCCGCCCGGAAAAGGCTATCACTATAGCAATACCAACTACCTGCTGATCGGGATGATTATCGAAGCGATCACCAAAGACAGCGTTGGAAATCAGATCCGCAAACGGCTGTTAGAGCCATTCGGATTGAAGCAGACCTCCTATCCGGAAACAGAAGCCATGCCGAGCCCGTGGGTGCACGGCTACCATCTCGACAAGCAAGGTAACTGGGAAGACATCAGCAACACGGTTCCCGGTCGCGTTCATGGGATCGGCCGGCGCGATGATTTCAGATATGAACGACATCAGGCGTTGGATCGAGCTGTACGCCACCGGCAAAACGTGCGGAACCGGGACCTACAACGATCTCATCAATTGCATCCCATTCCTGGGGAACACTTCCTTTGGTCTGGGAATTACGTGCAGCGAAGGTTGGTACGGCTACACCGGCGCGCTTCCCGGCTACAACACTGCGGATTACTACTCGCCAGAGACGGGCCTAACGATCGTTGCATGGATAAACTACCAGGCCAACGAGCCGGTTGAAGGCGTTGCAAGCGTCATGGTCCGCGACATCGCTAGAATCCTCACGCCCGATCATATTCCATTCGTGTACGAAAAGGACTCGGCGCCCTCGAAACCCTAATGGAATCGCAGCGAATGGAGCGACTGGGTTGAGCGACATGGCCGGTAAAGCCGCGAGGTAGCGGTCGAGCGATGCGGGAAGCAGCCGAGATACAATGAGATACAATCCTCACGCCCGACCACATTCCATTCGTGTACAAAAAGTGACCCTCCAAACCCTGATCATGCAAATTTGAGCAGTCGTTTAATTCCCGTTAGACCGCAGTTTGAAAATCAACGTTTCGTTATGTTTAGATTTATCGCTTTTCTTCGAGCGATAAATGTTGGCGGTGGGCGCACCGTCAAAATGCAGTCTTTGCGTCAAGTTTTCGAGTCACTTGGTTTCTCCAGGGTAACCACGTTCATTGCCAGCGGGAACGTTGTTTTTGAGACAACGACGAAAAAGACCAGGGCGCTTGAAAGAAAGATTGAAAGAGCGCTGAAAACAGCCTTGGGCTATGAAGTCCGCACATTTGTTAGGGGAGAAGACGAATTAGCCAAAATAGCTAATCACCGGCCGTTCCCACAATCGAAGTTCGACGAGACCTGGCAGAGCAATATCATCTTCTTGGCGGATGATTTGACCGACGAGTTAAAGCAAAACGTGGAGGCGTTGCGGACGAAGACGGATAGATTCGAGGTTCACGGACAGGAGATCTACTGGCAGCGCCGCAGGAAGCAGAATAAAGCGCTCTTTTCTACCGTCCCCCTTGAGAAAATTCTCGGTCCGGCTTTCACCGTTCGCGGGGCGAACACAATAAAAAGGATTGTCCTGAAGTACTGTTCGTCGAAGGCTTTCTAAGAGCGCGCGGCGGCCTAACCAATCGATGTCGGGATTTCTTCGGATACAGGAAACGCTAAGTCTGTAGTGCGGTCTCCGACTGTCGAAACCTGATCACGGCCGAGATGCAGCGAGAATAAAACGCACTCCCGCTATCGGATTTGCCCCGAATGCTCAACAGCCCTGAGCGCTACATCTTGTGTCGAAAGTACTTGCATGCCCATATATCTTGCGCAAATCTCTCAAACCAGATGGATCGGCCTAACGACGATCTTACCGGCCGTAAGTTTGGAAAACTGGTAGTTCTGCCTCGAGACGATTCTGATCCGAGCGGTCGGCATGGCGAATGGCTCGTTCAGTGCGAGTGCGGGAGGCTCAGGCTTGTCCCCGGACGCGACCTGTTAACCGGACGGTCCTTATCTTGTGGGTGCACCCCGGCTCGCAAGAACGGTCATAATGCGAAAACCTCTGAGCGCGGTTCAGCGCTGCGAACGCGATTGGAGCGTGTCATGCACGAACTTCCACCGCAAGGAACTGCACACAGGCGTAAACCTGAAGGTGCGCAGGAATCCGGTTTGATTGATGAGGATCTCCCTCGGTCGACGGATGATTGTCTTATCAGATAAAATCCTAAATAGTCTTGACACGCGAATTTTTGGCAACGTCTCTGCCAAGCCCGGGTTGCATGGTCGGTAACCATGACCCGCACCGCAAACCCAACCATTTCGAGTCCGGGCTGGAAATTCGCTCTCGACGTCACCTGCATCCTACTAGCTGTGCCGATTTGGTTGCCGCTGATGGTTTTGCTTATCGTGGTGACGCGAATCGCTTCGCCGGGTCCAATTTTCTACCGACAGGAGCGCGTCGGTCTTGGAGGCAAGCATTTCTTAATCTGGAAGTTCCGGACAATGAAGGTGAGTGCTGAAACACAAACTCACGAACACTACTTCCAAGTGTTGATGAGGGTCGATCGTCCAATGACGAAACTGGATACTTATGGCGATCCACGCCTCGCCCCTTTCGGCCGATTTCTGCGTGCCAGCGGCTTGGATGAGTTGCCGCAAATCTTCAACGTGCTTTGCGGTGAGATGAGCCTGGTTGGTCCGCGGCCCTGCACGCCAAATGAATTTGCTCATTACGAACCGTGGCAACGGGAACGTGTAAACGCTCTGCCGGGGCTGACTGGATACTGGCAGGTAAACGGCAAGAATAAAACGACCTTCTACGAGATGATCGTGATGGACCTCTTCTATCTAAAGAATCTATCGATCCTCCTGGACCTGAAAATTATATTCAAGACCTGCACTGTTATCGCCGGGCAACTCTCGGAATCCCAGCAGGCGAGACAACGCGATCGTTCCGCGGGCAACGGTACACAGCTGGCAGGTATCCCAATTAGCGTGCCTGCCACAGCGGCCCAAACGGTCACCAATCAGGCGACTACGACCGCGTTTAAAGAAATGGTTTAAGACCGTCCCGCGAGTGAACGAACTGACGAGTTAGAGGTAACGCCGATAGGTGTCGAAAATCGCTCGCCTGCCGATCATTGATCATCGTTGGCGTTCGTCTCGACACTGAATAGCGTTCCTCATGCCTGCTGCACTCACTCGTCGCGAGTGGCTACGTCTGTCTGCCGGCGCATTATTGGCGCTCGGTCTTTGGCCGGGCCGACTCCGCGGCGCAGACGCTCCTGCCCATGACGATTTCACATTAATAGCAGTAAACGACCTGCACGCTCTGGAAGACGCGTGCCGGCCATGGTTCGATGATGTGGTGCGCCAGATGAAAGCGAGCGCGCCGACCGCAGAGTTTTGCCTTCTCGGTGGCGATCTTGCCGACAAAGGCACGGCTGCGCAATTAACTCTCATCAAGAATTCCTTCTCCGCGCTCGGCATTCCGTGTCACGCCGTGGTGGGCAATCACGATTACCAATCAGACACCGACAGGTCGGCGTATGAGCGGATTTTTCCTGAACAAATCAACTACTTCTTTACTCACCGCGGCTGGCAAATCATTGGCCTGGATTCCAGTGAAGGAACAAAAGCGAAAGCGACCAAAATATCAGCCACGACTCTCACCTGGCTCGATCAAAACCTGTCCAAACTCGACCTCCGTCGCCCTACCATCTTGTTTACTCATTTCCCATTGGGCGACTCGGTCCTCGCCCGGCCACTCAACGCCGACGATTTACTTGAGCGCTGTTATGGGCTGAACCTCCAGGCCGTCTTTTGCGGCCACTTTCACGGGTTCACCGAACGTCCGTTCCGGCGCTCGATCATCACCACCGATAAATGCTGCTCGCGTGTGCGCTCGAACCACGATGGTTCGCTCGAGAAAGGTTGGTTCGTTTGTCAGGCAATGAACGGTGAAATTAAACGCCGGTTCGTCGAATTTCGCCCCAACGAAACAAGAAGCACTTAGCGCTGGTAGTCGACAGATAAAAAGGCGCGATGAGTGTTTATTGCCGGGGCCATGATCTTCACGCCTGAAGCGTTCGACTCGCAGCGAATGGAGCCAGTGGGGATCTCACTAGTTCGTATCACGACTTTGGGAAACGCCATCAATAGACAAATGGTATAGGGTTAACTACTCGGATCGACGCGCCTTATCATCCAACTGGCGGCGATAGATTTGACAACTCTAACGCCATTGCAAAGGCAATCGGTTGGGCCTTTTCCTGGCTCGAGATACTCCTCCAGAACTTTCTGATCCCGTGACTCGAACACCGTTTGCAATAAACTCCTGCAAAAATCGCGGTGACGGAACCAAATCGTATCGTGTCACCGTCCTTCAACTCAGCGTCAGAGACACAATCGTCATTAACCCATGTCCCGTTCGTTGAATTTAAATCCTTCAGCGAATAAGAGGCGCCGGTTCTCAGGAGCACGGCGTGGTGCGCGGATACCGACGGATCATCAACCATTATTTGGTTCGATCGAGCACGGCCAATCGTAACAATGTCGCTCCCCAACTCACGCATTATGAGACCGACTCCTTCGCAATTCAGAATCAAGCGAGCCATCTTGCCTTTAATCGGAACAAAGCGATGGGGAGGTTGCCTACCTGCCGCTCATTGTCCAAGGCACAACCAAAAAGCGCCTTGGCATTTTTATGGAGGTGCGCCGGAATCTGATTTGATTGATGAAAGCACGCAATCAGGCTGCCGGATGATTGGCTGATCAGACAAAATCCTATGGCCACCGCGGCCGATTTACGTTTTAACGTTTTAACGATTCGCGTTGCGCAGTCAACCGCCAGTCCGGTCGAAGACTGGCCGTGGCGAGCTCGGACCTAGTGCGGCGTCATCGTCGCCCAGGGGCCGACACCGAGCGCAGTCAGCACGATTTCCACTGCCAGACGAGCAAAGGATGAGTCCCATTACACGGACGAGGACGGACGCGCCCTGCCGACCGATCACCCGCAGAATCGCATCCGAAAAAAGCAGCAGGATATAGGTGATGAAGAGCACCACCACAAGGACAACGCCGGTTTCGAGCCGCTGCGGCACCGTATAAACATCGTTATCAGTTAAGACGATCACCGCCATCATCGCGCCCGGTCCGGCGATGGAAGGCACGGCCAGCGGGAACACCGCGAGGTCGCGTCCCTCCTCTGGCGAACTATCCGTCTTTCATCCATTTTCCCGAAAAGCATCTGCACACCGAACAGGAACAGAATGATGCCGCCGGCCACTTTGAGCGAGTGCATGTGAATGCCGATCGCGTCGAGAATGACCTGGCCGACGGTCCCGGCGGCCACGAGGATGATAGTGGCGTAAAAGACAGCTTTCAGCGCGGTCCGATGCCGCTCTGACCGTGTGAGCGCAGCGGTCAACCCGGCAAATAACGCCACGTTCCCGATTGGATCGATCGTCGTCCACAGCGTAGCAAAATCTTTGCTAATCTTAATTAAAAGCGGGGACATTTTTTGGAAATTCGCCTTAGCTTTATACGAACCGCGCATGTAGCGCGATGGCAAAGTTCGCGCGGCAGCATCGCGATCGGCCGCTCAAACTTTCTTACCGATTCAACGCTTTAACGATTCAACGAGTCACGTGGCGACAGCCCGATCAAGCGCGAGACAAACGTGGTGGCGCCGTCGCCGATCGAACGCGCGCCCACATTCCAGTCGTATACAAACAAAGTTCGGAACCCTCAAAGCCCTGATCGTTGTAGCGGCGGTCTGCAACCGCTGTCGCGCCGTAGTCTTGTGCGAAGGCGGAATGAATCACGCGGCGACAGATACTTCTTACTTTTCCAGATTGACTTACAATCCCTGGCACGCTTTACTTTAGTTCATGAGGGATACAGGCGGACCGGAAACGGTTTCGTTCACCGTAAAAGGGCAGGTTGTCATTCCGCGACGGATCCGCCGGGAGTTCGAAATCGAGAACGGCACGAAAGCAGTCGTCCAGACAACCCCGGATGGAATCCTGCTCAAGCCGATCACGGCTGCGGCGATCAAACGCGCCCGCGGTGTTCTAAAGCGCAAGCCGGGCGAAAAACCATTCCGACAATGGTGGGCGAAATACAAGAAAGAGGAGAAAGCGCTCGAAGAAGCGAAGTATGCCCGGCTCCGTTCTCGATAGTTTCGCTCTCATCACCTATTTCCGCGATGAAGCCGGCGCGGACAAAGTGGAAACGTTGCTGCACAACGCCGCGATTCGTCACGAACCGCTCCATATGACGGAGGTCAATTATGCCGAGGTCCAATACATCATTATTCGCAAGAATGGAATGGCGGGATGGGAATCGGCCGCCGCCCACCTTGTCTCGCTGCCAATTACGTTTCATCCCGTCACCCGGGAATTGGCCGACACCGCGGCACGACTCAAAGCTGCTCATCGCATCAGTCTGGCGGATGCCTTTGCCGCAGCGCTTGCCAAACACCGCAATGCCGAATTAGTCACCGGCGATCGCGAATTCAAAGTCGTCGAGAACGAGTTGAAAAAAATCAGATGGCTTTCGTAAGCACATGAACCGCTCAATTCGCCGCTGGACGAATTGACTTACTCGCTCCCGCTCATTTGAAACTCGCTCCTTCCTCAAGTCACTCGCTGCTTCCCTCGCAGCTTTACCTTCTATGTCGCTTTTCCCATACGCTTCATTCGGCCCTTCGGCTTAATCCCATCTATGTCGCTCGCATCATCCCTGCGGCTCCATTCGCCGTGGCGGACGTCTTAACGATTCAACATTCACGTGGCGAAAGCCTGACGATAAAAGCAATTTAGAATCTCTTGATAAGAAATCAGAGCGTGACGTGGTGTGGCGCTCTGATTTTTTCTGTCGCCATCTCACCTCCTCAACGCATACACTTCCAAATCAGGATTCTCTTCATTCACCGCTGCCAAGGTGAAATTATTTTTCTCAAGCAGCCGAACCGATTTCAGATTTCGCGGGCTAAGTTCAGCTTCGATGGTTTGTAGTTTCATCTCTTCAAATCCAAATTGAATAATTCTTGGAATCACTTCCTGCATGATTCCTTTGCCGTGATTTTCCGGAAGCAGCTCAAAGCCGATTTCCGCCTTCCCTTCCTCTCTTGAAATTTTCCAGAGACAAATTGATCCGAGAAATTTTGATTCACCCTTTGGTGTCACTACCCAAAATATCGATTCGTTCTTTGCAATGCCGTTTACGATTTTGGTTATGAAGTTTCGGGCATCATCGAGCGTATTTGCTTTCGGGCGATCAAGATATTTGTTGATCTCGTCACTGGAGCGCAGAGCGAAAATCTCCTGCGCATCCTCTGGCATGAGATTCCGCAGCGTATAATTCTCCGTTGTGAGAAATGGGAAAGGTGTGAAAGAGACATCGATCATATGTGCAAGATAAATGCTTCCTACATCACGCACGCATCCGGCCTCCACCGGCGTAACCCGCAGATCAATTTTCTTATCGTGACGAATCACCGTTACGTCCTGAAAGATTCCGATCTTTTCGAGGTTTACAACCCAGAGCTTGACGCCACCATCGTGATCGCGATGAACAGCGACAAGAAAGCTCTCTGCAATTCAACTCCGTAAAGATGCGTAGCTCCAACGGAGCTTTACGCTCTCAACGCTTTAACGATTCAACGTTTCACTTGTCACACCGAAGCCGTGGCAAAGGCGGAACGATTCACGAGGCGACAGCCATCGTCTTGCTCCGCGACATCAGCAAAATCCTGTTCCCTAACAACCCCGTCAACGTGCCCGTCATCAAATAGACTGACACGCGCGCCGCGCAGGTTAGGTTTTTTGCGCCGCTGCTTAATCGGCTCTAGATAGCGAACTCTGAAGTTTTCCCGATTGGAATCGACGAACGGCGGATCAAGCGCGAGGCAAAGCTAGCAGGCGCCTTCTCCGGCTCTGAGATTACTGGCTGGTTCAGCATCGGTGCTAGCAACGCAGCCTGGCTAATCCGCGAGTCCCAAAACATCGATTAGATATGGAGTGATTGCGCTCGGTTGATACGTACCTAACCAGCGCTTCAATCGCCAGAGCGAGGATTGCAGCTACTTGTTCGAACTCGACCTTAATCATGTCGCCTTCGACGATGATGCTTTGGTCTTCTAGGCTATCGACGCTTTGAACGATCGCGTCTTCAAAATATGGATCCACTTCGGGCTCTTCAAAAGTGATGACTTCGTCATCCGCGTCCGGTTCTATTTCTGTGATATCCGCAGTCTGTTCCGACAAGAGCGCGTGAAAATCTTGCAGAGCGATTGAACTTTTGAGCAATGACATCTCTACTGGCCCATGTTTGACGAAATGAGTAAGCACCGTGAGTTCGAGCAATACCGCAGCGCTCATCCGATTGACTGAGCTTATCGCTTCGCGTGCTTTTTTTATAATGATGTCGCCCGGCGCTAGGGTTCGTTTGATATACGCGTCAATACGCTCCGGCGGTAACGCTAAGAATACATCAGCGTACCCTGGTTCGATGACCGTTGTACGGGGAGCAGTCTTGAACTCTGCGGCGATCTCCCGCAAACGCTGTTTGTTCTTCTCCTCATCAACACAGATCACGATGTAATAGTGCTGAAGTTTGCGTACTTGTGAGCTGTCGTAGTGCTGAGCTTTGAGCTTTTGCAAATAACCGTTTTGGAGCAAGTCCCACGTAGACTTTATCTGAAAACCAATTAGCGACGTAAACACTTCCTCCTCGTTGCGCAGCCGTATTGCCAGATCGATGCCTTGATCCCAAATGCCCTGAGTATCGTAAGCAATGGCAAGGAATTTTCCGTAAGATTCCAGGACTTGCTCAATTTGTTCTTAAAAGTTGGAAGCAGGTAACGATCGTGCCCGAGGCCAGCGAGTCGTGCTGTAGTCGACGGTGGATTGCGCCTAAATCGCAAGATCCGATCGACAATGTTCAAAACGGAATCGTCCATATTTTACCGACTACTGATACCGGTGCGGTTCTGCCGATGCATGAATGGACCCGGGGCCATCTCAACGAATTATGTGAACCGTGCACGCGCGTTTACTCTCAAGCGCCTCCCGGAACGCAGAGTCGTCATTAATTGCGCGGTCTGGATCGTAAACGATGAAGAGGATGTGAGTATTGTTTGGATACTTAACCAGATCTGCAGCCATTCCCTCTGATCGCGACTCGGTGGAGGACCACTTCGCACGTACTTAGTCTCAATGACAAGATCATGCTCGGTAGCAGAATGATCTGGAATAGCCGTAGCCAAGCCGAAGCGAACCGCAGGATGCTCTCTCTCGAACCGAACCGTCTCTCCTTTTAGAACCCCTGCAATCTTGTCATTTAAATCAGGTTCATTTTCTGGACGCTTGCGTTGGAACATTACCGGAAGCACCGCCGATAAGCGGGAGCAAACTGCTTCAACCAATCGATCGACGGGAGCCTTCAAATACTCCCGAACGGCAACAAGCGATAATAAAGATCCTTCGGCGATGGCACTCTCGACCCGATCGTGTTTGGCGCGCATGCAAGCAAGCGCTTTCATGATTTGTTTACCGTGCCGCCGACACAGTTCGGCAATTTGGTTACAACCCTGCTCTTCGGTTTTCACGCCAAGGTAATCGACCGATTCAGCTATTTGGCCGAATAGCTCGCTTACCAAATGATCAGGATTCCACGTTGCGAATTCGTGGGCCTGTCGGATGTAGTCAACCAGAGTGGTCTTCGCTTCTTCTGCCGAAGGCGCCGCCGTGATAAAGTTCCTCGCGTAGGGCACTGCATCATCAACGTCGTCCAAATTTGCTGCATAGCTTGCGAACCGTCGATCAATGCACTGCGAGCACTCGCCGCAATGGGTGGCGGCTCCGATCTTGTGAAAAGTTCGACTACAAGATACGGCACTTACGATCAATGGAGTTCCGGTCGCTGTAGCGATGTCACTAACGACGTCGCCCTTGGTTTTCCAGAGGAACGGCGTAACGATGTGAAACGTATCACCGATGACAGGTACTAAAAAATGTCTGCAGTCGTTGTATTGTTTGCGGATGCGTCGTTCGAGTTGCGCGTGCGTTAACGAGTTCTTGACGCCGCAGGAAATTGAAGGACGTGATACCGTTCTCGAAAATGGTGAACTCTTTTGTGCCAACGGTGCCCGCAATTGTTGTGGCCGTCGCCGAATACAAAAACATTCGAGTGCGCTGAGTCTCCTCTAGCGCGCGTTGTTCAGTTAGATTGCATTCGAAACGGTAGTGTTGAACCCGGTTCGGGAAGCGGGCGTGCAACGCATGCACGAGCGCATCCTGCGTTTTCCCGATCTGCGGCTGAGAAGATCGATGACTAACAAGACAAACCTTACGGTCGCTGCTGTGAAGGATTTCATAACATCCCGCAAGCGAATCTAATCCACCCGAGAACAATGCGATCCGTGCATCTTTCGCATCCACGTGTGAAACGCCGTGGAGATCGAACAAATTCTCGGCGGGGTGTCTTGTGTCCACGTTGAAAATCGAATTCGAAGCTACGATCGCCGGATAAGAACGTCAGAGCAGCACTGAGCTGTTCACACACGTCAGTGCGTGACCAGAAGTCAAAATCTCTAATCTTTATGTGGAAAACGAAGTCACGACTCCATGCCGGGTACTCGACAGCGGTTTTTGCACCACGATAGCTCCATCGATCCGCGAGTACACGTAGGCTGCAATTTCGAGCAGATCAGCAAACGCGGGGGAACATGGAGCAGCTGCTGTACAAACCCCGGCAATTCGATTCGAACAGTGCGCTGCTTATCAGCGCGATAGTCCAAACGGAGAGTTTTCGCGCCGACTGGAATTGTAGCGTCTGCACCATTGCATAACAGATGATGCACCGATTCCGCCATGAGTCATTCAACCTTCTCCCTGCGCAGATCTTCCCTCAGTTTTCCAAATGCGATTGCCAGAAAGCTACTGATTTCGTCCTCGCTTGGCGTCCTAGTGTTTGCGTGGCGGTTGTACCAGCCTGCTGCAAAGCTCTGCGCGATTCTTGCTGTTTCGAATGCGTGGCGGGAAACGTTGTCGATCTGGTCACGTAACTGCTTCTCAAGCACATTACGTTGCTCAATTGTTCGGCAGACGGCTGATGCTTCGCGCTCCAAGAAGTAGTTCAGGTAACGCTCGGTAAACTTGGCAAAGAAAAGGCGGGCGATCTCACAAAAGCCCGTGGCCGTCGCAGCCTTACTCCAGATCGTTGAATTCTGCTCAGCCGGACCGAATAGCGATGGTTGAGTAGCATTTTCGGTGTACCAGTGCACAATCGCGTCAGTAGCTGCTGCTTTGGCGAGCGCGGCGTATTCTGTGGAGCCACGCTTAACGCGCAGTTGATTGTCGAGTGCCTTGGCTATTGCGAAGACCGTTGGATTTTCCGGAAGCTGTATCCACGACGGCCGAATACCCGATGCGGATGCACCGATTTCTGTTAGGAACTTGAAAGCCGCTTGGACATTGGATCCCGCTGAATTGCCTCGAAACGATCTCGAACATTGTCCAGCGTGTCGTTTGCAATCTGGCGAGTCTCTTGCTCATTTCCATCGAATGCCGCGATTCGTTGAACAACACGGCGCCACGGCTCAGTTTTCGGAAGAGCTCCGGTTCGTTCGTGTCCCATAACGTGAGCTCTAATGTAACAGATGGTTCAACCGGACAACTTCTGAACGTGGGACGCTGCAGCGACTCCTGCGAAAATCCACGGCGTGGTGGCCAGAATCTTGTCTGATTTTTCGAGATTGTGCTTCGCACAGAGCAATCGAACATTCGCCGTGGTCAGACTGCTGCCACCTTTGGAAAATGGAATGTCGTGATCGAAATGAAGATTTTTCATCCAATTGCAGAGACTTGTGAAGCGCAATGAGTCGGGTCGCGAAGAATTTCACGTTCCCAAAAACGGATGACGCGCCAGCCACTCTCCTTTAATCGCCGATTAACCAGCCGATCGCGTGCACGATTACGCTCGATCTTTGGAAACCAGTACCGACTGATTCGATTTGTGTTCTTGGCGACGGCGCTTTCCCCACCGGTACCCATGCCAAAATTCGCTGTCGCAGAAAATCGCAATCCGTCGGCGAACGATGACGAAATCAGGCTTGCCGAAAATTGGATACTGTTTGCGATACCGGAGACCGGCACGCCACAACGCTTTTCCGAGTTTGTTTTCGATGCCCGAGCCCGAAGATCGAACCCGCGACATCGTGTAGTGGATCTGCTTCCTACTCGGCGACTTCTTCGCCGGTTTCTTCGCCTTTTTCTTCAACTGGATACGATTCTGTGATATTGGAAAGGCGCTCGTTGGCTAACCGTTCCAACCGCCGAGCTTGCGTGAGGAGGGTTCGGCGCAGTCCCTTCGAAACGTCGCGCTCGCTAATCACTCGTGCCAGGTTTGCAATCGTTGATGCGCGCCGCGCTATGCGAGTGTCGGGATGCTTACGCAATTCAAATAGGTCATCGGGAATGATTTTCCCACGATACGATCTGGGCAGCTTTACGCGTCTCGCTGGCGGAATGTCCTTCTCATTTAACACTGCGCGTAGTTTCGATTCTCGAAGAACCTTTTGGAAAACTGCGTATTCCACCTGGTTGAGAAGCTGACGAAGCTCCGTCTCTGAGTATCTCTCCTCTGGAATCGGCCAAACCTGAATCTCAGCGACCTCGAAAGGATCGAGGACATTCATTGCGACAGCATCCGTACGCTGATTGGTCAAATGGCGACCAATCCGCGAACGAAGGCTTTCCTTAGTTTGTCCAACGTAAATTGGCTCGCCATCGTAGTCGTAGAAGGCATAGACGCCATACTTCGCGTCGCCAACTTTCCCGCCGTGGGCGTCGGACTGTTAAGAAAGCGTCGAAGGTGGGCTCGGATAGCCGCGACCTCGGGCGGTACGGCCGTTCTAGGCATAAGCGCGCCGACTTTGAATTGGCCTTCGTTCGATAGATGAATCCAAGCAGGATTGAGATAATGCTCCGCGATCCACTCAATCACTGGTACGCAGACAGCATCTCCAAATCCGAATAATGCCTGATTGAGCGAGCCGGAAATGATGAAATCGCCGGCACCCATTAATCGGGCGCATTCGCGCGGGGTGAGCAGCCGCGCATAAAATTCCCCAAAACCTGCTTTAACCAAAATTTGTCGTCCACTTCCGCCTCGCGGAGTTCGAAGACATCCAGCAATTCCATCAACTCTCAATTCCGCCATTGAGCCGCCAGCCCGAACACGGCGAAAGACCGTTCCAAATGACCAGCCAGCAGAATTAATCATTTTGTCCGCGATCACGCGGTGCCGCTGGCTCATTTGATTCAGCAAATACGCCGTTCGCTTTTCGCTCCACCATTCCGGAGCATCATCCGGCAAATTCTCGAGGATCGAGGTCAATCGTCGTCGGGATTTCGGCAGCAGCGGCAGATCGCGTAGGCGCCAATTGATGCCGGGATTGCTGAAAATGAATTCAGCAAGCGCGCGAGGTCGAATCTCGCTCTCGAAGAATTCGGCATTCTTCACCTTTTCTTCAATCGAAGAAACTTCGGCTTTAGGCACCAATTCCCCAACAACAAAAAGGCGTGATCGGCTCTGAGGCACAAAATGAATCGCATCGATAATGAAGGGATCGACAACGTATCCAAGCCGGTTGAGTTCGAGCAGGGCTGATCGAAAGTCGGCACCGAATGGGATGTTAAAAAACCGGTGACATTCTCAAGAAGCACGAAACGCGGCCGTCGGCGCCGCATCTCGCGCAGAACACGAATAAATCCATAAAATGCCGACGACTGTCTGCCTTTTAGTCCGGCCCGCCCGCCAGCAAGTGAAAGATCGTTACACCGGAAAGAAGAAGTAGCGAGGGTTACTGTCGGAACATCGTCTGCGCTAAGTTTGTGGATGTCTTCGACGACAAAATGATCGTCGGCATCCTCGAAATGCGCTGCATACATATGTAACCTGTCCTGGCAGATGTCATTTGCAAACGCGATTTTCCAGCCCTGGCGTTCTAAGCGGATTCGCATCAATCCACGCCTGCGAAGAATTCAGCAAACGTGCGTTGCTCTTGCAGCGGAAGACTAATCACGACGAATTCTTAGCGTGACCGCGTGCCAAGCGCACGCTGTTTTTTTAACCGCAGAGAACCGCCGAAGATCGGCAATTAGTTGCGGTGCGGATCTGCTGACAGGTCGACGAGCAGGGCGAAGTCTGGTTCAAGTGCCAGTGACAAAATTTCATCACTTCGATCCGGCGAGAGCGCGTAGCTGCCCGCTGTGACTTCGCCTAGACAGATTCCTTCCTCACCTTCGAATCGCCCGCTTAACATCAGCACACGTGCGCCTTGCATCGCAGAAGACTAACTGATCAGAGGTCAGTTGTACAGCCTTCTTTCCGCCGTCACTTCGTCGTGATAACTAATGATGTCGTCGACTTGCATGATGTCGATCCTATCAGCAAGGCCACGCGTTGCGACAACTAAACACCGATGAACACCAGTGCGGTTGCGCGGATGTTGGATTTGAAACTCGCTCGTTGCCCAACTTCCTCGTCGCTACCCTCGCGACTTTACCTTCTATGTCGCTGATCCCATCAGCTCCATTCTATCCCGATTGAAACTCGCTCGGCTTCCCGCAATGACTCATGTGCTCCCGCTCATTTCAAACTCGCTCCTTCCCCAACTCGCTCGCTGCTTCCCTCGCGTTTTACCTTCTATGTCGCTTTTCCCATACGCTCATGTCGACCTCTCGGTTCGCCCATCTATGTCGCTCGCGTCCCCACGGCTCCATTCTCGCCGCTACCCAGCGCGGTTTTGCCTTGATCACCCGCACTTCCCAGTGCTTGCGCCAGCTACCTAGCTGCGTTGCAGTCTACCCGCGCGATTCCCAATCGCGACGTGTTCTATGTGGCTTTCTCCAAAAGCTCCATTGTATCTCGCTTGCTCCCGCTCGCTCGACCGTTACCTCACGGCTTTACCGGCCATGTCGCTCGCCCCGTCGCTCCATTCCCTCGATCGCGACGTGTTGATGCTCCGCTCGCCCAGCTTCGCACCGCGACCCTCCGCGGCTTCACCGTCTATCCGTCGGCTTCCCAGCGCGACGTGTTCTATGTCGCTGATTCCATCAGGCTCCATTCTATCCCGATTGCAAGCAGGGGCTATCGCCGCGTGATCCGTTGAAACGTTAAATCGTTAAAGCGGCGGATGAAAAAAAATGCTGCCGCACCGTCTGCTAACCTGAAGTTGCGGTCGTCGACTCCCACGAACGCTGTAACCTCCGCCGTCGCTGAGCGTTGCCGCGATGTTCAAGATTGAACAACGATCGCGCGCACTCAGCGCTCAAAGGGATTCTCAAATCCGAGCGCAGTGAACTTCATGCATCATAGCCGGCTTACGATACAGGATCCGAACGGGTCTTACGATTCTTTCTGGTAAATGCCGACGAAGCTAGTCTTCCAGGTGCGGCCGTCATCCGGCGAGATACTCCATTCCTGTTTAACCTTTCCATCAGGGAGCGGCGTCCACGTTATGCGATTAAGCACGATTCCGCGCGTGGTCTTGCTCTGACCACTCAGGACCATCACGCTATCAACAAGTTTGCCCTGCAGGTGAAGTATCAATCCGTCACCACCGACCCAATCCTGATGCCATTTATGGTCGGCGGAGTCGTAGTAATTAATACTCATCCCGTTGGATCCAGACGCTGATTTCCACTGTTCACGAATAGCGCAGCCTTCCGAGGCGCGACTGATTTCACTGGTGCCGACTTGGTTGCCTTGCGGATTGGTGACTTTCCAATGACCTAACCAAAAGTCGAATTGGCGGAACTCCGGGGCGACGCACGCTGGTGTTGGAGAATGGGCCGGTGTGTCAGCCGGGACGGGTGAGGCCGCCTTGATTGCTGAAACGAAGGAAAGGCCAAGGATGATCGGCAAGGAGGTTTTCATGCGGCGAATGTGCGGGGCCTCGAAAGCAAAAGCAAAACCGGAGAGGAAACTAAGAAGACTGTCGAGTGCCCATGACAGCTATCCGCGTCTAAGCACGCCCTCGATCTTAAAGCGCTCAAAGAAGTTCCTTGAATTTGCTCGATTGTCAGGCCGGCGTCACTCATTTCACCGGTCGCCAATTATGCATCATTAGCGACTTGGTGATGGATCGGTTTCCCTATCCCGATTGCAAGCAGGGGCTATCGCCGCGTGATCCGTTGAAACGTTAAATCGTTAAAGCGGCAGATGGAAAACGTTCGCCCCGGTCGAACCCGTGCCGCCGCGGACGAGGCGGCCTCGCGGCCGGCCATTGAAACCGCTCGCTGCCCTGACGCGCTCGCTGCTACTGCCATTCCCAATCGCGGTGCCCGGCTTCCTAGGCACTCTCGCTGCTCTCGGCACCTCCCGCCGTAAAGTTAATTCCCATTAACGCCTCGCAGCTTTACCTTCTATCTCGGAAATCCCTTTCCTCGATTGCAAGGCGACCACGTTGCAACATCTTGGCGGGTGATTGAGGGATTTCGGGTGGGGTTGATTATTGAAACTCGCTCGCTGCCCGCACTCGCTCGCTGCTACCCTTGCAGCTTTACCTTCTATGTTGCTGATCCCTCAGCTCCATTCCCGATCTGTGGCAGGATCGCTGCGCGTGACCGCTGACCACTGACGACCGACATCTGACGGCCTTTACGTCAATGTGCCGCAGGGATGCGGTGTTGAAGCCAAAAATTGCATCTGCACTTGGTGCCCGGATGTTTTCTCAATGAAGGCAGGACTGGCCGTCGGACTAATCATTCCCGATCTGTGGCAACAGGAGGCAGTGCGCGCGTTGCAACAGGGAAAAGACGTGGTGGTGCAGGCGCCGACAGGATCGGGCAAGACTTACATCTTCGAGCTGCTTTATCCGAACCTGAAAACTCAGGCGGTGTTCACCGTCCCGACCCGCGCACTCGCTAACGATAAATTATCGGAATGGCGCGTGCGCGGCTGGGATGTCGGCATATCCACGGGTGACGTCGCGCTAAATCTCGACGCGAAGGTTGTGGTCGCGACGCTCGAGACACAGCGCGGGCGGTTTCTCCGCGGCGAAGGCCCGGGTCTCCTGGTCATGGATGAATTTCAAATGCTGGGCGATCCGATGCGGGGCGTGCATTACGAGCTCGCCGTCGCTCTCGCACCGAAAGCAACACAGTTGCTCTTTTTGAGCGGCAGCGTGGCCAACCCGCGCGACGTGGTCGCCTGGCTGCAACGCATCGGACGTGACGCCGTCCTCATCGAACATAAGACGCGACCGGTGCCGCTGGAGGAAACTGATCTCGGAAATTTGCCCGATTCCCAATTTGTTCAGTCGCGCAGTCCGAGCTCGCCACGGCCAGTCTTCGACCGGACTGGCGGATCTTTCTGGCCGCGCATGATTGGCCGCGCCATGCGCGCGGACCTGGCTCCGGTGTTGGTGTTCGCGCCGCGTCGCGCTGCTGCCGAACAGATCGCGCAAGCCATCGCGTCGGCCCTGCCGGTGCGCGACCCGCTGCGATTGACCCCGGCCCAGGAAGCAACCGCGGGGAAGAGCCTGACGAAACTCTTGCGGAATCGTGTGGCGTATCATCACAGCGGACTCAGTTACGCCGCGCGCGCCGGCGTGGTGGAATCGCTCGCCAAAGCGGGACAACTCAACGTCGTCGTCGCGACGATGGGACTTGCCGCCGGGATCAATTTTTCGATGCGCTCGGTGATCGTGACCGATCGACGTTATTTCGCCGGCAATTTCGAGCGCCAGGTCGAAGCGGACGAGCTTCTCCAGATGTTTGGTCGCGCCGGCCGCCGCGGTCTCGATGAAGTCGGTCACGCGCTTTACACGAACGATCTGCCCCGGTTGAGCGACGCAAAAGCGCGCCAGCTGAGACGCGCAGCCCAGGTAGATTGGCCCAGTCTGATCAGCGTGATGCATGCGGCCAAACAGCGCGGCGAACAACCGTTCGCGGCGGCGGTGGAACTGACCCACTCATTGTTCAGCGTGCAACGCGTGCCGCTCGGCGTCGAACACTCACTCGAAACCGGGCCGCGGCCGTGTGGACTTTGGGTGACCGATGAGCGCGCGCGGTTCGTCCGGCGCGGAATGATCGAGATGCTGAATTCGCGCGAAGAATGGGAAGCGAAACCGGCGGCAGAAAGTGTGACGCTCGGTCGCGCTTTTGTGCGCGAAAACGATCGGTGGCGACGGGCGCTGACCGTGCCGCGTATGCTCGATGGGGTCGGCACGGGAAATCTCTGCCGGCTGCGCGAGCAGAACCATTATGGGCGCGAGTTGCCGGTCGCGACGGTGCTCGCTTCGGGAGAGGTGGCATTGGTGAAATGGCTTCGGAGAGAAATAACGAAGAAGCCAGCAAAAAACGTCCAACGGTGCGAGCCGCACGGGCAGCTGACGTCCAACCCCGAAAAACTCTCGCGGCGGCGCGGAACCGTTACCCACGAACAATTTGAGACTGAGATTCGGCCGCAGCTCGTTGAACTGGTGAAGCCGGGCACGATCGTCGACTGGATCATGCGCGGAAAGCTGCTCTCGGTCCGGCTCGATTACGCCAATGTGCCGGTCAACGCGCACATCGATTCGGCTGGCAAGGCGTTAATCGATCCGCCGGAGCGCGAGAACCTGCCGGACGTTTGTCGAACGTGCGATCAGTTGGAGCACGATAAAACCGTCGCCATCGTGAACTCGCCAACGTACGCGTGGCGACATCTTGGACTGGTTGAACCCGACGGCACACCGACGAGCCGGGGAATGATCTTCTCATTTTTCCACGGCGGCGAAGGTCTGGCGGTGGCGGTCGCGCTCGAAGACGAAACCTATCCGATCGACGAATTGGTTTTCGATCTGGCCAATATTCGCGCCGGCCCGCGCTTCGCCGGCGAAGACGCGCCGATGGGCGGGCGGCTCGGCATTTTGTGTCAGCGAGTCTACCGCCGGGCCGATTATCCAGGTTACCTCACCATGGGCGTGCCGGTGCAATACGGCGCCGGCGCATCGGAAGTGGTGCGCGCGCTGGTGGCTGATCCGCGCTCCAAGCACAAGCTCACCAACGAACTGTTGCGTCACGGCGATATCGAACGCGCGCTGGTGGAGTGGCGCAGCATACTTCGCCACATCGTCCTTGCGCCCGCCTATCCGTTGTCGCGATGGACGGAACTGAAAGCGGCGGCCGAAGAGCTTATCGATAAAACGGCTTCGCCCACATCTGCTGTCGATCTTGCGACATTGGTTCCGTTGCAGCAGCGGGCTGTCGGGAAGTGACGCACCTGCACCGACTACGCGCGCTAGGCAAGCATCATCTTTGGCGAAATCCAATTTGCAGAAGATTGGCGTTACCAAGGCGAGATCGTCTATATCGACCGCGCCTAGTTGTAGCCACCGGCCTGTGGCCGGTCAGGAGGGAATGAGCTAAGGCCCGATCATACGGTCATCGACGGCCCACAGGGCCGTGGCTACACCGTCGTCGGCACATGCATCATAAGCGGCTTATGATCGACGAGCTCTCATGCAACTTCGTCGGCGGGGTGTTGTGGGATTGGATGAACCGATGCATCGTAAGCCGCTTACGATAGATGAGATCCGCTTACGAAAGTTTTATTAGTTTGCGATCGCGCGGAGGCCAACTCTTGCCTTCTCTAAGCGCCGCACGTTTCATCTCACGGATAGCAACCATCTGTCGCGCGTGCGATTTGGTCAGGTCGCGACGGCTGGTGATTCCGCCGCGTCGACCGATCTCGGCAAGATAAGCCCGCACTTTCTTTTCTGCTTCTGTCATCTTCGCGTCCGGAGAATGGCAGGCGGAGCGCCTGCCCTACAATTCTAAACATCGCATCAACCATGCATCATAAGCGGCTTATGATGCAAGAAGCGAAATCTAGGGAGATGGGACGCTCTGCAGGAGCTCGAGTTCCTGCCACCGCGCGTAGAGGTGCGCGACTTTGTCGCGTGCCGTTTTCAATTGCGTTTCCAACTCGAAAATCTCCGAGCGCGGTTTCGCATAAAAATCCGGCGCGGCAAACGTGGCCTCCAAATCCGACACTTCGTTTTCCGCCGCGAGAATATTCGCCTCCATCGACGCCCATTCGCGTTCTTCTTTCCACTTAAGTTTTCTCGGTTTTTCTTTGCTTTTCCTGGGCTCGGCCACGGCTGCTGCAACGGGCGCGGGTTTCGAATCACGAACCGCATCGAGTGCACCGCGTCTTTCCAGGTAGTAGTCGTAGTTCCCGACGCTATAGACCACGCGGCCCTCGCCTTCGAAAGCGAGAATCGAGGTGCAAACGCGATTCAAAAAATAGCGATCATGACTCACCACGATGACGCAGCCGCCGAAGGCGACGAGCGCTTCCTCGAGCAAGCGTAACGTTCCGAGATCGAGATCGTTCGTCGGTTCGTCGAGCATCAGAACGTTGCCGCCTCGCTTCAGGATTTTAGCGAGCAGCACCCGGCTCCGTTCGCCGCCGCTGAGCTGCGAAATCTTCGTGTTGATGCGCTCTTCGCTGAAAAGAAATCTTCTCAGATAAGCGCGCAACGTGATGCTCTGCTCGCCGAGCGTGACGTGTTCTCCGCCACTCCCGACTTCTTCCCAAACCGTTTTCTCATCGTCGAGGAGGAGCCGATTTTGATCGACATAATTGATCTGGGTCCGCGCGCCGATCTCCACTGCACCGCTCGCGGCGGGCAGTTCCTGCAGAATGACTTTGAGGAGCGAAGATTTGCCGAGTCCGTTGCGACCCACAACACCGAGGCGTTCCCCGGCTGCGAGATTGAGATTCACGTGCTGAAAGAGTGTGCGGCCGCCCAACTCCACACTCACGTCGCGCAATTCAATGATGCGATTCGCGAGCTTCGGTGGCGTGGGGATAATCAACTCGACGTCGAGCTCGGCCTCCGGCGCTTCCTGGGCGGCCATCTCGAAATAGCGTTCCACGCGGTCGACCGATTTCGTCCGGCGCGCGCGCGGCGCTTTTCTCACCCATTGCAGTTCCCGTTTCAAAAACTTCTGCCGTTGATGTTCCTGCGCCTCCTCGACCGCTTGGCGTTGCGCGCGCGCCAGCAGGTAATCCGTGTAGTTGCCGTCGTAGCTGATGAACTCGCCACGGGACAGCTCGACGATCCGCGTTGCCACCCGATCGAGAAAATAGCGATCGTGTGTGACGAACAAACAGGTGCCGGCATACCGCGCGAGAAAGTCCTCCAGCCATTCGATCGAGCCGGTGTCGAGATGGTTGGTCGGTTCGTCGAGAATCAGAAAATCAGGACGTGCGAGAAGCGCCCGGCAAAGCGCGACGCGACGTTTTTCTCCGCCGGAAAGCGTGCCCACGACGCGATCGGATTCCGGAGCGTGCAGATTCGTGATGAGGGACTTGATCCGATGTTCCAAGTTCCACCCGTCGGCCTCGCCAATCTGGTCGAGGAGCGTTGCGCTGAGCGGGCTGTCGCCCGGGACGCTTTCGTATTCGGCGATGAGGTCGAGAATCCGCTGCGCGCCGCTGAGAATGTTCGCGTGGACCGTGGCCGCATCGTTCAAGCCGGAAACTTGTGGCATATAGCCGGTGACGAGATCACGCCGGCGTGTGAATTCGCCTGAATCGGCTTGGGCCACGCCCGCCGCGATCTGGAGGAAGGTCGATTTACCCGAGCCGTTGCGGCCGACAAGCCCAATGTGTTCGCCCTCCCTGAAGGCAATCGTCGCGCCGTTGAGGACGATCTGAGTGCCGTATTTGACGGTAAGGTTGTTCGCGCTCGCGATGACTGCGGTTGAGCTCTCTGCCATAGGAAGGTCGAAGGTCGAACGCCCAACCCCGGACGTCCAATCAAAGAGCGCGATCGGCGCTGATTAATTCAGCGGTTCTCTACGATTTCGCCTCCGGGAGCCGGCACGCCTTAACGAAGTGAGAATTAGGAATTCTCTGACGATGGCGATCTTGACGAGCTGCAGCAGACGTCACGCGACCCAGAGGAAATCCGAGAGCGCGGCGCGAGTCGTTTGCCCGCCGCGGCGGGTGAACTCCGTGGAGCAATTCGGTGACGCAATTGTAGGAATGGACGTTCGATTGCGAAGAATAAGAGCGTGGCGGCGGCATAAACGCAGAGTTCTACGCCGATAAGAGCGAACGCAGATGTCGGCTGGATGTTGTGAGTTGTGCAGAACTGTTCGACCCCGTTAATAACGAGTTTCTGAACCAGGTAGGCGCTGTACGCGATGCTGGCGATGAAAGCGGCGCCCGGAATTGCAAATCGACAGAGCGGGAGCCGCGGACTCAACGCGCAAACAAGTAGCGCGGCCATCCCGACTGCGATGAGTGGGAATTGCCAAACGCACGCAGAGACGGTGAGCGTGTCGGTTTCGCCGAGATATAATGCGTAAGCGATTAGCCCTAGCGCGGGTAGCCAAAGCCACGGTGTGCAATTGATAAGGCGTTGCCACCAATTCGGTCGAAATTTTTCGATCGCAGCCAGCGCAACGCCAAACACGAGCGGATCGAGCCGGGTCCAGGTTGGATAATAGATCCACGCTTGAAACCCGCGGAACGACACTCCGCCGCCATCAACTGATGGATTCTGTGCAGCCAGAAAAGCGCGTAAGGCGATGCCGCCAAAAACGATCAGGCAAGGAATGATGATGGCCAGGCGTGGACGGCGGAAGAGAAACAGCAATAGAAAAGGTAGCGCGAGATAGAATTGGTCCTCAACCGCGAGGGACCAGGCATGTGAGAAAGCGGTTCCGCCATGGAGCGCGATGTTTTGCACCGACAACAGAAATTTCCAAAGCGGCTGTGACATCTCGGGATATTCGCGCCAGGACGGCAACAAAAAATAAACCGCGAGAATGGCGAAGTAGGCTGGCATGATCCGAAACGCGCGCCGGCTGAAGAATCGGCCGAGATTGATGCGCTGATCGCGCCCAAGCGAGCCGAGCAATTGGCCGCCAATCAAATAACCACTAAGAACAAAGAAGAGATCGACCCCGATCCAACCGAAACGGTCCACGCGCCCGGGTAATTTGAATCCGAAAAGCGCGGCGTGATAAACGACCACTACGACGATGGCGAGCGCACGGAGAAGATCGAGGCCAGGCTGGCGTTCGCGATTTTGAAAGCGTGGATCGATTGCGAGGTCGCCGCGGCGACTCTTCGATCCGAGTGGCATTTTCTTTTCGCTCATTAGTTCACAGACAACCTAGAACGTAAAAGTTAGACGCTCGGAATGAACCAACCGAACACTCATCAATGATAGTTCGGTGATTCGGCCGAAATCTTTCAATCAATTATTCGCGCCAGAGGGGGAGCCGAATCCTGCCTATCCGGCCGTTTCTTTTAATCTGTCGTCGGTTGCTGTTTAAACACCGAGACCTACTCACTCCATATCCGGGTAAGGGCCTTTGCCGCCTTCAGCGATGAAACGGTCGACCCGCGCCGTGACAACGGGCAGCGGTACCGAGCCGAGCTCGAGCACGGCATCGTGGAACGCGCGGATGTTGAATTTGGTTCCGAGCGTTTTCTCCGCCTTTTCGCGGGCACGCACGATCGCGAGTTCACCCATATAATAAGAGAGAGCTTGCCCGGGCCACGCGATGTAACGGTCCACCTCGGTTTCGATCTCATGCTCGGGTAGTGCGGTGTAATCGTGCATATACTTGAGCGCTTGTTCGCGAGTCCAACCTTTCGAATGAACACCGGTGTCCACCACCAGTCGCGTCGCGCGCCAGATCTGATAACCCAGCATGCCAAAACGCTCGTATGGCGTCTCGTACATCCCCATTTCCTGACCTAATTTTTCACAGTAAAGCGCCCAACCTTCACCGTATGCGGAGATGTAATCGAACCGCCGAAATTCCGGCTGGTTCTTGTGCTCCAGCGCGATCGGAATCTGGAATGCGTGTCCGGGCGCGGACTCGTGCAGCGTCAACGCGGGCAAATTGTAAAGGGGGCGATGCGGCAGATCGTACGTGTTCAGGAGATAAATGCCCGCACCGCCACGGCCTGAAGTATAAAACGGCGCCAGATCGGCCGGGACGGGTTTGATGGTGAAGCGCATCCGCGGCAGATAGCCAAAGTATTGCGACGATTTGCCGTCGAATACTTTCGCAATCCAGGCGGCGCGATTGAGCAGTTCCTGCGGTGTTTTGGCGTAGAACTGCGGATCGTCACGGAGGAATTTCAGGAATGCCGGAAACTCGCCTTTGAACCCGGATTCGTGCATCGCATCAACCATCTGCTGATGTAATTTGGCAACCTCCGCGAGGCCAATCTTATGAATTTCGTCGGGCGGAAGATCGAGCGTAGTAAACTCGCGAATTTTCTGGCGATAGTACGGTTTCCCGTCCGGCAGCTCTTCGGCCGCAAGCGTCGTGCGGGTGTGCGGAACGTATTCGTCACGGAAGAATTTGAGCAGGTCCGCATAAGCCGGCTGCACGATCTCACGAATCACCTTTGCGGCTTCCGATTTGAGCTTGTCCTGGTCGAACGGCTGAACTCCCACCATCGGTTCTCGGAATGGTGTGTAGAGCAGATTCTCTTCGGGTTTGCCTTCCGCAATGGTGGCGATCGATTTCTCGCGTCCCTGCAAAGTAAGACGTGGCGGCGTGAAGCCGCGCGCAAGCCCCGCCCGCATGTTCGCGATTTGTTCGTGGAAATAGCGCGGGATGTCGCGCATCTGCGCGATCCAGTTTTTGTAATCCGTCAGTGTCTTGAACGGTCGCCGCGCCGTCTCGCCCAAATCACTCCAGAAAGCAGAATCCGAGTTCGCCGGCATTTCGTAGTCACGAAATTTCTGATCGGCGACGAAATTCTCGATTTCCGGCCGATAAACATCGTAGTTGATCTGCTGCTCCGGCGAGAGCTGCGCCCGCGAAACATCATCGAGCTTGTGCAGCACATCCTGCCAGTAACGCAGCCGCATCTCCTGCGTGGCCGGATCTACGCTTGGCAGGCGATCGGGAACCGGTTTTTCGACTCCTTCGAGCCCGGGAAATTGCTCCAGCCGCCATTTCCATTCTTCTGTGTAGATGGTTCGCAGGCGCTCATCTGCGTTTTCCGCCTTGGCCAGAAACGGGACGCACCACAGTGCGGCAACACCAAACAAAACGGCCGTTTTGAAACTCATTCGCTGCCCACGCTCACTCGCTCCTACCCTCGTCACTTTACCTTCCATGTCGCTGATCCCATTCAGCTCCATTGAAACTCATTCGCTGCCCACGCTCACTCGCTCCTACCCTCGTCACTTTACCTTCTATGTCGCTGATCCCCTCAGCTCCATTGAAACTCGTTCGCTTCCCAGCTCGCTCGGCGCTACCCATCGTGGCTTTACCTTCTATGTCGCTGATCCCGTCAGCTCCATTGAAACTCGCTCGCTTCCCAGCTCGCTCGGCGCTACCCATCGCGGCTTTACCTTCTATGTCGCTGATCCCGTCAGCTCCATTCACCATTTCGAGCAGATGCGATAAAGCGAAAATCATAGAGTAGCGATATGCAATAAGAAGCAGGAATTAAGAAGGAAGATCAAGGCGTGACGTTCGATTTAACCATGTATGGGGAAACATGAGAATCGTATTGTTCTGTTTGCCGTCAGCGTCGGTCTCGCCCTCGCCGGATCGGTTTGCGCCGACGACAATGTGCGGGCGGTGCAAGAAAAACTGCGCGACGGCGGTTTTTACTCGGGCGAGATCGACGGCGCATACAGCACCCAGTTGGCTGCGGCGCTGACGCGTTTCCAGGTTCGCAAAGGACTGCCGGTTACCGGTCAGCTGGACGTGGAGACGGGCAACGCATTGGACGCGAAGCCGGCCGTTACCAAAAACACAGTCGCTTCCGAGCAGAGTTCCGAGACGTGGCGGCGATTGAGAAGGCGCGAGCAAACAACATCAACGGTGGCGAGAGAGAGATCGTCGCCGAACGCCGAGCGATCGGTCTCCGCGGTGGGACCGGCACAAAGCGGCTCGGCTGCGACTTCGGTGACGTCGGAACCTGCAGTGCAATCCGCAGCTTCGCCGGTGCCTGCTGTGCCGATCTCGGCCGGCGCGATACCGGCGTCGGGGCTACCAGTTACAGCGCGAACGTCGGCGGAGACAACGGAACCGGCGTCAGTGCCACCGGCTACAACTTCGGCCGATGAGTTCAGCACGGAACGACTGCGCGATTATGTCGGTGCATTTGTGCTCGCCGGACTGGACCCGCACGTCGGCTCGGAAGCAGATTTCTTTGCGGATCGCGTTAAGTATTACGACCAGGGGGTGATCGATCGCGAACAAATCCGCAACGATTTACAGGACTACGCGGCACACTGGCCGGAACGGCGTTTCTGGTTCGTCGGCAATATCAAGATCGAGCCGCAACACCGGAAGCGTGTACGGGTGACGTTTCCGCTGCGATACGAGTTGCGCAACGGCGCCACATCCTCATCCGGCACAATCAACAAAACACTTGTTCTGGAGTCGGCCGGTGACGATCTCCAAATCGTCGAGGTCAATGAAACCAAAGCCGAGTAGGAAAGCGAAAAGGCAAACGAAAGACGGAAAGCATCAGCGGTACTTCTTCAAGAGATGGTCGATGTATGCGCTGTAGGTATCCGCGAGCGGCGCGCTTTCAATGAAGAGAATGTTCTCGGCATTAAATTGCGCGCTCCGCGAAAAATTATAAGAACCGGTGATCACAGTATCGTCGATCACAAGAACTTTGTTGTGCATGTAATTGTGGTGCCCGGGCGCCGAGTAAGGAGTTGAGCTTTTCCCAATCAGACCTGCGCGAGTGATGATTTCTTTGAGCGCGGGGATTTTCCATCGGTTTTGCGGCACTTCCTGCCACTGCACGTAAACCTGCTCCATTTGCGTGCGATCGTAGATGCCATCCACGACGGCGCGCCCGTTACGCATTAAATTGCCCAGTTCGCCGATCAGCGTGCCGGAATTGATCAGCAAGCTGCAGATCCGAACGCGGCGCTGCGCTGCTCGCACACGCCTGGCGATCTCCGAATCGATTTCCAGCCCGCAGCCCGGAGAAAACATGACACGCAACTGAGCCGGTTGACCAGCAAAGCTCACGGGCACGGGCTTTGTGCGGATTTCGCCCGTGTTCTCGAAGTTTTCTTTCTCCCAGAGTTGTTCGAAATCTTCGGCGTAGTAATTGGCTAAAGCCTGCGAGTCGATTTCGACGATGTTGTTTTCCATCAACGCGAAGGCGTCGTCAGTCATGTTGGCCGAGCCGGTCCAGACGGCTTGTCCATCGCGCAGAATGAACTTGCTGTGCATCAGTTTCATTCCCGCGATGCGGCGCCACGGATAACCCAGCGATTGCACAAATGCGCCGGTGCCTGATGGGGCAGGGTCCTGACCAGCGGCGACATTTGGCGGAAACGGTTTGTCGGCATCGTAGCAAAAACGGATTTCTACGCCTGCTTCCGCACGCTCCCGTAAAGCGGAACTCAGCGAAGCTTTCAGCGGATCACTGAACCGCATGTCGTAAATCGCAAAATCGAGAGTCTGCTTGGCCGCGCGTATAAACGTGGTCAGCCGCGCCATGACCTCGTCCGCGCGTTGTTCGCCTTCAGCGAGAAAGAACACCGAAACATTATCCATTGATGAGACGCTCAACCGGTTAGCGAAGGCTGACAACATTATCGGTGCGACGCATACTACGTGGCAATGCTTGACCCTTCTGCCGACGAAATTCGCGATTGGGGCAATTCCGTCACCCAACTTATGGCCGATTATCTCGGCGATCTCCGCGATCGCGGGGTGTATCGTCACATGTTTTCACGCGCGATCCGCAACCGGCTCGATCCCGCGCTTCCGATCAACGGAAGCGATTTTGACGAACTACTGAAGGTTTTTCGCGAGGCCATTATCCCGTTTAGCCGGCAGAACGCGCATCCGCGCATGTTTGGGTATGTGCAATCGCCCGGTACTCCGCTCGGCGCGTTTGCCGATCTGCTCGCCTCGACCTTAAACGCGAATCTCACGGTTTGGCGTTCGGCGCCGGCGCCGGTGGAACTCGAGCGCCTGACAATCGATTGGATCCGGCAAATTCTCGGATTCAAAGCTGAAGCCGGTGGGCTTTTTGTCAGCGGTGGGTCGATGGCCAATTTGACCGCGCTCGCCGCAGCGCGGCAAACCAAAGATGATTCGTCAGGTCGCTTGCGCATTTACGCCTCGACCGAGACGCATTTTTCCATCCCCAAGGCAGCAGCGCTTTTGGGAATCGGGCGAGAGAATGTGCGCCTCGTCGCCGTCGACGACCGCTTCAAAATCCGCGTGGACGATCTGGTTGCGAAAATCAATGCCGACCTGCAGGCGGGTTACGTTCCATTCTGCGTTGTTGCGAATGCCGGAACCGTGAACACCGGCGCTGTCGACTCCTTAGCAGAAATTCGAGAGGTTGCGGACCGGTTCCAACTTTGGATGCATGTCGATGGAAGTTACGGCGCGTTCGCCGTCCTCGCGGAATCGGCGAGAAAATTGTTCGATGGCATGGAGCGGGCTGATTCGATCGCGCTCGATCCGCACAAGTGGCTTTATCTCCCAGTGGACGTTGGCTGCGTGATTTATCGCGAGCCAGAGATCGCGCGCGGCGCTTTTGCTCACGAGGCCGAATATACTCGGATCATTGGGCAAGAGGCAGACGAGGCGTTCGCGTTCTGGGATTATGGGCCGGAGCTATCGCGGCGTTTCCGGGCTCTCAAAGTATGGATGTTGTTAAAGGGCGTTGGCCTCGATTCCCTGGGCGAGGCGATTGAAAGCAATCTTGCTTGTGCACGCCACTTGGAATCCATGGTGCGGGCCAGCGATGATTTCGAGATGGTTGCGCCGGTCGAGCTGTCGATCTTCTGCTTTCGTCACGTGCCGGCGCAGCTCAGGAATGGATCGCCCCAGGCGATCGATGCATTTAATGAACGGCTCTTGATTGCACTGCAACGAGACGGCAGTTCGTATCTCTCGAATGCCACCCTCGGCGGTCGATTCGCTCTGCGCGGGTGCGTGCTCAATTATCGGACCACTTTGCGCGACATGGAGATACTGCTCGATGATTTGCGGCGTGTAGCACGGTCGTTAGCTGCTTTCGCCTAGCTGCCAATCAAGTCGCATCGCGCAGCGGCTTCAATTGGACTGCCGTTGCTCGTGGCGCGTGAGTGAACTCGGCGATTACCTAGCCGCGGCAGCCTTTGCCAGAGCGCGTCGGTTGCAGTCGGCGCGCAAAGCTTTCATCTCAGTGCGCAGCAGCGCCATTCGCGCCGCAACGCCTTTGTATTTCTTGGTGACCCCTTTGACTTCCCGGTTCACCGCACCCTGGCTGACAAGACCCTGAAGCTTTTCATAGGCACGTAAACGCAGCATCTCTTCGCCTCCACTGGCAGCATTTCGTTCCCGAAGATTAAGCAAGATGATGTCGAACAAGGGCTTGAACTCAAACGACGCCCTGGAGGAAAGCACGACAACTAGCTCCTCGGTAATGTTGTCGGGCATGCGTCGGGAAAAAGAGATAGCGCGTTTTTTAGCCATCATAGAGTATAGCCGAGATCGGCGAAATAGCCACTGAAGCAGGAGAATCGGCCCGCAGACACCAGATTGCGCCAAGCGAAGGAAATAGGATTCATCTTTCGTGACGTAACCCTTTGTGGCTGACACAGCCGCCGCTACAGCACTCGGGTCCAAGCGACCCTGCGAGTTCAACTGGATTTTCCACCGTTTTCGTGCGGAATCGATTAGATTGAGACACAGATGAGTATGGAAGAGAACGGATTACCGAAGCCGGACGATGTTACCTTTGGCGAAATCCAGGTGCTCCTCGATGAGAAACGAACTGCACTGGCTTCTTTGCGCACCGGTGTCGTTAAACCGGCGGAAGACAGACGGGTTGATTAGCTGGGGCAAGTCGCGAAATTCCCGGACTTCTGAAAATCAAACCCTCCCTCGACTGGCTTCTTATCTTCGTTCCGGTCGCGATCCTTCTGCGCTTCTGGCCCGGAGGCATCAGTCCGACTGCGCTCTTCGTTTGCTCCGCTCTCGCCATCGTTCCGGTCGCGGGCTGGATCGGACGCGCCACCGAAGCGCTCGCCGCCCGCCTCGGGGAAGGCCTGGGAGGATTGCTCAACGCCACTTTTGGAAATGCCGCGGAACTGATCATCGCCGGCATCGCCCTTTCCAGAGGTCTGACCAATGTGGTGAAAGCCTCCATTACGGGATCGATCATCGGTAACGTGCTGCTCGTGCTCGGCCTCTCCATTCTAATGGGCGGCACGAAATACAAAGAACAGCGTTTCAATCGCACCGCAGCGCGCACTTCCGTCATCTCGCTCTCGCTGGCGGCGATTGGTCTCATCATCCCGACCGTCTTTCATCTAGCCGCCGACGCCAGTCCTGGCGGCTGGAGCCCCTTGATCGAGCAGAAGCTCTCCCTGGCCATTGCGGTTGTCTTGTTCCTTACCTATTTCTGCATGCTCAGTTTCTCGCTCCGGACCCACAAGCACTTCTTCCAAAGTGCTCACGGCCATACCGACGAAAGCGGCGAGCGATGGTCGCGCGGGAAGGCCATCACCATTCTGCTCATCTCTACCGCCGTGGTCGCACTGCTCTCGGAGTTTCTCGTCGGCACGATCGAAAATGTCCGGGACTCTGCCGGCCTGACCGAGGTCTTTGTCGGTGTAATCGTGGTGGCGATCGTGGGTAACGCGGCCGAGCACTCAAGCGCCATTCTCATGGCGATGAAAAACAAGATGGACCTGACCGTCGGCATCGCGATCGGCTCCAGTCTGCAAATCGCGCTCTTCGTCGCGCCCGTGCTGATTTTTCTCTCCTACTTTTTCGGGCGACCAATGAACCTGGAATTCACGATGCCGGAAGTGGTCGCGGTCGTGGCCTCGGTTTACATCCTGTTTCAGATCAGCGGCGACGGCGAAACCAACTGGATCGAAGGCATCCAACTTCTTTCGGTCTATGTGATTCTCGGGATCCTCTTTTTCTATTTGCCGGAGCCGCAACACGGCGCACCCTAGGCTTCGCGCGATTTAACTTGTCAGCGCGGACACGCCTAGTAGAGCTTTAGTAGTTGCTTGTCTACCTAACGAGATAACCAATTATGGCACGTAAGTGTAATGCACCTGGCTGTGAATTTCCTCTTCCGGATAAATATCCGCTAGACAAATGTCCCTGGCACATGGCACCGGGCCAGGGGCCGGTTAAGATCGCAGCTGCGCTTGCAATTGCTGCTGCCGGTTTGGGCGGCGGTTTCGCTTATAAAAAGTTTAGGACTTATTTGAGAAAGAAGAAGCTGCGCAGGGAACGCGACGAACGAAAAGCCACATCCGCTGCGCGCAAACGGAGCGTGAAATCTCAAAAGCGCACGCGGACGCGGAAAACATCCGCAACCAAGTCGAAGCGAAAACAGGCTGGACCGAAAACCAGCCAGGAATTGTCCTGAATTTTTCACATCGCCGACGAGTCTCCGGCAGTTAGAGACAGCGCGAGTGGCTCTGCGCTCGGCGTTCGCCCCGCTCACTACACTTAATTGGTGCGCCGTTGCTCATGACGGGTGATTTGCAGACGCACCCCAATAGAATAGACGAGATAGTAGCTTATTAACCCGGCAGCAACTGCCAGGGAAAGCTGCGTTCCGGAAGCAGTCATCAACCAATGTTCGTTGCCGGGAACGCTGTTGGTACCGGAATGCGTGGCGTGCCACCAGCCATAAACGAAACGTGCCGCGATTGCGAGCGTAACAAGAAGCGCGAGCCAACGGCTCGGAGTGTAGAAAAGTCCTTCGGGTTGTTTTTCCCAACGGGTCATGGTCAAACCGAGCAAGCCAAGAATCGCTCCAAACCCCATACCTATCAGCGCAAATCGAGAGGCTGACTCGATCCAGAAGGAGACCAGAAAGGTGAAGGACAGAAAGAAAACGGCCGAGAAGATGGTCATCCAGACATTCAGACCGGCAGTCCAGCGTCGGCCTTGTCGGCGAGCGGTGCCGGCGCGGTAACGCAAAGCAAGGGAAAGCAGAACGACGCCACCCACTGAGAGCAGAACAAAAACGAGCAGTGCAAAAAGGATAATCGGCACGGCTGATGGTAGCACGAACCGCTCTACATCCGCTTCGGGAAATCGCATCGTAAATAGCGTCGACTTCCGCGTTGGCGCCTGTAGAAACCACCGCGCCGCTCGCAAAATGCGACGCTCCCAACTCGCGCAAGAGCGGGCGTTGTTCGGCATTCGATACCCTAATGTGACAACGCGTTTTGTTATTTTGTGCATTGTGGTTGGGCTCGCAGTTGTCGCGGCCGTTTCGATCTACCGCTCCTATGGGACGACACAAGTCTCCGGTGACGCACCCCGCGCGGAAGCGTCCTCGGACGGCTGGGCTGACGACAACGTGCGCGAGGTGCAGGCGAAATTGCGTGAGAGCGGCTTCTTCTCGGGCGAGATCGACGGCGCATACAGCAGCGAATTGGCGGCGGCGCTGGTCCGTTATCAGATACGAAACGGATTGCCAATCACCGGCCAGCTGGATCTCGAGACGAGTAATGCTCTGGGCGCGAAGCCGGCCGTGACAGCAAACGCAGTAAGTCGCGAGAGGAGTTCAGAAACATGGCGGCAATTACGCAGAGAGCAGCAAGCGCGAAACAATACGCGGCTCGCACGATCGGCTGGTGCCAATGAAACAATAGCAAGCCAAACTGGAGCGCCGCCGCAAGAAGCCCGTTCGCTCGCTGCGTCGATCCCCAACGCGAAACCGGCGTCAGCGCCGCCGGCTACAGCCGGCGATTCTTCGAACGGCGACATTAGCACGGAACGAGTGCGTGATTATGTAGGTGCCTTTGTGCTTGCGGGACTGGATCCGCAAGTTGGCGCGGAAGCGGATTTCTTTGCTGATCGCGTTCAGTATTACGACGAGGGCACTATCGGTCGTGAAAATATCCGCCGGGATCTGCAGCGATACGCGGCGCGCTGGCCGACACGGCGTTTCTGGCTCGCGGGCGACGTTACAGTCGAGCCGCAGAACGGAAACAGGTTGCGAGTGACGTTTCCCCTCCGATACGAACTGCGCAACGGCGCGAAACATTCCTCGGGCAAGATTGCCAAGACGATTGTGTTGGAACCGGCTGACGACGATCTCCAGATTGTTGCTGTCAATGAACGCAAAGCCAGGTAGACGGGCAAAGAAAACGGAAAGCTGCGTTATTCCCGCTGTTCCGCCTCCATCAAGGTACGTCGCGCGCCAGGGACCGCCTGCCTGCAATTTGATTCGCAGTTCGAGTTTGCGCGTTCTTGAATGAGCCCAATAAGCTCGCTCGTGCGCGGACTCCGCTGGGTGTGTACTATTCTGCTGATGACGACCGGCGCGGTCGTGCTTCTGGTCCTTGTAAGCGCCTGCGTAAAACAGCGGCTGCCTGGCGGTTTGGCGAAGTTGAAACCGTGCCGATTAGACAGAATCGATGAGGAATTGTTTTGCGGGAAGCTGACGGTTTTTGAAAACCGGGAAACGCGCACCGGTCGAACGATCGATCTAAATATCGTCGTGCTGCCTGCGTTCGATCAAAAAAACAAAGCCGAACCATTGTTCGATCTGGCGGGCGGTCCGGGCGCATCGTCTGTAGATGCAGCAGGATTCTACGCCGGCCCGGGCAAAGATTATCGCCGTCGGCACGATGTGGTGTGCGTCGACCAGCGCGGCACCGGACAATCAAATCGTCTTGCGGTTCCGCAGGAGAAGACAGCGCAGCATTACCTGCGCGAAATGTATCCAGTCGATCATGTCCAGAAAATGCGTCACGAACTCGAGAAACGCGCGGACCTGACAAAATACACAACGTCCATCGCGATGGATGATCTCGACGATGTCCGAGCATGGCTCGGCTATGACAGGATCAATCTTCTCGGAGCGTCTTACGGAACTCGCGCGGTGCTGGTTTATATGCGGCAGCATCCCGAACACGTGCGCAGCGCAATTCTGCTGGCCGTCGCCCCGACTGATTTGAAAATGCCGTTACACCATTCCGAGTCCGCAGCGCGCGCAATGGATCTGCTGTTGGGCGAATGCGAACGAGACGCGAGATGTAGCGCAACTTTTCCGCAAATTCGCGATGACTGGAAAAAAGTGCTGGAGCAGCTGGAGAAACAGCCGGCACGCGTGGAATATTCTCCGCCCGGCAAGTCTGCGGCGACAACCGTCGAAATTCACCACGGAGTGTTCGCGGAAAAAATCAGGACCTGGATGTACGACCGCGACAAAGCGGCGCGGATTCCCTTGATTGTTCATCATGCGGCAGATGGCGATTTCGCGCCGTTTCTTCAGCAAGCAGTTGCCCCTTCCATCCCTGATTTCGTGGCGGACGGAATGTATTTGTCGGTGACGTGCGCGGAAGACGTCCCGTTTATTGATCAGGAGGAGGTGACCAAGCTGACTGCGGGTAATCCGTTCGGGAACTATCGCGTGTTCCAGCAAATGCGCGCCTGCGGGATGTGGCCGCGTGGTGAGATTCCAGCCGATTTTCTTGAACCTGTTCACTCCGAGGCACCGGTGCTGATTTTTTCCGGCAACATGGACCCGGTCACACCGCCAAAGTACGGCGAACAGGTTGCCCGGCATCTGCCGAACAGCCGACATGTCGTTATTCCCGAGGCCGCCCATGGCGTTGACGGTCTGACGAACCCTGACTGTTTTGATCGGATCGCGATCGAGTTTCTGGATAAAGGGGACGCGAAAAATCTCGATGTGAGCTGCGTGGAGCGAATGGCGCCCCCGCCGTTCGCAACCAAGTAACGTCTGCTGCCAGCCGACGGCTGGCGCTGACCGCGGCGATTGAGATCTAATCGCGCGGATGCCGGGGTCAACGCCCCCGGCTACAGCAGTTCATTGAAGGGAACTGGGGCTCGCCCTATGATAAGCGTGTGTCTTTGAACAGCGCGCGCGAGATGGCAACGACGGAAAATCTCTCTCGTGGCTAAACAATACATGGAAACTCCGGTGCCGTTGTCCGGGCCGAAGGAAGGCAAGGCGCGGAAGAACGCCGCGCTTTCCCCTCTTCGTTTCTGGTTGCTCGCGATGCTGATCGGCTTGGTCGGCGGATGCGGTGCGTGGATTTTTCGCGGGATGATCGCATTTTTGCACAATCTGTTTTTTCTCGGCAAGATTTCCTTTTTTTACGAAGCCAATGTCCACACGCCACCCGGCCCCTGGGGACCGTTCGTTATTTTAGTGCCAGTCGTCGGCGGTATTGGTGTGACCTGGCTGGTACGAACTTTCGCACCGGAAGCGAGTGGCCACGGCGTGCCGGAAGTGATGGACGCCATCTATTATAACAAAAGCGTCATTCGACCGGTCGTGGCCGTGATCAAATCGCTCGCCTCCGCGCTGTCTATTGGCAGCGGCGGATCGGTCGGCCGCGAGGGTCCGATCATTCAGATCGGTTCGGCTTTCGGTTCGGGCGTTGGGCAATGGCTGCGGATCCCAGCGTGGCAGCGCACCACGCTGATCGCAGCCGGCGCCGGCGCCGGCATCGCCGCGACGTTTAACACGCCGATTGGTGGTATACTTTTCGCAGCGGAACTTTTGCTCCACGAAGTCAGCGTCTGGACACTGGTGCCGGTGGCGATTTCGACCGCGAGCGCCAGTTACGTGGGCCGCTTTTTCTTTGGTCCGAACCCGGCGTTCACCATTCCTGAGTTGCGGATCAGCTACTTTCATCTGACCCATCCGCTCCTCCTCACCGCTTATGTCGGGCTGGGTCTGATCATCGGCCTGGTCTCGGTGGTTTACATCCGGTCGATCTACACCTTCGAGGATTTCTTCGACGAGAAAATTCGAAATCCCTACCTGCGCCATATGAGCGGCATGCTTCTGGTGGGCATCCTCATGTATGTGCTCCTCCGTCAGACCGGTGCCTACCAGATTGAAGGTGTGGGCTACGCCACGATCCAGGACGTCCTCTCACGCACGCTTAACTCTTTCTGGCTGCTGCTGCTCCTTTTCGCGCTCAAACTTTTCGCGACCTCGCTCACGCTCGGCTCCGGCGCATCTGGCGGCGTTTTTTCTCCCGCACTGTTCCTGGGCGCGACGTTGGGCGGCGCCTATGGCATTTTCCTCCAGCATATTTTCCCCGGCATCACGATCAGCCCGGCTGCGTTCGCCGTGGTCGGAATGGCGGGAATCGTCGGCGGAACCACTGGCGCGGCAATCACGGCGATCGTGATGATCTTTGAAATGACACTCGACTACGGGGTCATCGTGCCGATGACGACCACGGTAGCGATCGCCTACGGTGTGCGAAAAATGATTTCCAACGAAAGCATCTACACGCTGAAACTCGCCCGCCGCGGTCATCGCATGCCCACCGCGATGCAGGCAAATATTCAGTACATGAAGCCAGCCCGCGAGTTGAACCACGCCGACATCTTTAGGCTGCCAGCCGACATGACCTTGCCGGAACTGGCGATTATCCTGCCTTCTTATCCCGCGGGCGCCTGTTTCCTCGCGATGGAGAAAAAGAAAATCGCCGGCGTCGTCACCATCAACGCGGCCTTGCAAGCCGTCCGTCGCCCGCGGCAGGAAACCACCATCGCGGAGATCGCATCCCAGAATTACGCGGTGATCAGCGCGGACACATCTGTCTTCGAGATCCTAACCAAGATACGGCTCGACGGCACGGAAGCTTTCCTACTGGCGCCGGGCCAGCAGGAGAATGGCACCGACGCTTTGCAGCGCTGGATTTCGAAAGAGTCGATCGCGGAATCGTTGATCGATGCGATCGAACTCTTCACTGAATAGGCAAAGCAGACTAAAGGCGGAATCACGTACGCCAGTGGCGAAGCACGCGATGGCGAGAGGTGGCAGTCGCGTGATTACGGGTGGTCACGATTAATTCGCGGCGGCGCAACGTTGCAAGGGCGATTTGGATGGCGCTTTTGGAAAGGCCAGTTGCGTCGGCGAGCGTTCGTAAACTGGCAACGACCGGTTTCCATTTCTTCCGCGCAGCCTGGCCGTAAAGATACAGGTAAACCAGATAGGCAGCAGGCTGTTGATCGTGACCGATCAGATCGCGCATCAGGACGTCGAGAACGTAGTCGTCGATGGGAATGGTTTGTTTGAAGCGAGGCACGGAAAAGTGAGAAGTGAAAACTGAGAAAGACGAAGCCAATATCAGCTATACCGATAAATGGACAGCCATTTTTCGCGAATGATGTTGATACCATCTGGACGCGAAGAGATCGGTCACATTAGGTTCAGCGCATCATGATCAAGCAAATCAAATTCATCAGTATTCCTGTCGCCGATCAAAATCGGGCGCTCGATTTTTATACCGACAAACTTGGGTTCACGATCATCACTGATCAGCCCTTCGACGAGAAGCAGCGCTGGATCGAACTGCGAATTCCAAAAGCGGAGACGCGGGTGGTGTTGTTCACACCGGAAGGCGAGGAAAAACGAATCGGCTCATTCATGAACATGTCGTACGTGTGCGATGACATCGACAAGACATACGCCGAACTGCAGAAGCGCGGTGTGGAATTTGAAGGCCCGCCACAAACGCAACCCTGGGGCAGGTATGCCATGTTCAAGGATAGCGAGGGCAATCGGTTCGTGCTCTCATCGGACTGAAAAAGCAGTGGCGCATTGCAGCGGAGAGCAGCCACCGATACAAATGCTGTCGTGCGCGCGACCGGGTTCGAGTTCGAAAAACGGTTCTGGATCATATGCACGATTTATTTCGTAGGATTTTCCCTTTCTGTTTTTGACCAGACTTCGTTCATCGTCGCGCTGCGGCATTTGATTGCGCCGTCGGTGATTCCAGGAAGTGCGGAGGCTGAAGGGTTTGCACGATTAGTAATCTTATTTGGTTCGCTGCTTGTTTTTCTCGCGGCAGCGCTACGGACCTGGGGCGCGGCGTATTTGCGAACCGAAGTCGTGCACGACACTGCGCAACATTCGGAAGCGCTCGTAGCTGACGGGCCTTTTCGTTACACGCGCAATCCGCTTTATCTGGCGAACCTTCCGATGGCGGCTGGAATCGGCGTACTGGCCAGCCGTTTCGGATTTATTTTTCTGGTGCTGGCAAACTGGATTTTTGTTTACCGGCTGATTTCTCGCGAAGAGGAATCACTGCTGAAAACTCAAGGTAAATCGTATCGCGCCTATTGCCGGGCGGTTCCACGTTTCTGGCCCGCGCTAAAACCGCGCGTTCCGTCCGGAAATCTCCGGCCGCAGTGGTCGCAGGCGTTCGGCGGCGAGAGTTTTGTGTGGGTATTTGGGCTGGCTGAATTGCTGGTCGCGATCACGCTGCGTCCGCTGGTGGCCCTAATCGCATTTCCGCTGGGATTTCTGGCGCATTTTCTAATTACACGACAGATCCAAAAACGGCGAAGCACGTAGAGACGACGCAAGTCGTTTCGCGGCCAGCGTCACCGCATGCCGACCTTATAAAATGCAAAAGAGTCACGACATTGGCTGTCGTGACTCTCGCATGAACGGAACTAGCTGCTATTTCTTGCCAGCGCGCGTGTAGTTGATCTCCATCGTCTTCACTTCCTGGCCGCCACGATTTTCGTACCACTCGAGGGTGTGATGGTTGTTGTCAGTGACCTTGATGACTTCGCGGATCTGCTGCTTCATGCCGGGAATGGCTTCGAACTCGCTGGTGTAGGTGAAAGTTTTGGTTGCGGGATCGTAAGTGCCTTCAGAAAACATGATGCCAGTGCCCATGTTATCGACCCAGCTGCCAACAAATTTCTTCTTCACATTGTCGTAGCCGTCGATGCCATGCCCTTTGAATGTCATCTCCTTTTTCTTACCATCCGGTCCGGGCATTTCCATTTTCCCGGTCACGTCGAGCGTTGAGTAACGGCCATCCATCATCGATTTCCTGACGGCAGTGCCCTTTGATTCTTGCGGCTTGGCGTTGGGATCGGGATTCATCCAGAACTTGATGGTGTAAGTCCAGTTGCCGTCGAGGTCGGTAAGAAGTTTGTGATTTTCATTCAACTTCGACAGCTCCATCATTTGTTTCATCATCTCCTGCGGATCCGGCTGACTGCTTGAAGCTGCCGAAGAGCCTGTGGACGTAGCGGGCGATGAGGCGGTAGTTTGCGCGAATGAGGGAGCCGCGATCAACGTCGCTAACAGAATTGTAGTCAGTGGGATAGTTTTTTTCATGGCGCGGATTTTGCCAGTGCCGGGCGACAAGTGGCAAGTGACAAGTTTGAAAATCGACAAGTCAGGACTGTAGTGGCAGGCGTGTCGCCTGCTGCGCCAAAGTTAAATTCGCAGCTGACACGGCTGCCGCCACAGTTGCCTGACGAATGCCGATTCTGATCGAGCATGAGGCAAATCAGCACAAGAAAGAAGCAAGCATTCGCGCGGCCAATTCTTTTAGTTATGCGGCTGACACAGCCGCCGCTACAGTAAAGATCCTGAAATGAAACGAGAAAATCCGACGATTGAAATTTGTCCGGGCATCACTCGCCGTACCGTCGCCCATGGGAAAAACATGTATCAGATGATGGCTACACTCGCTGCCGGGAGCATCATGCCCGCGCATTCGCATCCGCAGGAGCAGATCGTTCACATTCTCGAAGGCCAGATGCGACTGATCGTCGACGGCGTGCCGCACGAGCTTTCAACGGGCGATTCCTTTTATCTCGCCAGCAATGTTCCGCATGGCGTGGAAACGTTGTTGCCGACGCGCGTGCTCGATACCTTTAGTCCGCCACGAAAGGATTATCTGGCGGTCGACGAAAAGGTTCGCCACGGCGCGTTGTAGGTCCGAGCCGGACTGGCATCTTTGCCCCTACGCATAGCTCCCAACAAATTTCCCGAGCATCAATCTGCGACTGACACTCCGCCTCTACACTCGCTTCGCGGAGCGCTTGTTCCTATTCCTTTTGGCGATAACGCGCTTGTTTCTCGTTCCTGATTTGGCGTGCCCGGCGCTCGCGCCGGAGAAGCCGCGAACCATCGCTTCGCGAATGAGCGCTTCTTCGGCAGGATCCGTGGCGTTGACCATTCGCTCTGCGAGTTGGGCCAATTCTTTGCCGGTCAGCCGTCGTTCAGCATCCAACTGATAAGCAAAACGGATCACACCCAACTGTTCTTTCCGGTCGAGCCGCTTGATCTCAACGATGATCTCGCTGGCAGTCATACGAAAAATTTATTGCAGACAGCAAAAACAAGCAATCGCATACGAACAGCTACTTTCGCTGATCGATAAAGATTTCCCAGCGCTTTACGCTTTCCAGTTTCAGGATGCCGTGCTCGGTCCACGGATCATTCTTCAATTTTCTTCTGACTTCATTTTCATCGTCAGCATTGAAGACCAATAGCGAGCCACCTTCATCGACCAAAGGGCCGCCCATCAAAATGAAACCGTCTTCGACGAGTTGGTCGATGAACTTCGCGTGCTCGTCCCAAAAAGGCTGCTCGCGGGTGCCTTTTGAGAAATCTCGATTCGGACCGGCCGATGAAATTGCCACGAATAGATTTTTCATGACAGACGAATTTCAAACGCCCGCGTCTAGCGTCAACTTTTCGGGTCGTCTGCGATCCGCAGCACAACTTTTCCGCGCGTGTGATGTGTCGCAGCCTGTTGCTGGGCCGCAATGGCTTGGCTCAACGGGAGAACCTGCGTCACCATTGGTTTGATTTTCCCGGCGTCGATCAGTTGCGCGATCTCTGCCAGGTCTTCCGCATCCGGATGGGAAGAGATACCCGCTCCATGAATCTCATGTTTCTTGAGCTCGACCGGGTCCGGACGCGCAACCAACGACATAACAATGCCGCCTTTCTTCACCACGCCGTACGAACGCGCGAGTGTTTCTTTGCCGACCGGATCGAGAACGACATCCACATCCTTGGCGACATCTTCAAATTTGGTTTTCGTATAATCCACGGCGACGTCTGCGCCGAGCTGCTTCAAGAGATCCTGGTTGGCCGTCGACGCAGTCGCTATGACGCGCGCACCGCGCGCTTTGGCGATTTGGATCGCGAAGCTCCCTACTCCGCCTGAACCGCCGTGAATGAGAACTGTTTGTCCCGGTTGCAGTTTCGCCACGTCGATCAAACTCTGCCACGCGGTCAAAGCGCCCATCGGTACCGCAGCGGATTCTACAAAGTTCAGGGACTTGGGCTTTGCAGCCACTTCCGATTCCTTGACCGTGACGTAATCGGCCCAACCGCCGCCGAAAGTTGGATAACCGTAAACAGCGTCGCCGACTTTAAGCTTCGTGACGCTGGCGCCTGTCTTCTCTACGACGCCTGCGATGTCGTAGCCTGGGATGAGCGGCAGATGCGTTCCAAATTCCCGTGCGTATTTGCCGCTGAGCGTGAGCGGATCAGCCGGATTAACGCTGCTCGCGACCACACGCACAAGCGCTTCGTCGTCGTTTGGCTCTGGCCGTTGCACTTCTTCAAATTTCAGCACTTCAGGTGCGCCATACTCATGCGCAACCACGGCCTTCATCATTGGCTTTTCGTCAGCACTTGCCGAGTAGAGGAACAGCAAAAGCGCATTCGCAAGGCCTAACACAGACATGCGCAGGGACCTTTGCATAGCGCAGCTTCGCTTGCGATTGCGTGCAGCGCGAATCCGAAGTTCAGCTTTCAATTGAACCCCAGCGCGCTAGGTGCACAGTAATCAGAACCAGGTGAAAACCGCTGCCACTGCCCAGAGTTCCGGTGCGAGGAGAATCATCACCGTTCTCGTCGTGACGACAACGGTCTGCGTTGTGTCGCTAATCATCGCTGGTGTTGCGAGCCTGGTTTCGCTGGCCGACAGAATCCACCCAATTGCCGGCACAATCGTTTTCTGGGCGGTCTGCCTGACTGCTGGATTGTTGGCCCTCTATTATGCAATCGCATACACCAGGCTTCCGGCTGCGCTTGGTCCGCCCGAGGAAGAGTCCGGCCCGAAGTATGACGCCTATTTGCAGACTCTCCGCGCACGTCTCGCTGCAAACCCACGGACACGTGATCTACCTGTCGTTACGAAGGATGAAATCGAAAAGGCGATTGGGCATCTTTCAACTCACGCGGATTTAGTAGTCCGCAGAACGGCCAGCACAGTGTTTCTCAGCACGGCCTTGATGCAAAATGGCCGGCTCGACGGACTGATTGTCCTGTTCACTCAAATTCAAATGGTCGGGCGGATTGCGCGGATTTATGTGCAGCGTCCGTCTCCTCGCGAATTCGCTCGATTGTACGCGAACGTTGCTGGCACGGCTTTCATCGCGAGTGGACTGGAATCGCTTGATCTTGGAGAGATGGTCGCGCCGCTTGCTGTGTCTGTCGTTCCGGCCCTTAAAGGCGGAATCCCGGGTTTAAGTGGTGTCTCGGCTCTCCTGGTGAAATGTGTTTCCAATGGAGCCGCGAACGCGTTCCTCACACTTCGCGTAGGAGAAATCGCGCGGCGCTACTGCGAACTGACTTCAAAATGTCCGCCTGAACTGATCCGCAAGTCCGCCACGGCTGCGGCGGTTCAGCATCTTGGTCGAATCGTACGCGAAAACGGCGCGCTGGTTGTGAAGAAGATTTGGGCAAGCACCGGACGCGCACTCATCGACAGCGGCGTATCGAAAGCCGAAGACATTGCCGGCGCGACACGGGACCTTTTCGGTAAAATCTCCCCCTGGCGCGTTAAGGAAGAAGATCCGGCAAGCCGTTTCTAAAGACGTAGGCTCGCTCCCTGTTACCTGATATATCTGATTTTTTGCGCAGAAAACTGCAGCAACTAAGTGAGAATGGGCCATGTCAGTTCCATCCGATAAGTTTACTTTCTTTTGTCTGATCGCCGTCATTTGCCTCGGCGAATTGCGAGCAGGCGCGGAATCAAACACGGCGTCGTCGCACATGGTAGAAGTTGGCGACGGCGTCTCCTTGCGCGTGATCGAAGCGGGTAAGCCTGGCGACGTACCTGCGCTAGTTTTTATTCCTGGCTGGAGCACGGGCGTGGATGTTTGGCGGCATCAAATCGACACATTCGCAAAAACCCATCGCGTCATCACCTTCGATCCGCGTTCTCAAGGCGAATCGACAAAGGCGACAAGCGGTAACACGCCTGAAACACGCGCACAGGACTTGCACGCATTGCTTGAGCGGCTGCACGTCCAGCGACCTGTTCTAATTGGGTGGTCGCAAGGTGTTCAGGACATCGCCGCTTACGTCGAGCGGTACGGCACCAAAGATCTGGCGGGAATTGTGCTGGTGGATGCGGCAGTTTCAAATGGCGCCGGCGGGATAGCTACGCGCGCGCAGGAGACCTCCGCGCAATTCAAAATGTTCGCGGTTTACCAAGCTCATCAAAAGGAATATTTGGGCGGCATGATGCGAGCAATCATCGGCAAACCTCCGAGTGACAGCGTGATCGAGCAGCTCGTCAGCACGGGGATGAAAACGCCACCTGACATCGGTGTGGCCATGCTTATCGCCGACATGTTCGGCGTGGATCGGACGCCGGCGGTGAAGAAGATTGATTGCTCAACGTTGATTATTGCTTCGGCGAAATCGGATGAGCTTGCACGCCAGCAGACAACTGCAAACCAGATTCCGCACGCGCGTTTCGAAAAAGTCGATGATGCTGCGCACGCGGTCTTTCTCGATCAGCCGGATCGCTTTGATGACTTGCTCAAGAGCTTTGTAGCCAATCTGGCGACAAACCACAATTAGGTGCGCGTAAACGCGAATCGGCGCGTCCGGCGGTCGCGCCCTACCCTTCGGTTGCGAGCGCCTGGCATCTTTTTAAATCGAGCTTGCCTGAGGCGAGGACCGGGATTGCTTCAACGCGCTGGACCTGTTTGGGAATCCACAAGTTTGGCACGCCGGCGTTGTGAAGCTTGCTGCGCAACTCCGCAAGATCGATATCGATGGCACTCAGCACAACCAGCGCTTCGCCTTTCGCCTCGTCCTGTACACCCATGACGGCCAGCGGACGTTCGTCTCTTCCGGAGAAGCCAAGAAGATCGACAATTTTGCTCTCAATCGTTTCGTGGGGCACCATTTCGCCGCCGATCTTTGAAAAGCGCGACAGGCGCCCTTCAATGTAGAGGAATCCATCCTCGTCAAACCGGCCGATGTCGCCTGTCTTCAGCCAGCCATTGCAAAGAACTTCTGCGGTTTGCATGGGATCGTGCAGGTAACCTTCGAAAATGTTCGGCCCGCGCAGCCATAGCATCCCGGTTTCGTACAGCGAAAGTTTTCGGTCCGTTTCCGGCTCGCGAATTTCCGCGGCCATTCCCGGCGCCAATCTGCCAACCGACCCCAGACGGCTGGATGATTGCACGTGTTCTCCAGGCTTTTTCGGTTCCGGATCGGGCAGATTTGTGCTGACAACCGGCGCCGTCTCGGTGAGTCCGTAACCTTCGTAGACTTTTTTGTCGAAGCGCTTTTCAAAATGGCTGGCGAGATCGAGCGGCAACTTTTCGGCGCCGGTGATGATGAGGCGCAAGCTACGAAGCTGATGCGGTTCGGCCTTGCGCAGGTACATCCGCAGAAAAGTGGGCGTCACCAGAAGGAAAGTTAATTTGTATCGCTCGATCAACTCGGCATTCTTTCCGGCTTCCAGAGGATTGGGATACGTCACAATTCGCACGCCTTCGATGAGCGGATACCAGAGTGTGACAGTCGATCCGAACGTGTGGAAAAACGGCAGTGACGCGAGGATCGCGTCGGTCTCTCGTGCGTCCAGCAGTTGCCGGAACTGGGAGACATTTCCGACGACATTACGGTGGCTGATTACAACGCCCTTTGGTTCTCCGGTAGTTCCGCTCGTAAACAGCAGGACTGCTTCCCTGTGGCCACCTTCCTTTGGAATTTGCAAAAGGCGCAAGAGCAAACGTGCCGGAACGAGAATCGACACGATCCACCAGAAAACGATCTGGCGCTTCAATCGCGGCATCAGTTCTTCCAATTTCAAGACGCGTTCCGGCCATGGAAAATCTTTAAGGCGTTCCATGAATTGTGTGGCTGAAATTCCGACGCGCAGGTTGGCGCGCCTGTAGCAGGATTCATTCGCCGCGCGTCCAACGGTGAAATTAAGGTCCACAGGAACCTTGTCCGCCAGCGTGACCGCCAGATTTGCGAGCATCGAAGCTTTACTGGCAGGCAAAACGATTGCGATTCGTTCGTCTGGAAATTCCTTCCGCAGATAGCGACTCAGTGCCGCCGCCGCGCCAAGCAATTTTGCGCGGCTTAGCTCGCTATGATCGGTCCCGTCGATCACGGCCGTCGCGAACCGTCTGCGCTTCAACCCACGCACACATTCTTCAGCAAGATGGCGATCTAACGATGGACGGCGGCTGAAACAAAATTCACCGAGCTTGAGCAACTCCTCACGGACCGTTGCATTGTCGGCGTCCTCTGCTTGGAGCGGTTTGCCAAAGGCGATCGTCACAGGATACGGAATACGCCTGGGGAATTTCGTGAAAAATCGTCCGCCCTGGAATGAGAAGATCGAGCCCCACAGTTGATCAAGCCAAACCGGAACGACCTGCGCATTTGCGTGGCGCGCGATCAATTCGTAACCCCGTTGCAAACGCAAAAGGACTCCTGTGCGCTCCAGCTGGCCCTCGGGAAAAAGACAGACGATCTCGCCCTCAGCGATTTTCTCCGCGGCAGCGCGAATCGCTGAACGCGAATTGCGAATATTGATCGGGATGCAACCCAACGTGCGCAGAACCGGGTGCAGAATCGGTTTATAATAATGTTCCTGATCGATGACGTACCGGATCGGACGCGAGCAAGCGAGCTGCAGAACGATGGCGTCAATCCAGGTGATGTGGTTAGGCAAAAGTAGAAAACCGCCTGCGGGAATGTTTTCCAAGCCCAACGCAGTGACCCGATAAAAGCAACGCACCAGCAGCCGTCCGAAAAAATAAAGCGCGCGTTCAGCGGCGGACATCGGACTCATCGTTTATCATTTACAAGTGGCGGTCGGCAAACTGCAATCACAACTGCCAATGGATTCTGCGTGGAAGAAACCGATGAGCGGCGCACGCACCGCACTGTTTCTGCTCCTGGCCATCAATCTTTTCAATTACATCGACCGGCAAGTTCTGGCCGCACTCGAGCCTGATATTCGCGCAACTTTCTTTTCGGCCAACGACGTGAACGCGATGACCAAGACCGGTCTTCTTGGTGACGCGTTTTTCGTCACTTACATGGTTAGCGCACCGATTCTCGGCTTCCTCGCGGACCGATTCTCGCGCTGGATCATTATCGGTTCAGCAGCAATTTTGTGGAGCCTGGCCACCGGCGCCTCTGGTCTGGCAGCGACATTCGCGATTCTCTTTGCAACACGCATATGCGTTGGAATTGGCGAGGGCGGCTATGGCCCGGCGGCGCCGACGATCTTGTCCGATCTCTTCCCGATCGAAAAACGAGGTCGCGTTATGGCCGTTTTTTGCGCAGCGATTCCGGTTGGCAGCGCGCTCGGATACGTGATCGGTGGACTGATCGGTGCGCACCTCGGCTGGCGCTGGGCGTTTTATCTGGTTGCCCCGCCGGGTTTGCTGCTGGGTCTGCTGTGCTTCTGGCAACGCGACCCCCGCGTCACGGCGGATCATCTGGTACAAAAGGCACAACGTCGCGGTCTGCGTGACTACCTGAATTTGTTCCGTACACGCTCCTATCTCATCAACTGCGTAGCCCAAACGTTGATGACTTTTGTAGTGGGCGGTTTGGGATTTTGGGCGCCTGCTTATCTGCGTTTTCGCCATCAAAGTCCCGAAGTAGGCATGACGATCTTTGGCCTGATCACTGTGGTCGCCGGTTTGGTCTCGACGCTTTTGGGAGGCGTCATCGCCGACAAGTTGCGCCCGCGGTTCGCCGGTTCCTACTTCTGGGTGTCGGGAATTGGCATGCTCATCGCATGTCCGTTTTTCGTTGCGACACTTTATATTCCGTTCCCGGCAGCATGGATCACAATGTTCCTTGCGATCTTTTTCCTGTTTCTGAATACAGGTCCCTCAAACACTGCTCTCGCCAACGTGTCGTTGCCTTCCGTGCGTGCGACAGCGTTTGCCGCAAACATTTTTGTCATCCACGCGTTGGGCGACGTGCAGGCATTCTGGCTCCTTGGATATATTGGAGGACACACAAATATGCACGTGGCGTTTTTGTTCGTGTCCGGGATCATTCTCCTCTCCGGCGTGGCCTGGCTCATTGGGGTGAAATATCTGCCTGCCGACACCGCCGCTGTAGAAACCGCCGGAACCGGTTGAGTGGTTACCGGCGAGCTACAAAACGCGCGGACGCTTCACTTCCTCGATGGAGTTCTGCCGATTGAGCGGAAAACCACATTCGTTACTGCTATTCCCCGCCACCTTCCGGAGACGGAGTATTCGCTTCGCGCCTTTCTAGTTTTCTGTGAGGTCGCTTTTGATTCCCTTCACTGGTTCTCTCATCAGAATTTGTTGCGTCAGAAGGAGATTCTCGCGTTGCCTCAGAAGGTTCTCTCTGAAGTTCAGCGCCGCCGCTCGGGGATTTAGTTTCTTCGGGTCTGGCCCTTGTGCCGCGCTCCTCTTCAGATGTGCTGCTGGGGGATTCTGTTGCCCGTGGCCTCACTCTCCTACCGCGCTCTTCTCCAGTCGGTGGGGTCGCACCTTCATGTTCGCGCGATGATGCCGTAGCGTGCGGTCTTGCTGGCGTCTCGTGTGGACTCGGCGACTCTCTGCCGGCTGGTGAGGCTCCCTGGCCAGGCGATCTTCTAGCGGCAGGCGAGGTGGGGGCCGCAGGTGATACGCTCCCAGCAGGTTGCGAGCCAGCCGCGCCTGCACCACTGGTTGCTTCCGTGGAGACGCCCGTTGTGCTCGTACGGGAAACTCCAGCGCCAATTTCCGCTCCCGGACTTACACCATAATAACTATAGATGTTGGTAATGTAATCGGGCCTGGAATATTCATCGATGCGCGCATAATCGAACACCGGTGCGTTGTAGATTCGCCCTCGATCCACTGTCACGGTGAGAACATTTACGTCAGACGCAGGGGAGTAGACTGCCCACGGAACTGCAACGAGCTTGCCACCGCCGGCAGCACGTGTTTCACCTCCATCCCCTGTGGAAAGAACGGTATATGCCATGCATCCTGTGCTGCGGTCGATCATGACGTCTTTGACCACGCCGATTTCTTCGCCCTGCGAGGATTTGACTTTCGTACCGACGAGCTTGCTGACTTGAACGGTCGTGCTCTGAGTCTGTGCTGACATGGGAACAATCACCGCGCACAGAACGGCAAGAGTTACTCCGGACAATAGGGATGTTTTCATAAGCGATGGAAATTGCGGGTTAAAACTAATGGAGCCGCTGGAAACGAATCGTCGCCCACCTTTGCTGCAGACGTGAAAACAGTGGCCAATCCGTGAAAATGCGTTCCTTTCTTATGCCAATTTCGCGCTACCTTGCCCTGTTCCTGCTGATAATGGCTTGCGGTTATGCACACGCGGATGGTGTGCCGGCCGACTGCACGCAGCTCATCGTGGGTATGGCGCCCACGTGGAATTCCATGCGCGGCGAGTTGCGGCTCTTTGAACGCGCGCGCGGCGGTGATTGGAGTGCGGTAGCCGGACCATTTCCGGTGTTGTTTGGAAAAAACGGGCTCGCCTGGGGGATCGGGCTTGCAGCCCAAAACGAGCCCGGTCTTCGAAAGAAAGAACGCGACGGTCGCGCGCCCGCAGGCGTTTTCGAGATTGGTCAAGTTTTTGGATACGAAGCGCATCTGCCCGCCGGCGGCGACTATCCGTACCATCAGGTGACAGAGGCTGATATTTGGAGCGATGACTCTCGCTCGCCTAACTACAACCGGCATATCGTGATCGATCCGAAGAATCCGCCAGACAATTACACACACGAAAAAATGCGTTCGGGCGATTTCGCTTATCATTGGCTGGTGGAGATTCGCCACAATTCCGATCCGCCAGTACCTGGCGCAGGCAGCGCGATTTTTTTTCATATCCGGCGGGGCGTGAATCGGGCCACCACTGGATGCACCACCATGGCGCAGGACAATCTGGTGAAACTGATCACCTGGCTTCGAGCGAATCGGCATCCTTGCTACGCATTATTGCCATCGGACGAATACGCTAAGAAATGGCGCTCCTGGAACCTGCCTTCGCCGGACGCGTTTCGTCCCCCGCCTCAGGCGGGGTCCCCGAGTTTGCCTCGTTGATTGCTGGAATTGTTCAGTTAGTTTCGATTCATGCGAAGACGTCCTAATCCCAATTCGGAGGCGAACATTCGCCGCATCGACACAAAAGCGCGCGCCAAGAAACAGACGCATGGTTTTCAAGTCCACTTTCTTCGAGGAGATAAAATCGTAACCAAGATGTTTAGCGACAGCGTCTATGGCGGCAAGCTGAAGGCGAGACGTGCCGCGCGAAAATTCAAGCAAGCGGCTCTGCGACGTTTGCCTCGAAGAAAATTTGTCGGATTTAAATAAGCGCGCCGCAATCGTCGCAGTTTTTCCGACGATAAACTTTCCAGCATTCGATAAATCCTGGCGCAAAATCTTCTGGTCGCGCTGCGACCCAACCATCGACGATCGTCTCAGGAAAGAACGCGCCTGTTTCAATCTCTGTTCGATTTGGCGACACGTTGCCAGCAACTTCGCCTCGATAAAGCCAGACGAATTCCTGGTCAGTACGTTCTGAAGCTGGAAGCTTGGAAATTTTTTCAAGACGAACGGTGATTCCTAATTCTTCCTCCAGTTCGCGCCGGGCTGTTTCATCGTAGGTTTCCGTAGCGCCTACATGACCAGCAGCGCTGGAGTCCCATTTCAGAGGATGCCGATCTTTCCAGCGCGAGCGTTGCTGCAAATAAACTTCCCCAGCCGAGTTGAAAATGAGGACGTGAACGGCCCGGTGGCGTAAGTTATTCCCATGCACATCGGAGCGGCTGGCGTCCCGCAAAACTTTGTCGTTTTGATCGACGACTGGAAAACGCTCGTCGTTCGCTAGCCCGGGATCCGAACACGGTGACGGCGCGATGAAATTCGCCAGGGAAATCCATTGAAGTAACGAGAGCTCTTCCGCCCGAACCTTGGGATCGATGTTGAGATGCCCTGAAATTGCATCCCAGTCGTCGACTTGCTCCCGAAGCAACTTTCTCAGTTGCTTTCTTCTCTGTGAAAAACCAACACGAATCAATTTTAGAAGTAGCTCTTCATCGTGTGGAGGCAATTCCTGCGAGTCTCGCGGCAAGAGGCGCAGCACTGCTGAGTCCACGTCAGGTCGCGGGAAAAATACCGTTGCTGCAACGGTGCGGAGATATTTTACGTGATGCCGCAATTGAATGCGCAACGTGAGAGCACCGTAATCATGAGTGGATGGTTTCGCAGAAAGACGCATAGCCATCTCTTTTTGTAATGTAAACAGCCATAGCGAGATAGGACTCGGATATGCAAGGAACTTTAAGATCAATGCGCTCGAAATGTTATATGGAAGATTGCCAAGTAACTTTACGCGTTGATGCGAAAACAAGGTGCGAGCATCGAATTTGAGCGCGTCAATATTCAACACTTCCACGGGCTCACGACTGAAACGCTCGCGTAAGAAATTGGCGAGGCGTGCATCCTTTTCGATCGCTAGAACACGCGCGCCTTTCTCAAGAAGGAATTTTGTCAACGCTCCCAAACCGGGCCCGATTTCGAGCACGTAATCGTCCGAAGTAACCTGCGCTTGATCGACAATCCATCGCGCAAGGTTTTGGTCGTGCAGGAAATTTTGACCAAGCGTTTTGACCGGCGAGACGTGTATTTCCTGAAGCGTCGCCCGGATGTCGGAGAGCTTCATACTGAGGTTGGCGAAGGCGGGGCCAGCTCAGCGAAACCGGTCTCTTTGTTCACAAAATTGTGTAAACAAAATATGCAGGAACCATGAATTTTATTCACAAGTTATTCACCGGAGATTTACTAGGCATATACCTGATGCAATCAGTCCGCCGACAGACTACGCATATACGCCCGCTCACTGAGCTTCTTCCAATTCCCGGCGCCGGCGTTTTTTCCGGCTCTTCAGATACGTGCGACGCGCATCCTTTAGTGAGACACCTTCGATAAAGTACGCAGTTGCCGCGCGACCAATCGCGTACGTGCCCGAGCCTGCGACCAGACCACACACGACGTTGCCCCAGCCCGGAAAGAATTTCAGGACTGCCCGGGCGCCTTCGCGCAGAAGCATGGCTGCACCGACATTTGCTCCGAGGGCACCGGCGAATTCCGCGGAAGCACGCAGGCTGCGTTCCCGCCCGCTAACATACATGATCCCTGAAACCATCGTCAGTTGCAGGCTGGTCAGAATCGGCAGATCAGCGAGCGGAATCGGTTGCGCGCCGATGGCCGTACAGACTGCGGTCGTCGATTTTACCAAAAGCTGCGCCACTTCCCGCTGCGCTTCGCGATCTCGCGAGATGCGGATCATCTCCATCCGCGCTTCATTCGGCAACTCACGTGCGAGGATCGACATCAAACGCCGCGCTTCCGCAGGGGGCAGTTCAAATGCCCGACCGTTATCCACAGGAATCAGCCGCAACGTTTCCAAAAACACGCCGCGTCTAGCGAGACTTGATCCGGCGACGCCGTTGTCGCGTGTCGCACGGAAGGCGTTGTGATCGCGCGGAGCGATCGTCTCCAGCGGCGGAACGACGATCTCGATTATCTTGCGATCCGATTCCAATGTCTCATTCCAGTTAAGATAACTATTTAAGTCAGCAAATTCCCGCCCCTCCGGTTCCTGCGCGATTTGCTCGTCGCGAATGAAAAAAATGACATCTGCAGCGCGATATTTGAGTTCGTCCCGGGCGTGAATGGCCGCGGAATCGAAAATCCCGCGAACATCAATGATCGATATCTTTCCTCTCTCGGGAAAGTCGACCTCGAACCAGCGGCAAAGTGGAGCAGCAGCATCTGGCGCCGCGAATTCAGTAGAACCAAAGAGAGCCGAGATGATTTTCCTGGCAGGCACCTTCGCCGAGCCGGCAAAAAGAAAACGCGGTGGGCGCTGCTGGAGAAATAATTGCTTCAGCGGCGTGAGCTCGCTGAGAACAGCGTTCCGGATTCTGGAAGGCAACCTGCCCGCGAGACGTTCGAGCCTCTCGACAACCTGGAGCAATGATGGCGTCTTCACGGCTGAAATCGTCCTCCCCTCTTCACATTAACCAGCGTCCAATAGCTCAGCAGTGGAAAATACATTGTCGAACGCAAATGTTCGGCCATATAGAGATTCACGTCTTTAATCTTTAAACGGAAATTAAAAATCTTCCTTCCTTTTCCATGAGTCTAAATATCAAAATTCTCTCTGAGGCGGCGGACCAGGCACGTGGTTTGTGCATGGACGCTGTAGAAGCTTCGAAATCTGGTCACCTTGGACTTCCACTGGGCTGCGCCGAAATCGGGGCCGTGCTTTATGGGTATGCGTTAAAGTACAATCCGGACAAACCGCGCTGGATCAATCGCGATATCTTCGTTCTCTCGGGCGGGCATGGCAGCATGTTCTTGTACGCTTGGCTGCACATGAGCGGCTACGATTTGCCGATGTCGGAGATCAAACGATTCCGGCAATTGCATTCCAAAACGCCCGGCCACCCCGAATTCGGCGACACGCCCGGTGTGGAATGCACGACGGGACCGTTGGGCCAGGGAGTCGGCAACTCAGTAGGCATTTCTGTCGCGACAAAAATGGCGGCGGCGCGTTTCAACACTGACGAGCACAAGATTTTCGATCAGCACGTGATCTGTTTATGCAGCGACGGCGACATGCAGGAAGGCGTCGCGTCTGAGGCGTGCGCGCTGGCCGGTCATTGGGGTCTCGATAATTTGATCTTCATCTACGATTCAAATGCGGTCACGCTGGACGCCGCCGCGAAGGAAACGCAGAGCGAAGATACCGGCAAACGGATGGAAGCATACGGCTTCGATGTTCAGGAAATCGACGGCCACGACATGCAACAGTTTCTCGATGCGTTGAACGTGGCAAAAAGGCGCGACAACGGAAAACCGCAATTCATCATCGCGCACACGCTGATCGGCAAAGGCATTCCGGAAGTAGCAGGAACGTACAAAGCCCATGGGGAAGCGGGCGCGAAATATGTTGATGCTGCGCGCAAGGCGCTCGGATTGCCCGAGGAACATTATTTCGTCTCGAAGGAGGTGTACGACTACTTTGCCGAACACAAAAAGAAGCTCCTAGCCGACTACGAAAAGTGGGAACAAACCTACAACGCGTGGCGCACGAAAAATCCGGACAAGGCGAAAATCCTTGATAACGGACTGGAGCGGAAAGTTCCCGCCGATCTTTTATCGAAGATTCCTGACTTTCCTAAGGATGCGAAGCTGGCGACACGAAAAGCTGGAGGCGAAGTATTACAGCCCATTGCGCAAGCGATGCCGTTGCTCATGAGTGGCAGTGCCGACCTGTACGGATCGACAATGAATTACATCGAAGGCGGCGGCGATTTCAATCGCGATAATCCTGGCGGGCGCAACGTACGGTTCGGCATTCGCGAACATGGGATGTGCGCGATTCTAAACGGCATCTCGTATCACGGACTGTTCCGCGCATCGGGTGCAACCTTTACTGTTTTCACCGATTATTGCCGTCCCTCCATTCGGCTGGCCGCGCTGGCAAAACTCCCCAATACTTACATTTTCACTCACGATTCGATCGGGGTTGGTGAAGATGGTCCGACTCATGAACCTGTGGAGACGGTGAGTTCGGTCCGGTTGATTCCGAACATTGACGTAATTCGCCCGGCCGATCCGGAAGAAACTGCAGGCGCGTTTGTGGCGGCGATGCAACGAATCGATGGGCCCACGTTTCTTGCGCTCACACGCCAGACGGTCCCGATGTTAAACGATATCGATGTGAAATTACGTCGCGAAGGCGTGTTGCGTGGCGGTTACATTGCGAGGAAGGAGAAAGGGAAACTCGACCTGATCATCATGTCCTGCGGGAGCGAACTGCAGCTCGCTCTTGCGGCGGCGCAGCAGCTCGGCGACGGCGTACGTGTTGTCTCCATGCCTTGCTTCGAACGTTTCAATCGCCAGCCGCAAGAATACCGGGAGCAGACTTTGCCTAACGAATGTCGTAAACGCGTCGCAATCGAAGCCGGCGTGACCGAGGTCTGGTATCAATACGTCGGCCTCGATGGAAAGGTGATCGGGCTACATCAGTTCGGTTTGAGCGCGCCCGGCCCCGAGGTAATGAAAGAGCGCGGGATCGACGCACAGCATGTGATCGATGCGGCAAAGAGTCTTGGGTAGCGCGCCTAAAACGCTTCTGCGTGCTCATCCACCTTGCGCGCGCGAGTTTCGAAGCGAGTGAACTCTTTCAGGAACGTCAGCGGGATCTCGCCGACCGGGCCATTGCGCTGTTTGGCAATGATCAATTCGGCTTCACCCGCCTTTTCCGCGCGCGCTTCGTCGTCTTCCTCGTAAATCTCCGGTCTGACAAGTAATCCGACCAGGTCCGCATCCTGTTCGATGGAGCCGGATTCGCGCAGATCGCTCAACCGCGGCTTGCCTCCAGTGCGTTGTTCCGGCTGTCGATTCAACTGCGCCACTACGATGATCGGAATCTTCAGTTCCTTGGCCAAGCCTTTAAGCCCAGCGGAAATTTCGGAGATTTCCAACTGCCGATTGTCCTGAGCACGGCGCGATGTCGATCTCAGCAGTTGCAAATAATCGACAATGATGAGTCGCACATCCTGTTGCGCCTTGAGCCGGCGCGCCTTCGCTCGCATCTCAAGGATCGTGAGGCTCGCGCTGTCGTCGATGAAAATTTTTGATTCCGCCAGTTTTGAAGCAGCGGCGGTCAAACTCGGGAAATCGCGCTCGCCGAGAAATCCGTCGCGGACTTTCTGCAGATTCACACGCGCTCGCGAACAAAGCAGCCGTTGCACGAGCTGCTGACTGCTCATCTCCAGGCTAAAGACGCCGACCGGGAGCTTCTCGTTGATGGCGACGTGTTCGGCAATATTCATGGCAAGCGCAGTTTTTCCCATGCTCGGGCGCGCCGCTATCACAACCATTTCCGAAGGATGCAAGCCACTCGTCATCCGATCGAATTCGACGAAGCCGCTGGAAATGCCAGTGATACCGCCTTTGCGCTCGTAAAGTTTCTCGATGGCCTCGATGGCTTCCATTACCTGGTCTTTCATCGAGAGCATCTGCCCTTTGAAACGGTCTTCGCCCACGGCGAAAATGCTCTGTTCCACTTCGTCGAGAAGATTGTTTACTTCGTCCTGCTCCTCGTAGGCGCGCCGGACACTCTCGGTGGCGGCCGAAATGATCTGGCGCAGAATGTACTTCTCGCGAACGATCTCCAGGTAGTACTCAAGATTCGCCGCTGTCGGGACGAACGTGAACAAGCTGGTGACAAATGCCGCGCCGCCCACGCTTTCGAGCAGGTTCCGATCGCGCAAGACTTGCGTGAACGTGATCAGATCAATTGCCTGGCCGGAATTCCAAAGATCGACGAGGACATTGTAGATCGTCTGGTGCGCCGGGACGTAAAAATATTGATCATTAATTTTTTCGACACACTCGGCAATGGCTTGACGCGGCGAAAGCAGCATCGATCCGAGGACGCCTTGTTCCGCCTCAACGCTATGCGGCGGCGTTCGGTGAATATCCTGCGCAGAACCTGTGTGCGAAATGGGAACAACCTTTTCGCCGCTTCGCGCCGCCGAACCTCGGCCAGCGCCATTTCCCGCTTTGCGAGGCTTCTCTCCTGTCCATGCGGACGATTGAGTCGCCATTTATTCGGTTTCTTTTTTCTCTTCCTTTTTCCTGTGGAAAAATCGATGCTTCTTTTTCTTTTCAGGTTCTTCGGCCGCAGCGTTGTCGGCTTCGGCCCCTCGCTCTCGAGGTTCTTCTGCAGATTTCACCTGAAAAACAAGCTGCGCAGTCACGTCGTGATACAATTTGATCGCGACCTCGTGTTCGCCGGTGTCTTTGATCGGGCGCTCAAGGAGAATTTTATGCCGGTCAATTTCGGCGCCGAGTTCGTTTTTGACGCGGTTCATAATATCCTGCGCGGTAACGGATCCAAATGCCTTCCCAGTCTCGCCGGTCTCCAGCGTGAAGATGAAGCGAGCCTTACCGATTCGGCGCGCCAATTCTTCTGCCTCGTTCAACTCGCGGGCTTCGCGCTCGGCGCGCTTCTGCTTCAGTGCATCGATCTGACGCAATGCGCCTGCAGTGACTTCATGTGCTTTTCCGTGCGGCAAAAGATAATTGCGCGCATAGCCCCGACGCACTTTGACTACGTCCGCCTCGGCACCCAAGCCGGGAATGTTTTCCGTCAAGATAAGTTTAGTCAAAGGCATATCGATTTCTAAAACGCGCTCGGAATTTTTCAACCTGAAGCGCTCCGGGGATGTCGAGTGTAAAATTCAAGCGGGCATTGTCAATGCGAGAATAAAAAATGTCACAAAAGATTTTGCTATACCTCTGTCTGTCATGTTGAGCGAAGTGAGCCATCACTGGTGGATCTTGGGCGTCGCCCGACTGGAAAAAAGCGCAGGCTCTTCGTCGATCTCGCGCACCGCAACTAGACGAACGCTAGTTGCGATGCGCAGATCAGGCGCACAATCTATACGGCCTAATGGCGGTCCAAAGAGATCGTCCCTTGCCATGGGAGGACAAAGGTCCTCGTGTTGAAGTCCACTACTCCATACAGAGTGAACATGCCGGTGGCGTGCCGGAAGCGACCTGTGCCGCCGGTGACGATCGAGGTTTCCATGTTCAAGTAGACGCCCGGCGTTGCCGTCGGGATCAGTTGCCCCAGGAAAGGTCCGGAGATCCTACCGCCGTTTTGTGCCACCCACTGAAAGGTGCCTGTGTAGCTCCCATCGCACAGGTTCGGGACGAAATTCGCCGTCCCGGTGAACTGTCCGAGCTGATTGCTGTTTCCGGAATTGGGCACGGTGAAGCTAAAAACGCAGCCGTCCGTGCCCGGGACTGGCGGACCTAGATCCTCAGGAATGGTCCCCGAGACGGTTCCGCTAAAGGGCTGATCCTCGTCGTGATCGTTGGCTAACGCCGGAGTGGATGCCGAGATAAACATTGCCGCAAAGCAGGCGAGGAGCAGCGGGATCAGAACCCCTGCTGTTGGTTTGAACTGAATGTTTCGATGTCTCATAGTTGATTTCCTTTTGTTGTTTTGGGTTTGTGGTCTTCGTTCTGGGTAACCCGGAGACGCAGACCGTTTTCCATTCCTTCCCGAAAGTTTGCGCCGCATTGCAAAGAAAGTGACGGGAGCGATTACCCCTCTGCGTGTCGCAGTGCGATGCAACGCCCCGACTGAGCGGGCCGGCTGCAGCCGAAGGGACCTATTTCGGTGGTAGCGAGGCTACGTTTTTTTCGAAGCGCGGCTCACCGCGCGGTTTTCGGTGCAGAAGAGGCGAGCATTTTTTCAAAGCGCGCGTCGCCACGAAGTGGATCCCAGTGCGGGCCCAGACGCAGGTCGTAATAATTGTTCTCTCGCTCTAGCAGGAACCTGTTCGAGGAGGCGCAATGCGGCGTCTGGGTCACCGGCATGGGCGAAAAGCGCCGCCATCATGAATCCATCCGGCTTTTCTTTCGCGCGCGCGATTTCCGCCAGAGCGGCATCCTTCCAGCCCATCGCCGCGTAAGCGAAAGCCACGTACAGATGGGCCGTCTCATTGTCGGGATTCTCCTTCGCTTCCATTTCCAAGATCCATCGCGCCGAGTCGAGCGCGGTATAGGCACGCTCGTTGTTTCCCGCATAGAAATGAATCAGACCTTCAATGAATCCCTTCGGGACCATGTAACCAAATCCGCCGTCGAGATCTGGCAATCGCTCAGAAGGACAAGCCGCGAGCAAACGTAAAGCTTCAGGGAAGTTTCGCTCGTAGACGGCAACCGTACAATGCGCTGCTGTTACTCGACCATCCGGATCCTTGCCCGCGGGAATCTGAGCGAGAAATTTCTTTGTTCGCGCCAGCTCTCCTGTCCAGCGGAATTCCTCAACCGCACGGAAGAGCCGAAAGAAAACGGATTCCGGCGCGAGTTCCAGGGAGCGATCCGAAGCCCAGCGCGCTTTGGCTACGTCTCGCTTATTCATCTGCAGAGTAGCGTAGTTGTAAAAGACTTTTGGTTCGCGCGGATTGATTTCGATGGCGCGCTGGAACGTCGCCTCCGCTTCTGCGAGCCAGCCCATGTCCGATTGGAAGAGGGCGGCTATCATTAGCAGGTAGCCGTCGTTTGGGAGCAGGCGAAGCGCGCTGTCCACCTCCTGTTTTATCGTTTTGTCTCTCTCGATTGACTTAACGGACCACGACAGGATGAGCGCCATCACCATGTGTGCCTGTCCGCAATGCGGGTCGAGCCGCAGCGCTTCCTCCGCATGACTGCGCGCTTCGGCGAGCAGCGCGGGCTGATGATCAAACCAGTCGTAGCGACCAGCGACTATTTCGGCGAGTCGGGCGTGAGCCAGGGCAAATCGCGCGTCCAGCGCGACTGCGTGTCTGTAGCATTGTTCGGCCGCGACGTAGTTGTCGCGCGAGACCTCGGGCCGCATTTGAAACTCACGGCCGCGGAGATAGACGACGTAGGCATCCGGATTGTTGGTCAGCTTCGCTTCCACCTGTGCCTTTTCCTCCGGGCTGATCTTCGCCGCCAGCGCAGTGGCGATTTCCGCCGCCAGCTCGCCTTGCAGAGCGATCGAATCCTGCAGCGTGCGATCGTAACGATCCGACCAGATTTGCCGTTCGGTCGTTGCATCGGTCAACTGCACATTGACCAACACGCGATTTGCGGTGCGACGGACACTACCCTCGAGAACGGCTCCAACGCCAAGTTCCTGTGCGAGCGCGCGGAGCTTGGGACCGGAAAGATCCCGATATGACGCTACCGAACTCCGGCTAACAACCTTGAGATCCTTGATCCGGGCGAGGCTGGTGAGGAGATCGTCCTGAATGCCGTCGGCGAAAAACGCATTCTCTTTGTCTTCGGAGAGGTTGCGAAACGGTAGAACCGCAAGGCTCTTTGGCGGGATGCTGGAAGTATTCGCCGCGCCAGAGAGCGGCTGGTCGCGCTTCTGTGGAAAAAGCAGAATGGCCGCAACAATCACGAGCGCGACCAAAGCGGCCGCGAGTGCGAACCGCTTCACTATTTTCCAACGGTCGAGAAGCTGGGAGCTACATTTCTGTAATTGCGTTTTGAGTGTCGAACACCCGGGCGCGCTGCTGGGGCGAAGGCAAGCATCGACACCAGCAGTGACACGAGCTTGCTTGGAACGCGGGCTGCCTTCAGTTGTTCGATCGGCAGAGTTTGCGAATGCTGGCTGGCGCGAATCTGTTCGATGGTCGCGCCCTCGAAAGGTCTGTGGCCGGTGAGCAGATACCAGAGAGTTGCGCCTAACGAATAGATGTCCGAACGAACCTCGACCGGCGCATCAGTGAATTGCTCCGGACTCGCGAAAGCCGGCGTGCCGACAAATCCTCCGTGCGTCAAGCCCATCGCATCCGGCTTTTCGACAAGTGCTTTCGCCACGCCGAAGTCGATAACCTTTACGACGGTTTCGAGCTTTTTCGGCTTTGCCGGGACTCGAATCGTTCGCATCCGGCGCGGCGGCGACGAACATCAGATTCGCCGGTTTCAAATCCCGGTGCACGAGGCCTTGCTTTTCCGCTGCGGCCAGTGCGCTGCTGACCTGCAAGGCGATGTCGATGGTCGTGAGCGCGTCGAGCGGCCCGGTGCGGCGAACACGCATCTCCAGCGTTTCGCCTTCCACCAGTTCCATCGCGCAGAAGCATTGCCCGTTCTCTTCGCGGATGCCGAAATGGTAAACGGTCGCGACATTTGGATGCCGCAAAGATGCGGCCGTCCGTGCTTCGCGCATGAACCGTTCGCGTGCTTCCGCTCCGCGTTTCGCCCATTCCGAAGCGATGAGCTTCAGTGCAACCGGCCGTTGCAGCGAGGTGTCAACCGCGCGATACGTCACTCCCATGGCGCCGCGGCCGAGTTCCCACAGCGATCCATCGTCGTGTCGCTCAATCCGGTAGTTCCCGAGTCGATCCGTTACGGGAGCGAACAATGTTTCATCAGGTTCTTCCGCGTCGTCGAATCCGACGCGCAGCAGGCAAATCATGCAGCGCCCAAGACCGCGGGAGAATCCTCCCTGCAGCCGCGTCCCGCACTCAGGACAGACCGCCGCGCTAGTCGCCTGTGTCTGCATTAATCGGCAGCCAGCACTTCGCAAAGATGTCGCAGCTCCGCGTCAACCTCGGACGCTTTCGCCACGGTGCCACCCACTTCCTCCCGCAAAATCGCGCGATACCTCGAGCGCAGCCGGGCCACATCGCTGCGCAGCGTTGTGATCGGCCGGCCCAGCCTGAGAGACATTTCCTCGTATGGAACTGCCGCTTCGCTGGAGACCGAAAGGTGTGAGTTCAACTGCTTGAACAGCTCATCCTTTCCCGCCAACGCGCATTCCTCGGCTAGCCGATCCAGCGCCTGCCGGAGCAGCGTCTCTGCCCATTCACGTTCGTAAACGCGTTCAGCACTCCAGGTCTGCAAGCTCGCGGCTCGTGCATCCGCCTCGGCGATCGCGGCCGTGTCGAGCTGCCCGAGGATCATGCCTCCGCCGCGCTTCTGCCTCCGATCGTGCGCGCGGGCGTGGGCCACGAAATGTTTGAGCGCGCCGAGCAGAAAGGAACGGAAACGTCCCTTCTCGGGATCGGCTCGGGCATAAGCACGTGATTCGATGAGATGGGCGAAAAAACCCTGTGTCAGATCTTGTGCATCGTCTGGATTTGAGCCCTGGCGTCGAAGGAACAGAAAAATCGGTCGCCAATAGATCCGGCACAGCTCCGACAGCGCACTCAGCGCCTCGTCAGGCGGTGTTTGCGATTCCCCTGCATCTAGGACGATCGTCCAGCGAGTAGAAGCGAACAAACCTTCGCGCGTTGTTTCGGTGGTCACGTCGCAGGCATTTTCAGTAAATGCGCTCAGAAATTTTTCAACTCTGAGGGGGTGGCGAGTGTCGATTTTAGAATCGAGTGGACTGCTGTCAACGGGAGAATGAAAAAAATCAAAAAAAACTTCACAACAGCTGAAAAATTCGGCGAATCCCCGGCCGGGCATCCGGCAAGCAATGCCGTTGCTCAGATCATTCCGAGCTTCATGCGGCCCGCTTCGCTGATCATGTTTTGATTCCACGGCGGATCCCACACGAGCTGGACATCAGCCTCGTCCACACCGTCGATCGATAAAATCTTGCTCTGAGCGTCGTGTGCGATTGCTGGTCCCATCCCGCAGCCAGGCGCAGTGAGCGTCATTTTCACTTCTACGCGCGTGCCGCCATCATCCTTTTTGGTCAAACGGCAATCGTAAACCAGACCAAGGTCGACAATATTGACCGGGATTTCGGGATCGTAGCACTGCCGAAGCTGATTCCAGACGTCTTCATCCGAGACTTCGCCGTTTGTAGCGCGTACAGGCTTTTGAGTTGCTTGCGACTGGGGTTTTTCAAGACCCAGAGCATCGAGATCGTTCTCGGCGATTCGCGCCAGGCCCTGATAGGTCGCGATCGTATAACTACCACCCAGGCTTTGCGTGATCACGCCTTGAGTTCCAGCAGGGATCGTTGTCTTTTGCCCGCTCGGAATCTGGATCGCCTCGCAATCGCGGCTCAATGTGAATTCAGTGTTCTCGTACATGGCATTTACCCTTTGCGAATTACTATGCCACAGAAGGAGAAAATGACGAAATAATGTCGAATGAATCGCAGCCCATTTTTGGAGTCGATTATTCCTTCGGCATTCGACATTTGTGCTTCGTCATCTTTCTAATAGACGTCGCGCTTGTAACGCTTGTCGCTCTTGAGCTTCTCAACGTATTCGTTGGCCTGATCGAGACTTTTGTCACCCTGCTCTTGCACGATTTTGCGCAGCATGGCATCGACATCTTTCGCCATTCGCTTCGCGTCGCCGCACACGAAAAAATGGGCACCCTCGTCATCGAGCCATTTCCAAATCTCAGCGGCATTCTCCCCCATTCGATGCTGGACATAAATCTTCTCGGCTTGATCGCGTGACCAGGCACAATCGAGCCGCGCGAGGAGCCCTTCCTTCTTAAATGCCTCGAATTCTTCGCCGTAAGCAAAATCGCACCTTTGATGCTGCGATCCAAAAAAAAGCCAGTTCTTCCCGTTTGCTCCGGTCGCCCTGCGTTCCTGCAAATACGCACGGAACGGCGCGACTCCAGTTCCGGGGCCCACCATGATAATTGGAACGTCGGGATCCTCCGGTAAATGAAAATGCTTGGCGATGCTGGGGAAAACCGGCACCGGTACGTCATCAGCGCGTTCCGCAAGAAAAGATGAGCAAACTCCCTTTCGTATGCGGCCGTGACTTTCGTAGCGGACCACGTCAACGATAAAGTGAACCTGTTCTGGATAAGCTTTCAGACTCGAGGCCACTGAATAAAGGCGTGGCTGCAGTTTTGTGAGAAAACCAACAAATTCTTCCGGTCTGAAACGGGCCGAGGGATGCTCGGTTAGAAAATCAATTACCTCCATGCCCCACAGATATGTTGTGAGATCCTGCTTGCGCTCAGGAGCGAGAAGATCGCCGAGTAGCGGCGCAGCGTTGGCACGATGGGCGATGGCCTTCAAAAACTTGGGGGTTGGCTGCGTGATGCTGTAATCGCGCATCAATGCTTCGCGGAATGTTGTCGGCAATCCCTTCGGTCGAGGAACCTCCTCCTTCCCGGTGGCGCCAAGCGTGTGAATGATTTCGTCCACGAGCTGCGGATCGTTTGTCGCGTATACAGCAAGCGAATCGCCGACCTCAAAGCTTAATCCCCATCCGGTCAGGTCGAGTTCGAAATGGCGCGTATCCTTTGCCGACTCCGGCCCGCTCAGGCGCCGATTGACCCGAAGTTTGGCCGGAAACGGGTTTGCCCGCGAATACGGAGGAGCGGCAACAGAAGCTTCAGCATGCATAACGGTTTTTAGCGGCGATCCCTGGTCGCCGCAAATTTTCAGTGCGCGCGAGAAGTAATCCTGGATGCTCCCCTGCTACGGCGGATTTTTTGGGACGCTTCGGATGCAAGGGCAATTGCGAAATCCACCTGGCGTTTGAAAGCGTCAACACGGACAACAAAGACAGATAGTTCATCGCCCACCTTAAAGCGTTTGCGCGAGCGTCTCCCGATCAGCTGCCGTCGAGCCGGCTCAAAGACGTAAAAGTCGTCCATCAATGACGAGATGTGGACTAAACCGGTCACGAGAGCCTCCGGCAGTTCCACCATCAATCCGTAGTTACGGACATCGACAATGCTGGCGCGGAATATCTGTGGCTTGCGCTCGTCGAGTTGCCGCTGAAAAAATTCAAGTTTCTTCATCTGGACTGCGTCACCTTCCGCTTCCGCCGCAGTGCGTTCGGTAGTTGAAATGTGCTCGGCGATGGATGTGATCTCGGCCATATCGGGTTGGTAGGGCCGGCCACTCCGTGACCGCCGTTCCGTGCTTCGAGAGGCGGACGGCAACGAAGTGCCGTCCCTACCAAGCGCGCGATGCACAACCAAGTCGGCATAACGCCGAATGGGACTGGTAAAATGCAAGTAGTTTGCCTTGGCTAATCCGTAATGTCCGAGGGGTTGCGGAGAGTAACGGGCGCGTTTTAAACTTTTAAGCAAAGCGACCTTGAGTGCCTGCTCTTCCGGTTTTCCATGGAATGACGCCAGCAATCGCTGGAGCTCAGCGCGATGAGTCAGATCTCCAACCCGGTAATCAAAGCCGAGTACGAATTCACGAAACTCTGCTAATTTGTCCGGGTCTGGATTTTCGTGGATTCGGTAGACGGTCGGAATCGCGCGCTTTTTCAGTTCGCGCGCAACAGCCTCATTCGCGACCAGCATGAATTCTTCGATCAACTGGTGTGATTCATCGTTCTCGACACGCTCCAATTTTACGGGACGCCCATCTTTATCGACCCAGACTTTCACCTCCGGGAAATCGAGGTCCAGAGCGCCATGCTCAAATCGATTCTTTCGGAGTACGGCGGCGAGTTCCCAGGCAAGATGCAGTCGTTCGCCCAATTGGTCGGCAGGTGGCGCGGACAAAATTGCGTAAGCCTGTTTGTACGTCAGCCGGTGCGCGCTTCGAATCACGCTGCGGGTAAACCGCGCGCTCTTGGCAGATCCCCGTTTGTCGAAGTGAATAAAGACCGAGTGGGTGAGGCGATCGACGCCAGGTTTGAGACTACAGACACCGTTGCTCAATCGCTCCGGTAACATCGGAATTACGCGATCGGGGAGATAAACACTGTTTCCGCGCCGGCGCGCCTCTTTATCGAGCGGACCGCCCGGCTCCACATAAGCGGCGACGTCAGCGATGTGTACACCGAGTCGCCAACCGCTTCCGGTCTTCTCAACTTGAATTGCGTCGTCGAAATCGCGCGCGTCATCGGGATCAATCGTGACGATAAATTCTCCGCGTAAATCTTCGCGTCCCTCCAATTGCCTGGCATCGACCGTCTCGGGAATTCCCTTCGCCTGGTCCAGAACATCCCTGGGAAATTCGGTTGGCAGATGATATTTCCGGAGGATCGACAGCATGTCGATGCCTGGAGCCGATGCGGGCCCGAGCACTTCGATGATTTCACCTTCGGGATTAACGTGGCGCGATTCCCACGCCTCCAGGCGAACTACAACTTTATCACCAACCTGTGGCGCAACTTTGGAAGTTGCGAGAGGCCGGCCCGCCACGGCTGGTTCGCCCTGTGACGTATTTGAAACTTGCCCCACGTAAACGTCATGAACGAAGCGCGGGTCATCCGGGACCACATAATAAAAGTTCCGCGAGCGTTGGAGAGTGCCAACAATTGTATCGTGAGCGCGTTCCAGGATTCGAATCACACGCCCTTCGCGACGTCCTTTGATGCGGCGATAAGGTTCATCGCGCGATATACGCGCAACCACACGGTCGCCATGCATGGCTGTTCCGATGTTTTCCGCCGCAATGAAAACGTCCGTTCCGCCCGGCGTTTCTAGCGCGAGAAAACCGTAGCCGGCTTGATGAATCGATAGTTTGCCAGTCACCAGGTCAGCCTCGGCAGGCAGAACATATCGGTTCTTCCGGATACGCGCGATCTCGCCCGCGCGCTCGAGCTCGCGCAAGCTTTTGCGTAACGCTACTTTTCCGGCTGCCGCCAACCCGAGCTTGCGGGCGATGTCGATCGGGTTGAGCGGTCGGTAGTCTTTCCGCGCCAGGAGACCCAGGATTTGTTCTCGAATGTTACGTCCGTTCGAAGCCATGTAAGCGAAACAATACCGCCACGTTTATCGATTTAACGCGATTTCAATCCGAGGTCGAATCATGACAAAAGCAATCAATGCCGGCGCACTGGCGATTGCCCTGGTGGCGCTCGCCTCATTTGCCGCAGGAGGAGCCAAAATGAAGATCACAAGTTCTGCTTTTCAGGAAGGCGGGAACATTCCGTCAAAATTCACATGTGACGGCGGCGACAGCAGTCCACCTTTGCAGATTGCAGAGATTCCTTCTAGCGCGAAAAGCCTGGCCCTGATTGTGGATGATCCGGATGCGCCGAGTGGCCTGTTTACGCATTGGATAGTCTGGAACATCTCTCCCCGGACCAATGAAATCGCAGAAGGAAGCGCGCCCAAAGGCGTGCAGGGAACAAGTGACTTCGGCAAATCGGGTTACGGAGGACCGTGTCCACCCTCTGGCACGCATCGCTATTACTTTAAGATTTTCGCGCTCGATCGAGAGCTGAACCTGCCCCCTGGTACGAAGCGGAATCAGCTGGACGCAGCAATAAAAGGGCACGTTGTTGCGCAGGCGGAGTTAATGGGGCGCTACTCAAGGAAATAACTGTAGCCGCTTCGCTGTGCGAAGCGCGACGCTGACATAAATGGCCCGCGCGTGCCGCGTCGCCCAGAGGTCGACGTCTACAGCTTCGAATAAACTATCTGGTGTGATAGTCTCATCCATGATGCGTGGGAGACTTTGGAAAATCGGCGACCGCATCTTCGATCTCTCCCGGCACGGGCTGATCATGGGTGTATTGAATGTCACTCCGGATTCATTCTCCGATGGCGGCGAGTTTTTCGCGGGGGACAGGGCCGTGGAACACGGTCTGAGGATGGCAGCCGAAGGTGCGCACATCGTCGATGTCGGGGGCGAATCCACGCGACCGGGAGCCGAAGCCGTCACCGCGGAGGAAGAATTGCGCCGTGTGATTCCGGTGATCGAACAATTGCGAAGAAAGAGCGACGTCATTATTTCGATTGATACGGCGAAGGCGGAGGTGGCGCGCGCGGCGGTTCGAGCGGGAGCTTCGATCGTAAACGACGTTACCGCAGGACGAGGCGACGAGGAAATGATGCCGCTGATTGCCGAAACCAAATCAGCTTTCATCATCATGCATATGCAGGGAACCCCGCGGACCATGCAGATTGCGCCGCAATACGCGAACGTTGTCTCAGAAATTTCTGATTTTTTTCGACAACAATATGACCGCGCCATAGTTTATAGTATTGACCCCATGGCGATTGCGTTTGATCCGGGCATTGGTTTCGGGAAAACGCTTGAGCACAATCTCGAGTTGCTCGCGCAGCTTGAGCGGCTCCGCGCATGTGATCGACCAATCGTGATTGGCGTTTCCCGAAAATCTTTCCTGGGCAAACTGATCAATTCGGCACAGGTCAGTGATCGGCTGGCGCCTGCGGTGGCGTTGACCTCGTTCCTGCGAACGCGGGGGGCAGACGTGCTACGCGTTCATGATGTCAAAGAAAGTGTAAATGCCTTAAAGGTAACAGAAGCAATTCTTCAGAGGGCACAATGATTCATCAGCTCATCGATCTCTGGTTTCGAGGATGGCGCAGTCTGTTTGAAATCCTTCTGCTGAGCGTGGCGATCTATTACGGTTACCTTTATTTCCGGGGAACACGCGGCGCGAAAGTGCTTACCGGGTTGGCCATCGTCTTTTTGACGCTGACCCTGATTTCCACGCTGCTCAATTTGGTTGTGATCGGCTGGATCGTTCGAAGCTTCTCAGTTTTCCTCGCCGTCGCGCTGGTGGTGATTTTTCAGCCGGAGCTAAGACGTGGACTGGCCGCGCTGGGCGGTCACCCCATTTTCTCGCTGACCAGCGAAAAGCGCGAAACAGTTCATGATCTGGCCGAGGCAGTCATGCAACTGGCAAACAAGCAATTCGGCGCGCTCATCGCGATCGAGCGCGACACGTCGATTCGTGTTTACGAGGAAACAGGTGTGACGATCGACGGAGATTTTTCTGTCGAGCTCCTGCTGACCATCTTTCATCCAAAGGCCGCGCTGCACGATGGCGGAGTGATCATTCGCAACGGACGCGTCGCGGCCGCAGCCTGTATTTTTCCAGTGAGCCAACGTGAGACGCTCGATCGCAGCCTGGGATTACGTCACCGCGCGGGCCTCGGGATTACTGAGGAATCGGACGCCGTGGCGATAGTCGTCTCCGAAGAAACCGGCGCAATTTCCATTTGTCATCGGCGAAGAATTGAGCGCAATTTCACTCCGGAGACCTTCCGCCAACGGATCGCGGAGATCTTGTTGCACAGCAAATATGAAGACACTGATTCTGAAAAACTGGCGCGCGAAGTTGATCTCTCTCCTGCTCGCGACAACGCTTTGGTACCTGATCAAAAAGAACGTAGCGACGACGCCCTTGCCGTCTGAGAGAGTGTCTCCGCCGCCGATCACGGAAACGCCCTGATTTTGGAAGACCCAGGCTGGCGGCCTGATGTCCAATCTTCTCAGCGCAAAAAACGCGACAAATTTTCCTCTTCCCAACGACGGGCACGCCGATACGCCGGGAATACGCGCTCACGACGGTTGAATTCTTCCGTGTGAACTCGCCGGCGACCGCGGGAGAGTGGTTCGTCGGGCACGACTGAGTGCAGCATCTCGTGATAAAGCACGTATCGCAGAAACCAGGACGGCACAAATGGCTGGTCCAGCGCCCGATTGATTCGAATAACCCGATCCTGCTCCTGAATGGTGCCAAAAATGAAATATTCCTTGGGGCGATGCTTTCGCCGCCGGCCCCACATCACTTTGTAATTACGAAGACGCCCGCGAAAATACCGCTTGTTCAAGTCGTCAAACATCGGACGCAGATCGAAATGCGTCCCCTCGTGAAGCAGATTCAACTGTCCTTGCATCGGCAGTTTAGGGTGCGCGAGCTTTCGTTTCGTCTTTTTCTTTGTCTTTTTGCTCTTAGCCATTTGTGTCTTTCCTCCAGAAAAATCGAGATAGCCCCAAGGTAGTTTAATGGTCTTCAAATCTAGAGACAAGCGAAGCGCCAATATTTGCAGAAAAATTCTTAACTTGCTAAGAGCCAACTAGTTAAATGGATCAGCCTAGAACAAACGAGCCGGCCAACGTAATCCCCAGATCATCTGGCCTTTATCAGAAAAAACACCTGCAATTTGTTCACATTCTTCCCCAATCCTGCCGCGGCACCGGACTGAATTCCGAGGAACTGTTTGGATCCCCGTTAAGAGCACACGTTGAAAAAAGCTACGCCACAATTTTTTGCGAAGTTTGTAATGCGCGTGTAATTGTCTTCAATTCCCCGCGGAAGATTTAATCGAGTTCAAATCGAATGACGCCGTTTCTTCGAAAGTTGTTCGGCCAAAACTGGCTTCTGCTGCTAATCATGCTCTCTCTCGCCGTCTTTGGAGTCGTGGCGATTTACAGCGCCACTTCCACGCGCGCAGACTCGTATGCCGCCGACTTCTGGCGAAAGCAGGCAAACTGGGTGGTCGTCGGTGTCTTCGTCTTTATGCTGACGAGTTTGATCCACTACCGCTGGATTCGCTGGGGCGCGCTGCCGATGTATCTGGCCGGCATCGTCTTTCTGATCCTGACGAAGTTCATAGGCACGAAGGTTTACGGGGCGCGCAGTTGGTTGCATTTAGGGCCGATCAATTTTCAGCCGGCACAGCTTGCGGTTGTCGCAGGCATCATGGTTTTGGCGCTGTTTCTGACCCAATTTCGCGAAATGCATCCGATGCTCCGGTTACTGCTCTGCGGAGCAATCGCCGCGGCGCCATGCTTGCTTATCCTCATGCAACCGGACCTGGGAGAGGTTATCATTTGGGTGCCGGTGCTTCTGGCACTGCTATTCGTCGGTGGTCTTCCATTGAGGTACTTGATTTGCGTGATCCTCATCGGGGTCGCCTTTATCCCCATTGCTATCAATTTCGGTCTAAAACCGTATCAACAGCAACGGATCACGGCGTTTACGCATCCGGATATCGACAAACAAGGCTCGGCGTGGGCCATTAATCAATCTCTGATCGCCATCGGCTCAGGTGGCTGGTCAGGCAAGGGGTTCAAGGCACCGAACACGCAAATCGAGCTTGGGTTTCTGCCCGCTACTGCCGTACACAATGACTACATTTTCTCCGCTATCGGCGAGCAATGGGGATTTATTGGAGGAATGCTTCTTATTGGCGGTTTCGCTCTGCTCCTGATGACATGTCTTTTTGTCGCCTTTTGCGCCGGCGATCAATTGGGACTACTTCTGGTTGTCGGGATCACGGCGCTCATTTTCACGGGTATCTTCCAAAACATGGGAATGACGATCGCTCTACTCCCCATCACCGGAGTACCATTGCCATTGATCAGTTATAGCGGCTCCTTCGTGCTAATGATCATGTTCGGCCTCGGGCTTGTGAACAGCGTTTGGATTCATCGAAAAATTCCCGCGTAGGCAGCCCACGTGATTTGTGTTTTAAAGCTCTGACGTGGCGAGGCCACACATGGAAGCCGATTACAAGGTCAAGCTGGAGGTTTTCGAAGGGCCGCTGGATCTGCTTCTTTACCTCATCAAGCGGGATGAGATCGATATTTACGACGTTTCACTTGAACGCATCACGCGCCAGTACCTGGAATATCTTCAAGCGTTCAAGGAATTGAACATTGAACTGGCCGGCGAATTCATCGTCATGGCGGCGAACCTCATTTACCTGAAAAGCCGCAGCCTGTTGCCAATTGATCAACAGCCGCCCGAAGAAGACGCAGAGGAAGATGATCCTCGATGGGATTTAATCCGGCAGCTGATCGAGTACAAAAAGTTCAAGGAAGCCGCAACAGAACTCCATTTGCGGCAGCTGGAACAGGAGCGGATTTTCGCGCGAGAAGGCAACGCATCGTCGCTGTTGCAGGAACCGCTGCGCCTGGAGGAGGTTGGAATTTTCCAGTTGATCAACGCATTCCAGACCGTGCTCAAACGGATCGAAGCGCGACAGGGTCTGCAGGAAATTTTCGGCGAGCGTTTTAGCGTTTCGGAAAAGATTGATATTATTTTGCAACGAGTCGCAAATCGCGCGCGGCTGCGTTTTTCCGATTTGTTTGGGGATGCTGTGTCGCGCGTAGAAGTCGTAGTAACTTTCCTAGCGCTCCTGGAACTCATTCGTCTCAAACAGGTTTGCGCTCTCCAGAAAAACATGTTTGAGGAAATTGAAATCGCAGCTGCGGCGTGAGCCGTTGGCGATAATGCAAGCGCAACGAACGCCTCGAAGCAGCGAGGAAGCTACAACAATATGCCGCGAATTTTAATCGCTGGCTGCGGTTATGTCGGCCAAGCGACTGCGGATTTGTTCCATGCCGCCGGCTGGGACGTGGAAGCCTGGACAGCTTCTGAAGAATCGGCAGCGGCGCTCTCGGCCAAACCGTATCCTGCTTGCCACGTCGATATTTCAAACCGCGATCAGATCGCAGAGTGCCCCGGAGCATTCGATGCTGTTATTCACTGCGCGAGTTCGCGAGGCGGCGGAGTCGAGTCTTACCGGCAAATCTATTTGAATGGCGCACGCAATTTGCTCGATCGATTCCTTGGAACAAAGCTGCTTTTCACCAGTAGTACTAGCGTTTATGCGCAAGGCGATGGCTCATGGGTGACTGAAGAAAGCGAAACCAGGCCTGCTCGGGAGACCGGTCGAGTTCTGCTGGAAACTGAAAAGCTGGTGCTCGAACGGCGTGGTATGGTCGCGCGGCTCGCTGGTATCTACGGCCCAGGCAGGTCAGCGTTGCTGAGCAAGTTTCTTGCCGGCACAGCAATCATCGATCCGGAAAGCGATCGCTTGGTTAATCAAGTGCACCGCGATGATATTGCGTCGGCAATTTTCCTTTTGCTGACACGAGAAACACAGCGAATTCAAATCTACAACGTGGTTGACGATCAACCGATGCTTCAAACTGAATGCTATCGTTGGTTGGCACAAAGACTGGATCGCCCACTCCCGCCGATTGGAAAGTCAACGGGGTCACGTAAACGTGGCGACAGCAACAAGCGTGTCAGCAATGCGAAGCTGCGAAGTCTCGGTTGGAATCTCCGATACCCTACGTTTGTCGACGCAATGGAAAAAAGCATCCTGCGTAGCATATCTGCATTTGAGATCCCGTTAAGCTCTACGACTTAAGAATTGGCGCTCAAACCGCGTGCGATCGGATAGGGCGCAACTCCGTGGATAGCTTATGGGCCGGTTACAGGAAGCTCCTGTGCGCTAACGGCGTGCCATTTACCATCGCGTTGCACGAAGACATCCGTGAATAGAGTCTTGCGTTGGCCATGCTCGCTCGTTTCGATCACGGCGCCATTCACAATCCCTGCCTCACCATAAACCCTCACGTGCAGATCTTCGAAATGCTTCTCTGGATGTTGGCTACTGGCAGGACGTTGGCGCAGAAACTGAAGTTGTTGTTCCTTTGTGATGATTTCCCCCGGCACAACGTGCAGGAAATCGGGAGCAAGGATACTTTCGAGCGCCACAGGATCGTCCTCCACTTGCAGCCACCGATTTTCCAGGGCCAGCAACTGCTGTTTCGAGTCCTCATCTGATTTCGGACCGCGGCTGTCATTACATGAGAGAAAGGCCAAAGGAAGAAGCGCAAATCCAATCAGGCGATTGCACGATCTCATAGGAAGCTGGTTGACTTTGCGCTGCTCGAACCGGTCCGCAAGTGACGTCATAGCCACTCGATTGCGAAGGCGCTTCCGGCGGTTCAGCTTTGACGAAACCTCAGGTAGCTTGGGCGGCTTCTGCGGCTGCAAGATCAGTCGCGCGAAGATTCTCGCGGCGTTCGCCAAAAAGCTGGCGGATCACTTCTTCCACGGGCACTTCTTGGACATTGATGTCACTCACGTCGCAGGCCTCGAGTAGTTCGCGGCAGGTCTCGGTGACTTTTGCGCGTGGGACTTTTAGTTGCACCGAAACAGGCGTTTGTTCCGTTATTTCACCGAAGGCGGAAAGATCGCGGGCCGCCTCTTTTTCGAAGGTTAGACTCAGAATCTTGTATCCTGAAAACCGGTCGACGATCTCATCCAGTGGCCCATCGAAAAAGATTTTACCGTGATCGATCACTAGAACGCGATGACACAGCTCCTGGATATCCTGCATGTAGTGACTGGTCAGTAACGTAACAATGTGATGTTTCTCATTGTAGACACGCAAAAACTCGCGAACCCGTTTTTGACTGACCACGTCCAGGCCAATCGTTGGTTCATCGAGAAAAAGAACGCGCGGTTCGTGAATGAGTGCGGAAATCAGCTCCATCTTCATCCGTTCGCCTAACGAAAGCTCACGGACCATCACGTTCATTTTGTCCTGCACCTCCAGGAGCTCCGATAAGCCATCCACGACTTTTTTGAACCGCACATGGTCGATTCCATATATGGCGCGATTGAGTTCGAGCGATTCTTGCGCGGGCAGATCCCACCAGAGGGCATTTTTTTGTCCCATCAGCAGGCTGAATTGCCTTTTCATTTCGTTGCGTCGCTCCCATGGAACAAAGCCGAGCACGCGCGCATCGCCGGACGTTGGATTTAATAGCCCGGAAAGCATCTTGAGCACCGTGGTCTTGCCTGCGCCATTCGGGCCGAGAAAACCAACGAACTCGCCTTCCTCAATGTTAAAGGAAACCTGGTCGGCGGCGCGCGTTTCATCGTAACGCCGTTTGCCCAGGCCTTTGATTGATCCCCAAAGTCCCCGCTCCTTCCGGTAGGTGCGATAGACTTTGGTCAGGCCTGAAGTTTCAATGACCGGCATACGTGATGGGAATGATTTCCAAGTAAGACGTTACCTGCGATTCGTCCGAGGAAAACTAGCGCGCAGTGCGGAGGCGTTTTCTGTTATATCCTCGAACTTAATTCACTCTGCGCCAGACGACGTCTTCGTTGTTTCGACGATCAATTAGGGCGTCCACTTTCCCATTAGCCGCGTACCGAAATAGGATGCGGCCTTCGACGCCTTTGCGAAAAAAGATTTCGGAACCTTCAGGCAGAAGTTGTTCACGTTTTCCATTGCGCTCCACATACAAATTTTCACCTTCAGGGAAAACGCGCCTGGTTTGGCCAGGCGCCAGCTCGTAGGTGCCGCTGAAATCGACGAATTTTTTCGGGTCGACCCTGGCAACAGCCGGATCTTCATAGTAGCGCATTGCCTGGCTGGAGGCGATCTGCCAGACACCGTTGCGTTGCAGCCACGTGTCGGTTACGTGATAACGCGCAGTGAGCTTCTGGCCAAAGATGGTTTCGGTTTCGTCGAGATCGTAACTCAAAATGGCCGTGTCACCATGAATGACGCTTTTGGGTTTCACGATCGTGATCGTGCCCGAATAACCTTTCGGCAGGGGCGCAATGTCCGCAACCAGTTGAATCTTGTTCAGATTACGACCCTTTTCATCGGCAAAGATGCAATCGTCGGCGAAGTATTTTTGCCATGGCTCCTTATTGCCCGGTACTACGGCGTCGAAAAGTTCCTGGCTGCGGCGAACAAGTTCCTCCTGCGTTATTGCTGCAGGATCTCCGCAAGTCGACTCCAGTGGTTTAAAGAAACTGAGAAGAAAAACCAGGACCAGCGGCCGAATGTTCATGCGATAACTTGTTCCCTCGGTCACTGACAACCAACAGAAATGTTTACGAGCCTAGTTGTTTTCCGAGCGATTCGCTGATGGGATAGCCAACCGGCTACAGAACATCGTCCAGACATCTGAGCAGATGCGTCACTGTTTCTTCGGTCTCGTCCCCCATGTTGGAAAGGCGAAACGTTTTTCCCCGGATTTTGCCGTAACCGGGATCGATCACCAGATGATGTTTTTCGCGAAGCTTTTTCGCCAACTCCAGAACGTTGATTTCCTTGTTGTTTTTCACGCAGGTGAGCGTCTTTGAGCGGAACCCTTCCTCGGCGAAGAATTCGAAGCCAGTGCGGCGGACCCAATCATGCACGAGCGCATTCGTACGCACGTGACGACCAAAGCGCGCATCGAGGCCTTCGTCGAAAATTTCATCCAGCTTCGATTGCAACGCGTGCATGTGCCCGATGCTTGGCGTACTCGGCGTCATCCATTCTGCTTGCTGCTTCTTGAACTCCAGGAAATCGAAGTAAAAACCGCGGTTCGGGATTTTCTCTGCGCGAGCAAACGCTTTCTCCGAAACTGAGAACAACGAAAAACCCGGCGGCAACGCCAGCGCTTTTTGCGCACCGGTGAGCATCACGTCGATACCGAGCGCATCCATGTCGATTTTGACTCCCGAGAATGATGAGACAGTATCGAGGACCAACGCCACATCGGGATACTTGGCCAGAGTACAGCAGATCTCCGGGAGCGGATTCATCACGCCGGTCGACGTCTCGTTGTGGACGAGAGTGACGGTATCGAATTTTCCCGTGGCCAGTTGCCTATCGATCGCCTTTTGGTTGATATGTTTTCCCCAATCGACCTGGAGCGGAGCGGCCTCCTTACCACAGCGCTTTGCCACATCGACCCATTTGTCCGAGAACGCGCCACACATGCAGCAGAGCACTCCGCGACCGACCAGGTTCCGGATGGATGCTTCCATCACGCCCCACGCCGAAGAGGTCGAAAGGAACACTGGCTGCTCTGTTCCAAATAATGTCTGAAGCCCTGGATGAATCGCGCGGTAAAGATTCTTAAAATCTTCGCCGCGATGCCCAATCATCGGACGCGAAAATGCGGCCCAGGTTTTTTCCGATACTTCAACGGGACCTGGAATGAAAAGCTTGTCGTGCGGAATCACAGGAGAAAACGTCCAACGTCCAACGCCCAACGTCCAATATTAAACTTGCGTACGACTTGCGTGCAGATCGCGTGCGATGTACGCGTGACGCGTGAATGCCCAATTTGTCTTTTGCCTGATCGTTGCAGGCGCAATGCTGGTGCGCGCTGAATCGCTAAACTATTTTGTTTATGTCAGCAATGAACGATCTGGCGATATTAGCGTGATTGACGGCGCGACGGATGCGGTCGTCGCGACCTTTAAAGCAGGCAAAAGACCCCGCGGGATTCACGCAGCGCCAGACGGCAAACGGCTCTTTGTGACGTTGAGTGGTTCGCCACGAATGGCCCCCGGTCTGGATGAAAATCGCGCGCCAGCGGACAAAACTGCCGACGGGCTTGGTGTAATCGACCCAGTCGAGCACAAATTAATCGATCGCTGGCATATCGGGTCGGACCCGGAGCAATTCGCGATCAGCAAAGATGGGAAGTTTGCTTTCATCGCGAATGAAGACGATGCCAGCGCCTTGATTGTCGATCTTGGCTCCGGGCAGTCTCGCGGAAAAGTGAAGGTTTCGGAGGAACCCGAAGGCGTCGGCGTCAATCCGCAGAACGGCGAAGTCTATGTCACCTGTGAAGAGAAAGGGGAGGTGTTCGCAATCGATCCCGATCAGCAGCGCGTCCTCGCAACGATCGAGACAGGCGGACGGCCGCGGTCGATTGCATTTCTGCCGGACGGCTCGCGCGCGTACGTCACTTGCGAGAATGGCGGCTACGTTGCGGTTATCGATGCGGCGTCGCACAAATTGTTATCAAAAATCCAACTGCCAACAGGCTCGCTGCCGATGGGCACCGCAATGGCCAGAGATGGAAGAGAGCTTTATGTGTCAACGGGCCGCGGAAACACCGTTGTAGTTATCGATACTGGGAAAAACGAAATAGCGACAACGATTCCGGTCGGAAATCGCGCATGGGGAATCGCGCTAGATCCGAGCGGATCGAAACTCTACACCGCGAACGGTGCATCGAACGATGTTTCGGTTGTTGATGTAAAATCGCACAAAGAATTGCGCCGTATTAAAGTCGGCGATGGTCCGTGGGGCATCACCACTGTTTCCAAGAACTGAAGGCTTCGCGGCAGTGAGTTTTTATTACGGCCAGCCGCCCACGGCACCCTTCCGTGCTCTACCCACCGGCGGCGTAATTCGGATATCGTTCGTGCAGTTCTCGTGACAACCGATCCGCTTCGTCGCTTTTGCCCGCTTGCCGATACGCAAGTGCCGCTTTGTCCAGCGCGCGGGGAGTGATGGCCGGATCATCGTAAAGCAAAGCCACTCCCTTGAACGCTTTACCCGCGTCATCGAAATTCCCACGCTCTAATTGTACTTCGCCCGCGAGTAAGCGCGCTTCCGCGTTGACACGTCCCTCTGGTTGCAGCGCCATGATCTCTTCGGCGATTTTCTGCGCCTCGTCCGGTTTATGGGCGCTAATCTTCACCGCACCGAGCGCAAGCAATACCTTGGCCTTCCCAGCCGGGTCTTTCGCCGTCTGCAAGTACTGGGCAAAGGCATCCTCGGCTTCAGGCAGGTTCTTTAGCTTGGTAGCCGTGTCTCCGAGATAAAATAAGAAATCGGGTTTAACGCTGCCAGGATTATCGATTTTTCGGAGCGCACTCAGGTATTTTTCTGCGGCTTGGAAATTTTTCTCGTTGTAATATCCAATTCCGAGCCACTCCAGAACTTCCGGTGGCACATTTGTATTCGGGCTATTCTGCCATGAAACTGTTCACTTCTTTCGTGAGCGCAGCCCGATCTTTCAAATAAAACTGAGAGAGCATGATCCGGAGCGACGCCAGGTTGTAATATTGCTCCTTGTTAAGTTGGCGGGCTGCGTTGAGCGCCGGCAACGCCGTCTTGTAGTCCTTCGCTTCAAACGCGGCCTTGCCGATGTAGTATTGTGCCTGCGCCGCCACAGAACTCTTGGGGTATTCTCGCAGGAGCTGACGAAACGTGTCTACCATACCCTTGTTGTTTTCCTGTTGTCCGAGGATCAAAGCTTTTAACTGCAAAGCTGCCTCCCGCTCGTGCGCCTTGGGATACTTGGTGAGGATCGTGTTTAAATCCGCCACGGCGGCGGCGTAATTCTTGTCTTGTTCGTAAGCCAAAGCCCGTTGAGCCAGGGCGGCAGGCGCTTGCGGATCATCTGGAAACGCCTGCACGTAGTACGTGAAAGCTTCGATCACGCCCGGGCCATTCTTCATCTGCGCCTGACACAAGCCCAATTTGTACGCAGCATCAGCGCGTAACCTGGCAGAAAGCTGACCAGATCGCAGTTCCTCGAAAATCGGGACTGCCTCCGCGCAATTCTGTTGTTTGTAGAGCGCTTCGGCCTTTAACAGTTTTGCCTGATCCGCGCGTTCAACGGCCGGATTCGTGGCGAGAAACTCGTCCACTGCGGAAATCAGCGCGGAGGGGTCGGAGTTGTATACGTTGATCAGGCGCTGATAGGCAGCATCCTTTGCTTCCTCTCGATCCGGGAACTTTGTGATAATCTGGCCATATAACGCTTCAGCCTCCTTCGAGTTACCAAGTTGCCGCTGGCTGTTTGCCGCGAGTAGCAACACTTCGGCCTGAGCGGCCTCCGGCAGGTTCCCCTGTTCTTTTTTGTACTCTGCTAACAGCTGCGCGTACTGCCCGGCCTGATATTGCAAACGACGTAAGCCGACCTGCGCGATCGCCCGAAATTTTCCACCTTCAGAGACAGCGCGACCTTTCCGCAGCAAAGCTTCTGCTCTATCCGCCATCGCCTTATCGATTTTGCCCTTGTCGGCCTGGACAAGATCCAGCGCGATCATGCCGCCGCGCACGGCCGATTCCGCCTTCAATGCCGGTTTCTGGGCTTCGTTAGCCAGCGCTTCGTATTGCTTCAGCGCATCGATTTTTCTTCCTCGCGTTACGAAAATGGATGCTGCTGTAATTCGTGCGTCCTCGCGGAAAGGATTCGGATTTCCGGCCTCCGCAACCTCGGCATAAATATTGGCAGCTTCCTCCTTTCGGCCAAGGGCCTCGAGACAACGCGCTTCAAAGTAATGCGCGGAAAGCGCTACCGCTGGTTCTTTTGATTTTCCGACAGAACGATGAAACATCGGAAGCGCAGCGGCATAATCTTTGTCCGCGAACGCCATCTCAGCGAGCGCATATGCCGCCGGTCCGGCGAATTCGCTGTCGGTGTAATCGTTGAGCACCTTCTGGAGGTTTGTGCGAGCGCTCGAAGCGCGACCGAGATTGCGATAGCATTCGCCCAGCGAGAAGTAAGCGTTCGCCCGGCCGGCGCGTCCGGGATAATCATCGAGATATTTTTGATACTCAGGGGCCGCCAGATCATAAAGTTTGCGAGTGAACAGGCCGTTTGCGTACTCGAGCTGACGCTGAGCTGCTCCCTCAGCTTCATGCTGTGATGGCGCTGACGATTCCTCCTTTAGAGAGCGGAGGACTCTGTCGACTGATTCATCCACGGGGAGAGCGCGCGGAATTGGCGGTTCATCGACGGGACGCGCCCGACGAACTTCCGGCTCTGATTGCGCAATGGCGATGCTCGCTGCCCCCAGCAGCATCGCCAGTCCCAGGAGACTGGCTGCGCTGCGCCTAGTTTTCATTTTGCTGTCGCGAAAGCTACGTTGGTTACCCCTGCCTCGGTGCAAATGTTCAACACGCCGATGATGTTCTTATAGGCACCGGTTTCATCACCGCGGATCACTACGGCTTGCTCGGAGTTTAGTTGGACCAGGCTTTTCAGTAATTCGCTCAATTCAGCTCCGCTCAAAGTGCGACGGTTGACCACCACGTTACCGTCTGCCTTTACGTTAACGATAACGTCCCCAATTGGTGCCGCCTTCTCTTTTGCAGCCGATGCTTTTGGCACTTTAACGTCGAGCTCATTCTCCGTCCGCGCCGCGTTCCACGTGAGCAGGAAGAAAATGAGCAAGAGCAATAGCACATCCACCAGGGGCGCCAGTTGAATACCTGGATGATGTAGAGGCGCGTGACCACGCAGATTCATGAGAATAAAACAGCTTTACAGTTCCTCTTCGATCAGCACAGGAGTTCGCTGGGGCTTGCCATACTGCAACGAGAGCAGGGCCAGCACGTGGGTGGAAGCAGCTTCTAATTCGGAGATCAGCTTTTGTGCTCGGCCGCGAAAGAATGCATAAAAGACCATAGCAGGAATGCCGATGGCCAGGCCGGCAGCGGTATTAACCAACGCCTCGCTGATCCCGCGCGACAATGCTACGTAACGCGCTGAGCCGATATCGGCTCCCAGCGCGCCGAAGGAATGGATAATTCCGAAGACCGTGCCAAGCAGGCCCAGCAGTGGCGCGATCATTCCGATATCTGCGAGGTAAATCACCCGATTATTCAGACTTGCTGCGACTCGCGTCCCCTCCGTCTCGGCAATTTCACGGGCCTGCTGCAGATCTGCTTGCGGATTCTTGGTCATGAAATCGAGCACTTTCTGCACGACCCTTGCGATCGCTTCCCCATGCCGATTGGAAACGGCGAGCAATCCAAGGTAATCGCGCTTACGCAAAAGCGCGTCCGCAGTTGCCATATAACCGGTCGAAACCACGGCGCCACGCCGGATTGTCATCAGGTAGACTACGACCAACATGACAAAAAAGATCGACAGCAAAAGCAGTGGAATCATTACGGGGCCGGCTTTAACCAGCGTCTCCAGGATGGTTGTTTGTGCGCGCTCAGGCACCAGAGGCGGTGTAGCCGAGGCTTCTTGTGCTATAACAGGAGACGCGCTCGCCAGCGCGGCAAACAAAAGGACCCAAATCTTCATGCCGGAAATTTTGTAATGATATGCAGGGCGATCAACCGATGCAAATGCGCCACTGACAGATCAAACACCAGAGCGCCTCGCCAAGTTGCTGGGAACCATTGGTAAAGCGCGATCGCCGGGAGCGCGGAATCGAGCGGACAGACGGTCTCCTGCGATTGCGGCACCCCTACGATTATCCACGGCGCACCAGGAAGATATGCGCGGGTTGAATGTCGGGATCGAGTTCCACGTAATTTCGACGGCCGCGCCAGGTGTATGTCGCGCCGCTCAGCAAGTCCTGTACTTGATAGACGTCGCTCTCCATTTGCCCGAAACTCTCAATCGGAACGTAGACAAACGAATTCTGTTTGCGATGCGGATCAAGATTCACAACGACGAGAATGATGTTATCACGCGCAGCCGTCATCTTGCTGTAAAACAGAATGGCGTCGTTGTCGGCGTCGTGGAATCGCAAATTCGTGTAAAACTGCAGCGCGCGGTTTTCCTTTCGGATTTTATTTAGTCGGGCGATCCAGTCCTTGATGTTTCCGGGCGCATTCCAATCGCGCTCTTTGAACTGGTATTTTTCGGAATCCAGATACTCCTCGCGGCCCGGCAATGGCTCGTTCTCACATAGCTCGTATCCGCTGTAGATTCCGTAAAGCGGTGAAAGCGTTGCGGCCAGAGCTACGCGAATCATGAATGCAGGCCGCCCACCCTCCTGAAGCACAAACGGAAGAATGTCAGGTGTGTTGGTCCAAAGGTTGGGGCGAAAATACTCGTTCATTTCGGTTTGAGTCAGCTCCGTAAAATATTCAATGAGCTCGTGCTTCGAATTTCGCCAGGTGAAATACGTGTAACTCTGGTTGAAACCGGCTTTCGCCAGCGCCTTCATCATCTTGGGCCTGGTGAACGCTTCGGAGAGAAAAATGGTGTCGGGATACTTCTCGCGGACGCCCTTTATCAAATATTCCCAGAAAGCGACTGGTTTGGTGTGCGGATTGTCCACTCGAAAGATGCGCACTCCGCGATCGGCCCAAAAGAGCACAACGCTTTTCAGCTCCGCCCAGAGCTCGCGCCAGTTTTCGCAATGAAAATTCAACGGATAAATATCTTCGTACTTTTTCGGCGGGTTCTCCGCGTATTTGATCGTGCCGTCCGGGCGTTTGTAGAACCAATCGGGATGCTCTTTGACGTAAGGATGATCAGGCGAGCAATTGATCGCGAAATCGAGGGCAATTTCCATTCCGCGTTTGCGCACCTCCTTTTCAAGCCATTCGAAATCTTCCAGCGTGCCGAGCGAAGGCTCGACCGCCTTGTGTCCGCCAGCCTCGCTGCCGATCGCCCATGGCACCCCTGGCTCGCCGGGTTCGTAAGTGGTCGAGTTATTTCGCCCTTTCCGATTGGTGTGCCCAATCGGATGAATAGGCGGAAAATAGATGACATCGAAACCCATTGCCCGGGCGTCGTCCACCCGCGGCAAACAATCGCGAAATGTCGATCCGCGATCGCCTCGGCCTTCGGCTGAGCGGGGAAAAAATTCGTACCACGCTGCGATTAATGCTACGGGCCGATCCACAACAACACGGAGAGGAGGATCGTATTGCGTCGCAGCGGAGCGATCGGGATATGTCGCCATCAGCACCGCCAGCTCGCCTGATTGTGCGATGGCGCGAATTTCTGAATTAGCACCGGTCGAAATTTGCTGGGAAAACTCCAGTAATCGCTTGCGGTCCGCTCGATCGCGCGCACGTCTGGCGGCAGCTTCTACCAAACCGCGCCTTCGAGCGCTTCGCTTCGAAGATCGGAAATGCCTGCTTCAAATTTCTTTGCGAACTCCGCCTGCCAACTGCGAAAAGCGTCTGTCCATGCTTCGACCGTATATTCGTGAATGTCCTCATCGTACAAAGTGCAAATGCCGCGCCAGCGATCGTTATCGACGAAATTCATCGGCGTTTCCCGCCACGCGCGCTTACCCAGAACACGCCATTTTAGAATCGCGGCTACCACGTCGTGCCCGTCCTTGAAAATGTCCGCTTCCACAACCAGGTCTTCGCCAATGATGCGCTTTATGGGGTAGCGGCCGCCGTCAATCAGCGGCTGCAAATTCTCGATGACAACGGAAGGAAAGGCCCGAGCCATGGGCCTTCAATCAACCGAGATTCGCGACAAATCAATCAATCCCGACGCTCTCTGACTGTCTCTGCGTCGCGAAGACGGCGAAGCGCTATCGTACTTGTGTGACCGAATAAGCCAAACAGAGGTGTCATCGCTTCGCCCGCGATGACACGCCCTTAGTATTACGCGCCGAAATGAAATGCACACTCGTATAGACCCGAGTTGCGCATCATTTGCCGGCGCACTTTCGTGCGAAGCACGGCTTCAAACATGTCCTGCTCAAGCCGGCCTACGATCGGATAACGATCAAGCAGATTCAGAATCGGCGAATGGCACTCGACAACCCTGGGGCCGCCATCCTGGTGATTGTTAATAAACTGGGACATGTAACCTTCGCCATCGCGCACGTTGGCCAACCATTTGGCGCGCTCGGCGGCTGTGTCGCCCTTCGCCTTCGCCTTGAGCGCAGCTGTCCTTTTTTCAAAAATATTGTAGAGAAGTTTCTCGGCAGCGTTGGGTCCGTAGATTTCCTGCGCCGCTTTCAGCAGGTCGAGAGTCAACTGGTGACTATCGGCCTGAAAAAGATCATGGCTGCGCCGGGTCAGCCGATAGACCATTTCCGGGCGACCCATCTTTTGCGGCCGACGCCACGTATCCAGATAGCCGTCGCGTTGGAGAGTGAGACAATGCTGCTTGATGCCCATGTAGCTCATCTTCATTTTCTCCACGAGCTCGTTGACGGACATTCCCCTGGTGCGCTTGAGGGAGTTAATAATTTCAAGTCGTTGGGTACGACCAATTTCCGAGATTAAGCGTTGGTTCATAAAATGAAAAAAGTGACAATCGAACGACGAAAAAAGCTAAAGTGCGGGACTTTATACGGCGCGATACTTAATACGCAAGCTTAAAGTTTATGCAACGGGCCAAACGAAAAGAGATTACGAAGTGGCAGCGCGCTGGAGACCAGGCGCTACTTCGCTGTGACCACATCGCCGCTTTGGATGGGGCGCGGCAGATCGGCCCATTGAATAGTGACATTGCTAAAGTTCATGGGAATGCCGGCGCACATCAACGGGTTGGGCTTGTCGCAGATCTGGAAGTGCAGATGCGGCTCGGTCGAATTGCCAGATGAACCGAGTTTGCCAATCACGTCCCCGGCTTTCACTTGATCGCCGACGTGAACGCGCACACTGCCCGGCTGCAAATGCGCATACAGTGAGCATTCATTCTTTCCGTGATCGATCATCACGTAGTTGCCTGCGATCGCCGTTAGGCCTTTGGCTAGTCGCTCCGCTTGCTCTTTCTGTAGCCGCGCAAAGTACGCCTCCTGGGTTTCGTTAGGGCGCTGCATTGCCGAAGGATCCTCCGGCTGATCGTTTGCAATGCCGGTCACACGGCCGTTGGCCGCAGCGAGCACATCCGCGCCATAAGCATAATAATCATCGAAGCGTGTTCCGTCGCCTTTGTGGGTGAGTCCACTTTCGCCGATCTTCGCAATGTCGAGCGCGAACTCTTCCGGAACGGCCCAGCGATGACCCGTGTGAAACGAAGCTCCGGAGCCCGCATACCAAACACCGCGCAACGGAAAGATGTACTTATTTTGTGCAAATTCGGATTTGATTGGGATTGAACCTGTGAATTCCGTGCTACGGCCGTCGAGGTCGCCGTGCACGCGAACCCGGAGCGTATCGCGCGCGCCGCGGAACGCGAATGCCTGCTCAGCTATGAGAAGCGCTTGGTCTCGAGCCAGCGTGGCTCCGGCTAATTTGATGGAAGGCCCAACCAAATCTGTGCCACAAAACTGAAAGGCGACCTGCTCGAGGATGCCTGCACCCTGCAATTTCGCGCCGCGATCAGCAAGGCGCTGCACAGCCTCTCGATCGAGCTTGCGCGATTCAATGACCCGGTTCGCTTGCAGCAACTCGATGTCAATGTCGTCAATCTTAAACGGCGCGCTGCCGTGATTGATCACGGCGACGTTCTGCAACAGGAGACTTTGAAGGTCGCGCCGGTTTTCCAGCGGGTAGGTCCGAACTGCTGACGCAGGACAAAAACGAATCTCAACTGATTTTTGGGGGTCCGCGAAAGCGCCTAACGACCAGACTGTGAAAAAAGCGAGGGTGAGATATTTCATCGATCAAAGTTTCCTTTCCTGGAGCAAGGTTGAGATGCAACACGAAGTACCTCTGGATTCAACAAATGTCATTCTGAGCGAAGCGAAGAATCTCTGGTCGTTTTCTGGACCGCCTCCCACAGGGTAAAAAAACAGAGATGTTTCGCTCCGCTCAACATGACAAGGCCGTCTTGGGATGGTTCCTGAGAAATCTCTCCCGCCTTCGCTGAAGGCTAAAGTGCACAGAGGACGCCGCTCGAAACGGCAGCCTATGAATATAAGTACTCGTCGTGGTACTCGCGCTGTGGTGCAAACTGGACCTGTTCGTTCCCGGTTTCCGGATATTCGAAGATTTTGCCTTCGTAATTCCGGATAACGATCTTCTCGTTGTCGTGATAAAGAACGTAGCCGGGATTGATCGGCACTTTGCCTCCGCCTCCAGGCGCATCGATGACGAATTGCGGCACGGCATAACCGGTGGTGTGACCACGCAGGCCTTCAATGATCTCAATGCCTTTCGCGACAGAAGTACGCAGATGCGACGAACCGTTGATGAGGTCGCACTGATAAATGTAATACGGACGCACCCGGCACATGAGAAGTTTGTGCACAAGCGTCTTCATGGTTTCCAGATTGTCGTTCACACCGGCGAGCAAAACGCTTTGGTTTCCGAGCGGAATGCCCGCGTTGGCAAGACGCTCCAGCGCCTGCTTCACCTCGATCGTCAGCTCGCGCGGATGGTTCACATGCACACTCATCCAAAGCGGGTGATATTTCGCCAACATCGTGCACAGCTCCGGCGTGATACGCTGTGGCAGGAAAATCGGAACACGGGTGCCGATCCGCAGGAATTCAATATGCGGAATCGATCGCAACCGCGAAAGCAGCTTGTCGAGCTTTTCGTCCGAAAAAATCAGCGCGTCGCCGCCGCTTAACAGGACATCGCGTACCTCAGTATGCGCTTCGAGATAACGAAATGCTTCCTCGAAATTTGTGTGCAATTCCTGTTCGCCTACACCGCTGACAACCCGGCTGCGGGTACAATAGCGACAGTAACTGGCGCAACGGTCCGTTACCAAAAACAAGACCCGGTCCGGATAGCGATGGACCAACCCCGGCACAGGCATGTGCGAATCTTCACCGCATGGATCGGCCATGTCGTACGGAGATCCCCAGGTCTCCTCAATCCGTGGGATCATCTGACGCCGGATCGGATCTTCAGGATTGCCATGTGGCACAAGATTAAAAAAGTGCGGGGTGACCGCGAGCGCGAGTTTGTCGCCTGATAGCAAAACGCCGCTACGTTCCTCGTCACTCAACTGAAGGTGCTTTTCCAGTTGAGCCAGGGACGTGACCCTGTTCTTGAGTTGCCATCTCCAGTCGTTCCAGAGTTCCTGAACAGTCTCTTGCCAATACCCTGGCGCGTGTGAGATGAACTCTTTTCCGTCCCCTCTTTCCTGGGTGATCATTTTCAATTTTGGACGAAAAAGTTAAGACCCTTAAATAACGTGTCAATGCAGGCACTTAGTCGTGCGCTACGCACTCGTTAGTCCTCGTCCGATTGGATGATTCTGCCCGGCTTTGCGTCAGTCCAGACAGGGAGCGCGCGAAAATGATGCTGGTCGCGCACCTATTTACCGGCAAGCACGCTCAGCTCCCAGCGGTAGCCGTCGGGATCATGGAACCAAAGGCCCATGTTTTTCGATCCCGGAGCTTCCGGACCGATTTCGTCGCCGGGATCCTCAATGTCGGCATCAACGCTCTTCAAATGCGCAAGGGCCTTTCGCAGCGTCGCAATGTTCGGCAGATGAAACGATATGTGATCAATCGTTTCCGGCGACGGTTCACCTTTGAAAAGGGCAATCGTTACGTTGTCGTTGCCAACGGCCACTCCATTGTCGAAATCGAATTCTTTCCGCAACCCCAGCGCGCGCTGGAACCATTGCGCGCTTTTCTTCGGATCGCGCACAGCCAGACCGAAGTGACCAACCTCTCCGAGCGTGAATGGAACTTTCATGAAGGCGCGAATCGTTGAATTCCGAAATCAATCGATGTCGTGCGGTTCGGAGCCGTTTCGAGAGATGAGCGGCTCCATGAAGTGTTGGTTGAAATCTTTCAGGGCGTCGCGCGGCGTTCCTCCTAACCCGCTGGCGCCCCGTCGCACTTCCGGCCCGATGAAGGCCAGCCAGATATCACCCACCATTCCCATTCTTGGACGCAAACGTGCAGCTGGACTGCGCGGATGGTTTTCGAGGAAGTCCTCGACATCCTCTTTTATGACCGAAGGAAGCTCTTCAATTGCAAGTGAGACCATAATTTAGGAAACGTGTATGGATCGCATATTGGACTTGAAGCGTCCAAAAACAGTTCGCTCAGGAACAGGAAAGCGCTGTGAGGACACATCGCACTCCTAACCCGCTGCGTGCGAAGTCCACAAGAGCGGCCGCTCTGCCACAAGCCTGCGAAAAGTCGTGTAAGATTACTCGCGTCCCCAAACCATGGCGACAGAAGTCGTGAGGCTGCCGCCCATGTTGAATGTGAGGAATTTTTTCGCGTTCTCGATCTGCCGCGCGCCGGCCTGGTCCGTGAGCTGTTGATACGCCTCAAAAACCTGCCGAACGCCCGTTGCCCCCACGGGGTGACCGTCGGCGATCAGGCCGCCACCCGCGTTTACTGGGATTTGAAACGGCCCTTTGAATTTTTCCGTGCGCACCTGCGGCAAAGTTGTCGCTCCGCTTTTCGCAAGCTCGACCCCTTTGCCAGACTCGGCGAGTCCGAGAATTTCGTAGGCGACAATTTCAGTAATGGAAAAGCAATCGTGCACTTCTGCGCCTTGCAGGTCGCGCGGCGCCAGGTTCGCCATGCGGAATGCTTTCTCGGCCGCTTTGCGCGCAATCGAAAACGTTGGCGCATCCTTCTTGTCCAGCGGCAGATAATCGGTGGTGTGACCGTAGCCGAGCAACCTGGCAGTCTTGCTTCTATCGCGACCGATCTTGTCCAGATACCTTCCGGAAACGAGAACAACCGACGCCGCGCCATCAGTGATTTGGGAACAATCTGAAACCTTAAGCGGTGGCGCGACGCTCGGGTTCTTATCGGAAACCTGCGACGCGCAATCGAGGGTGAGATCGGCGTCTCGCATTTGCGCAAGCGGGTTCAGTTTGGCGTGCGCGTAATTTTTCCATGCAACCACGGCCAAGTCCGCTTCGCTCGCGCCATATTTCTCGATATAAATCTGCGCAATTCGCCCGAACAATTTGGGAAACATGAAATCGCCGTACTCCGGCTTTTCATTGTGATAATCGGCGGCCGCGCCGAGCACATCCGACCCATCGAGCGAGGACATCGTCTTCTGCTGTTCCGCGCCAACGACCAGTACCACATCATAAAACCCGCCAATGATCCATTCCGCGCCGAGTAACACCGACAACGCCCCGGAAGCGCACGCCGCTTCGGTATGCATCGTTGGAATTCCACGCAATTTCGGATCGATCTCCGGAATGAACGCTCCGAGCTGCAATTGCTTGGTGAACTGACCGGCGTTGAAATTGCCAACTGCACCCGCCTGGATTTCCGCGGGATCAATCTTCGCGTCGTCGATCGCCTTTTTGCCGGCCTCGACGATGATGTGCCGGATGGTTTTCCCTTCCTTCTTTAGGTTACGCTTAAAATCGGTGCGCCCACCGCCGAGAATGTAAACTGACTCGCTCATAACAACTTTAATCTAGCTAATCTTTGAGCACTGTCATCCCGAGCGCAGCAACGAACTCCCTCTTCGCGACTCAGGATGACATACTAACCGCCGAAGGCGTTGATCCCCGTGATGTCGCGGCCGATGACTAGCGTATGGATGTCGTGCGTACCCTCGTAAGTGGAGACGGTTTCCAGATTCATGAGATGGCGGATCACGGGGTAGCGATCGGTGATGCCTGCGGCGCCAAGGATGTCGCGCGCCTTGCGCGCGCATTCCAGCGCCATCCAAACGTTGTTTCGCTTGGCGAGCGAGATCTGCGCGGGGCGCGCCGAGCCCATCTCCATCATGCGTGTGAGACGCAACGCCAATAATTGCGCCTTGGTAATCTCCTGCGCCATCCAAACGAGTTTTTGTTGCACTAATTGGAAGCCCGCAATTGGGCGGCCAAATTGTTCGCGCGATTTCGCGTAAGCCAGCGCCGTTTCGTAGCAATCGATCGCCGCGCCAATCACCCCCCAGGCAATGCCGGCGCGCGCGTGCGAAAGACATGACAGCGGTGCCCCGAGCCCCGATGCCTTGAGTAAACGATTTTCCGCAGGTATGCGGCAGTTCTCGAACCAGCATTCCGAGGTCCGCGACATTCGCAGACTAAACTTTCCTTCGATGTCCTGCGCGCGAAATCCCGGCGCGTCCTTTTCCACCACGAATCCGCCCACCTGACCATCGTCATCCTTTGCCCAAACAACTTTTACATCAGCAATGGACGCGTTACCGATCCAGCACTTGCTACCGTTCAAAATGTAATGGTCACCTTCGCGCTTGGCGCGGGTTTCCATCCCGCCGGGATCTGATCCGTGGCCGTGTTCCGTCAGGGCAAAACACCCTACCAGCTTGCCTGAAAGCAATCCCGGTAGCCAGCGTGGTTGTTGCTCCGGTGAGCCAAAGGAATGGATCGCCTGTATCGCGAGCGCACCCTGCACTGAAGCCAGCGAGCGCAAACCGGAATCCGCGCGTTCGAGCTCTTGCATGATGAGACCGTACGCGGTGTGACTAAGGCCGGCACAACCGTGGCCTTTCAGATACGGCGCATAAAAGCCCAGCGCACCCATGCGTGGGATTAGATTATCTGGGAATTTGGCTGCGCGATGGCACGGAACGATCTCAGACAAAACTTCCTCCTGCACAAAACGCCGGGCCCCATCCCGCGCTGCGCGTTCTTCATCCGTGAGAAGCTCTTCGATGCCATAGAAATCCAGAGAGATTGGCGTCATGTCCTTTCAGTCTCGGTAATGATCGACAGTTTAGCGGCCGCGCCGGCCGAAAACAATGCTGCTGGGCAGGCAAATGCCGGACTAAAGGCGCCTGCCACAAGCGTCTCTACAATTACTTGGTCGTTGGCAGGCCTGCGGCTCTCCAGGCTTTGAAACCGCCGGCCATGGAGCGGACGTTTTTGTAGCCCATTTTTTGCAGGTTCTCGGCAGCGAGCGCGGAGCGGCCACCCCCGCCGCAATGACAAACGATCATTGCGTCCGAGTCGGGGACTTTTTCCTCGATGTCGAGCTCGATTGTGCCGCGACTCATGTGAGTCGCGTCAGGGATATGTTCCTCGTCCCATTCGTCTTTCTCGCGAACATCGATAATCACCGCTTCACCGCTCTTTGATTTCGCTGCGGCTTCTGTCGGCGAAATCTCAGTGATCTTCTTCTTCGCTTCTGCAACCAATTTTTCAAAACCGCTGTGCTCGGCCATACAGGGCATCGTGGCGGTTAATCGCTCAGCGTCAAGTTGTAGCCACGGACCTGTGGCGGCCCGGGAAATGGGGCTAAGAGACGCCGCACAGAGCGTGGCTACAGGGAGGCGCTCAACTTTGGCCTACGAGTTCTGGGCCCTTCTACTCGTAGCGCAGCGCTTCGATGGGATCGAGCGCAGCGGCTTTGCGCGCCGGGTAAAAGCCGAAGAAAATTCCAACCGCTGCGCTAAACAAGAAAGCAATCGCAACCGAACTGATTGATATCAGCGTCGGCCAATTCGCGTATGCCGAGAGAACTTTCGAAGCGCCAATGCCACAGATGATCCCGATCACGCCGCCGACTGAGCTCAATGTGACGGCTTCGATCAGGAATTGAGTGAGAATGTCGGTGCCGTGTGCGCCTACGGCCATTCGAACGCCAATTTCACGCGTCCGCTCGGTGACACTCACCAGCATAATGTTCATGATTCCGATTCCACCGACGACGAGCGATACACCGGCGATTGCGCCCAGCAAAAGCGTCATCACGCGTGATGTCGCGGTAGCCGCCTGGGCAATTTCCTGCTGGTTGCGTACGGTGAAATCGTCATCGCGCCCGGGTCGAATATTATGTCGCTGTCGGAGAAGCGAAACGATCTGTTGCTGGGCGGCCTCGAGCTGCTGCGCATCGGCGATTTGCACGTTAATATTCCGGAGAGTCGTGCCACCGATCACACGTTTCATCGCGCTCGTATATGGCATGATTACAATGTCGTCCTGGTCCACGCCCTGGGTGCTCAATCCCTTGGGCGCGAGCATACCCGTGATTGTGAACGGGACCTCTTTGATTCGTAAAATCTGACCGATCGGATTTTCGTTGCCGTAAATTTGGGTCGCCGTGGTGCGACCGATCACGCAAACCTTGTTTGCGCTTCGAACGTCTTGCGATGTAAACGGTGCGCCATCAGCCAGCGGCCATTGTCGGATATCAAAGTAATCTGCTGATTCCCCGTAAATGCGCGTGAACCAGTTTTGATTTCCCGCTGCTACTTGCGTGGTCGAAACAACTTCCTCGCTTACTCCGATCACGCCCGGCACTTCGCGCCGGATCGCCTCCGCGTCTTCGATTTTCAACGTGCCGGCGCCGCCCCACCCCGTGCGAATGCCGCTCGAAGTGGTGCTGCCGGAGAAGATGAGGATCACGTTTTGCCCGAGGCTCGCGATCTGCGCTTCCACCTGAGCCTTCGCCCCGTTGCCGATCCCCACCATCGCTATGACCGCGCCAACACCGATAATGATTCCGAGGGCAGTCAACACCGAACGCAGTTTGTTTCGCCGCAAAGCGCGGAGCGCGACGCTAAATGTTGGTGCCACTCTCATGATGTTGGTTGAAGGTTGAAGCGCTAAGACGTGGAAGCGGGTTGTTGTCGGAGCTGTGACGCAGCATCCGCGCGTTGCAAAACCAGATGATCGTTCAGGATTACGCCGTCACGCATCATCACGTTGCGCTTTGCGTAAGCGGCGATATCGGGTTCGTGGGTCACCATGATGACAGTAATCCCGTGCTCATTAAGTTGCTGAAAAATCGCCATGATCTCGACGCTGGTCCTGCTGTCCAGATTGCCGGTAGGCTCGTCCGCGAGCAGCACTTCGGGCTGATTAATCAACGCGCGCGCGATTGCCACGCGTTGTTGCTGGCCGCCTGAAAGCTGGCTCGGATAATGATCTTCACGACCTGCGAGGCCAACGGATGTGAGGACGCGATCGGCTTTTTCGCGAAGTTCTGCATGTGTCAGACGCTGGGCGCTGTATACCAGAGGCAACTCGACGTTTTCTCGCGCGGAAGTGCGCGGCAGCAGATTAAAATTCTGGAACACGAATCCGATCTTGCCATTCCGAATATCGGCGAGCCGATCTCGATCGAGACGCGAGACGTCCGCCCCGTCTAAAATGTATTGGCCTGTCGTGGGTCGATCGAGACAACCCAGAATATTCATAAGCGTGGATTTTCCAGAACCGCTGGCACCCATTAGCGCAACAAATTCGGCGCGCTTAATTTCCAGCGACACGCCCCGGACAGCGGGAACTTCCATTTCGCCTGTGCGATATGTCTTGTGAACGTCGATCAAGCTGACGATGGCGCCGTTGTTCATGTCCATCGGTTCTCAACGATAATGTTTCGTGGCCTCGCTTCTGTGAAACGGGCCCAGCGGGGTTTGAAAACACCTCAACGCCACGCTTTGCACAGCGAATTGGCTGCAGGACGGGTACACGAAACTGATCGTCACGGAAAGCGCCTCGCGCCGCCAAACGGATTCGTTGGAGGCGATGGCCCGGCCGCCGTCGAGCCAAGCTCGGCCGTCACGACGCGGTCGCCTTCCTTCAAACCGTCAACGACTTCAGTCATGATGCCGTCACTAATGCCTGTCTTAATCTGCCTGGGCTCCGGGCGACTGGCGCCAGATGGCAAGACATAGACTGTGCGTTGAGCACTCTCGAGCAGACCGCCGCTGCGTCCGCCAACAGGACGTCCTGCGCGATTTGCACCCGTTCTTTTTGTCTCAACCGGCGTCGCATCCGGCGGACGATAGCGCAGTGCCGCATTCTTGATCTGCAGGACGTTGTCTTTGTGCGCAATGACGATTGAAACGTTAGCCGTCATTCCCGGTTTCAATTTCAGTTCCGGATTGCTCACGCCGATAACCGTGTCGTAGGTAACTACATTTTGCACTGTGATCGGAGCGTTCCGCACCTGGACGACTTTTCCGTGAAACGTCTCCATTGGAAAAGCGTCCACAGTGAAATCGACATTTTGATCGATCTTCACCACGCCGACATCCGCTTCCGCCACATTCGAGTCGATTTGCATTTTGGTAAGATCGTTCGCAATCGCAAAGATGACCGGCGCCTGCAAACTGGCCGCAACTGTCTGGCCCACATCGACACTGCGCGAAATAACAACCCCATCAATAGGCGAGGTAATGGTGCAGTGCTCGAGATCGGCTCGTGCTTTATCGAGCGCGCCCTGCTTGATTTTCACGTTTGCCTCGGATTGTTGAAGTGTCGCCGTCGCTTGATCGACGTCAGCCTGCGACGAGGTCTTCTTCGCAAACAGTTCCTGTGTCCGTTTGGCATTTATTTTTGCGAGCTCAAGTGTGGCCTGCGCGTTTGCCACATCCCCCTCCGCCTGGGTGACAGTCGCCTGAAAAAGCGCCGGATCGATTTGGGCGACTACCTGGCCGGCTTTCACCTGGGAATTATAATCCACGAACAATTTCGCGATATTTCCTGAAACCTGGCTGCCTACCTGTACGTTGACGACCGGATTGAGCGTGCCGGTTGCGGTAACCGCCTGGGTAATGGGACCGCGCGCGATCGTTGCGGTCTGATAGCTTGCACCGCCGCCATTGCGACACTGGCGTACAACCGCTGCGACAATTAGCAGACCAACGATCACGGGAAGCCATGGCACTAAACGTTTCATACGAGGAGTGGTTGACTATGCTTAAGTTAAGAGACAGGAAAAAGTGATGCGGCGTTACATCGAAATCTACTCCATCATGTTGCGCAACTCGCTCATTCGGGAGCTGAATTTTAAGGCAAACTTTCTGTTATGGATGGTCGTAGAGGTTCTTTGGTTCTGCGGCCAGATTGTCTTCTTCAGCATCATTTTCGGTAATGTCGATCGAATTGGTGACTGGACAAAGTGGGAGGTCGTGCTGCTGATCGGCACGCATCAAATGATTGCCCAGCTCTTTCAGGCGTTCTTTTTTGTTAACGTCGCGAACATTCCAGAACTCGTGCGCACTGGAAAATTGGATTCGCTACTGGTGCTGCCGATCGACAGCCAGTTTGCTGTTTCGACGAAACAATTCGGTCTCGACAGTATCATCAACGCCGGGTTAGGGGGCGTGGTAGTTTGCGTAGCACTTTCGCGCCTCAATGTTGTTCCGGATTTGACATCAATCTTGCTTTACCTGGTTGCGCTGGGGTTTGGCATTGCGGTGCATTACTCAATCATGCTTGCCTTGGCAGCAGTCAGTTTCTGGATCGTGCGCGCCCAGGGATTGGTTTATGGCTACTTTAATTTCCTGAACATCGCGCGTTATCCCGATGCGATCTTTCCGTGGCTGTTCCGACTGATCTTCGGCTGGATCATACCCGTGGTCATAATCGCAAACATCCCAGCCCGTTTGTTGATCAAATCACTCGGACAGCCCTGGTGGTTGATGCTGCATCTTGTCACTGCCTCGAGCATTGTTTTCCTCCTGTCACGCAGTTTCTGGAAATTTGCTCTGAACCGTTACTCCAGCGCAAGCTCGTAGGCCCTGCAACAACAGGGTAGTTGCCGTTGGCGTCGGCCATGGGTGGAAAACCGTTGGTCGGTAATGGTTTTGCCTAGGTGCAAACGCCAATTTGTCGTTTGGTAAACTTTTTGACCGAATCCGCTTGCGCCGTCGGAGAAATGTTCTTAATTAAGCGTCCATTTTTCGGGCGTAATCGATTACCAAAGGCGTCAACGCTATGGCAAAACCAACAAAGAAAAAGAAGAGCTCTCCGAAGAGGCCTGCTGCGCATAAGGCGCGTCCGGCGCACAAGGAGAGCGTCAAGCGACCGATATCGAAAAAGGTCGCAAAGCCGACGAAAGCCGGAAAACGCGGGTCTTCCAAAACCAAAAAGGAAACGATTGAATTTCCGGCGGTCTTACTAGGTATGAACCATCGCGAAAGGAGGCTTGATCCCTTTGTACGGAAGCAGAAAGAGAAACTCCTTCAGCTTCGGGACGCCATGGTCGATTCCATGGCCGGCGTAGCCCAGGACACTCTGAGATCTCGAGCCGAAGGCAGCGAGGCATCCGCTTTTGGAATGCATCAGGCTGATGCTGGATCGGACGCTTACGATCGGGATTTTGCGTTGAGTTTGCTCTCTCAGGAACAGGACGCGCTTTACGAAATCGATCAGGCCCTCAAACGAATTGAGATGGGAACCTACGGAAAGTGCGAAATGTCGGGCAAACCAATCCCGCACGCACGGCTGGAAGCCATCCCATTCGCGCGTTTCACTGTTGAATGCCAATCGCAACTGGAAAAGCAAAACAAGGCGTCGCGGGTCCGTCAGTCGGTCACCTCTCTGTTCGGTTTGACCGAGGAGGAAGGCGGCGAGGCTGAGGAAGAGGAAGCCACGCCGGCGGAAGTGAAGGAGTGACAAATGGCGCAGGAAATTGTGACACTGGAATGTACGGAGGCCAAGGCATTGGGTAAGCCTGCCTCCCGTTACATGACCACGCGGAACAAAAAAAGCCCCCGCACACCCAATCGACTCGAGAAAAAGAAATACAATCCGTTCTTAAGACGGCATACTTTGCACCGGGAAACCAAATGATAGGTCCTAAAACCGCCAAACGCCGTTCCGCCTTTCGCCGGGCAAATCGCGCCATGCCGCGCCGGCGAATCGACATCGCCATTGAGGCTATCGATTACAAAAATCCCGATCTCCTGAAAAAATTCGTCACGGAGAGCGGCAAAATCCTTCCCCGCCGCGTCACCGGAATGCCTGCGCATCTGCATCGCAAAATCACACGCGAGATCAAGCGCAGCCGCTCTGTGCTGTTAATGAAATAAACTGCGCGTTTCGCCATTGCTGTAGCCGCGTCTCTGTGAGACGCGCATCTCGCGGATTTCAAACACGTAGGCTCCGCGCTTCGCACAGCGAAGCGGCTACATCGCCTTCCGAGTTTTTTCGCCTTGCTCGATCAGCTTCCAAAATTCGCGGGTTTCGCCCAGTTGGGCGTCTTCGGACACAGGCAGTTTGCTTCGGAAAAGGAAATCGCGAAACGTGTTCTTGTGTAGGACACGATGGACCCTGATGCCTTCGTCAGTCTTGGCGAAATAAATGCGATAGTCCTTCGCACGATAGCGAAATAGCTTTTTCCCTTCGCGCTGAATTATCCCAAACCGTTCCGAATCGAGGTGGTCGAGATCCTCGGGTAAAATTTGGAACTCCGAGAGCAGGTCAAGCTGTAATTTCTTCGGAAGCGCGGAAATCTCCGCTGCGCTCAATTCGTTAAAGATGATTTGGAACATGGGTCTGTAAATCGTTAAAACGTTACAACGCAAAAGCGTAAATGCATCGACTATGACGAACAACCCTCACCGGCGACTTCGTCGTCCGCCTCTCCCTGGCCAGGGAGAGGATTGAGGTGAGGGTCGCGTGGCGTTAGACGAAGAGCCGCCGCACACGCGCGCCAATTCGTGTCGTAATTTCCCAAGGGATCGTGCCAGCAGTCTTCGCCAGTTCCGCGCAGGAAATTTCCTCGGTCCCATCGCGTCCTAGCAAAACAACCTCGTCGCCCACTTGCGCATGATTGATCTTGCTGACATCGATCATCATCAAATCCATCGTCACACGGCCGAGAATAGAGCAACGCTGCCCCCGAACCAGGACGGCGGCGTCACGATTAGAAAGGTGCCATGGATATCCGTCGGCGTAACCAGCCGACAACGTTGCGACCCGCATTCGCCGAGGAGCGATAAACGTGCGCCCATAGCTGATGGAACTTCCCTTCGGCATGTCGCGCACCAGACAAATGTGCGTTTTCCATGTCATCACCGGTTTGAGGAGGTTCTGGAATTCGGAAAGTGGCGAAACTCCGTAAAGGACAATCCCAGCGCGCACCATGTCGAAGACTCCTGCGGACTCGGCGAAAGCGAGAACTCCTGCGCTTTGGAGCACATGCGCTTTATAATCGATTGGAATCGCGGCGCGAAATTGCTTCATGATTTCGCCAAAGCGCAAAAGCTGACCGCGCGTGTAATCCGCATCCTCACCAGACGCTGGCAAATGAGTTGAGATACTGTGAATCCTGATATTCGGAAATCTCGATACTTTCTTGAGAACGTCCGATGCTTCGGCTTCCAGAATTCCCATGCGGCCCATGCCCATATCGATCTTGAAATTGACGTTTACGGGCGAGCGGTGCGCTACCCGGTTGAAATCCTCTGCTTCCTCGAGCGCAGAAATGGTAGGAATGAATCCGCGCTCGGCAATTGTCGATCTCTCCGCCGGCAGGGCGGGACCAAGAATAACAATCGGATGGGAGAAGGATTCCCGGAGTGCGAGTGCCTCTTCCAGATTGGCGACACCAAAAAGTTGAGCCTCGTCCGCAAGCGTTTCCGCTACGCCGATTAAACCGTGCCCGTAAGCGTTCGCTTTCACCACAGCAACGATCTCCGCGGAACCGACGCGTTCCCGCACGATTTTCGCATTATGACGCAATGCGCTGCGATCGATCTCGGCCCAGCAACGATGAGTTTGCTTCATTTCGGCATAGTGATGTGCGGTTCGCGTAAGTAAATTGGTTCGAGTAGTGGCAAAGAAAAGCTGCGTTGCGGTTCTCGCGCAAGTCTGGCGAGCACAAGAGCGGATGGAAAACGAATCACGGCGCGCTCAAATTGCAGAAGCGGATCCGAGGTGAAAACTGGCTTTGTAATCTCGATAGTGTCGAGTTTCGATTTCAGCTCGGACTCCGAGAAAAGCGTTGGATCCTCGACCATGTTATTCGCGCGAATACGTGCAAAGAAAAACGATTTTCGGCGAGCATCACCGATTACTGAGTATTCCTCGGCATTAGACTCCATCGCGCAGATTGACGGAAAACCGATCAGGCGCGCATCGGAAGAAACCTGCAACCCGATTGCAGCTGAAATTGCGATGCGAGTCCCCGCGTAGGAGCCAGGGCCAAGCCCGACGATAATCGTCTCTGGGGGGCCAAATTTCTTCGTTACATCAGCAAGATTTTCAAAGAAGGCACCAGAATTTTTCCGGTCGTTCGGCCAGTCACGACTGAAACCGGCAGCGTCTTCATCCAACCACGCCAGACTGCCGCGCGCCGTGGAAAGTTCCAGCGCAAGAATTTTCACGTTCCTTGGAAAGTGATGGCCCGCTGGTTCTCCGATTTTATCTCAAACCGAATCCAGCGCGCTTGCTCGGGAATGAATTCCGGGAAGCGATCTGCCCATTCGATCACCGAAACTCCGTCGCCAAAAAAGTAGTCATCGAGGCCAAGCCGTGCGAGGGACTGGTGACTCTCCACACGAAAAAAATCGAAGTGATAAACAGGCAGGCGCCCATTTCGATATTCGTGCACAATGGTAAAAGTAGGACTGAAAACGGCAGTGTTGCTTCCGATGCCGGCCACGAAGCCTTTGGTGAACAGAGTTTTGCCGCTTCCCAGTTCGCCCTGCAACGCCAAAACCGATCCCACTTCCGCATCCTCCGCAAGTCGGCGTCCGACTGCTTCAGTCTCAGCCGGGCTGTTGGAAATGAGTATAGCCACCTTTTAATTTCGGATTGCGGATTGTCGACTGCGGATTCAAGCGACCGATGCGCGTGAGCGGCAACTTCCGGAATTTTTTTGGCCATTCCCGCTCCAGGCGAGTTCTTTCACGCCGCGAAATGGCAAACAACAATTCGTAGTCTTCGCCTTCTGAAATTGCGTTATCGATCTTCGCGCCCCGGGCAAGCGGGAGACTCTCCAATTCAATGGCAAATCCAACCCGGCTCGCCTTTGCAAGTCGCGGAAGATCGGCTCCCAACCCATCGCTTAGATCCATCATTGCATGGATAGGAAAATTTCTTGTGAGCCAACGCGACTCGATAATCCGTGGAACGAATTGCAAATGCTTTTGTTTCAGGGCACCGCCCAGTCGGCCGGTGACAAACAGATCGTCCCCCGCTTTGCCGCCCCGGCGTGATACGCAGCGGTTTCTTTCAACAAAACCAACCACAGTGACCGAAATCACCACAGGTCCGGCTGTGCCGCTCATTTCGCCGCCAACTATGCTGACTTTAAACCGCTTCGCGGCCCGGCTCAGTCCACGATAAAGCCGCTCCACCCATTCGACCTTTGTTTTCTCGGGAGCGATCAGAGTGATGAGTGCAGATTGAGGCACCGCCGACGTTGCCGCGAAATCGCTGAGCGGACGCATCATCGCTTTCCAGCCGACGTGGAGCGCGTTTGCCGTCGGCAAGAAGTGCACGCCTGCGACAACGCAATCGGTCTTAAGTACAAGAAGGTTTTGATGATCGCGGGTTTCCACCAAGGCGCAATCATCACCGGGGCCATTGAGGACTTCTTTTCCAAGCCAAAGACGAGAGAAAAGCTGTCCGAGCAGCCGGTCTTCCCCGATGTCGCGCAATTTCATTGCCGAGTGATCCCTGGAACGCGAGTAGACCTCTCGGCGGACTGGAGACTCGCGCTCCCTGGACGGGTCATGGAGAAAAGATCTCCGGAAATGCAAGAGCGGTAAGAGTGAGCGAATTGAAGAGGGAATGCATTGTCATGGCGACAAGAATGGAACCGCTCCACTCGTATGCAATCGCGAAACAACCGCCGAGAACGAACAATGGCGCAAATGAGGGCAGATGCGCGTGCGCTGCGGCGAACAGCAGAGCGCTGAATGTGACACCCAGCAAACGGCCGAAATAGCGCTTGAGGACGCCGTAAATAAAAAATCGGAAAAGGAACTCCTCAACCACGGGCGCGATTGCCACGGCAAAAACGATGATCATCATTCGCTGCTGGATCGTGCGCGATCCGCTAAAAAACTCGACGATGTTTTGCTTGCTCGAACCGCCCCCAAAAAGCCGCTGCGTAATCGCGTCAGACAACAAGATCAATGGATAGGCAAAAAACAGCAGAATCGCTCCACTGCTAAGGGTCCTGATAAAACTTAATCTGAAAAACCCGCCTAACGAACTAACATCAAACCCGCGGAACTGAAGGAAGGTGACAATGACAAGCACCACGCAGCCAGTGAGAAGAAAATTTGCCAGAAGATTGCGCGCGCTGAACTGGATCGAAGGTTGCGAAACGGAGACTCCAATGGTTAGAAAAAGGAAAAGTATCAAGAGCGCAGCCAATATTGCCTCGGGCAGTCCAAACCTTCGCGTCGTCGCCGCGTCCGTACCGAAAGCGGCCGGTGTTCGCGCGCTGATCTGATAAATCAGCGAAATATAGATATAAAGGCTGGCAAGAAGGTAAAGAATCGAGAGAAGAAGGCCTAAGACTGAGCTTGGAATCGCTCCGGATTCCGCAAAGAGGCTGCCGGATCGCATGCGTCTGTTCTATGGCGCGTAATAGCTCGGCAGGAAATACGCGCGCCCACTCTCCAGTTGCGGAATGAGTTGCTTCGGGAGTGTGAGCTCAATCTTGGAATCGGCCTCTCCAAATATCCGGAAGAAGCGGCTCAAACTAAACGGCGGACCATATTTCACCACTTTGGCGTCCGGCGCGTTTCCCAGTTCTTTCGCCTTGCCGAATGCGTCGTCCAACTCACCAAGCCCATCGATCAGCTTGTGCTCGAATGCGTCTTTGCCCGACAGGATTCGCCCGTCGGCGATCGTATTGCGCAAAAGGTCTGCTGGAAGCTTTCTTTCCTTCGCGACGATGCCGAGAAATTTGTCATAGGTATTCATGATAAAGCTCTGCACAAGCTCGCGTTCTTCCGGAGTGATCGGTCGCGCGCCGTTTAGCATATCCTTGAACTTGCCGCTTTTGAAAACCACGGAAGCGAGTCCGACCTTGTTGAACAGCTGCTCGTAATTCAGCGTTTGAATGATGACGCCGATGCTGCCGGTGATGGTGGTGTCGCTTGCCATCAAAAATTTGCCGCCGCAGGAAACGTAATAGCCACCGGACGCGGCCAGTGAGTCCATGTAAACGACCACCGGTTTTCTGGCGCGCACCTTAACCAGCGCATTGTAGATCGCGTCGGAAGCAGTCACTTCTCCGCCGGGAGAATCGACTTCCAACACGATGGCTTTCACGCGACTGTCATCGCGCGCCTGTTGCAGTGCAGCGCGCATGTCGTCGACCATTGAATCGCTTACCGTGCCCGGGAGTGAAGAACTTATCAGGCCGCGCATGGTGATGACCGCAACCTTGTCCGTGGTCGCGCGCGCCCCCCGCTGGAGCAGGATTTCGCGAAAACGGGGAATTGGCTCGGCTTCGCGGATCCCGCCGACGCGCTGAAACGCCGCGACTGCCAGCACCAGGTTAAAGAACAAACTGGCGCAAAGCGCGACGAACAAGAAGATGCTGAGACAACCGAGCTTGCGATTTGCCGCCATGACAGGACGAAACTGCCGGAGAACCGCCGCGCGCACAAGAGGTTTTCACAGGCACGAGCGTTCGCAATTCACGTCACGCGGATTCTGTTGCTGTAGCGTCCGCTGTCCTCAGCGGAATTACAGGCGATCCCCGCTCCCAGTGCGCTGAGGACAGCGCACGCTACAGCCCTCGGTTGGCGCACCCGGCGGTCACGTCCTACCAATCACTTCGATTTGGGATTGCTACGGTAGGGCCTACAACGTCTTTAAATATTCGAGCACCTTTTCTTTGTCCTGCTCGGACAGTTGAGTGCCGTAGGTGTGCCCTTTGTTGCCGTTTCCTTTTTCTGTCGTGTCGAAAAGAAAATAAGGTTGCGTCAGCTCGCCGGTTGGCCCGGTTGGCCGCGGTGGCGGCTCTTTGAATCCAACTTTGACCGGATCGAAAACATCGTAGCCGCGATGAAAAGTTTGCGGCCGCTCACTCGGTGAATTCAACAGATCGCGCAGCGTCGGCACGGAGCCATTGTGAAGGTAAGGTGCGCGCAACCAGATTCCATCCAGCGGCGGTGAAACATATCCGTATGGGTCTTGCGTTTCTACCATGGGCGGCCGATCGATACCCAGCTGTTTCACCCGCCGGTTCGCTTCTGCGGCAGCATCTTTCGACCATGAATACATGCGCTCGGGATCAGTCCCTATCTCAGTGATCGGCACCACCTTGTTTGTAAATTCAGCGCGCGGATCATGGCATGCTGCGCAGTCGCGAGCGTAAATTTTCTGGCCTTCGCCGGCCATTTGCGGATTGATCGGATTCGTCTCGGCAAAAGGCCACTTTGGAGGCGGTAGATTGCTGAGATACTGATCCAGATCGGCCATGCGTTGTAAAAACCACGGCCGCGCCGGTGCGCCGAGCCCCAGCGCAGAATCAATCAAGACTGAGCGGACCGCCGGCGTATCGCCAGTCCAGTTCAACAACATCTGCTTCCCGGCATTATCTTTTCCACTGCGGACTCCGAGATTCCAGATCGAAGGAAAATCGGTTGGCCCGAACGTGTTGTCCTCTGCCATGCTGGTCATGAAATACTTTGTCAGGTTCATGGCATCGTCGCGTCCCGGTCCCCAGTGCGGCTTTGGCTTGCCACCGGTGACGTAGCGTTCCATCCAGGTGAATTGTTTTTCCTGCTGCAGCAGCGCCTTTTTGGTGAATGGAATCAACAGGTAACGATAAATCTGCCGGTCGATGAACGAGAGGCCGCCATTTCCGTAATTGTTCGCGCTCACCAGGCGGATTTCGTTCATGATGATGTCCGAATTGAAGCGAGGATCGTGGGCTGCTTTGAACAAAAAGCGCAGCATGCTTTGGACATTGTTCGAATGGCCCGGCCCCGCGACGACAACGTGCGGCACTTCATCTTCTTTCAATCGGTACGTCGCAGTATGGCAGACTGCGCAGTTGTTCGTGATTCGCGCGAAGCCGACGACCTTTTTCGAAAAGCCGACCGGAATTTCATGGCCTTCTTCCCAAACCACTCCCAGCGACTTGTAGCCGCCCGGCCCAGGCATCAGGTCTGGAAAAATACGCGGCAGGACCATCCAAAGATAATACGGGATGCCGCGATCGCCCTCGGCGCCAAGCGACCCGTATTTGAAATGTTCCTCCTCGTTCGCGAACACTTCTTTCTCTTCCCGGAAAAATTTTGTCCACGTAAAGAAGGCGCCAAGCGTGAGCACGATCACAATCACAGCCGCGGAGACCCAAATGATGCGTTTTGTTTTAGGTTGCAGCCTCATTGTTTATTGATCGGGTTTGGATCAAAAGGTTTTCAGATACTCGACGATCGCGTCTTTTTCCTGGGCAGACAGCATCGTCCCGTAGGTTGGCCCGTCGTGACCGACATTTGAATTGCCCTCATTCCGATCGCGCGGTGTCGTGCCGCCCGGCTTTACTTGCGTGTCGAACCTGAAATATTTTCTTGGGTTGTCGGGTTCATTCTTGCTGCGCCCCTCCGCGTCGAACCGGCTTACCTCCGAAACAAAACCGACTTTCACCGGCTCGAAGACATCGTATCCGCGATAGAAAACCGCGGGACGTTCGGCACTGGGATTTAGAAGATCACGCAGCGTCGGTACCGAACCGTTGTGAAGAAACGGCGCGCGCAACCAGACGCCGTCCAGCGGCAAATTGACGTAGCCAAAAGTCTTGCGGAAATGACTGAACCGCCACGGGTAACCGGCATAGAGCGTATTCTGCACCGCAGCTAGCTCTTGTGTATATGAGTCAAGCCGGTGAGGATCGGTGCCGATTTTGTCGATAGGCACTATGTCGCCGACGTACTCACCGTTGAAATCCCGGCCATTGCGCCCGTGGCAATTTGCGCAGTACTGCGCGTAGAGCTTTTGGCCCTGCGCGCTGAGTTCTTCGTTAATTGGAAACGGATATTTGGGCGGTTCCTTGTGAAGTAACCACTGCTCGATGCGCGCCATCTGTTTCAGATCGATCGTCGGAGGAAATGCGCCTGTGCCGAACGCAGCGCTTTTGTTCCGCTCCTCCATCATGTTGTTATTGCCATCCCAATGCGCGTGAATGTTTTTCTCTTTGCGCGGGCCTTGCAGCCAGATCGATGGCAAATCGCAGAGACCGACCAGCTCGCGCGTTTCCAGTTTTTCCAGGGGAAATTCCAAGAGCGTCTTCGCTGGGTTGAACGTGTCAGTGCGGCCGGGCCCAGCGTCCGGTTCCCAATCGCCAAAACGGAAATGGCCTTTCAACATGAGCAGCCGCTCGCGCATGAGAGGAATGGCGTAGTAGCGCAGGAGCAAGCGATTGATCAAATCATATTTCGCGCCGATCCCTTCCATCTCAGCGAGGATCCGTGGAGCGTTGAAGCGCTGATCGGATGCACAGGCGAAGATAAAACGCTCGAACGCCTCAAGATCGACAGTGTTCGACGGCATGCCGGCGTAAATGGCGCGCGGGCCCTCCGGGCTTCCGCGCACAGAACCGGTGTGACAAATGGCGCAGTTCAAGAAGACGCGATCAATTCCCTGTGTGTTGCGACGTGACACACCGATCGGCAGATCCTTCCCTGGCTCGTAGAGAAAGCCTAACGACGCATATTCAGTACCCGGGGTATAGGTTTTACCCGGCAAATATTCAGGAAACATTTTGGGCAGCACCTTCCAAATCCAGTAAGGAATGCCCGATTCGCGCTCGCCACCGGTTGAACCGTACTTGAAGTGCTCTTCCGGGTCCTTGTACGTGACCGGATCGTCCCGGGTAAAGCGCCACGTTAGATACGAAAAGCCCGTTGCGATGAGAGCAACGACTACCAGCAAGACAATCCGCCACTTCCAGCGCCGGGCTTTTGCAGATTGATCTGGAGGGTCGGCCATGGCCGCAGAATGCGTTTACCCCGACGCTGGAAACTCAAGCGCGAAATCAATCAATCGCTTTTTGCCCAAATAGACTTTGCCCAGGTAAGTATGCGGTGCGACTTCGCGGATCTCATCGCGGATCCAGTGTGCCAGGAGCGAGGTCTCCGAATAATCGAGAACGATGCAGTCCTTGTTATCGAGCCAGCTGGGCCCCTTGTACACCTTCGCGATGATCGCGTTTAGTCCGAATGGTAATATCTTATTTCGCAAAACGCCCTTGGCCGGATCGAAAACTTTTCCCTGCCATGCGAAATGATTTATGAAATTCGCGATGTCCTGCGTGTAAGTGGTTCCGGGTGCGACGATGGCGGTTCCTTTGGCCTCGCCGTTTGGGATTTCACCGGCGGGGCTTTGCGTAAAAAGATCGTCGAGCTGCGCCTGCGACATTTTCAACATTTCAGCAACCGTGACAGCCATGTTTTCTCCTTTCGTTGGATTGGATCTCGATCAAAAGGTTTTCAGATATTCGATTAGCGCGCGTTTATCGTTATCAGGTAGATCGGTGCCAAAGTAGTGGCCCTTGTCTTCGACAAAATCGGGACACTTATTCGCCGCTATCAGTTCAGGGACAGTCTTGACCAATTCGTCTGTGGCTTGTTCCGATGAAAGATTCTGCGTGTGAATCTTGAGCAATGCTTTGGCGATTTTTGCCTGCAACACAACCAATTGACCGAAATCAGGCTCGGCGTTGGCGATCAGATTGATCGGCGCGCCTTCCGGGATGGGTCCGATGTTGATGTACCCATCCTTATCAGCCAGTCCTCGTAGCGGTTTGGGCACAAATTCCTTGCGCAAATGCAGTGCGCACTCGTTTTGGGTGCGCCAGATAGAAGCCTTGTTCAGGCGTTTTTCCGGCCATAACAATTTTTCCACTGCATCGTTGAAGGCGTTTATCCGGCCGGCCACGGAAGGATCGCCCGTAAAGTTCCCTAGCATGTTATTGTGTAAAAAAGGGGCCGAACTCCAGAGACTAACGAGTGAAGGAGTCCGATAGTAACCGGCGGCTACATTCTTGTCTTTCGGTTTGAATTTGATCGGGCGCGTTTCATCGAATGGATTGAAAAATTCCAACTCATCTACAGGCGAAAGCTCCTTGTAAGTCAGCGAGGAAAAGTTGTCCCAGACGTGACCGGCTTTTGCGTTCGTCCCAAACGCACGAGCGGAGTTCGTCTCGATCTTGGTCAATGGATAACGCTTGTCGTTGGATAGGAAATTGTTCTCCAGGAAATCGGGCGCCATGACCGCTTTGCGAAACCAGGCTTTCCCCTCGCCGGAACGTGGATCGATATTTGACGACGGCTGTTTGCTCGAATGACAGGCCGAACAACTCTCTGCGAAAACTTCCTTTCCCCGTGTCATCACTGCTGAATCGGCCGTGATGTAAGCCTGGCCACCGGGAGCATCGGCGAGATGAAATGGTTTCAGGCGACGGAAGAATGCTGCAATGTTCCCCAGGCGCTCTTCAGTTGCGCGCCAGAAGACCGAGTGTTCCCGCGCATAAGGAATCTCAAACGGCTTTTGTGAGGTCAGCCCAACCAATCGGTTGTGAAGTGTCAGCCAGTATTCGGAAAACATGCCGATGTTGACATAGACACGGATTGTTGCGCCGGCGACGCCGATCGAATCCGCGCCGTCCTTCAACACGTGCGGCACCGGCATCTCTTCCTTTTCTCCAGGCAACGCGAGCGTGCCGCCCGCCATTTTTTCCGGCACCGCGATCCGCTCCCGCTCGGCTAGCAAAAAGATTGGATTGATTGCGTTTGGATTGTTGATGTGATCGGTTGCGATCCGGGAAGTATCGGAGGTGCCGCGCGGTTGCGTGGCCAGCATCTCATAAAAGAAGCCTCCTTTCTCGACGTTACAGGCAAAGACTTTTCCTTCGTTGATGTACTGATTACCAATGGCCGATGCGAGATTTTCCCAGCGCGGATTCTCAGGATCGGCGGGCGGATTATCTGGATACGGCGCGATGTGACAGGAGCCACACGCGACACCTACGCGATACGGGCGAACCAGCTTGTTGTCGTTGTAATAACCCGGATCGTTCATGAAACGGTCGCCGTCCCATTTTTTGCGTGCCACATCGTTAAAGTCGGGATTTGGAAAAAGCCGGAAACCGAGAACCCCGGATGGTTTTCCGTAAACACTCTCGTCGATGCCTGGAGGCTCCGGTTCTACTTGCTGATCGAGCCACAAGCCAAATTCATCCGGCTTGGCCGCGGCGCGAAATCCAGGCTCGTTTACCAAGCCCAAAGTCTTGAAACGCTCGCCGCGCGGAAACTTACGGCTATCCAGCATCTTTAGGAGATCCATTAACCCGTAACTGTCCTGGGCCACACGATTCCAGAAACGCTGATTGCCTGCACTCCAGAGGTTCCAGGTATTGCGACCCATGATTTCCTCAGGCGATAAATTGATGCCTCCATCCATCGGCTTAAAAATGTCCGCGGTGATTTGAGGAAAATCTGTGGAGGTTTTTCCCGCCGCTTTCGCCTCGTCGATTGGCTCGTTTTTCCCGCAACCGGAGAACGTCAGGGATAGCAAGGCGCCAAGGTAGATTCCCACCCGGATGACACAGAGAAGATCGCGTTTGGCTTGGAGGGACGCCTTCACCGAGGCATCATTGATATCTTTCTTGCGAACAATGAGGCAAGACAATTCTGATCGCTTACCCTTTGACAGCTTGTTACCAAAAGACGAGGACGATACTTGGCATCCGTGTCATTCTGTTGAAACGTTTTGGAGCGAAGTGACGAAGCACGAATGTCGAATGTCGAATGAATCCCGAATGATTCAATGACGAAAACACAAGCGAAATTGTTTTCGACATTCGGATTTCGTCATTCCTTCGTGCTTCGTCATTCGACATTCGTCATTTGGGCCGCTGAAGATTTCAATGAGGTAATCGTCGCGGAATTACGTGACAAGAGTTTTCGTGCTGTAGAGTCCACTGTCCTCAGCGACAATGTGGGCACGTTCCCGTCGGATTGTGCGCTGAGGACAGCGCACGCTACAGCCATCTCGGGTGCGACCAAATCTCCCGAGACGAAGGGATTCATTCGACGAATTCCACTTCGACTGGAATGTCGATGAAACCTTTGTTCGCGCGCCTCCGCCAAAAATCGCCGGATGGCGTCGCGGCCAATTTCGCCATAATCGCGAGTAAATTCATTCACATACATGCCGATGAATTTCCCAGCCAGTTTCGCGTCCATGTCGCGCGCATAGGGAAGCGAATGCCGCACCGCTTCCTCGCGGTGCGCCAGCCCGTAGTCAATGCTTTCGCGAATAATTTCGTTCAGATCTTTCCGAACGGCCGGCGGAATATCCTTACGCACGACATTTCCACCGAGGGGGAGTGGCAATCCGGTTTGCTCTTTCCACCACTTTCCAAGATCGACGATGTTCTCAAATCCTGATTTTTCATAGGTGAGTTGTCCCTCGTGAATGATCAACCCAACGTCCGCTCGCCCAGTGCGGACCGCGTCGAAAATTTGATCGAACGGCACTACGACGTAATCGAACTTTCCAAGGAAGAGTTGTAGCGCGAGAAATGCGCTGGTCATCGTGCCGGGCACAGCGATTTTCCTGCCCGCTAAGAATTCTCGCTCTGCACGTTCATTGTGCGTTGGACGTTGGGCGTCGGGCGTTGGGCGTTTTCTGATAATAATCGGCCCGTACCCGTCGCCCATGCTCGCACCGCAGGGCAGCAGCGCGTATTTGCTTGCGACGTGCGCGTAGGCATGGATCGAGATTGCGGAAATGTGCAACTCGCCTCGAAGCGCGCGCTCGTTCAACGTCTGAATGTCTTCCAGACGATGCGCGAACCGGTACCCGCGCAGATCGATTTTATTCTCGGCCATCGCATAGAACATGAACGCGTCATCTGGATCGGGGGAATGACCGAGGGTAAAGACATTTGGGCCGTCATCTGTGCTCGCTTTCGGTGCAATCGTCCGGACCGTATTCATTCTCGATAGACAAATAAAGCTCCGGGTCTTTCCAGATTAAACAGTTGAGAACGTTGGAGCACGGAGCTCTGCGACGCTTAACGAATGTCCGGCCGATTTCGTCGCAAAGCAAAGGGGCCCCGGCATCGCCTCTCCATCTAAAAACAAAACAGCCCCGAATTACTTCGGGGCTGTTTGAAAACTTCCTACAAACGTACGGTAAACAGTTTTATCGATTCTCCACTACTCGAGGCGTCGGCCTGACCATTTCAAGCTGCGCGCTCACTTTCTGAATTTGATCGGCTTGCTGCTTAAGGCCCGCGGTCAGGGCTTTAATCTGCCCTTCCTGCAAAGCGATTACTGCCGCTTGTCTTTCGGTCGTGGCCTTCATTTCCTGCACGAGCTGTTGCTGTTGGAGCAACTGCTTCACGGAGATCTTTCCTCCGCCTGCAGCCACCGCTGAGCCGAGCTGGCCGTTTGCATCTACAGCAACGAGATCGCCGGAGACCGGTACACCCGAGATGCCGCCGATAAAGCAGGCTACGTTAAACACGTCGCCAATGCGGATCGTTTCGCTTTCAGCTACCGGTGCCGGTGAAGGAGCCGGGCCGGCAAATGCGCCGATATAGATGTTGAAATCACCCTCGACACCTGCGCCAGCTGAGTCACCGACCGCTACGTTTCCAGCGCCACTAACATTGTCAGCCATTGCGTCAAAACCCACGGCGTTGTTGAACAAGCCATCGAGATTGGCGCCGAGCGAGTTGAAACCGACGGCGTTGTTTGAATCGCCGCTAACATTAGTAAAGAGCGCGCCAGCACCAACGGCTACGTTGGCGTTTGCGTCCAGATTTCCGTCATTGCCATTGCTCGCGAGCGCCACATCGCCAATAGCCGTGTTGGCAGAGCCATTGACATTGCCAAAAAGCGCACTCTCGCCAAGAGCGTTGTTGCTGTCTCCATCGGTGTTGAAAAGCAGCGAATTAGCGCCGACGGCATTGTTGAACTCGCCGGTCGAGTTGGTAAACAGCGCGAATGCACCGCATCCGGTGTTGTTTGCTCCCGTGGTGTTGCTCAACAGCGTGCCCACGCCGACTGCGGTTTGTTCTAGTGCGGTGTTGAGCAAAAGCGTTCCGGCTCCGACAGCTGTGTTGAAGCTAGACGCACCGTTGCTTAGGCCCGCCAAGAAACCAAACCCTGAGTTATAAAAACCGGTCGTCCCTGCAAGCGCACTTTGACCATCCGCCGTGTTGGTTGACGAAACACTACCCGGATCTGGTGTGTTTGGTTGAGTAACTGCCTGTGTTTGCGGTGACAACGCAAAGCACACCAGCATAAGCGGGATGAGAAGGAACCCGCGCCGAAACGGCAGCGAGCGAGCCGGATCTCGTCCGCATGAAACTAACGTTTTGAGTTGATTGAGTGGATACATGGATGTGTGTGTTCTTTCTCTCCCGGTTATTTCGTTTGTTTTTGTGTTTATCAGCATCCTGACAGATAAAGAACCTACCGGGTAAAATCCCTTGATCTGTTTCGGAGCCAGAGGCGCGTGATACCAAATTTCAGCTTTCGGTGTCAATACATTTTTTTTGAACTTTTTTTGGAAATGGGGACGGAGGCAGCGGATGTCAGGCTCCAAGCCTGACTCGGCGGACGGGCTGCCAGCGTGCGCTGAAAGCGTTCGGCCAGGCATCGGGAGCTCCGCCTTCCAAGATTTCCGATCGACCGCGCGCCAGCGTGGATTGCTGTTTGCGTTGATGAAAGTGTTCCCGTAGCCTCAGCCGCATGGCACGGTCTGGTCTCGGCAAGGGGCTTGGCGCATTGATTGGTACTCCGTCGGCCGCGACTCGCGCAGACACTGGCGACTCGGGTGACAGAGTGCACCAGATCAATCTGGCAAACATCGTCCCCAGCGCGCTGCAGCCACGCAAAGATTTCGCACGCGAAGCGCTGCAGGAACTAATCGATTCGATTCGGCAACATGGCATTATTCAACCGCTGATTGTCCGCAAACTCGCCACGGCGAGTCCGTCCGGTGGCGGAGCGGGCGCTCGATTTGAATTGATCGCTGGCGAACGCCGCTGGCGCGCGGCTCAGGAGATCGGCCTTACCGAGGTTCCCGCCATAATTCGAAGCGCAAATGACTTGGAAGTCCTCGAACTATCGTTGATCGAAAACCTGCAACGCGCCGATCTGAATCCGATCGAAGAGGCTCAGGGCTATGCAAGGTTAGCGAATGAATTTGGAATGCGGCAGGAAGACATCGCGCTCAAGGTAGGGCGGAGCCGGGCGGCGGTGACCAACGCGCTGCGGCTTTTGGATCTTCAGCCGCAGGTGCAAGTCTGGCTCGCCCAGGACTTGCTTTCTGTAGGTCACGCAAAGGTGCTGTTATCGTTAAAGGCGCCTGAGGAACAGCTCCTGGCTGCAGAAACGGTTTTGCGTCGCAACGCTACCGTGCGCGGCACGGAACGGTTGGTTGCTCGCCTGCTTGGGATGGGCCGTGCGCGACGAAAATCTCGACGCGCCGGGGCTGAGTCGAGCCCGGCAGCTGCCGGGCCAACGGCAGTGGGAGATTTACAGAACCGCCTGCAAGAGCACCTCGCTACACATGTCACCATCCATCATGGAGACAAACGCGGCCGGATTGAAATCGAGTACTACGGGGACGACGATCTCCAGCGCATTGTAACTGCTTTGGGGCTGCCGGAGCCGGAGTAAGAAATTAATGGAAACTGTAGGGCGTCGGTGTCAGACGCCAATCCAAGAACATCGGCCGATCATGGCGTTTCACAGAAACGCCCTACAAATCGCGGCGATCTCCTGCTTGATCTCGTTGGTTGAGCCGAATTTCTCACCTGCAGCGCAAGCAAAAATTTGGGAAGATCTGTCGGGTGAGAAGGCTCTTGCACATGTTCAACGGCTGGTCGACTTCGGGCCACGGCCGTCCGGATCTGAGGCCATCGAGAACTCAAGGCGTTATATTGAGGACCAGCTGCGCCACTCCGGCTGGCAGGTAACACGACAGGAGTTCACCGACGACACCCCGCGGGGCAAGGTCCAGTTCGTAAATCTGATTGCCCAATTTTCCGGCCAAGGAAAGTCAGCGCCTTTGTTTTTGTTGTGCTCGCATTACGACACGAAAACATTCGACGCCATAAAATTCGTCGGAGCTAACGATGGTGGCTCAAGCACAGGACTCCTTTTGGAATTAGCGCGAGTGATCGGGCAGCATCCGAACCTGGCTGCGAAAGTCGAGCTGGTGTTTTTTGATGGCGAAGAAGCTGACGATCATTTTTCAGAAACGGATGGATTGTACGGAAGCCGCTATTTTGCCAAGCACCTGGGAGGCGACAGGCAATTCCGCGGCGGGATCGTGTTCGACATGGTTGGCGATCGTTCGCTTGACGTTACGCTTCCTGCAGATTCGCCTTCCGAAATGGCGCGAGATATTTTTGCGGCAGCCGAAGCGCTCAAATTGCGAAATTATTTCACGTACCTTGACCGGGAGATGATCGACGACCACTCACCTCTAAACGCTATCGGCATTCCAACAATCGACCTGATTGACTTCGATTATCCCTGGTGGCACACCGCCGGGGATACAATTGATAAAATTAGCGCCCGGAGTCTCCAGATCGTTGGATCAGTCGCACTGTATTATCTGTCTGAAGTCGCGCTGAAACGTTGAATCGTTAAATCTTTGAACCGTCTTTTTTCCTGTCATGTTGAGCGGAGCGAAACATCTCTGGCTCCGCCCATTTGCAGACTCCAGAAATAACCAGAGATTCTTCGCTTGGCTCAGAATGACAGAAAACGGAACTGCGCTTCAACGCTTAAACGAGTCACGTGGGTACCCGTCAGGCACGCAATTTATGCATTGCCTCACGTCGGTTTTCCCGGCAATTTGATAATGAGCGGCCGCCTCAATGGAGCGCCTGAAGCCTATGTCCCATGCAACGCGCAAAAACATCGGTGTAATCGGGCTTGGGATTATCGGTCGCGGCGTGGCCGGGAACCTGCGACGGAAAGGGTTTCCAGTTTATGTTTGGAACCGGTCACCGCGTTCCGTTCCGAACTTTGTCGGGTCGCCAGGGGAAGTAGCTGAGATTTGCAATCATATCCAAATATTCGTTTCGGATGATGATGCTTTGCTGCAAACCGCCCAACAGCTAAGTCCAAAACTTGCGCCGCATCATCTGGTCCTTGTGCATTCGACGGTTGCTCCGGATTCGATGCGCGCCGCCGCCGAGATTGTCGAACGTCGTAAGGCGCGGTTTGTCGAAGCGCCATTTACAGGGAGTAAAATCGCGGCCGAAAAGGGTGAGCTTGTTTATTATGTATGCGGAAACGATACGGCATTGCGCGACGCGCGTCCGATCCTCGAGGCCAGCAGCAAAGAGATCATCGAGATCGGACCGACAATTGGCCAGGCTAGCGCCATCAAGATCGCAACCAACATGATCACGGCTGCAAGCGTCCAAGCGGCTGCGGAAGCGCTGGCTCTTGTTCAAGCTTTGGGTTTGCCGTTGGAAAAGTTCATCGAGGCAATGAGCAGTAACGCCAGCAATTCGGCGACTCTTGCGATGAAACTGCCTAAAATCCTAAGCCGTGATTTTGAGCCCCACTTTTCTGTCAAACACATGTTGAAAGATATGCAGATCGCTAATCAGATCGGTCTGTCGAACTATCTCGATCTGGGCGTGACCGCTGCTGCTCGTGATCAATTACTCGAGCAAGTGCACTGGGGCCACGGAGACAAGGATTATTCGGTGGTAGCGCGAAAATATTTGCACGAGCCTGCGCCAGTTGCCGGTGAAGAGTTGCAACTGGATGAGCAGGAAGAACAGGTTGGCGGCGGCGAGTCGATCGCGAGCTCAGCCGAAATGAAAACCCAGAGCCAGCAAGACGCGCGTCCAGAGGTGTCGGCCGCGCCATTGATCAGCGTGGCAAGCAGCGGAGCTAACGAAACAACACGATTGCGTCCCGGTTTTTTCAAGCAGCTGCTGAGTAGGCTATCATCCGGGAAGGAATGACGCCACGTTCTGAAACCGGGCAGGCGATTTTCATCGACCTTTCCAAGCGCGCAAAATTTCGCATTACCGGTGCGGACCGGCTTCGGTTCCTCAACGGGCAAATGACGAACGATCTGCGCAAAGCGAGTGAAAGATCCGCAATCGAAGCGTGCATTTTAAATGCCAAAGGCAAAACAGAGGCCCACATCTATGTCTCCGCATCGGGAGACTCCTTTTTGATCGACGCGGCGGTCGATCTTCGAGAAACGCTCAAGGTCCGGCTGGAGCGCTACGTGATCGCGGACGACGTGCAGATTGAGGACATCACCGATCAATTTTCTCTTTTTCACGCATTGTCACAACAACCCCCCGCTGTGGAGCACGGGCGGATTGTCTCTGTGCGCCGTTTTGCTGAACCGGGATGGGACATATGGGGCGGCGTCAATCGCGTCTCGTTAGAGGAATTATCCTCGCGATGGGCCTTGTGCGATTCCGATGCAGCTGAGGTCATGCGAATTGAACAGGGGATTCCCCGCTGGGGTCGCGAGCTGACAAACGAGATCATTCCAATCGAGGCCAACCTGGAACAACGGGCGATTGACTACCAAAAGGGTTGTTACATCGGCCAGGAAGTCATTTCGCGAATAAAGATGTCGGGCCAGACGAACAAGCGATTATGCGGGCTGATTTCGTTGGACGATCTCCCGCCTCAGCCAGGCATGAAACTTGCCGCTCCTTCAGCGCCGGAGAAGGAAGTTGGCTGGATCACAAGTGTGACCCGCAGCAAACGACTCGGAAAGGAGATCGCCCTCGGATACGTGAAACGCGGCTTCAATGACGCCAATACCAGGCTGAATGCGTTCGCAGCGAAAGATTCTGAACCGAAAACGGTCGGAACAATTCGAGTTCAGGTGGTTCCGCTTCCATTCGTCTAGAGAGCAGGCGCGCACGGTCTTCTTTGGTCATTCGTCGCTCGCCATTGGCATTTTTTGAAAGCCATTACCCTTGTCGAAGGAATGCTTTTCGATTTCCTCATTAACATGAAAACTCAATTAACCTGGTATGGGCACGCCGGTTTCAAAATCAAAACGGCTTCGGGAAAGATTTTGCTGATCGATCCATGGATAACCAATCCAGCGTTCACAAGCGGCAAGAAGGAGCTCGCCAGCCTCGATCATGTTGATCTTATTTTCCTGACCCATGGGCATGGCGATCACGTCGGTAATACGGTCGAGATCGGAAAACGCACCGGAGCGAGTTTGGTTTCAAACTTCGACCTCAACGCGGCGATTGTGTCGGTGCTGGGTTACCCGGAAGGACAGGCCGGGAATGAAACAACCGGCCATCTAGGCGGTCAGCTTTCGCTCCTTGATGGCGAAGTAAAAGTGCAGTTCGTCCCAGCGTGGCACGGTTCATCCATCGAAAAGGAAAATGGACCGCCTGTTTATGCTGGCAATCCGACGGGATTGATCATCACGCTACGCGATGGTTCAACGATCTATCACACCGGGGATACGGATTTGTTTTCCGACATGGCGTTGGTGAAACGATTTCACAAAGTTGACGCGATGCTCGTATGTATCGGGGATCATTTTACAATGGGACCTGATCGGGCGGCAGAAGCTGTGAAGCTGGTCGCTCCGAAAATAGTAATTCCCATACATTACGGGACGTTCCCGGTATTAACGGGCACGCCAGAAATGTTCGAACGCGAACTGAAAAAGCGGAAAGTCAAAGCCCGATTGCGCGTAATGCACGCCGGGGAGACGATCGCGCTGGATAACAAGTCAAACGGTTAAAACGTCTGAAAGGTTTGTGTGCTCAGCGCGGTTCCTTTTATTAACTTTGTAACTCTTTTAACTTTTTAGCTTTCAAACCTTTAACCATTCAACTCCATCTCAAGACAGACAGGTTTGCACAGCCGCAAAACGCCGTGGGATCGAATAAGAATCACCAATGCCAAATCGGGAAAATGGGATAAGTTTGGCGGAGCGGGTTACAAACAATGTGCCTCAAGCGCTGAGCAACGCCGCAACGACGTTTGTTGATTCTTTAAAAATCAATTCAATCTCGGAGAAGGTCCGTCGTGGCCGGTCAGTCGTGATCAAGCGACGCAACGTTTACGGCGAACAGCTGGCCGATCTCGCGAATTTGTATTTTCGCATGTCAGGAATACCGATCCGCTTCTGGAGCAAAGCCAAAGAGTGGCAGCACTGGGAGGCAAACTGCTTTCGAATGCTCAATGGCGATCGTTTTCGCGCTACCACCACGGGCACCAGAACGGTTTGCTTCGATAAGCTGCCGGGTAAAAGTCTCTGGGAACATTTGAACGAGGGTACGCTGACCCGGCGGATGTTGGAAGCCGCGGGCGCCGAACTTCGGCGCGCACATCAATTCAGGAGCGACGAATTCGACGGCCGCTGGTCTCATGGAGACGCGACCGCCACAAATGTTATTTACGACCGAGAAACTGGCCGGGCGAGGTTCATCGACTTCGAGATTGTCCACGATCGATCGCTTCCCGCGAAATCGCGACACGCCGACGATCTACTCGTCTTTCTGCTGGATGTCATTGCGATAGCTTCCACTCGGCAATGGTTACCTTTCGCGCTTTCCTTCCTTAACGCGTACGGCGATCCAGTCGTTATTACCGAATTGACAAATCATCTGGCGATCCCCGGCGGGATCGCGTGGATTTGGTGGGGCGTTCGCACCAGCTTCAGCAATCCAAGAAAGGTAAAACAGCGGCTCGAACGGATTCGAGATGTGACCGCTAATCTGGGATACTACCGAACGTTTGCAGTCAAACGCGCCCGCACGAGCCAAAGACGACGCGCTTCAATCAACTGCCAGGTAATGAGCCCAGGGACGCCAATCCCGATCTCTCTCGCTCGCGCGACGAGAGAGAGCGCAAAAGCGCCTTCGCCTGGGATCCCAAGCAAATTTCCGACCACGAGATAACCGCCTTCCTGCACCCCCAGACCGGCGGGGACCGCAAACGCCGCCGACCGGATGGTCAAGACGGTACTTTGCAGGATGAGCGCGTTAATGAACGACGCATGTAAATCGAGCGCCCAAAGAGCAAGCCAAATTTCTCCAGAGCCGACAATGAGAGAAGCCATCGTCCAAATGCAACATCCGATAACGCCCCTTCGCCGCGCGTAGAGAGAACGCACAGTTCGATCCAAGGTATCGCCGCCTTGCACAAGCGATTGCCATTCTGTAGAACCGGCCAGACGCGAAATAATGCGAGCCAGAAAGCGGAAGATTCCGAGACGCTGAACAAAATAAAAACCTCCAAACGCAAAAAGTGCGATCACTACCCCGATTAAAGTCGGACCGACGAAACTGGTCTTTCCCGTTTGTTCGACAAGGAGAAACAGTCCCAGCAAGGTAAACCCGGCCTGAATAAAAATACCCAGCGTGATGTCCACCAGCACGCTTCCCGCTGCCAGCGGAAGAGGTGTCCCGCTAATCGCGACGAGCCGAGCCCGAACAATGTCCCCGCCGACGGCCGCGGAAGGGACTAGCGTGCTCACCGATTCGCCGATCCAGCGCATCCAGAGCAGTTGAAGAGGTCTCGGGCGATCCACTTTAGGAAAGAGAACGCCCCAGCCGATGGCATCGAAAAAAATTGGTACCAGATGGTACACAATGATTCCGAGAATTGCCCATTTCGCCGTAGCAAACGCATCCCAGACCTGGCCAATGCCTTGACGAACCAGCAGTCCGGTAAAAAGCGCAGCGCCAGCGAAGCCAAGTAGCCACGCGGTAACGTGTAGTTTGCCGAGTCCTTTCATCGCCTGTTTGAGAGCAATTCGGCTCGACGCAACAAGATGGGCCTATCTCCAAAAGAGATAGTTAGGTCTCGCGGAGCACCTAACGCGTGTGGACACCCCCGATTACCTCGGGAGAGTCTGCACGGATTCTTCTGCCGATTCCACGCGCACCACGGCAGGTTCGCTGATAAAAGGCAAGCTAGTCGTTGAAACCATGCGCGACCGCATCGGCTTCGTGGCAAATAAACAAAACACAAGCCACGTAATTCCAAAAAAGATGGCCGCGAGTACGTCAGTCAGAAAATGCGCTCCTAACGCGATCCGACTGAACCCTACCAGGAGGATCAGTGATACCGCGCTGAAAATGGAGAGGAGCCGCCAGTGGCGTGCTTTGAGAGCGGGCAGAATAAAAAGCAGGAGTTGCCCGTAAAGAAGAGTGGCTCCGATCGTGTGACCGCTGGCAAAACTGTAACCAGACCAATCCACAAATGGGCCATCAAGGAAAGGCCGCTGCCTATGAACAAGAATCTTTATCCACTCGTTCAGAAGCATGCCGCCGGGAACAGCAACGATAAGCATGACCAGCGATGGCCACCATCGTTTCCAAACAAAAAACAACACCAACGCAAAGACAGCAATACCGATCCACTCTCCGGAACCGAAGTTGGTAAATGCATGCAGCACGGCGACGAATGTCGGGCTGAGGCGCTCATGAAACCACGTAGCAAGCTCCTGATCAGGGCCTCCAAGTGGATTGGCCAGGGCAAGTGGCGTCACAGAATTCTGGGGGAGAAAAAGCGCGTTTGTCACGAGAAAGCGACCCCAGTCTAAGGCCGATAAAACGCTAGTCAACTAATTACGTAAATAAGTCTGGGTTATCGGGGCAAGGCCGACGACAAAATTGCTGATAAATAGAGTCACGAAAGCAGCGCCAAAACCAGCTCGAGTGAAGATTTCAGAATTTGTCCTTGCCAAAATATTCTCTCTTCGATACATCGCTTCAGGGTTGTTCATCCGATATCTCGATGTCCGGGTCACCTTAACTGCACCATGAAAACCGTTCGCGGGTTCTTCGTTTTCCTCTTTCTTGCTGCTGCGACGGCAACGCTAGCCGGACCGCCGACTTTCGAGGCCCAGCCTTCACCCACACCATCGGACGAAAATTCGCGCGATCTTTTTTCTTACGAAACGACTTATACCTTCGGTAGCGATTTCAAGGAATCCAAACTCGGTGATGGCGATTCGCTCTATAACGATTTTAGCTACGACCATCGCTTTCTGATCACTGGCAAATGGTAATTCCGCGCTGGCGTCGAATATGAACGCTATGACTTTGGCGGTACCGACAACGGATTACCCGATCATCTGCAAGGCTTGTACGGTCATCTGGCGCTCGAGTATGTGGTGAAGGATCATGCCGGGATAAGCCTGGAGCTCGATCCGGGCGTTTACTTTCAGGATAGTATCGGCAGCGATAATTTCGACGTTCCGGGGAAGGCCTATGTGACGTTTCCCCTAAAGAAAGACAAAGTCTTCGCCACGGTCGGTTTAGGCTGGGGTGCCTTCCAAGATCCGGTCGTCGCGCCTGGTGGGGGTATTACGTGGCTCATTAGCGACAAATTGCGCCTTCAAGCTGTCTTTCCGAAACCGGCGCTAGTTTACCAGCCTAATGACGATTGGGAGTTTCGGATCCTCGGCGAACTTAACTATCTCAACGTTCGCACCGACGACGTCGTGACGACTGAGCGGAAACTGCAAGTGCACAATGCGGTCCTCCAATACAGTGAATATCGCGCCGGTGTGCAGTTTGCTTATTCGGGTATTAAATACCTTAAGTTGATTGCGGGTGCCGGTGCGACAATCGAACGGGATTTCGATTTTTTCCGCATTCATCAGTCAAAGCGAACCGATCCGGCTCCCTACGTCAGAATCGGGGTCGAAGCGAAATTTTAAGGAAAAATTTCGCCAAGCTTTCTCGCCACAGCCTGATCGCCGCGAATCTTTAACCGGCCGGTAAGGTAGGCCCACGTGCCGCCCATCTGATGGTTGGATACTGCCACCCAGTCTTTGTCTTTCGCCACGAAGGTCACGTTTGGATTGTCGATTTTTCCTTTTCCCATGGTGTATTTCCCATCCTCTACGTCGATCCACCATTGCCCGCCTTGTGGCCCGCTCAGATCCCATTGATAACGAGCGTGAACTCCCTTCGCTTTAGCGGGTTGAAAACTGCCGCGCATCGAGTCGAACACCTCCTGTGGTGTCGAGTCCATGTGTTCGGCAGCGGTAACATTGTCCCCCTCCAGCCAAATCGCCGCGCTGATGAGGAGAATCGCGAGCCACAAAAAGGCTTTCATCACTAACAGAGATCGTTGCGGCCAGCCAAAACGGCTGTCCATGGCGGACGTCGATTTACTGCTTCAACCAATCAATGCTTCGACATCAGCGAAGCTCATTGCTCAATGCGTTTCAAAAGGAATGCCGCGCCGAGAAATGTGATTAACGCTCCCGCTAGCAAGACCACCAGGTCTCCAACATAAAATTGTGCGCCGGCGTGATACATGTTCACCAGGCGAAAGGCGCGGCAAAAGTGAGTGAGGGGAAAAAATTCTGAAATGTACTGGATCGCTTTGGGCAGTTGTTCCAGTGGAGCAAACGCGCCTGAGAGTACAAACACCGGTAGCAGAAAAAAAACGGAAAACTGTATGGCTTGGGTTTGTGTGCGGGAAAACGCCGAGATCAACAAGCCAAGCCCGAGCGAGCACAGCAGGAAAAGCAAGCAGACCACTGCAAGAGCAGGCAGTTGATAAAAGACCACACCAAAATGCCAGGCGCTCACCAGCATGATCACCAGGACCAAAAAGGTGGAAACCACAAGATAAGGCAACATTTTGCCGATCACGATTTCACGACGCCGCAGCGACGTGACCATGAGTTGGTAGAGCGTCCCTGACTCTCGTTCCCGGGCGATCGTGCAAGCCATGAGAGTGACCGTCAGCAACTGTAAAATCAGACCGATAATACCTGGCACAACATAAGTCGATCACACGCGATTTCGGGATTGTACAGCAATTTGCGGTCAACTGACCACATTTCCATCATGGACACAAAACGCTTGCGGATTTGTACCGGAAGCTGCTTGCCCAGTTCATAGACTTCGTCCGGCAACGTCTCAATCATCCGGTCGCGTTGTTTTAATTGAAAATCGCCGAGGCTTTCTCGCACACTGCCTTCCACTGCTGATGCGGTGTTAATGTCGCCATTGTCGAGATAAAGTAGCAGCGGTTTCGGATCGCCGTTCTCCAGACTCTGATTCCAGCCTGCGGGGATAACCAGTGCAGCCAGGACTCGGTGGCCAACCAAATCGGATGGATTCTTTGTATCAGGCGATCCGCGCTTCCAATCGAACGTCTTATTTTTCGAAATAATATCGACGAATTCCTGCGAGCGCGGCGTGTTATCGTTATCAATCAACAGGCTCTTGATTTCAGTTAATTCGCTGGTTTCAAAGGCATGCCCAAAAAGAAGTGTGAAAAGAGGAGGCAGAGTCAGTACCAGCAGCAGTACCCGTCGATCGCGCAGGATGTGCAAAAATTCCTTGTAAGCGACACTGCCAGTCGCCTCGAATGATAACCATTTCATTAAGTCGATCTTTTCAAAATGCCATCGTAGCCCTGTGAATACGCGGTGAAAACATCCTCCATATCAGGTTCGACCCACCGTTCACCTAACAAGTCAAGATCGGGAAACGGCCAACGTTCACGCCATTTCGCCATTAATTGCTCGGGGTCCGCCGCGTAAAGGCGCAAGCTGCCGCTGCGCAGCGAGACACCAAGCAGTTCGGGAATGTCACGCAGTCGGACTAACGCCGGCATCAGCGGATCCACGTCGATCTCGAGCAGTCGGGTACGAAAGCTCGACTTCAGAGCCCGGGGCGAAGCTTTTGCCAGCAGCCGCCCATCCTCGATAAAACCGACTTCTGTGCAACGCTCGGCTTCGTCCATGTAATGGGTGGTAACGAAGATTGTTTTTCCTTCATTGCTCAGATCGTAAAGAAGGTCCCAGATTTGCTGCCGGTGCACCGGGTCGAGTCCCGCGGTCGGCTCATCAAAAAAAAGCAGCGGCGGATTGTGAACGAGTGCGCACCCAATCGCCAGCAATTGACGCATTCCTCCCGATAAACTTTGCGCAGGAGTATCACGTTTTCCCTGCAAGTCGATCACGCCAAGCAGATTCTCTATTCGTCCCTCCAATTCAGTGCCGGGAACTCCATACGCGCCGCCAAAAAAGCGGAAATTCTCCAGCACGGTCAGATCGCGATAAAGACTGAAGCGCTGCGGCACATAACCAAACTTAGTCCGCACAAAATGGCGGTCCTTCCAGGCATCCGCGCCCTCAATCGTGGCGCGACCAGCCGTCGGATGAGTCAGGCCGCACAACATCCGCATGGTCGTTGTCTTGCCAGCGCCATTAGGGCCGAGAAAACCAAAAATGGTTCCCGCCTCGATATGAAGAGAAAGATCCTGCACAGCATGGACGTTACCGAAGCTCTTGCTCAGATGGTCGAGCTTGATCACCGGTTCGCTCATGATGAAACCCTATTGCGATGATCCAAAAAATTTGCAACCATTTGGCATTGGCCATCAGATATGTGTGTCATGAAACCTAAGATGCTGAATCTGCAGCGGCACTTCTTTGTAAGGGCGGGCAGCCTCCTACTATTACTGCTGGCTTTGCGCCTCGGACTAACCACCGCACGCGCTGACGCCGTTTCTGATCTCGCCTCGTTTTCCATTTTTGACAAGATTGATCTCGCCCAGCTCGCCAAAAGTGATGTGAAGACGGCGCACGGATCGCCGATGAGTAATCCGCGATTTCTTGCGGTTCAGAGCTGCTATGTTGCGCTGGGATCTTCGCCTGCTCAGCAAATCGAGGCGTTGCGCCGATGGGACGCAACAAGGCATCGCGAACTGAAGGTTTTTCTACACTCCGATCTGCCTTCCAATCCTACGCCCGCTAATTTTGAAAAGCTGAAAAACGCGCCCGGAAACGCGTCCGTGCGTTCATTCGTCGCGGCAACTCAAAAACTCGCTCCGGGTCTCCAGATCAGTAAGGAGGAGGCAAAGAAATTCTCTGCGGGAGCCGGAGGCGGCGGTGGCGCCATGCCTGCACCGGTTGTGGCGTTCTGGACCGACGTATTGACTGCGCGAACGAAAAGCTTTGTGGCGAGCGGAATGTCGGGGCAACCGCCCTACGATCATGCCGGCCCATCGGTTCGGGCGAGCGACGAAGTAAACGGATTATTGCGCGAGCAGGGAAAGATCCGCAATCAGTTTTCCGGCTTACTTGGAGGCACAGGCATTGGGCGCGGCGCTGGGTCGCTCAAGCCGGAATTGTACTGGGAGCTTCTCGATGCGGACGATCAAGGCGTAATAACGCTGGGCGCATCTTATAGCCGCGGCGGTGCCGGCGGGACCTATCAGGCAGCGGATGTGCTTTATTATGCGAGCGGTGGTTATTACGTTGCTCTCACATTGTATCAGATGTGGCCTGTTACAGTGGAAGGGAAACCGTCTACGCTTGTCTGGCGCGGCGACATGATCTCCGCCGCATCGCTGGGGACTCTGCATGGCGTGGAGCGGCTCGGATCGGAGTCGGTGATGATGAAAAACATAACCAAAGCCGTCACACTCTTTCGTCGCGATACCGGTGGAGGTCGTTGAGCGGTGAAACGCCTGGTGTGTCGAGTTTTCCCTGCTGTTTGGGCAGCTTCGTCGCTGTTTTTTGTGACGCGAATTTTCGCTGAGGAAAACGCTGGTAACTGGTTCGAATCGCTGGGGCACGTTCCTGTCGAATATACCGCGGAAGACACCTATGTCGGCGGCGGTGACGTCGAACGCGGATCTAAGAGCGTGCGCGATTTCGATGAAAACGATTTGATCCTGCACTTGGTATTCACACCGCGAATCAAGCTCGGCGTTTTACGGCTTGGCGCAGAGTGGGAACGATTCTCGTTCGGCATTCCCGATAATGCGCCACTTCCAACTATATTGCAGTCAGTTAGCCTGGTTGTTGGATTGGATATGCAGTTTTCCGACTCAATAATCATAAGGGCCGAAGGTCAGCCCGGTGTGTACGATACTGAGTTTGCAAATTTGGGGTACGACAATTTCAATTGCCCGTTCCTCATTGGCGGCACCTACATTTACAGTCCCAATCTGCAGCTCGTCCTCGGCGTCAGTGTCGATATCGAACGTAAATACCCGGTTCTTCCAGCCGCCGGGCTCCGGTGGAAAATCGCACCGCAATGGCTTCTCGATGCCGTGCTGCCAACTCCGCGTCTCGAGTATGAGATGAGCAAGGACGTATCGCTTTACGTAGGGGCGAATGTGAAGCAAACCAGTTACCGCGTAGCGGACGATTTCGGAGACGCACACAGAATCCCGAGGCTCAATCACAGTATCCTCACTTATAGCGAAGTGAGGACCGGCGCGGGAGTGGACTGGAAGATTTCCCCGATCATAACAGCCACAGGCGAGGTGGGCTATCAGCCATACAGAAATTTCGACTTCTATCGCGCCGAGGTGCGCTACCATCAGGACGGCGGCGCCCCGTACGGAATGATTTCGTTGCACGGCGCGTTTTAGCTCACTTGCCGCATTTGTCTCATTCGTCCTATGCGGGGGCACATGCGACATATTCGCGGTTGGTTAGCGCAGATCCTTATCCAACGCGCCGATCTTGCGCGTCTCCGGCCAGTGAAACGCAACGCCCAACACGACCAGGATTGTCCCAATGCCTCCGGCAACGACCGAGATCACCGGACCAAACAGCGCAGCCGTCAGTCCCTGATTCCAGTGCACCAAATTCGTTCGATGTGCCGATAAAAATATTGTTTACCGACGATACGCGTCCGCGCATTTCATCCGGCGTGACCAGTTGCACGATGGAACCACGAATGATCACGCTCACGCTATCGAATGCGCCAAGAAAAAGTAACAGGCCGAGCGATAACCAGAAGATTTTAGACAAACCAAACAGGACAGTCGCAATTCCAAACCCGGAAACACACCACAGCAAAGTTTGGCCAGCCCGCTTCATTGGCGGCAGGTGTGCTACCATCAGCGCCATCGCAAAGGCACCGATCGCTGGCATTGCTCGCAGCCAGCCAAGACCAACTGGACCGCAATGCAAAATCTGATCTGCGAAAATCGGCATTAATGCGGTCGCACCGCCCAGCAGGACCGCGAACAGATCCAGCGTGATTGTCGCAAGGATCACTTTTCTGCGAAACACAAAGCGAAGTCCGGCCATGAGACTTTTCCACGTGCTTGCCTCGCTCTGGTCGCGCCTCTGTTTGCTACGCCGAATCGGGAGAACTAGAAAGAAAAAGCAAAACGCGCACAGCGCATCCAACAGATACACAAACGGAAACCCTATGTAGGCAATCAGCAATCCGCTGAGCCCAGGGCCCACAACGGATCCAATTTGAAAAATGCTGTTATTCCACGTCACCGCGTTCGCAAAGGCATCACGAGAAATCAGCGTAGGAAAAAATGAACTGCGTGCCGCCCAACTGAAAGTGCGCGCCACTGCTCCGAGAAAAAGAAGAAGATAAATCAACGGAATCGATGCGTCGTCGAAATGGAAGATTGGATGATGCCGTTCGAAGATCCCGGCGATGCCCGCCAGGACTCGATTACTTTCACGCAAAGGCGGAATCGCTGGAATGGCGAGGTGTTTCCAGGAGACCAGAGCCAGAGCCAGCGATGTCAGCAGGCTAAAAATTTGCGAGACAAGAATGATGCGCTTTCGACTGTAGCGATCCGCCAAATGGCCGGCCGGCAAAGACAGTGTCACGACCGGCACGGCGATAACCAAGCCCACCAGCCCAAGCGCGGTGGCCGAATGCGTGCGCGCATAAACCTCCCATTCCACAGCCACGGCCAGCATCAGGCGGCCGGTGATTGAAAGAAGATTGCCGGCTGTGAACAAGCTGAAGTCCGCAAAACGGAACGCCGCATAAGGATCGTGCGCTCGTCGCTCCAATTCGACTGGAGTGGGAACCGCCGGGCGTTCGCCCTCAGGCGATGGATAGGAACTTGGATCGACTCGTTGCGGCATGGTCGAACCCAGCTGCTTGCCAAGAACAACGGATTATTTTTCGATTTCCGTCCGATTCAAGTAGCTGGGCGCACGAGATTGTAGATTGAGCAAGCCACACCGCAACCTGTTCGAGCCGGACAGGCGAAGACGCGGCCGAACACTCGATCCAACTTCAGTCATGGCGACTTGAAGCTGCTACGATTTTGGCATCCGCTTCGTCGTGATCCGCGATTCGAAAAAATCGCGGCCGCGGTTGCGCTGAAGAAAATCCGCCGGCAGCAAATGGCACGAGGCCGCGCGCGACGAAATCTTCCACCGCATCATGAATGGCGGGGTCGATCGAGGAAGTAGGAAGATAACCGAGTTCGTTTTCCGCTTTTGCATTACTGGAAAAGTGTGGACCGCGCGACATCTGCACGGCTTCGCGCGTCACAAACGGAGTCCAGTTCGGCCAAAGCCTCCCGGCAGTTTCGCTGGCGCAAGCGGTTAGAAAGCTGAGCCAATGCGGCGCATAAAAACGTGGCGTACGGTAGCGCGCGTAGGGTTCGACACGCTTTAGAAAATCGCACAACCACAGGTTGATCCCGCCTAACAAGTAACGCTCACCGGACTTGGCCCGCGCCATTGTCAGAAGATGACCGAGCGCGCAGTCCCGTACGTCGACGAAGTTGAGTCCCGTACGGGCAAGCAACGGGATTCGTCCCTTTAGAAATGCGACTACGATCATTCCAGCTGGCGTCGGTCTCAGGTCGTGTGGGCCGATAGGCGCGGTGGGCAACGTGGTTACGATGGGCCAGCCAGTGTCCGCCCGTTTTTTCACTTCGAGATAACTCAGAAACTTGGAGCGTTTGTAGGGTCCCTTGAATTGGGATGGCGAAGCGAGACGCTCTTCACTTGCCAGCCGCTTCCGACGTTCCTGGCTCGAGAATTCCGGTCGTGCTCGTACAAACGATTTTTTCTACCCCGCAACACTTCGCTGTTTCCAAAAGATTGATAGTTCCCTGCACATTGTTGGCAAAAATCTCACGCGGATTGCGCGCCCAAAACCGATAGTCACCCGCGACATGAAAAACGTATCGGCAGTCCTTCATCGCTGCGTCAATCGAATCCCGAGCGAGGAGATCGCCCTCCACCCAATCGATCGCACTGTCGTAGCCCCCTTTTGTCGATCTCGTGAGCGCCCGAACAGGAGCGCCGGCCCGAATTAACAACGAGGCTACATGGCCGCCGATAAAACCGGATGCGCCAGTGACGAAGACATGTTGTCCGACGAAAAAATGATGAAGATCGTGCGGGATCATGCAGATCGAATGATCGCTGGAACTAGTTGCTTTCGAGCTTGGATGACATCCGCGGGAAAGTCGATCTCGATCCACGGCAGTCCGGTCACGTCTTCGTATCCGAATCGCCCGGCGAGCACCAACGTCCTTAAGACATCATCGTAGGAATCCGCGCAACTGGAGCCACGACTTCGCGCCCGTGTCTCCTCAATCAGAAGGGGAAAATCAACCGGAGCGATCTTGAAGAAACCGATTGATTCGCCCACGAACTCGGCGTCGCCGCTCCATTGCTTGCGAAAGTCGATCGGTCGTCCGTTTTCTACCGGCACGAGCATGGGATCCTCGTCGTTGGTGGAGAATTCACGATCCAGCAGTAATGCAGTGGGGTGTACCGATCCAGTGAGACGGTCGAGCATCCCGGTTGGATAAAACACATCGGCATCCATTAACAAGAGAGGCTCGGAGCTGTTTTCGATTTCTGGAAGTGAGACTTTCAGGCTGAGCAAACTCCCCTCTCGAAAGCGTGGATTCACAATCTCGCGTACGGCAATGTCGTGGCGGGCGCAAATATCGGGAAGCAATTCTGCAATCTGCTCGCGAAGATGGCCGGTCACCAGCACGACTTCGCGCACCTCGGCCTCACGCAACCGCAACGCGTGCCACTCGAGCAGAGTTCGGCCGCCGAATTCGAGAAGGATTTTCGGCGAGTCCGATTGTAAACGAGTTCCGCGCCCGGCGGCGTAGATAATAGCTTTCATGCCGGAACCTCAACTTCCCGCGCGACACGCTGCGCAAAACCGCGCAGCGGTTCCTCGGCATACAGAAGCGCGCCACCGATTAGCGCGAACGTCAAGTCACGCGCACGGCGGATGATGGCGTAGGGAGCCGCAAGCGCCGGTGGCAAACCGAAAAGGTAAAAGAGAAAAATAACGCCACTTTCCTGCACTCCAAGGGCGGCCGGGACAAAAATCCCGAGTGCCTTGGCGACGCCGATGAATGCCTCAAAGGCCAGTGCCTGACTCCAATCCAACGGCATTCCAACCAAGTATGAGACGAGCAAAATGTCCAGTGAATCGGCGATCCAACCCGCCAGATAAAAGACCACGCTGGAAAGGAAGCGCCGTCGATCATTGCGATAGAAACCTAAAATTCGCCGATCGAGTTGCCGCAAACTTTCAGCTCGCGACGTAAGCGCGCGAATGCGCAATCGCAATCGCCTGGTCAACGCCAGGAATGTGCTGAAAATTCCTCGATGCTGCAGCCAGAAGAGCATCCCGATAAGCGCGGTTGCCGCGCCGGTAATTGCGAACATGCCGGCGCGAGCAGGTGAATTGGCCGGCAGAATGGAAGAACCGGCCACCGCTCCAAACGCGATAAAAATCACTTCAGCCAGAACTTGCGCTGTCTTTCCGATGATTACGCTTGATGCACCGTCGACAACCGGCAGGCCGCGTTTATGGAGCAGATAGACTTTCGCGGCTTCGCCCCCGAGATAAGCGGAAGGGACAACATTGTTGAGCGATTCTCCAGCCCACCGAATGCGGAATAGCGTTCCGAAGCTGATCGATTTCGGAATGGTGTGGCTCAAGCACAAACGCCATCCAACAGTATCAAGAAGGTAAACGAGTGCGTAAGGCAGTAGAATAAGAGGAGCCGACCAACCAAGCGTGGCGAAAGCGCGTGGGATCGTATCTACTCCGGTTCGATATACGAACCAGGCAAACAGCGCCAGGCCCGCTCCGGCAATAACAAGTCTTAACGCCAACTTCACGCGGATTTTTCCGAGATTGCCGAAGCACGTCCGGTGTCTCGCCACTGCGAGCGAAGCGCGATGATCCAAAAGAGATGTACACCTATCCCGGCTATCCAGAGGAAGAGATCGAGTTTGCCGGCTATTGCCAGCAGCAGGACCAGCAGCGAAAAGTCTCGGTTGGTCGTTGCATCAATCAATTTTTTGAGACCACAAGACTTGCCACCGCTCCTCCGTTGCATGAAGCACACAATCACGGCGAAGGAGATGATTACGCCGAGCACAGCGCTGATTCCCAGCGCGAGCGCGGGCGATGCGGGATCCCTCCGAGCCAAGCCAAAGCCGATGCCGGCGAAAACAGCGATGTGCACGAACTGGTCACCCACCAGATCGAGCCATTTGCCCAAGCGCGATTCTTTAAAAAGCACGCGCGCAAGATCGCCATCCACGCAGTCGATGATCGCGGAAAGCTGCAGTAGAAGCGCGCCGGAAATAAAATATCCGCTGGCGAAAAACCACCCCGACAAAATGCCCACTAGCGTCGATACGATTGAAACTTGGTTGGGCGAGAATGGAACATGGATAAGAATTTTCGACAGGTAGCGGCCGAGCGGGCGATTAAGAAAGCGATCGACGATTCCATCCGAGTTGCTGCTGAGCGATCGCCAAAGACGTCGCTCAGCTTCGCGCACCGAAGTCGCCCCGGTGATCGGTAGGGCGACTTTTCCGGCAGTCACCGGCGCTGCGGCCCCGGCCGTCATCACAACCGGCAGACGAACATCATCAGCCGAAAATAGCCGGCCTCTCTCTTCGATTACTCGTTGAAGATCCGGTGTCTCGACGAACACTGCTCCGTTAATCAGGAGCGCTGGTTCATCGAGTTCTGGTATTTCTGGAGCAAGTGTCATGTCGATGCCAAGGGCCTGGGCCCGCGGAACCGACGGCTTGGTTTTTGCGATGAGGTAAATGGGAGCGCAACCTGCCCGATGCGCGGTCACGATCAAGCGATCGAGCAAGCTCAATCCCGCGATCTTTACGCCGTTCGTTTCAGCGACGCAGTCGAGGATGGCGGGGATTTTTTTCACCGCACCCTGCCTTTGCCGAAGGCTACTCGAAGCCCGAAGCAGGCGATCGCATCCAAGTCAGAAATCAATTCGTCGATCGTTGCGGTCGCACAGATGAGCATGGAATGAAGAGGAGCTTGCAAGGATGCCTTCGCAAAAAACAGAAACAAGCGGCGCAACTAATTACTGGTATTAAGTAGCCAGAAAGTCAATTATTCTCATCTTAGACTGCTGCGCATCATGACTTCCTCCACCAATGGCGAAATCAGTAAGACGCAGCAATTCAAGCGACTCCTGCAATCCAAACGTCTTGAGTTCTTGATGGAGGCTCACAATGCATTGAGCGCCCGTATCGTCGAGGAAACCGGGTTTCGCGGAATCTGGGCCAGCGGGCTTTCGATCTCCGCTGCCCTCGGTGTACGCGACAACAATGAAGCGAGCTGGACGCAAGTACTGGAAGTCGTCGAATTCATGAGCGACGCCACTCGCATTCCTATCCTGCTCGATGGTGATACTGGCTACGGGAATTTCAACAACATGCGACGGCTCGTGAAAAAACTGGAGCAACGCGGGGTTGCAGCCGTCTGCATCGAAGATAAACTTTTCCCCAAGACCAATTCGTTCATCACCAGCGAACGTCAGCCGCTCGCCACGATTGATGAATTCACGGGCAAGATTAAGGCGGTCAAGGATGCGCAAAAGGATCCAGACTTTTGTCTGGTGGCACGGCTCGAGGGATTCATCGCGGGTTGGGGGCTTGATGAAATGCTCCTCCGCGCCGAAGCGTACCATCTCGCGGGGGCGGACGCGCTTCTGGTTCACAGCAAGAAGGTGACGCCAGATGAGGTGCTCGCGTTTGCAAAAGCGTGGGCGAATAAGTGTCCGCTCGTGATCGCTCCCACCACTTATTACAGTACGCCGGTCGAAGTCTTTGAGCAGGCGGGCATCAGAATCGTGATCTGGGCAAATCAAAATGTCCGTAGCGCAATCGCCGCGATGCAAGAAACGACCCGCCGTATTTTCACGGAGCGCTCGGTTCAAAACGTTGAAGATGGAATTGTTCCGGTGAAAGAAGTTTTCCGGCTTCAGGATGCGGAAGAATTGTTGCTTGCCGAGGAGCGTTATTTGCCAAAAAGGCGGGCCTCGACGCGCGCGATCATTCTCGCTGCGAGTCGCGGCAACGAATTGGGAGAGGTTACGGCCGGTATCCCCAAGGCAATGGTGCCCGTTTCCGGCACACCACTGCTGCACAAGCTCGTCGCCCAATTTGGCGCGGCCGGCGTCCGTGCGATTACGGTAGTCCGGGGTTATGCGGCCGAGAAAGTGCATGCCCCCAACGTGGAATTCGTAGAGAACGAGGATTTCGAAGGTACTGGCGAATTGCTTTCACTGTACCAGGCCCGCGATCAGATCGAGGGCGATGTGATCATTTCCTTTGGAGACATCCTTTTTCGCCAGCATATCCTGAACAATCTGCTCGCGGAAGAACACGATATCGTTATCGCGGTGGATGCGATGTGGGAGCGGCGACGCGAGCGTGCGGCGAATGAATACGTCGACTATGTCACGGCGACGCGGCCCTACTCGTTGCGTTATGAGGAAGAGGATGCGTTCCTGGCGAAGATGGGACCCGATCTTGCGACCGATAATATCGATGGTGAATGGATCGGCCTAATCAAGACGACAGCGAATGGTTCCGCGGGAATCTGCAACGCGCTCGATGTCTTATCCAAGCGCCCGGATTTTTGCCGATTGCGCTTCGACGATCTTTTCAATCATCTCGTAAGCTTGGGACAACGCGTGCAGGTTCTTTACATAAGCGGACAATGGCTGGATGTGGACGACCTCGACGATCTCGCGCGAGCGCAAGCGTTCTAAGCTCTAGGTAGCCCGACGTCTCGAAAAACATGATCAGCGCTTGCTCGTTCGTCGATCAGCTGCGCGGCCTTGGTTATTCACAATATGCGGGGGTCCCTTGCTCCTTTTTGACCTCTCTGATCAACTACGTGATCGATGATCCGGCGTTGGATTACATCGGCGCCACGAGCGAAGGCGAGGCAGTTGGGATCACGTTTGGAGCGTTTCTCGCTGGGCGGAAAACGGTGACCATGTGTCAGAACTCCGGTCTCGGTAACATGGTAAACCCCCTCACCTCGCTCAACTACCCGTTTCGTGTACCGACATTGCTAATCGTTACCTGGCGCGGCCAGCCTGAAGTAAAGGACGAACCGCAACATGAACAGATGGGAAGGATCGTGCACCGTTTGCTCGAAACCTTGGAAATACCGTGCTTGCCTTTTCCTCGCAGCGAAGCGGAAATCGCCAAAACGATGGAGCAGGCCGAGGCGAGCATGGAGAAACGAAAACGGCCGTTCGCATTAGTTATGCAAAAAGGATCGGTCGCGCCGCACGCTTTGTCGGGTCGCCTCGAATCCGAGTCGATCAAAACCGATTTGCGAGAAAACCTCTCGGCGAAGGAGAATGAGCGACCCACGCGGACGGCTGCAATCGAGCTCATTCTCGATGCTCTCGCCGGTGACGAAGCGATCATTGCTTCGACTGGCAAGACTGGCCGCGAACTCTTCACGATCTCGGATCGCGCCAACCACCTCTACGTCATTGGCGGAATGGGCACTGCGTCGGCGATTGGTTTCGGTGTGGCACACGCGCTCCCCAGGCAACCAGTCGTTGTGATCGACGGAGATGGCGCTGCCCTGATGAAGCTCGGCGTGTTCGCCACGATTGGCCTATATCAACCATCGAATCTCCTGCACATCGTTCTCGATAACGAAGCGCACGATTCAACGGGAGGCCAGCAAACGGCGTCAGGGATTGTCCGGTTCGCGGCCATTGCCGCTGCGGCTAATTACCATTCAGCTTTTGCAGTGGATCGCCCGGAGGAGATTCGCGAGGCGGTTCGTCTGCTACGTCATCGACCCGGACCTTCCTTATTGCACGTAAAGATACAACCGGGCTCGCCGGGGAAGCTCGGTCGCCCGACCGTGCAACCGCACGAAGTAAAAGAACGCTTTTCACAATTCCTGAGCTCGAATGCGAAATGAAAGATCCGCTTCTCTTCACCCCGGGACCACTCACCACGAGCGCGACCGTGAAAGCCGCGATGCAGCGCGACATTGGTTCGCGCGACGCCGATTTCATCGAACTGGTTGCAGGCATTCGCTCGGAATTGCTTCACATTGCGGGGGTCTCGCGTGAACAAGGTTACGAAGCCGTGCTCATGCAGGGAAGTGGGACATTCGGGCTTGAGTCGGTCATATCGTCAGTGATACCGCCGGAAGGGAGATTCGTGGTGCTGGCTAACGGCGCTTATGGCGAGCGCATGGCTACGATCGCGCAGCGATTGGGAATTTCCACCAGGCTGGGCCGCTGGCCGGAGAACGAATCGCCGCAGCCCGCGGCCGTGCAACGCCTCATCGAGCAAGAACCGGGCGCCACTCATGTGGCAATTGTGCATTGCGAAACTACCACCGGCATTTTGAATCCGATCGACGAGATTGTGCGAATAGTAAAAGCGGGTGATCGCGAATTCATTCTCGACGCAATGAGTAGTTTCGGCGGTGTGCCCCTCGATTTGAGCAAACTGGAAATCGATTATCTAATTTCTTCCCCTAACAAATGTCTCGAAGGCGTCCCCGGTTTCTCCTTCGTGCTGGCGCGACGCGACGCGCTCGAAGCGACCAAAGGCCGTGCGCGGAGCGTCAGTCTCGATCTGCTCGCACAATGGGAAGGCCTTGAAAGGAATGGGCAATTCCGGTTCACGCCGCCCACCCACGCGCTCCTCGCCTTCGCTAGAGCGCTCGAAGAACTGCGCGAAGAAGGCGGCGTCGCTGCTCGCGCCGCCCGCTACCGCGCTAGTCACGAGACCCTGCGAACGGGAATGCGCAGACTTGGTTTCGCCGAGTACTTGCCCGCAGAGCGCCAGAGCAACACCATTACCGCATTTCGTTATCCCGATAATCCGAGCTTCCGATTCGAAGATTTCTATCATCGTCTTCGTGCGCGCGGCTTCGTCATCTATCCCGGCAAGTTGAGCCAGGCCGACTGCTTTCGGATCGGAACCATCGGCCGCATCAACGCGGAAGACGTGGGCGACCTTGTCGCTGCACTCGCCGAAGTGCTTGGTGAGATCGGCTGCTGAGATCCTCAGGCTACACCGATTTTTTTGATCGCGCGAGATTGTAGATTGAGGAATCCACACCGCAACCTAATGGCGTTGTGCGATCTGCCCACCTCAGATCCAAAGCGTCAGCGCAAGAGTCGGCAACCATAGAGGGACCGAGCCCGCCGGACCCAAAGAATTTGCACAAATTCTGCCGATTTTTCTTCCATTCCGCAAAATGGATGGGGTAGAGTCGGCGGCTTCAGAGGAAAATGGATAACATCATCGAGGCGAGAGAACTGCAGATAGAACGCAAGCATTTCTACGTGGAGCTCCGAGAAAACGAGCGCGGGAAATTCTTGCGCATCACCGAAGAAGCTCATGGCCGCCGCAACAGCATCATCGTGCCAAGTACCGGCGTCGATGACTTTACGGCGACAATTGCTGAAGTTCTGACGAACAACGAACGGGCGCCAGCTTAACCTGCTTGATCGCTGGTTCGGGTTTCTGGGCAGCCAAGTCGGCTGTGACGGTTTCTGACCTCTAAATAACACGGCTCTTCGAGTTTTCAGGATCGTTGACAGCGCGACACCCGAAACTACTTTGGCCTCCGGCACCTGCCGGATTCCTTGGCGATTTTTCGCATCCTAAATATGGCCACAAGACGCAAATCTACGGTTCGAAAATCAGCTCGGCGCACGTCAAAAAGACCGAAACGACAGGCAAACAGGCGGACTCGGGTGAAAAAAACGAAAAAGCCGCGCTACGTTTATTACTTCGGGGACGGGCACGCAGATGGATCAGGCGGTATGAAATCGCTGCTGGGTGGCAAAGGCGCAAATCTCCACGAAATGACGCGCATCGGCCTGCCGGTACCGGCGGGGTTCACCATCACGACGGAAGTATGCACTCACTTTTACGCTCATAACCGGACCTATCCGCGAGAGCTGGAGGCGGAAGTCGCGGCGGCGCTGGCGAAAGTTGAGAAATCCGTCGGGAAAAAATTCGGCGACAAGGAACGGCCTTTGCTCGTTTCCGTAAGATCGGGTGCGCGCGATTCCATGCCCGGGATGATGGACACCATCCTGAACCTCGGGATGAACGACGAGGTGGTCGAGATTGTCGCGAAAAAAACAAGCAACGCGCGTTTCGCCTGGGATTCATACCGGCGCTTCCTGCAAATGTACGGCGACGTGGTCATGGGAGTTCAGAAACGGCCGGGCGAAGACCATGAACCGTTCGAGACGGTCATTGAACACCTAAAAGACGAACGCTACGGCAAGCATGACTTCCCTGATGTGAGATTGACAGTCGCCGATCTCAAAGAGCTTGTGCGACGATTCAAAACATTAATTAAAGAGCGCACCGAAAAATCTTTTCCGCAAGATCCGCAAGCGCAGCTTTGGGGCGCGATCGGAGCGGTTTTTGGCTCGTGGATGAACGATCGCGCGATCGTTTACCGCCGAAAATACGGCATCCCGCACGACTGGGGAACGGCCGTGAATGTGCAGACGATGGTGTTCGGGAACATGGGCGAAACGAGCGCCACCGGGGTCGCATTTACGCGCGATCCTGCCACCGGTGAAAAAGTCTTTTACGGCGAATATTTGATCAATGCCCAGGGCGAAGACGTGGTTGCCGGCGTGCGCACACCTCATCCAATCGCCCATTTGGCCAAGGAAATGCCCGCAGCTCATAAAGAGCTCATGAAGGTCCGGGCGATCCTTGAACGTCACTTTAAGGACATGCAGGACCTCGAGTTCACGGTGGAGGAAAATCGCCTCTACATTTTGCAAACGCGCAACGGCAAACGCACCGGTCACGCCGCTGTCCGTATCGCAGTCGATATGGTCGGTGAAAAATTAATCACAAGAAAAGATGCTGTGCGCCGTATTCCAGCCGATTCGCTGGCCCATCTTTTGGCGCCGGTTTTCGACCGGCAATCAGCGAAACAAGCGAAAAAAATCGGAACCGGCCTGGCCGCCGGCCCAGGAGCGGCTTGTGGTCGCGTCGTCTTTAACGCGGAGGAAGCCGTGGCGCGTTCCGAGAAGGGTGAAAAGGTCGTGCTTGCCCGCATTGAAACGTCTCCTGAAGACCTGCGCGGCATGATTGCCGCGGAAGGCATCCTCACGTCGCGCGGCGGCGTTTCTTCCCATGCGGCGCTCGTTGCCCGGCAAATGGGAAAGGTGTGTGTGTGCGGCGCGACGGGGATTCAAATCGATTACCAGAAGCGTACCCTCAGCGCGAACGGCACGACCTTAAGTCGAGGCGATTACATCTCCATTGACGGCACCGCGGGAGAAGTGTTCGCCGGTGAAGTCGCGACGGCGCCGTCGGAAATCGTCCAGGTGCTGATCGATCGCTCACTGGACCCGAAAAAGAGCGTCACTTACCAAGAGTACGCAAAACTGATGAAGTGGACGGACGAATTTCGCAGACTGGGCGTGCGCACAAACGCGGATACACCCGAGCAGGTAACAAACGCGGTCGCGTTCGGTGCGGAGGGCATTGGGCTTTGCCGAACAGAGCACATGTTTTTCGAGGGCGACCGAATTGACGCCATGCGTGAGATGATTCTCGCCGGCACGAAGGATGAGCGGGCACGCGCTCTGGCCAAACTACTCCCCTATCAGCGTGCTGATTTCATTGGCATTTTCACGGCGTTAAAGGGTCTGCCCGCCACAATTCGTTTTCTCGATCCACCGCTGCATGAATTTTTGCCGAACGATCACGCGCAGCAAAACGAACTTGCGAACAAGCTCGGCGTCGCGGTTGAACAAATCGCGCGTCGCGTGCACGAGTTGCACGAGTTTAATCCCATGCTCGGCCACCGGGGCTGCCGCCTTGGGATCACGTTTCCGGAAATTTCCGAGATGCAGGCACGCGCGATCTTTGAAGCCGCTGCCGAAGTGCAGACCAAAGGAATCAAGGTCCATCCGGAAATCATGATTCCGTTGGTGGGATTTCCGCGCGAGCTAAAGCTTCAAATTGAGATCGTCCGCCGAGTGGCAGGCGAAGTGGCAAAAGAAAAGGGAACAAAATTCAAATATCTGGTCGGGACAATGATCGAAATTCCGCGCGCCGCGCTTGTTGCGGACCAGATTGCGCGCGACGCCGAGTTTTTCAGTTTCGGCACAAACGATCTCACCCAAACGACACTGGGAATGAGCCGGGACGATTCCGGAAGCTTTCTTCCCGCCTACGCCGAGCTCGATATCGTCGAATCAAATCCGTTTGCGTCGATCGATCAGAAAGGCGTCGGCCGCTTGATGGAAATAACGCGCGACTTCGGGCGCAAGACCCGGCCAAACATCAAACTGGGGATTTGCGGCGAACACGGTGGGGAGCCAGCGAGCGTCAAGTTCTGCCATCGGCTCGGCTTGGATTACGTAAGTTGCAGTCCGTTCCGGATTCCAATTGCCAGATTGGCCGCGGCGCAGGCAGCACTCGAAAGTTAAACGCTTGGTCACGTTTCAGGACATCGAAGCGGCGCGCAAACGAATTGCGGACGCGGTTTATAATTCGCCTTGTCCGCCCTCCATTCCTCTAAGCGAAATCACCGGCATGAAAGTTTTCTGCAAGCTCGACAACTTGCAGCGAACGGGAAGTTTCAAGGAGCGCGGCGCGCGCAATGCGCTGGCACAATTGTCGCCTGACCAGCAAAAACGCGGGGTCATCGCCGCGTCTGCGGGCAATCATGCTCAAGCGCTCGCTTATCAGGGCAGCTTGCTCGGTATCCCTGCAACAGTAGTGATGCCGAAATTCGCGCCGCTCATAAAGATCAGCACCTGTCAGCAGCTCGGTGCAACTGTCATCTTGCACGGAGATGGTTTCGGGGAAGCAAAAGCGCGTGCACATGAAATCGCCGCGGAAAAGGGCCTTGCATATATCAACGGCTACGATGATCCCGCGATCATCGCCGGACAGGGGACGATAGCTCTCGAAATCGTCGAACAAGTTCCTGACCTTGAATCGGTGATTGTTCCCGTGGGTGGAGCCGGCTTGCTCGCCGGTGTTTCTTTGGCTCTCAAAACATTGCGACCAAACGTCAAAATTGTTGCCGTAGAAGCCGAAAACGTCGCGAGCTTTTCAGCTGCGCTTAAAGCAGGGAGCCCGACGAAAATCACGATGCGTCCGACGCTCGCAGATGGGCTAGCTATCCCTCAGGTGGGCGCAAATGCGTTCCAAATTGCGCGACCGCTCGTCGATCTGACTGTCACCGTCACTGAAGAAGAGATCGCTCTGGCGATCCTGCGTCTGGTTGAATTAGAAAAGAGCGTCGTCGAAGGAGCCGCAGCCACACCATTGGCTGCATGCATGTCCGGAAAATTAAAAGAACTCGCCGGTAAGCGGGTAGTTCTGTTGCTCTGCGGTGGGAACATCGATCCGAATGTTCTAAGTCGTGTAATTGAGCGGGGCCTGGTGGCGGATGGCAGGCTCGGGCGATTCACCGCTGTGATAAGTGATCGACCCGGCGGTCTGGCCGATCTGGCAGCCCAAATCGCGTCTACCGGAGCAAGTGTGAAGCAAATTGTGCACGATCGAGCCTTCGCCAGCCCGGATGTGTCGGCAGTGAACGTTCTTTGCACGGTCGAAACCCGCAACCATCAACACCTGGCCGAGCTGCGCGCCCTTTTGAAAAGTCGCGGCGTCGAAATTCACGACGCTGAATAGATGGTAGGGCACGAACGCAGGGCGCGCCGACAAACTTGAAGCGCGATTCGCTTTCCGTAGTCTGCTCCCATGCAACGGCGTGAAGAAACAATCGATCCAAATTCCTTCGCGCGCCGCCATATTGGTCCGAACGAAGAAGAAGTACGCGTCATGCTGCGCGAGGTCGGCTTCGAAGATCTCGACTCCCTGGTCGAAGCCGCTGTTCCACGAAATATTCGGCTGGATCGAGACCTGAACCTCCCGGAAGCGAAATCGGAGATGGAAGCGCTGGCCGAGCTCCGCGCGATTTCCAGGAAGAACAAGATCCCGCGCTCATTCATCGGTTGTGGCTATTCCGATTGCATTACGCCACCAGTGATCCAGCGAAACATACTGGAGAACCCGGGCTGGTACACGGCTTACACGCCTTACCAAGCGGAGCTCGCGCAAGGTCGCCTCGAGGCCCTCCTCAATTTCCAGACGATGATTACCGACCTGACAGCGCTCGAGATCGCCAATGCGTCGCTGCTTGATGAAGCGACGGCCGCCGCCGAGGCGATGGCGCTTTGTCGTGCTGTCGTTCCTAATCGCAAAACGTTTTTTGTCGCGGACAATTGTCACCCACAAACGATTGCTGTCGTGCAAACACGCGCAAAGCCGCTGGGCATCGAAATTCAGATCGGCAATTTCGCAGAGTTCAAGCTCGACGAGACCGTTTTCGGCGCACTTGTCCAGTATCCCGCCACGGATGGCGCAATTTACGATTACGCAGACTTCATCAAGCGGGCACATGACGCCGGCGCACTTGTCGTGGTGGCAGCCGACATCCTGGCGCTGACGCTGCTGAAACCGCCTGGAGAATTTGGAGCCGATGTCGCGGTCGGTAACACGCAGCGCTTCGGCGTTCCGCTCGGGTTTGGCGGCCCGCATGCGGCATACTTCGCCACGCGCGACGATTACAAACGTCACATGCCCGGCCGGCTTGTGGGCGTTTCGCACGATGCGGAGGGGCACTCCGCTTATCGACTTGCGCTGCAAACGCGCGAGCAACACATCCGTCGCGACAAAGCGACCAGCAACATTTGCACGGCACAGGTTCTACTTGCTGTGATTGCCTCGATGTACGCTGTGTATCATGGCCCTCGCGGATTGCGGGCAATCGCCGAACGCGTTCATCGCCTAACAAGTCAACTCGCCGATGGTCTGCGCGCGCTGGGTTTGAAAATCGCGCACGAAAATTTCTTCGACACGATACGCGTCGAAGTCGAGTCGAGCGCGCTCATTTTAGAGCACGCACAAAAAGCGGACTGCAATCTGCGCGCACTTGGCCCGCGCGCGATCGGCATATCGTTCGACGAAACAACTACGGCCCGCGATATCGAGGTGTTGATGTCGGTCTTTCGCGGCACGCTCGTCCGGGATTTTGCCGACGAGGAGCTGGGCGAACCGCCAATCCGGATTCCGCAATCCGCAATTCGCACTTCCGAATTTCTCACGCACGCCGTCTTCAACACACATGACACCGAGACGGAAATGCTGCGATATCTGAAAAAGCTCGAATCGCGAGATCTTTCACTGACCACCTCCATGATCCCGCTCGGATCTTGCACGATGAAATTGAATGCGACGGCGGAAATGTTCCCGATTTCGTGGCCGGAAATTTCCAAGCTGCATCCGTTCGCGCCGACAGAGCAGACGGCTGGCTATGCAGAAATATGCAAACAGCTCGAAAACTGGCTTGCCGAAATCACTGGATTTGACGCAATTTCGTTGCAGCCGAATGCCGGATCGCAGGGCGAATACGCAGGCCTGCTGGCGATCCGCGAGTATCACGCTTCGCGCAACGAAGGGCACCGAAATGTTTGCCTCATCCCGACGTCCGCCCATGGCACGAACCCCGCCAGCGCAAACATGGCAGGTTTTAGGGTTGTCTCAGTTGCCTGCTTGAAAGATGGCGATATCGACCTTGCCGATCTGCGCGCCAAAGCCGAAGCGCACGCGCGCGACCTCGCCGCGCTGATGGTGACGTATCCTTCGACTCACGGCGTTTTTGAGCCCACGATTCGCGAAATTTGCGACATCGTGCACGCGCATGGCGGGCAGGTTTACATGGACGGCGCGAACATGAACGCGCAGGTCGGCCTTTGCCGGCCCGGTGATTATGGCGCGGACGTCTGTCACTTGAATTTGCACAAGACGTTTTGTATTCCCCACGGCGGTGGCGGCCCGGGTGTCGGGCCGATTGGTGTGGCCAGGCATCTCGCGCTCTATCTTCCGCGAGAGTTCATTCTCGACCCCGGGACCGGCCGAATTTTGTTTGGAGAGGGAGAACATGGGAAACGTCCACCGAAAGGGAGCGGCTCCGATTACCGGCACGGAGGAGGCAAAGGTGGCAGCATTTCTGCCGCGCCCTACGGCAGCGCCAGCATTTTGACGATTACGTGGATGTACATCTGCATGATGGGCGCCGCGGGATTGAAACGCGCAAGCGAAGTCGCAATTCTAAATGCTAATTACATCGCCAAACGGCTCGACCCTTATTTCCCTGTGCTTTTCAAAGGCAAACGCGGACTTGTTGCCCATGAATGCATCGTGGATCTTCGCCAGTGGAAAAGCGCAGGTATCGAAGTGGAAGATGTAGCAAAACGGTTGATGGACTACGGCTTTCACGCGCCGACGGTTTCGTGGCCAGTCGCCGGGACGATGATGATCGAGCCAACTGAGAGCGAACCAAAACACGAGCTAGACCGCTTTTGCGACGCTATGATCTCGATTCACGCGGAGATCGAGGAGGTCGCGAAAGGAAACATGGATCGCGCAAATAATATGTTGAAAAACGCGCCGCACACTGCGCGCCAAATCGCTTCCGAAAATTGGGAGCGGCCTTACACGCGCGAACAAGCGGCGTTCCCTGCGCCGTGGACGCGCGAACACAAATTCTGGCCAGCTGTTGGCAGGATCGATAATGTTCATGGCGACCGGAATCTGTTCTGCTCCTGCCCGCCGGTAGAAGCGTTCGAGGTTTGAAGAATCGGGCCCGACTCGTCCAATTCTCATCCAGCGTTAGCGCGTATGATGAGAAATCGCCGAGAGATTCCTCGATATTGCTCGGAATAACAAGAAACGCAGTGAATCCGCGATTACGCTTCCGGTGCGAGCTCGGGAGCGACGACGCGTGTGGGGACCAATCGCAGTCCGGAGCCAATTGCTTCTTCAGCCGCTGGTCCTGATTCATGGTATTCAGCGTCGCTGTTGACCTGCCAGAGATCGTAAAGCTTGGTGTCAGCGAGAATATTTTCGACACACAGCATCGCCGTTACCATGGCGTGGTCTTGGTTGTTGTATTTGTGCATGCCGTTGCGACCAACGAGATGCAGATTTGGATAACACGTGTCCAATTCCTGGCGAATCGTGGCCACATGCCGCGCGTAATCGTCGTCGTAAACGGGATATGCCTTTTTCTGGCGCACGACGCAGCCGTCCACAAAGTCCCCTTCCCTGGCCAAGCCAATCTGAACAAGCTCCCGCCTGGCGAGGTCGATTAAATCGTTATCGCTCGAATCCCAGAGTCCGTCGTGTTCGAAACAGAAATACTCCAGACCGTAACAGACCTTATCCGGTTCGGGCACCATCTCCGGCGACCACGAACGGAAGTTTTGAACGCGACCGACTTTAACGCTTGGATCGTGAATGTAGATCCAGTTGTCATCAAACACCTGCCGATCTTTCAAGATCAACATCACGGTGAGGAAATCGCGATACTTGAGGTTTTCCGCAGCATGCTTCGTTCGCTCGCTCACGCTCGGTGACAATCCGCAAATCAACTCCCGCATCGGCGCAGACGAAATGATGTGTTCGGCTTCGATTCGCTGCGATTCGTCCTTTTTATCCTTGTACTCGACTGTCCAACTGCCGCACGTTTCATCGTAAGAACAGCCGGTTACCCGGCAGCCCATCTCAAGCTTGCCACCCAGCGCTTTCATCTTTTCAGCACATGCCTCCCACATCATGCCGGGGCCTCGCCGCGGATAGCGGAAGGAATTGATTAGCGTTTTAATTACGTTGGTGCGGTCTCCGTTGTAACGCTGCGGAATCAGCGCATTCCTGATGGCGCTGCCGAGAGAAAGTCCTTTAATGCGCTGCGCGGCCCAGTCGGCGGAAATTTCTTTGCAGCTCATGCCCCAAACTTTTTCCGTGTAACTTTTGAAGAATGTGTTGAAGAGACGTTTGCCGAATTGATTGCTTACCCATTCTTCGAAATTGCGTGGATCGCGTACCGGGAACAGGCGTGCTCTCATCCACGAAAGCATGCAAAGGACAGATCTAAAGACCCCAAGTTTCAGCAGCGCTTCGAACGGTTTCAGCGGATAGGAGAAAAATTTGCCGTCGTAAAAAATGCGCGAAGACCGCGGTCGCACGAGCATGTCGTTAGGCAAGATCTCCGTCCACAGATCTTCGACCGCCTTCGACTTGGAAAAGAAACGGTGGCCGCCAATGTCGAACTGAAAACCCCTGTAAGTCACCGTCCGGGAGATTCCGCCGACGTAAACGGGATCTGCTTCCAGGACAACGACACCGACGTCCTCCTTTGATAGAAGATAGCCGGCCGTTAAACCCGCCGGACCAGCTCCAATAATGACCACTCTTACTTTCATCTTCTTTTAGGCGACCCAATTTCCCCGGGTGAAATTCCAGACGTACCAGCCCTGCACGCAGAGCCCTGCGGCGCCAAGCAGCGCCACAGCCGCGGTGCCGAATGCCCTAACGAGCGCCGGCGGCGCGCGAAATTGACTCAGAAAATTCAAAAGCGCCAGCACGATCAACGCATGCGCGCAAAATTCGTAGCGCAGCATGCTTTCCATATCCACGCAGGCGACTCCGCTAACGGAGAGATAGTAGATCACAAAGGCGCAGAAATAGATGCCGGCGCGAATTGGTAAACCGGCCCACCTTCGAATCGACACTTCGCAAAGGGCGATACTGACAAACAACACGGCGCCCAACGTCATCGACATTTGGCTCGCCTCGGTCGGATCGTTCAATGCGGGAACAAACCAGCGATAACTAGAGGGCTTAAACACCGCCAAATAATCGGGGACGATTCCCCAGCCGGCTGCCTGCGTAAGCATATAAATATCCCAGTGTCCCCAGCGCAGTTGAGAATAAGTGAAAAATCCTACGGCGCCGAAACTTGCAAGCAGCGTTATGAGGATCGCCGGCTTCTCCGCGCGAAACCACGGCTTTGGCTCAAATAAGCCGCGCCATCGAGTTTGAAAAAACGAGCGCACCAACGGAAATGCCGCGCACACAATTCCGACGATCCGCGTTGCCGACATCACAATGCCATGTACGGCCGCCCAGAATTTCGCGGATCGCCCCTCCGCAATACTCCAATAAATGAAGCCAAGCAGCGCCATCAAAAACAATGATTCCGAGTAGCCGGCAATTAGAAAGAATGCTGCCGGATGGGCGGCGATTAATAATGCACCGCAAATTTGCAGTGCGGGCGAAATATTCCAGCGCCTGCAAAAAAGAAAGAAATAACTCCAGAACCCCCAGGCAGCGAGCTGAGCGGTGATCAATAGCGCCGTGCCGGTGCGGATGTTAAGTCCATAGCGGAACGCAGCCGCAATCGCAGGATAAGCGGGGAAAAATGCGACGTTTGATACTTCCATGACCTTGTGATCGATGGGAGGAACAATCGTCTGGTATCCGCGATTCACGATGTTCATAAACCAATAACTGTCGTGCTGGACCAGCGTGGCGTAGCGGTCCGAAAAGGATCCTTCCGGCGCAAGCAGGCCCAGCGCCATCGCAAGTTGCAGCAGTGTAATGATGAGTCCCGCGAGCAAAGGCCTGAGCAACCACAGCCAGCGGGTCATTACATTATAATCGACGCGCGCGGCCCCTTTGTTCGTGAAAGCTTTTGGAGCAGATAGATGGCCGTTGGCGGCAATCGCCAGGTAGACGGGGACTGCAGCGAGCCCGCAAGGGCGCGCGAGAGTTCCTGGAGAAGCAACTTCGGGTCGCATTGTTTCCAAAACGTGTACGCTGGCGTGAACCGGAGTTTGACGGCGGATGCGCGTCGTTTATTCGCGAGAGCAGCGCTGCCGGCCGACTACTGTTTGCCGCCGTGGCGACTTTTGTCACCGAACTTCCCAGCAGCGGGATCGCTACAAACCGGAAATGACGAGGACAATCTCGCCTTTCGGCGGCTGGGCCTCGTAATGCGCAAGAAGTTCACCGGCGGTGCCGCGCCGGAATTCCTCGAATTTTTTTGTGAGTTCTCGAGCAACACAAAGTTGCCGTTCCGGCATGACCTCGATGCATTTGGCGAGCGTTTTGGTTAATCGATAAGGCGACTCAAAGAAGATTACTGTCTCACTGGATTCGGCGGCGACTCGCAACTCACGTTCGCGTTGTCCACTCTTAATTGGAAGAAATCCGCGGAAGGAAAATTTCTCGAGCGAAAATCCCGACCCGACAAGAGCGATCAGGATCGATGATGGGCCTGGAACGATTGTAAATGAAAGCCCGCGGTTGATGCATTCACGGACGAGACGCGTGCCGGGATCGGACAATCCGGGCGTTCCCGCATCCGTGATCAACGCAATGTTTTCGCCTCCCGCAAGGCGTACCACGAGTTCCGCCGTACGCATCGCTTCATTATGTTCGTGATAACTGATGAATGGTTTCTTGATTCCGAAATGCTTCATCAACATTCCGGAATGCCGCGTGTCCTCGGCAGCGACTAGATCAACCGACTTCAGGACGTCCAGGGCGCGCAACGTGATGTCGCCCAAGTTGCCGATCGGCGTGGCGACGACGTAGAGCATCGCATATCATCGGATCAAAATCGGTCTTCCGCTATCAAACCATGCAGGTTTGATTTTTGATAAAGCCGCCTGTTTGACGCAAAGCGAATCTATAATGGAGGCGTAAGATGAAGAGAAACCTTTACCTGTTGATGTTGGTGCCATTGTCATTGATCGGCTGCGCCGAAGAGCCAACCACAGTAACGACGACAACGACTACACAGGAAGTGACAACGACGGGGCCCGCTCGTGAGGTTTTGGTGACGAGAGCTCCGCCCCCAGTCCGCATCGAAACCCAGACGGTGGCACCAGGGCCAGGATACGTTTGGACGACCGGTTATTGGCGATGGACCGGAACCGACTACGTCTGGATGCGGGGAAGTTGGGTAGTTCGGCCCAGACCAACTGCGGTGTGGGTGGCAGGCCATTGGGTGCGTCGGCCCGGCGGCTGGGTCTGGATTGCAGGCCATTGGCAGTAAAACAAAAAGACACCGCTGACTGGGATTTGTGGCAGGATATAAATCTGACTCTGTCGTCTGCTTCAGCTATTGCTACGTTTCGGATACGCCTACTCTGGGCTCACGGCACGATCTTGACTCTCGTCGCACTAGGGAGCGCCGTCACCACCACTATGGACTGGATGATTGGAATCGGTCCGTTTGGCTTCATGCAGCAGAAACCCCTGGTCTGGGTGGGCCTGATCCACGCGTATCTCCTGATGACTATTATTGCTGTGCTCCTGATTCTTGGGGCCAGTCAGGCGAATGCCAAAAAGTGGCATATCGTCGGAGCACTAGCGCACGGTCCTCCGTTGATAGCAGCTTTCTCTTCGTTGGATTTATTCGCATCAATGGGAGTGATCGGGGTTGTCTGGATACCTATTACGTTCGCGGCGCTTTGTCCGCAGCATAGATGATGGGATTAAGAACTTCTCGTCTTCGCTCCGCGATTTGCTAGCGCTGTGCCGGGACTATTGCGACCGCTCGGTTCCAGGTCGAAGAGCGCTTACCAGCCCAACACTTTGGCGAATATAAGCGGTGCCACAATCGTGGCGTCGGATTCGATGATGAACTTCGGCGTATCAATATTCAGTTTTCCCCAAGTGATCTTTTCGTTAGGCACCGCGCCGGAGTACGATCCGAAACTGGTTGTGGAATCGCTGATCTGACAGAAATAACCCCACTCAGGCACCAGCGTGGTGACTACGTCTTGATTGAGCATGGGCACGACGCAGATGGGGAAATCGCCTGCAATCCCGCCGCCGATCTGGAAGAAACCAATGGACGAGTCCTGCGACATCTGGCGGTACCACTCCGCCAGAGCGATCATATATTCAATGCCGGAGCGGACGGTGTGCACATCGCTGATCGCGCCTGTCATGCAGCGCGCGGCATAAATATTTCCCAATGTCGAATCTTCCCAGCCAGGGACAAAAATTGGGAGATCCTTGTGCGCGGCGGCGATCATCCAACTGTCGCCCGGGTCGATCTCGTAAAATTTCTTCAGCCGGCACTCCCGCAAAATTCTATAGAAAAATTCGTGCGGAAATCGCCGCTCCTTCTCTTGCGAGGCGCTTACCCACTCGTTCAGCACGACGTGCTCGATCCGTCGCATCGCTTCCTCTTCCGGAATGCAGGTGTCGGTCACGCGATTCAAATGACGTCGCAGCAGTTCTTCCTCCTGCTGCCCAGTTAATTCGCGATAGTGAGGAATCCGTTCATAATGGCTGCGTGCGACGAGGTTGAAGAGGTCCTCCTCGAGGTTGGCTCCTGTGCAGGTAATAGCGTGGACTTTGCCCTGCCGAATCATTTCCGCCAGAGAAATGCCCAGTTCCGCGGTGCTCATTGCCCCGGCAAGCGTAACCATCATTTTCCCGCCTCCCTTAAGATGTGCGGTATAGGCGTCGGCGGCATCTTTGAGCACTGCCGCGTTAAAGTGACGGAAATGCCGATCAATGAACTGGCTGATGCTGCCCATCTTTACTTCATCAACTCTTCCAGTCTGTGCTTCCTTGATTTGATGCAAGACTTATACCGCGATAGTCAACTGTTAAGCACACTTTTTTTGTCGAAAATTTTCATGACACGGCAGCAAGAATTCGTGCCGCCAGGGTGTCTGGCATGAGGCCGAGAAGGAGAATTGCTGCAGCGAGCACAGACACCGTGATTCGCTGCAGTAAATCCGGTGTCCAGTGAGCGCTCGATGAAGCTGTTGTCAGCGAGGGCTCGTCAACAAAAATCGCTTTCAGCACGATTAAGTAGTAATAAAGGGAGACAAAGCTGCCAAAAAGCGCCAACGCGACCAGCCAGAGCAGGCCATAATTTCCACCAGCACGCAGCGCAGCACTGAACAAATAGAACTTTCCGAAAAAACCGGCCAATGGCGGTATGCCAGCCAGGGAGAGCATGAAGACAGCCATGCAACCGGCTAGCAACGGCGCACGCCCAGCCAGCCCGGAAAAATCTTTAAGATCGTCGCCACCAGTTTCGCTGCGTACGACCGCGACGACTCCGAACGCACCGACGAGCGTGATCGCGTAAACAGCCGCGTAAAAAAGTGTCGCCGAAAATCCGTCACGACTTCCGGCGACCAGTCCAAGCAGCGTGTAGCCGGCATGCGCGACAGCAGAGTAGGCGAGGAGCCGCCGAACGTTCGTCTGCGCCAGTGCGACGAGATTGCCAATTACAATCGACAAGGCTGCGAGCACAGCGAGGAGAGGCGACCAGCCCGCAACCATCGCGTGCCACCCGGCATTGCCATGCACCGGGCCAAAGCCCACGAGCACGATTTTTCCAAGAACAACGAACGAGGCGACCTTTGATCCGGAGGCAATAAACGCCGCGCTCGGAATGGGGGCTCCCTGATACGCGTCAGGCGCCCATAGGTGAAATGGCGCAGCAGCAATTTTGAACGCGAACCCGATAAGCGTCATGATGATGCCAGTCGCAAGCAAAGGTTGCACCGGCGCGGCCGCCAATTTGCTCGAGATGGCAGCGAGACCGGTGCTTCCCGACATGCCATAAATCAAACTGATTCCGAAAAGCGTGAACGCGCTGGAGGTGCTGCCGAACAGAAAATATTTCAGACCTGCTTCGGCGGAACGCACATCGGCCTTGTCGAATGCAACCATCACGTAAAGCGAAAGGCCCAGCAGTTCGAGCCCGATGAAAATCATCAGCAACTCTTCACTGCCAACGAGCAACATGAGACCGACGGTTGCCAAAAGAATAATCGCCAGATATTCGCCGGGATCACGCAGAGATCTTTCTGATCGCGCCAGGCACACCGTGAAGAGGGCAAGCCCGAGGCAAATGATTTTGAAAAGCGAGGTGAGCGGGTTGATCACAAGCATCCCGCCGAAAGGATTCGTATTTTGCGGCAACATCAGCACTGCGGCTATTGCAATGATAACCCCGAGGCCCGCAACCAATGAGCACCAGACTGTGGCGGTACGCCTAAGGCGGATGCCGGCTGCCCCCGCCGGCGGTTTTGTAGGCGACACGCCTGCCACTACCGTGGGTCGCCCGCTCATCAGCCCAATCGTGAGCACAACGAGGGCACTGATCACGACAACGGCTTCGGGCGACGCAAGCCTAAGGAGCTCCAGATACGATGTCGTTGAAGCCACGGATTTCATTTTAGAAACCTCATCGCTTCAACCGCGGGTTGAATACGATCGAGCAGAAATTTGGGATAAAGTCCGACCGCAAGCGTGGCGAGCATAAGCAAACAAGCGCCGCACTTCTCTGCGAGGGTGATCGATTGCTCATGCCAGTCTGCGTCTGTAGAAACGCGGCCTGTCTGCATGTGCACCTCACCAAAGAAAGACTTTATGAGCGCGCGCAAGGTGAAAGCCGCTACCAAAACCATGCCGACGCCAGTGATCCAAACCGCGATGGGATAGGTTTGCCACGCGCCGATCAAAATCGTGATCTCCGCGGCGAATCCGCTGAAACCCGGGATGCCCATCGACGCAGCGGATGCAATCACGAAAGTAAACGCTGCGAATGGCAGCGCCTGGCTCAGATTCATTTCTGAGAGCGCATCGAGCTCGCGGGTATGAGTGCGTCGGTAGAGCATCCGTCCGGCAACAGCGAACAACAGTGCCGCAATCACGCCGTGCGAAAACATTTGCAAAACGGCTCCCGAAACACCGAGTGCATTTGCCGTAGCCAGACCTAACAGCACGAAACCCATGTGACTCACGCTCGAGTACCCGATAACGAATTTCAGATCATGCTGGCGCAATGCCACCGCCGCCGCGTAAACAATGCCGATCACGGCGAGAACGGCGATCCATTTGCTCCATGCGTGGAATCCTTCCGGGAACAGATTCATCGCTACGCGCAGGCCCGCATAAGCACCCAGTTTCATCACAATGCCGGCAAGCAACATCGACCCTGCGGTGGGCGCGGCGACGTGGCCCGTCGGCGCCCATGTATGCAACGGCCAGATGCCGGCAAGCACAGCGAATCCAAGGAACAACACCGGAAATGCCCATGATTGCAGCTGCGGACTAAAGTGGAATTGCGCCAATTGATTCAGATCCAGAGAACCAGTAGTCGCGTATGCGACGAGAATGCCGGCAAAAACGAACATCCCTCCGAAGAACGAATAGAGGGTCAGCTTCATCGCGCCGTACTCCTTGTTGGTCGACCCGAAGATGGCGATGAGAAAGTACTTCGGCACGATGACCAGTTCGTAGAATGCAAAGAACAAAAACAAATCGGCACTGAGGAAAACGCCGTAACAGCCTCCGATAACTAGCAACAACCAGAAGAAAAATTCGCGCTGGCGCTGATCGACATCCCATGAAAACAACACTGTGCTTACGGCGGAGATGCCCGTGACAAGAACCATCGTAAGACTGACTCCATCAACAGCGAGATGGTAATTCATTCCCAGCGGTGGCACCCACGGCACGCTGACGATCGTCATGAAATGAGCAAGATCGGCAACAGGTGTGCAAACAAATGCTACGATGCCCAGAATCAAACCGACGACGGCTGTTAGCAGCGCAATCCACCGCGCCGCAACGCCAGGAAAAATGAGCAGCACGACGGCGCCCGCGAACGTGAGGTAAATCGTCCAGGCAATCATGCGATCAGACAGGCCCGGCTTTCTTCTGCGTTCGGTAATGCAGCGCATTTTCGCGCACATGGAATCCAATTTCGCGTCGCGGCTTTTCTGGCGGGGCCATCAACTGCCGGATCGCTTCGAGAATCGCCGCGATTTCGTCGTCGTGTTTGTCAACGCGCCTTTCCAGTTCCGCAAACTTTTGCGCAAGTTCGCGATTTGTTTCCAGCGCCCAGCGCAGCTTCACAAACGCACGCATGATGGCGATGTTAACTTTCACAGCCCGTTTGCTGTTCAGGACACTCGACAACATGGCGATACCTTGTTCGGTGAATGCATAGGGCCGATATTTGGTTCCCCGGTATTTACGCGAGCTGGTCACAAATTGTGACCAGTTTCGTTCAACGCCCTCATTTTCAATGGCTTGTCGATTCTCCAATGCCGAAAGTTGAGACCTCAAAACCCGCGCCTCCTCATTGCTAAGTTGGAACATGAAGTCGTTCGGAAATCGCTTGCGATTTCGTTTTACTGATTGATTCAAGACTTTGACCGCTACGCCATAGAGAACGGCTAGATCAAAATCGAGCAGCACCTTTTCGCCGCGAAAACGCCGGATCCGTAAGGCGATCTGCTCAGCGGGAATAATCTGTTCGCTCATTCGCGATAAACCTCAACTAAATAGCCGCGCCATTTGAACGATGGTCGCGTTGAAAATGTTGAACATGAATTGCGGCGCGAGACCGATAGCAAACATGAGCAGAGTCACAGGGATGATGGCAACCTGTTCCCTCGGCAAGAGGTCGGAAAAAGCGCTGCAACTTTCTGCCAGCGGCCCGCTAAAGAGCGCTTGCATCGCACGTATGAAAACGATTGCTGTCACAAGCAGGCCAATCACTGCAACGGCGGTGAAGGATGCCGTGATAGCAAATGAACCTTTAAAAATCAGAAACTCGCCGATGAAACCATTAAGACCCGGCAGACCGAGCGACGAAAACATCGCGACGCTCATCCAGCCGCAAAGAATTGGTGTCCGCTGCATCAATCCCCCAAAGTCACCGATGCCACGAAGTCCGCGACGCTGCTCGAGAAGGCCGACCAGGTAAAACAATGCTGCCGCGGTGATCCCGTGATTGAAAATCTGCATGAATACACCGCTCAACGCCGCTTGCGTGTCGATCGCCGCACCAACGGACGAGGCAGCTACGGCGAACAAACCAAGCATGCAGTAACCGAGATGGTTGACTGACAAGTACACCACCATTCGTTTCAAATCAGACTGAGCCCACGCTGCCAGCGGAGCGAAAACAATCGAGCAGATCGCGAGCGCCAGTAGCCAGGGGCCGATGATTCTGATTTCGTTTGGAAAAAGCGGAAGCAAGAGGCGCACGAAACCGTAAACCCCCATTTTCGAAAGCAAGCCGGTCAAAACCATCGACACGCCGGTCGGGGCGCTTTCATACGCGTCGGGCAGCCAGGTGTGGAATGGGAACAACGGCACTTTGACCGCCAGTCCAAGAAAGATTCCTCCAAAAGCGAGCCAGGCGAGTTTGCCCGTAAGCAGTCCGTCCTTACCGAAACTGGCAAGCGTGGCAAAATCGAAGGAGCCCCTGGCCAGATAAATTCCGAGGAATCCCAGCAGCATCGCTACGCTTCCGAGAAACGTGTAGAGAAAAAACTTCGTCGCAGCGCGGTCGCGATTTTCTCCCCCCCAGATTTTTATGAGCAGGAAGGCGGGGATCAGACTCATCTCGTAAAACAAAAACCAGAGAACAAAGTTCTGCGCCGTGAACGTGCCGTAGAGTGCCGATTGCATGATCAACATCAGCGCGCAAAACCCTCGGTCCATCTTCTGCGCGAGAAACGCAAAGGGAAGAATGAGCGAGGTAAGTAACACGAGAAGCAGGCTCAAACCGTCGATCCCGACCAGATATTCGGCGCCAATTGCGGGAATCCATGCGTGCCGTTCGACCATTTGAATGCCGGCAGTCCCGACATCGAAGTGTCGCCACAACACCAACGCATCAAACGCAGCCAGTGCGTTAACCAGCAATGCGATTGGACGTGCATTTCTCTCTGGCGCCGTAAAAAGCGCAAGCACGCCCACCAGAGGAATCAGTATGAGCGCGCTGATCAAGCCAACCATGCGTAAAAAAGCAACAGCGCCAGTGCACCGATCGCGATGACGCCCAGGTATGTTTGGATTTGTCCCGAATGCGCAGCGGACATCAGTCGGCCCAGCCCACGGGTGCCGACTGTGGTCTCATCGACTCCAGGATTGATTCCGCGCTCATCGACACGTGACGTAAAAGTTCCCAAGAGTTGCCCGATCGCGCCGACTCCGCGCACCAGGCCATCCCAGAAATGACGGTCCATCCAATCGGACAGACGCGCGCTCATCCAACTAAACGCGATGACCGTGCCAGCATAAAGTTCGTCGATCCACATTTTATTTTGGAGAAACCGGAACAATTGGGGCTGGGCGAATTCGAGCGGATCGGTATCGGGCGGACGCTGTCGATCCCGCGTCCCCGCTTTGCGATACATCCAAATACCGAGCGCAACGCCCGCCACCACAAGAACCAGCGAAAGAAAGAGGGCTGGCTGAATCAGGCGAGCGAATTCGAAGTGTACAGGTTCGTCTGTTAGATAGCCATGTAACCAGGGCCAGGCTGGCGTCAGCACTATGCTGAACAAAATCGCGCAACTCGCGAGGACGATTAGCGGCATCGTCATGACTCGCGGGCTTTCATGGGCATGCTCAGAGGCAGCACGCCGGTCCCCGAAGAAGACATAGATGATTTGCCGCGTCATGTAGAGCGCGGTGAGGACGACTCCGGCCAGCAGGAAATAATAGGGCAAACGGGAAGCAGGCCAACGCGTGGTCACGTGGAGGATTTCCTCCTTCGTCCAACCACCGGAAAAAAAGAGCGGCACGCCGCTCAGAGCCATCATACCGATTGCATAAGTTGAAAACGTGATTGGCATCAGCCGGCGCAGACCGCCCATTTTCCGAATGTCTTGTTCGTGATGACAGCCGTGAATGACCGAGCCCGCTCCGAGAAATAAAAGCGCCTTGAAAAAACCATGCGCTAACAGGTGCATCATCCCGGCGGCGACGCCGCCCACGCCGAGCGAAACCATCATCAAACCCAGTTGCGATACAGTGGAGTATGCAAGAATGCGTTTGATATCCGCCTGCGCGATCGCGATGAGCGCGGCCATTAATGCCGTGGTCACGCCAATCCACACGACGACCGTTAGCGACGCTGTCACCCCGTTGATCGCGCCTAACGAGAAGACCGAATACACGCGGGCGACCAGAAACACGCCGGCAGCAACCATCGTCGCGGCATGGATCAGTGCGCTGACCGGAGTCGGGCCTTCCATCGCATCCGGCAACCAGACGTGCAGCGGGAATTGCCCCGACTTGCCCACTGCGCCGCAGAAAATGAGCAGTGCAATAGATGTGGCGCTCGCGCCGAGCATGGCAAGACCGGCGCTTTCCAGACAACCGTTCCCACCGTCGTAAAAAAGAAGCGTGCCACTGCGGCCGTAGAGCCAGAGCAAGCCAAGGAAAAATCCCAGGTCGCCGATGCGAGTGGTAACAAACGCTTTTTTTGCCGCCGCGGCGGCGCTTGGTCGCTCAATCCAAAACCCAATGAGCAAATAGGACGCCAGGCCAACCAGCTCCCAGCAGATAAACAGAAGAAGCAAACTGTTCGAAATAACGAGCCCTAGCATCGCACCGGAGAAAAACGAAAGATAAGCGAAAAAGCGGACGAAATTTTTGTCGCCAGCCATGTAACCTGGGCTGAAGACGAAGATGCAAAGCCCGACGAGCGTAATCATCATCAGCATGACGGCTGCCAGGGGATCGAGAAGCCATCCCAGACGCAGCGCGTGATCGCCGAATGTGAACCAGGTGAAATTCTGAACGGCGCGGAATCCAGGCGTTTGCAGAGTCGGGAAGAACGCGAAGAATGACATTACGAGCGCGGCGATTTGTCCGGCGACCGCGAGTGTGGCTGCGCTTTTGTGCCGCCCGTTCGGCAAGCTCAAAATTACTAACGAAGCTGCGAACGGCACGGCGGGGATCAACCAGAGATGATCGATGATCCAGCGGCTCATCCTTTAAGCTGGTTCAGGTGGTCGACGTTTGTTGTGCGGTAGTGCCTGTAGACAGCAATTACCAGCGCAAGACCGACCGCTGCTTCAGCCGCGGCAATGGCTATTGAGAAAATCGCGATCATAACACCAGTCGGTGACTGCGGTTGCGGGCTAAAGCGCCAGAACGCAATGAAATTGACGTTTGCTGCGGCAAGCATCATCTCGATCCCAATTAGAATGAAGATAGCGTGACGACGGCTCAGGGCCGCAAGGAGACCAATACTAAAAAGGGCCGCGGAGATAACAAGAAACAGTTGAAGCGTTGGAGTCATAGCTAAGCGTTACAAAAGTTAAAAGAGTTCCATTGTTAAAAAGGGAAACTTGCGAGTTTGCAGACGTGGCGTTGTCACCTTTGTACCGCTTCTGACCTTCTTCACCGCTTCTCCTCCATTACGAGAACGAGTGCGCCGATCAACGCAGCGGTGAGAAGCAGCCCCACGCATTGCAATGGCCAGACATAACTGGTCATCAACGCTTCACCGATTCGTTTAACAGTTACTGCTCGGATATGTGGGGCGACAACAGCAACTGATTGCGTCTTAAGAATTGCCCATGTCAAACCGCCAAAGACAGCAACCGCCAGGAATGCACCGCCCCAATTAGCACCGTGATCTTTCCCAACGTCACGCCGTGTGAGAAGAATCGTAAAAACAATTAGTACCGCAACCGCACCGATGTAGACGAATACCAGCACCAGTCCGACAAATTCCGCGCCCAGCAGAAAGAAGAGCGCGCCGACGCCGACAAGCGCAACAGCAAAACTCAGCGTCGCATGCATAAGCTTTTGCAGCGTGGCGGCGGCCAGCGCGGCGGCCAGTGTCAGCATAGCGATAAGAACGAACGCGGCGCTGCTCATTCGATCGTGGCACAGGCATCCTGCCTGCGGGATCCGGTTCCTAGCCTTTGGAACTCGACGACTTTAAGCCGTCGAGTTTCGCGCGGGCCGGCGCTCAGTCTGATGGTCAATTGTGGGGCAACAGCTTTGTTCATTCGGCGAAACGGTAAACACGTGGAGCGAATCTCCTTCCCGTGTCGAGCAAGATCGATAGGGCGGTGTAAACAACGGTGATCACAAACAGCGACCACAGCCAACCGCGCAAACCGCGCCCCGCGTAATGCCAGACGGCCGCGGCGATGACACACGTGAATGCCATCGGCAACATGAATTTCCATGCGACATTCATCATTTGATCGACACGGATGCGTGGGAGCGTGCCGCGCAGCCAGATGTAAACAAAAAGCAGCGCGCTCAGCTTTGCGAAAAACCAGACGTACGAGGGAATAACTTCGAGCACACGCGCGGGCGCATGCCAACCGCCGAGGAACAAGGTCGCCGCAAGCCCGCTGACGGCGAACATACCAAGATATTCGGCCATGAAAAATGTCGCGTACTTGAAGCCGGAATATTCAGTCATGTGACCCGCGACAATTTCCGATTCGCCTTCGGGCACGTCGAACGGAGTGCGGTTCGATTCCACGAGACCGGACACAAAAAACAGAATGAATGCGACGGCGCCCCATGGCGTAAAGACAAACCACCGCGGCACAACGCCAAGCGTGTATTCGGCTTGCGCGGCCACAATCCGATCAGGAGTTAGCGAGCCGACGACCATTACTACGGGCAGCACAGCAATGATGAGCGGCAGCTCATAGCTGAACATTTGGGCAATCGCGCGCATCGCCCCGAGCATAGAGAATTTATTGTTGCTGGCCCAGCCGGCCATGAAGACCGCAAGCTCCGTTGTCGATCCAACCGCAAAGAAAAAGAGGATGCCACCGTCAATTGTGAACGGCGTCATGTTCCGGCCATAAGGGATCACCCCAAGGGCAAGAATCGCCGCAGCAGCAATGAGAATCGGCGCTAGGAAATGCACAAGCTTGTCCGCGCGCGCGGGGACGATGTCTTCCTTTATCAACATTTTGATACCGTCTGCCACTGGCTGCAAAAGCCCGAATGGCCCAACGCGGTTGGGGCCATAGCGATTTTGTATCCGGCCCAGAATCTTCCGCTCCAGCACCGACATGAGCGCGAACAGTGTCAGAAATACGAATAGGAGCGCGAAAATATTAATCAAACTCGACGCGACCTGAATAACCCAGCCAGGGGCGGGCGTCAGCCACGACAGCAGCCATTGTTTTGCAGTAACGAAGATCTGATCGACAGAATTGCTCACGTCGGGATGAAGAAAACCGTCAATTGAGTCGTTAATCAAGACAGAACGCGCGATGATCTCGCTTCAACCAGCTCCTGCGTACCGGGTGCCGCTTATTGCGTGGAGCGCTTTTAGCTTTGCAGGGAGGCGCTTGCACGGTACGTTCGCCGTGCGCCATGCGAACGCTGGTCTTCTTGCTCGCCACCCTTTTGGCCAGTGCCGGTTTGATCCAGGGAGAGATCAAGGCTCCGGACAAAGCTCCGATTGAAATCACTTCTACAGGGGAGACGACATATGAGAATGGCCTCGCCACGGCGCGCGATAATGTCGCGATTCATATCGGCAACACGGATATCTACGCCGACTATGCGCAATACAATTCCACTACGCACGATGTCGAGTTGAGAGGCCACGTGCGGATCTACCGAGATGTGAGCGTGTACATCGCCGAGAATGGCATTTACAACACGGAGACCAAAAAAATCAAAGCGCTTAATGCGCGAACGGAGTCGCAGCCTTACTTCCTGACAGGCGCCCATGTAACCTCAATTTCTGACAACGGTTATTTGATAAAGGACGGCACCTTTACGACTCACGATTCACCGAAGAACGACTTCCATCTCCGCGCCCGAACGATTCGCGTTTACGAAAATGATCGCGTGATTTTTCAGTACGTAACCGCGTATGTGGGGAAGGTGCCTATTTTTTGGTGGCCCTATCTTTACCAATCACTCAACGAGGCGTTTAGTTTTTCGATTTCGCCAGCGTATTTGAGTTCATGGGGACCATCGCTCCTCACTCAAGTGACCTTCCCAATCACGGAGGACATCAGGGGCCGGTTCCGGCTCGATTATCGAGGCCGGCGTGGTGTAGCCGTGGGCTTGGATTCGACCATGGATTATTTCAACGACAGCCAGGCACGGCTGAAAACGTATTATCTTCAGGATCAAAACCCGAACTTGAATGAAACCAACATTCCGCGAAAAGACGTTCCCACCGGGCGATACCGGGTCAGCCTCGCGGATACGACCAACTTTACAGACGATATTTACGGCATCGCCAATCTCACCAAGCTGAGTGACCAATACGTGATGCAGGACTTCTTTCAAGGCGAGTTCCGCCTCGATCCAAATCCGGACAATGTGCTCGCGGTGACAAAGACGGATCCTTTTTACACCCTGACGGCTATCGAGCGTTTTCAGGCGAACCAGTTTTTCACTACGACAGAACGCCAGCCGGAAGTGGTATTGGACATCAAACGTCACGGGCTTTTTGGCGGACCCATTTTTTATGAAGGCGAGACCGGCTTTGCCAATTTGCGGCTACAATTCCCTCAAGGTTTAGGCTTTGAGAATTATGGCACGGACCGTCTCGACACCTTCCACCAATTAACCTTTCCAAACACTTACTTTGGGTGGCTTTCGATCGTGCCTCGGGTCGGCTATCGCGGAACCTATTATGGCAAGACGTGGGATCTGGGATCGACTACCTTTATACCGCCATCAAATCCGCTCGTACCGGACTTTATTCTTCCCCCTCCAACGCTGGCTAATCCAGTAAAGTTCGACGGAGACACATTTCGTTCGGTCTTCGACACCGGCGCCGAAGCGTCATTCAAGATCTCACGTACGTGGGAGAATGTGCAAAGCCGCGCGTTTGGGTTGGACGGACTCATGCATGTCATTCAACCGTTCACGAACTTTTCCTACGTGAAAGAGGATGGACCTAACCCAACCTCGATTTTGGCGCTCGACCGGTTTCAGCCTTCCACCCAACTGCCGGCAATTGATTTTCCCCAGTTCACCACCATCGATACGATCGATGATTGGACCATTTGGCGGGTGGGAGTTCGCAATAAGCTGGAAACGAGGCGAGACGACAAAACAATCACCTGGTTCGAGCTCGATACCTACGTTGATGTGAACTTTACCAATCCTTTCGACCGCACGGACTACTCAAATCTCTTTAACAATATCCGTTTTCAACCGCTGCCGTGGGTATCTTTCTCGATCAATTCACAACTGCCCGCGTTCGATCAGGGGTTTACAGAAGTCGACACGGTCGCAAACGTCCAGCCAATGGCCAACCTGCAATTGACCGTTGCGCATCGTTATTTAAACGGCAATCCCTTTTTCCAGGACAGCAGCCTGTTTGTTGTCGGTGGATATTACCGTATCGACGACAACTGGGGCGTTGCAGTCCAGGAGCAATACGAAGGGGCAACCGGGATCCTCGAAGCGCAGCGCTACTCAATCTATCGAGACTTATCGAGCTGGGTGGCCTCGTTCGGTGGTATCATACGCGACAATAACGGCTCGAAGGAGTACGGCGTCCTCTTCACCATAACACTCAAAGCATTCCCTAAATTTGGATTCGATTTGAACTTCGATCCTTCGTCCGAAGGCGAATGAACGAAAGCAGGCGAACCAGTCCGGATGGCCTGGATTTGTTCCACTTGTGCCGCAGGTAATTCCCCCGCACCATTCCTCAATCATGGATCTTGCAATCATCGGTTCCGGTTATGTTGGCCTGGTGACCGGCGCCTGTTTCGCCGATGTCGGGCATAACGTCATATGCGTCGATAATGATGCCCAGAAAATCAAGCAACTGCGAGCTGGCGAGGTGCCAATTTATGAACCCGGGCTTGAGGAAATAATTCATCGCAACGTGTCGGCGCAGAGGCTGCGTTTCACCGGTAGCATAGAGGAGGGCGTGAAGAATTCGCAGATTGTCTTTATCGCCGTTCCTACGCCACAACAACCGGATGGCGATGTCGACCTGAGCTTCCTGGAGAAAGTCGCGCGTGAAATCGCGGGAGTCCTTACCGATTACCGCGTGATTGTTGACAAGAGCACCGTCCCTGTAAAAACTGGCGAAAAAGTGGCTGAATCAATCAAAAGGTACAACCGCCATGGCGCAGACTTCGATGTGGTTAGTAATCCTGAATTTCTCCGCGAAGGCTGTGCGGTGGCCGACCTGATGAAGCCTGATCGTATCGTGATCGGAGCCCAAAGTGAACGCGCCGTCGACCTGATGAAGAAGATTTATGAGCCGTTTATGGCGCCTATCCTGGTGACCGACATCAATAGCGCCGAGCTCATCAAGCATTGCGCGAATTCATTCCTGGCGCTGAAGATTTCGTATATCAATGCCGTCTCAGCGATTTGCGAGGCGAGCGGCGCCGATGTTGAAAAAGTCTCCGATGGAATCGGGATGGATCATCGAATTGGCCGCGATTTTCTTAACGCTGGAATTGGATATGGCGGTTCGTGTTTTCCGAAAGATATCGCCGCCTTCATCAGGATCAGCGAGCGAATTGGTGTTCCGTTTAACTTGCTCAAAGAAGTACAGCGCATTAACGGTGCTCAGAAGGACCGTTTTCTAAAAGAGATTCGAGAAACGCTGTGGGTGCTGCGGGAAAAACGAATTGCAGTGTGGGGTCTAACATTTAAACCCGATACAGACGATCTTCGTTCGTCTGTCGCAATCGATCTGGTGGAAACCCTGTTGCGCGAAGGAGCACATGTCATTGCTTACGACCCAAAGGGAATGCAGAAAGCCCGCGCTATCAAAGCGATCGCCGACGTGGAATTCGCGTCATCAGCCCTTGAAGCAGTGAATGATGCCGAGGCGCTGGTCATCGCCACGGAATGGAACGAATTCGCCAACGTGGACCTCGCAGTGGTGAAGGAAAAAATGACAACGCCGATCGTTTTCGACGGGCGAAATCTGTTAGACCCTGAAACGATGGGCCGACTGGGCTTTCATTATTATTCGATCGGGCGCGCCAGCGTGAAACCGCAATAGCAGTCTTTCAAAATATGGCGCGGCTGTCTGCTCGCCGAATTGCGCTCAAGGCGCTGCGCACATGGCGAAAAGAAAGGCGGTTTGCCGACTCGATTGTCTCGGAATTTTTGGCAAAGTCGGAGTTGGCTGATTCGGATCGCGCGTTTGTTTTGGAACTCGTTTACGGCGTCCTGCGTAATCTAACGTTGCTGGATTTTTGGATCAGCTGCCTGCGCAGTTCGCAGGTCGATGTCGACCTTCGTGATGTTCTGCGACTGGGGTTGTATCAGCTTTTCCTTCTTAAGACTGCGCCACATGCGGCGGTCCATGAGAGTGTCGGGCTCGTGCCACAAAGACAGCGACCAATCGTGAATGGCATGCTTCGCGCCGCGATTCGTCGGCAGAGCGAGTTGCTGGCACATGCGGATGGAGAGCCCCTATTTGTTCGAACCTCGCATCCACAATTTCTTGTCGAGCGCTGGCAGCAGCATCTCGGTGCCCAACACGCGGAGGAACTCTGCCAATGGAACAATCTTCCCGCGCCCGTCTACGGACGGATTAATCAACTGAAAATCGATCGCGAAGAGTTTCTCGGACTTTATCCGACCTCGCGACTGGTCGCGCGTCACCCCGAGTTCATCGAATTTGATGCGTTACCGACAAGCGCCGTCGGTCAAGGCCACTGCTACATTCAAGATCCAAGCACTGCAATAGCCTGTCAGATTTTGAATCCCCGGCCTGGAGAAAGGATCCTCGACGCATGCGCTGCTCCGGGCGGAAAAACCGGTTACATCGCTCAACTAATGGAAAACCGGGGGACAATCGTCGCATGCGATCGCCAGCCAGCCCGACTGCAGACCTTGAAAGAGAACATGGCGCGCCTTGGCGTTGGGATCGTCCACATTTTTGATCACGATTGGACGCGCGGTCACGTCCCCGCACGGATTGCATCAATGGCGCCATTCCATCGCATCCTGCTTGACGCACCTTGCAGCAATACCGGAGTCATGCGACGACGCGTGGATGTCAGGTGGCGATTACAACCGGGCGATTTCCCCCGCATGCAACAGCGGCAACTGGAAATGCTGCGCACGCTCATTCCATTATTAGAGCCGGAAGGTGTACTTGTTTACAGCACCTGCAGCCTTGAGCCGGAGGAGAATCAACAGGTGGTGCGCCGAATTCTCGACGATCCGCTGGCCCCTCGGCTTCTGGAAGAGAAGCATTCGCTTCCTTTTCGGGAAGGTTTCGATGGCGCTTTTGCAGCGAAATTTATTCGGAGCGCGTAGCATCAGCCAGTTGCGTCCGACGAGGCTGGTGGAATGATAAGGGCTTATGCACGACGCCCGGTTCGATAAACTCGCGAAACTTCTGGTGCAATATTCCACCCGTCTCAAACGCAATGAAACGGTCCTCATCGAGGCATTCGATATTCCCGACGAAATGACGATCGCGCTGATACGCGCGGTGCGGAAAGCGGGCGGAGTGCCATTTGCACAGACCTATCACGCCCGAGTCAACCGCGCGCTGGCGCTGGAGTCCTCCGACAGACAGCTCAATCTCATGGCAAGCCACGAATTGGCGAGAATGAAAAAAATGGATGCGTATATCGCAGTGCGCGGCAGCAACAACGTCACGGAACTATCTGATGTGCCGCCGGAGACGATGAAATTGATCGCAAGGAAAATGCGACCGGTACAGGATCAGCGAGTCAAAAAAACCAAATGGGTGGTTCTGCGCTGGCCCACTCCGTCCATGGCACAGCTTGCTGGAATGAGCACTGAGGCGTTTGAAGATTTTTATTTTGAAGTCTGCACGCTGGATTATCGGAGACTTCTGCCCGGCATGAAAACGCTCCATCGATTGATGGAAAAGACGGACCGAGTCGAAATCAAAGGTCCCGGCACTGATCTCAGTTTTAGCAAAAAAGGGATTCCAGCCGTGATCTGCGGTGGCGATCGCAATATTCCCGACGGCGAAGTGTTCAGCTGCCCCGTAAGAGATTCGGTCGAGGGGCATGTGACGTTTAGCGCGCCAAGCATTTATCAGGGAATCGCGTTTGATGGCATCCGTCTCGAATTCAAAAACGGAAAAATAGTTGGCGCGACAAGCAACGAGACAAAAAAGCTGAACAAGATTCTCGATTCAGATCCGGGCGCGCGCTACATCGGTGAATTTTCGCTCGGATTTAATCCGCGCATTTTACATCCCATGCGTGACATTTTGTTCGATGAAAAAATCGCCGGCTCGTTTCATTTCACACCCGGACAAGCTTACGAAGAAGCGGACAACGGAAACCGAAGCCAGGTCCATTGGGATATGGTAAGCATTCAACGCCCCGAGTACGGCGGCGGTGAAATCTATTTCGACGGTAAGCTGATTCGAAAGAACGGCGTGTTCCTTCCGAAACAACTGCGTTCGCTAAACTGGCGCTGATCGCCTACAAGGGCTCGTCTGGTTAGGCTCGCTTTGGCGCGCTGACAGGATGCAGGTGCATCATGCCGATTTCCCCGCCTTCGCCGAGCTCCAGATTCGCTATTTCAAACATTGGCGCTCCGTCCGTCGGGGACGGTCCGGCACCTGGCAACTGAACAGCAACCTGCTTGGAATTGGAGTTTAGAATCACAGATGCGATTTCGAGGGAGGGTGCAAACTCCAGCGTCGTAATCTGGAAGGGAACGGTGACGAGGACAGATGCCCGTCCCTGTTGCGAAGGCGTGAGTTGGACGGGTGCAGTCTCAGAATTGGGGACCACCTGCATGCCCGCGACTGCGAATGAGGGCAAACCACCAGGCGTGGGCCGCTGCTGTTGAGACGGAACCATTCGGAGCCTGCCAAGCGCTCCGGAAGCCGGCTGAATCTTTGCCACTTCGAAGCTGACCTGCAAATTCAGAGCCGACTGAGGCTGCTGAGACGAGGGCAACCGCATCGTGACCAGCTTCGATATGGGACGCACCTTGAGGGCGCCCATCTTAAAACTGGGTGTCAACTGCATGGCTGCGATCTCGAACGAGAAAGTGAGCTGCACGGATGTTTGCATCGCGGCAGGTGTCTGTTGCGGTTTGGCCATCGGCGTGGCGGGGGCTTTGTTTACGGGAGCGGTTGGGGTTTGAGTTGTTTCAGGCATGATTGCGGGTGTTGTTGTTTGCGGAAATACAGATTCTTCGGAAGCGACCCTTGGTAGATCAGAGGGCAAGGTGGCAGCGCGTGCAAGCACTGGTGTGGAAATCACGGGTGAAACTGTTTCGTCCGGCAGCGGTTGTTCAAGGCTTACCGATTCGACGGGAAGCTCGGTCAATCCTGTCATGGCGGGCAATTCGATTTCTGCATCTTGCGGCCTCTCGGTGGGCGCCTCCTCAAACGACGAGGTTTCTTTCGCGCCGTCGAACGCATCGCTCGCTTCTTGTGTGGGCCATGTGACTTCCTCAATGCTTTCGGGAATCGCAGGATTTGCTTGTGGCTCCGCTGCAGCAGTGACTTCGGTCAATTCATTGATCGCTGAAACTCCGGCCATCTCAGCGGTCTCAGTAGTGTCCGTATGCAAGCTCTCCCCGTTCTCTGCCGCATGTTCAACAATTGGCCCCACGGATGATTCAGGCTCTGATTCAACGAGCGACACCTCGCGATCTTGCGCTCCCATTTCATAGGCCAATTCTCGTGCCGGCTCTACTTTGAGGCTTTTGGTCAGATTAAGACCATCACTAAGGTTACTCGAAGGAACAGCGCTATGTCGCAATGACGGTTTCGACGCCTTTAATTGCAGCGAAATCCGACGCGGCCCTCCGACAAAGCCGTTGCCCTGTAAAGTTTTCTTTTGCGGCATTGCCGACGTTCTCGGCTTAAACAGCGCAGGCGCGGCGGCAGAGGTTGTCCGTGAATGACTTGGCACATTGAAGGAATAACCGCGACGAAGCGAAGGCACGGTCACCCAGGCGAGTATGAGCAGCCCCGCTAAAAGAAGTCCCCCGACGACCCACATTCTGGTCCTTGCCAGAACGCCGGATGGTGCGGATTTGGCAGCCACAACTTCTACGGCGGGACTCGCGGAAGCGCTCGTTTGAGCGACCGCGGGCTGATCATTTTGTTCCGTGGAAACAGGTGATGTCTGCGGTGACTCAGCGGGCGCGGCCGCCGCGGCGGCCGTCGAATCGCTGCCACCTTCTGGTAAAGCCGACGTCGGCTGCTGGTCGGGCTGAGCACCGGTTCCCGACGCCGACTCATTCGAGGAGGAGATTGAAGTTTGGCTGGTTGTTGATCCGGCGCCCGCAATATCCAGTCCTGCACTGGGCGCGGTCATCGTTGAGCCCAGAGCCAGCCCTTCACCTTTCGACGTCTCACTTTGGCTGTTTGCAGCAAATACCTTGTCTGGAATTGGACTCGGCTCGACTGCTGGACTCCCCTCAGCCTGGGCTGTGTCGAACGCGGGCGTCGGCATGCTCTCTGCTGGAGGCCTTTGCATCCAACCAGCATCGTAAAAAGCGTCAGCAAAAACGCTGTTTAGTGCTGCCGAATAAATCTTATTGGCTGAAGCAGTCCAATCTGCGGCTTTTTCTGAATTGTTGTGTTGAAATTCCCAAGCGGCCTGAGCGTAGTACAATGCCGGCGTGTCCCCGGTAAATTGAAACTCGTCCATCATTGCATGTGCGCGGCTCTCTTTTCCTTCGAGCAAAAGCGTCATGTAAATTTTGAATTTGATGAGCTCTGCCGCCTGATTCTTATCGCCTCCGGGCGTGCGCTTGTACAAGGACTCGAAACGGTCTCGTGCCTTCGCGTACTCCTTTTTCTTAAATGGAATCTGCGCCAGATTGTATTGTGCCTCGCGAAGTTTCGGATCCAGCTTCGCTGCTTTCTTGAATGCTGCTTCGGCTTGATCAAACTGCTCCTGCTGCATCAAAATCTCGCCGCGTAAATTAATCGTCGCGGCTTGGTTCGGGTCTGCCTGGTCCGCTTCATCGACCAGTTTCAGAGCTGCCGCCAAATCGCGCTGCCGCAGAGCCTGCTGTGCCTGCTCAAACTTTGCGCGAGCGGCGGCCTTCGATTTTTCCGTGCGCTCAGCAGCCGTCATCAGCGGCAACGAAGGCCGCGCTTCGCCGACTGGCTTTTCCAACCATCCAACTTCGTAAAGAGATTCGGCGAAAAGTTTATTCAGTTGCGGCGAAAAATTCTTTTCCGCGGCACTGATCCAATCTTTTGCTTCCTTCTGATTTTTTTGTTTGAGCGCGACGGCTGCCTTCACGTAGTTAACCGCCGGTGTATCAGGCGAAAGCTCCAACTTGGCCTGAATGGAATCGACCATGTTGTCTTTCCCCTCCAGAAGATACGTGAGCAGGATTTTGTATTGGATCAGCTGCGAAGCTTCTTTTGCGAGATCGGATTCACCGCTCGAAAGAAGTTGTTCGAAACGATTCCGCGCTTCGGCCCAATCTTTTTTAAGAAATGGGATCTCCGCCATGTTGAAGCGCGCGTTCCAAAACTTAGGATCGATTCGGGAAGCATCCTGGAGAGCTGCTTCTGCCTGATCGTATTTGCCCTGACGCATCAGGATCACGCCGCGCAAGTTCTTTGAAGCAGCAAGATCAGGCTGGCGAGCATCTATGGCATCGAGTTGTTTGAGTGCTTCCGCAAATTTGTTCGAATCAAACGCGCGGAAGGCAGCATTGTACATTTCCTCCAGCTCCGCTTTCGTCGGGGCGACATTTTCCGCTCCAAACGAATCTGCGGCGAATAACCTAAGTACCATCGCGGCGAGCGCCGCCATCCCCCACACTCTCATGAAGTAGCGATTGAAACCCTATTCAGCGTGTCTGACAAGTGGAAAGTTGCTGTAGGCAACCGATTTTTCGGCTCCTTTCGGAAAAATCGATGCGCGAAAAATAGTCAGGGCGCCACCACGCTGCCCGCCCTGAATCAGTCATTAAGGTTCCCCACAATCCGTAATCCTTCCAAAGTAAGGTTTGGATGAACCACGCCGATCTCGGGCAATCTTCGCCCGATCAGGCGCGCGTATCCGCCAGTCGCCACGACGTGAACCTTCTTACGTGGAAACTCCTCTGCTGTAATTTGCGCCAGAATTTCGCGAACCAATCCGCGATAGCCGAACACGGCTCCCGAGAGCATCGCCTGGATTGTCGATTTGCCGATCGCGCGTCGCGGTTCTTTCAATGAAAGCTCCGGTAAAAGCGCCGTTCGCTGATAAAGGAAATTAGTCATCGCTTCGAGCCCTGGAGCAATCACGCCGCCGATGTAGGCCCCGCGCTCCGACACGATATCAAAGGTCACCGCCGTGCCGAAATCCACCACGATCGCGGGACAGCCGTAAAGTGCTGTGACGGCCGCAGCGTTCGCCAGCCGGTCCGCGCCAATCGATCGCGGCTTGGGATAATCAATCTCGACGCCCAGTTTCAGCTTCCAGTCCAGCCAGAGCACCTTCGTTTTTCCCACGGCTTTCAGAATTGCTGAGTCCTTCAGGGGCACTACCGAGGAGACGACCACCTTCCTCACATTTCGTTTTCCGAGAAAGCCGGAGATTACGCCACTTGAAAGGCTGGCAGTAACGATCCGCGTCGGTGCGAAGACTCGGGTTGTAGACGCAAATGCAAATTTTGCGTACGAATTGCTGATATCGACCAACAGGTAATCGGAGCCGCGCGCCACGATCAAGATGCAGACACCTAACGCGATGTGCCGTCAAGCGTCCCATTCATTCAAGGAATACTCCGGGACGCCGGTTCCTGCTCGCTTGCGACTCACTTTCGCAGCGCTTAGCGTCGCCTTGTGAGAAAACTCATGCACCGTCCGCGTCGGTTGCGGCGTTCGTCTGCTCTGCGAAACCTCGTGCGCGAAACACACTTGAACGCCCACAATTTCGTTTTGCCGCTGTTTGTAAGTGAAAAGGTACAGCAGCGCAGACCGATCGCCAGCATGCCAGGGGTTTTTCAGCTGCCTGTGAAGGAAGCTGCCGATGAAGCGCAAGCCGCTCAGGCCCTGGGGCTTCAAGCCCTTCTACTTTTCGGAATTCCCGAGCAAAAAGACGAACAGGCTAGTGGCGCCTACGCTGAAGACGGAATCGTCCAAAAAGCGCTGCGAGCCATAAAGTCAAAATGTCCGGATCTTGTCACGATTACCGATGTCTGCCTGTGCGAATATATGAGCCATGGTCATTGTGGCGTGATACGCATCGACGGAGATCGTTTCCATGTTCTCAACGACGAGACTGTCGAGTTGCTAGTGAGGACGGCGCTCTCTCACGCCGCGGCTGGCGCGGATATCGTGGCGCCGAGCGACATGATGGACGGCCGCGTTGGTGCAATTCGCGCAGCGCTCGATGCCGCAGGATTCGATCAAACTGCAATTATGAGTTATGCGGCCAAATTCGCGTCGGCTTTTTACGGACCATTCCGCGAGGCTGCCGAGAGCCCCCCGCAGTTCGGCGATCGCCGTTCTTATCAGATGGATTTTGCCAACGCAAAGGAGGCCTTGCGTGAGGTAGCGCTGGATGTCGACGAAGGAGCGGACATCGTGATGATAAAACCGGCGTTGTCCTACATGGACATTTTGTGGCGCGTTCGTGAGCGATTTGGGAAACCGACTGCGGTTTATCATGTGAGCGGCGAGTATGCGATGGTCAAGAGCGCCGTCGAGAAAGGCCTTCTGAACGAGCGCGATGCCGTTCTCGAAATCATGACTGCGCTTAAGCGAGCAGGGGCAGATATCATTGTCACCTATTGGGCACGCGAACTCGCCAGATGGCTGCGGGAATAAAACGCGCACACGGCGAAACTGAGAGACACGCCCGGCTAAAGCGGCTGGCGTTTTTATGGGCGCAGACCCAGGGATATTCCGCGTGTGCAATGGAAGTGAGCCTCCCAAAATGCCGGTATCGTGCCGACGTTGCCGCGTATCGCCTGACTCCTAAGAGAGGCGGATCCACGGCGATTTTTGAGTGTAAACAGACGCTTTGCGATTTGCGGCGAGATAATTGCCAGAGCGATGATGCCCGCCAGCAACTCGAGACGATTTGCCAACGTCGCCAGCTTCTCGAAAGGCGCCTCCGCGCACACTATCCGAGCCTGCGGAACGGTGATTCCCTGTTTCCCGAATTCGATTTGCATGATTTCACCGCGCTCGGTCACCGTGGTCACGCGCGAATTTTGCGTGAGCTGCGTGTCTTGCAAAATCGTCTCTATGATTGCACCAAGTTCGACAAATTACTTCGCTATCGTTGCGCGAATTTGTATTTCCTCGTTCTACCTGACTATTTATTCCGCGATTCGGAGATTCCTGCCGGCTGGGGCGCTCTTGTCGAAGCCGACGGTGTGCTCAAGCTCCTGCGTAAACCGATCTGGCACGAAACAACGGCCGAGTATCATGTTCGGCTTTTGCACCGAATCGCCCTGGCTGGGACACGAGCAATTAATCAAAAATTAAAAATCACATTCGACGAGATTGTCGCCGAGCGTTGTCAATCTTGCTAAATCAAGCGCGGCGGGCGTAGGGCGTCTCGCCCTACCATCGTTAATTCGCCGCGGTTCCCTGGGAAATCGGCACCAGTAAATTGTGCCCGGTCATCGTCTTCGGTTGTGGTAGCCCAAGCAAAAACAAAAGAGTCGGCGCCACGTCGGCTAGGATTCCGTCTTCGCACCGAAATCGTGCAGCATCGTTGGCCACGTAAATGAAATGTACAAGATTGCTGGTGTGCGCTGTATTGGGCGAACCATCAGAGTTGCGCATCTGCTCGCAATTGCCATGGTCGGCGGTCACAATGGCTTTGCCGTCAAGCTCGAGAAGTTTCGGAATAATTCGCGCCATGCATTTGTCTACCGTCTCTACGGCTTTGATTCCCGCTTTGACAACGCCACTGTGGCCGACCATGTCGGCATTGGCGAAATTGAGTACGATCAGATCGTAGTTCGCCATCCCCGCGAGTAATTCTTCAGTGACTTCGAACGCGCTCATTTCCGGTTTTAAATCGTAGGTCGCGACCTTTGGCGAAGGAATCAATTTGCGGTCTTCGCCCGGAAATGGCTTCTCGATGCCTCCGTTAAAAAAATAGGTGACATGCGCGTACTTTTCCGTCTCGGCGATGCGCAATTGTCGTTTACCGGCGGCGCTGACGATCTCACCCAGGATGTCGGCAAGCTTTTCCGGCGCAAAAATAAACGGCGAAGAATAAGTCACATCATATTGCGTCAGCGTGACGAACTCCACTTGGGGCCAGACCTCGCGGTCGAAGCCATCGAAATTCTTGAGCAAAAATGCCTGCGACAATTGACGCGCCCGGTCGGCGCGAAAGTTGAAAAACAGAACCACGTCGCCATTACGCACCCGCTGTTCATTTGCGTGAGAAAAAATCAATGGCGGCATGAACTCATCCGTTTTGCCGTTTCTATATTGCTGATCCACTGCCGCACAGGGCGAGGATTTGCAGATTTCGCCGCGACCGAGAACAACGGCGTCCCACGCTTTTTTGGTGCGGTCCCAACGCCGATCGCGATCCATCGCAAAATACCTGCCGACCACCGTGACAATTTGCCCGCCGCTTTTCTCAAGTTCTTTCTCGCAAATTTTCAGATAAGTGGCGCCACCGGTCGGCGACGTGTCGCGCCCGTCGGTGAACGCGTGAACGAAAATCTTAGTAACGCCTGCATCATGTGCCGCGTTCGCCAGAGCGATCAGGTGCGAATAATGGCTGTGCACACCGCCGTCGGAAACCAGTCCAAGCAAATGCAGCCGGTGGCCGCGGGCTTTGGCAAACGTTTCCTGCAAAACCCGGTTGCGCGTCAATTGGCCCTCCTGAATTGCCTTGTTAATTCGCGTCAGATCCTGGTAAACGATTCGGCCAGCTCCCAAGTTTAGGTGGCCGACTTCAGAGTTGCCCATTTGTCCTTTCGGCAGACCGACGTCGCCTCCGCTTGCGCTCAAGTTGGAGCCTGGATAATCCCGGTAGAGCTTGTCGTGAAATGGAGTCGATGCGAGAAGAGTTGCGTCGCCATTTTCCTTGCACTTGTCCCGGCCGCCCGGATTAATGCCCCAGCCGTCGCGAATGATAAGCATTACCGGACCAGGCATACGTGGCGCACTTTGCCGATGAATGAGAAGAACGACAAGCGGTTCTTTCTTCAATCGAGAACTGCTGGTGCGGCAAAAAAATTGAACTTCCATGTGTCATCAAGACTTGTCTCAGCCCCTCCGTCTTCTGTTTGCAGCTTCATTTGCGGCGATTGTAGACCGCCGCTACAGGGAAGGTGATGAAGTGGCGTAACCAGTTGCTGGCGCTTTTTTGTCTCCTCGCCTTTGCTGGAGTTGGCGTTCTTTATTTTCAGCACTGGGTAATCCGGAAGCCTTTCGGAATTATCTTGTTTGTTGGAGAAGGTCTTTCTCCTGCTCGGATTGCCCCAACCCGCGCCTACGCTGCTGGCGCTGGCACGCGCCTGAACGTGGACTCGATGGCTCATGCCGCTTTGGTGATGAATTATTCAAAGGATTTCGCAGCCCCGGACCAGGCAGCTGCCGCAACGGCAATTGCGACTGGTGAGAGAGTGGCAAACCGCGCCATTGCGATCAATGTCGACGGGAAAGCGATCAAGAGCATCGTTGAACTGGCCCGGGAATACGGGCGCGCTACGGGACTTGTAACGGACGCAAAGCTTACTGACCCTACCAGCGCGGCCTTTTATGCCCATCCTGGTGAGTCGAGCGATACCGAGAAAATCGCAGCCGAGTTCGTGGATCGTGGAAATATCGACATCGCAATGGGCGGCGGCGCGGCGCAATTTCTTCCAATCAGAAAAGGCGGAGAGAGGCAGGATACTCGCGATCTCCTACTCGAACTCCGTGGCAACGGGTTCGATATTGTTCGAACCCGAGCCGAACTGGACGCGGTTCCCGCGTGGCGCCGTCCGAAACTGGTCGGCGTTTTTAGTAAAGACGACCTCGCGTTTGTAAACCAGATAGAAGAAAGAAGTCAGCAGCCGAGCCTCTCGGATATGGTGCGGCGAGCAATCCAGTTACTCCAGTACAACGTCGGCGGCTACTTGCTGGTGGTTGATGCGGGGCTAATGCGAAAAGCAGCACAGGAAAACAATGGAGAAAGGACCCTCGGCCAGACGGTCGAACTGGACCGTGCAGTCGGCGTTGCACGAAGTTACGGAGGAGAAAAATCGACCATTGTAGTCTGCGGCGATGTCGCGATCGGGGGATTGAACCTGAATGGATTTCCTTTTCGTAAAGATAGCGGCATTGCCCTCTTAGGCTTTAATTCTGCCGGTCAGCCTTGGATTACCTGGGCGACCGGACCGAATGGCGAGAAATCGTACGGAGCGGCGAAAATACCGGGTAAACAAGACGAAAATCCGAGCAAACCACCCCAGGCGGAACAGCCGGAGCCAGCCACATTTTACACGAAATCTGCCCTGGTCACTGTTGAAGACGTAGTCGCGTTTGGCAATGGCCCCGGAACAGACGCTCTGGCAGGAGTAGTGGAGAGCACGAAGGTGTTCGAAATTCTGCGCAATGAGCTCTAACGGCCTTGGCCGCGTCAAAGCTTGAATCGTTGAACCGTTGGATCGTCCACGATTGGATCGTCCGTTTTAACCCGCCTGAGGCGGGTAACGAACCACAAGTCACGCCGGCTTAGCTGTACCGTCCTTATTTCGCCATTTCGCGATAAGGCAATCCCAATTCATAAAGTGCGATCTGTTGTTCAAGCTCATTAATTAAGGACTCGGCACGTTGACTCTGCGCGAGCTGCATCGCAGCTTGGGTACTTTCAATCGCTTTTCCAAACTGGCCAGTCTCGGCATAGGCAGCTGCCAATGTGCGCAGCACAACGGCGTTGGTGCCTACCGAAAGTTGGTCAGCCTTCTGGGCAAATTGAACTGCCCGGGTCCCATTCCGCAATGACCCATTGGAAGACGTGGCCAGCAACCACGCCAGGTTGTTTAAGGCAGAAACAGATTGAGGAGAAATCTCCAACGCCTTTTCATAGTGTTCGATGGCTTCGGCGGATTGACCTTTTTCATCAAGAGCAACCGCGAGGACCGTGTGACAGTCTGCGTTGTTAGGCTGGATCGATAGTGCGGCGCGAGAATGGTCGATCGCAGCGTCGAGCTCCCCTTTCTCAAGAAGAGCATGGCCTAGACCGCTTCGGGCAAGAAAGTAGTCGGGACGTATTGCCGCGGCTTTTTGATAGTGAACAATCGCGTCGTCGATTCGTTTCTTTTGGAGAAGAGCATTAGCCAAAGCCACCTGGGAATCTGGATCGTTTGGCTGCATCGCGACCGCTTTGTCACAATAGAAAATTGCCTCGTCCACCTGACCTTTGCCCAGAAGAGCAGTGCCAAGATTGTAATCGGCATCCCAAAAGTCAGGCTGCATTTCCAATGTGGTCCGGTAATGCGCAATCGCATCGTCAAGCTGGCCTTTTCCAAAAAGTACAATGCCCAGGTTGTTGTGAGCCATCCAGCAACTGGGATTTCTGGCCAGAGTCGTTCGCCAGAGTGTTTCGATGTTGCCATACATCGCAGCTTGTCGCCATGTCAGTGTCGCCAACAGCGCCACCACACAGAGCGCCGCGCCTCGGATCAAGCTGCGGCTGTTCTTAAACGTGTCGGCGAAATTCACCAGACCGGCAGACGCCAAGGCGATCGGGCCCATACAGGCCAGGTACTGATAATGGTCGGCGACAAACGTGTAACGAAACGTGTAAAGCATGATGAATCCCAGCACCGGGCTTAGGGTCGCAAGGAAAAATGCCGCCGCGACCTCGAAGCTACGTCCTACATACCGACGAAGAAAATAGATCCCCGCGCACAAGATAACTATCGCCAACAGCCACGCGTAATTGAGCAGATGAGTCGGTGCGATATCCCATCGCGGATAAATAAATGTGAGATTGGATGGCCAGATGAGTTTGCTTAGATAAAACCAAATGGCCCGGCTCGCGACGAGAACTCGTTCGATTGGGCTCAGGAAGGTAAAAACGGCGCGGCTCGTTCCCTGATGGTAGCGCTCCCACCACATCGCTAATACGCCCATGGCGATGCCAAGGACAAGGAAAGGTATGATCTGGATAATTCGCTTCCACTCGATGGGCTTGTGCTGCAACCATAAAATCAAGAACAACGCGGCAGGTACCGTGCAGGCCGTGGTCTTCGCCGAAAGCGCGAATAGGTAAAGGGTCACCGCGAGGCCATAAAATACCCAGCGCCGCTTCGTTTTTCCGTCGACGAACGCAATCCAGGCAAGCAGCGTTAGCAAAAAGAAGAAGCCCATTAGTACATTTTTGCGTTCCGTGATCCAAGCGACCGATTCCACCTGCACGGGATGCAGCGCAAAAATTGCTCCAGCCAGCCACGCTCCCGGCACCTTTAACCGCGCCAGGACCAGCCATACCAACAGCGCGTTGGCGACATGCAGCACAAGATTGATCCAGTGATAACCTGTCGAGTTCAGTCCCCAAAGCCCGTGTTCGATGCGAAAAGTTGTATAAACCAGCGGGAAATACTGCGAAGGCGAATCCAGCGAGAACCAGATTCGCCGTAAACCATCCGGCGCCGTCAGCAGCTCATTATTTGTAATGTAGACGTCATCGTCCCAGAGGAACCCGCCATTCCAGGAAGGCTGATACACGAGAATCGTTACAGCCGCCAAAACCAGGGCAAAAATGCAGGCCCGACTGCGCGGCGAAAACACGAGTTCAGAAATTTTGCGCGGGGTTGCTACGTTAAACGCCATTTGACGAGACGCAGTGGGATTACTCTAAATCCGAATTTCGAATATCGAATTCCAAAACAATCTCGAAATTCCATTGAATCAATCATCAAAACCAAACGCCTCAAGACGGCGCCCATAGGAGTGACGCGCCCCACCCGCGTAAGACGTGGCGTTTAGACAGGGCGGGCAGTCCTCTGCACGCCGTTTCCGTTTGCGCATTTGAAAATTCGGATTTGTTTCGAGATTCGGGATTCGGATGTCGGATTTGGGCAGCGGGGTGAACAAGAAAACTTGATCTGTTGACAACCAATTCTCATCTTCAGTGGTTCTAGTGGGAAATACTACCGTTCACGCTAAGAAGAACCGGCATGTCGGGTGGTGGATTATGGGGCTCGCAGTCTTCACCGTGGTCATCGCAATCCGGATTCGGCTTCTGGGAATTCCGCTCGAGCGCGACGAAGGCGAATACGCTTATGCCGGTCAACTGATTTTGCAAGGCATTCCACCATACGAGCTCGCCTACAACATGAAGTTTCCAGGGACTTATGCAGCGTACGCGGCAATCATGTCGATCTTTGGGCAAACGATAACCGGAATTCATTTGGGACTGCTTCTTGTTAACTTAGCTACGATCGTTTTGGTCTTTTTACTGGGCCGCCAACTTGTGAATTCGGTAGCGGGACTTGCGGCCGGAATGAGCTATGCCGTGCTCTCTGTTAGCCCATCGGTGCTTGGGTTTGCCGGCCACGCCACACATTTTGTTTTGCTCCCGGTGCTTGCGGGGACATTGCTTTTGCTCAACACTACGAAACGCCCAGCTTTTCGGTGGCTGTTCGCAAGCGGAGTGCTCTTCGGCCTCGGGGTCTTAATGAAGCAGCCGGCAGCTTTCTTCGCTCTATTTGGAGCGGTTTATCTCCTCTGCAACGATCGTCATCGTCGATTCCGCCTTGAAAAAATTCTTCTGCGAACCCTGATTTTCAGCGCCGCTGTAATTCTTCCCCTCGGAATTACTTGCCTGCTTCTCTGGCGCATCGGCGTGTTCGGTAGGTTCTGGTTTTGGACAATCGATTACGCGCGTCAATATGGCAGCCTGGTTCCTTTCAACCAGGCGTCCCGATTTTTCTTCTACAGTGCAAAGGAAGTGATTGCGGCGTGCTGGCCAATCTGGGCGCTGGCAGGAATCGGGCTCGTCGCGACTTTGTGGGAGCGGCGATCACGTCCTGTCGCGGCTTTTCTCCTGGGCCTTTTATTCTTTTCTGCACTAGCGTTATGTCCAGGCTTCTATTTTCGATTGCACTATTTCGTCCTAGTGCTTCCAGCTGTCTCGCTGCTCGCCGGTGTTGGTATCGGCAGATTGTCGGGTCTCAGTATGGATCGATCGATAGTAGTCCGATTTATCCCCGTCCTGATACTGGGATTTGCTCTTGCCTGGCCGATTCTCGCAGAAAAAAAGTTCTTTTTTGAAGTCTCGCCGGCCGAGGCTTCTCGAATGATTTACCCAGAGGCTCCCTTCGTGGAATCAATCAGAATTGCAGAATTTCTGCGAAAACATACAACCCGAAATGACACGATCGCCGTGCTGGGTTCCGAGCCGCAGATTTACTTTTATTCCGACCGACATTCCGCCACCGGTTACATTTACACCTACGGCCTGATGGAAACCCAAAAGTATGCCGGCCAAATGCAGCAAGAAATGATTCGGGAAATTGAACGTGCCCGTCCCAAATTTCTCATCTCCGTGGTGATGCCGGATTCGTGGCTGGAGCGGCCGGAATCTGAGCGATTGATTTTCAGCTGGGCTAATCAATATGCAGCGCAAAACTATACCGTCGCGGGTTTCGTGAACATGGTATCACCAGACAAAACAGATTATTATTTTGATAACGTGCCGCAATCAGTGCCACAACTCGGAAAATACATTTTGATCTACCAGAGGAAGTCCTAAAGAAATGACGAAGGCGGAGTGCACCCGGTTGTTATTTGGGTTTCGTCATTCCTTCGTCATAAGGCATTTGTCATTTGTCGTTTCTTGAAGATGAAGACAACACCGAACCGCTGCTGGCTATCCGTCGGCATCTGCCTTTCTCTCGCTGTGCTTACCTGGATTGTTTTTGGCCAAACGCTCTGGCATGACTTCATTAACTATGATGATCCGCGTTACGTTTATGAGAACGCGAAAATAACAGGTGGTCTCAGCATCAGCGGTATTGCCTGGGCATTTACACATATCCATTCCCTGAACTGGCATCCGCTGACGACCATTTCGCACATGCTCGACTGCCAGCTATATGGGTTGAAGGCAGGATGGCACCATTTTACGAATGTCCTCCTCCATACTTTGGCGGCGATGCTCCTTTTTCTAGCGCTGCAACAGATGACCGGAGCGGTTTGGCGAAGCGCTTTTGTTGCGGCGGTGTTCGCAATTCATCCGTTGCGTGTCGAATCGGTTGCCTGGGTTGCGGAACGAAAGGATGTGCTGAGCGGTGTTTTCTTCATGCTGACATTGCTCGCCTACGCGAATTATGTGCGTGTACCTCGGGTTAGAGGTTATCTGGTTGTGGTATTCCTGTTCGCCTGTGGACTCATGTCCAAGCCGATGCTGGTCACATTGCCATTTGTCCTCTTGCTTCTCGACTACTGGCCTCTCAATAGAATCAAAGGTCAATTGTGGAAGCGTGTCGCGGAGAAAATCCCGTTGATTGCGCTGTCGGCTGTTTCAAGTGTCATTACGTTTCTTGTTCAGAAAGGCGCGGTCGGCCAGACCGAGGAGTTGCCGATATTCGAACGAATCAACAACGCGGTAGTGAGCTATATCCTCTACATCTGGCAGATGCTCTGGCCGGTGAACCTCGCAGTGTTCTACCCGCATCCGGAGAACCGACTACCGCTTTGGGAAATCGTCTGCTGTCTCCTCGTTCTAACGTGTATCACGGTGGCAGCCATCGCTCTGCGAACCCATCGACCGTACCTGCTTACGGGTTGGTTGTGGTATCTGGGAATGCTTGTCCCGGTGATCGGACTGGTGCAAGTCGGATGGCAGGGTCGCGCTGATCGATACACATATTTATCTCAAATTGGCCTGTACATAGCGGCCACCTGGGCAGTGGCTGACTTGACCGTTTTGTATCGATATCGACGCGCAACTTTAAGCACTGCTGCAATACTTGTCATCGCCGCTTTGAGCTCTTGCACACGGGTTCAGAGCTCATACTGGCGCGATAGCGAGACGTTATTCACGCATGCCCTTGCAGTAACTAAAAACAATGATGTGGCTGAAAATAATCTCGGAATCGTCTTTCTAGGGAAAGGTAAGCTGGACGAAGCTATCTCGCTGCTGCAATCAGCTGTTGATCTTCGGCCAGACAATAGCCCTGCCCATGAGAACCTTGCCAAGGCACTCCTTCAAAAGGGCCAGGTGGCCGACGCGCTAGTTCACTACCGTAAATTACTCGACCTCCAACCGGACAACATGGAGGTCCACAATATCGTGGGCACCGTTCTTGTTCAGCAAGGCCGTGTCCAGGAAGGCGCGGAAGAGTGGCAGAAGGTGTTGTTGGTTGATCCCGACAATGGAAACGCAATGAGCAATCTCGCCTGGGTATTTGCCACGTCACCAGACCAGTCGATTCGAAATGGCGCCAGAGCGGTCCAACTGGCAGAGCAAGCTGTACGCATCTCAAGAGGCAGGATAGCATTACTCTTCCGCACGTTGGCGGCAGCGTACGCAGAGAATGGGCGGTTCTCGGACGCAATCCAGACCGCGGAGCGCGGCATCCAATTGGCCAATAGCCAGGGGAACGCTGGTCTGGCCAATGAACTTCAAGCCAACATCGAGCTTTACCAGGAACAGCGGCCGTTACGGGACCCTAGCCTAACGAATGGCAGTTCGTCACCATAAACATAAGGGCAGCACCAGGAACCTGCGCTTGGCCCGCAGTAGCCCTGCCAGCGCAACGGCCAGTGCTAGGGGTCGGGGAAACCGGACCTCGTCAAGACTCGCGTCTTTTTTTGTTTGCCTCGCTCTGATTGCACTTACCTGGTTGGTTTTTGGTCAAACGCTTTGGCACAATTTCGTAAACTTGGACGACCATGTTTACGTTTATGACAATCCCCTGATCACGCGCGGCCTCACGGTTGACGGTGTAATCAATGCCTTTGTTCACACGCACGCTCGGAACTGGCATCCGCTAACCACTCTCTCGCACATGCTCGATTGCCAGTTGTTTGGCTTAAAGGCGGGTGGGCATCACTTCACAAACGTCCTGTTCCACACGGTCTCTGTCGTGCTGCTCTTTCTTTTGCTAAGACAAATGACTGGCGCATTTTGGCAAAGCGCTTTTGTGGCGGCCTTGTTCGCCGTTCATCCGTTGCATGTCGAATCAGTGGCATGGGTGTCGGAACGCAAGGATGTACTTAGCGCCGTCTTTTTCATGCTCACTCTCTGGGCCTATACGCGGTACGTGCAGGCGCGAAGCATTGGGCGCTACCTGACAGTGGCACTCTTCTTTGTCCTCGGACTGATGTCGAAACCGATGCTGGTGACCGTGCCTTGTGTGCTTTTGCTCCTCGATTACTGGCCGCTCAATAGGTTTTCTTGGGACCGCAGGCGCCTCACCCGCGGTGCTCGGCCTCCCGACCGAGCGCATTTAGTCGCGCCTTTGCTTGTGGAAAAAATTCCGCTATTTGCTCTCTCCGCTTTTTCGTGCATCGCGACTTTGTTGATACAGCTCTACAGCGCAGGAGCAATCGACCAGTTGCCGCTTGCATGGCGATTGAACAACGCAGCTGTCACTTACGTTGCCTATATTTGCCAGATGTTTTGGCCCGCTCGGCTGGCGGCTTTTTATCCTCATCCGAACGATCAGCTCCCGCTTTGGCAGGTTATTCTTGCAATTACATTTCTCATCTCATTCAGTCTGTTAGCAATCCAATGGAGGAGAGAACGACCCTATATTCTCACTGGCTGGTTTTGGTATGTCGGAATGCTTGTGCCGGTGATCGGGTTTGTTCAGGCTGGCGAACAAGGACGAGCTGACCGCTACACGTATCTGCCACAGATTGGCTTGTATGTTCTGATCGTTTGGACCGTCGCCGAGCTTCTCTCACGATTGGGCCAGCCGGCCCGACGGCGGGTCGCCGCCATCGCCGCATCAATGATCATCGCTCTCCTAAGCTGGCGCGCGTTTGCGCAGACGTCGTATTGGGAAAACAGCGAGAGGCTATGGAACCATGCGCTGGCTGTTACCACTGACAACGCCATGGCGCATAACAATCTTGGTCATCTTCTTCTGCAACGCGGTGAATGGGACCGCGCAATTTCGCACTTCGAATTGGCACTGAACATTCGCTCCCACAATGCTGCCACTCATTACAATCTCGGTCGAGCACTGATGGAGAACAATCTTGCCAACGCACTTGCGCGAAAAGGACGGCTCAACGAAGCGGTCAGCCATTATGATGAATCCGTGAGACTGCGACCTGATTACGGTGATCCGTATTTCAACCTCGGCAGCGTCCTATTTCAGCAGGGCCGCATCGACGACGCGATCGCGCAATGGCACAAGGCGCTTGCGGCCCAGCCGAACGACGCAGGTTTCCACACCGCCCTCGGCAACGCATTTCTAAAAAAAGGATTACAAAAGGATGCAATCGCCGAGTACGAGCATGCGGCCCGGATCTCCCGGCAAGACCCCATGGCGCGTAATAATTTGGCGTGGCTCCTCGCGACCTCTTCCGATGCTTCAATTCGCGATGGGAACCGGGCAATCGAGCTTGCCAAACAAGCCGTACAACTTTCCGGTGGCAAGGATGCCAATTATCTCCGCACTCTTGCGGCTGCTTATGCGGAGACCGGCCGATTTGCAGAAGCAGCGGAGACTGCTCGACGGGCATTGCAGGCAGCCCAAACCCAGGGCAACTCCATCCTCGCCAATACGATTCGGGATGAAATTGCACTCTACGAACTCGGCCTGCCATATCACAAATAAAGGAGGTCTTTCGACCTCAAACCGACCAGGTGTTAGCCCAATCATTTATGATACGGTAAGCCTAAGTCGTACAGCGCAATTTCATCTCGGAGAGCGTTGGACAAGGTAGAGTTTCCCTGGATCTCTGCCGCTTGCAATGCCTGTTCGGCAGTTTTCTTAGCCTCAACAAAGCGGCCAGTCTCAGCGTATGCCGCCGCCAGGATGCGCAAAACAATAGCATGATTTTCGCTCCGAGAACTCTCGGATTCTGCTCGTTCGGCCAAAAGAACGGCCTCTGACCCGTTTCTGAGCGATGGGTCGGCAGCCGTCGCCAGCAGCCATGCCAGATTGCTCTGGGCAGCTACGTTATCAGGCGCAATTCGAAGCGCATCCCTGTACTGCGGAATTGCATCTCGCACGCGGCCTTTCGCAAGGAAGACGCTCCCCAAGTTTGCGCGGGCATCCGCGTTCTCCGGGCTCAACTCGAGGACTTTTTGATAATGCACGATCGCCTCATCCGTCCGGCCTCTTCGAAACAAGGCGCTCGCAAGGTTGTACTGAGCCTCGACCTGATTTGGTGATACCGCGAGACAGGCTGAGTAATAAGCGATGGCACCATCCAAATCACCTTCGGAAAGGAGCGAACTTGCCAGATTGCAAGAGGCATCGGCGTAATCCGGCCGGATTGCCAGCGCCTTCTGATAGTGAACAATCGCCTCATCTACGTGCCCGCTCGCAAAAAGCGTAGCGCCAAGATTGTTGTGGGCTTCTGCATCAGCAGGATTTATTTCCAGTGCTTTCTTGTAATGAGTAATAGCTTCCTCAAGCTGGCCTTCCTGTACAAGAAGCCGGCCCAGATTATAATGCGCCTCCGCATAACTTGGCCGCAGGTCGAGAGCCTGGCGATAGTGAGCAATCGCCCCATCAGTGTCGTCCTGTTCGCTGAGAGCGATGCCCAAATTGTAATGCGCCATCCAGCAACCGGGATTTCTTTTCAGCGTCGCTGTGTACAGAGTGACAAGATTGTCGTAAACGGCAGTTTGTCGCCATGTCAGAGCAACAAGCAAAAAAAGCACAACCCCACAGATCCCAACAAGCGGCGTTGTAGCCACGGCGCTGCCTGCCACGCCGGAGCCTTGAGAAGTCGCGGGCCGCGATCTCGATGGCAACGCTGAGAGGCGCCTCAACGCAGCGAGGTGGCTACAACCTGTTACGATGCCTGCGCCAGCCAATGCCAGCGGTCCCATGCTCGCCAGATATTGAAAATGATCGCTCACAAACGAGTAGCGAAAGAAATAGACGCTAAAAAATCCAAGCACAGGGAACAGCGAAACCACATAGTATGCGGCGGCAAAAAATACGGCGCGGCTCCATCTTGCGCGGTTCAACCACAGGGCTAGTAACCCAGCTAATGCCGCGAGGAGCGGCAAATAGGCTATCAGTTGCGAGGAATCAATTTTCCATCGTGGATAAATGAAGATCAGCGGATGCGGCCATATCAGCTTTGCCAGGTAAAACCATATCGCGCGCCCCGCGATGATAAGGCGTTCCGGCCAGGTCTGCTCCCATTCGGCGCCAATTGCGCCAGCATGTAGCTTCTGTTCCAAAATCGTCCAGACGCTGGCGATCGCGGAGACTAACACAAGCGGTGCAAGGGACGCAACATCACGCCAACGGATTCGTCCTGTTCGCCACCAGATACACAGGGCAAGAACCACGGGTAACATCACCACGGAAGGCTTGCTTAGGGTCGCGAGTACGAAAAAGACGAGCGCCAAAGCAAACATCAAGGAGCGGCGGTTTCCAAACTGCCGCCGGGACGCTTTCGGATCCTCTGTGACCCTCATCGGTGTTATCGGCGTAATCCGTGGTTGCTCTTCCCATTTCAAAAAACAGAAGATCGAAAACAGGTAAAAGAAGCCCGATTGTGTGTTTTTCAGCTCGGTTACCCAGGCGACTGATTGGACCATCACCGGGTGCAAAGCCCATAGCGCCGCTCCCAGCCACGCGCCGCGAACATTCAGTTGTCGCAAGACCTGCCAGAGCAGGACGGCCGATCCGGCGTGCAAAAGCACATTCAGAAAATGGTATGGCCATGGGGCTAAGCCGGCGACCTTGTGCAGAGTCCAAAAAGTCGTAAGCACCAGCGGGTAATAGACCGCCCGCGCGCTGGTCCAAACCTCTTTCAAGCCCAGTGGACCGACGATGCAGGGGTTACGAGTCAGATGCGATTCGTCGTCCCAAATGAATCCGGCGTCGAAGACGCGCGCGTAGGCAATGCAAACAAGAGCGATTAGAAGGAATCCCCAAAGCCAATTTCGCCGCTCAAGAAATCTAACCACGGACAAACACAAATGGACATGAATTCAAGAAATACAAGACTTGAACCACTGATGATACGGATGGCACGGACCAAGAGGCAAGACTCATCCGGTCTGTTGTCATGTGCCCAGTGGAATCCGCGTCAGCCGCGTAATCTGCGGTTTCCTGTACTGCAATTCATCAATTTCACGAATGAACACCGAATTTTCATTGGAACCACGGATTACCCGGATAGAACGGATAAGAAATCGCGAAAAGGTTTAACGGGTTCCCCACGAAACAGACGAAAAGCGCGAAAGGATAAAACAAATTTATCGCTGAAGTTTTCTGGCCTTTTCTCGCATTTCGTGGGCAGTAACTCACCTTAACTCTCAGGACTTCGTGTCAATTGGTGTGCATTAGTGGTTAAAGAAAAGCAAAACGGCCGGGCCCGTAAGGAGCCCGGCCGCTGTGAATTGCTTCCCAGTTTTACGCCTTAGAATCTCTTCTTTAGCCCAACGTACCAGAATCGGCCTTTGATCGTGGTCAGTGATTCGTCGTAGCCGTTCTCGAAGTTCCCGAGTACGAAGGGCGGATCTTCATCGAACACGTTCTGCATGCCGAGCGTGACCGTGGTGTTGTTCAGCCACCATTTCCAGTTGTTGCAGCCATACTCAGCTGTGGAGACTGGGATGACATTCTTTTCCTTGCCATCCTTCATCTTCACGTTTTTGCCGCCATCCTTGGCGTAGCCAGGCACCTCCGCCGGCGCAGGCGGCGGGAGATTGAACGTGTAGTTCAAGATCAGGTCGAGCGTGATCCACTCACGGATTTTGCGCACAAACGGCGAATCCGAGCCGGCGGGAAAAAGCTGACCATCACTAACACGAACAACGTCTACGGGCGTCACTCTTGGGCTCTTCGGGAAGTTCCCCGTTACGTCCACGTTGTCGTCCTCGTATTGCCCGGTGTAGTGAACTACCGCGCCGACATCGAGACCACCCAACCACGTGTCAGTCGGGCCATCGTAGAAGAAACTGAAGTTGGCGCGATTCCGCGGCAGGGAGCTGGTCAAGCTGAACGAGGTTGATATGAACTGACCTGCAATGCCAAACGAGTCGCTCTGGGGATCAGGCTGGAGCACAGCTTTTGACAGCCAGGTGCCATTGACCGTGGTCGTGAACCTTCCGAAATCGCCCCCTCCGAAGATCGTCGAATCCAGGATATAGATCGCTTCGTAATCCAGACCTTCGAAGACCGCGCCAGAAAGGTTTTGGTTAGGATCGATGACCAGGTTGATCGGGCCAAGGGCACCGGGAATGGTACTCGGCCCACGTTGCACCAGATCAGTGCCGGTAAAGTTGTTGATAATGAACTGCGCGCCGAGGTTCGACACGATGTCGCGCATGTCGATATGCCACCAATCCGCGCTCAGGGTCAAACCCTTGATCCATTTCGGGCTGTAAACGATCCCGTAGGTCCATTCGTAAGCCACTTCCGGGTGCAGGAATGGGGTTTCCAGAAAGGCGTTCCTCGATCTGCGGATCAGTCTGGCCCTGCGAACGCGGATCGACCACCGTCGGGAAGCTCTGTGCGCCCGCAGGCGAAATTTCGAACACTGTGGGCGCGTGAAACGCTTCAGTGTAACTCCCACGCAGGGTCAGCCCGCCGATCCACTTGGGATCAAGCGGCTGCCAGCGTACAGATACCTTCGGCTTCTGCGCGTTATACTGGGTGTGCGCCTTTGGCGTGTTCGAACTTAGGACCGCAGAAGTGTTCTGGCTGAACCACTGTTCGCGCTCGGCGAAGTCAACTTCGAAGCTGTAGAAGCCGGGGAAGTTCCAAGTCGGACTGGTGAAAGGTACCCGCACTTCCTGATAAATACTCCAAACATCGCGGTTCACCCTTGAGCCCTCCAGGTCGGTGGCGCCAATTGAACTAAACGTCGTGTTCAACGAGTCAGGTGTGTTAGTAAACCTTTCTCCGTAATACTCGCCGCCGATGGCAAATGAGACCGGACCGGCAGGCAGATTAAACAGGTCGCCGTTAATCGTGGCATAAGCCAAAGGCAGCTCAAAGGTGGCGCTATTATGCAGAGTAACATAAACCCGGTTCCTTGCCTGGTTCGAGTTGGTGCTGAAGATGCCACCAAATGGATTAAACGCCGTGGCTGGGTTCGTATCCAGCAACGCGTCGCGCAGCCCGGGCGCGCTGACGTCGCCTCCGGACAAGTTCTCGCCCTCGTTGCGAGCGTAACGGAAACCAGTTTCCCAGTTCCACGTCTTGAAATAATCGCCAAATTCCCCCATCTCGCCTTTCAACCCCACGTCAAACAAGTAATCCCAGAAGGTAAACTTCGAGCTTCTCGTGCCGGTGTCCTTAATACCGCGAAACTTAACGCCAGTGGTGACAGGCACCAATTCCCCACTGGGCGAGATCCAGGTCGCGTCCGCCACCGTGAACGGGTTAAACGCATTTTGAATTGGCACAGTAATGCCACCCGAACTACCACTGAGCCCAACGGCCGCCCCAGGATTCTTAAACGGGTCAGGCAGGAACGGCACAGCTGCCAGGGATGCATCGAAAAACGACCGCGTCACCTTGAAATCGGCAAATATGGTCAGGTATTTGTCGCACAAGTCGCGGGTGAACGAACCATAGACCACCTGGCGATCTGCCGGCGGAAGGGCCGGCGTGACCGCCGCGAAGTTGTAGGCAACGTAGTCCCCATCAGCGCCAGCCGGGTGCGTGCCTCCGAGGAATGGCGTGCTACCGCTGTTAAGACCGAACGCGCTAGGCCTGACATAAAACCGAGAATTCGCAGTGTTTGGCGCCGAATGCGGCGGCGGCGATTTGTCGCTGAAAAACAATTTCGGGATTAACCGAAAGGGCGTTACCCGACCGGGAAAATTGCTGCTGCGAATGTCGAATCCTCCAAAGAGGTTGAAATTCGCGTTGCTGGAAAGGTCGCGGTCGCGGCTGAACAGGCCACCGGTGCGTTGGTAGAAATCGGCGATCACTACGATGTCGGTCTTGTCATCGCCAGTGCCGGCTTTCAACCAGGCTTCCCATTCACCCATGTCGTTGGACGCTCCGAGGTTTGTGTTCCCGTAATTGCCACCGATCTCCAAGCCACGGAACTTGTGGATCAGGAAGAAGTTGACCACACCGGCCACTGCATCCGCTCCGTACACAGCCGACGCGCCGTCCTTCAGGATGTCAATGTGATCGATCATGGAGAAGGGAATGAGCTGGACGTCAATACCGCCGTTAAGAGCCGATTGCGCGACGCGTTTGCCATCGATCAAGACCAAAGTCTCTTTTGGCAACAGACCGCGCAGGTTGAGTTGCACCGTGCCATCACCACCATTGGCAATGTTCTGGTTAACGGTGCCGCCAGCTTCCTGCGGGATAAAGGTGGTGAGGTCCGTGGCGTTGCGGATACCCAGTTTCTCGATGTCCTGCGGACGATAGGTGTCCACCGGGTTCGGGCCGGTCTCTTCCGCCGTGGGAATGTTCGAACCGGTCACGATCACGCGCTCGACCTCAGCCGAAGGCGCTGGCGCCTGAACGGCCGGAGCCGGCAACTGAGCGGATGCACTTGATGCAAAAATTAGAGGAAATCCCACGGCCGCCATAACGACGGCGCCAAGGAATCCGAGTTTATTTAGCACGTTTTTAGTCATTAGTTTCTCCATTGGTTTGGTTAGGTTTTGACACGCTTATTAAATCTCTACGGCGCTGACAAGCTTTTTTTTCACTTTTTTCAAAGTTTTTTTGAACGGCCTTCTGGGCCTACTTGTCGCGTCAATTCACCCGTTTAATGAACGCCTCAGGAGCTGGCAAGCTTTTTTTTGATTTTTTTTCAAAGTTTTTTGAACGAGCTTTTAACCACGAATGGACGGGAATTTTGATCACCGATAACGCGGATAACGCGGATAGAGGTTTCAAGTGCGATGTTGCGGCCCACGAAAGACGCGAATAACGGCGAAAAAAGCGACGTCAAGCCGCCGCACTCCGAAAGCCCTTCGCGCAAAATTTCGAACTCTGTGAATGGTCAGATGGCCGTCCGCGATTCACGCGAACAGAGATCGATACGTCCGGGAAACCAGGAGTAAAGAAATTAGTGTCTATTCGTGTTTTGCCGGAGGATGAAGTCCAGCTGGGACCTATTCATCATCGCGAAAACGAGAGGCGATCCTCAGAACGATCGCGCCCCCCATCCCAGCCAGAAGTGAGCCGACGAGAATACCTGACTTTGCCGCGTTAACTGGCCCAGTCTCATGGAACGCAAGCGTAGCGATGAACAGCGACATGGTAAACCCGATCCCTGCCAGGCACGCGTAACCGAGCAATGACGTCCATCCAACACCACTGGGAAGCTCACCGATACCGGATTTGATTGCGCCAAGCGCTGCCGCGGTAATGCCGAGCGGTTTACCAACAACGAGCCCGAGGAGTACGCCAACTGTGACTTCGGCATGATCAAGCGGGCCACCAATCCTCACGCCGGCATTGGCGAACGCGAAAAGCGGCATTACAACGAACGCTGAGAAATTGTGAAGCGCATGTTCAAGTCTTAGAATCGGCGCTGTCACGCCCTCGCTTGCGCGCTCAAGCGCAAAAAGGGTTTCCTGTTGACCCTTGCTGGTTAGCACCAGCAAGTCTCCGGTTTCGGTGCGATCGAACTGTTCCAGCAGTGAGCGCGCTTTGCGGGAAAACTGGGTGGCATTCATCCGCGTGTGTGTAGGAATCGTGAAAGCAAGAACGACACCCGCGACCGTGGCATGCACTCCTGATTCATGCAGGAAATACCAAAGCACCAGTCCGACCAATAAGTATGGCCACAAGTGACGAACACCCGCCGCATTAAATCCGACTAACACTAGAACCATCAAAGCTGCCGCCCCCAGCACTCCCCATGCGATCGTTTGTGAATAGAAGATTGCTATCACAAGAACAGCGCCCATATCGTCAACGATCGCGAGCGCGGTCAAAAATACTCGGGCTCCCACTGGCGCGTTCGGAGCGATCAACGCGAGCGCGCCCAAAGCGAAGGCAATATCGGTTGCCATGGGAATGCCCCAGCCCGGCGCCCCAGGTCCGCTCATGTTGAACATCCAGTAGACTGTGGCCGGCACAACCATGCCTCCGATAGCGCAGGCGATGGGAAGCGCTGCTTTGCGCACCGAGCCAAGCTCGCCGACGACCAGCTCCCGTTTGATCTCCAAGCCAACCAGCAGAAAAAACACCGCCATCAGCCCGTCGTTGATCCACTGATGCAGCGTCAGTGAAAGCGAGTGATCAATAATCCCCACGGCTAATGGTATTTGCCAAAGATGCTCGTACGCGATGGCCAGCGGCGAATTGGCTAGGACCAGCGCAGCAATTGCAAACAACAGCAGGACCAATGCGCCCACCGTTTCGGTCCGGAAAAAACGTTGGAATATGGTTGGCTGCATGTTTTTAAGCACGTAAACGTTAAGGCGTTGAAGTGTTAAATCCGACGTAACGCTGTAACGAGTCACACCGGCAATTCGTCACTTGGATTTCTCCGTCATTCGAGCTTCATTCCGATCGTCTGCTTAATGCCGTCCGCAGGCGGAGCTTCGCCGGGCCTTCCCTTCGGCTCCGGATGCCAGCCGATCAATATGATCATCGCGATGAACCCAGCCACATACGCAACGGCTACAAACCATCCTTCCTTGATCCACGCGACTACTGAACGTGCTTCTGGAAAAATGCTCGAGATCGCCACACCTGCGGATGATCCGAACCAGATCATCGAGCCGCCAAAACCCACGGCATACGCGAGCGAACCCCAATCGTATCCGCCCTGTTTGAGTGCCAACGCCGTCAGCGGGATGTTATCGAACACGGCGGAGGCAAAGCCAAGACCGAACGCCGTTCTCGATGATGGCAGCGGCAATTCCTCCACGGGCATCATTGAGGCAATCAATACCAGCGAGAGCAGAAATATGGAACCTTTGAAAGCGCTGGGCAGCACTTCCCAATCCGGCTGCCGCATTTTTAAAGAGAGCAGTATGGCTAACCACACTGTCACTCCAATAAAAGGAAAACGGTCCGCTTGTTTGGGAAACTTCAAATTCACAACCAAGTTGATCGCGAGCGCGAACCCGAGAACCAGTCCTACAATACCCACCCGGGCCCAATCCACACGCGCATGCGGGCGAGCGCGTTGCAAAATGGGCGAATATCTTTGCTGTTTGATCGCCGCCGGGATGCCGACGACAAATAACGCCACCGTCGCGGCAATGATTGCCTCAAATACCTGGCTTGGCGCAACACCGGCGATCCACATCATCGTCGTCGTCGTATCGCCTAGAACGCTCCAGGCGCCGCCCGCGTTGGAGGCAGCAACAATCGCGGCCACATAGCCGATATGCACCTTGGCACGGTAGAGCTCGTGCGCCATCGCCCCACCGATCAATGCCGCAGCGATGTTGTCCAGAAAGCTGGAAAGGATCCACACCATCGCTAACAAACCGAATCCGGCCCTCCAGTCGTGGGGAAGGTACTTCGGCAATACCACAGGTAACTGGCTCTTCTCGAAATGGCGCGATAACACTGCAAAGCCAATCAGAAGACAAAACAGGTTGACCAAGATCACCCATTCAAGCTCAACGTGAGAGACGAACCCCGCCAAGCCGTCACCAGTTCTAAACCCAGTGAAAGCGATTTTGTAGAAGGTGACTGCCCCCAAGCCCACGAGTGCAACGACCATTGTGTTGCGATGAAAAACGACAACGCAGAGGAGAATCAGGCCGAATAAAATGAAATCGAGCGGCACACCGAGCAGCGCCGGATCCTGCCGTGTCATCGCGATGACGTCAGACATAATGGCTGTAACGCAGACAAATACCATTTTTCAAAATTCCAAGTTTCAACATCCGAGCTCCAGAGAAACTTCAATTATCAAATTTCAAAGCAGAGTACTGACACAATCTTTGGATGTTGGAGCTTGGGATTGGGAGCTTTTACATCTACTTTGGGGCAGTGTTCACCGGTTTAATCGAAGAAGTCGGCAGTGTAACCGGCGTTGGTGCAAGCAAAAATGGCAATCAATTGAAAATTGCCGCACCGCGCATCGCGAAAAAGATACGCCGCGGCGATAGTTTGGCCGTTAATGGTTGTTGCCTCACACTAAGCTCGCACCGTGGCGGGGAGTTGGTTTTCGACCTATTGGACGAAACGATCGCTCGCACGAATCTGAAAAAGTTGCGGCAAAAGCAGCCTGTAAATCTTGAGCGCGCCGTTGCTGGCATGGAGCGTTTTGGGGGACATTTCGTTCAAGGACACATCGATTGTGTCTCACCCGTCACCGCCTATCAGAAAAGCGGCAAAGATTTTCGATTGGAAATCGAGTTACCAAAGGCGTTCGCCCATTATGTTGCGTGCAAGGGATCGATTGCGGTGAATGGAGTCAGTCTTACCGTCGCCGAAGTTCTTTCGAAAAGCTTCGTCGTGTGGATTATCCCTTACACAAAGGCGCATACTAACCTAGACCAGGTCCAAGTGGGCGATCCGATGAATCTCGAGTTCGATATTCTCGCCAAGTACGTTGAGAGAATGCTCGCTTCGCGGCGTTAGATTGCTAAAACATTGAACCGTTGATCGTGGACCCTGTGTAAACATTTGACGAATCACGGTCTCGCTCGTGTCGATTCGTGCTTGAACCTTCTCTAACCGCTCCTAGTTCCCGGAAGCATCGCCGACGACGACCCCGGGTCGTGGGCGTCGTCACGTCGCGCGCGGAGCTCGATTTTGCCATTCGAATGAACGAACCACCGGATTTGTTTGAGCTTCGGCTGGATCGACTTGTGCGCGTGATCGACCGGCTGGAGAACAAGATCTCCAAGTTGCGCGCGCCGCTCGTCATCACCGCGCGACATCCGATGGAAGGCGGCGCGAATCGATTATCGCCGTTGCAGCGGCATAATCTGCTCGCTCGATTCTTAACTCGAGCCCGTTATATCGATGTCGAACTACGCTCCGCACCTGTTTTCGTTTCGCTCCTTCAGCTGGCTCGAAGGCGAAACGTGCGGCGCATCATTTCAGTTCATCACCTGAAAAGCACCCCGTCTGCCAGCCGGTTGCGAGCTCAAGCGCGCGCCGCAAAAACATATGGTGCGGACTTTTTCAAAGTGGCGACACGCACCGACACTCCGATGCAACTGACGCGCTTGATCGATTTCGCCGTAACCAGCGACGTTGACATTGCAGTGAGCGCCATGGGAATTGGCAAACTGGGCACAGCTTCGCGCATACTTCTCGCCTGTTGTGGATCGGCTCTCGTGTATGTGTCACTCGGCCGAAGTGACATCGAGGGACAAATGTCGCTGGATCAGGTTCGCGCGTTGAGCTTCGCCGCGCTGCGGCGTTAAACCGTTACACCGTTGAATCGGCAGATTGTAGTCACCGCGTTAACGGTTCAACACTTTAACGAATTACGATCCGTTCGCTTGCTCTTTCTCCAACGCATATATCGTACAAAAAAGAAACGTGCCATGTCCTCATCTGTAGCCATTCCAAAACAAGTGCCAGTTATGCCGTTGCCTGGTGCCCTGCTTTTTCCACATGCACTGCTGCCGCTTCATATCTTTGAGCCGCGCTATCGCGAGATGTTAAAGCACGCCCTCGCCCATCACCGCATGTTTTGCGTCGCACTGCTCAAACCGCATTGCGTGGAATGGAATTCGACTGCCGACTTCTTCCAAATTGCAACGGTTGGTCTCATTCGCGCATGCGTCGAAGGAAGCGACGGCACATCGAACCTAATTCTGCAGGGACTGGAGCGTGTCAGATTCAGCGCTTTCCAGCAGGAAGAGCCATTCCCGATTGCAACAATTGAGCCGCTCGAATCCGACTCCATCACGTCGGTGGAAACCGAAGCACTGGCTGCGAAGGTGCTGGAACTTTATTCGAACCTCAAAGGGGACGGTCTGCGGCAGCTTCCTCCTAAAGTAGACCGGTATCTTTCCGATTTGAGTGACCCGGAATTGCTTGCTGACCTCGTCGCCTCAACATTTGTGAGCGACCCTCTTCGTCGTCAACGCGTCCTGGAAGAACTCTCCATTAATAAACGCTTGCGGCTGGTGATTCAGTATCTTCAGGAAGAAAACGGAACCGCTGCTGCGTGAGTTGTAGCCGCGTCTCTGTGAGACGCGCAATGCACGGCAGCAAAACAGATCAGTCTCGCGCCTCGCACAGCGAGGCGGCTACACGGTCGCGATCCGCGCGTGTTCTTCCATCAAATACCGGTCCGTCATTCCCGCTATGTAATCGCATACGGTGCGATGCAATCCCTCGATCTCAATTCGTTTCGCCGCCGTCTCACCCAGTTTGTCAGGATCGGCCAGATACACCTGGAAAACCTGGCGCAGCATTTCGCATGCGCGCCGATTCACGTCGGAAACGCGCGAATTATAATAGACGTTCTGGTACAGGAATTTTCGCAAATCCAGATTCGCTTGGAGTAAATCATCGCTATAACAAATCAGGGGCGCTGGCTGCTGCCGCGCTTCGTCTGCACTTTGGACGCTGGCATCTGCAATGGATTTTGTGCTGGTCGAGACCAGATCGCCCACTTCCGTGTCGATAATGTCTCGAATGATTAGCTTGTGCAGTTCCGGCTCCCGAGCGTCGGGGTAGCGTGCCAGCACAGCCCGCAGGCTTCGACGCCAGACTTCGTTTTTTTCCAGTTGCGCAGGATCTAGGATTTCAAAATCCACCGCGTCATCCAGGTCATGGCTGTAATAGGTAATCTCGTCTGCCAGATCTGCGACCTGCGCCTCCAACGATGGGCAACGATAGCTTTGTAACGCAACAGGTGCCTGCGCTCCTGTCACCTCTGCCATGTCACTAAATGCTCCGTGTTTCCGCAAACCTTCGCGCACTTCAAATGTCAGATTCAGCCCTGGAAAATTTGGATAAGGATCTTCAAGGCGCTCGACTACTCGCACACTCTGGCGGTTGTGATCGAAGCCGCCATGGTCGCGCATGCATTCAGCCAGCATCTCTTCGCCCGAATGTCCGAAAGGCGCGTGTCCCAGATCGTGCGCGAGGGCGATCGCTTCGGCGAGATCTTCATTCAGACGTAATGCGCGGGCAATCGTGCGGCTAATGGACGCTACCTCAATGGAGTGCGTCAGGCGGGTACGCAGGTGGTCTCCGGTGCCATTCAAAAAAACCTGGGTCTTGTACTCCATCCGACGAAACGCGCGTGAATGAATTATCCGCGCCCGATCGCGTTGGAACTCGGTGCGAAACGCATGCCCCGGCTCCGAATATTGCCGACCGCGCGATGCGCCGGACTTTTCCGCAAACGGCGCAAGCACAGCACGCTCACTGGCTTCCATTTCCTCGCGTGTTTTGAAGAAAGCCACGAGAGGAGGCGCCTGAGGCTTAGGAGAATGCTTGGTCACAATTGATTCCCAATCTTATTTGTCGATCTTAGTTTCGAAACCTCAAATTCGATATGGCCAAGAAAACTCGTCGCAGGAAACAAGTCACGCCCGAACGTTTGATGGAACTGAGCTTCGCTTACGCGCCGCCGTTGATCATCAGCGCGGCTGTGAGTAACCAGGTTTTCGATATGCTGGAGAACGGCGCGAAAACAGCCGAGCAAGTCGCAAAGAGAACCGGGGCTTCAGAGCGGGCTCTGCGGATTCTAATGAATGCGCTAATTGGTTTAGGGCTTCTAAAGAAAGATCGGCAAGGAAAGTATTCGCTTACCCCCGAAAGCGCCGCATTTCTTCTAAGCAAAAATCCCGGAACGCACGCGGGATTTTTTGGAACTATTACGCCAAACCTCATTTCACGATGGCTACAATTGTCAGAGATCGTTCGCCATGGTCGTCCGACCGTCGCGGTGAATCAGGAAAACGAAGGCACAGAATTCTTTAGTCAGCTGGTGGAAAACATCATCCCGCTGAGCTATCCGCCTGCGCAAAAACTCGCCGATCACTTGAAGCTGGCGAAGGTAAAGAACGAAATTCGCGCACTCGATATTGGCGCAGGTTCAGGTATTTGGGGCATTGCTCTCACCCAAAAATCGCCGCGCGTGCGCGTGACCGCGGTCGATTGGGCGGGGATGATTCCGACGACAAAACGAATCACAGAAAAGTTCGGCGTGGGCGCTCGCTTCAATTATATCGAGGGGGATATGTTGGAGGCGAATTTCGGCACCGGCTACGACATCGCGATCCTTGGTCACATCTTGCACAGCGAAGGCGAAGATCGCAGCCGTCAATTGCTCCGAAAAATTTTCCGCGCCCTAAGGTCAGGCGGCACTATTGCAATTGCAGAATGGCTGGTGAACGACGATCGCACCAAACCGCTAGCCTCACTGTTGTTTGCTGTGCAAATGCTGGTGAACACCGAAAAAGGCGACACTTTCAGTTTCAACGAAATCAAGAAGTGGCTGGAAGAAGCGGGTTTCAAAAAAGTGCGAAAACTAGACGCCCCCGGACCTTCACCACTAATCCTGGCAACAAAATCGTAGTGATGCAGGCAATCTTGTCTGTGCGATGACGCCACCAGGGACGATTACCCGCGTCACGAATGGGCTTCTCATCTGCGCACTGACCTGCTCTCATAGTGACCGATGAAAGAGGGAAAAACGAAATCGGGTGCCAAGACCAAGGCGCGGCAGAGTCGAAAAAATATTGAGGGACTCAGCCCTTACAGCAAACCTGCCCTTCGCAGCGAAGCGTTTGCGAGAGCGCTCACCGACGCAAAGTCGTGCGTCGACGATCGCGAGAGGCTGCAAACTCTTTTCGACGAGGCGGCGAAAAAGGCAGCGTCAGTGCCCAAAGACTCCTTTAAGGAATATTGGCCTTATCTCCAGACAATGCTGCGGTTGGTCCGTGCGCATCATCGCGCGGAATACGATCAGGCTGCACATGATTCGCTGTTATGGATCGTTGCGGCTCTTAACTATCTGGTGGATCCATTCGATCTAATTCCCGACAAGACACCGTTCCTCGGCTTCATTGACGACGCAGCCGTTGTCGAGTTCGTGGTCGATAGAACCCGGCAAACGCTCGACGATTTTATGACTTGGGAAACAGCACCGCGATAGCGACTGGATCTAGACATCGTGTGCGGCCATCCAGCGCTAACTGGCGCCGCGCGTTTCCGCAAGAAATTCAAACCAGCAGTAACGCTGGGTTTTCCAAAAGGTGGCGCAGTTCTTTCAGATATTCAGCACCCAAGGCACCGTCAATGACGCGGTGATCGCAGCTCATCGTAAGCGACATTCGGTGACCCGCGATAATCTGATCGCAGTCGTCCAGTACCGGGACGTTTGTAATCCTGCCTACGGCCAAAATAAAACCCTGCGGCGGATTAATTACAGCTGAGAAACTGTCGATTGCCATGGCGCCGAGGTTTGAAACAGTAAACGTGCCACCCTGAAATTCTTCAGGCTTCATACGTTTGTTGCGCGCGCGATGCGCTAAATCTTTTGCCAGTTCGCTGATCTCACGCAGCGATTTGTTTTGCGCGGCGCGGATAACTGGCGTGAGGAGCCCGTCTTCGATCGCGACGGCTATTCCAAGATCGATGTCGGCGTACTGCACTATTGCATCGCCATCGAACGATGCGTTCACTCGCGGCACCTTGACTGCAGCTTGCACGGCCGCCTTTAGCACAAAGTCGTTTACTGTAATTTTCGCAGCATCTGCGCCTTCGCCCGCCGACTTCAATTCCTCCCGCGCCTCCATCAGCGGCGCGGCATCTATGTCGATGTTGAGATAAAAATGTGGAACGGGCCCCAGGCTTTCCACCAGACGTTGGGCTATCACTCTGCGCATTCCGGAAAGTTGAATGCGCGCACTTTCGCCAGCCTTTACCGCCGCCGGTACCTTAACCGCTGAAGCAGCGGGTTTTGATTTACCTGCGGCGCGTACATCCGTTTCCGTCACACGCCCTTCGGGTCCAGTGCCCTTCACGCTGGAAAGATCAACACCAAGCTCGGCTGCAATTCGCCGCGCGACCGGCGATGCCTTCACGCGCGCCTCCTCGCGCTGTGGTGGCAGCCGTGCCGGCTTCGCAGGCGACACGCCTGCCTCTACAGGTTCAGTCTCCTTTTCTGCCTTCGGTGGCGCCGCCTTTTTCTCTTTCTTCTCTTCTATTTTCGGCTTTTCCTCTTTTGGCTGCTCTGCCTTCTTCGGCTCCTCTTCCTTTTTCTGTTCTTCTTTGGCTGTTGGCTTTTCCTCTTTTTCTTCTTTTTCTTTTTCCTGTTCCTCGTCTTTAGGCGCCTCGTCACCTTCAGCGCCAATGAACGCGATCTTGTCCCCGACGTTTACCTTGCCGCCTTCCTCGACATAAATTTCGGTCAGCGTCCCGTCCTCGGGTGATTCCCATTCCATCGTCGCCTTGTCGGTCTCGATCTCGGCGAGGACTTCTCCGGCCGAAACTTGGTCGCCCTTCTTCTTCTTCCACGCGACGAGAGTGCCCTCCGTCATCGTGTCGCTCAATTTGGGCATTTGAATTTCGGGCATGGTGCTCTGGTTGAAGAGTTAAAGCGTTGAACAGTTGAAGCGGTAACTAAATACTTCCCTCCAACGCTTCATCGCTTCGACGCTTATGCGTAGCAAACTTTTTTAACAGCCGCGGTAAGCTTGTCTGCATTTGGAAGCACAGCTTTCTCGAGCCGCTCATTGTAGGGCATGGGTACATCTTCCTGTGATACGCGGATGATGGGCGCGTCGAGCGCATCAAAAATGTTCTCCTGGATTCGATAGCAAACTTCCGCGCCGACTCCGCAAAAAGGGTGATCCTGTTCGACGATTACCACGCGATGCGTCTTTGCTACCGACTCGTAAATCGCTTTTTCATCAAGCGGCTTGATCGAACGAAGATCCAGAATTTCGGCGGAAATATCTTCCTCCTCCAGTTGGGCGGCAACTTTGAGTGCTAGTGGGACTGTCTGCGAGTAACAAATGATCGAGACGTCGCTGCCTTCGCGTTTCACTTCCGCTTTGCCCAGTGGGATGAGCAGCTCTTCATCCGGGGGCTCTACCATTCCCTTGGAGCTATAAAGCAGTTCGGCCTCCAGAACCAACACTGGATTGTTGTCGCGTACGGCCGTTTTGAGCAATCCTTTCGCGTCGCGCGGCGTGGCCGGCGTGCAAACTTTCAGGCCCGGCACGCTGGCGTAAAAGTTCTCCGTTGCATGTGAATGGGTAGCGCCCAGCTGATGCGCCGGACCGTTTGGTCCACGAAAGGTGATGGGGATATTAAACTGCCCTCCGGACATCGTGTACATATTTGGAGCGTTGTTCACGACCTGATCGAATGCCACCAGTGAAAAACTGAACGTCATAAATTCAATGATGGGCCGCAGCCCAACCATTGCAGCGCCAACTCCCAAGCCAGCAAACCCGTTTTCACTAATTGGAGTATCGATGATCCGTCGCGGCCCGAAACGCTGAAGCAATCCCTGGCTGACTTTGTACGCGCCCTGGTACTCTGCGACTTCCTCGCCCATCAGAAATACGTTCGGATCGCGTTCCAGCTCTTCCGCCAATGCTTCGTTAAGCGCCTGACGATATGTGATTTCCCTCATCGCCTGTCTTCTCCACTGACGATTCCATCGCCTGCAGGTTCGTCGGACTCAGCAGGGGGGCCGGCCGCAGCAGCGCCATTGGCATACGTATAATCGTAAAGTGTGTCGAGAGGTGGCTGGGGACTTTTCTCAGCGAACTTTACAGACGCCAGAACTGTTTCTTTTGCCCGTTTGTCGAGCAGATCGAACTGTTCATTCGTTAATTTTCCCTCGCGGGTGAGTTGGGCCCGCAAACGCGTGATCGGATCATCGAGCCGATATTTCTCCAGTTCCTGCTTCGTTCGATAACTCGCCGGGTCTGACATGGAGTGGCCTCGATAGCGATAGGTTCGCATTTCAAGGAACGCCGGGTGGGCTTCTTTTCGGATGGACTCCACAATCTCGGCAACCTTGTCACGAACTTCGCGAAAATTCATTCCATCCACAATTTCTCCGGGAATGTCGTAACCTTCCGCGCGATCGACGATTTGCCGTAGCGACGTTGATCGCTTCACGGAAGTACCCATGGCGAACAGGTTGTTCTCACAAATGAAAACAATCGGTAATTTATAAAGAGCGGCGAGGTTCAGCGCTTCGTGGAAGGCACCTTGATTGATCGCTCCGTCACCGAAAAAGCAAAGCGTAACACGATCCTCGCCACGGTATTTAATGGAGAAAGCTAATCCGACCGCCAGCGGAACGTGAGCGGCGACAATAGCGTGGCCACCGTACATGTGACGCTTCTTATCGAAAAAATGCATCGAGCCGCCCAGGCCGCGTGAGCAGCCGGTTTCTTTTCCAAAAAGCTCCGCCATACACGCGTCTGCGCTGGTGCCGCGCGCAAGAGCGTGAGCATGATCGCGGTAGGCGGTGATAATGTAGTCATCATCACGAATGGCAGCGATAGCGCCGGTCACAACTGCTTCCTGACCAATGTAAAGGTGACAAAAACCGCCGATCTTCTGCGCTTGATACTGCTGACTGGCGCGTTCTTCGAAACGCCGAATCAACAGCATCAGCGAGAGCATCTCGACTTCGTCGCGCTGCTCCACCGGCTGCATGACGGCTTAAGCCGCGCGCGGAACCGCGGCTCGGGCGCGCGAGCCCTCCGCGCTTCGGCCAAGGTTAATGGAAAGAACAAAGAGCAGAGTAAACAAGAGATCGCTGATGAGCGAATTGCGGAAAAACATCCAACTGGGAGTCGCGCTGTAGTTGAGGCAACCCAACCGTCAGCGCCTGAATAAGGCCCGCCAAATTCTTCGCGTAGCCGGGATCGCTTAACCACGAAAATGCGATTTGTGACGCCATAAAAAAATGAGCGATCCAACGATGGAAGCCGGCAGAAGCGTTTTCAGCGAAGCTCGGTTTGCAGGAGCAAGCCCGGCGCATCCAACAATAGCCAGCCGACGTAACGCGCGAGGATTATGTGAGTCGAGCAGCGGCGCGCCGTAAGTGGGCGTTAATACCGCGTCGGAAATAAAAGGCGATCACGAGCGGCACAGAGAATTTGTATTTCTATGGGAAGTAAGCGGCGCTGCAGAGGGCGATTGCCGCCAGCGGCGTGAAATTCAGAAAGCCAGGTCGCGCCGGAATGAATCAACAGGCCGGTCGTAATGCGATACGCCGCAGCCGAAAGCATAAGCAGAAAAGCAGGAACCATTGCGGAAGAATCTATCCGTCCGGCAAGATATGCAAAGTGCAGAAGATGGCTGCGATCAATGGAGTGCTGGAGTGTTGCTTCAGACAAATTCGCTACTCCATCGCGCAGCTATTCCATGACTATTTGGCCCAGCGGCCAGCGCCTTATTGAGCCGCGCCTTGCGGCGATTCGCGGCATTTTCGTGAATGATCCCGCGCTTGGCAGCTTTGTCGATAGCGGAGATTAGCGCGCGAACTTGCTCCGGATCCGGCGTTTGCACGGAGCGTACTGTCTTGTGCATCGTTCGCAGATGCGTCACGACGCTGCGATTGCGTAGCGATCGTTTCACTGTCTGGCGGGCGCGTTTGGCGGCTGACTTGGTGTTTGCCATTGTAATCAAAAAAGTTATGGACCTGCACGCTCGCGAGCGCATTGCGATTGTCAAACTGAAGGTTTTCCAAGCCTGCATTCACGCGCCGGCGTGGCAAGCGGCCCATCCGTCCAAGGGCCGAAGCGCTACAATCGTTCGTTCAATTCGAGCTTCGCTTTTGCCCGCTGAGCAGCAAGTGCTCCACCCTTACGCATTTGTTCGACCGAGAGCGTATCGTTGGAAGCTGAAGCAGAAATTGCCGGGTCCTGGGTCTGAGGCTTGGCGCTCGCGGTTACGAAGGTACTAGCGGGTTGCGATCGCGGTGCCTTTGCGACTTTCGGTAAATGCTCGGGGGTAATCTGTACGAGCGCCCCAACGGGGACGCGATCGTAAAGCGCGGCAACATCGGTCGACTTCATTCGAATGCAGCCGTAGCTGGCTGGACGGCCAATGCTCTTCTCCTGCGGCGTGCCATGAATGTAAATGCCACGCTGAAAAGCATGCGCGTTTTGCGCCTCGAGTCCGCGCAACCAGATGATTCGCGTGGTCACCGGGTCGCGTCCGGGAGCATTGGGTTGAAGAACTTCGCCGGTCAATCGCCGCTTGTGGAAGACCGCGCCGGTGGGTGCGTTGTCACCAATTTTTTTCTCGACGGCGAGATAACCCAAGGGAGTTGTCATTCGCCCCCAGTAATCGCCAACCCCGAACATGGAGGTGGACACCGGGTAAGTCGCTACTTTCCCGCCGTTCTGGACAAGCATCAGCTTCTGATCGCGTACGCTGATAATCACCTGATTCGATGTATTGACCGGCGTAAGAGCAAAGACGGGCGTAATTGAAATGAAACCAAAAAGTACTGCCAGGGGCCGAAGCATGGGCAACTTCTTACTCGACAAATTTGAATTTGTCACGCGGGAATTGCATCGCCCGCACCCGATCTGCCAAAATTAATTTTCGACCAGCGACTGCTGAAGGAAGAGATGCCGACGTAAAGGAAACCGCTCTGGAACATCAGCAAGAACGGCACTGAGAAAAACTGACCATGCGCGATCGCGAAGATCACGAAGTACGTGAAATAGATTGCAAAACCCAGCTCGGCCAGCGGGAGAGCTGACCTGAGCGGCCGGTATTTGCAGCTCCGCCATGCCTGAGACCTTCGTTCAATGCCATACTTGGGTGTGCGGGTGAAGTCGGATTTGTGATTGATGAGCGCTTCCAGGACTGCTCGAGCATTGTTTAGCGAAAGACCAATTCCCAACGCGAGCAGGCACGGCAAAAAGAGAATTTCTTTCATCCATGTCCGTGGGTGCAGCTCGCGTTGGGCACAAATATAAAAAACCGCCACCGAAGCCGACGCCGCGAGAAAGAGCGGAACATCAATCAGCAACGTGCGCAGCCACCCACCCTGAGGCCCTCCGGACGAGGGATGCAGAAGCACACAGAGAAGGGCAAGCAGCAAATAGGCGAAGTTCGACATCAAATGCCCAGTGGCTTCGAGCTTAATCGGAAAAGGGAGGCGGCTTCGCCAAATCGTGGGCAATAATTTCTTACAGGTTTGAACAGAGCCTTTCGTCCAGCGATGCTGCTGAGACTTGAAACCATTCATGTCCACGGGCAGCTCGGCCGGAGTCACTACGTCCGAAAGATAGATAAATTTCCAGCCTGCGAGCTGGGCACGATAGCTGAGATCGAGATCCTCGCACAACGTGTCATATTGCCAGCCTCCGCTTTGCTCGATACAAGAACGACGCCAAAGTCCTGCCGTTCCGTTGAAGTTGAAAAACCGGCCGCTGCGGCTGCGAGCGGTTTGCTCCAGCAAAAGGTGTCCGTCCAAAAAGATCGCCTGCATGCGCGTGAGCAACGAATAACCCCGATTTAGATGTCCCCAACGGGTCTGGATCATTCCCACATTCGGGTCGGTGAAGTAATGGATGGTTCGCTTCAGTAAATCTTTTTGCGGAACAAAATCGGCATCCAGAATACAAACGAATTCGCCTTCGGCAGCCTCGAGCCCTATCGCCAGCGCGCCGGCTTTGAAACCAGTGCGATCGACTCGATGAATACGTTGAACATTAAAGCCACGCTCTTGTAGTTCCTTCGCGCACGCAGCAGTGATTTCGCGGGTTTCGTCGGTCGAATCGTCCAGTACCTGGATTTGCAGAAGCTCCCGTGGATAATCCAATTCGCTCACAGAACGAAGCAGGCGCTCGGCGACGTACACTTCGTTAAAGATTGGAAGTTGCACCGTGACCTTTGGCAACTTTTCAAAATGACGTTCCGGCACCGGCGGCCGCTTCCGGTTTTTGAGGTATAGATAGATAATGAAATAGCGATGGATGCCATAGGCGGACAGGCCGATGAGCACACCCAGATAACAAATCGACCAGATAATGTGTGCGAGGCTTCCTTGCATTGGAGTTCTACAGCCCCGAAAGTTTTTCGGGGTAAGCCCGACATGATGCCGCTTTCACCATGTGCGTCAATTCAAAAATCGTAGTTTTGCCTCTGAAAATCTCCGCCGCATTTCGTTGATACACAACAATCTCCTCTCGATTTTCGTAATTGGCACGGCGAACGGTCTGGCAATCTCTTTGATTGTCAAAGGACGGGCGACTTTTTCATGTGGCTTGTAATCACCCGATCATTCCGATCCGGCTTTGCTCGAGACATTCACCCTTGCCTGGAGCGGCGAGCAGAGTAACCGTGATGGGCCAATTTTCGTAACCCGCAGACATCAGTTGGGAGACACAATGACGAAACGAAGGCGCGACCGTTTCGAACGATTCAAGATCATCTTTCCGATCCTTCTGGCAGGATGGATCCCTTCGATCCTGACTCTCATTGTTTCCTATACGATCCTGCGCGATACCCTGGAATCCAGAATCCTGCGTGACCGCCAAACCTTAATCCAGTTGGTGGGGCATCTGGTCGGCCACGATCTAAACCGCAGCAGTAGCGTGATCGAATACTATCAAACGCTGCCGGAAATGGTGAAAAATTTAAGCACGCCAGATCCACAGCTCACTCAACAATGGCTCAACTCGGCGTTTTATTCTCATCCACAGATTGATGGAATGTTCATCACCACAGCAAACGGCGACCTTGTCGCGTCGATCCCGACGGCTCCGGAGATGATTGCCAAGGATTTTGGCTCCAAGTACTGGCGCCAGCAGGCGGCTGCTACAGACGCCACCTTTGTCTCAGCAATTCATCCCAGGCTGTCGGATAACCGCCCCGTCACCGATATCGTCGGCGCAGTGCGCGCGCCAGACCGGACCATCCTGGGCTATGTCGGAGTTTCCGTCCTTGTGGAGCGAATTGGCCGACGACTGTCCGCGATTGAGTTTTCAGATCGGCTTCTTTTTGAGGTGCTCGATCAAAACGGTGCCGCGCTTTTTGCCAACGATTTCAAGCCCAATCCCGCAACACCTGAGCCGAAGACCAATGAAGGATTGATGAAAGAGGTTAGCCAGAGCAAGAGCGGGCATTTCGAGCGGCACGGAAATCTTTATTCCTTCAGCCCGATTGAATCGACCGGTTGGGTGGCCGTGGTGGAGCAGCCGAGGAGCCTGGCTTACAAACCGGTTCATGATCTTTTGGGACGAATGACCGTCCTCGCGGCCTGGTTGATCGTTCTCACCGGCGTATTCGCATGGCTGGGCAGTGCGTATTACCAGCGCCAGCTGGAAGCCAAGCAACGGCTGGAGCGCGAAGTGATCTTCAACGAGAAAATGCTTGCAAACATGCCCAGCGGTATCGCTTTTATTGATCCGGCTTCTCGCCACTTCCTCCACGCCAATCATGCGTTTGCCCAGATGGCGGAACGGTTTGGCGACATGCAACCTGGTCACGATATCACGGAAACTACCTACGATGACGTGAAGATTGCGCCGCCCGGGGCGATCGAGAGGGTACTGACCTTCGGGACGCCGTTTCAACTAATTGAACATCCGCTGAAAGATAAGACCGGTATGACGCATTTTTTGAATATCAATTTGCTCCGGTTACAGGGGTGGCAGGAAACCATTCAAGGCGTGCTCTATCTGGTCGAAGACAAGACAAGGGATGTCACGTTGCGGCAGGAATTGATTGGCGCAAACGCCGCAAAGGATCAATTCCTGGCATTGCTGTCACACGAGCTGCGAAGTCCACTGTCACCGGTCATTGCGATGGTCGGTGAGTTGGAAGCCGAGCTACCAGATTCGCAGCCCGTCAGGGAGGCGCTTGAGGTCGTTCGGCGTAACGTCGAACTGGAAGCGCGGCTCATTGACGATTTGCTCGACGTCACCCGGATTGCCAAGGGGAAACTGCAATTGAGCTTTGAGCCGATTTGCGTGCATCAAATCTTGCAGCGCGCTTATGAAATATGCCGGGAGGAAATCACTGCCAAGAATCTCGAAGTGAAATTTCATCTTCGCGCCTCGCAAACCCACGTGGAAGGTGATCCGGCGCGGCTACAGCAGGTCTTTTGGAATTTGATCAAGAATAGTGTGAAATTTACGCCGGAAAGAGGCCGGATCACCATCGAAACCCTCAACCCCGCACCAGACAAGATTGAAGTGCGCATTATCGATACTGGGATCGGCATCGAGCAGGAAAAGATCGATAAAATCTTTAATGCGTTCGAACAGGGACAGGCCGACATCACCCGGCGCTTTGGAGGGCTTGGACTCGGCCTGGCGATTTCAAAAGCGTTGATCGACGCGCATGGCGGAAAAATCCACGTCGAAAGCTCTGGGAAGGATCAGGGCACAATCTTTTCGCTGGAACTAAGCACCATAGTCACGCCGGCTGGCGCCGACGGAGAGAAGCAAGCCCAACCGGCACGCCCAGACCAAGACTTGGCCGTCGCAAGGCATCGGCGAGTCCTGCTGGTCGATGATCATCATGACACTTGCATCAGCATGAAACGGATGCTGGAGCGTCGCGGTTACGAAATTACGGTAGCGCACTCCGCTGACCAGGCGGTGGAGAAAGTGCGCACGCAGGACTTCGATCTGCTGATCAGCGATATCGGATTGCCGGACCGCAGCGGCTACGAATTAATGCGCGAAGTGCGTCTCAACAAGAACTTGCCCGGAATCGCGCTGAGTGGCTTTGGAACAGAACAAGATGTAAACCAGGCCAGAGCGGCAGGATTCTCCGAGCATCTCACCAAGCCGATCAATTTTGAGCGCTTGGAAAAGACGATTCAGAACCTGCTTTTGTAGCGCTTCGGCGGAGCTGACGCTTTAGCGTTTCTCCTATCCGCCGTTGGGTGCAGTCGTTTCTGTCTTGGTCGTCCGCTCTGCCGCTTCCTTTAATTCCCGTGAAAGCTTCTCAACGCGCTGACGCATAATCTTGCCAGCTTTGAATTTCACCGTGGCGCGCGGTGGGATAACAAAACTGCTGCCGGGCTGATTGGGGTTTCGACCGACGCGCGGCTTAGTCAAACGCGGCTGAAAAACGCCAAAATTGCGCAGTTCAACCGGGACATTGCTAGCGAGACTGTCGGTAATTTTATCAAGCGTCCGCTGGACTACATCGAAGACTTGATGCTGGACCATGCCAGTTTGGTTGCTTATGGCGACGACGATGTCGCGCTTGGTTAACTTTGCCATATCTATTGTAGTATTCGTTCCGTGTTGCCCTTGTGGTGGCTCAATGAAGCATAAAAACGCTTTTTTTAAACCCGGTAACGTCTTCGACCAGAGGGCCAAACGGTCGCGGGAAAGGCCCTCATGCGTCAATACGGCACCCGACACCAATCTGTTGTTCAACGCGCTAATCAAATCACTTGTCTCGGCTGGAACCGCGGCGTGACAGACGCGGACCGGTCCAATTTTCGCGCGGAGCTGGAGCGGGATAAAATTCCGGCGCCATTTCGTGGGCGGTGCGGAAGTGCACTTTAGCAACCGCGCGCAATGCGCCCGGCCCATTCATTTCCACGAGTTTTTTGGCGCTTTCTTTCACTCCCGCCGACACTCCCCGATCCAACCGCAAACCGATCTCCTTCCCTTTCCGCTCCAGCCAATTAATGAATGCCTCTCGCGCGAGGATCGATGCCGCCGCCACCGCGATATCTGATTCTGCTTTTGGCCGCTGCTCGATATTGATTTTTCTCCCGTGCCGCAACAACGATTGCTCCACCACGCGCGCGTCCGCAAATTGATCCGATAGCGCCCTTGGGCAATCCGGCTTTTTGGCCAGCAAATTCTCAATCACCCTTGCGTGCCCCCAACCGAGCAGTTTGTTCAAATTGCCAAATTTCTCATAGAGCTCGTTGTACTTTGTTGGCCCAATCAGGACGGTTTCCACGAGGCTCAGTGAACTCTTTCGGATTGTGTCTGCTAAAGCGCGAATCCGAGCATCCGAGCTGACCCGTTTGCTGTCTACCACACCGGCATCGAGAAGTTTGCGCGCGATCCCCTGGTCGACGTACGCCCCAGAGATTACCAGCGGGCCGAAAAAATCCCCCTTCCCGCTTTCGTCCACACCAAAGTGCGGCTGGAACATTTCAGGCGAATGCACCTCTTCGTAGCCCAGTTTCGCCTCGCCGAGAATTTTCGGCTCCAGCTCGAACTGCACAAATTCCTCTACACCTTTTCCCTGCACCAGCACCTTTGGTCCCTTCTCGTAAACCGCCACACTCAATTTGTTCTTCTGCCCGAAGAAGACCATCCAGTCCTTGGGCGCAAACTTGAAGCCGAGTTCATCGAGCAGAGCCCGCAGCTTTGCGACCTGTTCATTGGTGAGCGGATGTGTATACGAATTCATTCGCGGAGAACGTCTAACGCTGAACGCTCAACGTCCAACGCTCAACCCTTTTGTCATTCCGAGCGAAGTCGAGGAATCTCTGGAACATTTAGAGATGTCTCGACTCCGCTCGACATGACAAGTTAGAAGCCTGTCGTGCGAAGTGTGAGTTCACATGAGAACATCCGCCCGTTCCGCCGTTCTCTTCTCCACTGGTTTCGCCGCCATGGCCGCGATCTACCGTGGCGCAAGACCCGAGATCCCTATGCGATTCTGGTCTCCGAGTTCATGCTTCAGCAAACCCGGGTCGTCACCGTAATCCCTTATTATAATAAATGGCTCCGCCAGTTTCCTGATTTTGCGTCAGTTTCGTGCGCTTCGCAAAACGACGTCCTCCACGCCTGGCAGGGACTCGGCTATTACAACCGGGCGCGAAACCTTCGTGCCGCTGCCAGGATTGTGCGGGATCAGCACCGCGGGACCTTGCCTGGTGATATGGCTGCGATTCGCAAATTACCGGGCGTTGGCCGCTATATCGCGAACGCAGTCGCAACCTTTGCTTACAATCAACCGGTCCCAATCGTTGAAGCGAATAGCTCGCGTGTTCTGGCCCGATTGCTCGACATGCGCGCCCCGATCGATTCCGCAATCGGCCGCGAAAAACTCTGGAAGCATGCCGCGCAACTCGTACCAAAGCGCAATGCGGCGCGTTTCAATTCCGCGCTTATCGATCTAGGTGCCCTTGTTTGCCTGCCGGATAAACCGAAATGCAGCGTCTGCCCCGTGAAGAAATTCTGCCGTGCAAAAAATCCCGGAGCGCTCCCCGTCAAGAAATCCAAACCACACACAGAAAGACTTCTCGAAAGACATGCATTTGTCGTTAGTCACGGCAGAGTTCTGCTCGAGCAATCACCCGCACGCTGGCGTGGCATGTGGATTTTGCCGCGGCTGGCAACAAGAGCTTCGGGCCGGCCGCTCTACAGGTCGACATTTCCCTTCACCCATCATCGGATTGCGTTTGTGGTGTACCGTCATGCGACGCCAAACAGAATTTCTCCAACGCAGCAGTGGTTTGAATCCATCGACAACATCGCAATGCCATCGCCTCATCGGCGCGCAGCGCAAGCCCTCCTTAGCGCAAAACAAGCAGCACGACCACGCCAGCAGCGGTCGTCAGAATGGTGATCGGAATTCCAAACCGCGCGTAATCCCAAAAACCGACCTGGATATGATCGCGCGCTGATTCCACTACGATCATGTTCGCAACCGAACCAATGATCGTAAGATTCCCGGCAAACGTCGTCGCAAGCGCAAGGACCTTCCACATCAAAGCCGGATCCCTAAATCGCGCGATCCAGTTTCCTGCCACGAGCACGAAGGGGACATTGGAGAAAACGTTAGATCCGAGCACGGAAAACCAGGCCAGGTTCCACGCCTGCGCTGGGGTGGTAGATCCAAAGATCGGCTGCATTCGCGAATAAATCGCATCTGGCAGGCCGGTATCGCTTAAGCCGTCGACTACCACAAAGAGCGCCGCAAAAAAAAGGAGCAAATGCCAATCGACCGGCTTCAGCACGTCGTGCGTGTCGCGTCCGCGAGCACCATCACAAGTGCCGCACCGGCCATCGCTGTCCACGCCAGATTCAGGCCAGTGAGGAAGCCGGTAAAGATCGACACGAGCCCGACGCAAACAAGCACGAACAAACTGCGCTCGAGTTTTGGAACTGCATATTCGGTACGATCAATTGTCGTCTCCCGTAACACCTTTCGAAAACCAAATCGCAAAATGGCGCTCGCGACCAGCTCTCGCTGCCAGTGGTTCACACGCGGTGCATAACGGGTGCCCTGCTCCTTTTCAACGCCGCGGGTTCGTTTCGCTCACTGCTTTGCATTGAACGTTGAACGTTTCTCTGCGATAAGCTTTGCATCAGCTATGAGAAGCATGACTGGATATGGCCGTGCTGAAGTGGTCCACGCCGGACGAAAATTTAGCGTTGAGCTCAATTCGGTGAACCGAAAGCAGAGCGATATCGTGATCAATTTGCCGCGCGATCTCGGAGAGCTGGAACCGCGCATTCGCCAGACGATCAACGAAAATATTTCGCGCGGGCGGACCAATGCCATGATCGCTCTTCACAGCGGCCCAAATGGCACGCGCACTCTGGCCCTCGACACCGAGTTGGCCCGCTCTTATCACGAAGCGATGCGGGCATTGCAAAAGGAATTGAACGCCCCGGGGGAAATCACGATCAGCACAATCCTGCAGGCTCCCGGAGTGATGCGCTTTCCTGAACAAGCGCTTGATCCGGAGGAAGCATGGCCGGCTATCGACCGTGCATTACGCGGCGCCCTCGCCGATTTAATCAAAATGCGCGAACGGGAAGGGAAACATCTGGCCAAGGACTTGATCCATCGCCTGAAAGCAATTCGCAAAAAACTCAAGGAAATCCGCACATTTCATCCCGATGTGGTCAGCCGATATCGTGCCGTCCTTCTCGATCGCATCCAGAAGGCTGGCCTGCCAATTGAGAATGACGATGAACGCTTGTTGAAGGAAATCTCGTTCTTTGCCGATCGCGCAGATGTGTCTGAGGAATTAGTCCGTCTGGAAAGTCATCTCACCCAATTCGCACACCATCTGCGCAGCAAAGAACCGGTGGGGCGCACACTGGAATTCATCACCCAGGAAATGTTTCGGGAGCTCAACACGCTCGGAGCGAAGGCAAACGATGCCGCAATTTCTCAGCGCGTCATCGCCTGCAAGTCCGAGCTGGAGAAGATTCGCGAGCAAGCCCAAAATCTTGAGTAAAAAATTCAGCCGCCGCGGAATTCTTTTTGTGGTTTCTGCTCCATCGGGCGCGGGCAAGACCACACTGGTGGAAAGGATTCGGCGGAACCCCAATCTGTTTTATTCCGTCTCGTGCACGACGCGAACGCCACGTGCCGGTGAGATCGATGGCCAGGATTATCGGTTTCTTTCTGATGCGGATTTCCGCGAGCGAGTCGCGAAAGGAGATTTTGTGGAGCACGCACAGGTGCACGGAGACCATTACGGCACCTTGCGTGAGCCAATCGTGACAAATTTAGAAACTGGAAAGAACGTTTTGATCGACATCGATACGCAAGGCGCTGCTGTGATTCGCAACTGCGGCGATCCACTGATCCGGGATGCTTTGGCCGATGTATTCATCATGCCTCCCGATCTCGAGGAATTGCGGAAACGCTTGCTAAAACGTGGAACGGAAACCGCGCAGCAAATCGATTCGCGTCTGGCCACCGCGGCTCGCGAGATGGAACATTGGCGCGATTATCGTTATACTATTATCAGTGGATCGGTGGAGGAAGATTTGCAAAGGTTCCGGCAAATCATGGAGGCAGAAAGCTATTTGAGCCGCCGATTGATCGAGAAATGATTGCCGAAGGCAGAGACGCCAAGAGAAAACGCGACAAGGCGAGCACGCGAAAGGTTGTGCGTATTCGACCGGGCACGAAATCGGTTCTGCTCGGTGTTACCGGCTCGATCGCCGCGTACAAATCTGCCGAGCTTGCCAGTTTGCTTGTCAAACAAGGCCACGAAGTTTTTGTCGTCATGACCCGGGATGCCACTGAATTTATTTCTCCGCTCACGTTGCAGACGCTTTCAAAGAATCCTGTGACAACCAGCTTCTTTGACGAGAGGGAAAGTTGGCGGCCCGGGCACATCGAGCTCGCCGACCGAGCGAACCTGTTGCTGATCGCGCCAGCGACAGCCCACATCATCGCCGAACTTGCACACGGCCTGGCCGATCATCCGCTTGCAGCCATCGCGCTCGCAACACGCGCTCCAATTCTGCTCGCGCCGGCCATGAATGGAAAAATGTGGGAGCATCCCGCTACGGTCGACAACGTGGAAAAACTGAAAGCGCGGGGCGTTGAATTCATCGGACCAGAAGAAGGAATGCTTGCGTGCGGCTACGAAGGAATTGGCAGACTTTGGAAAGTAAACGACATCGCGTTCCGTGCGGAGCTTCTGCTCGCCCGCCAGGATAATTTGATCGCGTGAGATTCCTCATCACGGCCGGGCCCACGCGCGAGCCGATCGATCCGGTTCGTTACATTTCGAATCGCTCATCCGGAAAAATGGGCTACGCCATCGCCGAAGCGGCGCTCACTGAAGGGCACCATGTCACGTTGATTTCAGGTCCGGCCATTGTTGAGCCACCGCGCAATGCAAACTTGATTCCTGTTTCGACCAGCGACGAAATGTTCGAAGCGGTCCACCGGTATGCAGATCAATGCGACATATGCGTCTTGTGCGCCGCCGTAGCGGATTACAAACCAGCAAATGTTTCATCGACAAAAATCAAAAAGCGCGACGCGAAGTTCTCGCTCGAACTAGTTCCCACGCGCGACATTCTCGATTCGTTAGGTCACAAGCAGGATCGACAATTCGTTCTCGTCGGTTTCGCTGCGGAAACAGATCACCTGGAAGAAAACGCTGCGAAAAAGCTGCGCGCAAAACATTGTGACATCATCGTCGCAAACGATGTAAGCGGCGCAGATTCGGGAATGGAAAGCGACGTGAATGAAGTGATAATTTTGTTTCGAAACGGCGAAAAAAAGAGAATTTCTCGTGCGCCAAAAAAAATTATCTCGCGCGAGCTCGTAAAAATATTTTCAAATTTCGCAACAAAAATGTTTGACAAAAAAAATGTGACGATTAACTGAACTCGTTTAAGTGAAGTCATTCCCAACTCTTCACAGAGTTCCGCGCGTGTTGCGGATGAAAGGGGGGAATTAGTCGATGGCGAAGAAGAAAAAAGCAGCAAAGAAAAAATCAGCGAAGAAAAAGAGGCACTAACGCCCCACGCTTGATCAACGGCTCCGAAGGCTTTCGGAGTCACAACCCTAACTTCAACCCGGGAGGAGAATTTATTTTCCTCCCGGTTTTTTTTGCTCTGTCATGTTGAGCGGAGCGAAACATCTGGGTTTATTCCCGTGAGCGATCGGCACAGAAAGGCAGAGATCCTTCGCTTCGCTCAGAATGACAATATATGAAGCATTACCTTGATGCCGCTGAAAAAGCTGCGCGCGCAGCCGGCAAGTTGCTTCGGAAAAATTTCCGGCGCCCACAGCGCGTCAATGCCGTCGCAGCGCACGATATCAAGCTCGAGATCGACGTTCAGGCACAGGAGCTAATTACCAGGCTTCTCCTCAAAGAGTTTCCCAAGCACGCGCTTTACGGTGAAGAAGGAGTCGTGGGCGATCAATCCAGCGAACACCAGTGGATTGTCGACCCGCTGGATGGCACCGTGAATTATTTCTATGGCATTCCGCATTTTTGCGTCTCGATTGCATTGCGTCTCCACAACGAGGTCATGGTTGGTGTTATCTACGACCCCATTCGTCGTGAAATGTGGAAGGGACAAAAAGGTGAAATTCCGAAATTGAATGGCGATCCCTTCCACGTAAGCGATCGCGCAGATCTCGCTGAAGCTGTCATCTCTATTGGGCTCGCCAAAACAGCCGAGACGATCAACACAAACTTCCCGTTGCTCCAGCAAATGATTCATCGCGTGCGCAAATGCCGTGTACTCGGCAGCGCTGCGCTCGATCTGGCTTATGTCGCCTGCGGACGACTCGACGTTTACATTGAGCAGGGAATCAGCCTGTGGGACATCGCAGCCGGCTGGCTGCTGGTTGAAAACGCCGGTGGAACTGTCGATCTTCGCCCGCGCGAGGACATGAAAGATAAATACAGCATCATTGCGTCGAATGGCGTTATTAATCTCAAACTCTAATGACCATGAGCGTTCGATGCGGAATTGGCTACGACGTACATCGCCTTGTTGAAGGACGGAAGCTGATCCTTGGAGGCGTCGAGATTGCACACTCGCACGGATTGGAAGGACACTCCGACGCGGATGTCTTGTCTCACGCCGTCGCTGATGCATTGCTGGGCGCGATCGGCGCCGGCGATATCGGCCAGCATTTCCCAAACACGGACGAATCAATTCGCGGCATCAGCAGCATCGATATTTTGAAACAGGTGAGCAAATTGCTCGCGGAAAAGAAAGCCCGCGTGCTCAACATCGATGCAACAATCATCGCCGAAGAACCGAAGATCGCGCCGCATGTTTCCGGGATGCGGAAGAACATCGCCAGTGCCATCGACGGTAGCGAAACCGATGTAAGCATCAAAGCGACAACAAATGAAAAGCTCGGGGCGATCGGGCGCAGCGAGGGCATCGCCGCGATGGTGGTGGCCAGCGTTGAAGTGGTAGGGCGCGATCGCGGGGCGCACTGAAAAGGCAGCTAATGGCGTTGCGCTTCTTTAACACTTACTCGCGCAAGATCGAGGAATTCGAGCCGCGCGATCCGGCCGGGCGCGCAATCGGCATCTACACTTGCGGACCGACCGTTTACAGCCGAGCACACATCGGAAATTTTCGCGCTTACATCTTCGAGGATTTGCTTCAGCGCCATCTGGAACTACGCGGTTACAGGGTGCATCGCGTGATGAACATCACCGACGTCGATGACAAGACGATTCGCGGCGCGCGCGAAGCCAAAGTGCCGCTGACGAAGTTCACGGAGCAATTCAAAAAGGCGTTCTTCCAGGACGCAGAAACATTGCGGATCAAACGTGCCAATGAATTTCCCGCTGCCACCGACCAGCGTTACATCGACAGAATGATCGAGATGATCGGCGAGCTCATCGCGCACGGTCTCGCTTATCAAGCGGACGACAAATCAGTCTATTTTCGTATCAACGAATTTCCGGATTACGGCAAGCTCGCGCACTTCGACCTCACGCAATTGCAATCGACTGGACGGGTGAAGCACGACGAATACGACAAGGAACACATCGGTGATTTCGCGCTCTGGAAAGCGTGGGATGACGAAGATGGCGATGTGAAGTGGGATTCGCCATGGGGACCAGGCCGGCCCGGCTGGCACATCGAGTGCAGCGCGATGGCGACAGCGTTGTTAGGCGATCAAATCGACATCCATTGCGGTGGGGTCGATAACATTTTCCCGCATCACGAAGCCGAGATCGCCCAAAGCGAAGGCGTGACGGGTAAGAAATTTGTCCGTTACTGGCTCCATTGCGCGCATTTGCTGGTCGACGGCCAGAAAATGGCAAAGTCGTTAGGCAATTTTTACACCGTGCCGGATGTTCTCGCGAAAAACTACACCGGGCGCGAGATTCGTTACGCGCTGTTGCGCGTGCATTATCGGGTACCGCTCAATTTTACCTGGGAAGGAATGAAAGAGGCGAGAGAATCGTTAGGCCGAATCGACGAATGGCTGACGCGACTCGAGGAGAAATCCCAGGAAGCAAACGTCCAACGTTCAACTCCGATGAATCGCGAGCAGGCGTCCAACGCCCAACTTCCAACGCAGAAGTTTGAAGAAGCGTTGGATGATGATCTAAACATTTCCGCGGCACTCGGATTCCTGTTCGAATCGGTTCGCGAGACGAACCGTGCAATGGACGAAAACAAACTCGACGCCGCGTCCGCAAAAGCGTGGCTGGATTGGTGGAAACGAATCAACACAGTCCTCGATCTCGAGCCGGAGACCGAAATCGCGGTCCCAGCGGAAGTGACGCAACTGGCAGAACAGCGCGAGAACGCGCGACGCGAAAAGAATTGGAAGGGAAGTGACGAACTGCGCGATCGAATTTCTGCGCTAGGATGGGACGTACGCGATACGAAAGACGGCCAAAAACTCACGCGGCGTGGTACAGCGTGATCCGGGGAACGTGGGCAGCAGGCGTGGAATTTGCGCTCGCGCGATGCGAATGATTCACTCATCGTTCCGCATATAGACTCATGTTTGCGCCCGCCGATTTTCTTAATCTCGATCACACGGCTCATCCGAAGCTGTTCGAAAACCAGAATTACGTCTGGGACGCCCTCAAACAAATCGCCAGTTACCTCCAATTTCGTTTAAAGCCTGCAATCCTCGGCGAGCTAATGGGCAAGCCATTTATCAGCAACCATGTTTTTATTGGCAGAGGAACGGTCGTCGAACAGGGCGCGGTGTTGAAGGGCCCGGCATGGATCGGCGACAACTGCCACATCCGGAGCGGCTGCTACGTGCGCGAAAATGTGATCGTTGGCAATGGCGTGGTCATGGGCAACTCCTGCGAATTCAAAAACTCTATCCTGTTCGATGAAGTACAGGTGCCGCATTTCAATTATGTTGGTGATTCGATTATTGGTCACCATGCACATCTGGGCGCAGGCGTGATTCTCTCCAACGTTAAGCTCGATCACGCCGAAATCGCGGTCGTAACACCCGATGGCCAGATCCCGACTGGCCTCAGAAAATTCGGCGCAATCGTTGGAGATAGAACGGAGATCGGCTGCAACGCAGTGATCAATCCCGGCTCGGTTATCGGACGCGATTGCATGATTTATCCAAGCGTAAACTTTCGCGGCGTCCTTCCCGACGAGAGCGTGGTTAAGTTGCGACAAGAACTGCAGGTTGTTGAACAACGTGATCGTTAGGCAGAGACGCGATTACTAATCGAAGAGAGCGAGGTAGCCGACAATGTTACCAGCAGGGCCATCAATCGCGGATGGGGGGGGATTCGAACCCCCGGTGCCTTTCAGCACACACGCTTTCCAGGCGTGCACAATAGACCGCTCTGTCACCCATCCGAGCAAATCTTCCTCTTCCTCTGCATCTTAATCTTAGTCAGGCTAGAGACAATCGAACGCAGCAGCCAAGACTAAGAGGAAGAGAAGAAGAGGAAGATTGCTACAGCTGCAGCCGCCGGAACAATTCGTCGAGTGGCAGTTGAATACCGATGTAGAATTCGCCGAAGTCGGCGTACTCGGCGCTGACCGGATCGAAGCGCATTTTGTAAACGATCGCCTTGATCTCGAACGTATCGCGCGCAAACAGAGTCACGCCCCATTCTGCGTCGTCGAGGCCGGTTGACCCGGTGATGAGCTGTTTCACTTTCCCGGCGAACTCGCGCCCGACTGCGGCATGTCCTTTCATCAGTTTGCGGCGCTCATCATACGGCAGCGCGTACCAATTCCGCTGTTCGCCGCGGCGTTTGCTCATGTTATAAAAGCAAACGATCGGCCAGTCGGGCAGCGTGGGATAAACGCGCTCCTGCCGGTAATGTTTGATCCGCTCGCGAAACGTCGCGAGGGCTTGATCGAATTTTACAGGATCTTTCCGCACACTGGGCTCAAGCGTCTTTGCGTATTCATCTTCGCTGGTGATGTATTCGCTTTCCTCGGTAAGCGACAAATAACTGTAAACTGGGGTCAGCATGTCTGCGCCTAACGAGAGCGAGAGCCGTTTTTCGATTTGGTTGGCATTCTGAAGGTCTGGCGTGATCAACATGAAACCGACGTCGGCTTTCGGCGTGACCACGCCAAGCGTGAGTAATTGCGTTGAATCCATGGCGCGCACTTCCTGCACAAGCGACGACAGATTCGTTTTTGCGGCATTTTGTTCTTCCCGGCTCAGCAGTTGCCATTGGCCATATTCGATTCGGTAAAACAAATGCAGGCAATGCCAGCCTTCTTCGGGAACCAACGCGGTGTTTTTATCGGTCATCGCGGTTAGTTTCGTACCCAGGAACTCGTGGTCAAGCAGTGTTGTAGCCACGGCGCTGTGTCGCCGTGCCCACCCAACGCGATTCAAGCCTGGACACAGCGAGGCGGCTACAAAATCTAACGCGCGGGCGTTGCCGTTTTCGGCAAATGCGCCATGCAGTACTCCTCGCCATCGCGTGCCACGCGGAAGTCGAGATTCGGATCGCTCAATTCCGTCGCGCCGCAGACTGCGCATTTATGAAGCGGCTCGGCTTCGCTTCGCGCACTCTGCGCGTAACGTTTTCTTCGCACTGAAACTTCGCCGCGATGCCGAGCGTCATGAATCATTTCCGGTCCGAAAAAGATCAAATAATTGGCCAGGGCCGCTACCAGCGCCATCCGATAGGAATTCGTACCGGTCACAAAGCCGAGTAATAAGAATGCTGCCGAGACCCATGCGATCCACTTGATTTTCGCAGGCAAGATAAAGAAAAGATAGATGACCTGATCGGGATAGAATCGCGCGAAAGCGAAAAACAACGACGCGTACAACATGGAGTTGGAAAAACGCGCTCCGAAGAAAACTGCGGCCACTGTCGTGCCGATCATTCCGACAATGAAATAAAGCGTCAGGCGAAACGCCCCCCACGCCTGTTCGAGTCCTTCCCCAATAAACCAGAGAAACCAAAGGAAAAGCACGACCCATAGAGGCTGCATGGCGCCGGAAGTGCCGATGCCACGCGGAATGAAAATGTAAGTAACCAGCCGCCAGACTTCGCCGTGACGAATGCGTGCCGGATCGAGATCAAGAGCGGAGCCGAAATTGGGATTCAGCCACATTAACCCCCACACCAGCGCCGTGAAGACGATCACGATCCGGATCAATCCCGGAACAGCGAGAAAACCGAAGCGGCGTTCAAGTTTGTCGAGTAGAGGCATCGCGACGCACGGTAAAGGCACGTAGTTTGCGCGCAAGGTCGATCGCGTTGTCCTCAACGCGATGGCAATCAATGCGGCTTAGCCGCCTGATATTTGCGCCTTCGGCGAATCCTCTGCCATCGTCTTCGGAGAAGCCGATCCACCTTTGCATGCAATCACTGCGCCGCTTACTTTGGCGTGTGAGCGAAGCTGCGCCAAAGAAGACACCACTTTACGGTGAACACGTCCAGCTCGGCGCGAGAATGGTTCCTTTCGCCGGATGGCTAATGCCGGTTCAATACACACGCATCGTCGAGGAACATCAAGCCGTGCGAAACAATGTCGGCATGTTCGATATTTCGCACATGGGACAATTGATCGTGGAAGGGACAGGCGCGTGCGAATGGCTCAACGCCATGCTCACAAATAACGTCGGCAAGCTCGATGTTGGAACCGGGCAATACACCTTTCTGCTGAACGAGCGTGGTGGCATCATTGATGACCTGATTGTTTATCGAATTGGGGAGCAGAAATTTCTGCTGGTCGTAAACGCGGCGCGAGCGGACGAGGATTTCGCATGGTTGCAAGGCCATCTTGTAAATGCAGTTCTGCTCACCAATCGCAGCGCGGATTTTGGTGGAGTCGCCATCCAAGGCCCACAGATCACCGAGTTCTTCCACGCGCTGTTCGGCAGGGATATCGATTTACCGTCGCGAAATTCGATTGCCGATTTTCCGTTCGATGGGACGACCGTCTCGGTGGCGCGCACCGGTTACACGGGCGAGGACGGGATTGAAGTTTTCTTTCGGGCAACTGATGCGGCGAAGTTTTGGAACGCCGCGCTGGAAAGAGGCAAGCCGTTCGGAATCAAGCCGTGCGGTCTCGGAGCGCGCGACACGTTGCGCTTGGAAATGTGTTACCCGCTCAACGGTTCCGATTTGTCGCCGGAACGAAATCCGATTGAAGCAGGACTGGGATTTTTTGTAGATCTGACCAAACCAAACTTCATCGGACGGGACGTTTTGGTTGAAACAAAAGAAAAAGGACCGCACGAAAAGCTTGTGCCGTTTCGAATGAAAGAGAAAGGACCACCACCGCGACCGCATTACGCAGTCTTCGAGGACGGACAACGCGTCGGCGAAGTCACCAGCGGAACGCTTTCTCCGAGCTTGAACTGGGGCATAGGGATGGCGTATGTCTCGACGCGGTCGCGCGAAAATCGGCTCGCAAATCGATATCGAAATTCGCGGACAAAAATTTCCAGCTACCATAGAAAAGAAGCCGCTCTACAAAAAATCATGAATGTCCCTGACGACCTGCTCTACACCGAATCACACGAATGGATCAAACGCGAAGGCGACAACGTGCGTGTCGGGATTACCGATCACGCCCAATCTGAATTGACTGACGTGGTTTACGTCGAGTTGCCAAAAATGGATCGACAGGCAGACGCAAAAGAAGCAATCGCAGTCGTCGAGTCCGTGAAAGCGGCGAGCGACATCTACGCGCCGCTAAAAGGGACAGTCGTGGAAGTAAACAAAGCGCTCGAAGCCGACCCGGGGCTGATTAACCGCGAACCCTACGGCCAGGGCTGGATTTTCATTCTCAAGCTCGACAACGCAGACGATCTCAAGCAGTTGAAAGACGCGGAAGCTTACAAAAAGCAGATCGGTTAACTGCCCGTGCATGGGTGGCCGCCTTGCTCGGCGGGATAGTCCACGCAGTTCCCGGCCTTGCTCGGACCGAATGGGATCTGCCGCGATGAAGATCAGATACTTCAAATCACCAAACGATTTTCGCAGATGGCTGCAGAAGAATCACGCGACCACGCAGGAATTGTGGGTCGGTTATTATAAGAAAAGCTCCGGACAACCGAGCATCACCTGGCCGGAATCGGTGGATGAAGCGCTTTGCTTCGGTTGGATCGATGGGATCCGCAAGAGCGTCGATGATTTGCGTTACACGATTCGATTCACGCCACGGAGACGCGGAAGCATCTGGAGCGCGGTCAACATCAAGCGCGCACGAGAATTGAACGATAGAGGTTTGATGAAGCCTCACGGTCTGGCTGCGTTTGACGCGCGGAAAGAAAACCGCTCGGGAATTTATTCCTACGAACAAAGGACCGCGAATCTCGATGGGGTTTATGAGAAAAAGCTGAGGCAAAACAAAGCCGCCTGGGATTTCTTTTACGCTCAGCCGCCTTCATATCGAAAAGCAATCGGTTGGTGGATAGTGAGTGCAAAGCAGGAAGCAACCCGCATTAAGCGATTGCAAAAGTTGGTAGAAGAATCGGCAAACAGGAAACGCCTGTTTTAGCAGCGAAAAGGTTAAGTCGAACCTCAGCTTTTTTTAATGGCGAAGCCGATGTAACCCCAGCGGCCCCATTCGTGATGCGATGTGCGCTGCACGTCGCGGCGGCCGGTCTTTTTATCGTGAGCGTACGTTTTGGTCACAAATTCGGGAAACGCTGCGTTCATCTGCACGTCATGCGACACGAGCAATCCGCCGTTGCGCAGGCGCGGCCAAAATTGGCGAAATTCCCAGAGCATGTGCCGATAACTATGCGAGCTGTCGTGAAGAAACATGTCGATCGACGAAGGGAGCCGATCGCGCTTGAGGAAATCTTCCACTTTGCCGCGCATCGGCACGAAACCGGCTGAGGCGGATCGCAGCTCATCTGGAATCAAAGCGCCCTGATCGCACTCCTGGCTCAGTTCAATGCTGTACAGTTTGGCCGTAGTGAGCTTTTCGTCTGCCAGCGCTTTCAAGATAAACGCAGACGACATTCCAATATATCCGCCGGACTCGACTATCGCAGTCGGCCGGAGCCAACGCGTCAATGCATAAAGCGTTGCGCAATCGATCGCTCCCATGACTCCTTCGGCACCGAATGCATCGCGGCGCCGGATCATTTCAGCCATGAAATCGCTCGCCCGGATTTCAGCCGCGAATCGCGCGGCCGCGTCCCACATGCCGTAATAAGATGGCGCGGGTGATAGGTCACTTTGATTCATGTCCTTAGATCGGCGCCACCACGAACGCGAAATCGCCGACATTCTTTTCATGGATTTAAGAGCAGGATATTCGGCTGCGCTTTGAATCGACGCGAATGCTTATTTCTTGGGTCGGCTGAAAGCGTTAATGTGTCCAATTCGCTCTGTTCCTGGCGAGCGTCCGTCATAAGTCGTCCTTTTTTCCTGCCTAACCTGTGCTTAATTCTTCCGTTTTCCCCATGAGCAGCAAACCGAAGGCGCGCGAGGCAGAGCTTAACTTTGAGGGCGCGATGGATCGGCTCGAAAAAATTGTCGAGCAAATGGAATCCGGCAAACTCCCGCTCGAAGATCTCATCGTGCGTTACGACGAAGGAATGAATCTAGTGAAAGTTTGCCAGGAGCGCCTTGCCAAGGCGGAGCAAAAGATCGAAATCATAGCTCGCAACAGCGCAGGAAAGGCGATAGTTAGCGATTTCGAGTCCACGCTGGAGCAGGCTGCTCCGGCCGAAACCGTAGACGAATCCGAAAGCACAAATGATGAAATCAAGCTCTTCTAAGTCGGCCCAGACCTCCGAGGCAACCGTCACACCACCGCGCCTGCTCGACGGGATCCGATCGCCCGCCGATATCAAGGCGCTGCGCGAACAGGACCTGCTCCAGCTCGCGCAGGAGGTGCGGGAAGAACTAATCAGTGTCCTTTCTCAAACCGGGGGACATCTGGGACCAAATCTCGGTGTCGTCGAACTGACGATCGCGTTACACCGGGTCTTCACCACGCCGCACGATCGGTTCGTTATGGACGTCAGTCATCAAGGTTACGTCCACAAATTGTTTACAGGGCGGCTCGATCGTTTTAATACCATGCGCCAGTTCGGCGGGCTCAACGGCTTCCTTTTGCGCACCGAGAGCGAACACGATTGCTACGGCGCAGGTCACGCGGGTACGGCGCTCTCCGCTGCGCTGGGCATGGCGGTGGGGCGCGACCTCCGCGGTGGCGACGAGAACGTTATCGTCGTAGCGGGCGACGCCGCATTCACATGCGGAATCAGTTACGAAGCGCTCAACAATGTTAAAGCGCACACCAAGCGTTTCATCGTCGTGCTGAACGACAATGAGTGGTCGATCGCAAAGAATGTCGGGGCAATCGCAAACTATCTGAACACCATTGCCACCAGCCCGACGTTCGCGCATCTACATGAGAAAGCGCGCCATTTCGTGCAAACGATTGCCGGCAAATCGATTGCTGATTTCGCCCATAAGGTCGAGGAAAGCGTTAAGGGGTTATTAGTGCCGAGTGTCATTTTCGAGGAACTCGGCTTGCGTTACTACGGCCCAATCGACGGGCACGATATTCCGTTACTGATCCGGACATTTGAGTTTTTGAAAACTCAGGAAGAGCCGGTGTTGTTGCACATTCTCACCCAAAAGGGCAAGGGATACGCGCCGGCGCTCAAGCAACCCGACAAATTTCATGGTCTCGGCAAATACAAGATCGAGAGCGGCGAGACCGCGCCGACGCCGACGCCTACCTATTCGGAGATTTTCGGCAAGACGCTGGCCAAGTTCGCGGATACGAATCAGAAGCTCGTTGCAATTACCGCGGCGATGCCAAGCGGGACTGGTCTTTCGCATTTCGTTAAGGCCCATCCCGACCGCTATTTCGATGTCGGCATCGCCGAGGAGCACGCCACGCTTTTTGCCTGTGGGCTGGCAACACAGGGTTTGCAACCGTTCCTCGCGATTTACTCCACCTTCTTCCAGCGCGCCTACGACATGGCGATTCACGATATCGCCATCCAAAACTTGAATGTGAAACTGTGCATGGACCGCGCTGGATTAAGCGGCGACGATGGCCCGACGCATCACGGCTTGTTCGATATCGGTTACCTGCGACACATCCCCAATTGGGTCCACATGCAGCCGAAGGATGAGGACGAGTTCGTCGATATGCTGTGGACCATGGCGCACTACAACTCCGGTCCGATTGCCGTCCGTTATCCACGAGGATCGGGACCAGGCGTAAAAATCAAGCCGGAGCCAAAACTTCTCGAGATCGGTAAGGCGGAAGTCGTGCAACATGGGCGCGATGTGGCCATCTTCGGTTTGGGCAACATGTTTGAAGTGGCCCAGGAAGCGGCGCGCAAACTTGAGGAGAAAGGAATTTCCGTCGCATTGATCAATCCGCGATGGATCAAACCAATGGACACTGGCACGCTCGAATTTTTCGCGCGTAGCGTCGAAGTGGTCTGCACGATCGAAGACCATGTGCTGCACAATGGTTTCGGCTGCGCGGTCATGGAACATCTTCACTCACAAATGATCAACACACCGGTGGTGCGCGTCGGGTGGCCCGATCAATTCATCGAGCACGGCGCCGTTCCAATCTTGCGCAAGAAGCACGGCATCACCGCTGACGCATTGGTGGAAAAAGTTCTGCCGCTGCTGCACAAAAAATCGAAGCTCAAGCCATCCGTGGCCTAAGGTTCGTCGTCGACGCCGGCGCTAGCCCAGTGACCCCTAAAGCGAAGGTCGCCTTCGCTCCTTCCCCTATGAGAATCCGGGTAGTCAAAACGAAAGGTATCGGTCAGAACAATCGGCAAGACGCCCCGGAAAGGCGTTGAAATAGTCCACAGAAGCTTTGCCGACAGCCGGACGGCAGCGGGAGTTTTTCAGCAAGGCTTTCCATGACTTCCATCACGGGATGCGATGGAGTGGCGATTTGAACAAGCAGCAGCTTTACTATAACTAGTATCACATTCGATTAGAGGCTTTGTTGCGGGAGTCGGGAGAGGACGTTATCTCTCAGATTATCAAAGCATTCGACAGAACTCAGACCCAGGCTCAAGGACTACCTTCCAAAGCGAAAGGAGTTGATTAAGGACGGCGCAAGATCGGGAAGCGTATGACATCCACGGTGGATACTTACGAAGGGTTCCGTCTACCCTCGACGCCTAATAAGAATAATACGCGTCACCCCGATAGTTTATCACCTGGGAATCCCAGCGGCGAACCACGCCCCGGATCCAGCGGACCGGATGAGAAGTACAGGGCTGGTGCAGGGATTCGGGGGCGCAGGCGAAAGCGTGTCGTCAATGCGAAAATCGCCATTCACTTCAAGCGGGACGCCTGCAAGATTTGAGCTGTGTTGGATATTCCCGTCATTTGCGCAGAACAGCGTCGCAAAAACGCTCTGGTTTGCGTTGCTTCCGACACCATTGCCTGAGCCCAGAAGAAGACCTCGGCCGTCGAGTCGGATCCTCCCGTCCTGCTTCACGTCGGCTGAAAGGTCCTGGATCACCCAGATCTGGCCAGCGGCTGCGACGCCTCGCACCATTGTATTCGCTGAACCAGTGGGAATAACGCCGATCCCTCCACTGAACCTGACCAAGTTCTGGGCCAGGACCGAGTTCTGGGCCAGGGCCGATTGAGCAATGGCTACCATGACGAAAACTAGGCCCCCGACAGCGAGTGAGGTGCCTAAAAAGGAACGGCGGTTGATAGCGCGCTTCGGTAGTTTGGGATTTGATATCGACGTGGTGAATAATAACGCTGAGAGCCTCATCATAGGGTTCATAATTGGAGAATCGCACCGATGCCGAATAATGGCCGACTGAATTAAGTTACCATTTAGTTACCTTTCCAATCTCTGGATTATTGAACGTTTTCGGGGACTAGCACAGCCTTAGGTTGCTAGCACTAATCGATTACTTCTCTTTCGAAACAGAGAAGCCTGATCAAGCCCACGCGAGCGTGCCTACGTGCAGCGAAAACAAGCCGCGTCGGGAAAGCACCGGAACGTGAAACCGAATCGTTTTTCCAAGATCGGCAAGGCCATTTACTCCGACGCTCATGTTTTCATCGCAAAAGGTAGAAGGGCGCCTTCGTTTCCGAAAGCGCCCTTCATATTTTCGATGGCGATAAGCCGAATTCTGTCAGCGTGATTGCTCACGCGGATGATCATTTATCTCTCTCGGATTTCTCCAAGAGCCCGGCAAATTTTCATACGCCGTGATGCGACGATACCCGAGGATCTTTATCGGGCCGGCTGCCCTTCCTCTGTTTTGTCTTGCACCGCATGGGGTTTTTCATGCCTCGCGAATTACTCCGCGAGCGGTGAGCTCTTACCTCGCCTTTTCACCCTTGCCTGCACTTTGCTGCCAAAGAACCGGCGGTGTCTTTTCTGTGACACTCTCCGTCACCGCAGTTTTTCAACTGTGATGCCCGCGTGTTTTACGCGGCATGCCGCCGTATGGTGTTCGGACTTTCCTCCAGCAAGTCCCGCCAGTGCGAGACTCGCCAGCGATCATCTGCCATCGGTGAATAATTTATCATAACCGGCGCTGAAGAAAAGACCGGGTGAATGGCGAGAGATATCTCGACTGTAGAGGGAGGGGAACTATAACACGAGACAGCCAATTCGTGATTCAAGATGATTGTTTCTGCTCTCTTGGTGCTTCTGCCGATTTTGTTTGTGATCGGACTTGGTTACGCCGCAGGTCGCGAAAAGAAATTTACCGCAGAGCAAGTGATGGGACTCAATGAATTGGTATTGGTGTATGCGCTGCCCGCGTTGATGTTTGTCGGAACTGTCACGACGACGCGGACACGTTTGCTCGAGGAAACAGCATATTTACTCGGCGTGTTTCTTGCGACGATTGGTTTGTTTGCAGCGGCTGTTTTTGTCAGCGTATTTGTTTTGCGTCATTCGTTGGGCGAAGCGGCAATACACGCGAACCTCGTGACATTTCCGTCGGTTGCGTTTTTGGGCGTGCCAATTTTTACGGGCTTATTCGGTTCTGCCAGCATCGTACCAGTGGCAACTGCGACGGTAATTTCATGCGGCATCCTTGTCCCGTTGACCGTTGTTCTCTTAGAAATGCATCAGCAACGTTGCAGTCGCGACGCGAATAAGACCGCGAGCAATGCGCTTATGCACTGCCTTTTGAATAGCGTAAAAGAGCCAATGGTCTGGGCGCCGCTCCTTGGCGTATTGTTCGTGCTGACAGACATTGCTGTGCCGCAGGAAATTGACAATATGCTCAAGCTGCTCGGCTCAGCGACATCGGGTACCTCTCTTTTTTTGGCAGGACTGATTATTGCTAGCTATCGAATTCGAATTAGTCTGGAAATTTTCGGCAATGTTCTGATGAAGATGATTGGCCAGCCCGCGCTCATGGCGCTTTTTGTCGCGGTATTTGGAATTCGAAATCCGCTCGGGCAGGAAGCGATTGTTTTGTGCGCGATTCCGGCGTCCGTCGTAGCCCCGCTGCTCGGCTCGCGGTATCATGTCTATGAAACCGAAGCGGCGTCTACGCTCGTGTTGACCACGCTTACGATGATCGTCACGCTCCCTTTGATTATTGTTCTGATTGGGGTGTAAGTGAATTGAGCTGATCTCATTGACGCAATGTCTTCGTGACGAAACTCACCTCGACAAAGAGCATCAAAACGGTGCCGGCACCGTGATAAAGAAAATCACGATCATGACGAGCGCGACAAACAGTTTGCCCATCATTGCACCGAGATTCCCCAGCAAACTGCCCCAGCCGGCCCGGCCGGCATCGATCATTCGTTTACCGGCGATGAATTCACCGGCGACCGCGCCAATCACCGGCCCAACAAACAATCCGGCGAGCCCGAAGAAAATGCCGATCAGCGCTCCGAGCAGCGCGCCGAACATTCCCCACTTTGTGGCTCCAAAATATCGGGCGCCGAAGTAGCCGCTTAGAAAATCCAGCGCATACGACCCCACAGTCAACAGCACCAGGACGGCCACAGTTCCCCACCCGATGCTTTTGTCCGGACCGAGCATCATCCGGTGAAGGAGCGCGCCAGCAAGTATGATAATTGTCCCCGGAAACACAGGCAGCACCGTGCCAATCAAGCCGGTTGCGAACAGGATAACTGCGACCGACCACCAGAATAATTCCATGCCGCTCGGAAATCGTAATCCGAGATTCGTGAATCGCGAATCGGCGCAGGTCTTCGATGTCACGATTCAACGATCGCGATCTTCTTTTTGACCGCTCGAACGCCGACTCTATACTGAATTCTCCCCAGTTAACTCAACCGGAGACTTCATTTATGCCACTCGCCGTCGGAACTAAAGCGCCAGATTTCACGTTGCCCGCCAAGGTCCCGGCCGGGCCAAAGCAAATCCGGCTGAGCGAAAATTTCGGGCACAAGAACACGCTTTTGCTTTTCTTTCCAATGGCGTTCACCAGCACATGCACAGCAGAAATGTGTGAGGTCAGCGCCGGCTTGAATGGGTACATCGGCTTGAACGCCGCTGTTTATGGAATCAGCGGCGATAATCCTTTTGCCCAGGAGGCATGGGCTCAAAAAGAAAACATCATCGTGCCGCTGCTGAGTGATTACGAACACAAGATCGCGAAGGATTATGGCGTGATGTACGATTCCTTCCTGCCACAAATGAATCTCGGAATGGGAGGCGTGCCTAAACGATCGGCATTCATCATCGATAAGAATGGCGTGATCCAGTACGCGGAGAGCAACGACGACGCCAGACAGCTGCCTAATTTCGACAAGATCAAGGCAAAGTTGGAAGAACTAAAATGACAATTTGAATGAACGACGAATTCAAAACGCTGAAAAAATTTGATGCAGGGAAAGGCCGGGAAGGATTTTTGTTTTCGCTTCCGGCACTGGAGCAACAGGGAATCGGAAAAATATCTCGATTGCCGGTCAGCATTCGTATTGTTCTTGAATCGGTCCTGCGCAATTGCGACGGGCAAAAAGTTCGGCGCAAAGATGTCGAGGCGCTCGCGAACTGGGCCGCAAAAGCCCCTGCCAGCGAAGAAATTCCATTCGTCGTTGCCCGCATAGTTCTGCAGGATTTCACCGGTGTCCCGCTGGTGGTCGATCTCGCGGCGATGCGCAGCGCGGTAAAACGACTCGGTCGCGATCCCAACATCATTGAGCCGCTCGTGCCGGTTGATTTGGTGGTCGATCACTCGGTGCAGGTGGATTTCTTCGGTTCGACGCGAGCACTGGAACTCAACCTGGACATGGAATTCAAGCGCAACCGGGAGCGCTATCAGTTCCTAAAATGGGGACAGCAGGCATTCAAAACTTTCCAGCTCATCCCGCCAGGCATCGGCATCGTGCACCAGGTAAACTTGGAATATCTCGCCAAAGGCGTTCTTTCTTCTCAATCCTCAACTCTCAACTCTCAACTTTTCTTCCCCGACACTCTCGTCGGCACCGACTCGCACACGACGATGATCAACGGTCTCGGCGTCGTGGGCTGGGGCGTGGGCGGGATTGAAGCGGAAGCCGGCATGCTCGGCCAGCCGGTTTACTTTTTGACCCCCGAGGTGGTAGGGGTGCACATGAGCGGCCAATTGCGCGAAGGCGTCACCGCGACCGATCTCGTTTTGCACATCACCCAATTGCTGCGCGCCCAAAAAGTAGTTGGCAAGTTTGTCGAGTTTTACGGTGAAGGCGCCGCGTCGCTGCCGGTGCCTGATCGCGCGACGATCGGGAACATGTCGCCCGAGTACGGCGCGACGATGGGATATTTCCCGATCGATCAAGAGTCGGTCAATTACTTGAGGGCAACGGGACGCACCGAAGAGCAATGTCTTGCGTTCGAAAGTTATTTTCGTGCCCAGAAAATGTTCGGCATGCCGCTCAGGGGCGAAATTGACTACAGCATCGATATCGACCTGGATCTAGCTGACGTGCAGCCAAGCGTCGCCGGACCCAAACGGCCGCAGGACAGAATCAATTTGCCGGACTTGGAAAAAACATTTCGTGAGTTGCTCGAAAAACCGGTCCGTGATGGCGGGTACGGCAAACAAAATGTCGATCTTCGCCAAAAGCATCTCGTGGAATTGAACGGCAGCGCTCCTCGCGACGACGCGATGGCTTCGAGCGATACGAAGGAAGATCAGGGAATTAATCCTGGGGACGAACTCAACAAGATTGAGATGACTTCAAACCGGCCAACACCCGATCCTGGCAAAGAAATTGAAGCTGAATCCAGCGACGTTTTTACGCACGGGCAGACTCATGTTGGGCACGGCAGCGTTCTCATCGCGGCGATCACCAGTTGCACGAACACCAGCAATCCAAGCGTGATGATCGCGGCCGGATTGCTCGCGAAGAAAGCAGTCGAGCGGGGTCTGCGTGTCGATCCTGGCGTTAAAACATCGCTCGCGCCCGGCTCGCGTGTTGTTTCCGATTATCTCCATAAGACAGGTCTCCAGAAATACCTCGATCAACTCGGATTTAACTTGGTCGGTTATGGTTGTACAACCTGCATCGGCAACTCAGGACCGCTGCACCCGAATATTGAAAAGGCGATTCACAAACACGATCTGGTTGCCGCATCAGTTCTTTCGGGAAACCGCAACTTCGAAGCCCGCGTGCACCAGCATATCAAGGCAAACTTTCTGATGTCGCCGCCGCTGGTCGTTGCGTTCGCGCTCGCAGGCCGGGTGCACATTGATCTTTCGCGCGAACCGCTGGGGAAAGATAAGGATGGTAATAAGACGTTTCTGCGCGATTTGTGGCCGAGTTTCAGTGAAATCCGTGACGCCATGCAAACGGCGCTCTCGCCGGAGACTTTCCGCAAACTCTATCGCGATTTTGCCGATCAAAACCCGAAGTGGAACGACATCCCTTCGAGCACCGGCGACATTTACCAATGGGACGAGAAGAGCGACTACATTCACGAGCCGCCATTTTTCCAGAATTTTTCAATGGAGGCCGGGCACATTGAAGAGATTCGAGGCGCTCGCGCCCTTGGCATTTTTGGCGACACAGTGACGACCGATCACATTTCTCCTGCCGGAGCAATCAAGGAGAGTTCGCCCGCCGGAAAGTATTTGACGTCGCGCGGAATTCAGCCGCGCGATTTCAATAGTTATGGCAGCCGTCGTGGCAACGATCTGGTGATGACGCGCGGAACATTCGCCAACGTGCGGATCAAGAATTTGATGGTGCCGGGAACTGAAGGCGGCATAACCAAATATTTTGCGAACGGTAAAGGTGAAGAGATGTCGATCTTCGATGCCGCGATGAAATATGCGGAAACAAATACTCCGTTGGTGATTCTCGCCGGGCACGAGTACGGCACCGGTTCATCGCGAGACTGGGCCGCGAAGGGGACGCTTTTGTTAGGGGTGAAAGCGGTTGTCGCTGCAAGCTTTGAACGGATTCATCGCTCCAACCTCGTCGGCATGGGAGTGTTGCCCCTGCAATTTCCCGATGGAACAACTGCGCAGTCCCTCGGGTTAGACGGCTCGGAGAACTTTTCGATTATTGGCTTGTCGGATACACTTAAGCCCGGGCAAACAGCGTCACGCTCGAAATCGAAGGCAAAGGTCAAGAGAAGCGCTCGTTGCCTGTGAAGGTTCGCATCGATACGCCAATTGAAATCGATTACTATCGGCACGGCGGAATATTGCCGTTTGTCCTCAGACAACTGCTATCGAGGTAACAATATCTCGCGTTTTTGGACGGTAATTGGGGAACCATCGGCAATGAATGCTGAGCGCGGTGACTGACTTAATGTTTCGGCGAATTGTTCGCCGTAAAGAGATGCTACGTCGGCGTGCAATTCCAAGCTGCTCGCGTTCCAGATTTTCCAGCGCGGGTGTTCCACTCGGTATTCGCCGCAGCCGTCCCGCAGACAAGTGTATCCCCAATAGTGTTCCGTAATAAATTCAGCGTGTGACCCAACAGAGATTGATTGCGGTTCGCCGGATGCGCTGATCTTGAGAAATTCCCATTTTTTACCGCGTCGCCAGGAATATTCGACATTCAAGCTGTCATCGACGTGCTCTATGTTGTGTTTCATTGGGAGGGCGAAGTAGCGTTCTCCGTAGAAAGCACGAGCGACGAGCGCAATCGCGCGGCGAGGCACAAGCTCGCGGACGAAAACTACGCCGCGTCGCCAGGTGTCGGCCGATTTTCTCCTCACGTAGAAGCGCAGGTTTACTTCCTCGAAATCGCGATGCAGCGGGATTGGAAGACCGAGAAGACGAGTATCGAGAAACAGAAATCCGACAACGCTGACGAACGTCTCGCCGTTTTCATAATCGATCTCGGTGCCCGCCGGAACGAGCCGTTTAATCAGAGCAGGATCGACGATGTAATTCAGCATCGCCAGATAACGCCAGTTGGCGGTAAGAAATGGTTTCACGGTGCGGTTCGGCGGTGACGCATCACTTTTATCGAATCAATCGTTGACCGGGCGGACACGATAGCGAATGGCCATTCGTTCCGCCTCGGACACCGGACTGAGATCGGCACGTTGCGTAGCGAAAATCCAATCAGACCAAGCTTCGTCGTCCTTCCGTGGCTTGGGTGGAATTCTTAATTCAATAAATTGCGACGCAACCGGTTCATTGCCGATTGAGGCCAGCAGCGATCTGGCTTTGCTATGCGTCAACAGCGGGACATGTCCCGGAATCGTAGCATGTTCTGGATCTTTTATGATCCCGTTCCAGTCAATGAAAGCGTACTCATCTTGCCGATTGTCAGCGTAAAGACTGACTCGGATGCTGTGACCGTCGGGCTGGTCTGGAATTTTGAATGTTGCCGGGGCGCGAAGCTCGAATTGCAGTTCGACGCGCTTTCCATCGACGGTTGGAGGCTTGTCCGACAGCAGATAGGGAACCCCCGCCAGCAGACCAGCGAGGCCGCAAACAATCAGAAGCGACCAACCTTGTGCAATGAAAAATCCAGTGGGTCCTTGCCGCCGGACCCGAATGGACGAAACGATTCCAATCACCAAGCCCACCAAAAGTCCAAGCGGCGCGCACACAAACACGACGAACATGCCTCGACCGCCTTCCATGTTGGACATCTGCGCCAGCCTGCTTACGTAGTCGCCGACGAAAAAGGCCAGAAGGCAGCCGAAGAACGCTGTGAAGAGCGCGATGACTGAAGCACGGAGGACGCGCATGAAGATTTTGCGGGTGGCTTGCCTTGAGTGCGTGGAGCAATTCGCCGTTAGATTTTGCGGTCAAACCACCGCAAAAGGTCATTCGGAGCTCTGGTCAGAATTTTCCGTTGGCGCTTTCTCTCGTCCGATACTCGCGCCGCTAAAGTTTTCCTTCGCAGCGTGCTCAGCACTTTGCGGATCCCCATGTCCATCTTCTTTCAACCCGCTCGAGTTATTTGTTGGAGCTTCGCTATCGACTGAATCTCCCGCCGACTTTTTTGCAAAAATGAAACTCGCCGTCACTGCAGCGGGGCCCTTATCCGAAACTGAAATCACGGGCTGTCGCAGCAGATCGAGCTCTTCGCTATTTAATTTTGCAACTGGCTGAGCGAGGAATTCGATTTCTCTATTCAACGCATCGGATTTGATTTTTAACCTGTCGAGCTCCGCCAGTATCAATTTTCTTGCGTCTTCCCGACGCGCTTCTTCGTGACGTTCGCGTACAACGATGTTTCGCAGAAGCTCGTTTTCTCGCATCAGCCGGTCCGTCTCCTCGCTGTTTTGCCCGGTTAGTTTCGCGCCAGCGGTATCCAACTGTACCCAAAGCTCCGCAATTCTGGCTACCAGATACTGATTCTGTTTCTGACTCTCGGCCAGTTGCTGCTGCACCTGCGCAACCTGCTGCTTCACTCCCAATAATTCCTCCGCATTTGTTGAATTGTCGTCAGCAGGCACGTTTTTCTCTAAATTTGCCGGCTGCAGCTTGAGATCGAGATTCTCGGCAAGGAGCGGCTGCGCGGGTTGTTCCGTTTCGCTTCCCGTTTTTAACTGGGTGTGCGCTTCGTCGCGCTGTTGTTCTGCGGCAGCGATTTGCTTGTTTGCCTCGGTCAGTTTTGCGTTCGTCTCGTCCCTCTGCCTTTCTGCTGTTGCACGCGCCTCTTCGGCAAGAGCAACTTCATTTCTCAAATCTGCGATCTGCACGCGCAACTGCTCGGTAATGCTGTTCTCCTGCGATGCCTGCGTCTGCGCTAGCTGATCGCGTGCTTGACGTTCTGACTCCTTCGACGTCTGGATTTCCTTTTGTGCATTCTGAAGCTTGGAACTTGTTTCCTGCAGACGCGCGCCGACGGCCTCCTTCTCTTTTCGCGCGGTTTCGAGATCGCGGTGTGATTTTTCAACCGCCGTCTGCAGTTGATCGATCTTCCGGCGCAATCTTCGGGTTGCTTCTTCAATTGCCCCATCGCTGGCCCCCTGCGAAGTCGCTTCGAACCCTTGCGGAGCTACGACTTCGGGGCCGGGCTCCGACCAGGCCTCATTCTCGGGCAGCGAAGGAACAACCTCCGGCAAAGGACTCGCAGCTGCAGCAAGTTCATTATGCCTCGATATGCGCTCCTGAACTCGCAGGATTCCCTCGCCGATCTTGCGGCCGCGATATTCGACGATCGCGGATTGCCAATCCGAATGCGATCTCCTCAACTCCTCGATCAGGCTCCCAGCGAACCGAAATTTGGCTAGGGCAGCCTTAAATCGGTCTTCGTGCTCCAGCTTTTCGCCCTGCTGCGCGGACAGATAAGCTTTAAGAAAAATTTCGCTCGGATCATCTTGTTGCGCTGGAAGAGCGCAGACGAAAACCGTAGAAGAAAGACAAACAAGCAAAGCTCGACTAACTCGCCGCGCCACCTGGTGAAGCGGGAGAGTGAACCGACTCCAGGTAGATTTTGGTTCCACCGGCGCTGACAATTAGTGGAGTGGCCGGGAAAAGTCGAGTCCTTTGTTTGCAAAAAAGAATTGGAATTTTAAGGTCTATCTCCGCATCAGCGATGGTGGCCGTAGCTCAATGGTAGAGCCCCAGATTGTGGTTCTGGTTGTTGCGGGTTCGAGTCCCGTCGGCCACCCAGTTTTTAGAAGTAATGAAAAGTGAAAGTGAGAAATTTGTTCTGCCACTAATCACTTCTCACAAGTCACTAATCACTTCCAATTGTGCCTGTAGCTCAACTGGATAGAGCTTCTGACTTCGGATCAGAAGGTTGGGGGTTCGAATCCCTCCAGGCACGGATCACTCCGGCCGCACTGCGGTCTTGCACGCCGCATTGATGTCCTGACAACGCGGCAAGGCCAAGGATGCCAGGGGAGCCGCGTTGCTTCGACCGGCGGGAACAACTATTGATTTCCTGAAGCAATGAATAGAGCACGAGATGAAAAGTTCATGCGCGCCGCCCTTAGCGAGGCAAAGAAAGCGCTCGGTCAGACTAGCCCTAATCCCGCCGTTGGCGCGGTTCTGGTGGTCGGCGATCGAATCGTGTCGAGAGGACATCATCGCGGGGCCGGCCGCGATCACGCTGAGATTGAATGCCTTCGCAATTTTGGTGCGCCATTGCCCGCCAGGGCCACGCTTTACGTTACGCTGGAACCGTGCTCCACAGAAGGACGCACTGCTCCGTGCACAGATGCGATACTTCAAGCGGGAATCAGAAACGTCGTGATTGGCGCGATTGACGTAAATCCGCGCCACTCAGGCAAGGGCATTGTGCAATTGCAAAATGCGGGCGTCAGCGTACGAGACGGCGTTTTGGCTGATGACTGCGCACAAATTAATGAGGCTTTCAACAAGTGGATTGTTACCGAGCGCCCTTTCGTTATCGCAAAGTGCGGAATGTCGCTCGATGGTCGATTGACGCGACCTGCCCGTGAGTCTAGTTGGATCACAGGTACTTTTGCCCGCCGTCACGCACATCGACTTCGCGCCCAAGTGGACGCAATCTTGGTTGGAGCGGAAACAGTCCGATCGGACAATCCTCGGTTGACAGTGCGCGGCGTTCGTGGAGCGCGACAACCGTGGCGCGTTGTTCTGACTGGCTCAGGAAGGCTACCGCGACGCGCTTATCTGTTCTCTGACGAGTTCAGTTCCCGGACTCTGATCTATCAACGCGAGCCTCTGGCAGCCGTGCTTGCAGATCTAGGGAAGCGAGGAGTCACGAGCGTATTGATTGAGGGCGGCGGCAATGTGCTGGGTCAGGCGGCAGACGCACGCCTCATTGATAAACTGCAGCTTTATTTGGGTCCGATGTTAACCGGAGGGCCGGTAATCGCGTTTCCGGGACGCGGGGCTGAAACTGCCGGAAATGCACTTCGCCTTGGGCGTATTTCGTACCGACGGATCGGCCAAAGTGTTTGCATCACGGCATATCCAGAGATTTCTGGACCGAAATAATCGGAAAACTTTGCCTTGGCTCTCTGGTTTAATCATTAGGAGGAAAAACAATGAAAAAACTTCTCTTAATTGGATTGGTGACAGGGGTACTGGCTTTCGTTCCGGCGCAGCGTTCTGACGCTCAAGTTTACTTCTCAGTTGGGTTCGGAGGCCCGGGTTACTACGGATACTATCCATATGGATACTACAATCCGTACCGCTATTCCTACTACCGGCCATATCGGTATTATGGTTATTCTCGGCCCTACTATTGGTACGGCGGCAACCGCTACTATCGCCACCACCGACATCACCACTACTATCGGCGGTAAGAAGCTGACGTAGTATTTAGAAATCCAGATCAAGCTGGCTCGAGAGAAATCTCGAGCCAGTTTCTTTTCAACAGCCGTTCAGATAAAAATGTAGGGCCGGCCGCTACTTCTTGGGCTTGGGCGATTCTACCGATTTTGTCGCCGAACCCTTGGTTGGTTGATCAATCTGGAACTCTTTTTTCAGTTCCTGAATTAGCGCCGGCAGTTGCTGTTGTCGCTCGGATTCGATTTGCTGCCTCAATGTTCGCTCCACCCTTCGGCGCTCCTGAATGTAGCGCGATTCAAATTGAGCGCGTTCCTGCGGGTTCAGGCGGAGACCCGAGTCGCGAAGCGCCGCATCGGTCTCGCGCTTGATGGTCTCACGGCGCAAATTCTCTCGCTGGCGCATCACGTTGCGCTCTGCTGGACTCATCCGCAGCCAACGCTCGGCGTTGCGTTGGAAATTTTGCCGGGCTGCAGGAGGCATTGCCATCAAGCGCTCGCGGGTGCTTGGGACTTGAGGGCGCCCGTGTGGATGCCCGTGAGGTGGCCCGGCAGGTTGGCGTCCAGCCGGCCGATGTGACTGTGGTTGCGCTTGTGCGGCCGAGCAGAACAAGGCGAAAGCCGACGAAGCGACGATCAGCTTACATAGTTGGCTTTTCTTCCCACACGCTATTTTCATCCCAGGCGATCAGTTCATCCAGATCGGCCACGACGTCATAATCTTGGGGATCAATCTTTGCCACCACATCTGGGTCATTTGTAGTCTTCGTCTCCGAGACCGGATGATGCGTGCCGATAGCCATACCGATCACGGCGATGACAACAGCAGACGCCGCGGCAAGTCTGCGCCAACTAAACCAGTTGCGCATCCGGTCAAAGCGGGTCGCCTCCTGGCGAACGCTCCTTACCACATTCCGGGCAAAGAACGGGGACAGCGTAGGCTCGGGAACGCGACCGAGAATATCCCACAACTCTTTGTCATCCTTACGATCCATAGTCTCCAGTTAATTAAACTATCTCCAGAGGTGGAAGTTGCGCTCGAATGGCAGCCATAATCAAAGTCCAGGAGCCTCAAGGAAGCCTTCGAGTTGCCGAATACGAGTTGGGTGCCGCATTTTACGCAAGGCCTTTGCTTCGATCTGGCGAATACGCTCGCGGGTGACCTGAAACTGCCGGCCTACTTCTTCCAACGTTCGGCTATATCCATCAACCAGTCCAAATCGTTGCTCGAGGACTTGCCTTTCACGATCGGTGAGCGTCTCCAGCACGTCTTTGATTTTTTCCTTCAACAGGACAATCGCAGTCATGTCGCTCGGATTTTCGGCACCCCTGTCTTCGATAAAATCACCAAAATTGGTCTCCTCGCTCTCGCCTACCGGCGACTGAAGCGAGATTGGTTGCTGCGCCATCTTGAGGACTGACCGCACGCGATCTACTGGCAGCAGGACCTCTTCGGCGACTTCCTCGGGCGAGGGCTCGCGTCCGTATTCCTGGACCAGCTGTTTTTGCACACGCATGAGCTTATTAATGGTCTCAATCATGTGGACTGGGATGCGAATCGTGCGTGCCTGATCGGCAATTGAGCGGGTAATGGCCTGGCGAATCCACCATGTCGCGTACGTGGAGAACTTGTACCCCCGTCGATACTCAAACTTCTCAACCGCCTTCATCAACCCCATGTTTCCTTCCTGGATTAGGTCGAGGAAGGACAGACCGCGGTTGGTGTACTTTTTTGCGATCGAGATAACGAGACGGAGGTTGGCTTCCACCATTTCGGTTTTGGCCTTGAAGGCCTGGCGCATCCAGCTCTTAAGCATCTGGTACTCCTGCGCATATTCGCCAAGCGAGAACCACAGCCCTTTTTCCAGCTCGCGGATTTTATTGTGAAGCTGCAATCGCCGTTTCTTGCTGCGAGGATTTTTGGCCAGCTCAGCTTGCAGGTAAAGCGAAGTATGATGTGCGTCATCCGCCAGGTGCACAAACTCCTCTGTGACCTTCTGCTTGAGATAAAAAAGCGGATAAAGCCTTTGCAACGAAGTCATCATCTTTTGCAGTGCCCGGAGCTTCTGCGGTCGTTTCTTTGAAGAATTACGCGCGACCTCGCAAAACTGCCGCGTGATCGACAGGCTTAATTGTTCCACCTGTTTGCAGAGCCGCGGGAGATTTTTCATATACCTCTCCCGGCTCTCGATTTTCTTGTCCAGAATTACCCGATCGAACCGTTCCCTCCCCTCGATCAGCTTCACGGCGAGGTCCAGGTGGGCCTGCGCGATAAAACCGAAGCGATTGATGTGCTTCAGCACCATGTCTTCGGCTTCCTCGATACGTTTGGATATTTCTACTTCCTGTTCGCGGGTTAGCAGGGGCACCTGGCCCATCTGCTTGAGATACATCCGCACCGGGTCGTCCAGGATATCGACCTTGGTTTCGGGTCGCTCTTCCTCTTCCAGATCCTCTTCTGTATCTTTCTTGCCGTCCTTGTACCGATCGACTTCCGACGCTTCTATAATGTCGATCTCCAGGCGACGCAGCCGCGTGAGGATAAGGTCCAATTCATCGGCGTCAGTGATCCCCTCGGGCAACGCCTCATTTAAGTCGTCAAAAGTGAGATAACCTTGTTCCTTTGCGAGCTTGATAAGTTCGCGAATGCGGCTCTGCAATTCAATCGCTGAGTACAAACGAGACCCTACCATTTGCTCTGGTGGCTCGGGCAACGATCCGTTGCGTCGGGCTGAAGCGCCTCTGCGTTTGGCTTTAAGCCCAACGATCCGCGGTTGTTTCTTGAGCCTCCGACGAAGTCGAAGAACAACACGTCTTTTTGATGAATCGCGGCGCTGGGCCTGTTTAAGCCGTTTCGCCGACGACCGTCGGCTGCCCCCCCTTTGTTTCGAATGCCTGGCCAAGATAGTGCGATTAAGGATTTGACTAAGACGTTCGATTTGCCGCTCGGCAATAGATCGACAACTAACCCCAAACCTTCGGGGCTAATTGTCGGCCGGGCCGGCAAGCTGGGAAAGCTCGTGGAGCTGTCCCCGGAGGTCAAGAATTTGTTTCTGCAAATTTACCGTCTCACCGGTGGTGAGATTTGGGAGTTTGATTCGGTTCGTGGCGACATCAAGTTGCCGGCGCAAGACAGCCTGGCGGATGCCGAGCCACCATTTTTCTACCATCGCTCCGGCATTTGGCGGGGCCTTTTGAAGAAGCCACGAAGAGACCAGTCGTTCCTCCGGCGGCGAAAGTGTGACCATAAAGGCGTTGAGTGAGGCAGCGTCATCTGGATGCAAGTCGCTCTTAAGGATGAGGGCAAGAATTTCTCCATCCGGGACTTGGGGGAGAATCTCATGCCAATTTTGTTCGCGAAGAAATTCGCGCGATTTTTCGTCTCGCAATGCCAGAAGGCAAAGCATGGCGATATCGTGCCGCGGCATCTGGGCAGTCTCATTCGCCCTACGGGGACCATCTGCCTCAGATTGATCGCCCCATCGAACTGATTCAGCTCTCTGCTTGGGCAGAAGCGATTGAAAATCTTGAACCGCGACACCCAGATATGCACTGACTTTGCTTACAACTTCCCCCCGCATGAGTGGATCGCGGATGCGCGAAACAGTCTCAGCCAGGCTTCTCGCCAACTGCATCTTTGTACCTAACGAACCTAGATCAACACCGGCAGTCTCACGCTCGATCCAGTAATCGAAAAAATCACGCGCGCCCGAAATACGGCGCTCAAATGCTTCTTTCCCTTCGTGCCGGACCAGGGAGTCAGGATCTTCTCCCGCTGGCATCTCGGCCACACGCACAATCAGGTCGTTCTGTAGCAACGCATCGAGCGAACGCTCGGCGGCTTTCTGGCCAGCTGCGTCGGCGTCAAAGCAAAGAACAACGTCGTTTACGAAGCGTTTCAAGAGCCGCGCCTGTTTGTCCGTGAACGCGGTCCCTTGCGGAGCGACGACGTTCGTGATTCCTGCCTCAAACAAACTGATCAAATCGAGTTGCCCCTCGCAGACAACAGCGCAGTTCGCCTCAATCAGGGCGCGCTTGGTCTTGTGCAGGCCGAACAGAACATGGCCTTTTCGGAAAAGCGGCGTCTCCGGCGAATTCAAATATTTCGCCGCTCCTTCGGCGTCTTTCAAAAGACGCCCGCTAAAGCCGATCACTTCGCCCACATCATTGCAGATCGGAAAAATAATTCTTCCACGGAAGCGATCGTACGCACTTGACCTTTCAGCCGGCGCGCTCTCTGCAGCATCCCTTGTTTTTGCGAGGCCACTCGTAATGAGGTCGCGAGTAGCGTAGCCGTGTCCGCGGGCCCAGCTGCCAAACGCGTCCCACTCGTCCGGGGCGTAACCAAGCTGCCATTGTTTGGCAATTTCCGCCGTAATCCCGCGATGTTTTAAATATTTTCGCGCTGATTCACCGACATCTCTTTTTAGCAGATTTTCATGAAACCATTCGGCAGCGTCGGCATGCAATTTTAGCAATGTCCGGCGCGCCTCATATCGCCGGTCTTCACCCTCCGCCCCGCGCGCTTCTACGACTGTAATTCCGGCACGCGCCGCAAGCTTCCGCACAGCCGATGGAAAATCGGTATGTTCATAGTCGATGATGAATCGGAAAACACTCCCGCCCGCTCCACAACCGAAGCAATGAAATGTCTGCCGACTCGGGCTGACCATGAATGAAGGCGTTTTCTCCTGATGAAATGGACAGAGCGCCTTGAAATTTGCCCCGGCGCGTTTGAGCGGAAAATACGAACCGATTACGTCTACGATGTCGTTCGCGGCAGCAATCTGCTCGATCATTTCCGAAGGGATCGTTCCCATGCGCGCTTGATTATTTTGTCTCGTTTGGCTTTTGAAGCGATGCCAAACTTACGCAGTGCGACGGCGTTTCAAAACAGTTACCGCAGGACATCTGTGCCAGACGCCACATCGAAATGACGCGCCGAGGGTTTCACAGAATCGAGCCAGCGAATGAGCGAGCTGGCACGAGCGAATCAAACGCCCTACAATCTCAATCTCTTTGAAAACGACACTCCCGATCCTGGCGTTGATATGTTCTCTCGTGACGATGCCCGTGCAGGCGCGCGAGGCAATTCGTAAAGGCGATGTAGTGGTCGTCCCCCTGCGCGGCGAAGTTGCACCTTCGCTCCTCGCGTTCTTACGACGCGCAGTGAAAACCGCCGAGAGCAACGAAGCGTCAGCCATCATATTCGACATGAACACATACGGTGGCCGGCTCGATACAGCGACCGATATCGTGAATGCGCTCAACCAAACCAAAATCCCGACCTACACGTTCATTAACACAAACGCCGGATCCGCAGGTTCACTTATCGCTATTGCCACGCAGCACATCTACATGGCGCCGGTGAGCGCAATTGGCGCAGCTGCACCAATCCTCCCAACCGGAGAAGACCTTCCCAGTACGGCCAAGGAGAAAACGATTTCCTATTGGTCTGCGCTCGTTCGCGGGTCCGCAACCAGGAATGGACACAATCCCGACGTCGCCGAGGCGTTCATGAATAAGGACAAGGAAGTAAAGATCGGTGATCGGATTGTTCATCCCAAGGGCGCAGTCCTCACTCTCAACGCCCAGGAGGCAACTGAACGAATCAATGGCAAACCGTTGCTCGCAGAAGGTGTCGCTGATTCGGTTCCTGATCTGGCCAAAAAAGCCGGACTCAAAGGCAACATCGCAACGATCGAGCCAAGCGGCTTCGAACAAATGGCGTTTTGGATCACCGCGCTTGCGCCATTACTGCTACTGGGAGGAATTCTTGGCGCGTATTTGGAGTTCAAAGTTCCTGGGGTGATGTGGCCTGGCATTATCTCTGCGATCTGTTTCGGCCTCTTTTTCCTTGGGCATTACATCGCCGGGCTGGCGGGCTGGGAAGTCGTTGCGCTGTTCATTCTCGGAATGGTTCTCGTGCTCATCGAGATTCTCTTTTTCGCGCATAGCACGATTGTTTTCGGGCTTGTCGGCGTCTTCCTCATGCTCGCTTCACTGCTGTGGACGATGATCGATCGCTATCCGGGTCAGAATTTTTTCCCGACCGGCAATATGCTTGCGATGCCATTGCTCAACATGTTCATCGCGCTTGTCGGCTCATTGGTCGTGATCGCTCTTCTGGCGCGCTACCTGCCGCGCACGAGCATCTATCGCCGGTTCGCTTTGATGGATTCCAGTCCACCGGGCCCATCGCTCGTCGGCGTGCCACGACACTTCGCAACTGCGATTGCTTTAACTCCCGGAATGCAAGGCACCGCCGTGACCGTCTTGCGACCGAGCGGCAAAGCGCGTTTCGCCGAACATGTCGTCGATGTGGTAACGGAAGGCGAATTCATCGCCTCGCAAACACCAGTCACCGTCATCCAAACCGACGGAATGCGGGTCGTGGTGAAGAGCGCGGCTCAAATCTGACGAAGAATCGTTGTGACTAGCTTCTAGCCGCCGGCGACGACGCGGATAAATTCGACGCGGTCGCCTTCGGCTAATGATCGAGCCGCCCATTCATGTCGATGGACGGCGAAGCCATTGTGCTCAACTAAGATGGACTGCGGCGGCAACTGATAACGATCAACTAATTCCGCGATCGTTTTCGTTTCGGGTACGTCGACAGATTCGCCGTTGAGTGAAATCTTCACACTCCGCAAAGAGCCTGGTCCCAATCCTTCCACACCGGCTCGAGTCCGCGACGGCGCAGGACTGCGGCGATTTCGGCCGGGGACCGTTCATCGCTGATCGCGAATTGGCCTGTGGCGAGTTCATCTTCACCGTCCTGGTATTCGGGAGCGACAATGCGGCCACGCACAGTTCGATGAAGGTGTACACGTCCCTGGCGGGTGTAGCCGCCGGGCTCGGTGTGGCTGCCGGCGCTCATCATCGTTACCCCGATTGACGCCAGCGAATCCCGCAAGGAGGCACGTTCGCGAGTGCTAAGCACGATCCCGAGCTGGGGGAAAGTAATCCGCAAAGCGCAAACCAATTGGGCCAGTTCGCGATCCGTCATCGCGAAGAGCGGATGAAATCCGCCAGCGGCCGGGCGCAACCGCGGCAAGCTTACCGTAATTTGCGCCTGCCAGCAGCACTTGAACAAATATTCCAAATGCGCCGCCAGCGCGATCGCTTCATCCTGCCAGCGCGACAAACCGATCAGCGCGCCGACGCCGAGCCGACGAAAACCGGCCGCATAACCGCGCTCGACGCAATCAAGTCGAAAATTAAAATCGCGTTTCGGTCCGGCGGTATGCATTTCCGCGTAAATGCCGCGATTGTAAGTTTCCTGATAAACGACGAGTCCTTCCGCGCCAGCCTCCACAATCGGTACGTAATCTTCCGTCTCCATCGGGCCTACCTCAATGGAGATTGACGAAAAATCGGGAGCAAGCGCGCGAACGCATTCGGCGAGATAGTCGTGGCCCGCAAATTTTGGGTGCTCGCCTGTGACAAGAAGAATCTGACGAAATCCCTGACGCGCGAGATACCGAGCTTCGGTGATCACTTCGTCAACGTCGAGGGTGACACGAAGAATAGGATTATCGCGCGAAAAGCCGCAATACTGGCAGTTGTTGATGCATTCGTTGGAGAGATACAGCGGAGCGAATAGACGCATCGTTCGCCCAAAATTTTGAAGAGTGAGCGAACTCGAAGCCTGGGCCATCGCTTCGAGCTGCTGATCCGATTTCGACGTGATCAGGTGCTCGAAGCGCTCGACAAGCTCGGATTTCCTCAGAGCGAGATTATCCAGTATTTCGACGAACGACATCAGCATAATTTCGTGCGCGTATCGACGTTCGCAAACGCCAATCCATCTCGCTCAATCCGACATCGAGCTACCAAAAACAAAAGCGGCGCCCGAAATTCCGGACGCCGCTTTAGCAAATGCCGATTCTCGATCCGTTAGAACGCGAAATTAACTCCAGTGCGGACCATGCCAAAGTTATTGTTCGGTCCGTCCACAAAGTTCCAGCTGAAATCGCTGACCCAGCCAATGTGAGGAGTCATGCGAACTTCCATACCACCGCCTACCTGGCCGATTGCCCGCGACTCGGAATCAGTTTGTTCAGTACGAATGATCCCATCGTTCACGACAATGTCCGTCTTTTCGCCTCCACCAAAGATTCCGCCGCCTCCACCAAAAATGTAGGGCGAGAAGCGCGTGCAGGGAATCGGGTAACGCAATGTCAATGTGCCCAACACAGAACCGACTGCGCGGCTCTCATGTGCAGTATGCGCATCGAAGATGCCATTATTAAGATCGATAAAAACATCCTCAAACGAGCGCCTGGCATCCACCGCCCATCCTTCAATACCGACACCGAAGTACCGGTGGAAAAAGTATTTGAGATCAATACCGCCACCGAAGGCATGATCCGACTCGAGGTAACGATCATCCTGCCAATTGTTTCCTGTGAAAATATAAGTGCCCCACAGACCGACGTTAAACTCGTTGTCTGCGTACCATTGCGGACACGGTGGCGGCGCCACCTGTTTCATCTCCTTTCCGGAATAGCTTTCAGTGCCAGCAACCGCTGCCGAAGTGATTGCAGCGATGCATAGCAGCCCCAACACCATTCTTTTCATTCTATTTCTCCTTTGGTTAAGTCTCTCCTCAGTTTCTTAGCTCCAAACACTCCTTTGGAACACCCGGGCTAATTACGAAACTCGCCATCACCCCGGATGCCCGACTCTTGGGCTGCCAACAAGAAATTGCAAGAATTTTTTGGTGTAAGGCGCCGCCTTACGGGAGAAGTTCCGCGCCGGTATTTGCGTCGGTAATAGTAAACTTTTCGTGGTGAAATGTGGGATCGCCACGAAAGGTGAGTCGGCCCGCGTAACGGCGCTCTAACTCTACCAGTAAGTCCTCATCTTCTTCCTTCAACCGCTTCAATACACCTGGATTCAGAATCACGCGTATATCATGAATGCTCTCCTGATACTTGCGCATGACCGTATTGAGAGTGCGATGCAATTCTACGCTGGTGGTCATGGAGGTTTTCACCACGCCTCGTCCGCCGCAGTAGGGACAATTCTCGTAAATAGTATCGCTGAGGCTTTCCTGCGCTCTTTGGCGCGTCATCTCCATCAGGCCGAGCTGTGAAATGGGGAGAACATGTGTCTTGGCTTTGTCGCGGTTGAGTCGCTCCTTCATCAAACCGTAAACTGCCTGCTGGTCTTTACGGCTCTTCATATCGATGAAGTCGGCTATGATCAGCCCACCGATGTTGCGTAAACGAAGCTGGCGCGCGATTTCATCTGCGGCCTCCAGGTTGGTTTGCAAAATTGTTTTCTCGACGTCGCGTCCGCCCTTGTTTCGCCCCGTATTTACGTCGATCGCCACGAGCGCTTCAGTCTCATCGATCACAATATAACCGCCGCACTTCAGCCAGACTTGCCGATGAAAAGCATCATCGATTTGCTTTTGCACCCCGTATGTTTCGAAAATTGGCATCGCGCTATCGTAATGATTCACTCGATTCCGGGCGCGTCGGGAAATCTGACCGATCATTTCGATCATTCGTTCTGTTGCTGTGCGGTCATCACAAACGACTTCGTCGATTTCCTCAGTGAGAAAATCGCGCACTGTTCGCCCGACCAAATCCGGCTCTTCAAAGAGGCGGCAGGGGGCCGGTTTCTCACGAATGAATTGCTCGACCAAGGCCCACTGATCGAGAAGAAACCGCAGATCCCGCACAAAATACCTTGCCCGTTGACCTTCGCCTACGGTGCGGATAATGACTCCGACGCCGTCGGGAATTTCTAATTCCCGGACAATCTTGCGCAGCCGTTCGCGCTCTCTCTGATTTTCAATTTTTCGCGAGATGCCGCTGCGATCGCTGAACGGCATCAGCACCAGATAGCGCCCGGCAAAACTGAGGTTCGTAGTTACCCTCGGCCCTTTGTTCCCGATGGGACCCTTGGTGACCTGCACAATGACATCCGAGCCGACAGGATAAATACTCGGTATATCCTTCACTGTGATCCGTTTTCGCGGCCGCTTGCTCCCCCGGCGATCAATTTCCTCTATACCGCTGTCTAGCGCAGCCGGAATTGCGTCCCAAAAATGAAGGAACGCATTTTTCTCGAAGCCGATGTCGACAAACATCGCCTTCAACCCCATCTCGATGTTTTTGACTTTACCCTTATAAACGCTGCCGACGATATTTCGTGAGCTCTTACGCTCGACACTGTATTCCTCGAGCCGGCCATTCTCGAGCACAGCGACGCGTGACTCGAGCTTTTCGACACTGAGTATGAGCTTTTTGCCGGTCTTTCGTGAGGAAAGACCCAAAAGTTTTTTTACTTTGTCTATCATAAAAGGGAAAGGGTTGTCCGATCAGAAGCGGAGCTGACCAAATGCACTGTAGCGATAGTTCTGCTCGGGTGTTCATCGTGGTGGTGTTCCACGCCGGCGGTTAGACGGCGGTGGCGGAGGCGCAGGTGCCTGGCGCGGACGCATTCCAAAGATCTTTTGGAAGAAATTACGGGGAGCTGGCGTCGCAGCGGGAACAGCGCGGGCCACTGCAGCGCCCCGCCGACGCACTTTGCCTTGAGAATCCGCTTCCGGCTCGACATCCGGCGACGCGTCAGTGCTTGCCATCTGCGCAGTGGCAGTTTGCGATTGGTCCGCACCTTCTTCGTCCGCGCCTGCGAGATTCCCGCCTTTCTCATTATAAGCTACCGACTTGATCAATTGGAGTGGATTGGGGTGATGCGCAGGCTGGAGCCAGGCCACCGGCATGTCGAATTTGCCTTCCTCCAGCGCGAGCGAGCGCTCCAGGATTCTGTCCGCGATCGGGCCCGCGACTTCGCCGCCGTGCCCAGAGGCGCCCTGCACCATCACTGCGACAACATACTTGGGATGGTCATATGGAGCGAAACAAGCGAACCACGCCACATTTTCCTCTTGTCCGCGGTCAGTGGCCTGCGCTGTACCTGTCTTACCCGCTACCACCCAATCTTTCAAACGTGCTCTCCCGCCTGTGCCGCCATCTTCATTAACGACCTTCCAAAGGCCCTTGCGAACCAATTCGATGTGCTCAGGAGAGATTTCCTGTCGTAGATCCGATCGCACGCGTGGCGGCGGTGCTGCTGGATTACCTTGCTCATCCAACACCGGAGAGCCGTCTTGCGTCAAAACTTTATCGACCAAGCGTGGGTAATAGCAGATACCACCGTTTGCGATTGCCACGTAGGCCATTGCCAATTGCAACGGCGAAACAAGCGTGTAGCCCTGACCGATTGAAACATTGGCGGTTTGCGCTTGTGACCACCTCTCCTGGGGATGGTGAATTTGCATCCACTCTGGCCCCGGCATATTACCGGTTTGTTCGCCTGACAGTTGCAAGCCCGATTCTTCGCCCATGCCCAACATCTTGCCGACGTGGTCAATCGACTGAATGCTTGCGGCATTACCGTACTGATAGAAAAAGGAGTCGCACGACACCTTGAGCGCGTCGGAGACTCCGATGGTTCCGTGCGTGTAATGCTTTTCGGCTACCCAGCATCGGAAAAAGTGGTCGCCGTAGCTGATGCCGCCGTAGCAACCGTATTTGACGTTTGCGAGATTTTTCGTGCCCCGCAGACCAGCAAGCGCTGTGATGAGCTTGAATGTTGACCCAGGCGGCAAACAGCTGATCGCGCGGTTGACTAATGGATCACCCTCGTCCTTTTGCAGTGCGGTCCAATCCTTCGCCTTGATGCTGGGGATGAAAGTATTTGGATCGAACGAAGGCACAGAAGCCAACGCCAAAACGTTGCCGTTGTTTGGATCGACGACTACTGCGCCCGCCCGGCTTACGGCGCGCAGCGCTTCTTCTGCAATAGCTTGAATGCGCGCGTCGATCGTCAGGAAAACGTTGGCTCCCTGTTGCGGAGGATCTTCCCGCAAGACGCCGTCGATCGTGCCTTTGGCATTACGTCGCAAGTAACGAACACCCGGTTTGCCGCGCAGATACTCGTCCATGGTCTTTTCGACATTCGATTTCCCTTCCACGTCTCCCTGGTAAAAAGTGAACTTCTTCGCGTCCTCTTTATCGACATCGTTTGGCATGCCGACATAACCCAAAAGATGCGAGGCAAGCGCGCCGTAAACGTAGGAACGCACCGGTTTGATCGCGAGTTCCACTCCCGGCAATCCGACATCATGCTCGGAAAACTTCGCCAAAGTTGGGAAATCAATGTCCTTGACGTAGGAAAACGGAACCTCGGTGTCATTGCGATAGTGTTTCTGCAACCTGCCCGCGTTATAATCGCTGGCAAGATCGAGGTCATTGAGCCGTGGGACGATCCCATTGTTGACGATCCTGATGATGTCCGGTTCCTTCAGGTCTTTCGGCATTCCATTGATGGTCGTTCGATACTCGGTCACGGGAGCCTGACCAAAGCGTTCGCGATAGCCTTTGACCATTTCCGGGAGATAAAAATCCACTTCATAACTGGCGCGATTTTGGACGAGAGTTAGTCCGTTGCGATCCTTGATCTCGCCGCGCACCGAAGGAATGCGCACCGTTGCTTGAGAACTACCGCGAAGTTGGGAAGTCCAATCCTGACCATGCGCTACCTGGATCCACCACAGCTTGAGACCGAGCGCGCCCATGCCCATCAGCATTAAGAGACCGAGAAGCTGAATCCGCACACGAGAAGTAATACGGCGCCTGTTCATTCAAGCCGCCCCCTTTCGGGTTGATAAGAGTAGGCCGTAACGCGTCCCATCCACTGTAAGAACCAGAATACGATCGGGGCCATCGCCATGGCTATAAGACCAGGCCCACCGATCTGCCACCAAACTTCGCGGGTGAACACGAAAGAGCCGCGACGGAATGTAATCATTAAATATTGCGCCAGAACTATCACCGAGGTGAAAACGCCACTCAGGACACAGTGCACTTCCCAACGGCCGCGCGCAAAGAGCGGCCTCAGGCCGTGCATTATTCCTGCCAGCACACCGTAAATGAGTATCGATGATCCAGTTGAAATTTCAACTTTCCCTCCAATCACCTGCACGGTAAGCGCATCCAGCAAAACCCCCGCGAAGAGGGCAAGCGACAGCATCAAAGGAAACGGCAGGGCCATCGCGCCATAGAAGACAATCATCGGCACAATGTACACGTGCGCGTTGTAGAGCCAGGGCAGTGCTGGAATAAAAAACTCCGCAATCTGCGCTATCAGCACAAGCAGGAGCAAAACGAAAAAGAAAATCATTTTCGACCAGTCACAACGAACACGTCCTCCAAATGCGACAGGTCGACTGCGGGCGTGACCTGCGCTTGTCCATCCAGTTCTCGCACATGGAAAGCTTTAACACTGCCAATCAGCAAACCCGACGGAAACACGCCGCCGACTCCCGAAGTATAAACTTTTTGGCCAGGCTTCAGGTCAGCTTGCTTTGACAAAAAATTCAGGTTCAAAAACGGGGTGAGTCCGGTCGTCACGCGCTCACCGGATACGATCCCTTGCTCTCGGCTTCCTTCGACCTTTGCAGCCACCCGGCAGTTTTCATCAGAAACCAGCAATACGATCGAGACGCTGTCACTTGCGGTCGTTATTTTTCCTATTAATCCCTCGTCCGTCGCGACAGGCATGTCGATATCGATGCCATCTCTCCTGCCACGGTTAATCGTGACTGTTCGCCACCAAGTCGAGGAATCGCGTGCCACAATTTCCGCGGCAATTAACTTAAAGACCGAGCGCTCACGGTAATTGAGAGCATGACGCAAGCGATTCACCTCATTCTCGGCATCGCGCAGCCCCTGGTTAGTCGCTTTCAGCTCTCGATTTTCCACCTGTAAGTTGGCATTTTCGCGCTCCAATTGATCGAGCGATTTCAAGCCTGTACGCACCGATGTAAGCTGTTTTTTTAATCCAGAGCCGCCGGTAAAAAATGGTGCCAACAACTGATAAACACCGGTCTTGAACTTCTGCGTCGTCGCCGGTCCAAAGGTGAGAAAGTATCCCAGAATTGCGCCGAAAATCAGCAACGCGATGAAGTTCGTTCGGCTCATCGCAATTGCGGATTTCGGATTGGAATCTGCGGACTAAGGAAAATCGAGATCTCCGGAAGAGCCGACATCAGGCCGCAATCCGAAATCGCCCATCCGCAATTCTTCCTACCGCCACTGGCGGTCTGCCGAGGCCACTTGACGCAAGAATTTAAGTTCATTGAGGCATTTGCCGGTCCCTTCCGCGACTGCGCTCAGCGGATCTTCAGCAACATGGACAGGCAAACCTGTTTCCTCGCTCAAAAGCTTGTCAAAGCCCCGCAGCAACGCGCCGCCGCCTGCCAGGACCAGGCCGCGATCGACGAGATCCGCCGAAAGCTCTGGCGGACAGCGCTCCAAAGTGATCCGCACGGAATCGACGATTGTCGAGATCGGTTCCAGCAACGCTTCACGTACTTCCTGGGACGTGATCATGAGCGTTTTAGGCAAACCAGCAACCAGGTCGCGTCCCTTAACTTCTACGCTCGTCTCCTTTTCGCTGGGATATGCCGACCCAATCTTAATCTTTATCTCCTCGGCAGTGCGTTCGCCGACCATCAGATTGTACGCGCGCTTCATATACTGGACGATGGCCTCGTCGAGTTCATCGCCAGCAACTCGGACACTCCGGCTGAAAACAATTCCGGACAGCGAAATAAGAGCAACCTCCGTCGTGCCTCCACCGATATCGATGATCATGTTGCCGGCTGGATCCTGTACCGGAAGTCCAACTCCGATTGCCGCTGCCATCGGTTCTTCGATCAAATAAACTTCGCGCGCTCCAGCATGTGTCGCGGATTCACGCACGGCGCGCTTTTCCACTTCGGTGATTCCAGATGGCACCGCGATAACCACGCGCGGCCTCGCTTTTACCCGGCGATTATGCACCTTGGTGATGAAGTGGCGCAGCATCGCTTCCGTCACTTCGAAGTCCGCAATCACACCATCTTTGAGAGGGCGCACTGCAACGATGTTTGCCGGTGTGCGGCCAAGCATGCGCTTGGCCTCGTCACCGACGGCCAGCACTCTGTTGGTGCCGGCCTGCACGGCCACCACGGATGGCTCGCGCAAAACGATCCCCTGATCCTTTACGTAGACAAGTGTGTTTGCCGTACCCAGATCGATCCCGATATCGCTGGATAACCAGCCGAAAAGTCCATTGAACATGAATTATTTTTTTAGCAGAAATATTCCAGCCTGAGAAGAAGCGCGTTCATTCATCCGCCTGAGGCGGCCTAACTTCCAGGACCCTCCCCACGAGCGCGATTCGGCCGGCTGAACCGCCGTAACATGAAACAGAGCGGCACGCCGTCAAGCGCATTCTGTTGGAGTAATGAACGGTTGGAGCGCTGGAGTATTGTGCAGGGACTTGCCATTGCTCCATTACTCCTTTACTCCATCAGTCCATGGGAAGAGTAATCGTCGCCCCATCTATTCTGGCCGCCGATTTCTCGCGACTCGGTGACGAAATCCATCGGGTGGAAGCCGCCGGCGCCGATTGGATTCACTGCGACATCATGGATGGGCATTTCGTCGACAACATTTCCTTCGGTCCGGAGATCGTCAAATGGGTGCGCGGCCTAACAAGTCTTCCTCTCGATGTCCATCTTATGATCGAGCACGCCGATCATTATGTTCCGCGATTTATCAAAGCCGGCGCGAACTCGATCACTGTTCACGTGGAACCAGAGGCGAAACACAGCGTCGCGAAAACGTTGCAGCAGATTCGACACGCCGGTTGCCGCGCCGGTCTCACTCTAAATCCGGAAACCTCATTTGATTCAATTGAGCCGTTCCTGGACAAGATCGACATGCTACTGGTGATGACCGTGCATCCCGGTTTCGGGGGCCAGTCCTTTCGAGTCGATCAAATGGAAAAAGTTAAACGTGCAAGGTCATTGAGTAGCGGGATCGACATCGAAGTAGACGGGGGGATCAACGCCGAGACAGCACGAATATCGATCGAAAACGGCGCAAACGTGCTCGTCGCCGGCACCTCAATTTTTCACGCGACAGATTACGCAAAGGCGATCCGCGAATTACGCGGCGAATAGTGTGGTTGCCATCGCTTCGCTCGCGACGACACGCGTTTAAGATTCGCGCGCTAGCTCGCCACGACCGGCTCGGCTTCTGCAGTGGTTTCGGCCATTACCTCATCGGTTTGGGTGACCCGAACCACTTCTTCAATGGTCGTTTTGCCTTCAGCAACGCGTCGCCAGCCGTCCTGCCGCAAAGTCTCCATCCCTTCGGCGATGGCGCATTGCTTGAGCTCGCCGCCATCGCGTTTTCGCATGATCAATTTTCTCAGCGGCTCCGTGATGAGGCAAACCTCATAAATTGCCGCGCGCCCTTGATACCCAGTCTGACGGCATTGATCGCATCCGGCGCCGCGCTTGAAACGGGTGCCGAGTTCTTTCACCGGAAAACCAATCTCGGCGAGATATTCGTGTGGATAATCAACCAACTGCACGCAGTCGGGACAAATCGTGCGTACTAGCCGCTGTGCGATGAACGATTTGACTACCGAGGAGAGCAGAAACGGTTCCACGTCCATGTCGAGCAAACGAGTAATGCCACCTACCGCATCATTTGTGTGCAGGGTGCTGAAGACCAAGTGACCAGTCATGGCTGCGCGGATGGCAATATCTGCAGTTTCGACATCGCGAATTTCCCCGACCATGACAACGTTGGGGTCTTGGCGCAAAATGTGACGCAGCCCTTTTGCGAAAGTCAGATCGATCTCCGGTTTCACATCGATTTGTGAAACACCCGGAATTCGATATTCCACCGGTTCTTCGACTGTGATGATGCGCCGCTGCACTGAATTGATGCTGCTCAGGAAGCAATAAAGCGACGTCGACTTTCCGCAGCCAGTCGGGCCGGTGAGAAGAATGATCCCGTTGGGCTGCGCCAGCAGATGCCGAATAATTTTCTCCTGCTTTTCGCTGAGATCGAGCCGGTCAAATCCGAACTGCTGTTCGCTGCGGATGAGCAATCGCAGACTGATCGATTCACCGTTTACCGTCGGGATGGTCGAAACGCGCACGTCAATGTTTTGATTATGCGACTGCAAATTAATGCGCCCGTCCTGAGGCAGACGGCGCTCCGCAATGTCCATGTGCGACATGACTTTCAGGCGCGAGATAATGGCCGATTGCAGAACTCGCAACTGCGGCGGCACAGCGACCTCGTGCAAGATCCCGTCGATTCGATAACGAATCCGCAGATCGTTCTCCAGCGGTTCGACGTGAATATCGGTCGCGCGCTCGAAGATCGCTTCGCGAATGATCTGGTTTACAAATTTCACGACCGACGCTTCGGGGTCGTCGTCATTCAACTCGATGGCGGTGTCATTGTCGTGCAACACCTCGAAGGAACGATTCGTCTTAAGAATTTCATCGAATGTTTCTGCGCCGACGCCGTAGAGAGTTTTCATCGCGCGCAAAAGCTGTGCGCGCGGCACCAGCACCCACTCGGCCGGCTTTTTCAGAAGCTGCGACGCGAGCTGGCGGCCAATCGCATTGAAAAGATCGTAGGTCGCCAGCACGATCGAATTTTCCTTCACCTCGATGGGCAGAATGTGATGTTGAAAAACAAAACGGCTCGGTAAGGCCGATAATGTCTCGCGATCGATCTTTTTCGGTTCGATAGAGACAACTGGCACGCGGAAGAAATTCCCGATCCCAGCGAGGAAACGTTGCTCGTCCACCTTGCCGGAATCGAGCACTTGGCTCACCCACGAACCGCCATTCAAGTTCACGGCCAGCTGTGCTGCTTCCTCAGTCGAAGGGACACCGCTTTCCAGCAGCAAATTAACCAACGATTGATTGGCGGGTGAAGTCATTCAGCGCGGCGTTCAGTAGAATCGACAATGCAGAATCGGAAGCGTTCGAATGAAGCCCATTTAGGCCGTTTCGCAAGGTCTTTCACGCATAATGCGTAATCAAGGAACGGCGCTCTCGACTTCGCAACTGCGCTCTCTTTGAGCGCTCAAGGCAAATGCAATGCGCGCCGTACGGGGACGGTAAGTGTTCCCGTAACGCGCATCGAAGAGTTCTTTTGAAGCCGTGCAATGGCATCGCTCACTTCCGGCGTAAATACGCCATTGACAGGTCCACAGTAATAACCAAGCCGACGCAGCGCAGTTTGCATGGAGCCCACATAAGCGGGCTGCTGAATCACTTCCTCATTACTCTTGAAGTAGTAAGACCATCGCCACTTGTAGCGCGGTGCAAAGTCGGTGGCGTTGAGAGCTTTCCCCTGGTGGAGAAGAGCCCAGTCGTCTCTCTGCGCCAACGGATCGACCGAACGAATAAAATCGTAATCCACAATATCGTACTCGTCGGCTTGCGCGATGGCCGCGCCAAGGGCGAGAATTAATGCAAGAGCTATTCGTTTCATAAAAGGAACTGAGTTTACCTCATATCTTTCGGTTCGGGAAGATCAGGTGGTGGCAAGGTTAGCTGTTTGCCCTCTCGGGTTTTGGGGCAATCGGGACACTCGTTCTGATCCAGGTCCGCGCCAAAATGCGTGGTGTTCTCCCACCTCTGACGCAGCCGATACTGATCCAACTTGGTCAGGGTCACCTGCGGGCACATGAGAATGACTAACTCCTGCCGCTGTTTGCCACTTGATGTGCTGCGGAACGCCGCGCCGATGAGAGGAATGCGTGAGAGATAAGGAAAACCCTCGGTCTGCTTCTGCTTCTGCTCCTGGATCAATCCGCCCAGGATAATGGTCGATCCGTTTTTCGCAGAAACATTCGTGCGAATATACTTGGTATCGATTGTCGGCACCGAATTACCGCTGATGAGCACGTTTCCATTCGGCACGAGGCTGTCGATCTTCTGCAAAATATCGAGCGACACTTCCTTCTCGGAATTAATGAGGGGGACGACCTCGAGCTGCAAGACGACCTTCTTGTACTCGATGCTCGATTGGATAGAGCCAACATTGAGGGTGGTTGTGGCATTCGTCAAAGTGCTCGTCGGCACGGGAACCTCCTGCCCGGAAGCGATAATGGCTTTCTTATTGTTGCTGGTGAAAACCGTCGGTCGCGACAAAACTTTGAAACGATTGGTGGCCTCAAGCAGATGCACTATGGCAGCGAAAGCGTTGCCGGCTGCCACGTAAATGTTGGTTCCGGCGCCCACATTCTGAATAATATTGCTGAAGTTAATCAGGTTCGACGGATCCAAGATGTTGGTCGGCGGGGCCGAGCCACCGGGCAGCGGAACTCCGGGATCGTGGTTCGGATTACCACTGTTGAATATGTTGTTGTTGCGGTTAGTGCCGAGGAATCTGTTGTGGTATTTCGCGAACCAATCGACGCCGAATTCCTCGTTGTGACCGAGTGTCAACTGACCGATCACCGTGCTGAGCGCGACTTGCGGTGCCTGAACGTCCATTTGGTCCAGAATCTTTTCCACTTTCACCACGACCTCACGGTTTCCGAGGACGATGATGGAGTTGGCGCGCTGATCGGCGATGAGTTTGGAGTTTCCGACTGTGACCGCTTGCGGCGTGGTGTTTACCGGTTGAGTGGAGAGCTCCTCGGAAATGTTCAGCGTGCTGCCACCACCACCTGCCGTGCCGGAAGTGCCAAATTGGGATGAATATTGGTTTGTTCCGCCAGTGGTGCCGGCGCCTCCTCCTCGTTGTTGTTGCTGCGGTTGCGGACTCGCACCAGGCAGCCCGCCACCGGGCACGGCGCCAGCGCCTTCAGTCCCGGGCTCGGTCAACGCCTGAACCAGCACTGGCAAAACGTCACCGGCGGAAACATATTGCAAATAGCGCGTGACGGGTTTTGCAAACTCAACGTTGGCATCAAATTCCTGGACCAGTTGCCGAATGAACGGCATGTTGATCGGGCGCGTCACTACGTGGATACGGTTCGTACGCACATCTGGAGTCAGTTTGATCTTACCAACGATGATCGCTTCCTCGGATAGGACGTTTAATCCGGCACCTTCAATCTGCTGCGGTTGTGGAACCGCTCCGGGAACCTTCACACTGCGGACACCCGGCTGAGTGGGCGATTCGGTGCCCTTTTCGAAAATGTCTTTGAGCATGTCGGCGACTTTGCTCGCGTCGGCGCGGTCGAGTTTGATAAACTCACTCACCACTTCCGCCGGCGCCACATCCACCTGGTTAATGACGCTGGCCAGCTGCCTGATGATGTCCGCGTTCTGTGTCACTAGAAGAGCCGATGCTTTCGGCAAAGCGAGAATATTGATCGTGCCCGAACTTCCCTGAAAATATGCCATCAACACTTGTTGAAGTTCCTGGGGGTCCGCGTATTGCAGTCGAAACAGGAAGCTGATTACCGGGTTTCCCGGGGGGATATCCGACAAATCGGAAACGATTGGCACGGGCGCTTTCCTAGGATTTTGGCCCGCTCCCACAACGTCCACCAAGTCGCGCCCAGCCGGAACGAGAGAGATTCCGTTCAGGGACATACTCATCTCGATGATCTTGATGGCTTCCTCGCGCGACACATCTTTTGCGATGAAGATGTTCACCTTACCCTGCACGAAATTATCCATCACCAGCTTCTTGCCGGTGAGCTGCTCGTACAGATGCAGAACATCGACGACGTCGCTGTTCGGGAATTGAAGCCGAACCATGGCAGGCGCGTTTGGGGGTGCAGGAGCAGGCGCCTCTTCTGGCGGCGGGTTCGCAACCTTGGGAACAGCTGGTGAGGGACGAGCTGGTTTGCTCTGGCCCAAAACGGCGGTGGCGCTGGCGAGCAAGAGAGTCGCGATGCAGAAAAAGCGGTGCACGGCCTTATTTGGATGGATGGGCGACGCTAGTGCATTTATGAGACCCGTCAAAATATTTCCCCCGGTTGAAACAATCCTTTGATGCTCAAGCTGGACGCAGCAGGGCACCTAGCTTACAAGAGATTGCCGCCGCCGCAAATGATCAGTCCCGTAAGTCCGGGCAGAGCCCACTGCATCACGATCGTTTCTTGTGCCCTCGTGGCGAGGGCGGTCGCTGCCTTCGCAGCGCCCGAACAAACCGCGAATTCAGCGCCTCAGATTCGATCTGTTCTTCAGGCGCAGCAGGATTCTTGGAACCGGGGCGATATCGACGGATTCATGAATGGATACGCTCGCTCCGCATCGACTGTCTTTATTTCGGAAGATACAATCAGACGCGGGTGGCAAACTGTGCGTGATCGTTACAAGCAAAAATATTCCAATCGCGCGAAGATGGGGACGCTGGCGTTCTCCGACCTTGAAATCACACTGTTGTCATCTGATTTCGCCGTTGCGTCAGGCCGCTGGAGGCTGAAGCTTGCAAACGACCAGCCACACGGCCGATTCACGCTCATTCTCAAACGCCTGCCGGAAGGCTGGCGAATCGTCCACGATCATACATCGGCGGCTGGAGCAAAAACCGTGATTCGAAATGCGTGAAACGTGATTGGTCGTTCGCCTATTTAACGAATCACAAATTACAAATCACGCTCTCAAACGCGTCAACAGCTTCTCGTGGATGTTATCAAACCCGCCGTTGCTGAAAACCGCGACGACATCGTTTGGTCGAAGCATTGGCACGATTCGATCCACGATCGCATCGGCGTTCCGCTCATAAAACGCAGGACGGCCCGCCTCGGCGATGGCAGCCACAACCTTTTCAGCGTTTAATCGCTCTTCTTCAGGGATCTGTTCCAGCTTGGCGACCTGCGCGATGAAAACTCCATCGGCCAACTTCAGCGCGTCGGGAAGCTGCCGTTGAAAGACTGCGCGCCGGGTTGTGTTGGAGCGCGGTTCGAAGACAGCCCAGAGCCGATTTCCGCGAAAGCGATGGCGCAATGCTTCCAAGGTAGATGCAATCGCCGTCGGATGATGCCCGAAATCGTCGATCACTTTCACGCCTCGCGCTTCTCCCCGAACCTCCTGTCGTCGCGCAACGCCAGCAAAAGTTTTGAATGCGCTGTCGATTTGCGCCTTCGGCACATCATAAAACCGTGCAGCCATGGCTGCCATGGCTGCGTTGTGCACATTGAATTCGCCTACCAGCGGAATCTCGAACGTCTCATCTCCGAGCTTGAATCTCGAACCTTCGGCCGAGCAGGCGACATCACGGATTCGCTGCGCGCAGTTCTTGGAGAAACCCACCTCAATCATCTGTGCGAGACAATCCTTCGCCACTTCGACGCAATTGGGATCGTCCCCGTTGACCACGACCATGCCGTTCTTGGGAACGATGTTGAGCAGACGCCGGAAGCTCAGCTTGATTTCATCGAGGTTGTTGAAAATATCCGCATGATCGAACTCGATGTTGTTTATGATCAGCAGCTCAGGCAGGTAATGAATAAATTTCGAGCGCTTGTCGAAAAACGCCGAATCGTACTCGTCGCCTTCGATCACGAAATACTTTGAGTCATTCAGGCGCGCGCCCTGCCCAAGATTTGTCGGAAGTCCGCCGATGACGTAACCGGGTTTGCATCCGGCTGTTTCCATGATCCAGGTGAGCAGCGCGGTTGTTGTTGTTTTCCCGTGCGTCCCGGTAACAACAAGATTATGACGACCGCGCAAAAAATAATTTTTCAGCACTTCCGGCAACGAAAGATAAAGGAGCTTCATGTTCAGCACAGCTTCCACTTCCGGATTGCCACGCGTCATCGCGTTCCCGATCACCACCACATCCGTGTCGGCCGGGATGTTTTCCTCGCGATACCCCTCTTTTAACGAGATGCCTTTTTCCTGAAGAAAGGTCGACATCGGCGGATAAACATTCTCGTCAGACCCGGTGACTTTGAATCCGCGCTCCTTCAGCGCTGCCGCCACCGATGCCATGGCCGTGCCGCAAATCCCCAGGAAATGAAAACTTTTTGGCGCTTCCTTCACGCGGATTCTTTACGCCGCGCGGCGAATTTCGCCAGCGCAATCAGAACCGTCACTTCTTATCGAAAACCTCCACTGCCGCCCACGCTTCATCCGGAGGAGTCTGTTCGTATTCAAGCGCGCGATCCAGATACATTTTGGCCAGCAAGTCGTCCGGATAAAATTCCAGGAACCGTGAAAACAGAATTTTAGCATCGATAAAATCGCGTGTCCGAAATTTCTCCAATCCCTCCTCGTAAGTCTCGAGCCACTTTATGAATTCTGGATCCACTTCGTCGTCTCGGGCCCCGACGAAAGTAAAGATATCCACCGGTTTGCTTTTGCCTTTCACCTGCACGCGAGCGACCGAGCGTAGGTGAACCTCGTCTCTCGCCAGTTCGGCTGCCGAGGCGCCAACGAGAATATCCACGCCGTAAATTCGGGTGAGACCTTCGAGTCGCGACGCGAGATTAACGGAGTCGCCAATGACTGTGGGATCCATCCGCTCGTGCGAGCCAATGTTGCCGACAATCACCTCGCCTTGATTGATGCCGATGCCCATGCCAAGCCCCATGCGGCCTTCCTCCCGCCATTTTTGATTGAGCTGCCGTAATTCTCGACGCATTGCCAGCGCCGCGCGCACGCAAGCTTTCGTATCCTGCGCCATGCCAAAACTGCGCACATTGCCCCAGACAGCCATGATCGCGTCGCCGATGAATTTATCGAGCGTGCCGCCATTCCTAAAAACCACCGACGTCATGCGGCTCAAGTACTCATTAAGTTGCGCGACCAATGCCTCGGGGTCGGCTTTTTCCGACAACGTGGTGAAACCAATCAAATCCGAGAACAAAATTGTCGCAGGGACACGAACTCCGCGAAGCGAGCTGTAATAGCTGTCCGGATTTTCCAGGATCTCCTTGACCAAATTTTTCGAGACGTAACGCTCCAACGTGCGCCGAGTGCGCAACTTCTCGAGCCGCTCGAGTGCGTATTCGAAACCGAGCGAAAAGGATCCGCTGAACACCAGGGCTGAGAGAACTGGAACTGTGAGAAGCAGCAGCCCCGTCCCGTCGTAACACAATCGTGCCGCGCCAAGATAGGCAGCCGTAGTGAGAACCAGTGTACCAAGACAAAGTAGCGGCCGGCGAAAAAAGGCAACCAGCAACCACGCCGTGAGCCCGGCCATGCCTACCAGCGCGAGACCGGTTCTGGACGGTGTGGGCCGCAAAAATTCGTGATTCATCGCCGCAGCCATCGCCTGCAAATGAAGCGCAGGACCCAATGTGGTTGGACTCATCGGCGTAACCGCGGTGTCGTGCTCCACTTGCGCCGATGATCCGATCATCACGATCTTGTCCTTAAAAAACGCGCCGTCCGCGTAATTGGCATGCCAAAACTTTGGATCGAAAACTTCGTAGAGCGGTCGGGGTGCAAACGCGTCCGGCGACGTGAAACGAATCAGGTGGCCACGAAAATCATCTGGCACATCACTCGCGTGTCCGATTTTGGCGAGGGCCCGGGCCGAAAGAGATTGATAAATTTCCTGACTTGGGTCTGGCGGTAAATCGGCGAGTTGCCGATCAGTTACGCGATACGTCACGGCGCGGATTTTTCCATCGATTGGGTCGGCCCAGAAATTCACGAACCCGACGCGATTATCCAGCAATTGCGGCGGCGGAATGAGCGTATTGTTTGGCGTGACGGCCTGGGCTGCGTTCGCCACGTCGAAATTAGCGCCGATTACGACTTTATCGCGATAACGATCAAGCGCAGCATGAAAGGCGGGATCACCGTCATTGGGCGGACTAAAGATCATGTCGAACATGACCGCGCGCACACCCGCGCCAAACAACCGATCGAGCAAAAGCGCCCATACTTCGCGTGACCATGGGAACGGCTTTTCTGTCATCAGCTGAAACGCGCGGTTGCTCGCGATTTCCTCAGCAGTCAACGGCGGCAACTGCAATGTGCTTTGGTCGATTCCAAGAAAAACGAAATCGGAGGGCGCAGGCGTCTTCCGGCCTTCGCGTCGAAGGAAGTCTTCAAAGCTCTGTTCGCCGCGCCATGGCGCGGAAATAAATGGGACACTTGGAAAAAAATGACCGACAACGATGAGGCCTGTCCAAAAAAAGCAGATGAAAGCCAGGACTAACAAACGATGACGCCCGAGCCAGTGCATGCGGGTTAAAATCTAGCACTAAAACATGGAAGCGTTAAAGGGTTGAAGCGTGACGTTCCCGCCCCGCTTTAAGTGTTCAACGCTTCAATTCTGCAGAAAGCAGTTGTCATTCTCCACTCGCTACCTATTGTTCGTCACTCGGCGCTGCCGCGTCGTGACGATCTGCGCACCTGGTTCCGCGCGACGGGACCGTATCAGCGGGTGAGGTCGCGAAGATCGATAATGAAACGAACAGCTCGCTGAACGAGGAACCCCGAAGCGATTCGGGGAAACAACCATGCCAAGAGCTACTAACGCCCCGGCAAGCCGGGCGCGACGCAAGCGAGTCTTAAAAAAAGCCAAGGGCTACCGCGGACGCCGTTCAAAACTTTTCCGCTACGCGAAAGACGCGATCATGAAAGGCCAATACTGGGCCTATCGCGATCGCAAAACCCGTAAACGGACGTTTCGTTATCTCTGGATTCAACGGCTAAACGCCGCCGCCCGCGCAAATGGACTGACCTACAGCCGCTTGGCAGAGGGATTAAAGGTCGCAGGCATCGGCCTCGACCGAAAAGTTCTCGCAGATCTCGCCGTCACCGATGAGATCGCATTCAAATCGATCGTCGATCAGGCAAAAAGCGCGCTGGAAAAGAAGAACAAGAAGGCGGCGTGATCTTGCCGTTGAAGCGATGAAGTGTTGCTGCGTTGCAGCGGATCCGCTTCAACGCTTCAACTCTTTAACACTCCTACGTTTCAATGAGCCATCCACTCGAACAACTGCGTGAGGATGCAGTGCGCGAAATCGAAGCCGCACTTGACGAACAGGCGCTCGAGGCGGCGCGCGTAAAATATCTCGGTAAAACCGGCAGCGTATCTGCGTGGGGCGAGCAGATGAAAACGCTGAGCAAAAACGAAAAGCCAGTCGTTGGGAAATTGCTCAACGAAGTGCGCAATATTGTGGCTGCTGCAGTCGAAGCGCGCGCAGCAAGTTTTCGAGCGCAAAAAGAATCCGAGGCACTCGCCAGGATCGACGTCTCACTACCGGGCGCCCTCCACGAAATTGGCGCGCTGCACCCGCTCACGCGGATGTGGGAACGTTCTATCGAAATTTTTCGACGAATGGGGTTCGCCCTCGCGGATGGACCGGACATTGAGGACGAATGGCATTGTTTCGACGCGCTCAACACACCGTCCGAACATCCGGCGCGAAACGAGCAGGACACATTTTATTTACCGGATGGCCGTTTGCTTCGAACGCACACTTCGACCGTGCAAATTCGAACGATGCAAGCCGCGCCCCCGCCGATTCGCGTGATTGCTCCCGGTGCTGCTTATCGCCGCGATGAGCTCGACGCCACGCACAGCCCGCAGTTTCACCAGATCGAAGGGCTGTATGTTGATGAAAACGTAAGCGTCGCCGATTTGAAAGGCGCCCTCGAGTTTTTCATGCGCGAACTTTTCGGTTCCGGAACCGATGTGCAGTTTCGTCCTCACTTCTTCCCGTTCACCGAGCCGAGTCTCGAGATTTATGTGAAATCGAAAGCGCTTAAGGGTGGCGAGCGCTGGATCGAAGTCGCAGGTTCAGGCGTGGTGCATCCCGCGGTTTTCGAGCAGGTCAACAAAGCACGTGGTGACAAAGCGTACAATCCCGAAAAGTGGAGCGGCTACGCATTCGGCCTCGGAATGGACCGGCTGGCGATGGTTCTGTTCGACATCCCCGACATCCGCTTGTTCGCGCAAAACGATTTGCGGTTTCTCCGCCAGTTCGCATGAAATTTTCCGTTAATTGGTTACGCGAATTTGTCGATCTCCCGGAAAATACGGGAGAGATCGCGGATTTGCTCACGCGCGCCGGCGTCGAAACGGAAAACATCGAAACCCGCGGGGCGAATGTCGACCGAGTGATCGTGGCGCAGATTACTGGGTCATCGCGCCATCCCAATGCGGATCGCCTTCGCGTCTGTGAAGTTGATGATGGTAGCGGCGCAAAACGCCAGATCGTTTGCGGCGCCACCAATTACAAAGTCGGCGATAAAGTTCCGCTCGCGTTGCCGGGGGCCAAGCTGTCAAACGGACTGGAGATTCGTGAAAGCAAACTGCGCGGCATCGAATCCGCAGGAATGCTTTGCAGTCCCATCGAGCTCGGCCTCGGAGGAGACGCTTCCGGCCTTTTGATTTTGTCGCCTGATGCAAAGGTTGGTGCGCCTATCGCCGATATTTTCCCAGCTGACACAATTCTAGATGTCGAGATCACACCGAACCGTGGTGATCTGCTGAGCCATTTTGGTTTGGCCCGCGAAATTGCCGCGCTCACCGAGAAAAAACTGAAGTCAACGCCGCGCGAATCGAAAATTTCCCTCAAGAAGACCGGCGTGAACATCACTTCAACGCGCGAATGTCCGTTTTTCTCCGCGCGCAAGATCGATAATGTTAGCGTCGGACCAAGTCCGCAATGGTTGCGCGCGAAAATCGAGAGCGTTGGAGTTCGCTCGATCAATAATATCGTCGATATCTCAAACTTCGTAATGCTTGAGCTTGGACAACCGACGCACGCGTTCGATGCAGACAAATTGAAGGGCAGCATCAACGTGCGCCTCGCGCATGAGGGCGAAAAATTTCTCGCGCTCGATGGAAAGACTTATTCGCTTAAACCGGACAATTGTGTTGTCGCTGATCAAGAGCGCGCGGCCGGAATCGGCGGCGTAATGGGCGGCGAAGAAACCGGCGTGACCGAGTCAACCAAGAATGTCTTGCTGGAAGCCGCTTACTTTTTGCCGGCGAGTGTTCGTCGGACCGCGCGCGAATTAAATCTACCGAGCGATGCCAGTTACCGATTCGAGCGCGGCGTCGATCCTGAAATGGTGCTCCGGGCATCGCAGCGGGCCGCCGAATTGATTCAAGAGATCGCAGGCGGAACTCCGGCAAAGGAAATCAATGTCGCCGGAACGCTGCCGGCAAACCCTGCCGATGTTTCGTTGCGCTACGAGAAATGCGATCGCGTTATTGGGATCGCAATCAAACCGAAAACAGTCGACGAAATTTTGACCAGATTCGGTTTGAAAAAAATCAGCGCGGCCAAGATAACGAAATGGGAAATTCCGAGCTTCCGGCGCTGATTTGCAGCGCGATGTCGATCTCATCGAAGAAGTGGTGCGAGCTTACGGCGCCGAGAGAATTCCGGGAACGGATCGCAGCCGGTTCACGCCTTCGAGCGCGGCTGACCGCGCGCACGATTTGGAACTACAAATTCGCCAACGACTGGTTGCAGCCGGCCTCACTGAAGTGCGGACCTCAAAGTTGCTTCCCAGGGAAAGATTCGCGTTTGGGGAAAATGCGATCGAGTTACGCAATCCACTGAGCGAAGATCACGTGGCACTACGCCCCAGCTTGTTGCCGGGGTTGCTGGGAGGTACTCGACCACAACATTCGCGCGGGAGTGGAACGCGTCGCGATCTTTGAAATAGGTAAGGTTTTCGAACCACCACACGGCGCAGAACAGAAACGAGTAGCCATTCTCCTTTGGGGTAACATTGCCACTGGACTTCATTGGCGGAACGAAAAACGCCGGGTTGATTTCTTCGATCTAAAAGGCGCGATTGAACTGGCAAGAAACGGTTTGTCTTTTCGTCGCGGTGAGCATGCCAACTTTGCGCTCGCCGTAGAAATCATCGCGGGCAATCAGCTGGTCGGCCTCGCCGGGCAGCTAACGAACTCACTCACGGCAACCATCGACGCATCTGGCGGCGTCTTTGTTGGCGAAGTATCGCTTGATTTCCCGATTAGCAGTTTGGGATCGCGAGCGACTTTCCGCGAACTTGGGAAATTTCCTTCCGTCACACGCGACATTGCGATGATTGTTGCCGAAGATCTAACCCACGAAAAAATATGGGAAGCGATTTGGCATCCAACGGAACCGTTGTTGGAAGGAGTTGAATTTTTTGATCTCTTTTCCGGCACTGAAATCGGTGAAGGCAAAAAGTCGCTCGCATATCGATTGACATATCGCAACCGGAGTCGCACACTGACAGGCGAGGAAGTAAACACAGCGCATGCGAAGATTCGCGAGCGATTGCGAAGCGACCTTGGCGCAGAATTGCGGGAATAGTTCTTTGATATTTGAGAGTCGTTTGTTGAGGGTTGGGAAGAAAACCAGTGCTTTTCTCTCAACTCTCAACCAGCGGCTCTCATTAGTCGCGGGTGGTTTTCGCGCTTTACCCTGCGATGTTCGAGATTACAGGTGGGATTCCCGAACCGATATTTGGTTAACCTAAGGAGGCTGAGTCGCTCGGAGAAGATGGCAGGCCTTAATTGGAAGTCAGACGCTGCGGCGACGGTCATCCGCCCGTTACGAAAAGGGAACGGGAGATCCGCCTAAACGGCATCAGCGGGGTAACATTTTGAAAAAACCCGGATCGATTTTTCGATCCGGGTTTTTCGTTGATGAGATTGAAGAGTTAAGGCGCTGGTGCCGGGGGTGGCCGCAGCCTTGTCCAACGCTTCAGCGCTTTACGCTTCAACGAATTTGAAAATTCTGCCCCACACGCCACAGTGCGCGGTGACATGCGCGCCCTGTTAGCTCTCGAAGACGGCCGAATTTTCGAGGGCGAATCCTTTGGCGCAACCGGCAGGTGCGTTGGCGAAGTTTGTTTCAACACCGCAATGACCGGTTATCAGGAAGTGTTAACCGATCCTTCCTATCGCGGGCAGATCGTGGCGATGACTTATCCGTTGATCGGCAATTACGGCACGAACTCACTCGATCAGGAAAGCCGGTCCCCTCACGTACGCGGCTTTGTCATCGAAGAGCTAAGCGAAATTCCCAGTAACTGGCGCTCGGAAATGTCGCTCGACGAATATTTGAAGAAATGGAACATCCCCGGCGCGCAAGGAATTGATACCCGTGCGTTGACCCGGCACCTGCGCACCCGCGGCGCAATGAAAGCCTGTTTGACTACGGAAAAGATTTCGCCGGAAGAAGCGACGCAGGAGGCCATCAAAGGCGAGGGCGTTATCGGCATGGATTACGTTCGCGAAGTTTCAGCGCGCGAGATTTATCAATGGGACCCCGAGGACAAACTGAGTGAGCCATGGTCAATCAGATCCAATAACGGTGGAATCAAACCCAACCTTCCGCCCATCCGGTTTCGAATCGTGGCTTACGATTACGGGATCAAAGAAAATATTCTGCGGCTTCTGCGTCAGAAAGGTTTCGGCGTCACGGTTGTGCCAGCGAACACAACCGCCGAAGAAGCGCTCGCGCTAAATCCGGATGGCATTTTTCTCTCCAATGGCCCCGGCGATCCTGCAGTCCTTGAGTATACGCACGAGGCAACGCGCAATTTGATGGGCAAGAAACCGATTTTCGGAATTTGCCTCGGCCATCAGATTCTTGGATTCGCATTCGGAGGTTCGACCTACAAATTAAAATTTGGGCATCATGGCGCGAACCAGCCAGTAAAAGATTTGTGCAATGGGAAGGTGGCCATCACGTCGCAAAATCACGGGTTTGCCGTCGATCCGAAATCCCTGCCGTCAAATGTGGAAGTAACACACATAAATTTGAACGACGGCACCGTGGAGGGAATGCGGCACAAGGAACTGCCGATATTCAGCGTACAGTATCATCCCGAAGCTGCGCCCGGTCCCCATGATGCATCGTACTTCTTCGATCAGTTCGCAGATTTGATCGAGAAACAAAGGTAGGGCGCGATCGCCGAGCGCGCCGAAACGAACGTCCCGTTGATTCCTCCGCACCGTTGACCGACGCGCCGATCAGCCCACATTTCTATCATGTTTAATTCAGCAACAAATAAACCTTCTGTCTTGAGGGTCGCAGTGACCGCGACTTTCATGGCAGCTCTGGCATGTGCGCCGCTGGCAATGGCACAGGAACATGAGCACGCCAGCGACGCCGCTGCTTCAAAAGAAGTGACCGGCGAAGTGGTCGATATGATGTGCTATGTCGATCATAATGCCGTCGGCGAAAAACATGGCCAATCCTGCGGGGCAAAGTGCATCAAGGGTGGTGGACCAGTCGGTATCGTCAGCGAGGGCAAAGCCTATCTCGTTGTTGGCGAACATAAGCCGATCAACGATCAACTCGCTGAATACTGCGGTAAAAACATCACCGTGAAAGGCAAGCTCGCCGAGCGTGGCGGCATTGCTCTGCTCGAGAACGTCGAGATTGTTAAGAAATAGCTGTAGCCGCGTCTCTGTGGGACGCGTGGCGCGTGCGTGCCAGACAGCTTAATCACGGCGCTTCGCATAGCGAAGCGGCTACAGGATTCGCATCCTTTTCCTACCGGTAATATGGGCGCAATGAGGGCCGAAGTTTTCCAAGCTTAAGAGTTGTTTCAATTTGCAAATCAGACACCGGTGCCTCCGCGAGTTTTCGAATCTCGCCTGCCTCCAGCGCCGCTATCGGCAATCCGGCAAAAAATAAAATGCGATTTGCGGTGAGCGCCGCGATTCGCGCTCCTGGCGTCAGAACGCCTTGCAAATTCAGCGGATCCGCACCGCTCAATGTGATCAGTTCGCCATTTGACTGCGACTTGCGAATAGAACGCAGCAGGCCGATGGCCTCAGGCAGGGCAAATTGTTCGCCGCCGATTCCTCCCACAAAATAGCCACCGCGAATCTCGCCGCGAGCTTCCCATCGGCGATAAATTCGTCCGAGCTCATACCACGTAACTGGGAAACTCTCGCGCTCAAGCAGGCGTCGAAACACAACGCCGTATCGATGCAGCAACACTCGCCCAAATTTCTCAACGGCAGCGTCACGCGCGGAGCTTTCCGCTCCATTCCCCGATGGCTGCGAGGCGACGTCAGTTCTCAGCAACGACCAACGTCCGGCAAATTCGATGCTGGCAAGATTTGTTTTGCGTCGCCGTGTACCGGCGTTTCTACCAAACGTGGGACGTTTACTTGACGGCACCAGAAGAGCTCGCAGCCCGTCGAAGCTGTCCGAGGTTACCAGGCCGAGCGCGGCAAGTTGCGACAAAGCTTCTTCAACTTGAGAAGGGAGTAGCCCGCTGCGGCGCACCAGTTCGCTGAAGAAGAGCGCCCCGCCATCTGCGAGTGTGTCGAACAGAGTTCGGGCGGCGACGGAAAGTTCCATCGAAGAATTCGTCTGGGTCAGTCGCAGCCAATGCTGGAGGTTTTCGCGTTGATAAAGCGCGATGGGGCTCGTTCGCAACGGAGCACTCGTGCGCGCGTTTGGATTTTGCGGCGCGCTCAAACGTCCCCAGCCAATCCGACCAGAAAAACAAAGGCGATCGAGCCATTCAGGATCGTAGTCGTCAACACGCGCGGCAAGGACCGCTGATTCCCATGCGGCCAACGGCAACTCGCAGCCGTCCAGTTGTTCGAGAACAGATTGCAAACCTTCAGGGCCTTCGACGCGATGTTCCGCATCGGCGCGCTGCCATGCGAAAAGAAAGCGATAAAAATCCTGCGGTGAGACCGGCCGAATTTCTGCGCGCAACCGGTCGATCGTGAGTCGATGAACTCGCGCCAGCAATCGTCGGTCGCACCACTCCTGGTCCGCCGCGTGCGGACGAAACGTGCCGCGCAGCACAAATCCTTCCGCTTCGAGCGCCAGCAAAGCCGCTTCGCTGTCCGATCGCGGCAGTATCAGTATATCTGACAGCTCACCCACAGTGATCGGTCCGCAAACTTCCATTCGTCCGCGAACCAGTTCGCGAATGGCGTTTGCACGTTCCCAGGTTTTGCCCCGCATCGAGTCGGGAATAATCAATTCAGGCTCAACCCGCGCGCTTGGGTATATCTCCTGAATCATTGGAAGTCGTTCGGCAGCGGTCCAAAAGGTTTTTTCGGCGAATCGGACTTTCGTTGCTCGATTTGAGGCAATGAGTTCTTTTAGCAAATGTTCTGCAGACGCGCCGTTCCCGTCATGATGCGTGGAAACTGCGACTTCTTCTTCGGTCATCACGCTGAGCAGCATTAATGCGTCGTGCAGTTCATCCGCATTCGTTGCTTCGGGCCACGCTTCCTTTTGAACTTTTTCAATCGCTGCCGCATCGAGAACCCCCAAGCCTTCGCTGCTCCGGCTGCTGCCGGACTCGGACGCACGACGCGTGTACACCGCCTGAGTGCGGCGTTCTTCCAAAGGCGCGTTATCCAGAAACGCATACGGCCGCGCGTTGAGAATCTCAGAGGCAAGTGGCGATGGTTCCGGCAAATCACACGCAACACAACGAATCTGGCCGTGTTCGATTTTGCGCAATACTTCTTCCAGCCCGTCAATGTCCATCGCTTCGGTCAAACAATCGTCGATGGTCTGCTTCACAAGCGGATGGTCCGGAATTTCGCGGTCACCCACGATATGTTCCAGACATGCGAGCTGATCCGGGAAAACTGCCGCTAAAAGATTTTCCGATTCCATGCGCTGCAGTGGCGCGGCGAGTTTTGCGCCGCCACGAAAACGAGGCACCGCAAGTGAACGCGTCGCGTTCCAGCGCCAGCGAATGGTGAACATTGGCGCGTCGAGCAATGCCTGGACCAGCAGGTCGCGAACTGTTTTGGGATTCAGATAACGAAAAACTTCTTCGAGCGGAAACGAATGCTGGGTGCCGAGCGAAATTACGATCGCGTCGTCTGTGGCCGCTGCCTGCAGCTCAAAATTAAACGAGCGGCAAAAACGCTTTCGCAAGGCAAGTCCCCAGGCACGATTGATCCGATTGCCGAATGGCGAGTGAATTACAAGCTGCATCCCGCCCGATTCGTCGAAAAAACGTTCCATCATCAGGGTTTGCTGTGAAGGAATCGCGCCAAGCGAGCGGTAAGCGTCGGAGAAATAATCCCCTAACTGTTCAGCGGCGTCAGCTGGTAACCGCATTTCCTGGGCGAGCCATTGAGTGGGATTTTGCCCGTCAGCGAGTTTCGTTTCGATTTCCATCCGAAATTCGGATACGGCATTCGACAACTCCGATGTGCGCGCCGGAGCTTCGCCAAGCCAAAATGGAATTCCCGGCGGCTGACCTTTCGCATCTTCGACACGGACGACTCCAGAGTTGATTCGGAGAATTCGCCACGAGGCGTTGCCCAACTGGAAGATGTCGCCCGCCAAACTTTCGACCGCGAAATCCTCATTCACCGTACCAACAAAGGTTTCCGACGGATCGAGAATCACCCGATAATCGGCGTTGTCGGGAATCGCGCCGCCGGACGTAAGAGCAACGAGCCGCGCCCCGCGCCGTCCACGCAAACGATGATTGACTCCATCGTGATGAATCAACGCTGAGCGCCGGCCACGTTTGGTGCTAAAACCCTCGGCGAGCATTTTCACGACGCTGTCGAATTCTTCACGCGTGAGATTGCGGTAGGGCCAGGACGAACGGGCAAGGTTGAACAACTCATTTTCATCCCAATCTTCAGCCGCAGCCGCGGCAACGATTTGCTGAGCCAGGACATCAAGGGGTTTTTCCGGAATGATCAGGCGATCAAGCTCACCACGATGAACACAATGAAGTAACGCAGCACATTCAACCAGCTCGTCGCGGCTCAACGGGAAGATGCGGCCCTTCGGCAAACCGCCACGCGTGTGTTCGGCACGCCCCACGCGCTGAAGAAGACTGGCGATGGATCGCGTGGTTCCGAGCTGGCAAACGAGATCCACCGAACCGATATCGATGCCGAGCTCAAGAGAAGCCGTGGCTACGAGTGCTTTCAGCTCGCCTCGCTTCAATCGATCTTCCGCATCCAGGCGCAACTTCGCGGAAAGACTTCCGTGATGCGATGTCACCGCGTCCGCGCCGAGCAGTTCGCTGAGATGATGCGTCACGCGTTCGGCCATTCGGCGCGTGTTCACGAAAACCAAAGTGGTCCGGTGTGCCTGAATCAACTCCGCGAGGCGACGATAGATTTCCTCCCACACTTCATTCGACATAACCGCCTCAAGCGGCGACTTCGGGAGTTCGATCGCCAGATCTAGTTCACGGCGATGACCGATATTGATGATTTCGCAGTTCGGTTTGCCGGCGTCACTCACTGATTGCGCCCCGACTAAGTAACGCGCAACCTCCTCGATTGGTTTCTGTGTCGCAGACAGACCGATTCGTTGAAGCGCTCCGCCTGACACGGATTTCGTTAATGCGGCCAACCGCTCGACACTGAGGGCGAGGTGCGCGCCACGCCGGTCGTCCACAACAGCGTGAATCTCGTCCATAATGAGCGTTCGGACGGTGCGCAGCATCTCCCGGCCCGATTGGGAAGTGAGCAGCAAATACAGAGATTCGGGCGTGGTAACGAGAATGTGCGGCGGTTTTTTGATCAGCGCCTGACGTTGCGCGGCAGTAGTATCGCCGGTGCGAACTTCGGCGCGCACATCGATGTCGTGGCCTTCGGTTTCACGCAGCAATGCGCGAATTCCAGCGAGCGGTTCTTGCAAATTTTTTCGAATATCGTTGCTCAACGCTTTCAGCGGCGAGACGTAAACGACCTGCGTTTTATCAGGCAAATCAGTCCGTGCGCCTTCTCGGAACAACGCATCCAGCGAGGCAAGGAAAGCAGCCAGCGTTTTTCCCGAACCCGTTGGGGCAGAAATCAACACGTGCCGGCCGGATTGAATTGCCGGCCAGCCGCGCATTTGCGGTTCTGTTGGCGATTCGAATGTCTGCTCGAACCACCGTGCCACTGCAGGATGAAATCGGAACGACTGCATGGAAAGAAAACCGCGAAACGCGCAACATGTAATTTAGGCAAAGCCACGAGAAAGAAAAGTTCTCGCGGAACGTCACCACGCAGGAAAGAAATTATGCTCGTGCTCTCAGCGCGATCACTTCACGCAACATTCGCAAGCTATCCTTGAAAAACTGAACTTTGCTGCCTTCAGCGTGATTCCAGCGCACCGGAATTTCGCGGATTCGCAATCCGGCGTGCTGCGCGAGATAAAGCAGTTCAACATCGAAAGCGAAGCCATCCAGTCGCGCGACCTCCAGAATCGGGCGGCAGACATCGAGACGAAAAGCCTTAAACCCGCATTGAGTGTCCCAAAACGGCAGACCGGTCGCGATGCGCACGAGCAGGTTGAACGCGCGACCCGCCTGCTCGCGTCGCCAGGGTTGATGAATGCCAATCAATCCGCGATCCAGAGCGCGAGATCCAAATGCAATGTCGATCTCGCCATTTGCAATCGGCTCGATCAATTTCGGTGTCTCCCCCAGCGGCGTGGAAAGGTCCGCATCGAAAAACAAGCCGATCGGTTTTCGGGCAGCAAGCAATCCGGAACGCACGGCGGCGCCTTTGCCGCGATTTGGAAAATTCTCGAGCAAGCGTGTTTCGATCCTGGCATCTTTCAATCTTTCACGCGCAATTGCCGCAGTGGCATCAGTCGATCCGTCGTTCACGACGATCAATTCACTCTCCGCCGCATTGGCGGTGAGATAGTCAAGCGTGAGGCGAAGCGTCTCTCCAATGCGCCCCGCTTCATTGAAACAGGGAATTACAACGGAAAACGGCGGAAGCATGAGAGTGCTAAACAGTTGGAGCGTTGAACCGTTAAAGCGGGTCTTATTTGAAGCCTCTTTAACTCTTCAACGGTTTAACACTTCAACGATAGATTTCGATAACAAACTTCCCGTCTGGATCGACGTAGCCGCGATACATTCCAGCGGTATTAAATGGCAAAGCAATGTTGCCCTGGCGATCGATGGCGATCAGTCCACCCGTGCCCCCAAGTTTGGCGACCGTGTCCAAAGCAGTCTGTGCAGCTTCCTTGAGAGACATCCCGCGATATTCCATCAACGCTGAGACATCACGTGCAACCGCTGCGCGGATAAAATATTCACCGTCTCCGGTCGCCGAAACGGCGCATGTGGCGTTGTTCGCATAAGTGCCTGCGCCGATGACAGGCGAATCGCCAACGCGTCCCGGGCGCTTGTTTGTCGTGCCGCCGGTTGAGGTCGCAGCAGCGAGATTCCCGTTCTGATCCAGCGCCACTGCGCCCACTGTGCCGTGCCGATCTTGATCGGTAATCAAAAACTTTTTCCCGGTACCGCTCGTGCGGCTCTTTTCAGCAGCCTTCATTTTCTGCAAAGCATCCCAACGCTCCCGGGTAAAAAAATATTTCTGGTCGACCAGTTCAACATCGTTTTCCTTCGCGAACGCTTCTGCGCCTTCGCTATCCATCATGACGTGTCCGGACTTCTCCATCACCAACCGGGCAAGATTGATCGGATTTTTGATGTGCTTCAACGAAGCGACCGCCCCGGCAGCGAGCGTTTTTCCGTCCATGATCGCTGCGTCCATCTCGTTCGTCCCGGCGCTTGTGAACACGGAGCCTTTGCCTGCGTTAAAATGTGGATCGTCTTCAAGTACGCGCACCGCGGCTTCCGTCGCGTCGAGACTCGAGCCGCCGCGCTTCAGTATTTCGTAGCCGGCCGTGAGCGCGCGTTCGAGTCCAGTGCGATATTCGCGCTCGCGCTCCGGGGTCATGTTGCTTCGCTCGATAGTTCCGGCACCGCCGTGGATTGCGAGTCCAATTTTCTTTGTTTCCATGCTTGGTTGATTGTCTGGTTCTCCCTTGTTTGGAGCCCTTTTCGGAGGTGATTGCCTGGGAGCTGCCAGGAGCGCCTCCGCACTAAATAACACCATGGCTAAGAAGCAATTTGTTCTTCGAAACAGTTTCACATCGCGTCGTGGTTAGCGTCGTCGATTTTAACATTTAGAGACCAGGCGTCGAAAGCTTTCACGAAACGGCGAACTGTTGAAGCGCTAAATCGACCCGTCCGTTTTGACTTTGTAACCCGTTTAACGTTTTAACGTCTCAATACTTTGCCCTTTTCCCAATGACGAAGTGAGGCAACTTGTCGGCCATGGCAAACGCTGAACCGCCGCCCATTGTGATTGCCGAGGGGATCGGCCATATCACGCGCACTTTTCTTCGCGAAGTAGGCAGCGTGTTCTGGTTCATCGTGAACACGTTCGAAGAAACGCTTGAGCGGATTCAGCGCGGACGCGTTCCGTTCCGTGCCGCCAGTTTCTTCCGCCATACAGAACGCGCCGGTGTCGATTCGGTGCCACTCGTGGGACTGGTTTCCTTTTTTCTTGGGCTGACCATGGCGCTGCTGACCGGCTACCAGTTGCAACGTTTCGGAACGGAGCGGCTGATTCCCGGTTTGGTTGCAATTGCTTTTACGCGCGAGCTTGGGCCCTTGCTCACTGGCATCATGCTCGCAGCGCGTATCGGCGCGGCGTTTACAGCGGAGCTCGGCACCATGCAGGTTTCCGAAGAAGTCGAGGCGATCGAGGCGATGGGCATCGGGCCGTTACGCTTTTTGGTCGCGCCACGAATGCTCGCTCTGATCTTGCTGATGCCGTGTCTCTCCATGGTTTCGAACATTGCGGCCATATTCGCCAGCAGCCTGGTCTGCAAAGCCTATTTCAGTATTGCCTTCCCCTATTTTCTCGATCTGGTGAAAGATTCATTGCTCATTCGCGACATTATCACCGGCATTTTGAAGAGCTTTCTGTTCGGTCTGCTTATCGCCGCGATTGCCTGCTACCGGGGACTGACAGTAAAAGGCGGCGCCGCCGGAGTCGGTACGTCGACGACGTCCAGTGTTGTTACTGCAATCACTGCGGTGATCGGTTTCGATACGCTCTACAACATCATTTACACCACGTTCTATCCGACGTGAGCACCCCGCCGCAGATGGTCGAACTGCGCGATGTGCACATGCGGTTCGAGAACAAGAAAGTGCTCGACGGTGTTTCGCTCAAAGTCGAGCCGCGGGAACGTTTGGTGATTATGGGCCAGAGCGGCAGTGGCAAGAGCACGATTTTGCGATTGATTCTCGGCACCCTGCGTCCCGATTCCGGTTCGATTTTTTTCAAGCAATTTGAAATCACACGCCTGTCCAGGCGAAAGCTTCAACGGGCGCGACAGCACATTGGCATGGTTTTTCAGTATTCAGCACTGCTGAGTTCGCGTAATGTGCGCGACAACGTTGCATTGCCGCTGGAAGAGCTGACCGATAAATCGCGCGGTGAGATTGACAAGATTGTCGATGAAAAACTCGAGCTCGTTGGAATGGACGATTCCAAGGAGCTGTTGCCGGAGGAGCTCAGTGGTGGAATGCGAAAGCGGGTTGCGCTGGCGCGGGCGCTCGTGCTCGATCCCGAATTGCTTCTACTGGACGAGCCCTCGGCTGGCCTGGACCCAGTCATTGCCTCGGTGATCGACGAATTAATTATCAGCCTAAGCGAGAAATCGAAGGTCACATCCATTACCGCAACCCATGAAATGGACAGCGCCTTTCGCATCGCCACGCGAATGGCTATGTTGTACCAGGGAACAATCATTGAAGAAGCCAAACCCGAAGAATTTAAGCACTCCAAAAATCCGGTGGTCGCGCAGTTCGTGAGCGGGAGCACTGAAGGTCCGATCCTGGAAGGCAGCCTCGATGCAATTACAAAAAAATGAAATCCTGACTGGTCTGCTTGTGATCGGCACGATCGCGGTAGTCGCTTTCCTTCTGGTTTTGCTCGGCGCACCAGGATTGTTCCGGCCGCTGGTGACTTACCAGATTTATTTCGATAACGCGGTCGGAATTAAACAGGGAGCGCCGGTAATGCTGGCCGGTCGAAAGATTGGACAGGTCCAGAAATTATTTTCGCCGGTAACGCCGCAGGAAGAAAAACAAGCGGAAGAAGCCGAGGCGGCAATTCGTCGGTCCGAAGCAAGTCCAAGTCCGGCCGCCACGCCGGGCAAAACGAGATTCGAAGTTCGCGTCGATGTTCAGGTGGACAAAAGCGCCAAGGTGTATCGCGACGCTAAGGCGCGAATGATGCAACTCGGGTTGCTGGGAGACATGGCCATTGATTTCACGCAAGGCACGAGTGACTCCGGTCGTGCGAAAGATGGTGAAATATTCGCGGGCGAACGCACACCGGACATGGGCGAAGCTGTAGCCAAGATGCTCGAAGTCGTTAAACCCGTTGCAACCGAGGCCACTAATACCCTGAAAGACCTTCAGCAGTCTGCGCAAAACATTAATCGTCTCACCGATGAAAATTCAGAACTGACCCTGGCGCTTGGCCAGTTCAAGACTTTCGGCCAGCATCTTTCCGATCTGACTGCGCCAGACAGCGCGCTTTCGAATTCGCTCGCGAACATCGAAAAAATCAGCACCAGTCTGACGGAGAACGACAATATTGAAGTCACACTGCGAAATCTGCGGAACTCGTCCGAGAAACTAAAGGTCGCGACTACTGATCTGGAGCCAGCCGGCGAGAACATCAAGCAATTCAGCGAAACAATTAAGACTCAACCGTGGCGTTTGATCTGGCCCACGACAAAGAAGTACGCCGAAGCATCACCCAGTCCTGCTCCTGCCGTCGCTGGTCAGCGAACCATCACCGTGCGCAAAACGGCGAAGGCAAAGCCACGTCCGCGCGCCACGCCCGCTGAGCGCACGAGCCAGCGCTAGAGTAGAGCGCGCGTCGCGCGCTGGTGTTCGTGTTCTCGGGATCAGGAACCTTTTCGATCTGGTGGTCGGCGAAACGTAACCTAACGTTCGAGACCGACGTCAACGACATCGGCTACAGAAGGGCGCGCAATTGCACAGATTACGATCCGTAGCTCTTGGTGAATTTCTTTCGCGATTCTGTCTCGGGCTCAGTGGGACTGGTCGGCGCTGATGGTTCAGGCGTAGCCGTCGATGATTGCTCCGGCGGCATTGGTGACGGCGCGGCTTCTGGCGCCTCGGGCCGCATAGTCCTCTTTAGGCTGTTCCCGCGCAACTTCCACATATGCCATCTGCAAATTGGAAAGAGTGTTGGTCAGTACTTTTGCCTCTTCACTAGTCAGGTTGCCCCGCGTTTTTTCCTGAATCATCGCCAGTTGATCGATGAACATTCTGGCCAGGTCGAGGTTGACCTCGCCTTGGCCGGTTTTTGGATTCGGAATTTGACCGAGGAATAGCGCCGCGTTTTGCGCGTGCATCACCACAAATTCGATGAAGCGCTGCGTAAGCTCGCCGCTCAGTGTGGTTTTTTGAACTTCAGCCATGGCTCATTTCTGTTTCGCAGCTGCGGAACCTTCCGGCGGTCGCACCGTTGCCAAAACATACGGTTGATCGCGAAAATATTTCGCAGCCACTTGTTTAATATTCTCGAGCGTCACCGCGTTTACATCGTGCTCAAGCTGCTTGTAGTAATTGAAGCCCAGTCCGTAGACCTCGTCGAGCGCGCAATGATACCCGAAAGCGTCGTTGCTTTGATTGGCGATTTCTTGTTGCCCAATCAATTTCTTTTTCGCTCGCGCCAGTTCTTCTGCGCTTAGTCCCTCATTTGCGAGCTTGTGAATCTCATCAAGGAGCGCGGTTTTCACCGGCTCAATCTTCTGTGGATCCGTGCCGAGATAAAATGAAAACAGGCCCGGCACCAATCCCTGCATCTGACTTGCGCCCACATAGTATGCCAGACCCATTTGCTCGCGAATGCGAATAAAGAAACGCGACCCCAGATCGCTACTCGCTTCATCGATCAATTCCAGCGCGTAGCGATCAGGACTCGCCAAACTCGCGCCGCGAAATCCCACCATGATCACGCCCTGCGCCTTGTCTTTGCGGCTTTCCACGGTTTCCGGTTTGCCCAGCGGCGTGGACGGCTTTGCGTCGGTAAGCGCAAGCGCGCCGGGCTTCATCTTGCCGAGCGCCTGCTCAACAAGCTGCTTCACCTCCGCAGCTTTAACGTCTCCAAAGACGTAGATCACACCGTTTTTCGCCACCACATAACGATCGCGAAAATCGAACAAATCTTTTTGCGTCAAACGTTGAACGGAGTCGACCGATCCACTTGAGCGCAGCGCATAAGGATGCTGCGGAAAAAGCGCCTGCCGCATGATGTTACGCGCGACCGTGGTCAGTTGTTCCTCCTCCTGTTGGATCGCGGCGATCTGGATTTCTTTTTCACGCGCGATCGCTTTCTCCGGCATGGTCGCGTCGAGCAGGACATCCGAGAGCAATCCCACGCCGAGTTTCAGGTCGGGCCTCATGACATCGACCGACACACCAAAACTGTTGTTGCCCGATTCGCTCGAAATGGAACCGCCGACCGCTTCGATCTCATTTGCGATTTGTTCAGCAGTACGCGTTTTGGTGCCCTTCAGGAGCACCTTCGCCATCAGATGCGTGATGCCGTTGTCCTGTGGATTTTCTGCGAGAAGGCCACCACGAAAAACCGCGCCCATCGCCACGAGTGGCAGGCGAGGATCTTCGCGAACCAGAAGACGCAGTCCGTTTGATAATTCAAATTTCTGGATCTCACCGGCGGCGGCGGCCTTCGGACCTTCCGTTTTGGCAGCCAGCGAACCCTTTGGATTCAACGAGATGACCGTCAGATTATTTTCCGTCAGGTATTGGGCGGCGACGCGTTTGATATCGTCGAGTGTCACTTTCTGGACCGCGTCGAGATAATGGCGGCTGAAATTGAGATCGCGCGTTAGCAACCAGTTTGATCCAACGTCCGACGCCTGACCCCGCATGGTCGTCAGTGCCCCGAGATGGTGACTGAGCATGATTTTTTTTGCCTTCGTCAGTTCATCAGCTGTGACGCCACTCTGTTTTACCTGGTCAACAATCTGCAGTGCCAATTGCTCGGCCCCTTCACGTTTTTTTGGATCGACGGTCGCATCGATGCCAAACAAACCGGGATCGCCCGGCGTGTAGGAAAATGCTGATATGCGAAATGCCAGACCGGCCTCTTCGCGAACGCGCCGGTAAAGCCGCGAGCTGCGTCCCTCACCGAGAATCGTCGAGAGCAAATCAAGAGCGGGTACGTCCGGGTTCGTGACCGCCGGGATGTGCCACGCCAGTGAGAGATGCGATAGCTCCGTGGCAAATTCCTGATGCACCTCGCGCCGGCCAAGTTGCGGCGGTTCCGTGGGAATGAATACCGGCTGGAGCGATTTCTCGGGGTACGGCTTGAACAAGTCGATGAGTTGTTGGTGCACTGTTTCTGCATCGACGTCGCCGACTATGATGAAAGTGAGATTATTCGGGACGTAACGCGTTTTGTAATACTGCATCACCTGCTCCTGGGTGAGCTGGTTGTAAATTTCGAGGTCGCCGATCACCGGAAAGCGATAGGGATGCACCTGATACGCGGTTGAAAAAAGGAGCAACCCGGCCACCCGGTCGGGATCATCCATGCCCATGGCGAACTCGCGCCGGATTACTTCCTGTTCTTTCTGGTACTCCTCCGGCGGCAAAGTCGAATTCATCATCGCGTCCCCCAGAATATCAAGCGCGGTAGTCACACCGTCCTTCGGCACATCGATCCAAAAAACCGTGCGGTCGAATGATGTGTATGCGTTAATGTAACCACCCACGTCTTGGATTTTTTGGGCGATTACATTTTTCCCGCGCGTTTTCGTTCCTTTAAAGAGCATGTGCTCGAGAATGTGGGACAACCCCGCGCCGAGATGCTGGTCTTCGTCGATGCTTCCAGTAGCGCACCACGCCTGTACGCTGGCCACGGGGGCGCTTTGATCTTCCTGCACAATGATCGTCAGCCCATTGGGCAGAATCCATTTGTGCGCCGAGTTTGGAGGAAACGTGATGACAGCCGAAGACTCACTCGGCGCTGCTTTCAGATTAACCATCATAAATAATAGAACTCCTGAGAAAAACTTTGCTAGTGTTATGCGACCCATTGCAGTGACAGCAGCGTCCCCAGTGATCAGTCGTTGCCGATCACTTTCTCGACCCAGTAGGCTTGGGCGCCGGCAATTCGGAGCGTGCCCTCGTCACCGCTGGCTTTTCCGGCGCGAACGGCTTCACGAAAACCTCTTCGAAATGATAAACGTTCCTGAAATCTTCTATCGAATCCTCCTCGGTTTTTCCGAATATCCCGGAGCCAATCAAATTAAAAACCATGTTTCCGATGTCCTCGGATGAGTGAATGCCCCAACTATCGAAAACCGTCATGACCAGCGGTCCGAACTCCTTGAGCGCGTACTGCCGCAATCCCTCCAGGAGCTCCGGTCCAGTCACGTGTCGGATGGTGGTGCCTTTCGTTTTCTTTTGCTGTTTGGTCGTGAAATCGAGCGCGTCACGCAGAAAAATATATGCATCTCGCTGGTATCGCGGATCGCTCCTGACGATGGAATCAAGCGCTTCAGCAAATCCAATTTTTTGCATGGGATGAAAAAAGGCGCGTTCTAAACGCGCTGTTAAGCATAACCGCCAAACTCGGAACCGGCAACTGCCGCCCAAGGATCTGCGTCACCCTGGCCACAGCGCGGCCGCTAGTTCTCAAAATGGTCGGCCAGTGCATCCAAATAGATCGACAACGGATCGCGCCGCCTTGGCGCGGAGATCTCCGATTGGCTTGCCGCCTTGAGATAATCGTTGAAAGCACCGCTCTCCCTTTCCATCTGTGTCGCTTCGAACCAATTCATGTAATCATCGATCTCACCCATTCGAGCGGCGAGTTCCTTGCGGGTACCATCCAGATGCGACAAGCGCTTCGCGATTCCTCTTCGCTTTCCACGAGCAAGGAGCGCTGCAATTTGCTGGTACTCGCGCGCCACCGGGCGCAAAACCGGATGCGCCGTCCCAATGAGCAACTGCAACGACTGGCTCATTTGGTCGACCGCAGCTTTTTCGCCTGGTGACGCTTTGCGGCGCGCAAGCTCGCTAAAATCCGCTGTTTTTGGCTGGTCACGATTACTCGAGCCATCCGAAATTTTGATCTGCAACAATTCATCGAGACGTCGTTCGCTCTCGGCAAAGGTCAGCAACTGGTAACTTTGATGCTCGCCGAATCGAGCCACGGTCGAGCGCCATTTCTTTTCCAAATCCTCGCGCAAAGAGGGGAACCGCGCCTTCAAATCCGCGACTGGATCGTTCGACGCGTGCGAAAGATTCGCAATGTAACGCGCCAGACGCGCGCGGCCACATTCATCAAGGAGCAACTGAACGAGCGCGATGGAATAGGCCCGGTAAAGAATGCGCCCAGCAGAATCGAGCAGATCGAATCGCTGGCCGAGAAATTCTTTCAGCGACTTTCCTTTTTCGGTTGTTGAAAGCGCCTCCGCCAGGACCCCGCGCTCTCGTCCCGGGGTTAGCGCCAGTGCACCTTCCACCAACCAATCCGGCGGCTCGACAAGTGTCGCACCAGGTGCGAGGTCGCCCTCGTCTCGATAGATCATCTCGAGCAGAATAGCGCGCAGCAGCTGGCGCTCGATCAACGGAGCGCTCAGATTTTGGGCGATGGTCAAATCGAGTTGCAGCTTCGCGCCAAAGCCGGTCTGGCTAACTCGTAAGTCGGTGGGCGGAATTTCCGGAAGGTTCGCCTGTTGCGGTTGCAAATTGATTATAACAGCCGTCTTCCATTCGTCGCGCTGGCCCAGAAGCACGAGGAGATTGCTCTTGGTCTGCTCTGCCAGTTCGGAGATCGTCCCGCGCAGCGGCGCGTCTGCGCCATAAATCACGAATTGTCGCGATGGACTCACACTGTGTGCCGGTAACGCGGCGCGAATCGATTGGCAGGCAAAGAGCAACAAGAGGAAGATCGCAGGAGGCTTCATTACCTTCGTTAACCAGGCATGATAGCCGCGCTGGCCGAGCGATGGCGAGCATGAATCCGCGCGAAACTCTGCTCCGGTCCGGTCAGATCTATCCGATTTATTCTTGGGCCGCCGTAAAAAAACTGAGACTTTCCGACGCGTCCGGTGTCTAATGATTAGAAACCCCACTTAAGATGAATCATTCCAAACTTATACTTTCCCTAAGTTGCTTTGTTGCCGTAACCCTGGCTTCCCCATTAGTCACAGCTGCACCGCGCGGCGGTGGCGGACATGGCGGTGGCCACTTTTCCGGGGGCCGTAGTTTCGGTGGGCGTCCCGGAATGGCGACGGGAGGCGGCCGCAGTTGGAATGGCCGCAATTGGGGCGGCCGTAACTGGAATGGCCGCAACTGGAGCGGCCGCAATTGGAATGGCCGCAATTGGCACGGTCATCACGGTCACAATAATGTGATCTTCATCGGCGACTTTGGCTTTCCCGGCTGGTGGGGCTGGGGTTGGGGTTGGGGCGGTTATCCTTACGGGGGCTATCCCTATTATGGATACTATGATTACGGTTACCCGTACGGTTACAACGGCTATGGCTATGGATATTCCGGCTACGGATACGGCAATTATGGGTATGGCAACGGCGATGGATACGCCTATGGAAATCGTAGCCAATACGCGTCTCCTACCCGGTCGAAAGTAGCTGAGCTACAGCGCCGACTCTCCCGCGCCGGCTATTATCGCGGATCGGTCGATGGAATCCTGGGGCCCCAGACGCGGCGTGCAATCCGGGCCTACGAGTCGGACCACGGTTACGCGGATGCAGGCTGACCGTTCACGGGCCAGTTGCTAGATTTTCGGTTGGTTGACCGGCGGAATCGCAAGGGCGCAAAGGGCGAACCGCCGGTCGCCATTTTTTATTCACCCGCCCTGTCACCTTTTTAGTCTTACTAAAGGGCTCCTCTAATTTTTTTCTTTTCATCTACACCTTTTCTGGGATACCACACAATCCCGGAGGAAATTTATCTGTCCGGTTAGCCATCGAATCCTACTCGGCATCGCTGTTTTCGCGTGGGTCGTTCCATCAGCAATAGGCGATCTTTTTCCAAGCTCTGGACCTGTTGTGTCGGGAAAGACCGCGCGTCTTCGCTTTGGCAAAGCAGCTGCGCCAAAGAAGGCGCCTCTTGCCGTGAAACGCGCGATCTGGGCAGCCAATCAACTTCGCCACAAGCGATATCGTTACGGTGGCGGTCATAAATCGTTTGATGATCGCGGGTACGATTGTTCCGGCACGGTCTCTTATGCGCTGGCCGCGGCGGGCTTGATCAGCTCGCCGATGAGCTCAACGGAGTTTCGGAGCTACGGTGATCGCGGCCCAGGGAAATGGATCACCATCTACGCTCGAGAGGGCCACACATTCGCTGTGATTGCCGGCTTGCGACTTGATACGACACCGTACGACCGTTACACCGGGAAATGGGCGCCGCGCTGGCAGACGATTTATCGTCCACCGCGCGGGTTCGACGCGAGACATCCGGTCGGCCTGTAGTGAAATTTAACCGGGAACATTTGCGTTTCCGAGCTGAGGAATATAAACATGACCCTCGTGCGCCGAGTCGCTCTCATTAGCCTTTTGGCGCTGGCTGTGCTTGTGCCCAGGCAGCCTGCTCCCGCGGCAACGGGGGATGATCCGGTCGCGAATCTCGATGCGTTCATCACAAAAGCTTTGAAAGAGTATCAGGTGCCGGGTGCAGCAGTCGCAGTCGTGCAAAACGGCAAAGCCATTTTGGTCAAAGGATACGGGGTCCGCGATGTGACTAAACAGGGCGCTGTAGACGAAAATACGATTTTTCAACTGGCGTCCGTTACGAAAACTTTAACAGGGGCAGCTGCGGCGACCGTTGTCGATGAAGGCAAGCTCGATTGGGATAAACCAATCTTTAATTACCTTCCCGAATTCGTCGGCTACGACCCCTACATGACGAGGTGGCTTACGGAGCGCGATTTGCTTGCACAGCGCACTGGATGGCCTGCGTTTTCAGGGGACCAACTCGACAGTTTTGGCTACGACCGTGCTGAAATATTGCGACGTCTTCGATTTTTTAAGCCGCGCTACAGCCTCCGCGAGGTGGCACAGTATTCCAACCCTGGATTTTTCGTCGCCGGCGAAGTCGCGGCGCGTGTGTCAAAGCAGTCATGGAACGATCTGGTTGAAAAACACTTGTTCGCGCCTTTGGAGATGTCGCGGTCTGGGACGGTGATAAAAGCTTTGCAAGATAGTAATGCCACGGCTGCACACGCACTCGTTGACGAGAAACCGGTGGTCGTTGAACCATCAAACCTCGACGTAACCGGCGCGGCAAGCTCTGGAACGTCGACTGCCGCAGATATGTCGAAGTTGATGCTGATGTTTTTGAGTAAGGGCACGTACAAGGGCAAACGGGTCCTGAAACCAGAAACGGTCGAAGAAATATTCAAGCGCAGCATGGTCAGCGAAATCGATTTCACCGATCTGCCCCCGATTAGCGACAAAACAGGCTTTTATTACGGACTTGGTGTTGGCAGTTATGATTACGCCGGACATCAGATCATCGAAAAAGGCGGGGCTCTCGCAGGTGTGCGGACGACTCTGGTGCTTGTCCCCGACAAGAACGCAGGAATCGTTGTCCTCGCAAACCTCAATCTCACCGCTTTCCCCGAGGCGGTGCGCGCATATTTTTTGAATCAAGTATTGGGCTTTGATCCTGAAACGGACCAAAAACAGATTTTCGACATTAACCAGAAGCTGAAGAAACTCATGGCGCCGCCGCCAGCTCCGAAGAATCCGGGCAAATTCAACAGCACGCTGCAATCGCTCGTCGGAGTTTACGAAAATGATTACTACGGTCGCTGTGAGATCTTGGTGGATGGCGACGCGCTGAAGGTTCAGTGGGGTCCTGCGAAGTATCCCGCGACTTTGAAACACTGGAACAATGGCGCCTTTATGATGCAATTACCGGGCGCGACGCAGACTCCGACCGACACCACGTTTATGATCGGCGAGGACGGCACGGCCGACGGCTTTGAAAACGAAGCTCTGGGAACTTTTACGCGCGTGAGGGAAAAGAAGTGAAAAGTTGCCGCGCGATATAGCAGCTTCGATCGTGCGAAGCAGAGATAATTTCGGGTTCACATATTCAGAATTGCGCCAGTTGCGCGCTCTGAAAACGCCAGCTGGCATTCAGAAGTTTCTCGACCAGCTGCCTTACAACTTGAGCTATACCGCGCGATCACCAAAGAAAGTCCTGCACGATCACACCGCATCATGCCTCGAAGGAGGAATTTTTGCCGCGGCCGCGTTGCGAATCATCGGATTCCCGGCCTTGATCTTCGATTTGGAGGCAGAACAGGACACGGATCACGTTGTCGCGATTTTCAAGGTGCGCGGCCATTGGGGCGCAGTGGCGAAATCCAATTTCACGGGGTGTCGTTATCGCGAGCCCGTGTATCGCAGCTTGCGCGAGCTGGCCATGAGTTATTTCAATATCTATTTCAATCTGCGCGGCGAACGCACCCTGCGATGCTATTCGCGTCCCGTAAATCTGGCGCGATTCGATCGTCTAAACTGGATGACCACGGAAAAACCGATTTGGTTCATCGCCGAATATCTCTGCGAAATCCCGCATCTTTCACTGCTGACTCCGGCGATGGAAAAGAACCTCACCCGCGTTGATCGACGCACTGTGCGCGGCGAAATGGTCGGCCACAGGAAAAAATAATCGACATGGAGAGCGCGTGAAATGACAAGCGACCAGTTTCGAAAGATGGCGCTGGAAATTCCGACGGCCGTTGAGCGCTCGCACATGAATCACCCCGACTTCCGAGTCGCCGGAAAGATTTTTGCATCGCTTGGCGTGCCCGACGAAAGCTGGGGGATGGTAAAGCTCACGCTTGAGCAGCAGCGCACATTCATCGAAAAGGCGCCCGAGGTTTTCAAACCCTCCCGCGGTGCCTGGGGTCGGCAAGGTTACACGAATGTTTATCTGACCGCCGCGAAGGCGACTATTGTACGCGCCGCGCTCGATGCGGCAGCAAAGAATGTCGCGCCGCGTGCGAAGAAGAACACGAGATAGAGACCGCGCAGTCGGTGATGTAACCCGAGGCAGTTCATTGACAGCCGCTACAGCGACGCTTGAAAAAATGCGTTCTCGAACGTCGGTTGAAATGCGCCGGAGTTAGTTTCACCAATTTGAAACTGCGGAGTGACTTCCAATTGAGTAGCGCAATGGACTTCCACTTCAATCCTGCCGCACTTTACCAGCGACGCGCGCACTGCCTCCAGAGCCAGCTTTGGTGTATTGCAGTCACGGCTCAGATGGCCAAGCACAACGCGTTCGATTTTTCCCGGTAACAATTCCTCAATCACACCTGCCGCAGCCGTGTTGGATAGATGACCGTGCCGCGATTGGATTCGCTGTTTCACCGGCCACGGCCGATGCGTGTCGTTCTGCAAAAGTTTTTCGTCGTGATTAGTCTCGATCACCAGCGTTTGCACCTGCCGCAACCGTTCCACGATCATCTTGGTCACGTAACCGAGATCGGTGATAAAACCGAGAGCCCCTGAACCGGCATAGAAGGCGAACCCGAGCGGATCGACCGCATCATGCGGCACGGGGAATGTTTGCACGGTGATGTCGCAAATCGAAAACTCGGAACCGGTCGCGAAGATTCGCCAGTTGCGGTGTCGTTCGAATGAGCTGTCGCAACGCGCAGCTTCTGCCGTCAACGCGTTGCAATAAATCGGCACATCAAATTTCCGGCAAAGAACTTCAAGACCGCAGATATGATCGCCGTGTTCGTGCGTGAGAAGGATGCCGTCGAGCCGCTCGGGCATGACGCCGCACTGCTCCAGACGTAACACCAACTGCCGCGCGCTCAGTCCTCCGTCGACAAGAACCTTGCAGTGATCTGTCGCGACGAGCGCGCTGTTTCCCGCGCTTCCGCTGCCGAGCATGGTCAAGCTGAACACGGGTTTTAAATTAACTGCGTCGCTTGAGCTTTCGCAAACGGAAATGAATTGTGCGAGCAAGGCAGTAAATCATGCGTTGGGTTTTTCTGTCGGAAAAAACTAAAAAAATATTTGCCGTTTCCAAAAACAAACCTTGTTCAGAGCGCTGACGCGAGTAACAACGAGACTGCCAATGACTTCATTCGTGCCGCAACGCTCACACGAAAACTTGCTACGCCAGAAGGCGCCCCAAACAGCGGATGTCATGAAAGCTATCGTACAGTGGAGTAGGAGCAACGCCGATCACATGGGGTTCGCAAATCGCATTTCAAATACGAAACGCTGGCGTCATTCAGCCTTTCTAACACATAAACGCACGACTAAGGTTCAATACACCCATACGACTAAAGCCCTATTGATCTGGAGGCCGGGAAATGAGACCGTCGAAAACGGATCTGAAACAGGCGGAGAAGCCCTTCCCCGGTCGGTTCTGCGTCTCTTCCGGACCCATAGCTAAAAAGCAATCAGCGAGGAGAAAAATCTGTAAATGAAAAGAAAACAACACTTGCCAGTTTCGACATCCAGCCCAAAGACAACGCTTCACTCGCTAACGCGTAGGCGCTTCTTGGGAACGACCCTCATCGCCGGCGCCGGTACCCTTTTGGGTACTGCGCCGTTCGCACGGTCTCGAGTTGATGCCGCACCTTTTTACAAGGGCATGTGCTTCCAGCCGTTTCCACAGCCCTACGACCCGTCGCACGCCAATAACACCTGTATCTTCTTTGGCAGCGACATTGCTTACAATGCTATGGAGCCGCTGTGGGGCCCGAGCTACACATCATTCAGTGGCAGGACGTTCCAGGGCCGTAATGATCTGCAAACGCTGAAAGAGATGGGCGTAAATCTGGTTCGCCTTTACGACTGGGAGCCGCGCAACTTTCACAAGAGATTCCTGGACAAGTGCGTAGACCTCGGGATCAAGGTTCTGGCGCCCGTCTCGAGATACTTTCTCAACCCGAACCAAGGTTTTCCGGACCGGCGAAACCTAATACCGAAGCTAATCCAGTCGTTCAGCAATGGGGAAACAAACAATGGTACGACTTATCATCCGGCGATTGCTGGCATCATCATGGGAAACGAACCCGGTATTTGCCAATGTTATACTGTGGAACAATGCAGCGAGTTCACCAAAGATTGGGTGGAGGCAGAGAAGCGCATGCGCTTCCCGACCTCGCTGCCGATCGGCCATCCTGTCGATTTCGGCAAGGCCCCCAGCGAACGCTTTCCACAGTGGAACTTCTGGGAGACACTGTTAGACAGGACCCATTTACAACATCTGAAGAACCGTTTGTTCCTGTCGCCCCAGCCCCAGAATGACGCCTTCTACCTGTTCGAAAATGCAGAAAACTCGGGAAGAGGCTATGTACAGCAAACCTATGAGCAATTCGGAGTGCCGCTGCTCTTCACGGAGCTGGGTAAGGACCGCCAAAAGCCGAACTATCAGGCCGTCGTCCAGGGGCAGTTGGAGGGTTCAATCGCCTATGGTGCGGCCCACCCCGAACAATTCCTAGGCATCTGCCACTTCCAATTCGCCGACAAAGTATGGAAATGCCCTTCCTTCCAATGCCGCGATTCCGAGGGATCCTTCGGCACACACAGCCACACAAATACGGTGCTGGTGACGGTGGATTACGTGCCTGAAGATTTCACACACGTTGACTCTCCACACTATAACTGCGAAAGGCAGCAACTAAGACCCGATATGCTGGTACAAAATCCCACTTACGCCATAGTAAAGGGGATTTATACGAGATAACCGGCCAGCGCTCCGAAGAAAAGCCAGCCGTTGATTTTGCAGTGGCTTGCGCGATTCGAGCAGGTGTCGGCAAATCGCCGTCCAGCTCAAAGAGAACGCAGGATTCCGGGTCGTGATCGATTGTAATAGGTAGTGAGAAAATCGGCGAACAATTCACGGTCCTCATAAACGTGATCTATCGGATTGCCAAAGAATCCGGTAGCGCAGCGGCGCCAACGCATAAATATGGTACCGCTGGGTCTTGCTCGACATCGTCGCACGTGACACTAGATTCACAGCGCTTGAGAACGCGTGCCTTGATTTTCACGGCTACAGCCACGGCACTGATTGCATGTACAGTACGCGCCGCACAGCCCGGTAGCTCCGCTGCGGATACCGGCAACTTGGACTTTAAGCAGTGGGGATTGCTGGCGATTCAGGACGGCGGCCGACGCAAGCCGGTGGACACATTTGCGAAAGAAGCAGTGATTCGAATTACCGGGCGATCGACGCACACAGACAAGACGGGGCGAAAATGGCGGCCCAACGATTTCGTGTTGTCGGCTTTGACGGAGACGCATGATTGGAAACATGAGCCAATGGTGTTGATCTCGTCTGGCCAGCTAATCGGGCAGCTTGGGCTCGATAAAACGAAGCGGCGCTTTTCATTTGCGCAATTAACGGGCTCCGCCGAATTGCAGCGGCTTGTGACCGAGGCGCAAGCGCTCAAGCGCGCAGAGAAACCATTGACCCGAGCTCAGCAGGAAGCACTAAGTGTGAGCGACCGACTTACGCTTCTAGCTCGCGTAATGGACGGCAGGGCATTGTTGATCGTCCCAGCACCGACCAACGAAACAGATCCATGGGTCGATCCGTCGGGATCGTCAAAGTATTATTCCGACGCGCAAGTCGCACCCCTCCGGACTCAATTGCAAACGGTTGCCAGCTCATACGTGCAGGGTGACGGATTTAACCTTAGTCGGGCTGCGAATCAGCTTCGCGAAGATCTGCGCGTCTTGAGTCCATCGATTTATCCGCGGGATCAGCAACTACGTCTCGAATATTTTTACAATCATTTCGAAGCGTTTTATCGAGCGATCTGGTGTTACGGAATCGCGTTGGTAATTCTAATTACCGCGCATCTTCGCAAGTTCGCTACTGCGAATCCGTCCGGTGGCGGACGCGGACGGGCGTTGCAAAGCATCGGCGTCGCAGTGGCGATCCTCGGTCTCGCGTTTCAGGCGGCCGGGATCGTAATGCGATGTATGATTGCCGCCCGCCCGCCGGTTACGAACATGTATGAATCGATCATCTGGGTTTCGTTCGCGGTCTCATTTTTCGGGATGATCTTTTTCGTTCGCTATCGCGCGCCCATCTATTTGCTGGCGGCGTTACCGGTCACGCTGATCGCGCTGTTGCTTGTGCATCAAATGCCAATTGCCATGCCTTCGAGCATCGATCCGTTGGTCCCTGTCCTCCGCGATAATTTCTGGCTCACGATTCATGTGTTAACGATTACTCTAAGCTACGCGGCTTTCGCGCTGGCGATGGGTTTCGGGCACATTTTGCTGTGGCGATACGCACGCAATCCGGCAGCCGCGCGCGTAGACGCGCCGATGCATTTCTGGCTTTATCGCGTGCTTCAACTTGGCGTCCTGTTACTCGCCGCCGGCACAATTCTCGGTGGAGTCTGGGCAAATTATTCCTGGGGCAGGTTCTGGGGCTGGGATCCAAAGGAGACATGGGCACTAATCGCGTTGCTTTGTTACATCCTGGCGTTGCATGGCCGGCTGGCGGGGTGGTGGACGCAATTCGGCCTGGCTGTAGCAAGCGTCGTTTGTTTTCTCGCCGTGTTAATGGCGTGGTACGGCGTGAACTTTGTACTAGGCAAGGGGCTACATAGCTACGGCTTCGGCATCGGCGGTGAGACTTACGTGGCGATATTCGTGCTTCTCGATCTTTTGTTCGTAGCGTTCGCCATCTGGCGATACCGCAGGAGCGCAACCGCCGCCGTTGCGCCGCGCGAAGTCGGAGCCGAGCGCGCCGCAGTGTAGGTGCTGTATCCGGGAGCGTTGACCCGGTGGACGAGATAATCATTAGAAGACAGAAAGGAAAAGAAACTCATGCCCCTCACCCGCCGCGATTTTCTCATCCGTAGTTCACTGTCTTTCGCTGCAGGAGCGTTTTCGCCACTTGTTGTCCGGGCTGAGAAAACGAAGCCGAGCACGCCTGCCGACTTCAAAGATTGGGAATCGGTGCGCCAGGAGTTTGAACTGGCTCCCGATTACGTGCATCTCGCCTTGTTCTTTCTGGCGTCTCATCCCAGGCCGGTGCGCCAGGCGATCGAGCAGTACAGGGAAAAAATAGATGCAAATCCGTTCATGGCAGTTGATAGCGCGATCTTTGAATCGGGTAACGAAAATATTCCGCTGCAGGTGTGCCGGGCCATCGCCAGCTACATCGGTAGCGACCCGCAGGACATCGCGCTGACCCAGAACACCACGACCGGTCTCGCCCTTCTCTACCACGGATTGCCGTTGCGCGAAGGCGATGAAATTCTTACGACTACGCACGATCACTACGTGCATCACGAATCCATTCGCCTGGCCACCGGGCGTTGCGGAGCGACCTGGCGCAAGATTCCGCTTTTCGATTCCTACAACTCGATTTCGGCGGACGAAATCGCACAACGCATTGCCAAGGCGATCGGACCAAAAACGCGCGCTGTGGGCGTGACATGGGTGCACTCCAGCAGCGGTGTGCGCCTTCCAATCGCACGGATTGCAGAAAGCATTGCGGACGCGAATCGCGGCCGGGAAGAGAACGATCGTGTGCTGCTGATTGTCGATGGCGTGCATGGGTTGGGAGTGGAAGATCCGAAGATCACCGCCCTGGGATGCGACGCGTTTGCGGCCGGCACCCACAAATGGATGTTTGGGCCCCGCGGCACAGGGTTCATATGGGCAAAGCCCGAAGTTTGGCAGAAAATGCGCCCGGTGATCCCGAGCTTCTTTTCGCTCGAACCGTTCGAAGCGTGGGAACAGGAACATGCACCGCAGACTCCTGCTCGCGCAGCCTGGTTTTCACCGGGCGGCTTCCAGGCTTTCGAACATTATTTTGCGTTGCCGACGGCCATTCGTTTTCACCAGAACATCGGGCCCGCTCGAATCACGGCGCGCATACACGAATTGAACGGCCAAATGAAGGAGGGACTCGCCCGGATGCCGAATATTCAGCTCTATACACCGCGCGACGAGAATCTTTCGGCCGGAATGGTTTGCTTCGATGTAAAGGGAATGAAGCCCGAGCAAGTCGTAAAGCATCTTCTCGATCAGCGCATCGTCGCTTCAACGACTCCTTATCGCGTGTCGTATGCGCGCCTGGCGTGCAGCGTCGTCAATACTCCGCAGGAAGTCGACACGGCGCTTCGGGTAATCCGCAATCTCGGGTGAGCGGAATCTCAGGAAAAATCCAAATACACAGCGTGCGTTTGGTAGGGCTGGCAGTCCCCTGCCAGCCGCTCGTCGGGCCCGGAATCGGCGCGCAGGGACTGCACGCCCTACCACCGACGCTCCCTATCTGCCCGCTACATTTCCGCCGTAAGGGTGTCGATAAATTCGCGCGGGGTTTGCGCATGTAGCAGCGCCGATCGTATCGCGTCATCCCTCACCAACCGGACGAGCGTCCCAACGCAGATCAGATAGTCGTTCACTAACCGTTCTGGAACGCCGATTACAAAAATCAAACGGGCACGCACTCCGTTGTGTTCGAATGGAATTCCGGCACGGCTGCGACCTATGCCAACGACAATTTCATCAACCAAATCCGTTCGCGCATGGGGGAATGCGACTCCGTTTTCGACTACACTGGGATGAGCCTCCTCGCGTGCCAGCACCTTTTCAAAGAACGCTTCCGGGTTCTGGATCTTCCGGTTTTGCGCCAGCAATTCGATAATCTCGCGCAGCGCGTTTGGCGCTTTCCGAGAGCGCAACCCCAGGAGCACCTGTTCTTCGTCGAGCAGATCGGTCAGCGCAATAGCCATTGGGTGTCGAGAGATTTATTGGATTATCAGGCAAAGCCAGTTATCCAGTTAAATACGCAGCCGTGGCAACCGAAAACACAGCACTGGCAGAAAACGAAGAGCGGACCGTCTCTGTGCAACGGAGCATTTACGACCCGGGCTACGTCAACGCGATGTCGCATTTTTATCGCGGCGAAATGGGCCGGATCATGGTTTGGCGGCAACGGCTCGATATGACAACAAATTGGGCGATCACCAGTAGCACCGCCATAATTACCATCGCGTTTTCCACTCGCGAAGTGCCACATATCATATTCTTCTTCAACCTCGCCATCGTCTGGGTGCTGCTGTGGATCGAGGCGCGTCGTTATCGGTTTTACGATGCTTTTCGCGCGCGCGTCCGAATGCTCGAAGCGCATTTTCTTGTCCCGATGGTGATGGAAAATCGCGAGATGCTGCATGGCGAATGGAAAAAGCTCGTTTGCGAAGATTTGATCCTGCCCTGCTTCAAGATCAGCAAATTGGAAGCGATAGGACGCCGATTGAAACGCAATTATGTCTTCATTTTCATTCTCATTCTGATGGCGTGGATAATTAAGATATTTTTACATGCCAGCGAGCCGATTAACGATCTGGCTTCGTTTTATCAGGCGCTGCGCATTGGACATATTCCGTCCTGGCTGGTGGCTTCAATTGTTGCCGGCACGTTTGTGAGCGTGATTTCCATTACGGTCTACGTCAGCAAGAAATCGTCCGGCGAAATTTCCGAGTTCGGCACGCACCGTTCGCTCTGGCGGATTTGACCGTCATCCTGAGCGAAGTTGAAAGGACTCGAATGACTGCGTTTGAAAAACTGTGCGAAATTGTCGCGAAGCTCCGCGCTCCCGGCGGGTGTCCCTGGGATCGCGAGCAAACCCATGAATCACTGTTGCCCGCACTGATCGAAGAGGCGTACGAAGTAACCGGGGCGATGCGCGCCAACGATACCGCAAATTTTCGCGAAGAACTGGGCGATCTGCTGCTGTTGATCGTGATGCATGCCGAAATCGCGAACGAATCCGGCCGGTTCGACATTAACGGCGTACTCAAGGAGGTAACGGAGAAACTGATCCGGCGTCACCCACATGTCTTCGGCAGTAGCGACGCGAGCGACAGCGGTGCAGTGCTAAAACAATGGGAATCGATCAAGCGCGCTGAAAGAAAACATAAATCTGGCCGTAATGCCGATGAAACCGGCGGTCATTATCTCGATGATTTGCCACTCGCGCTTCCCGCCCTGATGCGCGCGCAAAAAGCACAGTCGAAAGTTGCCCGTGTCAATTTTGACTGGACCGACCTCGGGGAGGTGATGGCCAAAGTTGAAGAAGAAATTCAGGAATTGAAACAGGCCATTCTGGAGCAAGATCGGAGATCGATCGAAGACGAAGTAGGTGATTTGCTCTTTGCAGTCGTCAATCTCGCACGGAAATGCAAACTCGACGCGGAAACCGCGTTGCAAGGTGCGACTGACAAATTCGTCGCCCGATTCAATCGACTGGAGGACGAACTGCAATCGCGCGGCAAAAAACTGGGCGATGTCGATCTTGCGGAGCTAGACAAAATTTGGAACCAAATCAAAGAAACGCCTGACGCAACACGGTGAAGTTTCGGAATCGGATGTTGAACGTTAGACGTTTGCTTCTCTCGACGGTTTAGCGATATTTCCCGCCCCGATGAATCTTCTGATCAGCATCTCGTTAGTGCTTTTTGTTCTGGTGGCCCTGCTCATGGTGCTCGTGATCTTGATGCAACGTCCGAAGAGCGAAGGCTTGGGCGCGGCATTTGGCGGGGCGGTCACGGAAAACATTTTCGGCGCGCAAACGACGAACGTTCTTGTGAAGTTCACGACTTGGCTGGCTGGCATTTTCTTCGCGCTCACATTTGGGTTGTCGGTTTTGTATGCGCATCGGGGTACCGGTGGGGAGAGCGCGTTCCGGCGTGAGCTGATGAAACAGCAAGCTGCTCCGGCAACTTCTCCGGCGCCAGGCACGGCTCAATCTTCACCCGTTTCTTCGCCAGCGAGTTCGCCTATTCAGGCGTCTCCCGCTTCTTCTCCGGCGCCCGCGGCGCAACCAACAGCGACGCCGTAAGGCTGGCGTTTCGCTGAAGCGCACGAGAAAGGCGGCGGCCCAGCCGTCTTATTGTTTTTCTTCGGCTGTTTGAAAGCCGTCGTTCCGAGGTCTGCGGCAAAGTTCGCCGAATTGTTACTTCTTCGTCATACGCCTGTAACAATCGGTTTTTAGCCTCCACGCGTTCACTTAACCGTGTCCCCTCAGGCAACCATAACCATCACACCAAGGAGAACCGAATGTTTACTAGAAAAACCGTCTTACGCGCAGCCGGAGCGAGTCTGGCTGCAATTCTTTCACTGGCGGCACAGCCGGTGAGAGCTCAATCCGATGCCGAGCGGCTCCAAAAACTCGAACAGGCCGTCAACCAACTGCAAAAGCGCAACACCGAGCTTGAACAGGAGGTCTCGGGATTAAAGAAGCGCACCTCTTGGGAACCTGTGGTTGCCGGGGAAGGCAAAGGCAAGACGGAGGTCACCAGCGATGGAAAGACATTCGTCGAGAAATTCGTGCCCGAGTTAAAGGGCGGCGAAAAATGGAAATTGGCTCCGTGGATCACTGAATTGGAGCTCTTCGGTGATCTTCGTCTGCGTTACGAATATCGAGGTGGCAGACTTCCCAGCGACCACAATCAGAACCCAAATGATTGGTATGAGCGCGAGCGCGAGCGTTATCGTCTTCGGGTGGGCCTTCGTGGAACGGTTCTGGATGATTGGTTCTTCGGTCTTCGATTGGAAACCAGTAACAGCTCGCGCTCAACGAACGTGACTTTCGGAGGGGAATCATCCGGCGGCCCATTCGCAAAAGGCGACGACGGAGTCTTTGTGGGTCAGGCATATTTCGGTTACAAAGGTTTCCCGGACTTCACGTTTACAGGCGGCAGAATGCCACAACCGCTCATAGTCACGTCGATGCTGTGGGACGACGATATCAATCCGGAAGGCCTCGCGCAGCAATGGAAGCATACGTTCGTGTTTGGAGGAGGAGCCCCCCCGCCTGCGTCATTCAGCAAGGATGGAAAAGCTGTTGCGCCTGGGAAGCCACCGGAACCGTTCCTGAAACTCGACCTCTTCGTGAACACTGCGCAGTTCGTTTATGACGATGAGAATCCGGAGAATCCGATCGGACCTCCCCGCACGAACGACGACAACGGCGTCACCCAGAAAACTCCGATACACGACGCCTTCATGCTGGCGTGGCAGACAGGCGCAAAACTTACTTTCCCGCACTTCCATAACTTCTACGTCCAGGTGGCGCCTACGCTCTATAACTACACCGGTAACGGTGACTCGTTTAACGTCCACTACGTTGGCGGTAACCCGGCCTTGTCCAACGCCGACTCATTGGACACGAACCAGACAGGCATCAACAGCCTGCTGGTTTTCGATGTGCCAGCGGAAATCGGCTGGAAAGCCTGGGGGTTGCCGATGCGCATCTTCGGTGAGTTCGCTGACAATATCGAGGGTCACGATCGCGCACACGCGGCCGCAGAGTTGGGGGGATTTGAAGCCCACACCGGCCAGCATTACGCTTGGGAGATCGGTGGGGCTGTTGGCCAGTTAAAGAAGAAGGGCGATTGGGAACTCCGGGCCTGGTATCAACACGCCGAACAATATGCGCTGGATCCCAACCTGGTTGATTCGGATATCTTCGATAGCCGTCTTAACGAGAAAGGCGTAGCCGTGAAAGGCGGGTACATGCTCGCCGATGCCATTAGCCTTAACCTCACATGGGCCTACTCCTGGCGCATCAATGGCCGTCTTGGTACTGGCGGCCTAGGCGATATCCAGATCAATCCGCTTGATCAATATCAACTCTTTCAAGCGGACATGAGCGTGAAGTTCTAACTTGGTTAGGTCAATCGAAGCCCGCCGTGGGAAATTCCTGCGGCGGGCTTTTTTTGTGAGGTAAATCGTCTTCTCCCGAGACGATAACCGGGTTGTTGACTGGGAAGGATGCGTTCGCTTTTCCCCAAAGAGCGCGCGGTCCAATTTCAGCGCCTGCAGGACCCCTCACGTTTTCGTCTTGAAACTGTAACAATCAGCTCCTAGCCTCGGCGGCGTTCACCGAAACTGCCTCCCATCAGTCAGTTGAAAGATCATCAAAACGAAGGAGAAAACGAATGCTGATCAAAGAAAACAGCTCACGGGCGGCTGGGGCCATCCTGGTCGCGATCATTTCGATTGCCGCGCAATCGCTCGGCGCACAAACAGCCTCCGACGAGGCACGGCTCCAAAAGCTCGAACAAGCCGTTAGCCAGCTGCAGAAGTGCAATGCCGAGCTTGAACAAGAGGTTGCCGGATTAAAGAAGCGCACGGCCTGGACACCCGTGATGACGCCGGAGGGGAAAACCAAGACACAGGTGACCAGCGAAGGAAAGACATATGTCGAGAAATCCGTTCCCGAGTTACAAGGCGGGGAAAAATGGAAATTGTTTCCGGCAATCACCGAACTGGAGCTCTTTGGCGATGTGCGTCTGCGATATGAATACCGGGGTGGCAGACTTCCCAGTAACGATCCGAACACCCCAAGCCACCCGAATGATTGGTACGAGCGCGAGCGTGAACGTTACCGCTTACGCCTCGGATTGCGCGGTACGGTACTTGATGACTGGTTCTTTGGACTCCGGTTGGAGACCAGCTCCGACCCTCGCTCGACAAATGTCACAATGGGAGGAGACGCCGGCAACGGCAACGGCCCGTTTAACAAGGGCGACGACGGCATCGCCGTGGGACAAGCTTATCTGGGCTACAAGGGCTTCCCTGGCACTACTTTGACCGGCGGCCGATTTGCGATCCCATTCGTCAAGACGTCCCTGGTATGGGACGATGACATTAACGTTGAAGGTTTGGCGGAACAGTGGAAACACACCTTTACGTTTGGGGGAGCACCGCCGCTCGAATCATTCAGTAAGGACGGCAAAGCGGTTGCGCCTCCACCATCTGAGCCGTTCCTGAAACTCGATCTTTTCGCAAACTTTGGCCAATTCGTTTACGACGACGAAAACCCAGAGAATCCAATCGGCGCGCCCCCGACAACGACGCAGCCGGTGACAGGCGAAACTCAGATTACCCCGAGAGCCAATGCGTTCATGCTCGGCTGGCAGGTGGGAGCAAAGTTTGATTTCCCTCACCTGTTTTACGTCCAGTTCGCGCCGACGGTCTACAATTACACCGGCAACGGCGACGATTTTAACATTCATTTCTCAGGCCAGCCCCCCGGTCCCAGTCCCAGCCCCACTCCCAATCAAACGGGTATCAATAGTCTTTTGGTTTTTGACATACCTGCCGAAATCGGCTGGAAAGTTGGGAAAATTCCCATGCGCATCTTTGGGGATTTTGCAACGAACTTCGAGGCTGACGATCGCGCCGCGGCTGCGGGCTTTCCAGGCAAGGGTGGCGACCGTTACGCGTATCAGATCGGTCTCGGTATTGGACAGTTGAAGAAGAAGCGCGATTGGCAAATCAGCGCCTGGTGGCAACACCAAGACCAGTACGCCCTTGATCCGAATCTGATCGATTCAGACCTGTTCGACGCCCGTTTGAATATGGAAGGCGTGGCCGTGCGAGGCGGTTACATGCTGGCCGATGCCATTGTTCTCAACCTTACCTATGGTTATGGCTGGCGCGTTGATGACTCGCTCGGTACAGGAGGCACTGGCAATATCCCCATCAACCCGCTCGATCAGTATCAATTATTTCAAGCAGACCTGAGCGTTAATTTCTAGTCCACTTAGATTGATTAAAGCCCGCCGGAAAAATCCACGGTGAGCTTTTGTCGGTGGTAGATCAGCTTCTCCGAGCACGGTCGTAGATCGCCAAAAAATCAGGCGTTCTTTTGCCACACAAACGTAACAGTAATTCTTTTGCGTCAGGCACGTTGATTCTTACGCTTGCTGCCGACCGGGAATGCAAGCATCCACATTTCCTCGGAGGGATTCGGAGCGAATTTTCGCCGCCCAACAGCGTTTTTCATTCGGGAAATCTCCGGAACAATTGCCGGTGCCGAGGCGTTATCGCACTGCGTGGATCTCCGACACGCATCTGGGCACGCGCGGTTGTAATGCCACAGCGCTGCTCAATTTTCTTCGCGAGAATGATTTCGAAACGCTCTACGTCGTGGGTGATCTCATCGATATCTGGTCACTACGCCGTGGAATTTATTGGCCCCAGCAACATAACGACGTCATCCAAAAAATCCTGCGCAAGGCCCGCAAGGGTACCCGTGTCATTTACATCCCGGGAAATCACGACGAGTTGGTGGTTAGCTTCCTCGGTGCTTATGGGAACATCGACATCAAGGAGAACGCCGTTCATGTGACTGCCTGTGGCGAACGCATTTTGATCATTCACGGACACGAACTGGATGCCGTGGTGCAAAACGTGAAGTGGTTGGCATTCGCCGGCGACGTTGGCTATCAATTTTTGCTCTCGCTGAATCCCCTCATCAATTTCGTACGACGCCGGTTCGGTCTCGGATACTGGTCACTTAGCGCGTATGCAAAGCGGCGCGTGAAGGACGCCGTCAGTTTTATTGGCAAATTCGAAGCTGCTGTCGCGCATTATGCCGAGCGCTACCATGTGGACGCCGTTCTATGCGGCCACATCCATAGCCCGGCCATTCGAGAGTTTGGCAACATCACATATTACAACTGTGGTGACTGGGTGGAGAGTTGCTCGGCACTTGTGGAAGGCGAGGACGGCATCATCTCGCTGGTTAATTACGATCCATTCGTGACGAACCGGCCAGCGGCGAGCCGAACCATCGATTCGCTGCGACCGCAAGGGATGTCTGCTCGTTAAAATGCATTGAGGGACGGTCAAAATCGAGGGCTAGCACTTCAGAGCAACGGACAGTCCCCGGCGACAAGTGTCTGCTTTAGATCCTTCTCCACCCAAGCCGTTGCGGATCGCATTTTGTGCAACCCATCATCTTGCGTCGTCACCGCTTCGTCACCTGCTTTTGACAATTCGTAACCTGACGTCGCGCAATACCGATCGAATGTTCACAGCATGAACGTGATTACAGTGAGGAGAACCGTTTTGCACGGACTGCCCGGAGAAGGATCCGTGAAAAGGATAGTGATCAACGGAAGGTCGAAGAAAAGCTCGACCATCCGCCGGTCGTTCCGCGAATTAGCCCGCACTTACTTTGCGAAGGAACACAGATTGGAGTTCGCAGCCGAAGCACTGTTCTTTGTGATAATCGTGGCGATCTCAGCCTGGCCAATTCTTACAGCCGCAGGCGCATTGCACGAGTTTTTCCAGCGCGCACTAAGTTAATGGGGCGGGTTTGTAGCCGGCGTCAGATGCCGGCGTGAGTCTTATCTTTCCGCATTGGCAATGTTTTAAGGACAACGCGTTCCACATGGTTTCTCGTCAACGCGAAAATCTCGACAGCAAGCTCATCGCGTTTAGCATGTTGGCCTTGTGCAAAAAAATGCTCGAACAGCAAACAATCGGGAAATTGAACGCAAATTTTTGCTTAAAGGGTTGCCAGACAAGCTGAATCGCTCGCGATGCTACGTTATCGATCAAGGTTATCTGGCGAGTGAACCCGCAGGCAGGCAGGTTCGTCTCCGCAAAAAAGGCACGGCGGCAACGCTGACTTTCAAAGTGGGCCGGGGCAGCCACCGGGAAGAACGCGAGATCAGGCTAAGCCCAAAACAATTCGACGCGCTTTGGCCGGGGACTGCCGGGAGACGACTGCGCAAGGTGCGTTGCGAAATTCCCTGGAAAAATTTAGTTGTTGAGATTGATATTTATCAGGGGAGACACGCTGGTCTCGTGGTGGCAGAAGTGGAATTTCCAGACCGCGTCAGCTGCCGAAAATTCAAGCCGCCTTCCTGGTTTGGGCGGGAAGTGACTGGCGAAAAGCGCTACAGTAACGTGCGACTCGCTAACGAGTAACGAAGAGAATCGATGGGCTTCCGTTTGAAATTGCGGGAACCGTTGCCTGACGGGCTGAAACGAGTCTTCCGGGAACAGACGCAGTCCGCCCTGGAGTTGTGTCGCCACCCCGCAAAGCAACGCGGCGTCACCGTACACGAAGTTCGTAAGCATCTTAAAAAACTGCGCGCTGCAATGCGTCTTGCCATAAGCGAAGTCGGCAAGAATCGGCACGCGCACGAGGACCGCTGCGTGCGGAAGATTGGACGGCTGGTCTCCGATTTACGCGACGCGCAAGTGCGTCTGCAAACGCTCATTCAGCTGAGAGACAAAACGGCGAAGCACTCGGGTAAAAACCACTTTCCACATATCGAGGAATTACTGTCCTTGGAACGGGAAAGTTTTTCCGCCGCATTCGCCGGCTGGCAAAAACAAGCCATCCGGCAGTTGGAACGCGTGGAAGCGCGCCTGTTAAAATGGCCGCTGGAAGGCCTGACTTGGAAACAAATTTGCGGCGCGGTCTGTAAAATCTACAAACGCGGCCAGCGTGGGCTTGCAAAAACAATTCACGACCCGGACCCAGAAAATTTTCATGCCTGGCGCAAGCGGGTGAAAGACCTCTGGTATCAGTTACGCATTTTGCAGCCGCTTAACCGTGCTGTTCTGACAGAGATGGCTCACGACGCTGATGTTTTAGGTGAACTACTGGGGTGCGAGCACGATTTCGCTTTTCTTTGGGCGCGTCTGGAGAAGGAAAGTGGCGATGAAACTCTCCGCGATGAGCTCGCACAACTGGAGAAGCTAATCCGTAAACGCGGGAAACGATTGCGCACAAACGCCCTCGAGCTCGGACGGCGTTTCTACGCCGAGCCTGCAAAGGCTTTCGCCAAGCGGATATCCATCTTTGTCGGCAAACGGATATAAGAGAGACTGATTACCGGTCTGGGTAACAGTCCAGGTACTTGATTCCGGACCCGGTGTTGAAAATGACCACACGCTCACCTGGCACGATTTTACCTGCGGAACGCAGTGATTTGAGAGCGGCGAAACATGCTGCTCCTTCCGGACAAACGAAGAAACCTTCGCTGGAGCCCACTTCGCGCCCGACACGGATCATTTCTTCATCATCAACGGCGATCGCGCCGCCGTTCGACTGACGAAGGATATTCAGAATCAGGAAATCGCCGATCGCCTTGGGAACACGCAAACCAGACGCGATCGTATGTGCATCGGGAAATTCGGCGGCGGTTTTTTCTCCCAGTTCGAACGCACGAACGATTGGCGAACAACCGGTTGCTTGCACAGCGAACATGCGCGGACGCTTTGTCCCGATCCAGCCGAGCGCCTGCATTTCATCAAATGCCTTCCACATTCCGATGAGCCCGGTGCCGCCGCCGGCTGGATACAGAATTAAGTCGGGCAATCGCCAGTCGAATTGCTCCGCTAATTCGTAGCCCAGCGTCTTTTTTCCCTCGACCCGATACGGTTCTTTGAGCGTCGACACATCGAACCAACCCTCCTTTGTTTTGCGCCGCGCGATCTCAGCGCCACAATCCGTGATTAATCCGTTGATCAACGTCACATGAGCGCCCAACTCACGGCACTCGATGATATTCGCGCGCGGGGTATCGCGCGGCATGAAGATGTGCGCTTCCAGACCGGCCCGAGCAGCGTAAGCAGCAAGCGCTCCGCCAGCATTGCCGGCGCTGGGGACGGCGAGCTTGGTTGCTCCAAGGTGTTTTGCCATGGACACGGCAACAGTCATCCCCCGCGCCTTGAAACTCTGCGTTGGATTGAGTGATTCGTCCTTGATCCAGAGATCGATCTCGCCGCCAAACTTTTCTGCGCGCAATAGAGGTGTTCCACCTTCGCCTAACGAGACCGGCTTAGCATTGCCTGGCAGAGGCAACACTTCCCGATAACGCCATAATGATTTCTCACGTGTCACCAGCGTCTCGCGCTTCAGCGTCCTACTCGCGGCGGCGAGATCGACAATCGCGAAGAGCGGTTTATGACAGGAAGGACAGAGATTCTGCAGACACGACCACTCGTTGCTGAAGGCCGCACGCGCTGCATTCAAGGTGCGTGACAAACATGCGACAATAAACGTTAGCACGTTTGCGGCCTGTGTTAGATTTGCCGGGATGGATTTGATGACTCTGACTGAAATTCGCCGGGCGGCTCAGAACGGCGCGGTGGCAGCGCGTGCGCATGTGCAGGTAGAAAGCGGCCGCTGCAAAGACTGCACGTGAAGGAAAGCCGTACTGTGAGCTGACGCTTGCCGACGCTTGCGATCGGATGACGCTGCGCGTCTGGAGCGATCATCCCTCCTACAAAACATGCAGCGCGTTGACGGCTGGGCGATTTCATCGAACTTAATGGCGAGTTTCTTCCAACCGCAATACGGCCTCGAAGCAGCGCAAGTGGACTGAGCGACCTCTTTTGAGCAGGAGAAAAAAGAGTTATTGCAAGGCCCGGCGGATTTACGCGCGAAGCAGGCCGCTGACTGGGAATTTATCACGCAAACGATTCAGCACAATTGCCGATCCCCGCCTGCGCGCTATTATCCGAGACATTCCTAACAGAATGGGGCGACCGATTTCGTCGCGCCGCCGCTGCGCGCAAATATCATCACGCCCGTCGCGGCGGCATCGTCGAGCATACGGCTCAAATGATGCGCGTTGGGAGGGCAGATCGCGCCGCTTTATTCGCAATTAAATGTTGATCTTTTGCTTGCCGGAATCCTGTTCCACGACTCAGGGAAACTTTGGGAAAAAGTTTTCCCGAAAATGGATTCGTCATGAATTACGACGAGCTTGGCGAATTGATAGGGCACATTTCGATCGGCCTCGAGATCGTGAACTCGTTATGGCAAAAGATAACCGCCGAAAACGCGGAGCTTGGAAAACCCTATCGACCAGCCTCAGAAGATGTCCGCATGCATCTTTTGCACTTGATTGGCGCCCACCATCGGCGAACAAGCAATTTGGCTCGCCAGTTGATCCCGAAAACCCCCGAAGCCATGGCGCTGCATTACATTGATGATCTCGATCTCAAAGCTGGAGATGTTCGCGGCCGGGTTACACAACCGCCCAACCGCTGGCCGGCCGCATCTTCGAGCGAGTGTGGCCACTGCCGGGGAATTTAGTTAAATCGCTCGAGAAATTTCAGCAGTCACCCGCGCAAGACCCAAGAGACGAACTCTTGTGATGCGAGACGAGCACACGCAACGGACGATCCTCTCGGACAATGTAACCAGTTACTATTTCCCCAGTTCGCGAAACCAATGCAATGCGATCGAGGTTTGCGCGTCATTGACCTCATGGCCGCCACGAAAAGTTCCGATTCGAATCCGCTTAAAGCCGGTTCGCTTGATCGAACCCACAACGGCGTACTGTTGCTCCAGGGTCGCGATTCTATCCTCGTGCCCGGCACTAACGTAAATTGGTGTGTTAAGAAAATTTGGTCCGGGCTGCAATTTCGCATATCCGTCACTCAGGTGGTCTTCATTCGCGCCGGTAATATAAATTCCGCTGATGCGACAACCGTTTCTCGCAAGAAAAGGGGCAACATAACCAACGCCTTTGCCTCCCCCGGACATCCCTGCGCACGCCATTGGCCACTTCTCAGACCCGGGAAAGCTCCGGTGAAGCGCGTCGATGGCAGCGAGTGTCATGGACTCGCGCCACGCCACATTGTCGTTCTTCGCATATTGTGGGCCGTCCCCTGCGAGCAACACCCAGCCTTCAGCAAGTCCGACCCTCTGATAAAACTGAGTCAGATCATTTCGGTTCTGACGTTTAAAATCGCTTGTGGAGCACGGTATCAAAACAGGCCAGCTCTTCGTTGGATCAAAATTTGCTGGCGTTGCCAGCACAGCCACTGCGTATGGCGGCACGACGTTGCCGCCTTGCCCGGCATATGATTTTGCCAGTGCACTCAGTGGAACATTAGCCTGGACAATTGAACCGGGAGAAAAGGCAACCCCCCCGAACTTCAAAGAAGCGGCTGCGCCCACGCCAAATGTGGAAATAAGGTTCAGGATCAGAACGAATGAGATCAATAAGAGTACTCTGTTCGGGGTAGCGTACGCATCTCGCTGGCCGGAAATGCCGGTCCGGCTCGGACCACCATCTTCGCCAAACTGACGTTGGACCGGGCGCGCCTCCGTCATTGCGTGAACGTCAGCGAAAATCTCGAAATTACGAGGACGCATTTCCGAGTCTTCGGGCCGCGTACGCTACGCAATCCTCCGCTTCGCCTCTGCAAGATAAGCCTCGTCGATTTCAAATCCGATAAATTTTTTCACGCCGCAGCGCCTAGCAGCGACGGCGGAATTTCCAATGCCGAGAAACGGATCAAGCATCGTTTCGATTCGGGAGACGCCGTGCAGTTTGATGCACCATTCGGCGAGCTGAACAGGAAACGTCGCGGGATGCGGCCGCTCCTTGGCGCGGCTCTGAATTGTCTCGTAGGGAATGAACCACGTATTGCCGCGGCAGCGTAGATCGCTTCCACGAGTGTGCGACCACCGTGCGATGTTGCTTTTGTCCTGGTACGGAACGCCAAGCGCAAGCCGATCAAGCTCTCCACGCCCAGTTTTCGTGAAATGAAAAATGTACTCATGACAATCGTTAAGAAACCGCTTCGAATTGATCGGCTTGAAGTGACCGTGCGAACGAACTGCTGTAGCCGCTTCCCTGTGGGAAGCGCTGCGCTGACGTGTCTGACGGCCCCGCGTCGCGTCGCCCACAGGGCGACGGCTACAAAGATCTTCGATGGCAATCGACTTGATCCAGTGAATCGTGTTCTGCAAAAAAAATCCGCCTGAAGCGGAAGTCAGCTCAATCACGATTTGATGGGGCAACATCGGATTCGATGGCGCGGAGCCAACGTTCAGAAAAAAAGATCCCTTCGATCGTAGAATTCTTCGAATTTGTGTTGACCATCTGGCGCACCAATCCAGATACGATTGCCGATCCTGCCGGTCGGAATATTGCCTGTAATCAATTCCCAGATTGTAGGGCGGCGAGGTCACTACAAGATCGACGCTTTCATTTGTCAGTTGCGACATTCCTGTGATGCAATCTTCGCCACGAAGATCAAATTTGGTCATCGGAGGGAACTGTTGCCCGGGTCTGCGCATCGTACAAGTGCGAAAAAGCTATATGCGAGCTCGTGCGGTTTCGACGCTCGCACCTTTACGCGAATTCGTTTATCCTCTATCGATGTCGGACAAGCCCTCAAAACTGAAGATCGCTGATCGTGAGTTCACCTCACGCCTGTTGGTCGGCACGGGGAAATTCGCGTCGAACGAATTGATGCGCGACGCGCTCATTGCCAGCGGCACGGAGCTTGTGACTGTGGCGCTGCGGCGGGCCGATATTTCCGGCAAGCACGATCCGTTTGCGAACATTCTTGATTTTATCGATCCAAAACGTTTTCTGCTCTTGCCGAACACAAGCGGTGCGCGCAACGCGGACGAAGCTGTGCGCCTGTCACGGCTAGCCGCGAGCGCGGGCTTGCCAAAATGGATCAAGCTCGAGATTCATCCGGACCCACGTTATTTGCTGCCCGATCCTGTGGAGACGCTGGCGGCCGCGGAAATTCTGGTCAGGGAGGGATTCACGGTTCTTCCCTACATCAATGCCGACCCAGTATTGGCGAAACGATTGCAGGACATTGGGACCGCGACGGTGATGCCTCTCGGTTCGCCAATCGGCAGTAACCGCGGGATCGAGGCGCGCCAGCAAATTGAAATCATCATCGAGCAAGCGACAGTCCCAGTAGTAGTCGACGCCGGTCTGGGCGCGCCAAGTCACGCCGCTGAGGCGATGGAGATGGGCGCCGATGCGGTTCTTGTTAACACGGCAATCGCGATCGCTTCCGATCCGGTTCGCATGGCCAAAGCATTTAAGAAAGCGATTGAAGCAGGTCGCGAAGCACGGGAAATCGGACTAGCTGAAAAACTGGGCGTTGCGGCGGCAACGAGTCCGTTGACCGGATTTCTTGCTGGAAGATAGCCATCTTGGCTGTCTCGGGCTGCGGGCTTCCAGCCTGCAGGCTTGCTTGTCTATTCCCCCGGGCCGCTGCAGCACTCCATGCAAAGGCAGGCAAGATACCTGCCTGCCGAGACAGGCTGGAAGCCTATCCTCCTCCACTACAGCGTCGTCTCACTGACGAGCGCTTCCCGATGTTTTATGCCGCGTCTCGTCTCCTTCTGTAATCGTTTCAGACGGCTCGACAATGCGGCCTTTGCCGCCGAATTCATCCGATCAATGAATAGGATTCCATTGAGATGATCGCCTTCGTGTTGAATCGCGCGCGCAAGAAATCCGGTGGCTTCTATTTCAATTGTGCTGCTTTCCAAAGTTTGCGCTCGCACGATGACCGACGTCGCCCGCTCGATGTCGCCGGTGATTTCCGGAAAACTTAAACAACCTTCTACTCCTGTTTCGGCCGCACCCTGCAGCTCAATTTCCGGATTGATCAATACCAGCGGCATTGCAGTCTTGGGATCAATCTCTTTGCCATCCACCTTCAACGTACTCGGCCGATCTTCGACTAGCGAAACGTCGAGCACCGTGAGCTGTAAAGCCTCACCGACTTGCTGCGCTGCGAGACCGACACCATTCGCCGCGTGCATTGTCTCGATCATGTTCGCAGCCAGTTCGCGAATCCGATCCTCCATATTTTCGATCGGTTTGCCTTTGGCCCGCAGGATCGGGTCGCCGTACTCCAAAATCGGCAGGATCATTTCTCTTCCCGCGTAAACGCCGGCAAATTTCGCACGCCCGCCAGCTTTAACGCGTCCATAACCTTAATGATCGTGCCGAACGAAGCTTTCTTGTCCGCTTGGAGCGCGAGCGTCGACTTGCGGGCCTCCGGTAGATTGCGTACGGCGCCCTCCAGTCCGTCCACATCCACGGCTCGTCCATCGAGTTTGATCTCGTCATTTTGATCGATGCTCACGATAGCGTGTTCAAGCTCCGAGGGCTGTTTCTTTGCTGTCTTGGATTCCGGCAGATTAATCTGAACTTCGGGTTGGTCTTTCTTAAAAGTTGTAGAAACGACAAAAAAGATCAGCAGAATGATGAGAATATCGACAAGCGAAACGATAATAATGACGGGGGCTCTTCGTTTTCGTACTGCAAACTTCATGGTGTGAAATGCGCCTCGCCTTTCACGCTACCGGCGTCGAAATCGGCAGCGAGCTGGCAGCGCCCGCTTTTGCCGGCACGAATTCGCGCGAAGAGCGACCGTAATAGCACTTACTGATCAATTCGACGACCAGCGTTTCCATCTCCACCGACATCACTTCAACTTTCCTCGAAAAATAGGTGAATCCGATCAGCGTCGGCACAGCAATCGAAAGCCCAAAAACGGTTGCGTTTAAAGCTTCGGAAATGCCGAGTGCAATCTGACGCGTATCCGACGCGCCCGAGTTCAGTCCGAGCTGAGAAAAGACATGCACCAATCCCGAAACTGCGCCAATCAGGCCGAGCAGTGGTGCGATGCCCACAATGACTTCGAGAATGATAAGACCTTTTTCCAGCCGCACCATCTCGTGGCGAGCGCGTGTTTGAACCGCTTCCACGTTTTCCGAGCGTGGGCTGCGCAAATATTGCAACGCTACGCGAGCGATCCGCGACAGTGACGAACCATCATGATGCACGATGCGCGACAGTCGCTCAGGGCTTTCACCTGGGGTCAAACGCTCTATTTCGCTCTCGACCACAGGCGGCATAACCTTTTTCCTTCGCAAAGCCAGGCCGCGCAAAATCATCATCGTCACCGAGACAATCGAGCACGCCAGCAGCGGCCACATGAAAAGGCCGCCTTTCGCGAAGAATCCAAACACGCTATTCACGGTTTCTGGAGTTTCGATCGTTATCGCAGCAAGGATCATCGGTTCGGAAAAATAATGAAACCGAGTCCATCTACTTCCAAGCCCTCAGGAGGCAAAGTGTTCGCAACATCTTCCGGAATCGGAGGAAGGTGCGCTTCCAGCACCGATTGAACGCAAACGTTTGCGAACGCCTCGTTCGAGCTGTTCTCGGTGACTTTGAGCCCCTTCACTCGTCCGCTCCGATCAATATAAAATCGAAGCTTTAGCGTCCCGATATTGACCAAGTCCTGCTTCTGCTCCACAAACGCATACCACCGCGATCCAATTGAATCTGCTACAATTTTTTGGTAACGGCCAAGCGGTGTGCCCAAGGCATTAACAGAAGAAATACCGCGATTGGTGATGTTTCCGGCGATGTGTGTTCGCTGCTTCTCCCGCCGATACGCCGATTGCGGTTGCGATGTTGCAGCTGAGCTGTCACGTGGTTGCGGGGGTTTTTGAGTTAACATCGCAAATTGCTCCGCCGCAGTAACGGGAGCTGGTTGGGTTTGGGGCACGGTCGACGGGCTCGGCCTTTCCTGCGGCGCGGCGCTCGGTTGCGCCTGCGCGCCCTTGAGGTCGAGCGAATGCTGATGTGTCTCCAAATCCATGAATGGTTGATCCTTGCCGGTCTGCGACGGCAACGGCAATTGTCCGGCAGCAGCTAGCTCGCTTGCTCCAATCGAATTGGCGTTCGATTCAAAGGTTTTCTCTTTGGGTTCGGGTGCTTTTTTTGATTCGTCCGTCTCGATGAACGCGGAATTCTTCGGAGCTGCTGGCGCCAGATCCACGAACGTGAGTTCAGACGGCTTGTCCTCAACGGGAGTCGTCGGCGAGAAAACGCCGCCAAAAGCAGCAAGGAAAAACGCCACAAGCAGGTGAATAAGAATCGCCGCAAGTAGCGCGAACAAAACCGTTCGCGTCTCGTATTCGTGATCCCGAAGGTTTTCGGGATTGCCCGGCTGGGCGAGCATAATGTCAGCCGTCGTCATGAGAGCGGTTTCTCAGTGGTCAGAAGATTGGGCCTTTGGAAGTCTCAGTTTAAGGGATGAACAGTATCTCAGCCTACAGAGCCTGACAACTTGCGCTGACGGGCAGGCTCCCAGCCTGACTCTGCAGGCGGGCATCTGCCTGTTTGATCGCCGGGACAGGCTGGGATGCCTCTTTTGCGAGAAGCCGTACGCGCATGATGAAACAAATATTGCTGCGCGTAACCGCCATATTCGCCAAAATATGTTTGGGAGAATTCGCAAAGCTCCAGGGCCGTCACCCGCTTCTTTCGCGGAAAATATTGTTGTTTCAAGGCTCGCTCGATCCAGACGTCGATCGGGAACGCGCGCAGACGCTCAAAGGCGAACAGCATTACACAGTTGGCAACCTTCGCTCCCACGCCGGGCAACGCACATAATTTCTCTCTTAGATCAGCATCTGGCAGAACCGACCATGATTCCAGGTCCGCCTTGCCTGAACTGACGAGTCGCGCCGTCATGAGCAGGTTCCTGGCGCGATAACCCAGGGCGCATTTGCGCAAATCATTCTCAGAGGCTCGGGCAATTCGCCGCGACAGCGGAAAGGTGTAAGCGAAACGATTACCAATCTTTCGTCTTTCGCCAAAGCGTCGCCGGAGCGCGAGTGAGATCTGACGAATATGTGCCACCTGTTTCATCGACGAACAGATGAACGTGGCCAGACATTCCCATTTCGGCTGGCGAATGATTCGCAAACCGCGACAAAAGAGCCGTGCCGCGTTGATAACCGGATCGTCCGGAAATGACGCACAGATTTCTCGGAGAGGATGATCAAGCGCGAAATAATTTATGATAAGGCGCCGCAAAGTTGACGACTTTAAGCCGCCAAGTTTCTCTTCGTTATTCCCCGCAGCTAAAACGTTTACGCGCTGTTCGATGTAAACGGCGCAATCACCGATTGTTCCCACAAATCCTTTGCCAGCCTTTTCCCAGTGAAATACCTGGCCGGAGTCCAGTGTCATCGCGAGATTAAAATCCGGCGCTGGAATCGTAATGAGCTTCATAGGTGGATCGTGTTGTCCTCAACGCGATGTCAATCCACGCGCCGAAGGCGCAGCTATTCTAACATCGTCTTCTGGAGAAGCCGATCCACCTTGTGCTTTCTGATGAAAAACGGGCGCTTCGACATTCGACATTCGGCATTCGTCATCGATAAATAGCATCGGCATGGACAGCCGACTCGCGATCGACAGTGCGGTTTTGCTCCTTTATTTCGTTCTCATCATCTCCATCGGCCTTTACATGGGCCGGAAGGAGGAAACCCTCAAAGACTTCGCTCTCGGCGGGCGTCGCATTCCGTGGTGGGCTGTGCTTGCCTCGCTGGTGGCGGCTGAAACAAGTGCCGGCACATTTTTCGGGACGCCCGGGGAAGGCTTCAGCCACCGCGATTACACCTACCTGCAACTCGCCTTGGGCACGATCATCGGACGCGTTCTCGTCAGCTATATTTTCATCAAACCGTATTACGACTATAAAGTTTTCTCGATCTATGAGTACCTGACCGCGCGCTTTGGGGTTGCGAGTAAGAATGCAGCTTCCGCTGTTTTTATGATTACGCGTCTGCTCGCTTCCGGAGCGCGGTTATATGTCGCAGCCATCGCACTCGCTCTTGCCTACGAAATGATCAGCGGCGCTCGACCAAATCAAACTCAAACTCTGTGGATTTATCTCGGTGCCACGATTGCCATCGTCATTCTCACGGCGATTTATACCACGTTCGGTGGCATCAAGGCGGTCATCTGGACCGATTTGATTCAAGCCTCGATCATGATTGGGAGCGCGTTAATTGCGCTTGCTTTGCTTTACTTCGCAATTCCAGGCGGCTGGCACGAGATCGTGCAACGCCACGGCGCATTTCAAGTCTCGGATCTCATCACAACCGGTCTCGATCCGGCCAAACATGGCTGGGACCAGGTGAAGAGCATGTTCGAGACGGAGTACACAATCTTTGCCGGGCTGATCGGGGCAGCGTTCATCACGATGGGAACACACGGCACGGATCAGGACATGGTGCAACGAATGTTAACTGCGCCCGACATTCGCCGGAGCCGTCGCTCTCTTATTTGCTCCGCGCTCGCCGACATCCCGATCGCGCTTACGTTTCTCAGCATCGGACTACTGCTGTGGGTTTACTATCAAGCTCATCCCGATCCGACGCTGCCCAAGACTCCGAACGAAACATTCTGCCACTTTATTCTCTATCAAATGCCAGTGGGACTTCGCGGATTGCTCCTGGCCGGAATCTTCGCCACCGCCATGGGATCGCTCAGCACCGCGCTGAACGCACTCGCTACGAGTTTCACGCGCGATTGGTACGAGCCTTACCTCAACCCCGAAGCCACGGACGCACAAAGCTTGCGCGCCGTGCGTTGGGCGACTGTGTGGTTTTCCGTTCTGATGATCATCGTTGCATCGACAACGGCCTATCTTGTCATCGTGCATCCCAATGTCCGAATCATCCCGATCGTGCTCGGGATTTTCGGCTACACCTACGGCTCACTTTTGGGTGTGTTTTTCGCAGGAATGCTAACCAGGACGCGCGGGAACGATCGCGGGAACATCATTGCCATGATCCTGGGCTTTACCGTCGTCGCCATCCTGAGCGGATTGCCTAACAACATCGCGGGGATTTTCGGAACAGCCGCTTATCCGCAGCCGAACTGGCTTCCGGTGATGGCATTCCCGTGGTGGATTTGTTTCGGAACAATCGTCACGTTTTTTGTGGCGATTTTATTCCGAACTGGTCGTGAAGATCACCCACGTGTGGCCTAGCGCGATATTGAAACAGGTATTGACCGCGCGGGTATCACTGAAATACTTGAGTCTTTAACAGCAGTCTGTAATCAACCCAACCACCCAATCCTATGGCCCATGTTGTGACGGACAAATGTGACGGATGCAAATTCACCGACTGTGTAGAGGTGTGCCCAGTTGCGTGCTTCTATGAAATGGACACCCAACTGGTCATTCATCCGGATGAATGCATCGATTGCATGGCATGCGTGGACGTATGTCCGGTTCACGCGATCTACGCGGAGGCAGATCTTCCACCGGAATTCACGAAAGACATCGAGTTCAATTCGGTCCAGGCGAACAAAATAAAGGACTCGGGCGGGGAGGCAATCACGGTGAAAAAGGATCCTTTGCCCACAGCGGCGGAGCGAAAAAGCGCCTTGGGTTATTGACCGCGATAGCGCCTGCTGGTCATGCATGACCTGCTGCTGGATATTCGTTATGCGCTGCGCGTGCTTTGGAAGTCTCCCGCATTCACGCTCGTAGCTTTAGTCACTTTAATGCTGGGGATCGGGGCGAACGTCGTCGTCTTCGGAGTAGTCAATGCGGTCCTGCTGCATCCGTTGGATGTGAGCGACCCGCAGAATCTCTACCAGCTTCGCCACAAGGAATGGACGTACGGAAAACTACTAACTACGTCGTATCCTGCGTTTGAAGACTTTCGTCAGCGAAACACCACTTTCACCGGGATCGCCGCCTTTGATGGATATGCTTATGCGCGTCTGAGCTGGGGTAACTCGACGAAAAGTGTCAGAGGATATGCGGTCACTGGAAATTATTTCGACCTGTTAGGTGTGCAGCCGGAGGTAGGACGGTTTATCAAGGTTTCGGACGACCATGGGCCAAAGTCAGCGCCTTATCTGGTGTTGAGTGATCATCTTTGGCGAAGCGCATTTAATGCCGATCCGGGCGTACTCGGCACTACCGTGCTGCTCGACAAAGATCCATTTACAGTAATTGGCGTGGCGCCGGCGCAGTTCCACGGCACGGAGCGATTTGATTGGCCGGATTACTTTATACCCGTCGTGAACTTCTTCGAAGCAGACTTCTTTCACAACCGGACGACGAATTGGTTGACGGTAATTGGCCGGCTGAAGCCAGGCGTGACGTCTGAGCAGGCAACGCAAAATCTGAATGCGATCACAGCTCAGTTGGCGAAGGAGTATCCGGAGACAGACAACGGATTGCCGTGGCGACTGGTACGTCCCGGACTCGAAGCGGAAACCGGTGACGTCATTCGCGGATTTCTTTACGGCGTGACGGGGCTGGCTTTGCTGGTGCTCGTGGCGGCCTGCGCGAATCTGGCTAGCCTGTTTGCCGCGCGCGCGGCAGATCGCAGCCGGGAACTGGCGCTTCGTGTCGCGCTCGGTGCGAGCCATTGGCGACTCGTTAGGCAACTGCTGACCGAGGCGATGGTCGTGTCGCTGCTGGGCGGAGCAGTCGGGCTGTTTATTGCGCGCCTCGTCTTGGGTGTGATTAGCCGGCAATTGTCCGAGGGCCATCTGATAATAAGTCTGGATGCGCGTGTTTGCCTGGTAGCTTTCCTCTTGACGCTGGTCAGCGCGCTTCTGTTTGGGATGCTTCCCGCGAGAACAGTGTGCCAGAGCAGTCCGTTGCAAGCGATGAAGAGTGGACCGGCAGATTCCGTTGCGTTGCGCCGCCTTTCGCTGCGCGATTTGTTGTTAGGCGCGCAAATTGCGATTTGCATGTTGCTGGTCACGGCTTCACTGGTCGCGGTGCGCGGTCTTGTGCGCGTGCTGCACGCGCCGCTCGGTTTCCAGCCCCAAGGCGCGATGCTGGCCGACACGGACCTGCGCCTGGTGCAAGGCGGCGTGCCGGCGGAGAAAAAGAAAGCGATGATTGAAGCGGTGCAGAACATCCCCGGCGTAGTGGCGGCTGGAGCGATAAGCAGAGTGCCCTTTACAGGCGGTCTGCGTGGGGTTCCGGTTTTCCCACCAGGGACGACCGAGTTCACTCTGAACAATTCTGTGCTGGCGTCCTATGTATTCACCATGTCGCCGGGATATTTGGAGGCCGCCGATACTCGGCTTGTCAGTGGGCGGGATTTCTCATGGCACGACAGCGCGACAACGCCGCACGTGGCGATCGTGAACCAAACCTTTGCCCGAAAAATGTGGGGCAACACGACGGCGATTGGGCAACGCTTCTTGCTGCGAAGGGAAGGCGTTCCCATCGACTTCGTGGAAGTGGTCGGCGTAGTCGAGGATGGCAAGTACCGCACCATGCAAGAATCGTCGCAGCCGGTGGCGTATTTGTCGTCGTCGCAAAACGAGCAGAGCCACATGATTTTCGTGGTGCGGTCGCAGCGGGCGCAAAACGAAATAGCGGCTGCGCTTGAACGCACGCTGAGCGGTCTGGAGCCGAATGCGCAAATCACGGTGCAGAGCTGGCCCGATGCGCTCAGCGATATGTTGTTCCCGGCGCGCGCGGCGACTGTTGCACTGGGGACCATGGGTCTGCTCGCGGCGATGCTGGCGGTGACGGGAATCTTCGGGATGGCGGCTTACAACGTCAGCCGCCGGATGAAGGAGCTGGGCATCCGTGTAGCCTTGGGCGCGCGCGCGAAGCACGTGATGAGCGCTGCGGTTGGGCGACCAATCGTGCTGCTTGTGGTCGGATCGCTGGCGGGACTGCTGTTAGGCGTCATCGCCAGCCGGTTGCTGGGGCACATCGTGTATCAGGCGAATCCGCAGGATCCCGTCGTCGTGGGCGGCGCGGTGCTAATAATGGTGTTCCTGGGCGTTGCAGCGTCCGCCATTCCAGCGCTGCGAGCGCTGGCCGTCGATCCCTCCAAACTTTTACGGGAAGAGTGAAGCACGTGAATGCGCTTGATGTTAGCGACCGCCTAGGAAGATGCAGGCAATTACCCCTGCTTTTTGTTGCTGGCGAGCCTGATTCCTAAATCGCGTAATTGTCGGGGATCCACTTGGGCAGGTGAGTTACTCATCAGATCCATAGCGCGATTGTTTTTTGGGAAGGCTATTACGTCGCGAATACTTTGTTCGCCAGCGATGAGCATGACCAGTCGATCGAGTCCGAGTGCGATTCCCCCATGCGGCGGGGCACCAAGATGCAGCGCTCGCAGCAAATGACCAAACTGCGTCTGCCGATTTTCCGGGCTGATACCGAGAGCCTCGAACATCTTGTCCTGCAATTCCGGCTCGTAAATTCGTATACTGCCACCACCGATCTCGACACCATTCAAAACAACGTCGTACGCTTCGGCGCGCACATCGGGAAACTTCTTTTCGTTAAACAGCGACATGTCCTCCGCTTTCGGTCGAGTAAATGGATGATGCATTGCATTCCATTTGTTTTCTTCCGGACTCCATTCGAACAGGGGGAAATCTGTGACCCAGAGGAAATCCCATTCCGGCGCGCCCGGCGGTCGCGCCCTACCATGCAACTCCTGAATCTCTGCGATCCGCAGACGCAGGCGCCCGAGAACTTCACAGGCGGTTTCCCATTTGTCGGCACCGAAGAAAATGCAATCGCCCTCCTGGATGTTGAGTTGGGATTGCAATGACGCCTTCTCGGAGTCGCTGAAAAATTTCACGATCGGCGATTTCCATTCGCCATTCTCGATCTTGATGAAGGCGAGCCCTTTCGCGCCGTACAACTTCGCGATTTCCGTCAATTCGTCAGCTTGCCCGATAGTGATCCCAGCGAACCCTTTGGCATTGATGGCTTTCACAACGCCGCTCGCATCCAGCGCGTTGCGAAAAACCTTAAACCCGCTCTCCCGAAAAGTTTCTCCGAGATCGACAAGTTCCATTCCGAGACGGCGATCCGGCTTATCGCTGCCATAGCGATCAACGGCTTCGCGATAAGTAAGTCGGTCAAACGGGATCTTGACCTCGATGTTGCGCGCCGCCTTGAAGATCGCAGCGAGCATTCCTTCCGTGACAGCAAAGATATCGTCCGGCGTGACAAACGAGGCTTCGATATCAATCTGGGTAAACTCCGGTTGCCGGTCCGCTCGCAAATCTTCGTCGCGAAAACATTTCGCGATCTGAAAATACTTTTCCACGCCGGCAACCATCAGTAGTTGTTTGTACTGCTGCGGCGCTTGTGGCAGGGCATAGAATTTCTCAGGCATGATTCGGCTGGGCACCAAAAAATCTCGCGCGCCTTCCGGAGTGCTCTTGGAAAGAATCGGGGTCTCAACCTCGACGTAACCCTGGCTGTCGAGGTAATCGCGCGTCGCCTTCGCCGCTGCGTGCCGCAACCGCAGATTGCGCGCGAACCGCGGGCGGCGCAGGTCATAGTATCGATGGGTCATCCGCAAATCGTCGTTCTGCGGCTCGGCGTCAATCGGGAACGGCAGATCGTCCGCCCGATTCAGAATCTTCAGTTCGCTCGGAATGATTTCGATATCGCCAGTGGCGAGATTCGGGTTTTCTGTGCCGGGCGGCCGCGCAGCGACGCGACCGGACACTTGAATCACGTCTTCGCTGCGCAACGTATGCGCCTGCTTCGCGAGCTGCGCATTTTCCTCCGGCCGAAATACGATTTGCGTCAATCCTTCGCGATCGCGGAGATCAATGAAAATTACCCCGCCATGATCGCGTGTGACATTGACCCAACCAGCCAGCGAAACTTGACTACCGATGTCCCTCTTACGAAGTGAATTGCAGTGGTGTGTGCGATACATGGCTAACACAGAAAGCGTGTCATTCTGAGCGGAGCGAAGAATCTCTAGAATTTGGGCGACGGCAAGTAATTGGGAGAGGTCCTTCGCTTCGCTCAGGATGACCGCGAGAAAACACGTCCAATGTGTGATTGCAACTCGTGATTGTCGACAAGCAATTCTTCCCGCGAGGCTAGCGTTTTCACTTTCACCTGCGGCCATTCGTCCCCGAACAAGACGGCAATGCGCGCGCCGAGTTGCTCGGCGGTTTGAAATTGTTTGCCGACCTTTTCGCTGGTGAGTGGATAATCGACACGATAGCCGCGGTCGCGAAATTGTTGAGTTTGCGCAAGAGCGTCTGCGCGGCGCTGTTCCTTTGCGATAACGACATAGATATCGATCTTCCTGCCCTCGGCGATTGCAGTTCCCAGTTTCTCACGCGCGTGAGATGTTTCATTCACGAGCTCACCGAGCACAACGTCGCCCATAGCGAAACCGAGGGCCGGCATTGAAACTGCGTTCTCGCTCAGTTGCGCGATTAAGTTGTCGTAACGGCCACCGCCCGCTATTGCGCGGAATTTTCCGCCGCGGTCGAACGCCTCAAATACAATGCCGGTGTAATAAGCCAGTCCGCGCACAATGCCGACATCAATCGCCACGTAATCGGCCAGTCCTCGTTCGCGAAGGCCATCAACAAGTTGGTCGAGCTTCCGGCTCTCCCCGCCGGTCTCTAGAATTGAAAAGATTGGATCGGCGAGTTTGCCAAGTTTCTCCGCTGTCTTTTCACGCGATTCACGTCCGGATTTGTCGATTGCCTGCAGCAATTCATCCCATCGGTCCGGGGACACACCCCTTTCGCGCAGGAAATCGGTCCAGAAATCGCGGTCGCTGATTCGGACGACAAAGTCTTTTTCGGTGAACCCAAACACTCGCAGGATATCGATGCAGAGCGCCACCAACTCGATATCGGCGGCAGGGGTCGCTTCCCCAATAATGTCGCAATTGAGTTGAAAATGTTCGCGCAATCTTCCGCGCTGTTGTTTTTCGTAACGGAAAAATTGGCCAATCGAGAACCATTTGAGCGGCTTCTTGAATTCGCGCTCGTGCCCGGCGACCACGCGAGCAAGCGTGGGCGTGAGCTCGGGGCGCATAGCGACTTCGCGCTCGCCTTTATCGGTAAAGTTAAAAAGTTGATCGACGATTTCTGCGCCGCTCTTTTTTTTGTAGAGCTCGGTGGACTCGAGAACGGGACCGTCCCATTCAATAAACCCGTAGCGACGCGCGACGTCGCGCCAGCGCGCAAAGATGTAATTGCGCACTGCACAGTCGTCCGGAAGGAAATCGCGAAAGCCGGGTAAAGCCTGCATAAATGGCACTTTATCTTACCTTGTTGCAACAAAAGGGCTTACGCCCACGAATGCGACCACGCGAGGCGGAATTTACGATATCAGGGCGTAACTGAAGAAGCTCCGGCACGAAGTGACCGGAGAGATAGGCAATGAAGAACATCGATTCAATCAAAGCAGAGGGACAAATATGAAACAAACGAGATTAGTAAAAATATTGGCAGCAGGATTTGCTTGCGCGGCGGGGTTAGGGATCGCGCTGGCACAGACCACGACTACTACGACCACGAATGACCCGGTAACGGGCACGACGACAACTCAGCAGACAACAACGAACACTGCCGGTACGATCGTGACGTATACGCCGGATTCGGATTATTTTATGTTCCGAACAGCGCCGAATGTTGCGCCAACGCGTTATTACTATACGAGAGACACGGCAATTGTGGATCCGGAGGGTCGCACCGTAAGTTGGTCGGCCATTCGACCGGATATGCCGGCAACGATCTATTACACGAACGTGGGTGATCGTGTGCTCGTGCGCAAAGTCGTATTGAGCCGACCGCCAGCGGTTATTAAACACGAGGAAACGACTACGACGACAACGACAAGGCCTTAACGGAAAGTCGTTGCGACCAACTCAAAAGCGCCCGCGAGAAATTTCGCGGGCGCTTTGCTGTACGCGCGTTGCCGTTTGCGACGGGTGGAGCGGGTGATAGCAATTTCCAGATCTCCGCTTCTCGCGTAGATTCACAGCCGAATGGCTGTGTCGACCAAAGAGAAGCCGGATTTGCAGAAGAAAGTGCACGAGGTCCCGCATAAACCTGGCGTGTATTTGATGCGCGACCGGTTTAATCGTGTGATTTACGTAGGAAAAGCGCGGGACCTGCGTAAACGCGTGGGTTCATATTTCCTGCCATCCAAGCTGGCGCAGGCCGATTTGAAAACGCGCGCAATGCTCGACGCGACCTGGGATTTTGAGACACACACAGTTCGCAGCGAAGCCGAATCCGTTTTGCTCGAAGGCAAACTAATCAAGGAATACCGGCCGCGTTATAACGTTTCCTTTCGCGACGATAAGCGGTTCCTTCTTGTCAGGGTCGATCTTTCGGAGCATTGGCCGCGTTTTCGGCTCGCCCGATTCAAAAAGGACGATGGCAGCCGTTACTTCGGTCCGTACGCGCATGCCGGAGCGCTGCGGCAAACATTGAATTTCATGCGGAAAAAATTCGGTGTGCTCACATTTGGACGAGGCTCGCCTAGCGAGCGCGAATTGAAGTCAGCGACCTATCAGGTGCCGGTGCGTTTAAGCGAAATCAGCGCGGAACAATACCGCGAGCGTGTCCTTCAAGCCTGTGAATTTTTGGAAGGAAAATCGAGGGAAATGATCAGCACGTTGGAAGAGGAAATGCGGAAAGCGGCGAAGAAAATGGACTTCGAGAAAGCAGCCGAACTACGCAACATGATTGACGATTTGCGCAGCACGACAAGGCCAATGCGCCGATTTACCCGTGGCAGTCTGCCGAGCACAATCGATCCGATGGCGGACGTGCGCGCGTTGGCTGATGCGCTACAGCTGCCCCAGGTGCCGCGCGTGATGGAATGTTTCGATATCTCAAATATTTCAACAACGCACGTGGTTGCTTCGATGGTTTGTTTTCGGGATGGCGTGCCGGACAAGGACAATTACCGCCGTTATCGGGTGCGAACGGTCGACGGCCAGGACGATTTCGCCAGTATGGCCGAGGTCGTCCGGCGCAGGTATTCGCGTGTTCTGCTGGAGGCACGCGATGCGAACTCCGATGTAGCAGAGTTTTCGCAAGAGAATGCCTTCGAGGTAATGGAGCGTTGTCGGGCAACCGCTTCGGTTGCCGAACCCGCGCCTGGCAAGCGGAGCGCTTGCCCTACAATCTCTGCTCGGACTGACGAAGGTTTCGTTGCCGTCCGGTTGCCTGATCTGATCATCGTTGATGGCGGAAAGGGCCAACTCTCAGCTGCGTGCCGCGAATTGCAGCGATTAGGATTGCACGATCTTCCCATTATCGGCCTGGCCAAGGAACGGGAAGAGATTTACCGGCCGGGCCGGGCCCTCCCTCTGCAGCTTCCAATGGACTCCGGCGCCTTGCGATTGCTCCAGCGCATTCGTGACGAGGCGCATCGCTTCGCCAATGCATATCACCAATTGCTCATGAAAAAACGGGTCGGCGAAAGTATTCTTGACGATTGCCCGGGCGTGAGCCAGAACCGCAAGAATTTGCTGCTGCGAAAGTTCGGCTCGGTGAATCGCCTGCGTAAGGCGACGGTGGACGAAATCGCCTCAACCGAAGGTATCGGCCGCAAGTTGGCCGAAGACCTGCATCAATTCCTGCAAAAGCATTGATTTGCCGATAGATTGATCCGCTTTTTCGAATGAAATCACATTGGAGAACTTTGGGCGGTTTGTGGATCGCCTTCTCGGTCCAGGCAACGCCGGCCTCATTATTCGGCCAGGCGTTGGCGCCATCTGCTGTGCCCACCACAAGCACAGCTCCGCAAGCTGAGGAGGAAACAATCGTGCCCACATTCGAGACCCAAAAACTCGCGCGCACTTACATCCTCGATATTCCGGCGCCGCGCGGCCAGATTACCGACCGCAACGGCGAACCGCTCGCGCAAAATCGGCTCAGCTACAATCTTGCCATTAATTTCCCAACGCCGCTCGATTTTTCCGATGCACAGGCACTCAATTTCGCCAGGGAAAAAATCGATAAGACGGCCAGACTAATTGGTCGCAAGATCAAGATTTCCGACGAAGCGATTCTTCGCCACTACCATAACCGGGGAATCATGCCGATGGAGATCGCGCAGAATCTTAGCCAGTTGGAGTACGAACAGATCAAAAATAATCCGCCACAGGGTGTGATTGTACGCCCGGTCTACGTGCGCGTTTATCCGAACGGACAGGTCGCCGGCCAAATTATCGGCTACACGGGCAAGACCGGGCGAAATCCCGACGGCATTGTTGACAATCACGAAACGCTCTGGCCTGAAACCGAGGGACGCGAGGGGCTCGAGCAAACATTCAACGAAATGCTCACAGGCAAGCATGGCGAATACAAACTCACCTTCGATAAAGATGGTCGGAAGACTTCCGAGAAACTGATCACTCCGCCCGAGCCCGGGTACAATGTGGTCACCACGCTTGACCTGCGTCTCCAGCAACTCGCTGAAAAGGCACTTGAAGCAAAAGCGAAACGCGGGGCCATTGTGATTATCGATCCCAACAACGGCGACATCCTGGCGTTGGCTTCCTGGCCTACTTACGATCCAAATCTATTTGTCCCGTCCATCTCGACCGAACAACTCAAAGTTTTGCAGAACGATCCAAACATTCCGCTTTTGCCGCGAGCGTATCGTTCGTCTTATCCGCCGGGATCGACCTTCAAAATTGCCGTTGGAATTGCCGCTCTCGAGAGCCGTGCCGTCCAACCGGAAGATCGATATGAATGCGTTCCGGCAATTCAAATTGGCAACGTCACGTTCCATAATTGGAAAAAAGCCAATCGCGGCGGGTTGAATTTTGTGCAGGCGCTTACCGAATCGTGCGACACATGGTTTTATCAGGTCGGAATCAAGACCGGCGCGCAACCGATCATCGATTGGGCACTACAACTAGGTTTCGGCGCGAAGTGCGGCATCCCTTTGCGCGGCGAAGCGGAAGGTCGTGTTCCCAATGATGAATACATGAAGGCAACGCACGGTCGCAGGCTGCTCAACGGCGACATTGCAAACATGTCGATTGGCCAGGGAGACACGCAGGTCACTCCGCTGCAAATGGCCCAGGCCATGGGCGTCGTGGCAAACGGAGGGACATTCTATCAAACGCGACTGGTCCAACAGGTGCAGACGTTCGATAACCAAATCGTAACTGCCTATCAGGTCCGAGCGAAGAGAACCCTGAATCTGTCATCCGAGACGCTGGACGAATTGCACACGGGAATGATCGACGTTGTGAATGGCGCGGGCGGCACCGCGCACCAGGCCAGCCTAGATAACGCGGAGGTCGCCGGTAAAACTGGCACGGCGCAATGGGGACCTAAAAATAAAGAGCGCACGGCGGCATGGTTTTCCGGGTTCCTGCCAGCCGACCAACCACGGTATGCCTTCGCAGCTATCTACGAGGGTGACGTTGGCAGCAAAGTCCATGGCGGCTCCGCGGCTGCCCCAATGATTGCCGATATTTTCAAAGAAATTTACAAGGGTGAAAAGGTTGTCACCCAGCGGCAGCGTCGCGAACGCGACCAACCGGAAATTCGCCGAGCCGAACCGGTGGAGGAAGAAGACGAATCAGATTAGCTGTAGCGGCGATCTATGACCGCCGACCTGTAGCCGAGGGCGCTGACCTCGGCAATTTTCTCGATCAACCTCGGCCAACGCCGGCGGTTACAGACTATGCAGCCGCGGTTTCCTTTGGAAGCTCCATGGTTCCCTTAAACTTCGGCGGTGCTTCCTCAACCCCGAAGTTTTGAGAATAGAGTTCCTCGATCTTCACCATGTCGTCGGCTGTAAGCGGCGGGCAATCCGGCGCTTTCGCGAATTCAATGAGCTGCTCTTCGTTGTAAATGTTCGGCAGTGTCGAGGCCACGCGATCGTCGGCAAGTAACCATTGCAATGCTGCTTGCCCGAGCGTGCGGTCGGAATTTTCGAGGAAGCGCAATTGCTCAACCTTTTTAATCCCATTCAGCAACCAACTCCGCGGCCGATGACTGCGATGGTCGGTGCGGCGCAAAGGTTGTTTCGGTCAGTGTATTTTCCCTCGAGCATTCCAGACGAATGCGTCACGCGAATTAGAAACATTGTGTCCTTACCGGCATCGGTGGCCGCTTCGTGCATGCTGCGACCAGGATGCTGCTCGAGCATGTTATAGATGTGTTGCACACTTGTGACGTCTCGTTCGCGAATGCAATTCACGCCCTCGTAAAGCCAGCCAACGGCGGGTCCGAGCGCGATGCCATAATAGCGGATCTTGCCGTCAGACTTTAATTTCTCGAGCGTCGTCCAGAGCGGACTGTCATACACCTGTTCCATCCTGATGTTGTGCAATTGCAGCAGATCGATTCGATCCGTTTTCAAGCGCTTAAGTGCCGCATCCGTTGCGCGAGTGACCGCTTCTGGCGAAAAATCCTGAGGAATTTCCCGCTGCCCGCGTCCGCGCGCCTCACCGTAATGGACAAAATCGTACCCAACCTTGGTCGCGATCACGATTTCATCCCGCTGTTCTGGGAATGCCTTGGCAATCAGCTCTTCGCTCAGGCCGTTTCCATAAGTGTCCGCGGCATCAAACAGGGTGATACCAAGGTCGAACGCCCTGTGCATGAGCGCAATCGCTTCGCCCTGAGTGAAATTTCCCCACCAGCCGGTGGAGACGGTCCATAAACCGAAGCCGACCTCGCTAAGCGTGAGGTCGGTGTTTTTGTATGTCCGAAACTTCATTTTGACCCGAAATGTAAACACAGAGGCGATGGAGGTCACGAAGAGAATTGAACCGACGTCCGCCGCCGGGACCGTAGCATGGATTCGCGATGGCAAACCGCAGCCCGCCGTCGCTTTAGCGGCTAGCGGGCTGTCGAGTTGTTTTAGAATCTTTCCGTCAGAATCAGGGGCAAGGCGCTGGTTGAGCGCAACCTGGGTTGGCCACATCAATCCGGCGCGGTGCACCGTGCGGAACAATTTGAACGGCCACATCTATGGCTGGCGTGGCTCCTTCGTTAACTGCGTTGTGTATGTCTCCGCAGCCTAAATCCGTCAAGCTCTGGCCTGCAGTGAAGGTTTCGGACGTGCAGTCGTCGTGATAGAACGTGACCGTTCCCTGTACGATCGTGATTAGACTCGGGCCCGGATGGGAGTGCCACCCAGTCTGACCGCCGGGGTCGAAGGTGTGCTTGGTGACATAGACGTCCGAGTCACCTCTTATCCTGGTGTTGAGAAGCCAAAACGGCAGGTTGCTTCTACACATCAAGTTGAGCAAGCCCGATGGGAAGTAGCCCGCCGGCACTGGGTCCATAAGGTTGGTGCTGACAACCCCGCACCCAGGCGTTGCGAGGGCCGACGGGACGACGACCAGCGCCAGCGCGCTGAGAAGCGGCAGAATTAATATTTTTTTGAGCTGAGTAAGTGAATTCATTTTTGTTCCTTTCTTTGTGGTTTTGTGGTTTGCCTTTCATTGCGATAAAACGCAAAAGAGCGATCAAAGTGATCATCTGAATTGAGATTTTTTGGCACGATTTCGCGTGCAGGGATTTCTTGGGCTGATAGGGTGTGAAAACCGGTTATGGATGCGCCCTCGGTTTCCCAGCAAAGGGTGACCGATCTGCTGACGCGCTGGAGTCAAGGGGACGATCATGCTCTCGCGGAATTGACTCCGCTGGTCTATGAGGAACTGCGACGCCTCGCACATCATCACATGGGCGGACAACGTCCCGATCACACACTGCAAACCACAGCGCTGATTAACGAGGTCTATCTGCGCCTGGCCGACCAAACCAATTCTCGCTGGCAGAACCGCGCCCATTTCTTCGCTGTGGCCGCCAGGGCGATGCGCCAGATCCTCGTTAGCTACGCCAGAAGTCAGCGATCCCAAAAGCGAGGTGGCGGCGCGTTCAGGGTAGAATTGGATGAAGCAGCGCTTGTCTCACCGGAGGAATCAAAGGAAATAGTTGATCTGCACGAGGCGCTGGAAAATCTGTCCGCACTCGACTCAAGAAAAGCTCAAGTGGTCGAACTAAAGTATTTTGGCGGCCTGAACTACGACGAGATCGCGGAAGTGCTCAAGATTTCACGAGTAACAGTGAGGCGTGACTGGGAATTTGCCAAGGTGTGGCTGTACACAGAATTGCATGGCGCAGACTGAAAGAAATGACGAATGGCTTCGCCGCGTTACACCGTAAATTGTTGAATCGTTGAAATGGAGTCCGATGTAACGATGTAACGCTTTAGCGAGTCACGTTCTCAAATCATGACGCCGGCGCGGTTCCAAACGATTGAACAAATCTTTCGTGCAGCGCTGGATCACGAGCCGGATCAGATCAGCGCATTCCTGGACACAGCCTGCAAAGGCGACGCGGTTTTGCGTCGTAAAGTTGAAGCGCTCCTGGATTCACGTCAGCAAGCTAGCAGCTTCATTGAAACGTCAGCTGTTGGTCTCGCGACTAAGATTATTCAAAATGGGCAAGCTGATTCGCTCGTCGGCCAGACGATCGGCCACTACAAAATCTCTGAACGGATCGGCAGCGGTGGGATGGGCGAAGTCTACCTGGCCACCGATATTAGAGCGGGCCGCCAGGCCGCACTTAAAATCCTGCCCACGCGTTTTGCCGGTGACGCCGAGCGTCTGAAACGCTTTAAGCAAGAAGCGCACGCCATCGTCGCGCTCAATCATCCAAATATCCTGACGGTTTACGAGATCGGGGAGGATCACTCGACTCAGTACATTGCCAGTGAACTGATCGAAGGCGAGACCCTGCGTCAGCGTCTGATGCGCCGGCGGATGCAGTTGAGTGAAGCTGTTGACGTCGCGATCCAGGTGGCGAGTGCCCTCGCCGCTGCCCACGAAAGAGGGATTGTCCATCGTGATATCAAGCCGGAGAACATCATGCTGCGGCCGGACGGGTACGTGAAAATGCTCGACTTTGGGATTGCAAAACTAGCCGAACAAGAAGTGCCGGTAACAATATCGAGAGACGAAGCGCTGTTGTTGGTTGAGACCAACTTGGGGTCGATACTGGGAACTGTTCGTTACATGTCACCGGAGCAGGCATGCGGTGCCCACGTTGACAAGACCACTGATATCTGGAGTCTCGGCGTGGTGCTTTACGAAATGGTAACCGGGCATGCGCCATTCACAGGCGACCCGCCTTCGCAGAGCTACGGCGCGGCAGGCACACCACAAGACGTCATGTCTGCGATTCTTGAGAAGGAACCGCCGCCGCTCACGCGTTACATCGCGCACCCGCCCGCTGCGCTTCAGCAAATTATCAGTAAAACACTGCACAAAGATCGCAATGAACGGTACCACAGCGCACACGAACTGCTTGAGGCGCTCAAAAATCTTCGTCACAAATTGGAAGTCGAGGCTGACTCGGCACTCGCCACTGCTGCGCCTTCATGGCTGCACGGGACACGGGCGCGCGCGGCTCTGGTGCTTGTATTGTTAGTAGCTGCTTTAGCGCTGGCACTGCCATTCTACCAGACTCGGAACCTGCCGACCAGATCGCCACCCGAGAAAAGCATCGCCGTGCTGCCATTCCTCGATCTTAGCGAGACAAAGGACCAGGAGTATTTTTGCGACGGCATGAGCGAGGAAATTCTTCACGCGTTGGCGAAGGTCGATGGGCTGCTTGTTGTTGGTCGCACCTCGTCATTTTCATTCAAAGGGAAGAGCGTGAACGCGAGGAAAGTCGGGCAAAAGCTAAACGTTGCGAATGTGCTTGAAGGAAGTTTGCGACGCGAGGGTAACCGGATTCGCGTTACCGCGGAGTTGATTAACGCGCACAGCGGTTTTCACCTTTGGACGGAAACTTATGACCGCGAGCTGGCCGGCGTGTTTGCGCTACAGGATGAAATAACTCGCTCGATTGTTGACGCGCTCAAGATCAAGCTCGCCGTTGCGCCGCCAGCCCGGCAACGACCTAACACCGAAGTATACGATCTTTACCTCCAAGGCCTTTATTTCTCAAACAAGGGTAGCGAGGAGGATTTGCGAAGGGCGCTCAGTTTCTTTGAGCGCGCCGTGGAGAAAGATCCGACATTTTCACGTGCCTGGACTGGGATCGCGAAGGTTTGGTATTTCCTGGCCGACGTTTACGTACAACCACTCGAGGCTTACTCGGCCTCAAAAGAAGCAGCGTTAAAGGCAATCGCGCTCGACGAGAAGGATGCCGAGGCGCACTGCTACCTTGGCGAAGCGAAACGTGTCCTCGACTGGGACCTGGCCGGCGCGGATGCAGAGTTGAAGCGCGCGCTCGAGCTTGATCCCAACTCGGCGCCAGCTCACTTGTTCTCGGGGCTGCTCCCACTCTTCCGCGGCGATCTAAAGGAAGGTCTTCGACTTGTCTTGGAAGCTGAGAAATCAGATCCGGTCTCGCCCATCATCAGCTACGTTGTCACTGCTGCCTACCTCGCCAACGACCAGGTCGACGATGCAATTAGTGAGGGTCAGCGGACGTTGCAGCTCGATCCAAATTACTTTTATCTGGATTCGGATCTTGCAGCTGCTTATCGCGAGAAAGGTTACTTCGCCCAAGCGATCGCGCTCTACACCAAAGCCCAGGAGGCGACCCATCTTCCGAGTAGCGGCCTCGCCATCACCTACGCGCGAATGGGCCGCGAGACGGAGGCGCAAAATATTCTCGCTCAGCTCCTGCAAGCTAGGGAAAGGCGATATGTCTCGGCGCCTGTGATCGCCGCGGTTTACGTCGCGTTCGGCGAAAAAGAAGAGGCTTTCCGCTGGCTCGAACGCGCCTTTGCGGAGCACTCGGGAATACTACAGTGGATCGCGTTTCTTCCCGAATTTCGTCCGCTCCATTCCGATGCACGTTTTCCTCATCTTTTGCGGCGAATCGGCGTTTCGCAGAACTCAATTTTGGCGATCACCGAAACAACTCTGTCAGAGATTACCGATCCGAACGCCCTGAGTCACCTGACCCTGAAGGTTGGTGTAAAACCACGACCAGGAACGCAAAATGGACACGCAAGGATTATCGTCTCCTTCTACGACCGGACGAAAGATAACAAAATGAAGCCGACTGACGCGCGGGCAAGTTATAGTTGGCTTAACGCTTCCGAGGACTGGACCGATGCAACTCCGAAATTCCTTCTAGCGACTTACGTCCGTCCAAAGACCCAATCACGTTCAGCTGACGGACGCGAGTATGGGGGATTCATTGTCCGAGTGTATTTCGATGGCCAGTTACAGGATGCGCGAGCGATGCCGCCGGAATTACTAACGCTGTTTCCGGCTCCAGATCAGCTCGCGCCTTGACCGAATGTGGCCCGATAAATTTGTTATGCTGCAGCGGCGGTCTTGACTGTCACTCGAATCGCAATCGACAGAGTGATGTTTCCTTCGACCCCGCGCCGGGCACAAGGCGAGGACCGGTCCAAATGAATCTTGTTGTTTGTCGGAGAGTTTGCTAAGACGACGCAAGTCTAACGAAAGGGCTTGTCATCAAGCGACCATTCATCTGCCGTGCCGAATGTGGCATAGTGGGAATTCCTTTGCTTCTGGCCTCGATCTCATTTGGCGAGGAGACTGTGTCCACGTCTCGGGACGCTAATCAGCGGGTCGCCATAGTAGCGGAAGTCATCGTCACTGGCTCAAACATTCCGACCGCCGAAGAAGTCGGCCCGAACCCGGTGGATACTTATCGTCCGGCGGACATCGAAAAGCTGGGCATCCGCAATACAACAGACCTGACAACTTTTTTGCCGCAGGAGGCGGGCGGCACCGTCAACCTGAACATCGCCAACGGCAGTGACGGGACTGTGCAATTCAACGTGCGCGGCTTGTTGGCTAAAGAAACCCTTGTGCTCGTTGACGGAAAGCGTGTCGCCTTTGGTTCGTTGAACGCCGTCGGGTTCAGCGGAGGCGTCGACATTAATCTGATTCCGTTTCCAATGATCGATCACGTCGACATCTTGAAGGATGGCGCTTCGGCTGTGTATGGCTCCGACGCCGTCGCCGGCGTGGTCAACTTTTTTTTGATCCACAAGTTTCGTGGGCTGGAGATCGGAGGCAGTTATGGGAACACGAATCTAGGAGCATCCAACGACATGGGCGAATGGGAGGCATGGCTTAAGGCTGGCACGGGAGACGACAAGACCAACATTGTTGTCATCGCCGATTTCTGGGAGCGTACCGGTGGCATCTTCAGCCGCGACAGAGATCTTTCCAGTAACGCCTTTCAAATTCCCTGGGGAGGAGGCGATGTTCGGAGTGGGACTTTCCCTGGCCGGGTCGGAGGTTTTCTAGGTTTCCGCTTGATCCCGAGGATGTTTTTTGGCCACGGCGGTACTCCAGTATTCGGCGCCAATACTCCATTGCCGCATTCAGCTCCGAACGCGGCAACTTCTCCGTTTTATAAGAATCCATTCGTGGTTAATCCCAACGCATATCCCGGCGCACCAGGCATCATTGGCCCTCATGCAAGTCAGGCACCCTTTCCTCAGGTCGGCACCGATTACAAGGGCGGTGGCGATTATTTCTTCTATAACTTCGCGGCAGCAACGGCAGCGCTTCCTCCGGCTGATCGTCAAGCCTTCTACGGTTCCTTCAAGCGCGATCTGTGCGACAAATACCTGACAGTGTTTGCTGACTTTAAATATGTCCGCTCATTTTTCGATGCATCCATAGCAGCCGTTCCTTTGAGCCCCGATCCGTTCAAGATCCCAGGCACTAACATAGGCTTCAGTCCATTTGGCATTAGTGTGCCAATCTTGAATCCGTTTAATCCGTTTATAGTGGCGGATGCGACCATTCCAAATTTCTTTCCTGACGGGTCCGGTCTGCCAGTAACTACCAGAGTTGGGTTCCGCGGAACTAACGACACCGGTGCCAGACACGAAAAGTTCACTTACTACGATTATCTCTTCGATGTTGGTTTGCGGGGTGAGATGGGAGAATTTGGTAATTATTTCAAGAGTTGGAACTGGGAGCTGGGGTTCCGTTATTCGCGGAACGAAGGGCAGGATTTGTCCGTCGGCGAAGTCAGCGCGCCCGGATTACGGGAAGCACTTTTGGATACGAATCCAGCTACGGCATTTGATCCATTCCTGAATTTCACTGCCCATAACACGAAGGCGGCCAGAGCAGGGTTTATGTCAACTTGCATAACTCCGGCGAATATGAGTTGCCAATTGGCTACGTCACTCTTAACGGTGACTTGTTCAACGTTCCCGCCGGGCCAGTCTCCTTTGCTATTGGTGGTGAGTATGACGCGCCGAGGTGGACGCGCGATCGCGACGCGCTGAACACGACGTTTCAAAGCATCGGCTCGTCGGACGGGCAAAGCGCACGGGTGAACCGCGATGTTTGGTCAACCTACCAGGAAGTGCGGGTACCTTTCACCAGCTCGACCTGGAACTTCCCCGGTTTCTACAGCTTCGAAGTTGACTTTGCCGAGCGCGAGGAATGGTACAGCCAAAATACTTCTGCCGTTCTGGCTTCTGGACCCTTCCCCGCTCAGCCGGCGACCCATACCCATTACAATGCGCAGAAACCGAAGGTCTCGGTTCGCTGGCAGCCGCTTGATCCAAAATATATCGGCGCCCTTACCTTGCGTGGCAGCTACACCGAAGCGTTTCATGCGCCGCATTTGTCTGAAATTTCGCCCGCTTCGTCGGCGGGCGCCGGAACGTTGCAAATACCGGCCGAGGTACGCACCATAGGAAATCCCAACCTGCAGCCGGAAGTCGCCTACGAATGGTCTTACGGCGCCGTTTACAGTCCGAAATGGATCAAGGGCCTGACGCTCAGCGCCGATTGGTGGCATATCGATATGCGATCGATCGCCTCCCTCCTCGGTGAGCGATTCATTATTGACAATAACATCCCCGGTCTGGTTATCCGCGGTCCTCCTGAGATTCCGGGAGAACCGGGCCCGATCATTCTAATCATTGATCCCAACGCAAATCTTACAGGCGCGATCTTTGAAGGTCTCGATTACGAAGCGATCTATATTCTGGACTCTTCGATCTTTGGTCGCGGCGATTTTGGGCGGCTGACGGCAACGCTCAACGGCAGCTGGCTGTCCCGGGCTGAGTTTCAGATTGCGGCTGATACAAAACGGTTCGGTATCGCAGGCGAGTTTATTCCGGGGGGATTCACCCTGACGGGTTCGCTACCGTGGAATCGCGCCAATTTCAGTCTGTTCTACGACGGCCCAGCTGACACGTGGCTGGCTGGTATTGATCTGGGCGCGGTGGTGCATTACACCGGCCAATACGAAGATGACAATCTTAGTCTCACAGGATCGTCGAAAGTAAATATGCCTAGAACCGGCGGTCCGGGAAATAACGCCGCGCCTTTCCCTTTCCGTGCGCGGAAAGTGGCGGCATGGACGACGGTCGATCTCATCTTAAACTACACGTTCAACCTGCCACCGCCTGCTGCTGCGGAGGTACCCGGTTTCGCCAAAGATGGCGGTAAGAATGTGAATATGAAAGACGGTAAGGAGAAAAGCGTCATGCCTGTATCCACGGCGGAATACAACGCCTGCGGATGGCGCGCCTGGTTGAATAACACCACCATCACACTTGGGATGCAGAATGTGTTCGATGAAGACCCGCCGTTTGTTGCCGGCACTGGAGAGAATGGCTACGACGAATCACTTGCCACGATCAAAGGCAGGTTCTGGTACGTCCAGCTGAAGAAGAGATTCTAAGCACGTGTTTCGGCCACGCTTGTCAGCGGTCGAATCTGCGTGAATTCCGAGCCACACCGTCTGCCTGAAATTGAGCGTTGGACGTTGAGCGTTGAGCGTTGGACGTTTTCTAAGTCCGTATGGATCCGAAAAGAAACGCTGCACTTCTCGTCGTCGCGCACGGCTCGACGGTGAATCCCGACTCTAGCGCGCCGACGCTGGCGCGTGCGGCCGAGATTCGGCGCCGGAAACTTTTTGCGGATGTCGAATGCGCTTTTTGGAAAGAAGAACCGAGCTTGCGCGACGGGCTATTTTTGTTTGATCCGGAATCGATCCGCGAAGTCTGCGTAGTGCCGAATTTCATCAGCGAAGGCTACTTCACTCAGACAGTGATTCCGCGCGAGCTGGAGCTGAACAGCCAGATCACAAAGCGATCGAATGGCCAGATCTGGAAATATTGCGAGCCGGTTGGAAATCATAACGCGATGACCGAATTGCTTCTCAAGCGTGCACGCGAGATCGCACCCGGTGTCGATCCTGCTGAGACCAGCCTGCTCATCGTCGCGCATGGCACGGATTTGAATGAAAATAGTGCCGTCGCGGCAAAACGGGAGGCCGAAAAGATCCGCGCGCTCGTAGAATTCGCGGAAGTTCTCAACGTCTACATGGAAGAACCGCCGCTGGTATCGGATTGGCGGAAATTGACCGACACTCCAAACGTAGTGGTGGTGCCATTCTTCATCTCAGACGGACTTCACAGTTACGAGGACATACCGCGATTGCTCGGCATCGTTGCAGCCGGGGGCGTTGACCGTGGCAGGCCGGGGTCAGCGCCCACGGCTACAGCGCGTGGTGAAATCTTTCGTCACAATCCTTACCAGATCGACGATCGCTCCCTGTTTTATGCGCCATCGATCGGCACCGATCCAGGTTTCGCCGATATCATCATCGACCAGGCAGGCATTACAAAAAGTTAAAATCGCGCTCGCGCTTGGTTTCTTTTTGCGCAAGATTGCTGTCCCGCGAAATGAAGGAAACCACTTGCAAGAAGCTGCAGGAGATCGGGGCGATTTGCGTTGGCTGGCGGCTGCACGCGAAAACGAATGAAGCAACTGGTGGAAATGATTCGCGCGGCGCGCAATTATCGCTGGCTGGCGGTTTACAAAATCGTCAAAGATGAATTCGTGATTCTCGCCGGCAACAGGCAACGAGCCGCCCGACCTATCCGCAATTTCCTATTACGCAGGGGCTGTGCGGCGCTGCGCTAGAGTCGGGAAAACCGATCATTGTCGGCGACGTACACAAGGATCCGCGCCATCTCCCTGCGTTTCATACGACGCGGTCGGAGATCGTTGTCCCGATGAGGAACAACGACCACCAGCGCATTCTCGGAATGATGGACGTGGAGAGCGACAAGTTGAACGCGTTTAGCGAAGAAGATCGAGAATTTCTGGAGCGTGCCGGCGGTCTGATCGCGCACTGCTTGCATTAGCAGGTGCGCCGGGCGGACGTGCCAACCGACGAAGCTACTCGAGGCTTCCCTGAAGCTGCTCCTTTTTGCTTCGGTCAAATCTTGGTTCAAGAAAGCGGTGACAATTTCGTTCTCTGTCCCATCGCCGCGACGATGATACCCGCACTCCTTCGGAGACGTTCCGAAATGCAGAAGAAGCAATCGAGATCGCGAAGTATGACGACGCTGGGAATTACCGTCCACTAAAAACGGCGCCAAATTTGCGCCACGGGTGGCGCATGGAGCTTCGGAACATTGGAGGAATTGAAACGCGCGCTCGATCATTTTTATCCCGGCAGAGTGGCGATCTTCATGGCGTGGCAACGCGGCCAGCTGCGCACTACGTCCGCTGCGCGAAACATTGGATCGACAATCGGGGATGTATCGTATCGCTGCCAATATTTCGGATGCGCAGATTGACGATCTGGTCGCGGATTTTTGCCGGTCCAATGGCGGTTGTTTGCGGACAATTTTGTGGAAGCGCGACCAGCGCGGAGCGATAGCGTCAACAAAGTTGCCAAAGCAAAAGTTTGATCCGGCCTCGGACCAAGCGCAAACCCCGAGTGAACCGGGAGCATCCGCCTTCGCCAAGGCTACGGCGGACAAGGCGAACCCCGGCCACAGGAACAGGGCCGGCTACAGTTCCGCTTCTTTGCCAGGAGCCGTGCAATCTTTTGGTGGCCGCATGCCGGAAAGTGGTAAAAGGGGAATGATCGTTCGTGCCCGCGCCATCGCGACGATGGATGGACCGCCTGTTGAGAATGGCGCAGTCGCAATTTCCGGAGATCGAATTGATGAGTCGCCTCCCGGCTCGTCACCCTCTCGGGCTGCCCGTCCATGTCGCACGGCTCCCGCCGGCTCCATTGTCGATGTTGGAAAATTCGACCAAATCAAAGCGCGCAATTCCGGCACCGTGGTCGATCTTGGCGAGCAAGTTCTGCTGCCCGGTCTGATCAACGCCCATTGCCATCTCGATTACACCTGTTTACGCGGTAAAATCCCCCGGCAAAAGTCCTTCACCGATTGGATCCGGGCCATTAACGAGGAGAAATCGAAACTTTCGCCAGACGATTACATCGCCTCGATCAACGAAGGATTCGCGGAGGCGAAACGATTCGGCACGACAACCATCGCGAACCTAACTGCGTTTCCGGAATTGATTCGGCAGATCCCGGATGCGGCACTTCGCACGTGGTGGTTCGCGGAATTAATTGATGTTCGGTCCCCCGACCGAGCCAACGAACTGGTCGATTCTGCAGTCGAATCATTGAAGCTCGCGCAAAAGTACGGATTAGCGCCGCATGCACTGTTTACGGCGTCCAGGAATTTGTATCAAAGATGTGAGGAAGCCGGCCCGAATGTTTTACTGACAACGCATCTGGCGGAATCCCGAGAGGAAATGGAAATGTTTCGCGATGCATCAGGTCCGCTTTACGAATTCATGAAAAGCATCGGGCGTAACATGGACGATTGCGGGAATGGGACCCCCTTGGAGCTATTCGTCGGCGGGTCCTACGCCAGTCCGGCTCGGACCGGTCGCGCCCTGCCACAATGGATCGTCGCGCACGTAAACGAATTGACCGAAAGCGACTTTCAGATGTTGGAAAAAATGAGGACTAAATTTCATGTCGTGCATTCACCGCGAAGTCACCAGTATTTTGGTCACACCCGGTTTGCATTCACACGGCTGCATCGACTCGGATTTAATATCTCCTTGGGCACCGACAGCCTGGCAAGTAACGAAAGCCTGAGCTTATTTGCAGAGATGCGCGCATTCCAGCGTAGTGAACCAGAGAGATCACCTGAGAAGATTTTTGAGATGATAACGCTGAATCCGGCGTCGGCACTGCGTGAGCAGAACACGCTTGGCCGGATTCGAGCCGGATTTCGAGCCGATCTTATAGCCATTCCGTGCAGTGAAGAGAGGAATCTATTCGAAGAAATCGTGGCGTTCGATGGGGAGATTAATTGGATGATGGTCAATGGAAAGATGCAGAGCATCGGCGAACAACGAAGCACGATTAATACCTGATTCGTTAAAAGCGTTACACACTACAAAGAGGCACCCGGCATTTTTTTTAACATTTCGACGATTTGACGTGGCGAAGCCATTGCTTGCTCGCCATCTGCTGCGCCGGTAAACTCGGCGTATGGCCGGACAAGGCATGCAGACCCGACTACTTCCCGGGCAGAGCCTTGCCTTGCAGCAGGTTCTCTCGCCTCAGCTCCAACAGAGTCTGCTCGTCCTGCAGACGCCCCTGCTCGAACTGCGAAACCTTGTTCAACAGGAAATGGAAACAAATCCCGTGCTCGAAGAATTGCCGGATGACCCCGGCTCCGATGCCCAGAGCGAAGGCGAGCCTACAGTTGACGATAATTTCAAGGACGAATTCGAAAAGCTCGCGAGCCTGGATGAAGAATGGCGCGATTACATGGCGCAGTCGTCCAACTCCGGCGCGGACGGTTTTCAGAGGTCACGGGAAGCGAAAGACAAGCGACAGTTCTTTTTCGATTCCATTGCCGTGCAGGAAACACTTCAGCAAAATCTGCTGGGGCAACTGGATCAGAGCGTCCTGAACGCCAGCGATCGCAAAGCCGCGGAGCTGATCATTGGCAACATCGACGACAACGGATTTCTTCAAAGCACGCCGGAAGAAATGGCGCTGAACTCGGGAATCTCCAAGGAAGATTTCGAGAGGATGTTGGCGCTAATCCAGGGTTTCTATCCACCCGGAGTTGGGGCGCGCGATTTACGCGAGTGTTTGCTCATTCAACTAAAGCGAGAGGGAAAAGAAGACAGCCTGGAGTACAAAATTGTGTCCGAGCATATGGAGGATTTGGGCAGGCGACGCTTTCCCGATATCGCGCGTCGGATGGGGATCGGTGTGGAGGATGTGCAAAACGCAGCCGACAAGATTGGACGGCTGAATCCGCGGCCCGGTCAAGTGTTTGCAGCCGCACCGCAAAACTATGTGCTACCGGATGTGACGGTGGAAAAGGTGGATGGGGAATATCAAATCAGTTTAAACGACGAGCAAATTCCGCATCTGCGGATCAGCAATCTTTACAAAGACATCATCGCATCAGGCAACACCCAGAGCAGCGAAGTCAAAGATTATATCCGCGACAAAATCCGGAGCGGGAAATTCCTTATTCGCTCGATCCATCAACGCCAGCAGACGATTTCCAACATTGCGGAGCAGATCGTCGTGAGGCAGCGCGATTTTTTCGAGCACGGACCATCGCATTTGAAGCCGATGACCATGGCAGAGGTCGCCGATGCCGTGAGCGTGCATGAGACCACAGTCAGTCGTGCCGTTTCCGGCAAATATATGGCCACCACGCAGGGCGTCTTCGAGATGAAATATTTTTTCACGCCAGGATACCAGACCGCGACCGGCGAATCGATGAGCAACACCAGTGTGAAGGAAGCTATCCTCGACCTGGTGAAGCGCGAGGATGGCAACGAACCGTTGAGCGATAATGAGATCGTCGAGATCCTGAGTGAGCGCGGTATTCCGATCGCGCGGCGCACCGTGGCAAAGTACCGGACCGAGCTGAATATTCTGCCAAGCCACATGCGACGAAAGTATTGAGGCTTCGCCTGGCTTAATTTGCTAAAACATTACATCGTAAACCGAATCAGGAACTACAAATCACGAGTCACGTTCCACGATGAATCCTTCCCTCCGTGCCGCCGTGATCGCCGAATGGCGGGGTCTTCCCGAGAGAAAACCGCGCGGCGATCGGTGGCAGTCGCCGGCCGAATTAGTTCCAAAATTGATGCAACGTCTGGGGTTGCGCGAGCGTTTACGTGAAACCGAAGTGATTGACGCCTGGGGAAAAATCGTCGGTGAATTTATCGCTGCGCATTCGGCGCCGGTAGCATTGCGCGAGGGCGTTCTCTATGTTCGCGTGCTCCAGCCAGCCTTGCACTACGAGCTCGAACAGATTTCCAAGTCCGAAATTTTGCGCAAACTAAAACAGCGTTTCGGTGGCAGGACGATTCGCGACGTGCGCTTTCGCGTCGGTTGAATTTAACCGCGACGCGGCGAAGTGCCGAGGGCCTATCGCCCTGAAATACCCGTGTGTTGCCCCTCGGAAGGGATAGGTCGCTGGTTGTTCATTCCGATACCGAAGGCGGCAATGTTCAAAACGATCATCACGAGCGCGAAAAGGTACATTCCCATTGCCAGGCCAATCCCTGCGTGCATTGCCAAAATGCAAACCAGCCAAAACAGCCGCGTCTTCCTTATCCAAATGAAAAATGGATAACCGAGTTCGATCAGACAGATCGAAATTCCAAGGATCGGCAGCACGTATTTGAATTGAACAAGAATGTCTGGTGAAATGAGATTGAAAGGCGGCCGGGTTAGCGATCGCCAGAGATTGGAACCATTCCACCAACCGCTGCCCAGACATTTTGCCAGGCCGCCGGTAAAGTAAACGAAGCACATGTGCACCTGTAAAACGCGCCGCCAAAAACCTAAAAGTTGTGGACTTCTCAGCTCTACTTTCAACAGCCGATGATCGAGCGAGTATCGGTCTGGCAACGGCGATAACATCAAATAAAAGAGGCCCGTGGTCATGAAGTTATCGGCGCCATATGCGAACAAGCCGCCGCTTTCAGCTGCGCAAAGGTGAAGAAACCACGCAACGATCGCAGCCGGGCGAGAGAAGAGGCCGAGTAATAACAGCAGTCCCATGCACAGCAAACAGGCCCAGGCAATTGAAAGCACGGCGTCCTCCTCGATGTGAGCGTAATTGCCAAGAGCAACAAGCCAGCCAAGTTTGGGAATGAGTGGACTATCGAAAGACGTAATAGCCTCTCCCAGTTTGCGACTGACAAGACCCCTCGCGGTACTAGCAAACAGGTTGTGCCAGTCACTTCTTAAGAACAGCGCATACGCGGTTACCAGCAGTCCAAGACCGATACGCAATGCCCCAAGCCACTTGTCTGTTTCCGGGGCGAACAGAAAGGATATCAAATTTTCCCAACATCGTCGCGGAATGCTCGCTACAGCGTGTTCGTTGAATGCGGATGATTTAACCACGGATTAAATGGATAACAGTAGTGAATCGGCAAGGGTAAAGCGTACTGACGATGTACGAATGAAGGACGTCTGGATATCGCGATTCTTCGAAGCGACGATGCCTCAGTCTTTTAATCTGCCAACCCGGTGCAATCCATGGTCTCTCTATTGCTTCTTCTCCTCGCGCAGGCTGAAATCATAACTGAACATGGGCTGGAACGATTCACCTTTTCCATGTTCAAAGTCACCAATGTCAGGCGGACTAACCGCCCCGAAAATGGCTCGAATTTTTTTAACGTCAGGGCGCTCTCGCCAGACAGAGAGCGCTAACATCTTAACGATCACTTCTCGCAGGGGTTCATAACGGTTGTCTGCCAGCCTGCTTAACAAACTGTCCATGCGAAGAGCGGCCGCCCTGCCGCTGACGTGCGGCGATTCATACTCCACGCGTCCGTCTTCGTAATAAAGTTCCAGCGTTAGCTTGTTGTAAGCTGGAATATTCGGCGCAAAAAAACTGTATCCAGCCTGGATACCGGCAGCATGCAAATAAGTGGCGATACCTTGCCGTACTGGACTGGATGCAGCCGCTTCCTTTCCCAACACAAATGCTGCTATCAGTTCGGCCTTGCGCGCGTACTTGTCGAGCGCTGATGGCAATAACGTCGCGCCTTCAGCGATAAGCGAGAATATGCCGGCAAAACAGACCGCAGTTATGAGAGAGAAATGGACGACGAACCACACCACATACATGCGCTTGGAAAACATCGCACCAATCCTAAAGGTATCTTGTCCCTTGGGCGATTGTTTTTCGCCCCCGCGACTCCCGCGAATTGACACAGTTAGGCTGCGCTGAAATCACGAAATCCGGAATGACAACCAGACAAATAGAGACGAATCATCAGTCACTTTCCTTTGTTCGAGTAATTCGCGTCCGGGCAGCCGAAAGTTCAGTCGGCGATTAGGCAGTCTTGAAGATGGCTGCTAACAGATTGTTAAACACCATTAGGCTGGTAGGAACAGCCGAGTCATGCTGCCGCTTGTGGTCTGCCTCGCCGCGGTGCAGAGGCGCCCGGTACACAATACGGCCAGTCCCGAAAACCTTCGGGACTGGCCCGTTGATTCGTTAGCTAAGCCGGCGACCTAAAGTGTCGCTGCTATCAGTTTCAGGTTATCAGTCGCGGCCTTACTCTCGCTGGTTCCCGGCAGGACCATCTCGACGCACCAACCTCGGTCCATCCTTTGGTCCGCGTAAAACAGCGTGGCATTATCGGTTTGAATATTCTTCAAGGAACGGGTCAGCGAGTTTTGGTTCTGGGTGGGCGCATGCATTGCGACGGCACTAAGGCCAATAACAGCCATAGCAACCAGCATTGCCGCGACCAAGCGTATGGTGATTTGGGCTTGGAGCTTCTTCATAAGTTGCGACCGTTACAGGCGATGTGAATAAGTGTCAACTAGAAAAATCAAAAAATTTTACAGTGGCATTTGAAGCAGGGTAGGTCAAGTCGGCCTGAATTCCTGAAGCACGTATAGGAGTTTCTCCTAGGATAGACGCGGGCTGTCTGACAAAATCCAGGTGCCAGGCGCACTGAGCATGACGTGCCAGCAAGGGCACTAATTCACTCTTTAATGTCCTAAAGTTCGCGTACGCGTGACCAAACTGGTTATGTTAGACGAGGGTTTTCGGGGACTGATATGCAGAACCCAGAAACGCCTTCACGGAGAAACAAAGAGAACGCAAAAGAGCCCATCATAACCGAAATTCAGATAGCTGTTCCTCTTTCTCTTCGTTTTCTTCTATAAGTTTCTCCGTTGTGCAGAAACATCGTTGAGATTATGAGCGTTGCTGCAACGGGAAAGCGGCGCAACGCCGCCGCACTTCGAAAGCACTTTATGCGAAATCTTACTTCGGCGCGAGGGAAGCGACGATTGCTTCAAAGCGCGAGTCGGCCCGCAGCGGGTCCCAAAGCGGATTGAGACGCAAATCACCGTAAGTAACATGGCTCCCCGGTAGCCTCGTAGCTTCGCTCAACCGTTCGATTGCGCGATCCTTATCGCCCGTCCAGGCATAAATGACGGCCAGGTACTGGATCAACATAGGGCCCTCAAGAGAGTTTTTGCTGACAGGTATCAACTCGACAGCGCGCAAGCCTTCGCGAATGGCATCCTGCTTATTTCCTAGAACAGCATCAACCACACCGAGCGCGCAGAGGCCCTGGGCGTAATTTGGTTGGTCGCGTACGGTTTGCTCCAGTTCTTTCCGCGCAGTGGCGAAAGCTGCGCGAGCTGCCTCCTCGTCACCACGTAACCGGGCGACAAGCCCCTCGCACCAAGTGTTAGGGAATGGGATGTTTTCGTTGTAACACCCGTCCGTGGGCATGGCAGCGAGCGCGCGCTCGGCGGCAGCTGGGTCCTGCTCTCCCAGCGCAAGGTCGAGCCACTGGATAACGAGAACAGGTGCCGCGTTTGGGTCCTGGGCCAGGACCGTCTCAATTGTGGTGTGTAGCGGTTTTGGATCTGCACGCCATTGAAGATCAATCCAAGCACGCCTTACCCGGGTAGGAACGTCGTTTGGAGCCATGGCCAGCACTCGATCCAGAGTTGCGACTGTTTCTTTATAGCGGCGCAAAAGTTGATAAGTAAGAGAGACTTGCTGGAGTATGGAAAAATCGCGGGGATCCAACTCTAATGCCTTTTTCATTTCCTCTAGCGATTTCTCCATGTGACCTTGGCGCCGGTCGATGTACCCAGACAGAAGAGGAATTCGCGATTCATTAGGCAAGGTACGCCGGGCGGCAACCAACTCATTCTGTGCCCGATCGTAATCCGCATATGCCCAGTAGAAATGCTGAGCCAGAGCCAAATGCGTTTCTCCCGAGTCGGGACGCAGGCGGCGATTCGCTTGAAGAGCCGTTTCGGACAATTTAAGGCGCGCGTCTGTGTGATCGAAACCGAGGAAATAAATTCGGTCATGTGCGCCGGCGAGCTCGGCATAGGCTAAAAAGAACAAGGGGTCGCGTGCGATAGCCTGATCGAGCAGTTGCACCGCCCGCATCAGATCTTCTTTCGCCCGCGTGCTGAATGAAATCCCATTGATAAGGTCTTTGGCTCGCAGATAAGAGTCGTAAGCAACAAGATCCGTCGTTGGCGGCTCCTGGATGAGTGCTTTTTCGGTCGATGAGACCTCGGCTCCGAGTTGATCTGCAATCTTTTGCGCAATCTCGCTTTGGAGGGTGAAGACGTCATTCAAATCCCGATCATATTCCTGCGCCCACACATGAGCGTCGGTACGGGTATTAATTAACTGGGCGTTCAAATGGATCCTGCCGGCTTCTCTGCGCACGCTTCCCTCGAGCACGTACGCGACATTCAGCGCACGACCAATTTCCTGCGTATTCCGTGCGCCGCGATATTTTGCCACGCTGTTGTGGCTGATCACCTTTAGATTGGCCACTTTCGCCAGCTTGGTGGAAACACCGTCGTAAACGCCATCGGCGAAAAATGCATTTTCTTTATCTGAACTTAAACTTTCGAAAGGCAGCACCGCGATGCCACTTGCAGCCGGTGGACTGGCCATTTCGCCGTTCCAAATCATCACACCAACTGTCGATCCCAACGCCAGCAGGAGCGCCGCCATTCCCGCAATAACTGGGTTCCGCCGTGTCCAGCGCCACCCGCGCGCAGCTGGGGAAACAGGACGGGCGACAATGTGGCGTCCTTCCAGCCAGCGTTCGAGGTCTTCGGCAAGATCGCCCGCGGAGCGATAACGCGCACCTGGTTCCCGCTCCAAACTTTTCGCGCAGATCGTTTCCAAATCCCGATCCAAGCCAGGCATCAGAGTGCGCAGCTTTGGCGCCGGTTTGTCGCTCGCTTGCTGGATTACCTTCAGCGCGTGTTCACCTAAAAATGGCGGACGACCCGTCAGTAAATCGAACAAAATCGCACCTAAACTGTATACATCGGCCGTAGGACCAAGTTTGCCCGACGATCCGTTCACCTGCTCAGGCGCAATATAACCGGGAGTGCCAAAGATAGTAAGGGTGCGTGTCAGATGGCTGCTAGTGTCCAGCCACTTGGCGAGACCGAAATCGCTCACCAGCGGTTCGCCTCGTCCATCCAGCAAAATGTTTCCAGGCTTCAGATCCCGATGCAGGATCCCCTGTCCATGCGCGTACTGCACCGCCCGCGCCACCTTTGCCACCAACGCCACCGACCGTCGCGGCTCACCACGTAATGCCGAGGCCGCATCCAGCAAACTCCCCCCACCCGCAAACTTCATGCTGAAAAACGGCAGCCCGTCGTCGCACTCGCTTACTTCGTAAATTGGCAGAATGTTCGGATGATCGAGGCTCGCTGCTGCCTGGGCCTCGCGCCGGAAACGCGCCAGCGTTTCCTGTGAATCGGCGTGATACGACAAGATTCGTTTCAGCGCCACGATGCGGCGCGAATGTCGCTGCCGCGCCCGATAAATGACGCCCATCCCGCCGCGCCCGATTTCTTCAAGGACTTGATAATTCCCTATACGCCAATCGGCGTCACAGACATCGAGTTCACCGAGCAGGTCATCAAGCGTTTCCACCTTCGCCGATGCCTCGGCGGACAAGTCGCCGTTATGTCCATTCGCGCCCACGCCTGCAGAGAGCATACAGCTAAGACAAAGACTTCGTCCGACGCGCGACGCTGATCCGCACTCGGGGCAGGTACCCGGCTCCTTTTGGAGGTCCACGGGGTCAGAACTGGAGGGCTCGCGCATGAAGAGGTCAGGATGGTAGATGAGCTCTGGTTGGTTGCCAACTAAAAAATGGAAAAATTTTTGTCAAAGTTAATCACTTGATTTGGCCATTTTTTCGCACGGGAACGCGTGAAATCTCTTTGTCATTTATTTGCTTTCTCTTTCGGCGCGAGCGAAGCGACGATTTTTTCAAAGCGTGGATCGCCTCGGAGTGGATCCCAAAACGGCAAGAGTTTTAGTTGACCATAACTGACGGTGCTCGGGGGACGAACGGCGATGGCCAGCTGTTCACATGCCAGGTCCGTATCGCCGGTCCATGCAGCAATCATCGCCAGATACTTGATCATGGTCGGACCCACCACCGCATCCTTTTCTACTGGAACAAGCTCGACCGCACGCCGGCCTTCACGCAACGCTTCTTCCTTTCGGCCGAGACCCGCATCGATCAGACCAAGTACGCAGACCGCCGGGCCATAATTTGGTTCCGCTTGAACCGTCTTCTCTTGTCGAACGCGCGCAGCCGCGAACAAAGCGCGAGCATCGTCATCATTTCTCGTCATGCGAGCGATGACGCCTTCGATGATCGGGCGATCCAGGTGAACCGAATAGTCCGTTAGTGGCGTGTCGCCGATTGTATTCAGAACGTTCCTTGCCGCAGCGACGTCGCGCTCAGCCAGGGCGCAGCTTAATCCCTCGTCAGCTGCGTTCGACAAGGCACCCGCTTTTGCGGCTCCCAGGGAATCGATTGTTTGACGCAATGAGCGTGTGTCTGCTTTCCAATGAAATTGAACGGCCGCAAGCGCGACTTTCGTGCTAATATCGTCCGGTTCGATGGTCAGCGCGCGATCCAGCACGGATTTTTCTTCAGTGTAGCGCCGGAGAACCCCATAACTGAGCGCAATTTGCTGGAGCGTTTCAGTGTTGCGCGGGTCGAGGTCGCCTGAGCGCTCCAGGTTTTGCGTAGAGTCCTGCCATCGTCCCTGGCGCCTCTGGATGTATCCCATCATCCGAAATATCCGCGCATCGTTAGGCAAGGTCTGCCGCGCAACATCCAATTCAGCCAGAGCGCCACTGTAATCGAGGTGCCCATGATAAAGATTTCGCGCATTCGCAAAATGGGTTTCACCTGCATTCGGACGAAGGCGAAATGCCTGCTCGATAGCCGCTTCACCCAATGCCAGCCGTGTCGGCGTGTGGTCGAAGCCGAGAAAATAGAGCTGCTCATGTGCGTAAGCGAGTTGGCAGTACGCCTGAAAAAAAGACGGATCGCGCGCGACGGCCTGATTCAACAAGTCGACCGCCTTCAGCAAATTCGCTTTCAGGGCACTGCTAAGACGAAGCTCGAGAAGATTCTTGGCGCGATTGTACAGATCGAACGCAATGAGGTCAGTTGTTGCCGGCTGTTCAACGGCCAGTTTCTCGGCAGTCGAAATCTTCGCGCGAAGCTGCTGAGCGACTTTTCGCGCAAGCTCGCTTTGGACCGCGAACAGGTCATTCAAATCGCGGTCAAATTCCTCCGACCAGACGAGCGCTCCAGTACCGGCATCTATCAATTGAGCCTTGAGGTGAAAACGGGTGCTTCCGCGACCACGCGACACGGTACCCTCCAGAATGTGAGAAACCCCAAGAGCTTTACCAATTTCACGAGGGTTCCGCTTTCCGCGATATTTCATCACGCTGGTATGACTGATCACCCTGAGATCGCGAATGCTCGCCAGCTTGGTCAAAATGTCATCCTGAACCCCATCGGCAAAAATGGCGTCCTCTTTGTCACCGCTCAAACTTTCGAAGGGCAGAACCGCAATACCGGTTGTTGCCGGTGGGTTCGGCACGTCCCCCTTCCACGTCATCACTGCTGCAACCAGCCCCAACGTGACCAGGAGCGCCGCCATTCCTGTAATAACCGGATTCCGCCGTGTCCAGCGCCAAACCTGCGCAGCCGGCGAAAGGGGCCGGGCTGCGATAGGCTGCCCTTCCAGCCAGCGTTCGAGATCTTCGGCCAAAGCGCCCGCTGAGCGATAACGCGCACTTGGGTCCCGCTCCAAACATTTCGCGCAGATCGTTTCCAGATCCCGATCCAACCCCGGTATCAACGTGCGCAGCTTCGGCGCCGGTTTCTCGCTCGCTTGCTGGATTACCTTCAGCACGTGCTCACCCAAAAATGGCGGACGACCCGTTAGTAAATCGAACAAAATCGCACCCAAACTATATACATCGGCGGCAGGACCAAGTTTGCTCGACCCGGCGCCTGCCGGATCGATTTGCTCCGGTGCCACGTAATCAGGCGCACCGACGGTAGTAAGCGTGCGAGTAAGATTGCTCGTGGGTTCCAGGCATTTCGCGAGACCGAAATCGCCCACCAGCGGTTCGCCTTGTCCATCCAGTAAAATGTTTCCAGGCTTCAAATCCCGATGCAAGATCCCCTGTCCATGCGCGTAATGCACCGCCCGCGTCACCTTCGCCATCAACGCTACCGCCCGCCGCGGGTCACTCCGCAGCGCCGGCGCCGCATCCATTAAACTGCCTCCACCGGCAAACTTCATACTGAAAAACGGCAGCTCGTCGTCGTCCTCGCTCACTTCATAAGTAGGCAGAATGTTCGGATGAACGAGGCTCGCCGCAGTCTCCGCCTCACGTCGAAAGCGCACCAGCGTCTCCCGTGAGTCGGCGTGATAAGGTAAAATTCGTTTCAACGCCACGATGCGGCGTCTATGCCGCGCCCGATAAACGACGCCTATGCCGCCGCGCCCGATTTCTTCAAGGATTTGATAGTCGCCTACTCGCCACTCGCCATCCCGTACATCGAGTTCGCCAAGCACGTCCTCAAGCGTCTCCTCCGCGTGCCGCGCAGGAACCCGAGCGTCCAGACCCTGAACCAGCAGACAGCTTAGACATAGACTGCGTCCGATACGTGACGCCGATCCACACTGTGGGCAGACGAACGGTTCCTTTTGCGGACGAATCGAAGAAGGAATGCCGCTCATCGGATTCTTAAAAAAGGACTGCAAATGGAAGGGAGCGAGTGGAGTCGAGTATCGGCCATCGGCGCCGACGCTTCCCCTATGCTTTCTCCGGAATTGGTGGAGCGGAGTTCTCGAAAAAATTCGCTCCCTAATCAATACAAATGCACAGCAATCAGATACAAGGTAGCTCCTCGACCAGGAACGCCGGATATCTGACGCTCAAAATCGAAGATCAGACCGAAACGGACTTAACGCTCAAGGGTGTTTGCGAAAATGCGTCAGAAATTCGATGCGTCCGGACGCTCTGCTCTTGACAGCGCAGGCAGCGTGGAAAAGCCAACACCAGAAGTTGCGCTTTCTGAGAATCAGATTGACCTATTCTGCCGCGCTCAACGCTGCACAGAGATAACGGAGTTCGTCGTCGATCTCGGCCGGTCCTTCGACGGTTTGAGCAACTTCTTCGCGGAGCAGCGCGCGATAGCGTTCGCGTAACCTGTGCACAAGGCGTTTCACTGCCGCCTCTTGGAGGCCCAGCGTTTTTGCGAACTTGGCGTAGGAAACATCTTCCCGCTCAGCTGCAAGACAACTGTTCAATACATCGAATACACGTCTACGACCGCGCTTTTCGCATTCATCGCCCAATCGCCTCAATGCGCGCTCGACCACCGTCGCCGCCCAGCGCACATCGAAGATTCTTTCCGGCGACCATTTGTCCGATTCCTGCTCCGGGATCGACAAGTGCGACGGCGCCTCAGCCATCCAATCGTCCCACGAAACGAATTGCACGTCGCCACCACGTTTCCGGGCGTGACGTTTGTCCACGGCGTCGTGCAAGAAATTCTGCAATGCTTTGAGCACCAGTGAACGGAACCGTCCCCGGCTCCGATCGGCCCGCTGCAGAAGCCGACCTTTCAAGACCATGGCAAAAAAGTCTTGCGTCAGATCCTGGGCGTCGGGAACGGAGTGACCCTGGCGACAAATGAACGCGAAGACTGGCCGCCAATAGATTTTGCAAAGCTCGGCAAGCGCAGCGTGCGCTTTTTCTTCGTCCCCATCAGAATCCGTGCACGACAAGACGACGCTCCACCGTGTCGTCATGAAGCGGTCGGGGCGGCGGGCGCCGGCCTGAGATGCTTCGGATTTCACAGCCGCGGATCATCTCATTTGTACGATTGTTAGGCAAGCTCGGAATTTTCCGCCCGCTACTGGAATACTGCACGTCGAACCGGATCGGCTTGCGCTGAAGGCGGCGTCGGGCGGGAAAGCATCCGCTCATTGTCACGCGGGGTATCGCAGACCCGATCTCGTTGTCATAATTAGCACAGCAATTCCCGGACAAGATCCCCCGCGCCATCAGTTTCCAGACGCTGCGCTATTTCAGTCATCACAGTGTCCAGGGCCGATCGTTCCCTCGTTGTATTCGGTTAGGGTGTCAGTCAGCTCGCTAGTCTGGCTTGGTGACAAATAACCATTGCCAATCGGCGGCACAATCAACCCTCCGATCATGCTGTCCGCGTCGATTACGGATTGCTGAACTGCTGTTGGATCCGCGCCATTGGCTATATTCAATTTTGCGGCAATGAGCTGATGCGCGAGTATTACGAGCCCGTTGCCTTGTGCGGGACGATTGAAAATTTGAATTAACTGTGATGCATCGTAGCTGACCGCGCCAAGCGTCAGGCTTTGCAACGGCCAGACGTCGGCATGATTCTTCCAATAACCTTGCGTATATGTGCAATTTTGTCCCGGATTGCACGGCAGCGTCGCGCAAGCAATGACGTTACTCCATTGGCTTACATCGCAAGATGGTGTTTCGTTTGCGCGACACCGAAACACGTAGGCGGTGTCGCACAAGAGTGGCTCGCCTGAGCAATCGCTTTGCACACCCAATGAGTCGAACAATCGATCATCGCCGATGACCACCTCGATGGTTTGATTTGGCGCCAGATTGTCGGAAAAGCTCGCCTGGCAAAATTCGTCTGGATTATCAGGCCATTGATTGCCATTGGCGATAAACTCCGCCACAGTCATCCATTCGATGACGAATCCATTCGGTGCGCCCGACTCACCAGCGGTGACATCGATGGAAAGGTTTGAAGATGCAGACGTGCAACACGTGATAGCCGGCGCATCTAACTGACATGGTGTGGGCGTAGGGGTTGCCGTCGGCGTCGGCGTAGCTGTTGGTGTCGCGGTAGCTGTGGGCGTAGCAGTTGCTGTTGGTGTTGCTGTCGCGGTCGGTGTCGCTGTTGGCGTAGCAGTTGGCGTCGCGGTAGCTGTCGGCGTAGCAGTTGTGTTGCTGTTGCTGTCGCTGTTGCGGTAGCTGTTGGTGTTGCTGTCGCCGTCGGTGTTGCTGTCGGTGTCGCCGTAGCAGTTGGAGTCGCGGTAGCTGTCGGCGTTGCTGTCGCCGTCGGTGTAGCTGTCGGCGTTGCCGTAGCAGTTGGAGTCGCGGTAGCTGTCGGCGAAGCTGTTGGTGTTGCTGTTGCTGTCGCTGTCGGTGTCGCCGTAGCAGTTGGAGTAGGAGTCGGATGCCGTGGTGTCGGAGTAGGAGTAGGAGGTCGCGGCGTTGCGGTGGCAGTGGGAGTTGGATCGGGAGTGGGTGTCGGAGGAGGCGGCGGTGGCGTCGGAGTAGGTGTTGGTGGCGGCGGCGGTTTTGGACAATCCTTACATCTTTCGATCGTGAACCGAACGACGTACCACGGGTCTTTTACGAACACAACCGTCCGTGTCCAGCAGAAGACACACCCTTCAGGCGTAGTAAAGGTCCCGGCAAAATAAGATGAACCGTCATGCTGTTTGCGCTTGCTAATCGCTAAGCCCGGGATTTGGTTAGGCAGATGCGCCATTGCTTCTGGCAGTCGACTAGCTTCCGGCCAGCCCGCAATCGCGTTCTGCGCATTCCTCGCCGCCTTCTGTAGTGCAGTCCTCAATCCGTTCCCTCTGAATTGTTCTTCCGAAAGAATGATGTTTGCGCCTAGTGCTCCCTTGGGAAAAGCAGCTAGTTCGTCGTGTGTAAACCTGGCAATTATCGCATCTATCTTCGCTGCGGAAATGTGACCTTTGCTCGTACGTTGCCTTCGATGTTTCGCTGCTTCCACCGGTGCGGCCGGCGCCAAAGCCACCACAATGGCCAGCGCAGTTGCTATGTGTCTTAGAAGATGAGTTTGCATGTGGTTATTCTGGAAAAAGCCTTATTGTGTCGCGCAAAGGCACGAGATGTTTTTCATTGCTTAGGTGTTTATCCGGAAACCGAGCCACCAGGTTCTCGAAAAAGAATCGTGTGTTATTCGATCTTATTGGTAACGTCAGCCGTGTTATAGGAGTTGAACGGCATAAACGTTTCAGGCAACAAGACCCACCATTTCAAGGCAGTCCCGTCCCATCCCCTTTGCCGAGTAAGCTAGACAACGCCAGCGTTCGTTTAAGGCTCGTAGCCTTGGGTTTGTCACACCGATGTTAGGTTGTCCAAGCGAAGCTTGTGGGCTTTGGCTTTTCCGCATCAGCGCGGAAGCCCGACCTTCGCATTTGAACTATGCTCTAGGTCTTTATCCGGAAGCTACTCACCAAAGTTCCTGTAAAACTCAAGATTTTGGTTTTGTCTCTTTGAACACACGGGCTGTTGGCAGTAGTTGGTTTCGCAGACCACTGTTCCGTAACATCCCAATACGAATCGAACAGTGAACAGCTGCAGGTACACTCGCGACGATATTCTAATATCGCGCCGTCCTTTCAGTGCGTATAACCCGCACAATCTACAACTTATCGATCGATAACAGATCGATCAGCAAAGTTGTGATATTTTTAGGAACGAGGTGTGGAACTTCGCGTGCCCGCGAGAAGTTGGAACGGGGACACAAGCATTGTGTCCCCGTCCGTTAAATCGTCAGATCAGGAATCCACCCCCAATTACGGCGTGATCCAATAATTGACGCCGGTTATTCGAACTTCCTGATTTCTTTTGCGTAAGGCCTAATCGTTGCAGTGGCCAGGTCCGATGGTTCCTTCGTTATATTCCGTGAGAGTTTCAGTTAGATCGCCCGTCTGCGCCGGTGGCAAGTAGCCGCCGCCGATCGGCGGTGCCACCAATGCTCCGATCATGTCATCAGCGTTAGTTACGGCTTGCTGAACCGCGGACGCATCCGCTCCGTTGGCTATGTTCAGTTTCGCAGCAATCAACTGGTGAGTCAGTATCACAAGACCATTGCCTCGCGCCGGGTTATCCAGGATAGCCATGAGTTCGGCAGCCTGGTATGTCACTGTTCCAAGAGTTAGACTGGTTACGGGCCATGCATTTGGATGGTTACGCCAGTAGCCTTGAGAGTATGTGCATGAGTTTCCTCCGACACACGGCAAGGTAGCACACGTAAGGGTATCACTAATTCTGAGCTGGCCTGTGGCATCAAGGGCAGTGGCACGAAATACGTACGCCGTATTGCACAGTAGCGGAGCTCCAGAACAAGGACTGGACACGGCGCAGTTATCATACAGGCTATCATCGCCGATGACGACGGTAACGCTTTGCCCTGGGTGAAGGTTATAAGGGACGCAACCGGACGATCGCACGATGCCGCTAAAGTTTGCCTTGCAGAAGGTCGGAGCCTGCGCGTTGGGAACCTCCGAAGTTACGGGCCATTGGCTTCCCAAGGCGACGTAGTCGGCCAATGTCATCCATTGAATTGAAAAGCCTGCCGGCGCTCCGGTTTGTCCTGCAGCGACGCTTATTGCGATATTCGAGGCCGCTGATGTTTCATACGAAATTGTGAAAGGCTCAACCGTAGGACTTGGCGCAGGGCTAGGTGGCTGGCCAGGACGCGGCACCGGCGTTGACCTGACTGCGGGCATCGGGACAGGCCGCTGAGGCAGTTGAGCCGAAAAAACAGCCGGGTTCAATCCGGCAAGGGTCAATAACGTTAATACGATTGTGTTCTTAATTTTCATTTTTGATTGTTCAGGTCCCTGAGAAGACTTGTGTCGCCGCGACGACCGAACGTTCGTCGCCGGGACAGTTGGCGCTGATTGTTCGAAGGGGCATGCTGTTCGTGCCAGCCCCTTTTAGTATCTTGTCACATTCCTATCCGGAAACGGCAGCACCGAGTTCTAAGAAACGTAAAATTTTCCGACCATCGCCGATTTGGCGATTTAACGGCACCCGCTGCACCACTGGGATTGTGACCGTAAGCGATACACTACTAGAGATTTACCGCAGCCGGCCAGCAGGGTCATGATGCCGGCGCACAGGTTTGATTACCGAGCTCGACAAACGAATAAATCAGACGCGATCGCCGGAATGTTTATGCCGATCTTTAAAGGTGAGCTCGGCGATCCCCGATTTGTCAATCTCGCCCAAGCCTTCCGCCACCATGCGATCGTATTGTTCCTTAGTCGCGCGAGCGAGCGGTAAATCTAGGCCAAGGTTGCGCCCGAGCTCGAGAGCGATCCCGCTATCTTTGGCAGCATGTGCCGCAGAGAAAAAGCAGCTGTGCTCGCGATTCTGCATATCTTCGCCGTCGGTTTCCAGCACGCGGGAGGCGGCGCCTGTTTGCGAAAAAATCTTTCTCAATATTTCCAAATCCAGACCAAGCGCCGCGCCGAGTGCCAATCCCTCCGCCAACCCCGCGGTGTTGATGTTCATCACCATGTTGACGAGCGCCTTCACCTTTGCGGCTTCGCCAGCGTTGCCGATGAAACGCACTTCGGAACCGATCTCCTTTAAAATCGGTTCGGCTTTGCGGAATGCATCTTCTGTTCCACCACACATCAAATAAAGCTTTCCTTCGCGCGCCTGGGGAATGCTCGAGGCCATACACGCTTCGACCGTTTGTGCCCCAGCTTGGTGCGCCAGTTTTTCAATCTCGACATGCACCTGCGGCGAGATCGTCGCGCAATTAATGAATAGCTTGCCGCGGGCGTTAACTAGCAAGTTGTCACCGCTTCCAGCGAAGATCTTTCGCATCGCCTGGTCATCGGTCACGACTGTAAAAATCACGTCAGATTCTGCCGTTACTTCCGATAAGTCTTGGGCGGCGGCGCAACCGAGCTCAGTGGCAAGAGCCGTAGCAACCGCGCGATTCGTGTCGTAAACAGCCGTGACATGAAATTGTCGATCCTTCAATCTGCGCGCCATGTTCGCGCCCATGCGACCCACTCCAACAAAACCAATGTTCATGGCGATGAGGTTTGAGGTTTGATGGTTGATGTTTGACGTTGCGAGGCTGATCGCCGCGCCCATGTAAAGATAGCTGTGAGTTCGTCGGCTTCCTTCAACAGCGAAGCGACCTTCTGGTGGGGAACCAATTTCCCTTCCTCAATAACCTCGAGCCAATAAAGGCTCTCGTCAGCTTCCTCTGCCACGGTCCCTATCTTGGAAGCGAATTCGGCACGAGAACACGCCCGGCAGGCTGCACGATAATTCCCCCCAACTGATGTAGCACTTCGCACGATCTGATTCGCAACCACGCGCCCTCCGATCGTGTTTGGCAAATCGTCTAACAGAATGAGAATTCGCAGACCAAACCGCTTAGTGCGTTGCTTCAATTCCTTGCTCTTTGTGTTCATTTCCGAACAATCAAACTTCAAACCTCAAACATCCCTCAAACTTTTCCGGCAAAGAAAGGGTTGTGCCTTTTCTCTTCGCCCACGGTTGTCATCGGGCCGTGTCCCGGGCAAATGATCGTGTCGTTCGGCAACGTGAGAATTTTCTCAACATTAGTTCGTAGCGCGTCCTGGTAGGAAACGTTTCCGCCGCCCATCGATCCGGCAAAAAGCGAGTCGCCCACGATCGCGATGGGGTGTGCCAGGCCGGTCACAACATACGTCATTCCACCCTGGGAATGGCCCCAGGTCAGTCGCGTATCAATCTCCAAATTCCCGAGGTGAAAGTGCTTTCCTTCGTCGATAGGTTCCGCGCCGGAGACGGGTTCGCGGGCGGGGCCCAAAACGTCCGCGCCAGTTTCCTCGCGCAGGCGAGGCAGATCTGCCACGTGGTCCGGATGGGCATGGGTAAGGAGAATCAGTTGCACATTCAATTTGTGGCGGCTGGCAAACCGCACCATTTCGCTGCAATCGGCACCCGTATCGAAGACCGCCGCGGCGCGACTTGCCGGGTCCCAGACGAGATAGGCGTTGACGGTCATATCGTGAAAACGCGTGTTGAATTGCGCGAAACCATCGCGCTCATTGATTTTTTGCGGATGCCATTCTTCCTTTGCCAGCTCGCAAAGCGGGCCCGCGGCAAGATCCAGGATCGGTGCGACGCCCAAGAGCGCCGCCTCATCAAAATCGCCTTCGCGTAGTTTGCGGATTGTTTGCAGGTCGATGCCTGCTTTCTTTGCCAGTTCGGAATCGGAAATTCCCAAACCGCGCTGCGCTTTTCCGATGATATCACCAACGTTGTCTTCAAGAGGAATCATAGTTCTGTTGCTAAGCTTCTATTTCTTAAACGTTAATCGGTTGTGCCTTTGGAATAACGCGCAAATCGCTAATCTGATTTGGCGCCAACCTCTCAAGCGACGCGGCAATGCAGGAAACGGAAACTGGCGTCCCCGTTTCCTTTTCGATGGATGTCATCGCAACACTATTAATGCCGCAGGGTACGATGTGATTAAAAGGCGAAAGATCGCCGCATACATTCAAAGCAAAGCCGTGCATGGTGATCCAATGACGAACGCCTACCCCAATGGAAGCAATCTTGCGGTCGCCAACCCAAACTCCGGTAAGCGATTCGCGCCGCGCGGCAGCAATCCCGTATTTGGCGAGAAGATCGATGAGCGATTGTTCGACCCAGCGCAAATATTTGTGCAAATCGTGACCACACCGCCGTAGATCGATGATGGGATAACCCATTAGCTGTCCGGGTCCGTGATAAGTGGCCTGGCCGCCGCGGTTGATGACGAAAAGAGGATACGGCAAACGCGCGGCCCCGACTTCGCCACGGCGAATCCGTCCCGGAGCCGACAAGCTCGATCGATCCGGCGTTCGGCCGATCGTGTAAACGGGTTCATGCTCGAGTAAAAGCAATTGATCTTCTACTGAAGGGTCCTCACGCTTTTTCAACACGATTTCTTCTTGCAATGCGAGCGCGCGTTGGAATTCCATTCGCCCGAGCCAGCGCACGCGAAGATCAACAACCGCTGCATTCATATCTGTGTTGCTCCCGGGACGCCCAAGCTCGCGACTGCCTGCGAGCGGAGGTGCGTCAACCCAATTGCAAGCGCATCGGCGGCATCGGGGCCCGGCGTTTCCGTCAACCCGAGAAGGGCGCGCACCATGAAGGCCACCTGATTTTTTCCGGCGCTGCCGCGTCCCACGGTGGATTGTTTGATTCGTCTCGGTGAATATTCAAAAACTGGCAATCCGTTTTCTGCGGCAGCAAGGATGGCGGCGCCCCTAGCTGCTCCCAGGAGAATCGCGGTCTTATGGCTTTGCACATAAATGACCGATTCGAGCGCGCAACAATCCGGTTCGTGTTCCCGGATGAGTTCTGCCAACCGATCGCGGATCGCAACCAAACAAGATGAAGAACGCAGCGCGCTGGCGTTATGAATTGTTCCGAAATAAACAGAGCGTGGTTTGCCATTATTTGCATCGACAATTGCGACACCGGTATTGCGCAGAGAAGCGTCAACGGCGAGTACGCGCATGATCGCTAAGCTTAAAATCGACCGGGGCGCGATCAACTCCGAAAGCGTTCGCCGAATCTCTTGCGTTGGTTCGCCTCACCGTTGCGAAGGGAGAGGCCGGAAATGGGTTTTGTGACCAACAACATGGAATCGACAAATTCGCAAACAGCCGTTTTACTCGCGGCGAAATGTCGAGCGCTTTGCACCAACGAACGGCGGACAAACAGCTATTCAGTAGCGTGAAAATCATTGCGATGACGATCGCGATTCTTTGGACTGCGCCTTCATCATTCGCTACGACGAAAGGCTTGAGTCAGATCGTGACGCCGGACTTACAAGCAGAAGGCGATCTCTCGTTGAGTCTGCAAATCCAAGACAAACGGATTGCGAACCCGTATGAATTGCAGGCCGAACTTGGTCTGACGAAATGGGCTGAGGTAGCGGTGTTTCGCGGATTCCAACCGGACGATTGGATCTTTGGGACCGAGATCGGATTGCTAACGAAAGAGCCTTTTCTTCTTTCTGCTGGGTTCGTGAATTGGTCGCCCCACCTGAATGTAGATCCTCAACCGTTCATCGAAGCCGGTTATTACACAGAGCATCACAAGGTCATCGTCGGAGCCATTCATGCCGGATACAAAAACGAAGCGATCCTCGGATATGCCTACGACTTTAACGAAAGGTGGCGGCTCCAGGCCGATTGGCAGAGCGGTTCCGAAAACTCGTCGACGATCGGTTTCACCTGCAACGTCACGCGCGATTTTCAGTTCAATCCGGCGATTTATTTCAGTAACGACGATCTGAGCCGCGTGATGGGTTACATAGTTTTCACCTACACGTTTCATCTGTGGGGTAACAAAAAAAGATAAGGGCGAGTCTTCTGACAAAATGCGCTGATGAGATTTCCGCATAAGATGACGAGGTGCGGGAATACCCGAAATCCAAACGAAGTCGTATCAGCGCTGGTTTGCTCATGTTCCGGCGCAGGAAAAACAAATTGGAAGTTTTGCTGGCGCATCCTGGCGGACCCTTCCACGTCCACAAAGACGATGGCGCATGGACAATCCCAAAGGGTGAAGCGGCTCCGGGCGAAGACCTCCTGACACGCGCCAAGATCGAATTTGAAGAAGAGGTCGGATTTCGGCCGGAAAGCTCCCAGGGTTGGATTGAGCTTGGCTCAATTGTACAAAAAGGGCGGCAAAACTGTACATGCCTGGGCATTCGAAGGCGATTTACCAGAACCATTCGAGTGCAGGTCAAATCTGTTCGAACTGGAATGGCCACCGCGTTCTGGAAAGCGCAAGATGTTTCCGGAGGTAGATCAGGCGTGCTTTTTTTCTGAAGAAGTTGCGAGGCGCAAAATCAAGTCGACGCAGATGCCTCTTCTTGACCGCTTGGGAAATGCGATCAAAGGCTGATCTATAGAATGGCTCATTTGGCCTTTGAAGAACCCTTTGCTTTTCCACCGGTCGAACTCAGTGGAACCGACGATTTAACTATATGACGCCTCGCGCTCGCAATGAACAGTCAATCGACTCGCCATCGTGGATGAAGCGTCTCTCCAACCTTTGGAGCACTGAGAATATCAAGATTGTCCGACGCGTGATCGTCTCCGTAATCGGAGCGACTATATTGTTGATAGGCGTGGCACTATTGGTTTTGCCTGGTCCGGGATTTATCGTTATCCCGGTAGGCCTGGCTATACTCGCCACTGAATACGCATGGGCCCGGCGTTGGTTGAAAAAAGTTCGTCAAATGGCGACCAACGTTGTTTCGAGTCGCAACGACATGCCACGCGGTGATACTCGAGCTTAGTTTTAGGCGAGCAGACAGCGGTCAATCAAAACTTTCGTGCAAAACGACGACTCCCCGATCACGGCAACGCGAGAGATTTCCAGTTCTGGGCAACCGGCTTCTTCGGACCCCAACGATGAAATTTTCCTGGAAGGACCGCGTTCGCGTTTTGAAGAGTTCTTCACCCTTTTGAAGGTGATGCGCGATTTTCTGCGCGGATTTCGCACCCTCCATTTTGTCGGCCCGTGCGTGACCGTCTTCGGCTCGGCCCGGATCAAGCCCGGCGATCCGAATTACGAGCTGGCCAGAAAAATGGGGGCTGCCATTGCGCGGCTGGGCTTCACCGTAATCACTGGCGGCGGCCCTGGCATCATGGAAGCGGCAAACCGAGGCGCCAAAGAGGCCGGTGGACGCTCGGTCGGATGCACCATCGAGCTGGCCTCCGAGCAGCCGACAAATGTTTATCTCGATCGTTGTGTGCGGATGCATTATTTCTTCGCCCGCAAGACGCTGCTGGTTAAATACTCTTACGCGTTCGTGGTGATGCCCGGCGGCGCCGGCACACTCGACGAATTATTCGAAGCGCTCACTCTGATTCAAACCGGCAAGATCAAAAACTTCCCGATTGTGATCATGGGAACCGATTATTGGAAGGAGCTGCTCCACTTCATCGAAACAATGGCGCAGCGAGGAATGATCGCCGCCAGGGACCTCAGCCTGATCTACGCTACTGATTCAGTGGACGAAGCCGTAGCGCACATTCAAAGCAAAGCCATCGAACCGTTCGGACTCAAACGCGTCGCGCGCCCCGCCGCCCTGTTCCTTTGCTCGGCGAACGGGGACTGTCGCAGTGATTGCTGCCCCAACTAGGGACAACTGACCATTCGACTTCGCTTAGGGCAGGGCCTTCAATGCCTCCAGCAGTTTTGGGTCTGTCACACCTCGCAATGCGACGGCGGAGGACCGCATCTACCTGATGCATATCCGCCGTTCCATTGGTTTTTTGGAAGATTCTTGGGAACTTCGTTCCGCAATTTCCGGAGTAGAAAGTGCTACGCGGTTGGTTAATTCGATCTTATGGCAAGGAGTAAAAAGCGTGGCCGGCCTCGAATACGCACGGCCGACTACTGGCGCGAGTATTACACGCGGAAACAGCGGGAGTGGCGCGCTGCCCACCCGCGAACCAGCACACGGCGAAGACCAAGACAACGCAGGGCAATGACCGCCGCGCGGGCAAGTGGTTGATTGTCATAGGCAACGATCTGGTCTGGGGTTCTGCAAAACAAACTCCACAGCTCAGAAGTAACGAGCGTCCGGTGAGATGCACAGCAATCACCCTCACCTCAAATTCCCGCCAGGACGAGAAAGACGCAACCGACAAGTCCAAAAAGCAAACTCACAATCCAGAATTTGCGTCTCCTTGTGAGCGCTGAAATCGCCGCGATGGCAATCGCGATCTGAAACATGGTTACGCCACGCGCGAACACTTCGTGTTTCCTTTACTGGTTCATGCAAATGCTCGAGAGGAACTTCCGCTTCTTCCATGCGGAATCTTAGGGTCGACAGTTACCGACTCAAGCTGTCATCGACAAGTGAAGGGAGAGCAGTTTAATTCAGCAGCGAAATCCCGATGAGCCAAACTGCAACCGCACCGCTGCTCTGTCAGATCTGCAAGAAACCGAAATCGCCTAACAGTGGAATGCTTGCAGAGCTAATCAGGCCTTCGCTTCTCGAGTTCATCAAGAAGGCAACACCCGGCTTGGATAGCAAAGGGTTCATTTGCTTCGACGATCTGGGCGACTTCCGGAAGGATTACGTAAAAGAAGTCTTACAGGACGAGATCGGCGAACTTTCCGCGCTCGATCAGGAAGTTATCGCAAGCCTGGAACAGCACGAAATTCTTTCCAGCGACATCGAGAAGCAATTCGAAAGGGAACTGACTTTCGGCGAGCGTCTTTCAGACCACATTGCTGAGTTCGGTGGCAGTTGGAAATTCCTCATTGCATTTGGCGCTGTGATCTTCGTATGGATCGGTGCGAATGCAGTGTTGCTCGCTACCAGAGCGTTCGATCCTTATCCGTTCATCCTTCTCAACTTGATCCTCTCCTGCCTCGCCGCGGTCCAGGCACCGGTCATCATGATGAGCCAGAACCGCGCCGAGGCGCGAGATCGTTTGCGCGCGGAAAATGATTACAAAGTCAATTTGAAAGCCGAGCTTGAGATCCGCCATTTGCACGAAAAAATCGACCATCTGTTGCGGAAGCAATACAACCGTTTGTTCGAAATTCAGCAGATCCAGATCGAATTGCTGGAAGAAATCGGCCACAAGCGGAAAAGCTGATTGTTCCAGGAGTGATGGTTTCGCGCCATCATTCTAAATCGGCCGCAGACCAAGCCATGCTGTTAATCATCTTACGCAGACTTGATTTTTGCTCCACTTCACTTGGATTAGGGTGTGGACGGTTGGGGCTCACGGAGTGCGACACATTTGGGCGGGGCGCAAAACGGCGCAGTCGCGTTTGCCACGACACACTGGAGCGTAGTGCTCGAGGCGCAGGGTCAATCGCCGGCGGCACAGGAAGCACTCGAGAAACTTTGCCGAACTTACTGGCGACCTGTTTATAGTTTCATCAGACGACAAGGCGCCGGACCGGAGGAAGCAGAGGATCTCACTCAGGGTTTTTTCGCGCTGCTACTGGAGCGGCGAGATTTGGAGACTGTTCGCAAAGAGAAAGGTCGTTTGCGCTCTTATCTGCTCGTATCGCTAAAACATTTCCCAACAAGTGGAACGACCAGCACGCTTCTGGGAGTCTCCTTTACGGATACGAATAACGGGACCGCTGTGGGTGAGTTTGGCACAATCCTGAGAACAACCGACGGAGGGAACAACTGGGCCCCGCAGGTAAGCGGAACAGTCGAGGATCTTTGGGGCGTCTCTTTTACCGATGCAAATAATGGAACAGCGGTTGGATTTGATTTTAGCACTGTGACAGGGCTAATTCTGAGAACAATAGATGGAGGAAGCACCTGGACAAGCCAATCAAACGGGGCTTTCGCTCCTCTCGTCGGGGTCTCATGTACGGATGCTAATACCGGAACAGTTGTGGGCGGCGCTGGTATAATTCTCAGGACAACAGATGGAGGGAACAACTGGGTCCCGCAGACAAGCGGAACAGAGTCTGATCTCGCACGGGTCTCCCTCACCGACGCGAATAATGGGACAGCTGTCGGTCAGTCTGGGACGATCCTTAGAACTACAGATGGCGGGAGCCATTGGGTGCCACAGCAAAGTGGAACAACCGAGCTGCTCGTCGGGGTTTCTTTTACCGATGCAGATCACGGAATCGCCGTCGGTGTTCTTGGTATTATTCTCCGGACAACAGATGGAGGAGAAAATTGGGTGCGCGAGACGAGCGGAACAGGCTATGATCTTTCGAGAGTCTCCTTGGATACAGCCGTCGGTTTTGGTGGCACAATCCTCCGGCGAGAGTTAACACCAAGGGCTACACCAACTCCAAGGCCCATTCCAACACCAAGACCGCGTCCTACGTCCCCGGGTCGAGGTTAGCGTTCGCTTCAAGGGCATGAGGGCTTGATCGTCAGTTTGGAGCGGAAAGCTAAATGAAGACTCAAAAGAGATTGCAAACAATCGCCTCTCCCTGCAAGGGGGAGGCGTCCCACGCACACACATGCGCCTCCAGCAGCTGTCAGCAAGTTAACACAAACCACAACAAATAATCCTAAGACACCTATGAGAGTAACAAACACTAGAATCCCGTTGACTATCCTCGGCCTTGCAGCTTCCTGCGGGCTGCTACTCGCCATCCATACTGGACAGGCTCGAACTGGCGCAACCGCTACCGTCTCGAGCAGACCCTCAACTGACGCACCAAGTGCGGTCGCCGCGGCGACAACGACTCGTCCCGTGGCGAGCTCGCAATGGCACTGGCAAAATCCTCTTCCGCAGGGTAACAATCTTCGAGGCGCTTCCTTTGTGGATGCCAACACCGGCACCGTGGTGGGCGAAAATGGAACCATTGTTCGGACGACCGATGGCGGAAGCAGCTGGACAATTCAAACCAGTGGTACAACAGAAACTCTGTGGGCCGTTTCCTTCACGGATGCAAATCACGGAACAGCTGTTGGCGAAGGCGGCACCATCGTTGGAACAACGGACGGAGGTGATCATTGGGTCGCGCAGCCAAGTGGAACAACTCTTGAGTTTCGAGGAGTTTCGTTCAGTGACTCAAATAATGGAGCGGCTGTGGGTGACAGTGGAACCATTCTTAGAACCACTGACGGCGGAAACAGCTGGATCCCTCAATCAAGTGGAACCGCGAATACATTGTTCGGTGTTTCCTTTGTTGATACCAATACGGGAACAGCGGTGGGCGGCTCGTGCGGAATCGGCGGCGAAAGCACCATTGTTAGAACAACCGACGGAGGTAACACATGGACGCCGCAGGCAAACCCCGGTGGGGTGTGTCTTTTCAAAGTTTCCTTTACAGATGCCAATACCGGAACCGCTGTCGGCGATGGAGGCCTGATTCTCAGAACGACCAACGGCGGCGACACCTGGTCGCCTCAAACGAGCGGAACGACGAAAACTCTTTATGGCGTTTCGTTCACTGACACGAATAACGGAACGATTGCCGGCTTCGAGTTGGGCGGGACCGGCATCATTCTCAGAACAACGGATGGAGGAAACAGTTGGATTGAACAGACAAACTACTCGCTGCCTCAAGGAGCAAACGCCTTCTACGCCGTGTCCTTTAGCGATGAGAACACCGGGACGATTGTCGGTAACGCAGGCATCCTTCTTCAAACAACCGATGGGGGCACCCAGTGGAACAGCCAGCCGGTTGTTACATTCAATTTTCTATATGGAGTGTCGTTTACCGATGCGAACACGGGAACAGCTGTGGGTTATGAAAATCCCGATGGCATGATCTTACGGACAACCGACGGCGGTAACAGCTGGGTCCGCCAAGACAGCGGAATAGGCGATCCGTTTGCAGGTCTGAACTTTTTCGGAGTGCATTTCGTCAATTTCAACATTGGAACCCTGGTAGGCCAGGAGGGTATCATCCTGAGGACGACTGATGGCGGCAACAACTGGACGCAACAAACTACCGACACAACCGATTGGCTTTATGCCGTCCATTTCACTGATGAAAATCATGGGACGGCGGTCGGCTTCCTTGAAGGAAAAATTCTCAGCACAACCGATGGCGGACAAAATTGGGGTGTCCAATCTAGCCCGGCAACCGGACTGCTTGGCGTCTATTTCACCGACAACAGTACGGGGACGGTCGTTGGCAACGACGGTGCGATATTGAGAACCACAGACGGAGGGCAAACCTGGACGCCCCAAACCAGCGGAACAATCAATCAGCTCCGAGCAGTTTGGTTTGCGGACGCCAACACAGGCACAGTTGTAGGCGACCTGGGCACAATTCTAACAACAACAAATGGAGGACAGACCTGGGTTAATCGGACTAGCGGTGTCTCCGAGATCCTTCTGGGAGTTTCTTTCGCAGATCCTTCTAATGGAACAGCAGTTGGACAACTCGGCACAATCGTTAGAACGACAGATGGAGGACAAACCTGGACTCGTGACGAAAGCGGCACGATTCAGGACCTCTACAACGTTTCGTTTACTGAAACAAACACAGGAACCGCGGTAGGAGGTTTTGGCGCTATTCTGAGAACAACAGCTGAGGGTCCTACGCCAACTCCAACGCCTAGCGTTACACCAAGCCCTAGCCCAACACCAAGTGCTACACCCAGGGCAACACCGAGGCCTCGCCCAACTCCGCATCCTCGCCCTACGCCGCGGTGAAAAGATGTTATCGGCGATAAGGGAAGTTCTTAGCGTTCACAAATCTCAACCTGCGTGAAATAGCAGTTAAACAGATGACAAAATTACTAACAACATTCTTCGGCATCGTTCTCATCACGACCATTTACGGAGCGGATAACAACAGTGAGACCAGCACGTTCGTTGAAACTTATGATGATGGAACCGATGTCGGTCTGTGGCACTGCAGTGTGAATGCGCCTCGACTTCTTGAGGCCACTGGCGGTAACCCGGGAGCTTATATTCAACAGGGCGGTTTCAGCACTGCCGTGCCGACATGGGCGACCATCTCGACGCGTTTTCAGCCGGGAGTGCCCGACCCGTACAAGATCGACAGTATCTACACGGGCGACTGGAGCAGCCTCGGTGTTACCAGCATAACTGTCGATCTGAACATCATTCAAGTCGCCACCTGGGCAACAGATCGCGCGGTCACACTCGAGCTGCTACAGATGGATGAGACTGGTTTTACCGTCACTTACGACGCAACATATACGCTCCCTGACCTCCCAGAGCCACCCGTCGGTTGGCAGACATACTCGTTCCCGGTCGAATGCCAATTCACCGACGATCCCAGAGGGATGGGTCTTCACGCACGGCGACGGGACGCCCGGTACCGACGCAGAATGGTCTCCGTTTCTTCATCGCGTTGATTTGACCAGCATTGGCTTTTACAAGCCTGGATTTGCTTATCCCAGCCTCGGCACTTGGATACTCGGGATCGACAACATTGAAATCGACTTTCAGGCAGGCCCAACGCCAACCCCGTCGCCGACTGCAACGCCTACGGCAACCGTTAGCCCCACACCGACCGGGACGCCGACGGCCACTCCAACACCTAGTGTCACGCCGAGAGTAACACCAAGACCTCGCCCGACACCGCCCACTCGCCCCACGCCGCACTCGGCGTAACGATTCGCACGGGTAACGGTTTCGTTACCCTTTCTCGCGGGGTTCAGGAACCGTTTTGGCTTTTCACAGTAAAATTTTGCTTGTGTCCCAGTGAAGCCCCGGCGCAGTATCGCCGCTCCGACATCGAATCACAGGCGTCAGCTGCGGTTCGTTGTCGACCCCGAAAATGAAATTCGTAGATGCTGGCGCGCAAAAAGAAGGAATAAAATCATGAAACGATTAAACGCAGCAGTACGAGTTGCCTGTTTGCTCGCAGCGACCTTTACGCCGGTATTTTTGTCGCAAGCTGGATCGGGTGACAGACACACCAACACAAGCGCACCAGAAGCAGACCTCCCCCCACGCCATCCATATTGTGGATCAAAACGGTTACCGGCGGTGAGCGGCGTGCCATCGGTACGGGTCAGATTTTCGATGTGCGGTTGGGAAGATGGATTCGATGTTTTGGCCTGCCGACACAGTCAACATCTCGGTGGGCGACACTGTGCGTTGGACCTGGCCTAGCAACGGCCACAGCGTCAGCAGTGGCGATCCTTGCACCGCCGATGGGCAATTTTGTTCCCCTGACGATACGAACTGCGACGCGGGAACTCTGTCCAACAATGCGCGGTTTACGACACACGTTTGCAACGGCGGCACCTATTCAATTACTTCTGTTTCGCGCACTGCGCTCTTGGCATGACTGGCGTGGTCAATGTCTCGCCAGGTCCCTCTGGGATATCTCCTTTATGGCTCTACCGGCGGTGATAATGCCACTGGCGGCGGGCGGCTCTGGCTGATTGACGTCACAACGCAGAGCGCATCCCTTATTGGGGATACTGGTTTCGATCGTCTCGGCGGTATTGCGTTTGATAGCAGCGGCACGCTTTATGGTGTCTCGGGCGGAAGTGCGAGCCAAGGCACCTTAATGACCATCGATCCCGCGAACGGCACAGCGACTGTCATCGGCTTGCTCTCCGATCCCAACGCGGCCGTTGACGCCCTCCGATTCAACTCGCAGGGGGTCCTTTATGGAGGCTCGTTTAATAACAGCAAAGAGTGTTGGGCTAGCTCCTGACAATCGATCCATCGAACGGAAATGTCCTCAGCTCACTGACGCTGGTGGGTTCCGGGAATTCATTCTGTCCCGGAATCGCCTTCGATTCTTTAAGATCTCCTATATGGTTCGCGCGGGAATTCCTCAGGTCGCTCCGAAGATCTTGATCTGATTGATCAAGTCGCCGGTGTAATGACACCTATTGGACCGATGGAATTCGTGATCTCTGATATCGTCTTCGCTCCTGATGGCATCCTCTATGGCAGCTCGCCAACCGGACGAGCTCTATACGATCGATCCCATCACCGGAGCCAAAACGCTCTTGTTCAATACAGGTATAACGCAATTGTCCGGTCTCGCAGCACCGCCGACGGGGTCCCACGCCCACACCAACACCCACACCAACAGCCACGCCGACAGTAACGACCCCTACACATCGCAACGCCATCGGCGACGCCTACTCCTACGGCAACGCCTGATCTACCCGGGAAGACCGACTCCGACGCCACGACCACGCCCCACTCCGTTTCCGCGCCCTAAAGCGAGAGGTTGAAAACCATTATGTGGCAACTCGCGGGAAAACAGGGAATCGCGAGTTGTCGCGGCGACACCGAGCGGTCGTCTCCATTTCGCGCGCTTTAGCGAAGGGTGGATCGCCTTCCCCGTGGCGAGTTCGTTGCCAATCGATTGGCAAAAGAGGCCGACTGCGATGGAGCGTGCGATTCACCTCATGGGTGAAAAGGTTTTATGCGAAGAGGAATTTTCCGGTCCTTTAGGATTGTCGATCGCTACCATGCTGTGCGTCTCCACGGGCGTGTTTTCGGCTGCAGCGCAAGGAACTACGTCAACGCAACCGGGAGTTATCGCAAGCTTCGCTCCGCTCGTCGAGAAGGTGGCGCCGAGCGTGGTCACTGTATTCACCACTCAGACGGTCTCTCGGACGGCGGCGCCGTTTCCATTTTCCGATGACACGCTGCGACAATTTTTCGGAGGACAACTTCCGCAACGGCAAGGCAAGCAAACGCTGCAAGGCCTCGGTTCGGGCGTGATCGTTAGTCCGGATGGATACATTCTCACGGCTAATCATGTCGTCTCGGGCGCGGAAGAAATCATGATCGGACTCGGCACGGAGCTGCGAAAAAACAAGGCAAAGAAAGTCGGCACTGATCCAGGCACCGATGTTGCCTTGCTCAAGATCGACGAGAAAAATCTGCCCGCCATCACGTTTGCCGATAGCGAGAAGGCGCGCGCGGGAGACATTGTGCTCGCAGTGGGAAATCCATTTGGCTTGCGGCAAACAGTCACCATGGGAATCATCAGTGCCGTCGGTCGTGGCGGCGTCGGCATTGTTGATTATGAAAATTTCATCCAGACCGATGCCGCGATTAACATGGGCAACTCCGGCGGCGCATTAGTCGATATCAAAGGCGAGCTGTTAGGCATTAACACTGCTATCTTCAGCAGGGGTGGAGGTAACCAGGGTGTCGGCTTCGCAATTCCCGCGAATCTAGCGCGTGATGTGATGCAGAGTCTGCGCGAAAAAGGTCGCGTTGTGCGCGGCTACATCGGCGCGTCCGTGCAAACGCTCACCCCCGAGCTGGCCGAAGCGATGAAGCTCAAAGGGCAGCCGACCGGCGCCCTGGTAGGCGAGGTCGCACCGAAAACTCCCTCCGAAAAAGCGGGAATGAAGACCGGCGACGTCATCACTGCGGTAAATGGAAAGAAAATAAGCGACGCGCACGAATTGCGTTTGATGATTGGCTCGATGGCGCCCGGCAGTAAGGCCCAGATGCAGGTGAATCGCGAAGGTCAGACGAAAACGTTCGATGTTCAGCTTGCCGAGATGCCCGCAGGGGTGACCGCGGAAGGAGGGCCGGAAGCATCCCTTGAAGAAAGTGCGCAGCCTGAAAAAACAACTGTGTTCGGCGGGATCGCGGTGGCGGACATCACCGATGATATCCGCAGTGCGTTGACCCTTCCTAAGGACGTTCAAGGAGCTGTGATCGCAGAAGTTGATACAGATTCGCCCGCGGGAAAGGCTGGCCTGCGCGAAGGGGACGTTATCCAGGAAGTAAACAAGCAGCGAGTCAAGAATGCGAAGGACCTTGTCGCCGCGAGCAAAAACTTGAAACCTAAGGAGAAGATTTTGATACGCGTCTACAGCCAGGGCCGGAGCGGCTACGTCGCACTGGAACCGAAGTAAACTTCTGTAGTGGCAGCCGTGTCGGCTGCCAGACCGATGCGCCGATTGGGAGCTCGAATCCAGGATTCAAATATCCAAGAGTACCTTCGCTTTCCAGGCCGCCGCAGGCGGGTCGTGTTTTTCGACAGAAAACCCATGAAGCGTGACCGCTTTCACGTCGGCGCGCTGCTGATGACGAGTCGCATTTAATTGTTCGCCGGTAACTGTCGCTTTTAGGAAATATTCTTCGCCTTTGTGGTCGATTTGGGTCTCGCAGGCTCGCAATAAGAGACGCCTAGCGTCTTTGAAATAAATAAGCTCCTGCAAGAAATCGAAGAGCAACATCTCAATGTTGTCGTTCGAGAGTTTTATTTGCCGCGTCTCGCGCGGTTCGATTGCGTCCAGATTATCGATCATGACGTTCATCGTCGCGTCAGCAGCAGCCGTGAATAATTCCGGCAGATCACGTCCCGTCGCTTCAAACGCGATGTCGGCCGTTCCGATGTCCTCGAGGTAATGGTAGGGCATGAAGTAATGACGAAATCCGAATGACGAAACTTGAGACGGCGCGATCATGGCAGCGCAATTCTTCGTCATGCGGGCTTCGTCATTTTTCGTCATTCGAGCTTCGTCATTGTTTACTTGGCATTTATCCAACGCGCGGAGAATCTCAGATTTTTCTGCTGCGATATTTTTCCCGATAAAGACCAGTTCGGTGCGATCGGCTTCAAACGGTTCCAACTCCCAGCGGCCAGCCACGAAATTGAAAAGCTGCGCGCCGTCGCGAAAGCGGATAAAGCCCTTCGCCCGGATCACGTTCGCGGGCAAGACGTCTGCGAAACCTTCGAAACAATCGCGAAAGAAAGTTTTATCAGAGCTGAACGTGAACGATTCGAACTCTGACTGATGTTCATGTTCGGGCGGCACGACCTTTTTCTCTCGCCCGAATACCGAACAATAGTTCCGGATCGATTTGGCACCGTACCGTGCGAACAATTGCCGCAGTCGAATTGATTTCGCGCAGCTTGGTTTTGAGCGGCTCGATCTGGTTCGCATCGACAAGATCGACTTTGTTCAAAAGCAAAATGTCTGCGCCGTCGATCTGCAGACGAGTGGTATGACCGAGCTCGGGGAATCGAACAAGCATGTCCGCGTCGATGACGGAAACAACGCCGTCCAAGCGGCATTGAGGCAGCGCTTCCTGGATGTTGAACACGAGCGCTTCGGGTTCGGCGAGGCCGGTGGTCTCGACCACTACAATTTCAGGCGCAATCTTCTCGATGATCTCGGTTACTGCGGCCTCGAATTCACCCAGCAACGAGCAGCAAACGCAGCCGCCGCCGAGCTCCGCTATGCGCACGTTTTTGCCTTGGACTACTTTGGTATCGATGGCGATCTCGCCGAATTCATTCATCACGATGGCTATTTTCGCAGGGCGCGCGGCAAGGATGTGCCTCAGCAATGTCGTCTTGCCGCTTCCCAGTGGACCGGTGATGAGAGTGATGGGCGTGCGCGGAGTCATAGTAGAAATGTGATCGGTGATCAGTAACGATGATCGGATGCGCTAAACTGATCACTGTCACTGTTCACTATTGATTCTCATCCTTTCACATTCCCAATCGGGGTGAATCGCACTACGGGCTTGCTAATTCCAGCGAGCTCAGTCGCGGCGATTACTTCGTCAATGTTCTTGTACGCGGCTCCTGCTTCCTCTGCGAGGCCGGCCCATGATGTGCTGCGGACGTAAATACCGCGGGCCTCCAAATCACGCTGGAGCTGTTTACCATGCCATTGTTTGCGCGCCTTGGTGCGGCTCATGGTGCGACCGCTTCCGTGCGCGGTGCTAAAGAATGTTTCTGCGCCAGATGCTGTGCCCACGAGCAGATAGGAGCCGGTTTCCATCGAACCGCCGATGATCACCGGCTGACCGGTCTCCCGGTAACGCACCGCCACTTCGTCGTGCCCCGGGCCGAAGGCGCGCGTCGCGCCTTTACGGTGAACAAGCAGCGTCTTTTCGTTCCTATCGACTATATGCTTTTCCAATTTCGCAGTGTTGTGCGCCACATCGTAAATCATCTGCATCCCAAGATCCTCGGCGCTGCGACCAAACACTTCGGAAAAAACTTCGCGAATTCGATGGAGAATGACCTGTCGATTGGCGAATGACATGTTCAGCCCGCATTTCATCGCTGCGAAATAATCGCGGCCTTCCGGCGATTCGAACGGCGCGCACGCAAGTTCGCGATCTAAAATTTTGATTCCGTATTTCGGTTCCATCACTTTCAGAAATGTCTGGAGATAATCGGTGGCGACCTGGTGACCGAAACCGCGACTGCCGCAGTGAAACATCACCACGACCTGGTTCGGGATGGTGATTCCAAATTTTTCAGCAAGTTGTTTATCGCGCACGTCCTCCGGCCGCGCGACCTGCACTTCCAGATAATGGTTACCGCTGCCGAGTGTACCGACTTGATTGAACCCTCGATCAATTGCGCGTTCGCTGATTTTCGAGGCATGAGCGCCGGAGATACAACCGTTCTCCTCCGTAACTGCCAGGTCGTCTTCCCAGCCGTAATCGCGCTCGACGCACCAGCGCGCCCCTTGCTCGACCAGATCCCGAAAGTCATGACGCGACAATTTAAGAAACCCATGACTTCCGACTCCAGCGGGGACGCGCTCATACAGCCGGTCAACGATCTGACGCAAATATGGCTTCACATCGTCCAGCGTGAGATTGGTGATAACCAGGCGCATGCCGCAGTTGATGTCGAATCCAATGCCGCCGGGTGAAATGACGCCGCCTTCGCGCACGTCCATCGCCGCCACGCCGCCGATCGGAAAGCCATAGCCACTATGCCCATCGGGCATGCAGAGGGCGTAACGTGTAATTCCCGGTAAAGTCGCGACGTTGCTGATCTGCTGATAGACGGCCTCGTCCATTTCGCGAACCAGCTTTTCGGTCGCAATGATCCGCGCAGGCACCCGCATCCCTTCCTTGTAACTCGCCGGCAATTCCCAAACCGTATCTGAGATTTTTTGCAGCTTATCAATGATCGCCATTGGAACCGCTTCTTACGAAAACTTCGTTTCTCACAATGGATTGTTTCCTAATGACTCGTCATTCCAATGATAGGAATCTGTCTCTGAATACCAAGCCCATCCAAAGAGCAGAGATCGCCACGGCACCGGCGTCCACAACGTGGACCGTGAATCGCGAGGGCAGATTTACGCGTGCGCGTTTTGTAATGCGCGCGGCTGCGCCGCCGCTTTTTGACTGGTGATGATCCGACCCGTGAGTTTCGCGCCTGACTTTCAGGAACGAATCAACCCACCAAAAAACGTTCTCTTCGCGCACCACCCGCCGCATGCGCTTCATACGCGCGGAGCGCTCCGCATCGGTCATTCGGAATGCTTCCGAGATTGTGTCGGCCATTTCTTCGACGTCGTAAGGATTCACCAGCATTGCACCGGTCTTGAGTTGTTCGGCAGCGCCGGCGAAATGACTGAGGATGAGCACACCATTTTCGTCGATGCGGCAGGCACAATATTCCTTAGCCACAAGATTCATTCCATCCTTTAGCGGCGTGACGAAAGCAATGTCGCAGCCGCGGTAGTGCGCCAGAAGATTTTCGCGATCGAGGCTGCGAAAATGGTATTGCACCGGCAACCAATTGCTGGTGGAAAAGCGCCCGTTGATATCGCCGACAAGGCGATCGATGCGTTGCTTGAACTCGTGATATCTGGGAATTTCCACCCGGCTAGGCACGACGACCTGAATGAGCACCACTCGTCCGCGCAGTTCCGGATGCCGTTCCAGCGCGTTGCGAAATGCGCGCAATCGTTCGGGAATTCCCTTGCTATAGTCGAGGCGATCCACGCCCAGGATCAGCTGGCAATCCGGAAAGGCGGCTCGCAGCTTCTGAGATCTGCGCGTGACAGCATCGGACATTGCGCCTTTTTCAAACGAGTCGAAGTCGATCCCAATCGGGAAATGACCCAAGGCGAATCGCGCGTTTTTCGAAACGAACCAATTGCAGTTCCCGACGAGGAACGACCCGTGCATCTGACATCACGCGCCGTACGCATCCGAGAAAGTTGCGAACGTCGCGCCGCGTCTGGAACCCCAGCAGATCGAATTGCAGGAGAGCGCGTAGCAGCCGCTGCGGTTGAGGCAGCTTCGCAAAAATGTCATACGGCGGGAAGGGAATGTGCAGGAAAAACGTCAAAGCTGCGCGTAACCCGCGTTCGCGTAAGGCCTGCGCGACGTACATCAGGTGATAGTCGTGCACCCAGATGAAGTCATCAGGTTGCGAGCAGCGTGCGATGGCCTCGGCGTAATGGTCGTTAACTTCCTTGTAAGCCTCCCAATATGCCGGCTCGAAATTGCAAAAGTTCTGCAGATCGTGAAACAGCGGCCAGATTACTCCATTTGAGTAGCCGTAATAAAATTCGTCGCGTTCAGTCTCGCTGAGAGCAACCGGAACTACTTTGTAACCGGCGTTGCGTGTAGCCTTGGCAAGAGGCTCCTTGGGAATTTTGCCTGCAATTCCCGGCCAGCCGATCCAGGTGCCACCGCGTTCGCGCAGGATGGGTTCCACCGCAGAAACGAGCCCTCCTGCAGCTGGCGTGACCGTCCAAAGATCTTCGCCTGTCGAATCCAGCGCGAATGGTAATCGATTGGAAACGACGATCAGGCGATTCATGTTTCCGTTAGTTAAAAGTTGATAGCTGAAAGTTGATGGAATTTCGATCCTCGTAATCTTGAATTAACTGTCTTTTAACATCCTTTTGTTAAACCAAAATGCTTCCTTCTGCGCTGAGCCACGTTCAAGAGATAGCTGGGCGCGGTGATCAGCTCGCCGTTTTTCTGGACTACGACGGCACGCTTACGCCGATCGTCAGTCGACCCGAAAAAGCAGTGCTTCTCGATTCCACGCGGACAATTCTGCGAACACTCTCGGCGAAAATTCCTGTAGCAATCCTGAGCGGTCGGGAGCTCAAAGACGTTCGTAAGCGCGTTGATATCGATGGAATGGTTTACGCTGGCAGCCACGGATTTGATATCGCCGGACCGCACGGACTGCGGAGGCAAGAGGCGAAAGAGTTTTTGCCAGCGCTGGATGCTGCTGAGAAAGAGATTCGAGAAAAACTCGCCGGCATTCCGGGCGCGCTCATTGAGAGAAAATGTTTCTCCATCGCTGCGCATTACCGCAACGTAAATGAAAGCGACTTTCCCAAGCTGGAGCGAGCCGTGCGCGAAGTCGCTGTGCGACATCAAGAGCTGCGCATGATCGATGGTAAAAAAGTTTACGAATTATTGCCCAACATCGACTGGGACAAGGGCAAAGCAGTGCTCTGGTTATTGGAACATCTGGGTTTGGAGCGCGCAAACCCAATTTACATTGGAGATGACCGCACCGACGAGGATGCTTTTCGCGCCCTTGAACATCGCGGCGTAGGGATTCTGGTCAGCGAGGAACCGAGGGCGACTGCGGCGAGTTATTTTTTAAGGAACCCTTCAGAAGTGAAGCGCTTTTTTCAGAACCTCATTATGACACTGACCTGACCACTCAAGCTCTTCGGCGTCGCACTCCTCTGGCCGCCGTAACGTTTTCAATTCACAGGCAGGGCGAACCTGGAATGACCCGCCCTATCCCGCTACCCGCTTGATTTCGTCCAGTGACGCGGGGTTTTCCAAAGCGGATGTATCGCCGAGTTTTTCGCCCAGGTACACGGCACGCACGATCCGGCGCATCACTTTTGCATTCCGCGTCTTCGGTATGTCAGCAACGAAAACTACTTCGCGCGGGGCAAGCGCTTTGCCGAGGTCACGTCCGACGGTCTTTTTTAAATCGCCCGCCAGGGTGAGATCGCCATTTGCGCCCTTTTTCAAAACGCAAAAGCAAACCAGCGCTTCGCCCTTTATGGAATCAGGGACACCAATGGCGGCGGCCTCACTCACTTGCGGATGCGCAACAAGAATTGACTCCACTTCGGCGGGGCCGACGCGTTTGCCGCCGACTTTAATTGTATCGTCGGAACGCCCTAGAATGTACCACAGTCCGTCGCTATCGACCGCGGCCCAATCGCCGTGCACCCAGACGTCCGGGAAACGCGACCAGTAAGTATCGATGTAGCGCTGGCGATCTTTCCAAAAACCGCGCGTCATCCCGATCCAAGGCTCGCGGATCACCAGTTCGCCCACCTGTTCGCGCACGGATTTTCCATTTTCATCGACCACATCGGCAGCCATTCCCGGAAGCGGACCGGAGAACGCGCACGGTTTCATTGGTGTGAGGACATTGCCCATCACGATCCCGCCGGAGATTTCCGTGCCGCCGGAATAATTGATGATTGGAAGTTTTCCGCGGCCAACATTTTGAAACAGCCACATCCACGGATCGGGATTCCACGGTTCGCCGGTGGAAGCGAATTTACGGAGCGATGACAGATCGTACCGGTGCACGATTTCGTCGCTCCCGCCTGCGCGGGACCGAAGCGCACGGATCAATGTTGGAGAAACACCCAGGGCGGTAACTTTATGCCGATTCACTAATTGCCAGACTCGATCCGGCTCCGGGAAGTCGGGAGCGCCATCATAAAGCATCATGGTGGCGCCGAGCAGTAACGTGCCGAAAACCTCCCATGGGCCCATCATCCACCCCATGTCAGTCATCCAGAAAAGCGTTTCGTCCGGGTGCAGATCGAGCCCCTGCCACATGTCCTGTGCGGATTTGATTGGAAACCCGCAATGGGAATGCACCGCGCCTTTTGGCCGGCCGGTGGTGCCCGAAGTATAAATGATCATCATCGGATCTTCTGCCGAGGTGCGGGCAGTTTGCTCCGCGTTTGCTGTAGTGTTCGCTGTCCGCAGCGAATCCAACGAACCCCGAAAGCGTTCGGGGCTGAGGACAGCGGACCCTACAGCCTCGCTCATCCATTCGCCTTTTTGAGTCAAAACAATCAAATGCTTCAGCGAGGGGACTTGTGAAGCCGCCTCATCTGCGATCGCTTTCATCGCGCAAAATTTTCCGCGTCGATAAGTTCCATCCGCGGTGAAAAGTGCTTTTGCTTCGGCGTCGTTGAGCCGCGAAACGATCGCCGCTGCACCGAAACCGGAGAATAGCGGAAGAAAAATTCCGCCGATCTTAATGATCGCGAGCATTGCAATCACGATTTCGGGAACCATCGGCATGAACACGCCGATAGCGTCGCCTTTGCCGAGTCCGAGGTTGCGCAACGCGGCAGCCATCTCGTTGGTTTGCACGCGCAACGTTTTGTAGGTGAGGGCGCGGGTAGCGCCGTCTTCGGTCTCGGACTTGATGGCAACACGATTGTCGACCTCGGTGCCGGCGTACTTATCGAGCATGTTGTGAACGATGTTCATTTCGCCGCCGACACACCAGCGCGCCCAGGGCTTGCCTCCGGTCAGATCGACCACGCGCGAGTATGGTTCGTAAAACTGGATATCGAGATCGTTCAGCACCGCGTCCCAGAACCACGCAATGTCGGTTGTCGATCGTCGCATCAGCTCGTTGTACGAACCGAGCTCATGTTTCTGGATAAAGCGCTGAAGGTTTGATTGCGCGATTAGATCAGGCGGAGGATGCCAGACAAATTCACCACCAAATTGAAATTCGCTCACGTGAGAAGTGTGCGTGTTTTTCCACTGTAGGGCAACCGCATCGGTTGCCAGATTGGCAGGCCGAGCGCCTGCCCTACAAGATCGAATGTTGCTCGCGCGCCATTCGTCGGCAGATTGAAATTTGCAACTTTTCCATGAAGACAACACTTGCTCATCAACTCGCTACCTATTCCTCCTCATTCCGTTTTGAAGATCTGTCCAAAGAAGTCGTGCACGAAGTAAAACGGCGCGTCATCGACTCGTTGGGGTGCGCACTGGGCGCATGGAATGAAGAGCCGTGTGCGATCGCGCGAAAAGTCGCAACCGATTTTTCAGCGAAGCACGGAGCAACGATTCTTGGCACCAATCACAAGGCGCCGCCCGACTGGACCGCATTCGCCAACGGCTGTTGCATTCGTTATTTCGATTACAATGACACCTATCTTTCAAAAGAACCGGCACATCCCAGCGACAATATTGCCGCGGCGCTGGCCGCGGCGGAAAGCGTAGGCGCAAATGGGCAGGAATTGATCGCCGCAATCGCACTTGCCTATGAAGTCCAATGCCGGTTCTGCGATGCGGCCAGTATTCGCGCGCGCGGGTGGGACCATGTGACTTACGGCGCATTCTCCACGGCGCTTGCATGCGCACGCCTGATGAAGCTTGATCCGGAAAAGACGCGCCACGCAGTGAACATTGCCGGTGTCGCGTGCGCAGCCATGAGGCAGGCGCGCGTGGGCGAACTATCGCACTGGAAAGGCGTGGCATTCGCAGACGCCGCCCGACGTGGCGTTTACTCGGCCCTGCTCGCGCGGGCGGGGATGACCGGTCCCGCGCCGATCTTCGAGGGACAAATGGGGTTCGAAAAGGAACTTGGCGTTTCGTTGGGCAACGTGGGCGAAAAATTCAGAGGCGCGCCGAAAATGATTTTGAATACGAGCATCAAGTATTGGCCGGCCGAATATCACAGCCAAAGCGCCATTGAGGCGGCGCTCTCATTGCGAAAAGAAATTGGCGATCCTGCAAAGGCAAAGTCGATGACGATTGAGAGCCACGACGCGTCAGTAGACATCATCGGGAGTGAGCCGGAAAAATGGAAACCGGAGACGCGCGAAACAGCGGATCACAGTCTGCCGTATATTACCGCCATAGCGTTGATCGATGGCGAAATCACGGACAAGCAATTCGCTCGTGAACGTTTCGCACACCCCGAAGTCTGGAAATTCTTGGAGAACGTAAAAGTCGCACGCCATGGCGAGCTGAGTGGTATGTACCCAGAAGCGGTCGCCAATATCGTTCATATCGATCTTGAAGACGGGAAACGGCTGACAAAGCGCGTGGATTATCCGATAGGACACGCGAAAAATCCGCTGAAGGATTCAGAAGTCGAAGAGAAGTTCTTTTCACTCGTTGAGCCGGCGATTGGTCAAAAACGCGCGAAGAAGATTCTCGATCTGGCGTGGAAGCTGGACGCAGCCGCCGATATTGATGAACTGATGAAAGCGTTAGAGATCCCAACAAAGGATGACCAATGATAAACGCCGAATGCCCACTAAGGTTCCAAATGCTCAAATGAGGAAAAAGAAATCCCGCGTTTGTCGGTATTCGGATTTCGTCATTCATTCGTCATTCGTCATTCGTGCTTCGTCATTTCGCCGAGCAAGAGCACGAGTATGAGCAAGAGCAAGAGACTGCGCGAGTTAATCGCGCAACGGTGCGTCATGCTGCCCGGTGTGCCGAACGCGGCCATAGCGCGGCAGGTGGAGCATGCCGGCTTTGACGGGGTGTACATCAGTGGCGCTGGAATGGCGAACGCGACTGCCGGCGTCCCGGACATCGGGTTGTTGTCGATGACGGAAGTCGTCAGGCTTGCCGGGTATGTTGCGAATGCGGTGACAATTCCGGCAATCGTTGATGCGGACACCGGTTTTGGGGGCGCGGAGAATGTCGCGCGGACCATTTGCGAACTGGAAAAAGCAGGCTTGGCCGGCTGTCACATTGAAGATCAGGAGTTTCCCAAACGCTGCGGACATCTTGCCGGCAAATCGGTTATCGATGTTGATGAGATGACCGGGAGAATCAAAGCCGCGGTGGCCGCCCGCCGCGACGACGATTTCATGATCATTGCACGTACAGATGCGCGAGCAGTCGAAAATTTCGATTGTGCCGTGGAACGTTCCCGTCGTTATCTCAAGGCAGGCGCGGACGCGATTTTTCCCGAAGCCCTGCAAAACCCGGACGAATTCAAAGCGTTTGCCCGTGATGTGAAAGCTCCCTTGCTCGCGAACATGACGGAGTTCGGCAAAAGTCCGCTGCTCAGTTTTGACGAGCTTGCGCGTTTTGGATACAAGATCGTGATCTTCCCCCAGAGCGCGTTTCGCGTTTCAATGAAAGCGAGCGAGGGATTTTTGTGCGATCTGAAAAAACAAGGGACGCAATCAGGCTGGATCGAGAAAATGCAAACGCGGGAACAGCTTTACGAATTGCTCGATTACGATCCGGCAGCGGAAAATTGGAAGGGTGGATGTTGAATCTTAACTGGTTAAATCCGCTGAGTTGAATGATTGTGAATCGCAAGTAAAGAGAAACCAATGCCTACTGAAAAGAAACCAGAATACAGCCCGGGACTAGCGGGCGTGATTGCAGGCGAGACGGCGATTTGCTGGGTCGATCCTAATGCGGGACTGATGTACCGCGGCTACGACATCCATGAAATGGCGCAGAAAGCGAGTTTTGAAGAGATCGCTTACCTCCTGCTAAATGGGGAGCTACCCAACGGGAAACAATTAGTCGAGTTTACGCAACAAATTGCCGCGGAACGAGCGCTGCCGGGTCCGGTGACCGAAATGCTCCGGCTTCTGCCAAGCAAGACTCATCCGATGGACATGTTGCGCACAGGCGTGTCGATGCTGAGCGCTTTCGATAAGGACCTGAACGACAACTCGCACGACGCGAACATCCGTAAATCAACCCGCCTGATCGCGCGAGTTTCCACCCTAATCACTGACGGCTGGCGCATCTCACACGGGGAAGAGCCTATTCCAGAAAAGACTGACCTCACTCAGGCCGGTAATTTCTTTTACAAATTGGAGGGCAAGGTTCCGCAGGATTGGCAGATCCGAATGCTGGATACAATTTTCAATCTTTACGCCGATCACGAATTTAACGCGTCCACATTTGCCGCACGCGTGACCGCTTCCACACTGGCGGGAATCTACGCCGCAGTCACCTCAGCGGTAGCCACGCTCAAAGGTCCGCTGCACGGAGGTGCCAACGAGGAATCGATGAAGATGCTCGAGGAGATCGGGACACCTGATCACGCGGAAGCCTGGTTAATGAAAAAATTGGGGACCAAGGACAAGATCATGGGGTTCGGCCATCGCGTTTACAAAAAGGGCGACTCACGCGTGCCCGTAATGCGTGAGATCGCGCGCGATCTGGGCAAGCGCACTGGCAAGGAACAATGGGTACCAATCTGCGAAAAGCTCGAGGAGGTGATGGACCGCGAAAAACACCTTTGCGCCAATGTCGATCTTTACGCGGCGCCGGTGTTTTGGATGCTCGGGTTTCCAGCAGAGTTAAACACGCCTCTGTTCGCTGCGTCGCGCGTGGCCGGATGGTGCGCGCACGTGACCGAGCAACACGACCATAATCGACTGATCAGGCCGCGCTCGCTTTACGTTGGACATGAATTGCGTCCATATCCGGGCTCGACTGGCAAAGGCGCGTAACCCTTCGAAGCTGTAGCGGCGGCCTATTGACCGTCGAACCCGGTACTCTTCGGCGCTGATGGAGCGCCGCTACAATGAAAGAATCGCAATCTCTCCAAGAAAAATACGCGCCGAATAATGCTTGCTGGGGCTGTGGTCCGGCTAATCCGGACGGACTACATATCCGGAGTTTTCCAAAAAACGGCGAAGTCGTCGCGCAATGGAAGCCCGAGAAAAGATACGAAGCGTTTGAGGGAGTTTTGAATGGCGGCGTCATCGGCACATTGCTCGATTGCCATTGCAATTGGACGGCCGCCTATCATCTCATGAAGAATGCAAACGAGGATCACCCGCCATGCACAGTCACGGCGGAGTATGCAATCAAATTGATCCGGCCAACTCCGACGAATGATTCGGTGTTTCTTTCCGCGAAGATTGTCGATCTGACAGATGCTCGCGCAACCATTGAAGGAACACTTACCGCTGGTGGAAAAGTCTGCGCAACCTGCCGCGGAATTTTCGTTGCGGTGAAAGAAGGTCATCCCGCGTATCATCGATGGTAAGAGGTTTGCTGACGTTAGCTTTCCTCGCGGAAGTGCAGCATTTGCAGAAAATGATCCGGCAACCCGGATTGCAGCGATAGAGGCCCGAATCGACGGCCGAATCGGTGTGGCCGCGGTCGATACCAGCAACGATAAACATCTCGATTATCGGGCCGAGGAGCGATTCCCGATGTGCAGCACGTTCAAATTTCTCGCAGCCGCGGCCGTGTTGAAGCGCGTCGATGAGAAAAAGGAGAGACTGGAACGGTTCGTGCCTTACAACGCCTTGTAGCGGCGCTGTGCGAGCGCCGAAATTTGTGTGCAATTACTTCACGGCAGTCATAGACCGCCGCTACAGAAACACAGAATTCGATGCCTGAATTTCGTCGATGCGTAATTCGCAGGAGCGGATTCAGTTGTGACTCATGAAAACTTCATCATTTTGTATCGTTCCACTTCCAACAGATGTTGCTGAGAAGGCGCGCCGTGCAGCAGAATTGAGCGCCGAAGATCACGCCGTCATCACAGTGGATTCTGCGACTGGTTATCCCTGCCGGCACTGTCTTCGTTGGGCGCAACCTGGCGAGCGCGTCATTCTATTTCCCTACGCTTCGATTCCGCCCGGTCATCCGTATTCCGAGACCGGACCGATTTTTGTCCATGCTGAGCGCTGCGAACGTTACGGCACCACTGGAGAATATCCGGCCGATTTTCGCAATGGCCGTGTATTCCGCGCTTACGATGCCGATTACAACATGATCGATGCCGAGGTCGCGAATGGAAATGATCCGGAAGCAGTCATCGAGAAATTGCTCGGGAATCCGAAAACCGAATTCGTGGATGCACGCAGCGTTACTCGCGGTTGTTTCACTTTCCGAATCCGGCGCGCGTGAGGATTCGTGCAAAATTCGTTGCCCGAATTTCGTCGATGCGTCAACTCACCCGACCGTTTAACCTGTTAACATGAAAACAATGGAGCTTCTTCCTCCGACCGAAACAATGTATCGCGCGTTACTGGATCGCGATTCGACCTTTGAAGGCATATTTTTTGTTGGAGTACGTACGACCGGAATCTTCTGTCGGCCGACTTGCACCGCAAAAAAGCCGGCACCTGAGAATGTCGATTTCTTCGCCACATCGAACGAAGCGGTGGAACGCGGCTATCGTCCCTGCTTGCGCTGTCATCCTATGGATCCGAATGGGCATCCGCCGAAGTTGATCGAGCGTCTACGCACGGAAGTGGAGCGCGCTCCGGGTGGACGACTCACAGACAAAGAGCTGGCTGCGCTGGCGATCGATCCCTCAACTGCGCGACGTCAATTCAAACGGCACTACGGAATGACTTTTCAAGCTTATCATCGAGCGCGCCGGATGGGTCTCGCCTTGAGCCAGGTGCGACAGGGCGGCCGTGTGGACGAAGCGCGAAACGGCAGTGGTTTTGAATCTGAGAGCGGTTTTCGAGAAGCGTTCACGAGGATTTTTGGGGAACCGCCCTCGAGTGCGAAGGCGAACACACTGCTTCTCGCGGAACGGATCGATACGCCGCTTGGAGCGATGATCGCCGTCGCGGATGACAAAGGTTTGCGACTGCTAGAGTTTATCGACCGCCGCGCGACGGAACGTGAATTATCGCTCTTGCGGAAGCGATTGCGAACAAATGTAGTCCCCGGCAGACATCGGCACCTGGAAGCAGTCCGTGCGCAATTGGCCGATTATTTCTCGGGTAAGAATCTCGAATTCGATGTTCCTCTGGCGCCGGTTGGTTCGCCGTTTCAACTGCGGGCTTGGAAAATTTTGCAATCTATTCCCGTAGGCGAAACGCGCTCGTATTCCTGGATGGCGAAACGTTTGGGGGATGAAAACGCGCGCCGGGCTGTCGGCCGAGCGAATGGCACGAACATGATCTGCATCATCATTCCGTGTCACCGCGTGATTCGCGCTGATGGGACGCTGTGCGGATATGGCGGCGGTTTGTGGCGTAAGAAATGGTTGTTGGACCACGAGCGCAACATGGCGAAGTGATCGGTGAACCCGTAATCGGCGATCGGTTAAAGTTAGCTTTCGTCATAGCATTCTGAGCACTGATCACAGGTCACTTCCTGAACACGCGATGTCGGTTCCCAAAGTCATTGCTGGTGTTGTCTTCAACGTCGCGTTTTTCGCTCTCCTGCTCTTTGTGCCGGCCGGTAGGTTGCACTGGTGGCGCGCATGGGTGTTTCTCGCCGTTACCGTCGCCGTGATGGCCGTGGCCATCTTCAGCATTTTGCCCGATAACTCCGGCTTGTTCTCTGAGCGTGCCAGGGGAGTTATCCAGAAAGGACAGCCGCTGTGGGACCGAGTTCTCGTAATTCTGCTGGTGGTCTCGTACGTGGGGCAGATCGTCTTTATTCCCCTGGATGTCTTCCGGTTCCATCTGGTGCCAAAACCCGGCGGGGTCGTTTCATTTCTCGGGCTTGCCCTTTACGTCGCGGGTTGGTGGATCATGACTGTTGCCATGAAAGTCAACCCCTTTGCCGTGCCAGTCGTTAGGCTTCAGGAAGAAAGGCATCAGCGAGTCATCGATACTGGTATTTATGCGGTCGTGCGGCATCCCATGTATGCGGGGTTTGTCCCGATGGTTATCGGCCCCGCGCTCTGGCTGCAATCATATGCGGCGGCTTTGCTGGCAATCGTTCCCATCGGGGTACTGGCGGTGCGGAGCCTATTTGAGGAGAGATTCTTGAAGCGAGAATTGAAAGGCTACGACGCATACACTGAAAAAGTCCGATACCGCCTGATCCCTTTCGTCTGGTAGAACGCGCGGGGTGACTTGAGCACCCGAGCCCGCCGAATCCTCGCAACCCCGGTCGCATTGACCTGGGCGTTGGCATTGTCACGACAATCGTGGCGTCAATTATCTCTTGATCGTGCCATTGTACCGGAATCGACCGGCCGCCCGAAGCGGCGCGAACATCAGCCTGAAAGAAAAACGCAAGAGCAGACAAAATTTTACGTTGGCGACGTCTGGAAATTGATGACCGTCCCAGAAAAGCGAGAGGAGCGTTTGGCGGAGATTTTCCGCGAGATTTTTGCCTTGTCTGAAACGAACGGACCAAATCATTCGAAATCCGCGGCGGCCGATGATTCGATCAACTTATTCGTTACGCAGAACGCGAATGGGATTTCCGAGATTTGTGCGCCGAACGGGAAACAGGCGAGCGACGAGGCTAGCCAGGCCGAGCATCAGGAACCTCGTCGCTAGAAACATCGCCGCTGCCCGCCAGCGTTGGTCAAGTTGCTACGCGCCCGGGGAGACCCGAACACCCGACCCACGGATTAAAGTCCGTTGCTTTCCATCGTAAGTGTCTCTGGATGGGGTGCCCGGCCCGCCGTTTCGACAGGCCCAATTCCCTGTTGCTGCGTTGACGACATGAAATAATCTCTCCTAACGACGCTGCGCGAACAGCAACGAGAATCGGGCACAAACTTCTGAATGCGGTACAATAGAAATTTCGCGACCACACAGAGCTTGATGGGCGCGCTACTGTTTATTTGTGCATTGGTATTCTATTACTTTTCGGTGCTGACAATCGATTATCGCGACAGCAACCTTCTGTATCTCGGTGAGTCAGATGCGACGCACTACTTTGCGCAAGCAAAGGCTCTACTGAGATATGGATTACCTTCGGTACAAATCGGTTACGACAAAATGCCGTCGCTGTGGCCGGCTGGATATCCGGCGCTGATGCTTCCCTGGCTTAAGATCCTTCCGGAAACAGATTCCATCCTTGCGCCGTTCAGGACAAATCAAACGATCGGCTTGCTGCTGCTCTGTGGTGTATTTGGCTTTTATGTTTACCTGGCCATGCCGCTAACTGGCGGATTTGCGGCGCTTTTGCTCGCCACACTGCCCGGTTTTTTCACTTTCTGTCGCTCGCCATTGAGCGACATCAGCACATCGGCATTCGTCGCACTAGCTTTTATGTTTGCATACTTGGGGCTAAAGGAGGAACGCCGTTGGAAAATCTACCTGTCGGCAGTGTTTCTCGGACTTTCGATGAACATTCGCCTGCAGTCGATCTTCTTCGCGCCGTTGTTGCTGGCCATGGCTCTATTCCCAGTGAAGGGAGCGCGCGTACGCTGGCTTCTACATTGTCTTGCACTTCCGATTGTTTTCGTTCTGGCAGTCAGCCCGCTGCTGGTGCTAAATACGATTCAGTTTCATTCGCCACTTAAAACAGGATACGACTATTACCTCGGTCCAGTGTTAGCAAAGACCGCGCGTTTTTCCTGGCGCTACATTCCAGACAACGTTGCGTTGCTTTGGCGGGAACTCGCTCTGCGTCCACAGAAGTACACTGCCATGAATCAATTTGGCACCGGCACCTGCTTTGTTGCCGCATTTATCCTTCTAGCTTGTGTGGGAGTATTCTTCATCCGGCTCAACAGGTCCGTTATCTGCCTTTTTTTAGCCGGCTTGAGTTTTCTCGTGGCGACCATCAGTCTGTTCTCGGTCAACTACCTGGGGTACTATCTGCCGCTCCTAATGCTCTTAGTCGCAGTTGCCGTTCTACCTGTGACGTGGGCAGTAGAAAATCTCGTTTTGCCAAAACGAATTATCGCTTCTGTGGCAATCTTCGTTTTGTTTGCGGCGGCTGCCCTGGGTTATCCTTCGCGCTCGATCGATCCCCGACTGAAATCGTATCGATTGCAGAGTTTGGAAGCTCTCCACTTTAGCAACCGCCTCCGCCCATCGGCCCAGTTTACCGCGCAACGACATTTTATCGAGAGCGTTGGGCAAGCCCGGGGACTGGTCTTTTCAGATATGAGTCCAGTTTACCTGAATGCTCTTTTCCCGTCCGGATTTGTGGCGGCTCCGCTCGATGGGAAAAGGTACATCCAATGGAGACACGTTGTGCATTACGATGACGCGCAAGCGGTCGCGCTAGCGGAACTCAGCCTGCACCGATCCATTCCAGTTTACGCGCTGTTCATTTCAACCAAAGAATTTGATGAAAAGGGGTCAAGATTGCCGAACGTGCCTGGTTACCGTTGGGTGCCAGCCGAGGATACCACGAACGCGGCGGTGATTTTGAAACTCACTTCAACTCAGTGACTAGAGAGCGAATCGTGTTTGCTGACTTGCGGTTCCTGGATTTTACTCGCCACGACGTAAACGTTTCCAATCGCAACGCTACGGCGCTGTAAGCTCTCAATACTTTGACGAAATCCAAGTCGTCCCATAGTTTCCGAGGCTTCTCTCAACATGGTGCAATCTCACGAGCGGCGTTCCATTTCCGTCGTCACGCCGGTTTACAACGGCGAGGCTTCCGTCGGTGAGTTGTGCCGGCGTTTGGCGGAAGTGTTGCCGCGTATCTCGGCGCAACATGAAGTCATCCTCGTTAATGATGGCAGCCGGGACCGAAGTTGGGAGACCATCTCGGAGTTGTGTTCGCGGTCACCCGTGGTGCGAGGCCTGAACCTAATGCGTAACTATGGTCAGCATAATGCGCTGCTTTGCGGCATCCGCGCGGCGAAATATGATCTGGTCGTAACCATGGATGATGATCTGCAACATCCGCCCGAAGAAATTCCGCGGCTGCTGGCGCGATTGGAAGAAGGATTCGATGTGGTTTATGGCGCACCAAAAGCGGAGCAGAACGGGCTGATGCGCGCTCTTGCATCTCGTATCACACGCCTTGCACTAAGTGCCGCAGTAGGTAGCGATGTGGCGAAAAACGTGAGCGCATTTCGCGTGTTTCCCACCCAGTTACGCGAGGCATTCGAAGCCTATCAGTCTCCTTTTGTTTCCATCGACGTGCTGCTGACATGGGCAACAACGCGCTTTGGCGCGACGACAGTTGCTTTCCAGCCGCGCCATTCAGGCTCTTCAAATTACACATTCACAAAACTGGTTCGCCACGCGTTCGACATGATGACCGGTTTCAGCACGGCACCGCTGCAGCTTGCCAGTCTGATTGGCTTTACATGCACGCTATTTGGGCTTGCCGTTTTCATTTACGTTTTTGTCCGCTTTTACCTTGAGGGAAGCGTGCCGGGGTTTCCGTTTCTGGCCTCAATAATTGCGATCTTTTCAGGTGCCCAGCTTTTCGCCCTGGGAGTCATAGGTGAGTACCTGGCGCGGATGCATTTTCGCTCAATGAAACGGCCAGCGTACGTCGTTCGCACGACGATCTAGCCTATTGCGAATGCCGGCGATCGCCTTTGCAAATCTCGCGCTGGATGACGTAGATCGGTTGCAGAATTTTGCTTCCCTGCCTTTGTATCCCGGTCTGGACTGTTCTCGCAGCAAGATTGAATCACGCTGGAGGGATGAAATAAGGGAGCTATTATCAAGTGAGAGCGCCATCGGCATCATTGCGGAAACTAGTGGAACAATATTCGGTCTCGTAGTTTGCACCCCGCTATCGTGGGAGAGCCCGCTGCTTGGAAAATCCATGTGGGCAATTAAACACCTCGGTGTCGCGTCTGGGCCGGACGACGCGAGCTTTGTCGCATCCAGCCTGGTTGCAGAGGTGGTTCGCCGTGTTGCCGATCGAGATGGAGACTTTCTTTTGTGTAGGGCGATCCCGTCGGATACGGCCATCATTCACGCGCTTGAATCGAACGGTTTTTTACTGATGGATACAGTGCTGAATTTTGTGTTCGACTGCCGCACCAATGGATCAGGTTGCCATCGGCAGCAAATACCGGAGAGCTTTGAGCTTCGTCTCGCTACGACATCGGATATCGAACCACTCGCCGAGGTCGCACACGCTTCCTTTGCAAGTCATTTTGGACGTTTCCATGCCGATCCGCGGATTGGCCGCGCCGCTGCCGCGAGGATCTATCAGGAATGGATCCGATCATGTGCGAATGGCTGGGCTGATTGGATTGTTGTCGCGATTCATGGCGGTCGCATCGTCGGGTATTCTGCCTGGAAGAAACCTTCCGCGCTTGACGCGCGACACGGCATTCGGCTTGGCCATTACAGCATCGGCGCTGTGCACCCCGATTTCTTTGGGCGCGGACTTTTTACCGCGCTAACACACGCGGGAATGGAAGAAGTCTGTTCATCAGCAGATTGGATCGAAGCTCCGACGCACGTCGACAATCACGCGGTGCAACGCGGATTCTTGCGGCTGGATTGGAGGATCGCCGGAGCGCAACATTCGTTTCACAAATGGCTCAAGCCCTAATTTCGCAAATCCACAGTGGCGCTTCGCGTATTCGACGCCGCCCATAAAGCGGAAGAAGCAAGCGGCCCAGAAAACTCTAAATGCAAAGTAACGCTGGATTATTGCGCTGGCTGAAAATGCCATTTCTCTACAACCTGTTTCAAGGTGTGGTTGGAGGGAACGCGTTGCGGCGGAGGATCATTCAAAACCACGCCCGAGCCAGGCCTGGCGATAAAGTGATCGATATCGGGTGCGGTCCAGCGCAAGCTCTGCAAAGCCTCCCGGACGTCGAATATCTTGGGCTCGACATTAACCCAGATTACATTGCGTTTGCCAGGCGGACGTACGGCGACAAGGGGATCTTTGTAGTTGGCGATACGCGATCTCTTAGAGGCGACACGCGATTTAAAGATGCCGATATTGTGATAGCAGTCAGCGTTCTACACCACCTCGACAATGAAGAAGCTGAGGATTGCATTCGCTTCGCATATGACGCCCTAAAGGGAGGAGGCCGATTAATATGCCACGATGCGTGTTGGATTCCGAATCAGGGAGCGTTTTCCAAGTGTATCATGGCTCACGACCGAGGCCGGAACATTCGAACGGAGCAACAATATCGCCAACTTGCCGCGAAGGTTTTTAGGAATGTCCATACATGGGTCGATACGAAGCCAATGCGCATCCCATACGTAACTATTGTTCTTGAATGCGAAAAGTGACGCTTCGTGATTTTGATGTCCGGTCCAACACTCTGTAAAAATGCAGTGGAAGCCCAAATGGCTTTGCGCCTGAGCGAAGGATGAAACGATGCCTTGCGTGTGAAGCTCCTTTTGAAGCCGCGGACTGGAGATGTCCGAACTGCGGTTATCAGCCAACCCTGCGCGACGAGATATATCAATTCACGGAAGGGCCGCCTGACGCTCACGCCGGATTTAAACCCGAGTATTTCGACCGGCTCAGTGAGATTGAGGAATCAAATTTCTGGTTTCGAGCGCGGAATGAACTGATTCAGTGGGCGCTCCGCAATTATTTTCCGGATGCCAAAAGCTTCTTCGAGGTTGGTTGCGGAACTGGTTTCGTGCTGGCAGGGCTTCATGAAAAGTTTCCGCGACTGCGCCTGGCCGGCAGCGAAATATTTGCGGACGGTCTTGCCATCGCCAAGGCGCGTGTGCCAAGAGTTGAGTTGTATCAGATGGACGCACGATGCATTTCATTTGAGGGCGAATTTGACGTCGTAGGCGCATTCGATGTCCTGGAACACGTCATTGAGGATGAGAATGTACTGGTACAAATGTTCAATGCGGTTCGGCCTGGCGGAGGACTGCTGGTGACTGTGCCACAACATCCTCTTCTCTGGAGCGCCAGCGACCAGTATGCGATGCATCAACGCCGCTACAACCGCGCCGAATTGCGCACAAAAGTCGAGAGTGCTCGCTTTCTGATCGAGCGAATCACTTCGTTTAATTCACTGTTATTGCCGCTTATGATTTGGTCGCGCTTGCAACGAAGACGCAATCACGAATTCCAACCCTGGCGCGAATTTGAAATTGGCCCGGCGCTTAACAGAGCTCTGGAAAGCATTTTGAACCTCGAACGAATGGTCATAAGAACAGGCATCTCTTTCCCTGCGGGAGGATCGCTTTTGTTAATCGGTCGAAAACCCTTGAGCCCATCGTGATCCGGATTCCTTTTAATCGTCCGTTCGCGACAGGAGATGAACTTGATTACATCCGCGCCGCCGTCGCCGCGCCGAAATTTGCTGGCGACGGCAGCTTCACCGCGCAGTGCCACGTTCTGCTCGAACAGTCGCTTGGGATTCAGAAGGCACTTCTAACGACGTCTTGCACTCATGCGCTGGAAATGGCTGCACTGCTCCTGGATATCGGACCCGGAGACGAAGTTATTGTTCCGTCGTTCACGTTTCCCTCTGCAGCGAATGCGTTCGTGTTGCGCGGGGCCAGGCCTCTTTTCGTAGATATTCGAGCAGACACGCTCAACCTTGATGAAAGCCAAATCGAGCGACGGATTACCGCGCGCACGAAAGCGATCTTTCCTGTGCATTACGCGGGTGTCGGATGCGAAATGAATACGATCACGTCTGTTGCACGGCACCATGGCATTGCTGTTGTCGAAGACAACGCGCATGGTCTTTATGGAAAATATCGCGGAACATACCTCGGCACGCTTGGGCAGCTTGCAACTCTGAGTTTCCACGAAACTAAGAATTTCAGTTGCGGTGAAGGCGGTGCGCTGCTGATCAACGATGCGAACCTTAATCAGCGGGCCGAGATCCTTCGGGAAAAGGGAACAAATCGCAGCCAATTTTTTCGCGGTGAAATCGACAAATACACCTGGGTCGATGTGGGTTCGAGCTATCTGCCTGCAGATCTACTGGCAGCTTTCCTTCGCGCACAGCTTGAACATCGCGACCAGATTCAGTCGATGAGACGCAAAATCTGGGAAACCTACGCACTTGAACTGGCTTCGTGGGCGAAAATAAACGGCGTCCGGTTGCCGATCATCCCGCCGGAATGCGAACAGAGTTACCACATGTTCTACGTAATCATGCCGTCCCTCGAAAGCAGGCAAGCATTGATCTCGCACCTCGCGGGCTTAGGGATTCTGGCTGTGTTTCATTATCTGCCGCTACATCTCTCGCCTATGGGTCTCCGGTTTGGTGGTCACCAAGGCGACTGTCCCGTCACAGAAGATTTGGCCGATCGCCTGTTGCGTTTTCCATTTTTCACCGGAATGAGCAGCTCGGAACAGGCGCAAGTAATCGACGCTGTGCGCGCGTTTCGTTGCTAGGCAGAATCTGTTAGTTGAACCAGAAGGTTATTATTCGATGCGCAGCGGGTGAGTGGGATTTCCGACATTTGCGTTCCGAAGGGGAAACAGGCGAGCGACGAGGGTAGTCAGACCGAACATCAGGAACCTCTTCGCTAGAAATATCGCGGCTGCTCGGCGGCGTTGGTAAAGTTGCTACGCGCCCGGGGTGACTCGAACACCCGACCCACGGATTAGAAATCCGTTGCTCTGTCCGGCTGAGCTACGGGCGCATCAATCCAAGTCACTGTCCCTCCCAAAACCGGCCTATGCAAACGCGTCGGAGAGTTGGAGAGATCGCAGGCCCTTCACCTGCGAACTATCCCGTTCTACGACGTGAGAAATGGTTTGGGACTCCCGGGGGGAGGGGCTTCGTCTCTGTCATAAGAGCTAGCGCGTAAACTGGTAACGCTTCTCAGAATTTTTCAGCAAATGCGGCCAGCCTTTGCGAGGGTCCCATCGTGGCGTTTACTTGCTCGCCTCTTTCGGCGCGAGGGAGGCGACGATTTTCTCGAAGCGCGGATCGCCGCGGAGCGGGTCCCAATGTGGGAGCAGTTTTAAGCCGCCGTAACTCAGCAGGAGCGACCGGACGGGAGCGCGCAGTCCTGTTTCCAGTTGCTGCAAAGCGAACTCCTTGTCCCCCGCCCACGCTGCCGTGATGGCGAAATATTGAAGGACGTAGCTGCCATCGAGGATGTCTTTTTCCACCGGCGCGAGCGCGATTGCTCGCCGGCCTTCGTCCAAGGCCAGGTCTTTCCGCCCAAGAGCAGCGTCGACTAGGCCGAGGACGCACAGGGCTGGGCCGTAGTCCGGCTGCGCCTGCACGATCTTCTCCTGCTGGGCGCGAGCCACTTCAAACGCAGTGCGCGCTCTTGCCTCATCTTTGGTCATACGCGCCAGCAGACCTTCACCAAAGCTGCGGTTAAGATAAATCGTGGCTTCGCCCCAGGAAGGATTGTCGCCCAGCGCGACGAGTGCTCGTTCGGCCGCAGCCGGATCGCGTTCGGCCAGAGCGCAAAAGAACCAGGTGTCCGCGGCACTGGCGATGGCGCTCGGCCCTTGCGCGAGGGTTGCATCAATTGTCTGGTGCAGCGGCCGGGTGTCCGCTTTCCAGAAGACGTAATCTGATCCACGATTGGCCCGCGTTTCGACATTGTCGGGCATGATCGCTAACGCCCGATCCAGCGCGGCGATCGCCTCGCCATAGCGCCCCAGGAATTCGTAACTGAGCGCGATCTGTTGCAGAGTATAAAAGTTGCGCGGGTCCAACTCTACCGCGCGCTGCAGGTTCTGCAGACCTTCCTCCTGCTGCCCGCGCCGCCGCAGAATGTAGCCGGTCAGTTCGAAGAGACGCGGATCATTGGGTAATGCTCGCCGCGCAATCTCCAATTCGGCGAGGGCGCCGGCATAGTCGCGCAACCCGCGGTAAAGATATTGCGCGCGCGCCAAATGCGTTTCGGCAGCAGCCGGCCGCAGCCGTGTCGCGGCTTGCAACGCAGCTTCAGCCAGCGCAAGCCGGGCGGGAGTATGATCACCTCTTACTGAATAAAGGTCTTCGTGGGCACGGGCGAGTTGGCAGTAAGCGTCGAAAAATGAGGGATCGCGTTCACTGCCTCATCCAGAAGCTCGATTGCTTTTCGCCGGTCTGGCTCGCCCGTCGCGCTGAAACCTGCCGTGAGGAGAAGTGACTTCGCCCGGCTGTAAAGATCGAAAGCCGCCAGATCAGTCGTGGGTGGCTGCTCGATGGCTTTCTTCTCGTTAGGCGAGAGCTTCGCCTGCAACTGGTCGGCGATCACCTTGGCGATCTCGCTTTGGATGGCGAACACATCGGCCAGATCGCGATCGTAGGTTTGCGCCCACAGATGCGCGTCGTTGCGGGCATCGATCAACTGCGCGTTGACCCGCACGCGATTGCCCGAGCGCTGAACGCTTCCTTCTACCACATGCGCCACGCCCAGCTCCTGACCGATCTTGCGCAGGTTACGTGCAAGTCCGCTCTTATACTGCATCACGGACGTGCGGCTGATCACTTTCAAGTCCGCGATCTTTGACAAGTCGGTTAGAATTTCGTCCTGCACGCCATCGGCGAAATATTCGTTTTGTTTTTCCTCGCTCAGGTTTTCAAACGGCAGCACGGCAATCGACTTCTCCGCAATCGGCATGGGCGTCGCCTGATTAATGCCGTGGCGCAGCACAAACCAGTCTGTTAGCAGCAAAACGACTGCGATCGCGAGCACGCCGATGATCGCGAAGTCGAGCTTGCGCCCGGTGTGGTGCGTGATCGACTCGGCTGGGTCGATCTCACTTTCGCGCTTCAAACCTTCCGGGGTGAACTCATAGAACCACGAGAAGGCAATCCAAAAGGGGAAACCGATCCCTGCAGCGACCAGAAACCACCGCGTCGCCCATTCCGGTGCGCCGACCGACGGCCCCAGTTGGGAGATGCCCTGCGCGAGCGCCCACACAGCGCCGAGATAGAGAATCGTCGCGCGGATGACATTGCGTCGCTTCAGCTCGGCGAAGAAGTTCTTTGGGGGCACTGTGCGCATCTATTCGCAAACCAATCCAAACGTGACTAGTGGCGGTGCTGCTGCGTTCCCGCAGAACGACACTAGGATGATAAGTGTTGCAAACCGCGTCATCGCGATCGGGTATCAGTCTGTCATTGCCGTGTGGAGAGTGAAAGCAGAATCACGGCCCGTGGAGGCGTCAGCTTTCTACAGTTCAACGACCCAGAAACGCAAGCCGAAATTTTCTACGGTCCGTTCTACGGTCGGACAAGATTTTTATGCAAAACCTCGCAACTCTGCGCAACGCACTGCGAAAGCGAAATTACAAATCACCTGGCGTCA